>CAWAYP010000005.1:0-244548 GCA_963786375.1 uncultured Verrucomicrobiae bacterium
CTGACCAAATGGTTTGGCGCAGGCGAGACCAAAGTGACGGCGGTGAATCAGGTCGGGTTGGTCGCGCATTTTGGCGAGATGTTATTTATTGTCGGCCCCTCCGGCAGCGGCAAGACGACCATGCTCAGCATGATTTCCGGCATCCTGCGGCCCAACGCCGGCAACGTCAAAGTCAAGGGAGCCGATATTTGGACGCTGAACAATGACCAGTTGGCGGATTTCCGTCTGAACACGATTGGCTTCGTCTTTCAGGATTACCATCTGTTTCCACGGTTGACCACGGCCGAGAATGTCGCGATCCCGCTGATTCTAAAGCAGCGCAACTGGGACGAATCCATCACCGAGGCGAGGCAATACCTCGAAATCGTCGGCCTGAAAGATCGGGGTGAAATTCTGCCGGTAAAGCTTTCAGGTGGCGAGCAGCAACGCGTGGCGATTGCTCGGGCAATCATCAGCCAGCCAGAGATTCTGATTCTCGACGAACCGACAGCTTCCCTGGATGGTGACACCGGGAGGATGATCATCGCCTTCGTCAAAGAGAAAATTCTTAACGAAAAGCGCTGCATCATGATTGTCACCCATGATGCGCGCATCAACGAATATGCGGATCGAATCCTTCACATGGAAGATGGACATCTCACCGCCGAAGACAAGGGAACCGAATGAATACCGACGAACCTAAGCCCGAAGTTAAAGCGGTTGAGCCAAAGCCGGAAACCGCCACGCCCAAGCCCGACCCCAAAGCGATCGAGCTGACACACGATGCCAAAGCGGCCAAATCCATGCCTGAAATCAAAGCTCAAACTAAAACTGAAGTTAAGCCCGAGGCCAAATCTGAAGCCAAAGCCGTCGCGCCCAAGAAGAAAATTGGAAACAAGATCATTTTTGCCATCGCCATCGTCGGCATTCTGGCCGGATTGGTTGCCGCCTATGTTTTTGGCCTGGAACGGAAGCCGCAGCCACCCGTGTTTAAGCCGGTGAGCAACCCATTCGAGACGGCCATCTATGCCAATGGCATGATTGAGAGCGAACAGCCGAACGGGGCCAACATCAATATCTTCCCGCAAGTTTCCGGACCGATCACCCAGGTGCTGGTGCAGGAAGGCCAGCAGGTGAAGGCTGGCACTCTGCTTTTCACCGTTGAAGATTCTATGCAGAAAGCCAACACGGAACTGGCAGCAGCCAACCTGAAAGCGGCACGCGACCAATACGACAAGCGCCGCGCCGCCTATGACCTTGACCCGAAATCGGTCAGCAAGGACGTGCTGGATACCGCGGAAGATGCCGTCACTCAGGCGACTGCCGCACTGAAGGCAGCCAACGCGCTGCTGCAATACTATTCGGTCAAAGCGCCGGTTGACGGAGTCGTGCTGGCCGTCAACACGGCAGTCGGTGGCTATGTGTCGCCACAGGGCAACTATGACACCTACACCGAACTGTTCGACCCACTCGTGGTCATGAGCGGGCCGCAAGATTACATGGATGTGCGCTGTTATGTGGACGAGATACTGGTCTCACGGCTGCCGTCAAAGTGGCATATTCAGGCGCAGATGCAGATCACCGGGACGGACATCAAGGTGCCGCTGGAGTTCGTCCGGGTGCAGCCCTACATCTCGCCCAAGATCGAGCTGTCCAATGAAAAACAGGAGCAGGTGGATCTGCGCGTGCTCCCGGTGATTTTCCGTTTTGAGAAAAAGGATGCCCCGGTCTATCCCGGCCAGATGGTGGATGTCTTTATCGGGCAAGAAGCAACCGGAACAGACGCCACGAACAATTTCTAATATGCGATACAGTGGCATCCTGCGGATCGGCTTTAAGCTGCTGGTCAATGACCGGGGCAAGTTCTTCGCCCTGTTGATCGGGATCACCTTTCGCCGTTTTCCTGATGATGGAAATGACCGCCATGTTCGCCGGGATCCTCAACCGCGCTTTTTCCCCGGTCACCAATATCGGTGCCGCGATGTGGATCATGGACCCGGCGGTCAATACCGCCACCAGTCCGATTCCCATGCCGGGTTATGTGCTGGACGCGGCGCGCAGCATGGACGGAGTGAGCTATGCGGTGCCGCTCTTCATGGGTGGCGCGCTGGTCAAGCTTGCCAGCGGCGCCTATCAAGGGGTCAATGTGGTTGGTCTGGACGACAGCAGCCTGTTTGGCCGGCCCGAACTGGAGCAGGGCAACATTCAGGACATCTATGCCGACAACACGTTCTTTGTGGTGGACGACGCTGAATTCTCCAAGCTGGGGAACCCGAAGATCGGCACAACCTTCGAGCTCAACGATCATCGTGGCAAGATTGTGGGCATCGCCCGGGTTGTCTCCAACGGCCTGAATGGCGTGCCAACGCTATATACCACCTACAATCGCGCGGTTGAATACCTACCTTCGACGCGCTTCACCATGTCCTATGTTTTGGTGCAGCCGAAGAACGAAGCAGCCATCGTCGGGATCAAGCAGCAAGTCGCCAAACTCGGCTATGTTGCCTTTACCAAGGACGAATTCAACCATCGTATCACCCACTATTACACTTACCAGACCGGCATCGGAACCAACATTTTGTTGATGACCATCATCGCCTTTATCGTCGGCTTGTCCATCTCGGGCCAGACCTTTTACACCTTCATCCTGGAAAACCTGGAAAAATTTGGCGCGTTGAAAGCCATCGGGGCCAAGGGGCGCGAGTTGATCTATATGATCCTGTTCATGGCGTTCTTTACGGCCATGATCGGCTATGGCTTGGGCATCGGCCTGGTGACGCTGATGATCACCATCGCCAAAACCCGATTGCCCAACTACGCCGCGACGATCACGTTCGGAAATCTGGGACTGGCCTTCGGCATGGTCCTGCTCATTGCCGGAATCTCCAGTTATATCGGAATCCGCAAGGTCCTCAAAATCGAGCCGTTCGACATCTTCCGGGGATAGCCATGAACCATTTGATGAAAACCATATTCTCACTGCCTGAAGCCGAAACCAGAATGGTCATCGTTTCCTTGGTGTGTCTGGCTCTTTGCGACGGATGCAGCTTCGCGCCAAAATATGCGGAGCCATCCGTTCAAACCCCGGCTGCCTTCAAAGAAATGACACCGGCGCAAGCCGGTCAAACTGAAGGTTGGAAAACCGCCGAGCCAAGCGATGATGTCCTTCGCGGCCAGTGGTGGGAAATGTTTCACGAGCCGGAGTTGAACGCCTTCGAAAGCCAGGTGAACGTGTCCAACCAGACTGTCGCCGTTGCGCTGGCGAATTTTCTCGCCGCGCGGGCCGTGGTGAAACAATCCCGTTCGCAGTATTTCCCAACCGTGACCGCCAGTCCTTCGGTCTCGGAGTCCCGTCAACAGATCAATTCATCCAGTTCTTCGCCAGCTTCTTCCACGTTTACCGAATATGCGCTGCCCTTTGACGCCTCCTGGGAGCCGGATTTCTGGGGCCGCATTCGCAACATGGTGAAAGCCAATTCGCTGGAGGCACAAGCCACGCTGGCTGATCTCGAAAACGTCCGGCTGACCATTCAGGCGGAAGTGGCGGTGGATTATTTTGAGCTTCGAGTGCTGGATGCGCAGAAGCAGCTTTTGGAGGCAACGGTGATTGCCTATCAGGAATCACTAAAGCTGACCCAGGCCCAGTATGGCGCGGGCCTGGCGTCCGACCAGGACGTCGCGCAAGCCGAAATGCAGCTCAACACCACGCGCGCACAGGCCACCGACCTCGGCATCCAGCGCGCGCTGCTCGAACACGCCATCGCCACGCTCCTCGGCAGGCCGGCTTCCTCGTTTTCCATCGCAGCCAATTCGCTGACTACAAAACCAATCGCCATTCCCTTCGGAGTGCCGTCGCAACTGCTCGAACGCCGTCCCGACATCGCCGCCGCCGAACGCCGCGTTGCCGAGGCGAACGCGCAAATTGGCGTGGCGCGCGCGGCCTATTATCCGACCATTAACTTGAGCGGTTCGGCGGGCTACCAGAGCACATCTATACAAAATCTCTTTTCCGGTCCGGGCCTTGTCTGGTCCGTCGGCGCAGCGCTGGCGCAAACCCTTTTTGACGGCGGCTTGCGCAAAGCGGTCACCGAACAGTCCCGGGCGATCTATCAGGGCACCGTCGCGAATTACCGTCAGACCGTGCTCACCGCTTTTCAAGAAGTTGAAGACAATCTTTCGACGCTGCGAATCTTGTCGCAGGAACTGCAACAACAGAACGTCGCCGTGGCGTCGTCGCAGCGCTACCTGAAGCTCGCCAACGTCCGCTACCAATCCGGCCTGGACATTTACCTCGATGTGATCGCCGCGCAAACCGCTCTGCTGAACAATCAGCGGACGGCACTGAACCTCCGGATGGAACAGATGACGGCGAGCATCCAGTTGATCAAAGCCTTGGGTGGCGGCTGGGATATTTCGCATGGAACGACAGCGGCCATTCCTTGAGCGCCACGACCGGCCAGAAACCGCACAACTCGATTCCATGAGGCGCTTGCGCGGGCCTAGAAAAACTATGATTTCACCCAGCACAGGTGAAGCCCTGGTCTCAAAGCTCATATTTCGCGATAAAAAATCATCAGCAACGTGAAAGCTGTTTGTTGGCAAGATGGTCGTGAAACTGGCTTGAACCGGCGATTTGTCATCGGCGAAATTTTTTTAATGCGGAACACCAATTTCTACCAGCAACGCCTTGACGCCATTCCAGGTAATGCTCACGCCGATGCACAGCACGATGAACGCCGAGAGCCGCACCACCACCATCATGCCGGTGTGCCCGATCCATCGGCCAACCCGCTGGGCGTAGCGATACGTCAGCAGAATGGACAGCGCGATGATGCCCGCACCAATGACGGCGGCGAGCAGTTGAATCACCGCGTGCTTGAACGAGTGCGCGTGATTGGCCCCGACGGTGATCGCAACCGAAATGACGCCGGCATCAATCGTCATCGGCAATGTCAGTGGAGAAAAAGCCCGTCCTACCGCAATGAGTTTGGCGTGGGCCGCATCGGGTGTCGCCTCGGTCGGTTTGGGGATGTCGGCCAGGAGTTTCCAGCCCAACGCGCAAACCACGGCCCCGCCCGCCACCTGCACGACGGGGATTGAAAGGCCAAACATCAGCAGGACGAATGAGCCAAGCAACAGCGACCCCAGCACCATGAAGAATGAGTAGAACGCGATGCGCTTCGCCAGGAAGGCGCGCGTGAGTTCATCACAGCCGGGCGTCATTCTCAAGAAAATCGGCGCGTCGCCCAGCGGATTAACCACCGGCAGCGGAGCGCCAATGATCAACAGGATGGCCCCAATTAATTGGTCGAAGTCGGACCAGATCATCGGTTCACCCTCACTTGGCGGTCTTTTCCAGATGGCCGCCGAATCCATAGCGCATGGCCGAGAGCAGCTTGTCCTGAAAATCCGCGTCACCGCGCGAACTAAAACGCGCATAAAGCGCCGTGGTCAGCACCGGCGCGGGCACGCCTTCATCAATGGCCGCCTTGATCGTCCACCTGCCTTCACCCGAATCCGAGACGCGTCCGACAAACTTCGCAAGGGCGGCATCCTTGGCCAGCGCATCCGCCGTCAAGTCGAGCAGCCACGACGCGATCACACTGCCGCGCCGCCAGACCTCGGAGATGTCGGCGAGGTTCAAGTCGTATTGATAAAGTTCCGGGTTGCGCAACGGCGTGGTCTCGGCATTTACTTCGCCTTGCTGTATGCCGATGATCGCTCCGCGCAAGACGCCGAGGCCCTCGGCATACGCGGCCATCATTCCGTATTCGATGCCGTTGTGAACCATCTTCACAAAATGCCCGGCCCCATTCGGGCCGCAGTGCAGATAACCTTGTTCCGAAGTCCCGCCGAGCTTCGCGCGTCCCGGCGTGGGGACGACATCGCCAATGCCCGGCGCGAGCGTGGCAAAAATTGAATCCAGCCGGCGAACCACCTTTGTATCACCGCCGATCATCATGCAATAGCCGCGTTCAAAGCCCCACACGCCGCCGCTGGTGCCCACATCCACATAGTGAATTTCTTTGAGCGCGAGTTCTTTCGCGCGCCGGATGTCGTCAATGTAACAGGAATTGCCGCCGTCAATGAGTGTGTCGCCTGCTTCGAGCAGCGGCGCAAGGTCGGCAATGGTTTTATCCACCACCGCCGCCGGCACCATCAGCCAGACCGCGCGCGGCTTGGCGAGCTTCCTGACGAGGTCCGCGAGTGACGCCGCACCCACCGCCTTGCCCTTGGCTAGTTCTTTTACTGCTTTGGGCAATTGATCAAAGACCACGCATTTATGCCCGTCCTTGATTAGCCGTCGCACCATGTTGGCGCCCATCCGGCCCAGGCCAATCATGCCGAGTTGCATTGTTGATTTTTTATTCATGAGATTTAATCCTGCCAACTTAAGCATCAAACTTACACCGGGTGCGGAGCGCGGCGTTCACGCCGCTCCTGCGTCCTTCATGAAAGTCGCCAGGTTGTTTCCAGCGCCCCGCATCACTGACATTGAAGCGGACTGAAGCCAGCGCTCCGGTGGAAGTGTTCCTGGTCATGCTGTTAATTCTTCGTTTTTGCTTTTATTACCGATGACATTTTAGGCCGTAGCCGGACCTTGGCTATGGGGTTAACACCCCATGGCACCCGCCGAAGGTGCGGCGTATGGTCGGGAACCATCATGACCATATCTTTCGCCACCCCGCCGCCGACTCCGAAAAGACCAACCGTCCAATCCCCGGCCACGCCGAAGGCCAAGGCCGGCCAGAGCATAAATCCTTATGACGGTAAAACCTTCAAGACGTTTGAGGGGTTGACCGATGCGCAGCTCGAACCCGCCATCAAAACCGCCGCGACCTGCTTCGAGACCTGGCGGAATAAAACTTTTGCCTCCGCGCGCTTTGGCACGGCCGGCAAACCAACCAAAGAATAATTATGACAAAAACATTTGTGCTCGTCCTGGTCATTACGTGGCTGGTGCCAGGAATCTGGCTGTTTTCCCAGGCGCTCGTGAATACCGTCAAGCAGCGGCGGCGGCAGAGTGTTCTGGACGAAAGCGAAGCCGAACGGCTCGACCGGATACGCAACCCGTCAAAATATCTTGGAAAGTGATTGTATCCCGACGCGCGGAAACAATTTAAAAGCCCCTTCCGGGAACTCAACAGCCCTGAACACGACCGTTCGTTCCCGGCCGCCGCGCCATGGGTGAAAAAGATTGCCGTGTTCCGGTCCGCTCCCGTCCGGCCCGATGACACATTTGATTTGGAAACGGTTCATTTTTCCGCTCGCGTTTTTTTGGGGGAAACGCGCACCCAAAACCCGGATAAGGAATGCCTGAAAATCACGACTAAAACAATAAGGGCCATTCCCGCGAGCATCAGGTAAAGCATCGTGGGACCCAACCAGGCGTCCAGCAGGTTCCATTTCGTCCCCAAAAAATAACCGGTCAGGATGTAACTGGCGGTGGAGACCACCGACCCCATGAGGTTGTAAAAAAGAAAAATGCGCCATGGCATTTTCGCCATGCCAGCCAGCAGATTGATGACGACGAGCGGAAAAAAGGGGATGAACCGCGCGAAGAAAACTGACTTGGCGCCATGACGTTTAAAAAACCGGTTGGGCCACTCTCTCCGTTTGGGCGTGAGATGGAGCCGGTGAATTTTTTCCAGCCGGTCATGGCCCAGCCGCCGGCCGAGCCAGAAGAGACAAATGCCGCCCAGGAAACCGGCCGCCGTTCCGGCCACCATGGGTTGCCACAGCGAACCCGCGCCTTTTCCCAGGATAAATCCGGCCCCCAAAAGAATCGTTTTTCCCACCAGTGGAATGCCGAGGTTGCTCAAAAACACGACGAGGAAGACGAGCACATATCCGTAATGTGGAATGTGGGGTAATAATGAATGCAACCAGTGGAGCATGTTCACCGCTCATTTTTTGTCATCGGCCACTTGGGCGGCTCGAAAAGTCCAAGCCGGGGGTAACCCTGCTCATTTCGCCAGAGTTGCCACTTTGCGTTGGGTCTTGCCCACGCTGTTGGTGGCCAACTTCCGCCCTTTGAGCCTTGGCTGTCCCTTCAAAACGCCAGCCGGCAACCGGAACGTTCGCCCGGTTTATATGGACCATCCCTCTGGAAACGAAATCAGAAAATGCGTTTGCTCTCGCAATGCCACCGGCCGGGCGTTGCCGGCCAGTCGAACCCTCTTTTCGGCCCGACCCGCTCCCCGGTCTTGGGGAGCCGCCGCGATCAAATCGCCGGACGGCAGCTCGTTTTTCCGTTTAATTTTCATGCGCCATAAAATAACCACGGAAACTTTCCCATCGCCATGGGGTGAACACCCCATGGCGGCAGCACGCTTGCCCGGATAATCTTTGCATTATGAACGCACCCGCGACAGGTGGTGCTGACACGAAAAAACCATCAACGCAGATAATTATATGAAACAGCAAAACCGAGCGTTCGCGATATTAATATCCTTTGTCATTTTAGCCATCGGGGCAGCCCTGGCCTACGTCCGATTTAGAGCGGGGGACAACGTGGGAGCCGTCGCGATTGGCGTCGGCGCGGTGGGGCTGGCCCTGATCATTTCGTCCACCATTCAGGTGGCGGACCAGTGGGACCGGGCGGTGATTTTGCGGCTGGGTCAGTTCCGCGCTCTGAAAGGGCCGGGACTGTTTTTTATTATTCCAGTCTTTGATGCGATTCCTTACTGGATTGACACCCGCGTCATCACGACGGGTTTCAAGGCGGAAAAGACCCTGACCAAAGACACCGTGCCCGTGGATGTGGATGCCGTGCTGTTTTGGAAAGTGGTGGATCCGAAGCAAGCGGCCCTGGCGGTGGCCGACTATCAAAGCGCCATCGGTTGGGCCTGCCAAACCGCCCTGCGCGATGTGATCGGCAAGACCATGCTGTGCGACATGCTGGAAGGCCGCGATAAAATCAGCGAACTGCTCCAGAAAATTATTGATGCGCGCACCGAACCCTGGGGCATCAAAGTCATTTCCGTGGAGGTGAAGGATGTTTTGATTCCTTCCGGTCTGGAGGATGCGATGTCCATGCAGGCGCAGGCGGAAAGAGAACGCCAGGCCCGCGTGATCCTGGGCGATGCCGAACGGCAGATCGCGGAGAAATTTACCGAAGCGGGCAAGCGCTATGAGCACAATCCGATTGCCTTTCATTTGCGCGCCATGAACATGCTGTATGAAGGTTTGAAGGAGAATTCCACGATTGTCATCGTTCCCAGCACCGCGGTGGAATCCATGCAACTCGGCGGGCTGGCCGGAATGACTGCGCTGACCATGGGCTTGGGCCAGGAACGCGCCAATGGCGACAAGGCGGCTGAACTCAAGAAACAACCAACCCTGGAAACACCTCCGGTCAGAGAAATTTTCAACGGCACCAAACCATAGCCTGTCAAATCCATGAATATGGAAGTCAGTGGCAAGCCATTGAAGAAATTGACAGGGAAGCTCCAACGCATTGGCATCGCCGCCGACCACGGCGGTTACGAGTTGAAGGAATATCTGGCCGGGAAATTGCGCGAAGCCGGTCATGAAGTGGTTGACTTCGGCGACGGCCGGCCGAAAGAGGACGATGACTATCCGGATTTTATCGTGCCGCTGGCGCGCGCGGTTGCCGCGGTGACGGTGGATCGCGGCGTCGGCATCTGTGGCAGCGGGGTTGGCGCATCCGTCTGCGCGAACAAGGTGGCGGGGGTTCGGGCCTGCCTGATTCATGAAAATTTTTCGGCGCATCAAGGCGTTGAGGACGACAATTTGAACCTGATCTGTTTTGGCGGCCTCGTGGTCGGTCACGCCCTCGCCTGGGAATTGACCCAAACCTTTCTTGCCGCGCAATTCACCGGAGCAGAGCGCCATCGCCGCCGGCTGGCAAAAGTGGCGGCTTTGGAACACCAGCCATGAGCGCAACAAATTGTATGACAACGAAACCAACACCCGTTAGAAACCCGGACAATCTGCCAAAGGAAATCGACGGCTTCGATTCCCTGGCGGAACTGGCGCTGGACCTGCGCTGGTCGTGGAATCACGCCACCGATGATGTATGGCGGCAGCTTGATCCTGCGCTGTGGGACTTCACGCAAAACCCCTGGGTGGTTTTGCAAACTGTCTCCAAGGACAAACTCAAAAGAGTTCTGTCTGATCCGGCCTTCCGCAAGAAAATGGATGGCCTGCTGCAAGTCAAGCGCGAGACGGCGGACACGCCTGCATGGTTTCAGAAAACCCATCCGCAGTCGCCTTTGAAGTGTGTCGCGTATTTCAGCATGGAATATATGTTGAGCGAGGCGCTGCCGATTTATTCCGGTGGACTGGGCAATGTGGCCGGCGACCAGCTCAAAGCCGCCAGCGACCTGGGCGTGCCGGTGGTCGGCGTGGGGCTGCTCTACCAACAAGGCTATTTTCGCCAGGTGATTGACAAGGACGGGGCGCAACAAGCCCTTTACCCGTATAACGACCCCGGCCAGTTGCCAGTCACGCCTTTGCGCCAACCAAACGGCGAGTGGTTGCGTTTGGAGATCACCTTGCCCGGTTACTCCGTCTGGCTGCGCGCCTGGGAGGTGCAGGTCGGCCGGGTGAAACTTTACCTGCTGGACAGCAATGACGCGGCGAACTTTCCCGCGCATCGCGGCATCACCAGCGAGTTGTATGGCGGCGGACCGGAGTTGCGTCTCGTGCAGGAAATGTTGCTGGGCATCGGCGGCTGGCGGTTGCTCGCTGCATTGGGCATCAAGCCGGATGTCTGTCACTTGAATGAAGGTCATGCGGCCTTTGCCGTGTTGGAACGCGCCCGGAGTTTCATGCAGGAAATCAAGCAGCCTTTTGAAGTCGCGCTGGCTGCCACGCGGGCGGGTAATCTCTTCACCACGCACACGGCGGTGGCCGCCGGGTTTGATCGCTTCACTCCGGCGCTCATCGAACAATACCTCGGCCATTATGCCGCCGAAAAACTCGGCATCTCACTCCACGACTTGCTGGCCTTGGGCCGCGAGAATCCGAACGACGCAACGGAAAGTTTTAACATGGCCTATCTCGCCATTCGCGGCAGCGGCTCGGTGAATGGCGTCAGTCGCTTGCATGGGCAAATCAGCCGGCAGCTCTTTGCACCGCTCTTTCCCCACTGGCCGGTGGACGAAGTGCCCGTCGGCCATGTGACCAACGGAGTTCACATGCCGACCTGGGACTCGGCGGCGGCGGACGAGCTTTGGACGAAAGCCTGTGGCAAAGACCGCTGGCTGGGGAAGCCGGAAAACTTGGAGCAGGACATTCACCGCGTCTCCGACGACACCCTTTGGCAATTTCGCCTCGCCACCAGCAAGTCGCTGGTGGAATACGCCCGCGAACGCCTGGCCCGGCATTACGCCGCCGCCGGTGCGTCGCCCGAAACGGTTGAAGCGGCGAAGCATCTCTTTGATCCCAACGCATTGACCCTGGGCTTTGCGCGGCGTTTCGCCACTTACAAAAGACCAAATCTGCTGCTGCACGACCCGGAGCGACTGCTGCGTTTGTTGTCCAATCCACAGCGCCCGGTGCAACTCATGATTGCGGGCAAGGCCCATCCGGCAGACTTGGCGGGGCAAGCCCTGATCCAGAAATGGATTCAGTTCATCCGCCGACCCGATGTCCGGCCTCACGCAATTTTCTTGAGCGACTACGACATGCACTTGACCGAGTCGTTTGGTGCAGGGCGTGGATGTCTGGCTCAACACGCCACGGCGGCCTTGGGAGGCGTGCGGCACGAGCGGTATGAAGGTGCTCGTCAACGGCGGCATCAATCTTTCGGAATTGGATGGCTGGTGGGCGGAAGCCTTTGTCCCCGACTTGGGTTGGGCACTGGGCGACGGTCAAGAGCATGGCAGCGATCCAGCCTGGGATGCCGCTGAAGCCGAGGCGCTCTACGAACGGCTCGAGCGCGAAGTGATCCCCGAGTTCTACAACCGCAACGAGAAAGGCATTCCCACGGCCTGGGTCGCGCGAATGCGGGAAAGCATGGCGCGATTGACCCCGCGCTTCTCCGCCAACCGCGCTGTGTGCGACTACACGGAAAAGCACTATCTCCCGGCGGCGATCGCTTGCCAATCGCGCGTGGCCAACCAGGGCGCAGTCGGCAGGCAAATGGTGGACTGGCGGCATTGTCTGGATCAAAAATGGCCCACGCTGCATTTCAGCACCGTGAAGGTGGCGACGCGCGACGGGAAACACATCATTGAGGTTCAAGTGGGTCTCCATGGCCTCGATCCCAAGGCGGTGCGGGTGGAGCTTTATGCCGACGGAATCAAAAACAGTCCTCCTGTGCGATTGGAAATGACCCGTCTTGACCCGTTGTCCGACGAATCAGGCGGCTACGTTTACAGCGCGACTGTGCCTGCGACCCGCCCGCCAGCGGACTACACGGCACGAGTGATGCCGCGCTGTGATGGGGTAGTGATTCCGTTGGAAGACCCGCGAGTTTTATGGCAACGATGACAAAAAATCCACAGCGCGAGTTGCGCGACTATATCTCGGATAAGGATCATGAAAACGATTGACCAGCTTGAACCGACGGTCTTCGTCATTTTTGGCGGGGCCGGTGACCTGACCTGGCGGAAACTCGTGCCGGCCCTGTTCGACCTCTCGCAGGATCGCAGCCTGCCCGCACGGTTTGCGATTATCGTGGTGGACCGCATCAAGTTCGGCGATGACGCGCTGCGCCGCCGGTTGCACGACGGCGTCAATCAATTCTCCCGCTTCGGAAAATCCAAGGCCGCCGCTTGGAACTCGTTCGCCCAGCACGTCCATTACCAGCAGGGCGATTTCAAGAAGCTGCCAACTTATACGGCTCTGGGCAGACAATGCACGAAGCTGGAAAAGGAATGGGGCACCAAAGCTCATCGCATTTTCTACATGGCCACGCCGCCGAGCATGTTCGGCGAAATTCCCAAATATCTCGGCAAGGCCGGGCTGGCACGCGACCGCGAATGGGCGCGGATCGTGATCGAGAAACCGATCGGCTACGATTTGGAATCGGCCCGCGCCTTGAACGCCGTGCTCGCCGCCAGCTTTGAGGAGTCTCAAATTTATCGGATTGATCATTATCTCGGCAAGGAGACGGTGCAGAACATTCTGGCATTTCGTTTTGCCAATCCGCTGTTCGAGCCGATGTGGAATCGTCGTTACATTGATTACGTGACCATCACCGTCGCCGAAACCGTGGGTGTCGAACATCGCGGGGGTTATTACGATCACGCCGGCGCGCTCCGCGACATGGTGCAAAATCACTTGATGCAACTGCTCTGTCTCGTGGCGATGGAGCCGATGGTATCCTTTCAAGCCGACGAAATTCGCAACAAGAAAGTGGATGTGCTGCACGCCGCCCGTCCGATTCATCGCGACGCGGTTCCCCAATCAGCCGTGCGCGGACAGTATGGTTCCGGTCGAAACGGCGGCAACCAGGTTCCCGGCTATCGCGAGGAAGTCGGCGTGGCACCCGGTTCCCAGACGGAGACGTTTGCGGCGTTGAAGTTGTTTATTGACAACTGGCGCTGGCAGGACGTGCCGTTTTACCTGCGCACGGGCAAGCGCCTGCCGCAACAGGCGTCGGAAGTTTCCATCCAATTTCGCGCCGTGCCGCATCAATCCTTCCCGCCCGAAGCCTCCCTCGGCTGGCAGCCGTCCCGGCTGATCCTGTCCATCCAACCCGTCGAAGGCATCGTGCTGGGTTTTCAGGCCAAATATCCGGGACCGAAGATGCAACTGCGGCCGGTGGACATGCGGTTCTGTTATCGCGAGAGTTTCGCCGCGCCTTCGCCTGACGCATACGAAACGCTCCTGTGGGACGTGATGAAAAGGGACGCGACGCTCTTCATGCGGGCCGATCAAGTGGAGGCGGCGTGGCAGTTGTTGATGCCGGTGCTCGAAGCGTGGCAGGCGACGGCCCCCAGCGATTTTCCCAATTACGCCGCCGGCACCTGGGGTCCGGAAAATACCCAGGGACTGCTGGCGCCCGGACATCGCTGGCCATTGCCGACCGAATTGGTGGCCGCCGGCAGGAAGAAGGGGAAGAATTCGTGACTCAACCAATCCATTTTCAAAACTGTAGCAGCCGGCGTGGGGAGGCTCCAATTTCCTGGATGAAAGAGCCTCGTTACCTCGGCTGCCACGGGATTTTGAAACAACCTTAAAATGAAAACTCCCATCGAATACCTCATCGTCGCGGTGCCTTTTCACGCCGATGCCGCGACCCATGACGAGCTGGCGCGGAAGGTGAACGAAAAATTAAACGCCGGGTACGAACTATATGGTTCACCGTTCCTCAGCGAGGAAATGATGTACCAGGCCATGACGAAACCAATTCACCAGACTCCCCAACCACCGACCCCATGAAAAAACCCATCCCGATCACAACCTTGTTCCTGGATATCGGCGGTGTCCTGCTGACCAACGGCTGGGATCATCATGCCCGGCGGCGGGCGGCGGAGCATTTCAAACTGGACTGGGCCGAGATGGAGGAGCGGCATGGCTTGAACTTCGAAACCCACGAGGAGGACAAAATTACTTTCAGCGAATATTTGGACCGCGTGGTCTTTTATGAAAAACGTCCGTTCACACGCGCCGAGTTTCGCCGTTTCATGTTCGCGCAGTCGAAACCCTGCACGGAAATGATTGAACTGGTTTGCAACCTGAAAGCCAAATTCGGATTGAAAATTATCGTCGTCAGCAACGAATCGCGCGAATTGAACGCTCATCGCATCAGCGCCTTCAAGCTGGACGGCTTTGTGGATGCGTTTGTTTCCTCCTGCTTCGTTCGCCTCCGAAAACCGGACGCGGATATTTTCAAGCTGGCGCTGGACATCGCCCAAACGCCCGTCCGGCAAATCATTTATATCGAAAACACCCCGATGTTCGTCCAGATCGCGGAAGGTTTGGGGATTCGAAGCATTCTTCACACGGATTACAAATCCACCTGCGCGAAACTGGCCGCGCTCGGACTCAACATGAGCGAGCCGGTGAAACTGGCACACAAATACGCACACCGGTTATGAATACTAAAACTGTTTCTCCACGAACCAAGCGGATCGCAACACCAAGACTTTCTTCGACCCGGCCAAGCGGAATCTCTTTGCTCAAGACGAAAGATCATGCCAAACAGCCCGCGAACGGCGATGTCAAGAATACACCCAAACGTTCTGCCCCAAACGGGCCGGGCATTCCCGCGCGCTGGACTTCCAGCGCCAAGACCGGACTGGGCACGGCCTTGAGCAACCAGAGCCGGGTCTGGTTCACGTTGAGCCACGGCATTTTCAACGAGATTTATTATCCGCGCATTGACCAGGCCTGCATCCGCGACCTGGGGTTGATCATCACGGATGGCGCGAAGTTTTTCTCCGAGGAAAAGCGCGATGCCAGCCACACCGTGGAATGGCTGGCTGACGGCGTGCCGGCCTTCAAGCTGGTCAACAGCTGCCGCGATGGCCGTTACCGCATCGAAAAGCAGATTATGACCGATCCGCACCGGGACACGGTGTTGCAATCGGTTCAGTTTCATGCGCAACAAGGTGCCTTGTCGGATTATCATCTGCACGTCGTGCTCGCGCCGCATTTGGGAAATCACGGCGGCGGCAATACCGCGTGGGTGGGCGAATTTGAGGAGACGCCAATGCTGTTTGCGCAGCGGAACGACTGCGCGCTGGCGCTGGCGTGTTCCGCACCGTGGACCAAGCGGTCGGCCGGCTACGTCGGTTCATCGGATGGCTGGCAGGATTTGAAGGCGCACCATCAGATGACCTGGGAATACACGCGAGCGGAAAACGGCAATGTGGCTTTGACCGCCGGAATTGATCTTTCGAAATCACACGGGAAATTTGCCCTGGCGCTTGGTTTTGGCAAAGACCCGGATGAAGCGGCCCGGAACGCCATCGCCAGCCTGCGCGACGGTTTTGACAAAGTTAAGCACCACTATGTCAGCGGCTGGCAGGAATGGATCAAGACCCACGCGTCGCTGCAGCCGGGAGAAGCCGCTCCGGGCGATCTGACCCAAAAGAGCCTCGCTGTCGTGCGCACGCATGAATCCAAGCAGGCACCCGGCGCGCTCATCGCCAGCCTCGCGATTCCGTGGGGATTCAGCCAGGGGGACAATGATCAGGGCGGTTATCATCTCGTCTGGTCGCGCGACATGGTGGAGACGGCGGGCGGTTTGCTCGCGGCCGGCGCGCACGACGATGCCCGCCGGGTGCTCGCATTTTTGCAGCGAACCCAGCAGCCGGACGGTCATTGGTCGCAGAACATGTGGCTGGATGGCTCGCCCTATTGGAACGGAATCCAAATGGACGAGACGGCGTTGCCGATTCTGCTGGTGGACCTGGCTTTTCGTGAGAAAGCATTGGCCGGAGGCGATGTTGCCAAGTTTTGGCCGATGGTGAAAATGGCGGCCGGTTATCTGGCGCGCAACGGCCCGGTCAGCCCGCAGGATCGCTGGGAGGAAGATCCCGGCTATACTCCGTTCACGGTCGCGGCGGAAATTGCCGCGCTGCTGGCGGCGGCGGAACTGGCCGAGTTGAATCACGAAGCCTCGCTCGCGAACCATCTCCGCGAGATTGCAGATGTCTGGAACGATTCCATTGAGCGCTGGATGTATATGTCCGCCACGGACTGGTGCCGGAAATTCAAGGTCGAAGGTTATTACGTCCGCATTGCACCGAAGACAACCGGAGCCGATGGAGCGAGTCGTCAGCAAAATATCAAAGTTAAAAACGTGACGGCCTCCGAGGACACCCGCCAGGCCAGTCATCTGATCAGTCCCGATGCGCTGGCGCTGGTGCGTTTTGGGTTGCGCACGGCGGATGATCCGCGCATCCGCGATACGGCCAAGGTCATTGACGCCTTGCTCAAGGTGGAGACACCGAACGGTGCCACCTGGCATCGTTACAACGACGACGGCTATGGCGAGCATGAGGATGGTTCGCCGTTTGACGGAACGGGGATTGGCCGTGGCTGGCCGCTGCTCACCGGCGAGCGGGCGCACTACGAACTGGCGGCCGGCCGCGAGGCAATCGCCAAAAAACTTTTGTCCGCCCTGGAATCATTCGCCAACGAAAGCGGTTTGATTCCCGAGCAAGTCTGGGATTCACCCGAAATCGCGGCGCGCGAACTTCATTGCGGCCGGCCTTCCGGTTCGGCCATGCCGCTGGTCTGGGCGCACGCCGAGTATCTCAAGCTGCGCCGCTCGCTGCGCGACGGGCGGCTCTTCGACCAGCCGCCGCAAACCGTGCAACGCTATCTGAAGGAAAAAACCGTTTCCCCGCGCCTGACGTGGCGGTTCAACCACAAGCTGCGTTCGCTGCCGCCCGGCAAAATCCTGCGCGTCGAGTTGATGGCTCCGGCGGTCATTCATTGGACGGCTGATGATTGGAAAACTTGCCACGACCTAAAGACACATGATGCCGGGCTGGGGATTTATATGGCCGATCTTCCGATCAAGGCGCTGCCCGAAGGCAGTCAGATCAAATTCACGTTCTACTGGCCGGACGCCGGTCATTGGGAAGGCAAAGACTTCATGGTGCGCATTGCCGCTTGGCACCGGGAAGGCACGGCCCCGGCGAAAAAGAACGAGACTCATGAAAAATAAAGCGAAATCGGAGGTAAAACCTTTTGTTTATGTCGCGGTGGGGATCGCGGCTGTTGGCGGCCTGCTCTTTGGCTATGATACGGGCGTCATTTCCGGGGCCATACTGTTCATCACAAAACAGTTTTCCCTGTCGGCCACCATGGAGGAGATTGTCGTCAGTTCCGTCTTGGTGGGTGCGGTGGCTGGCGCGACTATCGGAGGTGCTCTGACTGGGCGCTTCGGGCGACGCAAACTGATCATTCTGGCCGGCATCATCTTTACGGTCAGCGCCCTCGGCACGGCGCTGGCCCCGACGATTCCCTGGTTGATTGCCGCCATGATCGTGAGCGGCATCGCCATCGGCATCGCTTCGTTCATCTCCCCGATGTATATCGCCGAAGTGGTGCCGGCAAAAGTTCGCGGTTCCTTGGTGGCGGTCAACATGCTGGCGATTACCAGCGGCATCGTGGTTGCCTACCTGGTGGACTATGCCTTTTCCTCCAGCGGAGAATGGCGCTATATGTTTGGCCTGGCGGCAATCCCATCCATCGTCCTGGCCATTGGCATGTGGCGGTTGCCGGACAGTCCGCGCTGGTTGATCAGCAAATCAAAAGTGGAACAGGCGAAGCAGGTTCTACAGCGGGTCCGGACGGATGCCGACGTCAGTCCGGAAATCGCGGACATCCAGAAAAGCATGGAACAACAGGGCACCGGCGGGATGAAAGGACTGTTCCAGCCTTCCCTCCGGATGCCCTTGATCCTCGGCTTGGGGCTGGCGGTGTTTCAGCAGATAACCGGCATCAACACGGTCATCTATTACGCCCCGACCATTTTCAAGTTCGTCGGCATCAACGCCGTGGGTCCCGCGATCCTGGCCGGAGCGGGGTTGACCATGGTGATGTGGCTTTTTCATGTGCTGGCCATCTTCCTGATGGACCGGGTCGGCCGGAGACCTTTGTTGCTCGTCGGAGTGGCCGGCCAGATCATTGGGCTGGCGATCTTGGGCGCGGCTTTCCAGTTCCAGCAGTTGGCGGGTTTCAAAAGTTATGTCGCCATTGGCGGACTGGTGATCTATGTCGCGTGTTTCGCCTTTGGACTCGGGCCGATCTTCTGGCTGCTGATTTCCGAGATCTATCCGCTGAAGGTGCGTGGTGCGGCCATGAGCGCCGTGACGGTCACCAACTGGGCATTGAATCTGGTGGTGGCCGTGACCTTCCTGACCCTGGTCGGGATTCTGGGGCACGCGGGAACTTTCTGGTTATACGGTGTAATCGCGATGGGCGCCTGGGTTTTCTTTTATCGGCTGGTGCCGGAAACCAAGGGGAAAACGCTGGAACAAATTGAAGAGCACTGGCGGTCGGGAAAGTCTCCCCGGGCATTATGAAGGAATCGTCCATGAAACCAACGACCGCACAGATCCTCACCATCAATGGCGGCTCATCGAGCATCAAGTTCGCGCTCTACCAAATTGGCAAACCGCTGAAGCGCGGGCTTTATGGAAAGGTTGACCGCATCGGCTTGAGCGCAACGAATCTGACGTTTACTGCACCGACGAAGAAAAAACCGGAGCGCCACAAGCTCGCCGCCGCCGATCATAAATCAGCGGCGAATGCCCTGATTGACTGGCTCGAAAAGCAAATTGATCTTAAATCGGTAAAAGGCGTGGGACATCGCGTGGTTCACGGGATGAAACACACCGAGCCGGAGATTGTTACCAAGGAATTACTGGATGAACTGCGTCGGATCAGCCCGAACGACCCAGATCATCTGCCGCGCGAGATTGAATTGATTGAAGAAATGCGTAAGTGCTATCCGAAACTGCCGCAGGTGGCCTGCTTTGACACGGCGTTTCACCAGACCATGCCGCGCGTGGCCAGGCTGCTTCCGATTCCGCGCCGCTTCGATGCCAAGGGAATCCAACGTTACGGTTTCCACGGATTGTCCTACGCCTATCTGATGGAAGAACTCACGCGCCTCGGCGATCCGGCGGCAACGAAGGGCCGCGTCATCCTCGCGCATCTCGGCAACGGCGCGAGTCTGGCCGCCGTGCGCGATGGCAAAAGCATTGATACGAGCATGTGCTTCACGCCGACGGCGGGCTTGGTGATGAGCACGCGCTCCGGCGATTTGGATCCCGGCCTCGCGCCGTATCTGGCGCGCGCGGAACAAATGACCACCAGCCAGTTTTACAAAATGGTCAATCATGAATCGGGTCTGCTCGGCGTTTCGGAGACCAGTTCCGACATGCGCGACCTGCTCGACCATGACAAAAAGGACGTGCGCGCAGCGGAAGCCGTGGCGCTGTTTTGTTATCAGGCGAAAAAGTGGATCGGTGCCTACGCCGCCGCGCTCGGTGGATTGGACACGCTCGTCTTCGCCGGCGGTATTGGCGAAAACGCGCCCGTTGTCCGCGCCCGCATCTGTGACGGACTCGGCTTCCTCGGTATCAGAGTCAGCAAGACACGCAACGCAAAGAATCGCGCGACGATTTCCAAGAACGCCGGCCGGGTTAAGGTGTGCGTCATCCACACGGATGAAGAATTGATGATTGCCCGCTCGGTCAGTCGTGTTCTCGAACTCGCCACGGCCACCTGAAACAATCTTTGACGACGCGGTAAAGCATTTCTTTTGCTGGGTCCGTTATTGGGGGATTATTGCTCCCATCATCCATAGTCGGGTTATACCCCATAGCATGGTTTCAGCGCATCGCGTAACGTGTTCCGGAAAGTGATGGCGAATACATTGCCATCACAAAAGAAAGAAAAAAATTATGTTACTAGCACTCACACCGATATTGGCCAGCGGCCTCTATATTGGCGGCGGCCTCGGCCTCGTTCTTCTCATCGTCGTTTTGATTCTAATATTCCGTTAACCGATGAGCCGATCCGCCGACAAAGTTCTTTTTTCCACGCCGAAAGCAATCAAGTGAGGCTTGGAAGTTCCCAAGTCCGTCTCTGACTTGGTTAAGTCCGTCAAGCAAAGTTTCCAAGTCGGTCCGCGCCGAATGCGGGGATGTTCGCAACGGGACGTTGCAAACGGCGGCCGGGACGGTCGCGCTCCCCAAACAGAATTCAGCGGGACACGAAAAATTCTCCTTCCCTGTGGGGTGAAGACCCCCTAGCAATCGTGCAGCCACAGGCTACCTTAAATTTCCAGTGAGCAATTATATCAACCAAAACAATTATTAATATGAAAACATTACAAGACGAAAAGTCCGCCAACGAAAAGTCCGCCAGGTTGGCGCGTGCCGGCAAAAACAAGGAGACTTGCGACGGTGATTGAATAGTGGGCTTTGATGGTGAGGGCCAGCCCCAGAAAGTCGACGTTGTCGTCCGTATGGGCCGGGTAGTTACAAATAAAAAGACATCCGGTTGTGATTCTGAAAAGACGCCAAGTGCCGGGACTAACCGACCGGGGAAATTGCAAAGAGAAAGACGATCATTGTGTTAAGACCAGCCAGAGAATTCAAACATTTCAAACTTCGCGCCCGCGACGGTGACATCGGCAAAGCCAGGGAGTTTTACTTCGATGACGAGCATTGGGCGGTGCGTTACCTGGTCGCCGAGACGGGCGGCTGGTTAAACGGCCGGCAGGTCCTGATCTCGCCTTACGCCTTGAAACCGGTCAATAAGGCGGAGCAGGTCATGCCGGTGGAATTGACCAAAAAGCAGATTGAAGACAGCCCGCTGCTTTACAGCCATCTGCCGGTCTCCCGCCAGTATGAGATGCAGTATTACAGCTATTACGGCTGGCCGAATTACTGGGGCGGACCCTCCCTGTGGGGATATTCCACTTACCCGCTTCCCCAGCACGGCGGCATCAGTTGGCCCGGCGGAGTGGCATTAAATCCGGTTGAACCAGATGCTTTCCCAACTCATCGTGAGGAAGCCGGTGATCCGCATTTACGCAGCACGCAGGCCGTGACCGGTGATCACCTTCAGGCAGTGGATGGAGAGATTGGCCGTATCGAAGACTTTATCATTGATGATGTGACGTGGGCGATTCGTTATCTGGTGGTGGATACGAAAAACTGGTGGCCGGGAAAACACGTCCTGATCGCACCGCAATGGATTGAACGCGTCAGTTGGGAGGAATCGAAGGTCTTTGTGAATCTGGAACGCGAGCTGATCAAAAGTGCGCCGGAATATGCGCCCGGAGCCCTCAACCGGGAATATGAATTAAAATTGTATCGGCATTACGGCCGCTTTGGATATTGGGCCGATGAACCGGCCGCCCAAGCCCCATTAAAAGCAAAAAATATGAAGCATCCCAAACATCAAAGCCAGCAAAGTTCCCCGAGTGAAACCATGACTGATCCCAAAAAGATTGAGCACCGCGCTTATGAACTCTTCGTGGAGCGCGGCAGCACCCCGGGTTGTGACCTTCAGGATTGGCTGCAAGCTGAAGAGGAGTTTAAAACGCCGGCTCAGGCGGCCATCAGTCGCTGAATAAAACGGACTGGCGCAGACAGACCATCGCACCGGGAAAATAAAATCAATTCCCGCAAAAGCAATGCGGCCTTCGGTTTCACCGAATTCCTTTCGCCGTTTCCCAAACGGCCCAAGTCGTTTCAGAACCTTTGCGTCTCTGCGTTCATCGGCGGCTAGATTTTTATGGGGTGTTCACCCCATTCGTTTCTCCGCGTCCAAAAGTTACAATTCCTGCAACCGATTCAACCGGACATTATGAAAGCCACCCAAACGCTGCACGACCTGGGCCAGAGCCTCTGGCTCGACAACATCACGCGCGACCTGCTGAACAGCGGCACGCTCAAACGCTATATTGGCGAGCTGTCGGTGACCGGGCTGACCTCAAACCCGACCATCTTTGATCACGCCATCAAGAGTTCCGCCTACGACGTGGCCATCCGCGAGGGTCTGGAAAAGGGGAAGTCCGGCGAGGGACTCTTTTTCGATCTGGCACTGGACGATCTCACCCGCGCCGCCGACCTGTTCAGGCCAATTCACGACCGCACGAATGGCGTGGACGGCTGGGTGTCGCTGGAAGTGTCGCCATTGCTGGCGCATGACACGGCCAGCACCATTGCCGCCGCCAAGAAACTTTCCGCGCGGGCGGGACGGCCCAACCTGTTCATCAAGATTCCGGGCACCAAGGAGGGTTTGCCGGCCATCGAGGAGGCGATTTTTGCGGGCGTGCCGGTCAACGTGACACTGCTGTTTTCGCGCGAGCAATACGTTGCCGCAGCCGGGGCGTATTTGCGTGGCATCGAACGGCGCATCGCCGCGGGTCTCAATCCCCAGGTCGGCTCCGTGGCCTCGATGTTCATCAGCCGGTGGGACGCCGCCGTGGCGGGCAAAGTTCCGAAGCCGTTGAACAACCGGCTAGGCATCGCCATTGCCGGTCGCATCTATCAGGCCTATCTCGAATTGATAAATTCTCCACGATCGCAGCGCGCGTATAATGCCGGCGCCCGGCCGCAACGCCTGCTGTGGGCCAGCACCGGCACCAAGGACCCCAAGGCCTCGGACATTCTCTACATCAAAGCGCTCGCCTCGCCATTCACGGTGAACACGATGCCCGAGGCGACGTTGAAAGCCCTCGCGGATCACGGCGAAATCGGCCCGGTCATGGCCGCCGACGGTGGCGATTGCGAAAAAGTCCTGGCCGAGTTTGCGAAGGCCGGCGTCAACGTGGACGCCCTGGCCGCGCAACTTCAGGACGAGGGCGCAAAATCATTTGTGAAATCCTGGAACGAACTGCTGGCGGTGATCGCGTCCAAGAGCGCCGCGCTCAAGGAAACAAAAGGTTGATTTATGAATGTGCTGGCCATTGATATTGGCGGAACCCACGTCAAACTGCTCGTGACGGGGCAGAAGGAGCACAACGAATTCGCTTCCAGCCCCGGGTTGACTCCGGCGATGTTGCTGGCGGGTGTGCGCAGGCTCGCGAAGGATTGGAAGTATGGTGCGGTGTCCTTCGGCTACCCCGGACGGGTCTGTCATAACCGGCCCCTCACCGAACCGTTTAACCTGGGCAAGGGTTGGGTTGGACTTGATTATCGGGCGGCATTTAAGCGACCGGTGAAAATCATCAATGACGCCGCCATGCAAGCCTTGGGGAGTTACCGGCGCGGCCGGATGTTGTTCCTCGGACTGGGCACCGGCCTCGGCTCGGCCATGATTGTGGACGGCCTCCTCGAACCCATGGAATTGGGCCATCTGCCTTACAAAAAAGCGACGTTCGAGGATTATGTCGGGATTCGCGGTTTGAAAAAGTTTGGCAAGAAGAAATGGCGGAAGCACGTCGGGATGTCGTTAAACGATTGATTGCCGCCCTTGAACCCGACGACGTGGTGCTCGGCGGCGGCAACATCCACAAACTAAAAGTTCTGCCACCCGGCTGCCGGGCGGGCGACAACGACAATGCGTTTCTCGGCGGGTTTCGCTTGTGGAAGGTGGCCGGTATCCGGCATGGTTTCAGTCGTAAAACTTTTCGTTCTGGCGTGCGCAAACGAATACAAATTTCGGCCAGGAAGAAACCAAAGAATTACCAGCATGAAAGCCACGATCAAACCACTCACCCAACGCCCGGCTTGGAAAGCCCTCGCCGCACATCGCAAACAAATCCAAAAACTGCCGCTGCGAAAACTGTTCGCTGACGACGCCAAACGCGGCCAAAGATTCACGGCCGAAGCCGCCGGACTGTTTCTGGACTTCTCCAAGAATTGCATCACCGACCAGACGCTCAAGCTGCTCCTGCAATTGGCCGGGGAATCCGGCCTGCGCGGGAAAATGGACGCGATGTTCAGCGGCGAAAAAATCAACGTCACGGAAAACCGCGCCGTGTTGCACGTCGCTTTGCGCGCGCCGAAAGGTGCCACCATTCTCGTGGACGGAAAAAATGTGGTGCCGGAAGTCCACGCCGTACTCGACAAGATGGCGGAGTTTTCCAATCGCGTCCGCAGCGGCGCATGGAAAGGCCATACCGGCAAACGCATCAAGAACGTCATCAACATCGGCATTGGCGGTTCCGATCTGGGTCCCGTGATGGCTTACGAGGCGCTCAAACATCACAGCGAGCGCAGCCTGACCTTCCGCTTCATCTCGAATGTGGACGGGATTGATTTCGTGGAAGCGACACGCGATCTCGATCCGGCGGAAACCCTGTTCATCATTTCCTCCAAAACCTTCACGACGCTGGAAACCATGACGAACGCGCAAAGCGCGCGCGACTGGTTGCTGGCCGGACTTGGCGGCGAAGCCAAAGCCGTGGCGAAGCATTTTGTGGCGGTCTCGACCAATGCCGAAAAAGTTTCCGCGTTCGGCATTGATACGGCGAACATGTTCGGCTTCTGGGACTGGGTGGGCGGACGCTACTCGATGGATTCGGCCATCGGCCTTTCGACGATGCTGGCGGTTGGCCCGGACAATTTCCGCGCGCTGCTCGCCGGCTTTCACGAAATGGACGAACATTTTCGCACCGCGCCGTTTGAAAAAAACCTGCCGGTGCTGATGGGACTTCTGTCGGTTTGGAACAATGATTTTCTCGGCGCGCAAACCGTGGCGGTGCTGCCCTACGAACAATATCTGAAACGATTTCCCGCGTATCTTCAGCAGTTGACGATGGAGAGCAACGGCAAACACGTCACGCTGGACGGCAAAAAAGTGAACTACCAAACCGGCCCGGTTTATTGGGGCGAACCCGGCACCAACGGCCAGCATTCGTTCTATCAATTGATTCATCAAGGCACGCGGCTGATCCCGTGCGACTTCATCGCGTTTGGCCACGCCCTCACGCCGCTGGGCCGGCACCATGACATTCTGCTGGCGAATGTTTTTGCGCAGGCCGAAGCGCTGGCTTTTGGAAAAACTGCCGCCGAAGTGAAAGCCGAAGGCATGCCCGACCGCACTCGTGCCGCACAAAGTGTTTGAAGGCAACCGTCCGTCCAATGTCATTCTCGCCGACCGGCTCACGCCGGAGGTTCTCGGCCAGCTCGTCGCGCTTTACGAACACAGCGTCTTCACGCAGGGCGCGATTTGGAACATTGATTCATTTGATCAATGGGGCGTCGAGCTGGGCAAGGTGCTCGCCCAGCGGATCGTTCCCGAACTGGAAAGCAAAACCGCGCCCAAACTCAAACACGACAGTTCGACGAACAACTTGATCAGCCGTTATCGAAAATTGAAGGCGGCTAAATGAAAACTCCCGGCCAGGAATAAAATCCGCCCCGGCTGAAACGCTGACGCCGTGAGCCACGGCGGGCAAATAAAAATCAAATAGAAAAATCCCGTTGGGATTCGTCACCCCGGCGGCTGCCAGGCTTCGCGGCCTTGCGCCTTGGCGTTAAAATTCCCCGGTGCTGTCCCGCCAGCCTCCACGGTAGGGTTACACCCCATAGCGGACGCTCCGTCGTTCGGCTCATGCTAAATCAAATGGAAAAATTAGTGGCATGTCAAACGTGCGGATTGGTGCAGGAGGTGGACGATATTCCCAAAGACTCCGTGATCAAATGCGCCCGCTGCCATTTTCAAATTTTTCACCGCCGCGTGGACAGCCGCGTGCGCACACTGGCATTTTCGATTGCCGCCCTGATTCTTTATATTCCATCGAACCTCTATCCCATTGTCACCGCCGAATATCAGGGGCATCATATTCAGACGACGATTTTTCAAGGGATCAGTTCGCTGTTCACGCTCCACCAATATTTCATCGGATCGCTGATGTTTTTTACGAGCATGTTGACGCCGGGATTGAAAATCATCGGACTAATCTTCATCACGCTCACGCTGGATTGGCCACATTGGAAAAAAGCGCGCACCTGGGTTTTCAAAATCATCCGCATCATTGATCCCTGGAACATGCTGGAGGTTTTTTTGCTGGCGATTTGCGTCTCCATGGTCGAGTTGGGCGAAGTCGCCACGATTCATCCGGGACGCGGCGTTTTTTCGTTCGCCGCCGTCGTCGTGCTGACGCTGCTGGCGACGCTCAGTTTTGATTCGCGCCTGCTCTGGGATTCGTCCGCCGAAAGAAACATTATGAATGAAAAATCACCCCCGCTGCCGAAGGCGCAAGTCGGAAAAAGTCATTTGAACTGGCTTTTGTGGCTTATTCCGGTTGCCGCCGCGCTGGTGTGCGCCTGGTTTCGTCGCCCAGGACTTCATTTTCGCCGGACCGACCGTCACGATTTATTTTGAAAATGCCGACGGATTGCAGGAACAAAATTCCCTCGTGAGAATATCGTGGCGTAAAAGTCGGCGAGGTCGGAACCCTGAAACTCAGCAAAGACCGCCAGCGCGTCGCGGTCAAAGCGCAACTGGACGCCTCCGCCGCGAATCTCGCGCGGCAAGGCTCGGTTTTTTGGATCGTCCGGCCCGCAAGTCAAGCTGGGCGCTTTGAGCGGATTGCAAACCATCGTTTCGGGAAATTACATCACCGTCGAACCCGGCAATGGCGCGCGCACCAACCAGTTCATCGGCGCGGAAACGGCCCCGATTAAACCGGTCCAGGCGCTGGACATCCAGTTGCTCGCGCCGAAACTCGGTTCATTGCAACCGCTATCGCCAGTTTTCTATCGGGAAATTCAGGTGGGCGAAGTGCTGGATTGCCGGCTTAGCGACGATGCCCGCGAAGTCGTCATCCACGCCCGCATTCGGGAAGAATACGCTCCGCTGGTGCGGATGAATTCAAAATTTTGGAATGCCGGCGGCATCAACATCCACATCGGCCTGTTCAGCGGCGCGAATATCAGCGCCGAATCCGCCCAAACCCTCATCAGCGGCGGCATCGAGTTTGCCACGCCGCCCGATTTTCAAAACGCGGCGACCAATGGCGCGGTGTTCAGCCTGAATGAAAAATCCGACGATGAATGGGAAACATGGTCGCCCGCCATCCCGCTGCACTTCCGTGCCGGAGGCGATGACCAATAAAACCCCCGCGCCAAACTTAAATAATCTGCGGTAGGGTTTTACCCCATGGCGAAGCCGCCCGCACCGGCGCACAGTTGAGTCCAGGCATCCGTGCCGATCGCGGCGCAACTGATTTGTCAAACACGCTGTCAACCGGACGCCAACAGCGAACAAAAACGAAACGCAAAGAACGAAAGAATTATTATGTTAATCAAAGCCAAAACACTGGAGGGTTACAAATTGGACAGCCTCGACGGGGAAATCGGGAAGGTCAAAGAATTTTACTTCGACGACCGGCACTGGACCATCCGCTATCTGGTCGCGGAAACCGGAACCTGGCTCGCGGACCGGCAGGTGCTGATCTCTCCGTATGCCCTGGCCGCCGTGAATAAAGAGGAAAAAAACATCGCCATTGAATTGACCAAAAAGCAGATCGAGGACAGTCCCCCTCTGGACAGTCACAAGCCCGTCTCCCACCAATATGAACAGGCGTTCTACGGTCATTATGGCTACCCGACGTATTGGGGCGGCCCCTTCAGTTGGGGATATTATCCTTACCTGGTGCGTGACCGTGAACAATGGAAAGCGCCCGCCCAAGACAAGAAAGGATGGGATTCCCATTTGCGGAGCACTTACGGTGTGAGCGGCCATCACATCCAAACCCTGGACGGCGAACTTGGCCACGTCGAAGATTTCATCATTGATGACGAGACGTGGGCGATTCGTTATCTCATCGTTGACACCCACAACTGGTGGCCGGGCAAAAAAGTCCTGGTGTCACCGCAATGGATCGAGCGCGTCAGTTGGGGCGAGCGGAAAGTCTTCGTCAACCTGGATCGCGAGACCATCAAGCAGTCGCCGGAATACACGGAGGAATCCCTGCAGACGCGCGATTATGAGATTGGCCTGCATCGTCATTACCATCGCAAAGGCTACTGGGTGGATGAACTGGTGGCCGTGTAGCATTCCGATTGACCTGCTGCCTCCGCTCACGGTCTGGACTTCCAGTGGTGGGCTGGTCGCCGCGCAACCAAAGGCTTTTTATGATGACCATACAAACGGATGGGCGGGCGGAGGGATGTGGCTTTGGGCGGCGATCGGCGTGGTGGTGGTGGTTCTGCTGGTCGTCGTGATTGGCAAGCTGTCCAAGAAATAATCATGGGTTTATGCAAAATATGAAAACAAAAATCACAAAAAACAACACGCTTACTCCAGACCTGCTCCAAAAAATGAACGCCTACTGGCGCGCCGCCAATTATCTGTCGGTCGGCCAGATTTATCTCTACGACAATCCGCTGCTCAAGCGGCCGCTGAAACTCTCGGACGTGAAGCCGCTGGTGGTCGGACACTGGGGCACGACGCCGGGACAGAATTTTATTTATGTGCATCTGAACCGGGTCATCAAAAAGTATGACCTGGACATGTTCTATCTCGCCGGCCCCGGTCACGGCGGCCCGGCGATTGTGGGCAACGTCTATCTCGAAGGCACCTGGAGTGAGGTTTATCCGAACGTCACGCAGGACGAAGCCGGGCTGAAAAAACTGTTCACCCAATTCTCGTTTCCTGGTGGAATTTCCAGCCATGTGGCACCGACCACGCCCGGTTCGATTCACGAAGGCGGCGAACTGGGTTATTCCCTTTCGCACGCTTTCGGAGCCGCGTTCGACAATCCCGGCCTGATCGTCGCCTGCGTTGTCGGCGACGGTGAAGCGGAAACCGGTCCGCTGGCGACCTCTTGGCAATCCAACAAGTTTCTCGACCCGATTACCGACGGAGCCGTGCTGCCAATCTTGCATCTTAACGGCTACAAGATTTCCAACCCGACTGTCCTGGCCCGTATCGAGCATGAGGAGTTGGAACAATTTTTCCGCGGCTGCGGCTGGACGCCTTACTTTGTGGAAGGGGATGAGCCGGAAAAGATGCACGAACTCATGGCCACGACTCTGGGAAAGGCCATCGAAGATATTCGCCGAATTCAAACCAATGCGCGGGACAAAAACGACACGACGCGTCCACGTTGGCCGATGATTGTCCTCAAGTCGCCGAAAGGCTGGACGGGACCGAAAGAAGTGGACGGCTTGCAAGTCGAAGGGACATTCCGCGCGCATCAAGTCCCGCTCCTGGTGGATGCCGATCATCCGGAGCATGTGAAGCAATTGGAAAGCTGGATGAAGAGTTACAAGGCCGAGGAATTATTCGATAAAAATGGCCGGCTCAAGCCGGAACTGCAAGAACTCGCGCCGAAGGGAAACAAGCGGATGGGTTCTAATCCGCACACCAACGGCGGCGTGCTCCTGTGCGACCTCGTCATGCCGGACTTCCACGATCATGCGGTCAAGGTGCCTTCGCCCGGTGCGTTGGACGGCCAGGATACACTCGTGCTGGGCAAGTTCCTGCGGGATGTCGAGAAGCTGAATCAGGATCAGCGCAATTTCCGTGTCTTCGGTCCCGATGAGACACTCTCGAATCTCTTGGGCGCGGTCTTTGAAGTCACCAACCGTCAGTGGGATGCCCGGAAAGTAAAAAATGATGAATTCCTCGCGCCCGCCGGACGCGTGCTGGACTCGATGTTGAGCGAACACCAGTGCGAAGGCTGGTTGGAAGGTTATCTGCTCACCGGGCGGCACGGGTTGTTCAACAGCTACGAGGCCTTCATCCGCATCGTGGACTCGATGTTCAGCCAGCACGCCAAGTGGCTGAAGGTAACATTGGAACTGCCGTGGCGCCGGAAGATCGCCTCGCTGAACTATTTGCTCGCCTCCCACGTCTGGCAGCAGGATCATAACGGGTTCACGCACCAAGACCCCGGCTTTCTGGACCACGTCATCAACAAGAAGGCCGACATTGTGCGCGTTTATCTGCCACCCGACGCCAACTGTCTGCTGTCGGTCTTTGATCATTGTCTGCGCAGCCGGCACTACGTCAACGTGGTGGTGGCCGGCAAACACCCGCTCCCGCAATGGCTGACGATGGACGCCGCCGTGGTGCATTGCACCGAAGGCATCGGCATCTGGCAATGGGCCAGCAACGACCAGGGCTCCGAGCCGGATGTGGTGATGGCTTGCTGCGGCGACACGCCCACGCTGGAGATTCTGGCCGCCGTTTCCATCCTGCGTGAGCATCTGCCTGATTTAAAAATCCGGGTGATCAACGTGGTTGATCTGATGAAGCTCCAGCCCAAAACCGAACACCCCCACGGGTTGAGCGAAACGGACTACGATTCGCTGTTTACGAAAGACAAGCACATCATCTTTGGCTTCCATGGATACCCCTGGCTGGTCCACCGGCTGACCTATCGCCGCACCAATCGCAACCTCCACGTCCGCGGCTACAAGGAAGAAGGCACCATCACGACCGCCTTCGACATCCGCGTGCAGAATGACCTCGACCGCTTTCATCTGGTGCAGGACGTGGTGGACCGGGTGCCGAATCTGGGTTCCAAGGGCGCCTACCTGAAGCAGCAGATGCAGGACAAGCTCATCGAGCACAAACGCTACATTGACCAGCACGGCCAGGACCTGCCGGAGATTCGGAATTGGAAGTGGGGCCAGGGCGAAACGCAAAACGGGAAACCGCTGGCGGAAAAGTCACTTGTGCCGGCGCAAACATTCCCCGCGAAGGCACGCAATGGCCGCAAAGAATTTCATCGCTAATGCCGCCGCCCGCGACACCGAAGCCGTGAAAACTTTTTGACACGAATTTCACAAATAGACGCGAATTGCTGCAAAGCCAAATGGCAGGCCGAGCTTCGGCTGCGCTGAAGCGCACCAACACCGGGCTAATTTCCTTTACGCCTTCAGCGTATTTGAATTTGCGCTAATTCGTGCAATTCGTGTCAGAAGCTTTGCGCCTTTGCGGTTTCAATTTCATGGGGTGTTCACCCCATACATTTCTCCGCGTCCAAAGGTTATAGTTTTCACAATAAATGCCCATTCAACTCAATGAAGAAGACGGCGGCAATGAATGTGCAAAATTTAACGGACACTGCGAAGGCACTGGTCGCCAACGACAAAGGGCTGCTGGCGATGGATGAAAGCAATCCCACCTGCAACAAACGCTTCGCGAAGCTGGGTATTCCGCAAACGGTGGAGGCCCGGCGCGCGTATCGGGAGTTGATTGTGACCACGCCCGGTCTCGGCGAGTGCATCAGCGGCGTGATTCTTTACGATGAAACCATTCGACAGCAGAAGAAGGACGGCACTCCGTTTCTCAAAGTCCTGACCGATGCGGGAATTATTCCCGGCATCAAAGTAGATACCGGAGCCAAGGACCTGGCCGCTCATCCCGGCGAAAAAATCACCGAAGGTCTGGACGGATTGCGCGACCGGCTTAAAGAATATTTTCAAATGGGCGCGCGTTTTGCCAAGTGGCGGGCGGTGATTGCCATCGGCGAGGGCATTCCCACCCGGAGTTGCATTGAGGCCAACGCGCACGCGCTGGCGCGCTATGCCGCGTTGTGCCAGGAAGCCGGCTTGGTTCCCGTCTTCGAACCCGAAGTGCTCATGGACGGCGATCATACTCTGGAGCGGTGCCGCGCGGTGACGGAGGAAGTCCTGCGAACCGTTTTCAACCAACTGAATTCCCAACGCGTGATGCTGGAAGGCATGATTCTCAAACCCAACATGGTGCTGCCGGGCTTCACCTGCCCCCCGCATCAAGAAGTGGAAGAAGTGGCCATCGGCGAACAACAGTTTCAAGTGCGATTGACCGACCGCCAGCCAGACGAGATGGAAGATGTGGACGAGGTGGCCAACGTCACGGTGAAGAGTCTATGGCGAACTGTCCCCGCTGCGGTTCCGGGGATTGCCTTTTTGTCCGGCGGCCAATCTGCCGAACTGGCTTCGGCCCGTTTGAATACCATGAATCTCCGCTTCAATTCGCGTCTGCCGTGGGCGCTGGCGTTTTCGTTTGCCCGCGCCATCCAGCAACCGGCTTTGGAGATTTGGCAAGGCAAGGACGCCAACGTGAAAGCGGCGCAACAAGCTTTGCTGCATCGGGCAAGATGCAACCGGGCTGCACGCCGTGGCGAATACACTGCCGCGATGGAAAGGGCGTGACGCGAATTCAGGAAATGGAGATAAAACTAAAAAGTTGGATTTATAGCCCGCCCTCATCCTGACCTTCTCCCCCGGGGGGGAAGGAACAGTGATTGGACGTTTCTAGTTTTGCGGATGCCGGTCCGGCAAATCCCGGCGCGCGAATTTTCAAGGGGACGGTGAATGATTCACCCTCTCCTCGGAGGAGAGGGCCGGGGTGAGGACGGTCGTTATAACTAACTTTTCACGCAAAATTGGGTTTGTGTTTTACGCCCGCCCTCATCCTGACCTTCTCCCCCCAGGAGAAGGAACAGCAATGGCAGGTGTCTGGTTTATCGGCAGACCATCCGGCAAATCCCGGCGCGCGAATTTCAAGGGGACGGCGAATGATTCACCCTCTCCTCGGAGGAGAGGGCCGGGGTGAGGACGGTCGTTTTAATCTAACATTTTCTTTCGGGCTTCATCGGTCGCGTATATTCCGGCAAGGGATGCGGCATGCGTGCCTGCAATTCGTTAAAGATCGTGTCGCGGATGCTTTGCGCATTGCGCCGCAAATGCGAATTCCAAAACCGCAGCGTCTTGATGCCGCATGATTTCAGAAACTTTTCCCGCTCCATGTCGTGTTTGCGCTGATCGGGAAAACCGTGCTGGCTGCCGTCCAGTTCCACATTCAAATCCGCCTCCTCGCAATAGAAATCGAGAAAGTAAATGCCGATGGGATGCTGGCGGCGAAACTTGTAGCCGGAAAAACGACGGCCACGCAGCCAGCTCCACATGAGCTTCTCCGCCCATGTTTCTTTTTTGCGAAGCCGGCGGGCGCTTTCGATGTCGGCCATGACGGGAAGCTAGGAAATGATGGGGAGGCTGGAAAGTTTGTTTTAACGCCCGCCCTCACCTTTTATCCTCTCCCCCGGGAGAGGAAATGTCTGTAGTCTGGTTTTGGTTTATCGGCCGACCGTCCGGCAAATCGCGGCGCGCGAATTTTCAAGGGGACGGCGAATGATTCACCTTCTTATCCCTCGCCCATCGGATGGGAGAGGGTGGTTGCAGACCGGGTGAGGGTAGGAATTGAGGGCCGGGGTGAGGACGGTCGTTTAATCTAACTTTTTTTTGGGCCGGGGTTGAGGACGATCTGGCTTCGGTCTTTTGAATTCCATGGGGTGTTCACCCCATTCATTTTTCGGCGTCCAAAAGTTATACTTCCTGTGTGAATCAATGCGAAAATGAAATGCCATGAATGAAATCTCCCTGTATCCACTGCGCTTCGAACCGATCTATCAGTATCGGCTCTGGGGCGGCCGGCGTCTGGCCAATTTGCTCTCCGCGCCGCTGCTCGGCGATGGCCCCATCGGCGAAGCATGGCTGTTGAGCGACCGCGAGGATCATCCGAGCCGCGTCGCCGATGGATCGCTCAAGGGACGGAGCATCGGGCAATTGCTTCATCAGTGGCCGGAGCAGATGCTGGGAAAACTGGCCGGGCGCTTCCGTCGGTTCCCTCTGCTGCTGAAATTTCTCGACGTGCGCGACACGCTGTCGGTTCAGGTGCATCCATCTGACCAGCAAGCCCAGTATATTCCCGCAGGCGAGACCGGCAAAACCGAAGCCTGGGTGGTGCTGGAGGCGGGGGCAAAAAGTCGCATTTACGCGGGCCTCAAGCCTGCCACCACGGCTGACACTCTGCGGCCGGCGCTCGCGAACGGAACGGTGGCGGACCAGCTCGCATCCTTTACTCCGAAGACCGGCGACGGTATTTTCATTCCGGCCGGAACCGTTCATTCGCTGGGCGACGTGGTGGTCTTTGAAGTGCAGGAAAACAGCGACGTGACGTTTCGCCTTTACGACTGGAACCATGTTGACACCAAGACCGGCCAGCCGCGACCTCTGCAAGTTGAGCAGGCGATGGCCTGCATTGATTTTGCGCAAGGTGCCATAGGTCCGGTGGCGCCAATGGTGGATGAGGTAAAGCCGGTGTTGCGCGAGCGGCTCTTTGATGGTGAGCATTTCGGGTTGTGGCGGTTTGGCGCAGCATCGCCATTTGGAGTCGGTGCCGAAAGAACTCCGCGGGTGCTGGTGTGTCTCGCCGGTGACGGTCAGGTGGAGCACGCTGGCGCCAATTACGCCGTCGGCAAAGGCGACGTGCTGCTCCTGCCCGCCGTGGTCGGAGCGTGTTTGTGCCGGCCGCGTGGCGCCATCAGCTTGTTGGAAATTTCACTCCCGGAGGACAACTAACTTATGAAAAAACTCATCGTTTTCGATCTGGATGGCACGCTTGCCGAAAGCAAAGCATCGCTCGATGCCGAGATGGCCAAACTGCTTACCGCGTTGCTGGGAATTGTGAAGGTGTCCGTGATTTCCGGCGGCGATTGGCCGCAGTTTGAAAAACAGGTGCTCGCCAATCTGCCCCACGACGAACGTCTGAAGAATCTGTCTCTGCTTCCCACCTGTGGAACCAAGTTCTACCAATACGCCGGGGATTGGGAAAAAATCTATTCCGAAGATTTCACCGCGGATCAAAAAACGAAAATTATCAGCTCTCTAAAAAAGGCGCTCGAAGCCGCGGGCTTCAAGGTCGCAAAGGTCTGGGGAGAAACCATTGAAGACCGGGGAAGCCAGATTACATTTTCCGCATTGGGACAGCAGGCGCCCATCGAGGAAAAGAAAAAATGGGACCCCGACTTCACCAAGCGGAAGAAGATCAAGGCATTCCTGGATAAACTGATCCCCGAGTTTTCCGTGCGGCTGGGGGGCACCACATCCGTTGACGTCACCAAGCCGGGCATTGATAAAGCCTACGGGATACGAAAACTCCGGGACATCCTTGGCATTGCCATTGAGGAGATGATTTTTATCGGTGATGCGTTGTTTCCGGGCGGAAATGACTATCCAGCCGAACAAGCCGGTGTCGTGTCCATCCGAGTCCGAGATCCAAACGAGTCGAAACGGGTGATTGAAGCCATTGTCGCTTGTTTGGGTGGCGTTCAACCCGCTGGAAACGATCTCAAAAAAGTTGCGGGTAGGGCGCGTCACTCCGTGCGCGCCGTTTCGAAACGCTGACATTGCCAATGATTCCAAAGCTTGAACCCAACTGCGGCGCGCACGGAGTGACGCGCCCTACCATTTATGAGATGGTTTCTGCACTCCTTGAGGCGGAGAGGCGATGAGCGGCTTTCAATTAAAGCGCCTGGGAATGTTGATGGAGCCGGTGCCGGGCAATCCGCAGGAGATTGAAGGCGTCCTGAATCCGGCGGCCACTCGCGGCCCGGATGGCAAACTTTACCTGTTCCCACGGCTCGTCGCCAAGAACAACTATTCACGCATCGGCATAGCCCGAGTGAAGTTCAATGAAGCAGGCGACCCGTCCGGAGTCGAACGTCTCGGCATTGCGCTGGAGCCGGAAGCTGATTATGAGCGGCTGCCCGGCGGTGGCGGCGGATGCGAGGATGCCCGCGTTACCTATGTCGAGCCGCTTGAGCATTACGTCATGACTTACACGGCGCTTTCGCCGAGCGGACCCCGGATTGCCCTGGCGATGTCGGAAGATTTATTCCACTGGGAGCGGATTGTGCTGGCGACTTTTGAACCCTTTCAAGGCATTGATTTCGTCCACGTGGACAACAAGGACGCCAGCATCTTCCCCGTCGCCATTCCCAATCACGCCGGGAAAATGCAACTGGCCCTGCTTCACCGTCCGCTTTTTCCCGGCACCCGCCCCGAGGAAACCGCCTTGCAAGGCGAGTCCCGGATTGTGGATCGCGAGCATGAAAGCATCTGGATTTCCTATTGTCCGATGCCACCCAAGGGCCTGGCGCCGCATCGTCCCGGCTTGTTCAACTCGCATCACCGACTGGCAACTCCGGTGTCGCCCTGGGAAAAGTTAAAAATTGGCGGCGGCACTCCGCCCATTCTAACCAAACACGGCTGGCTGATTCTTTACCACGGCGTGAGCAAAATGGCAGAACCGGGCAGCGACGGACGCCAGCTCTGCTATTCGGCCGGAGTGATGGTGCTTTCAAAGGAGCATCCGCGCACGATTCGCTATCGCTCGGCGGACCCGGTGTTGACACCGGAGTTGCCGCAAGAGCGCCACGGAACCATCGCCAACGTCGTGTTCCCCACCGGCATTGACCGGCGCGATGATCTTGGCACGCCCGACCGCTTTGACGTTTATTACGGAATGGCCGACAACCGGATTGGCGTCGCCCGCCTTGACCTGCCGGAGCACCTGCCACCCGGAGCCGCCGCCGACGCGCCCGCGACACCGCAGCCGTGATTGTAGCGTCGTTCTGTGAGCGACGATTAGTGGCAGTCTTTAAAAACCGCGAGCCACACGAACCACGCGAAAACTTTTCGACACGAATTTCACGAATTGACACGAATTCAAATGCGCTGAAAATCCCAAAGGGATTTAATCAATCAGCCCAACGTTGGCCGATGCAATCGGACTACGCTGGAAAATCGTCCCACAAAATAAATTCCTTCTCCGCATCGGATGGGGAGAAGGTGGCCGGAGGCCGGATGAGGTGTCCCCGATTTGCGTGAGGGTGGGATGAGGAGTCGAATACAATTCCAGATTACGAGAGAAAATGCCTCTGATGCCATTCGAGAAATTCCTTCGCTGGACGTTCTGTAGATTTTTTGGGTAGAGCTTTGAGCTGGCTGCCGTGGTAGGCGTAGTATTCACGCCCATTCGAGAACTCTTCCTTAATTCTTCGGCTAACTTCAACTCGCAAATCGTTTGTTACTGTTATGTAGTGTCGGTCAAAGAGCGTGTGCCAATCCGACCGAAGAAGTAGTCCGTTTGAAAGATCATGTGGTCCTTTTTCCGCGAAAGGTTGAATGTGCGCAGCCTCTAAAACTGGGAGCGTTTTCTCTCCGGTGATGGCACACCGGCGTTCATATCCTTCAAGAACCACAACCCGAAAGCCCCCTTGGCCAAGCCGTGGCTTTATCAGCTGCTCTGTTCCGTATCGGGGAGACTCTTCTCGTAGCATCGTATCGCCAAAACCTAACTTCATGCGCATCGCATATCTCGCTTGTTCAAAAAGACGCGCTCCTTCCACATTAGAAACATCGTAAGATTTTCCAGTTACAATATTTCGCGACCAATCTGACGGTGCCGACCACCATTCCGTATCGGGGAGGTAAAAGGGGTCAGTCAATACCGTGCAACCAATTTGAGGGTTTCTTTGCTCATCGCCGCGAAGAGAGGCGATTTTTTGCTGGAATGTATCGAACGAAGCACATCCATTTGCCTCGCCAAATACTTCCCATGCGAGATCCAGTGGCAGGATTGTGTGACGGACGAAATATGCGCCACCGACGATTTTATTTTCTGGATATTTTAATTTGAAAAGAAACAATTCGCCCGGAGTAATCGCTTGGAATTCGGTTGTGTTGCGAGGACGCCAAAAATTCATCTCCACTGCAGCTTGTGTCCGCAAAAATCGAAACCAATCTTGATCTGTGATTCCAACGTAAAGTTTCATGGAACGTCGCGAGTGTGTTTGTGCGCCAAGTTTTAATCAATCGCAAAACCACCGAAACGAGCCAGTGTGGCGGGTAGCGTTAAACAATCTGCGATCATCTGCGAAAGGGCGTCGTTCGCGGTTTGAAATTCGCGTTGATTCGCGCAATTCGTGTCAGGACTTCACCTCTTTGCTGCTTACTTTCATGGGGTGTTCACCCCATACATTTTCCGGCGTCCCAAAGTTATAGTTTCAATGATTGATTATTGTGAAAATTGAAATTTACAGACACCAGAGGATTTCGCCATGAAAGCCAATGCCGACCCGCCCAAGACGCCTGATCCCAAGCCGGGCAAATCCGCAGAATCGAAGCCCGACGCCTCCGTTGCCAAGCCCGAGGTGAAGGACGGTGCCAAGACTGACGCGAAGCCCACAGCAACCCCCTCCAAACCAGATGCCAAGGCCGCGTCAAAGCCGGATGCGAAAACTGGTGCGAAGCCTGACGCCAAGCCTGAACCGAAAGATGATTTGAAAACGCTGCCGCTGGCGGAGGTGGAGAAAAAATTGGGGTCATCGCTGGAAGGTCTGACGCAAGCCGAGGCGCAGAAGCGGCTGACTCAATACGGGCCGAATGAGCTGGAAGAAAAGAAGACCAATCCAATCCTGAAATTCCTCTCGTATTTTTGGGGTCCCATCCCGTGGATGATTGAAGTGGCGGTGATTCTGTCGGGCGTGGTCCAGCACTGGCCGGATTTTTTCATCATTCTCCTTTTGCTGGTGGCCAACGGCGTGGTCGGATTTTGGGAGGAACACACTGCAGGCAACGCCATTGAGGCCCTGAAAGCCCAACTGGCGATCAAGGCCCGGGTGAAGCGCGACGGCAAGTGGCTCAACCCGCCGGCGCGCGAGTTGGTGCCGGGCGACGTCATTCGCATGAGGTTGGGCGACATTGTGCCGGCGGATGCGCGACTGTTGGACGGCGACCCGGTCGAGGTGGATCAATCCGCGCTGACCGGCGAGTCGCTGCCCGCCGAGCGCAAATCCGGCCAGGCGGTGTTTTCCGGTTCGATCATCCGCCAAGGGGAAATCGGCGCGCTGGTCTATGCCACGGGGTCGAACACTTATTTTGGCAAGACGGCGTCGCTCGTGCAGGAGGCGCATACCGTCAGCCATTTTCAAAAGGCGGTTTTGAAGATTGGCAATTATCTGATCATCCTCGCGGTGGCGATGGTGGCGGTGATCATTACTGTCGCGATTTTTCGCGGCGACGCGATTCTCACCACATTGCAGTTCGCCCTGGTGCTGACCGTGGCGGCGATTCCGGTGGCGATGCCGACGGTGTTGTCGGTGACGATGGCGGTCGGCGCGCGCCTGCTCGCCCGGAAAAAGGCGATTGTCAGCAAGCTGGTGGCCATCGAGGAACTGGCGGGCGTGGACGTGCTGTGCGCGGACAAGACCGGCACTCTGACCCAGAACAAATTGACGCTGGGCGATCCGTTCAGCGTGAATGGTGGCGCTGCCGATCAAGTCATCCTCAATGGCGCGCTGGCGTCACGGGCGGACAACAACGACACGATTGATCTGGCCGTGCTGGGCGGACTGAAGGACAAGGAGGCGTTGAAAGCTTACGAGGTCGTTCACTTCCAGCCGTTCGACCCGGTGCATAAACGCACCGAGGCCACCGTCAATGCCAAGGACGGAAAGACGTTCAAGGTAACGAAGGGCGCGCCACAGGTGATTTTGAAATTGGCCGCCAATGCCGGCCAGGTGAAGTCCGCCGTCGAGAAGGCGGTCAACGAATTTGCGGCGCGCGGCTTTCGTTCGTTGGGCGTGGCCCGTGATGACGGCGATGGCCAATGGCGGTTCATTGGCGTGTTGCCCTTGTTCGATCCGCCGCGCGACGATGCCAAGGCCACCATCGCGACCGCGCTGGCGATGGGCGTGAAGGTCAAGATGGTGACGGGCGATGCCCTGGCCATCGCCAAGGAAACCGCGAAGAAACTGGACATGGGCACAAACATCCTCGATGCCGCCAGTCTGGGCGACTCGAAGAAAGAGGAGTCGGCAGAAGTGGCGGAGTCCATCGAAAAGGCAGACGGTTTTGCCCAGGTATTTCCCGAACACAAGTTCCACATTGTGGATGTCCTGCAAAAACGCGGCCACATGGTCGGCATGACGGGCGACGGCGTGAATGACGCGCCCGCACTGAAGAAAGCCGACTGCGGCATTGCTGTTTCGGGCGCGACGGATGCAGCACGCGCGGCGGCGGCCATCGTGCTGACGACGCCCGGTCTGTCGGTCATCATTGACGCGATCAAGGAGAGCCGGCGGATTTTCCAGCGGATGAACAGCTACGCGATTTACCGCATCGCCGAGACGCTGCGCGTGCTGTTGTTCATGACGGCGGCGATTTTGATTTTCAATTTTTATCCATTGACGGCGGTGATGATCGTGATGCTGGCGCTGCTCAACGACGGCGCCATCCTGTCCATCGCCTACGACAATGTTCATTACAAGGACGAGCCGGAAGCTTGGAACATGCGCCTGGTGCTGGGGATCGCCTCGGTGCTTGGTATCGTCGGACCCATTGCCGCTTTCGGCCTGTTCTACCTGGGCGACCGCGTGTTTCATCTCGACCATCCGCATCTCCAGCCAATGATGTATCTGATGCTGTCCGTGGCCGGACATCTGACCATCTTTCTCACCCGCACGCGCGGTGCGTTCTGGTCCATCCGTCCCGCGAAGATTTTGTGGTTGGCCGTGCTCGGCACGCAAATCATCGCTACTTTAATCGCGGTTTATGGATTCCTGATGCCGCCGTTGGGCTGGGGCTGGGCCGGATTCGTGTGGGCCTACGCGCTGGTGTGGTTTTTCGTGAGTGACCGCGTGAAATTGTTGGCGTATCGGATTTTTGATCCGGTCAAAAAAGCCGGGGCGAAACCTGAAATCAAAGTTGCCACTCAGCCCGATGCCAAACCCGAAGTTAAGCCCGAAGCCAAAGAAGAACCGCAATCTGGTGCTAAAGACGAGCCCAAGCCCGAGGTTAAAACGGACGCCAAGCCAGATGCCAAAGCGATTACTAAACCTGAATCAACGGCCGAGCCGAAACCGGACGCCAAAGCTGAACCAAAGCAGGAAGCGAAGGTCGAGCCGAAGCCTGAATCCAAGCCCGACGCCAAAGCTGAACCAAAACCTCAAGCCAAACCCGCAGTCGAGCCGAAACCCGAAGCCAAAGCCAGGACGACTTCCGATTTGACACCGCAGATCGCGGCCCGGGCCTATGAATTCTACGAACGTGAAGGCCATCGGGACGGTCAATCGGCGCAAAATTGGGACAAGGCCGAACAGGAGATTCGCGCCACACAAACCAAGGCCGAACCCAAAGCTGAAGCCAAGCCGGCGGCCAACGCCGGGGCAGCGCCGGAAGCCAAAGCTCAACCGAATCCTGATGGCAATTCAAAACCGGCGGCCAAGGTTGAACCGACGCCGGCAGCAAAGGTCGAGCCTAAACCTGAAACCAAACCTGACGCTAAACCCGGGGCAACCCCCGAACCACCTAAACCAGAAGCCAAGACCGAGCCGGCTGCTGATGTCAAAGCTCCAGCCAAACCGGATTCCACAACCGTGCCGCTGTCCGCCGACAAAGCAGAACCGAAACCGGATGCCAAAGTTCCAGCCAAACCGGACACGAACGGAAAACCTGCGACCGAGGTGTCACCGCAGCTCGTTCAAAAAGTGCACAAGTTTTACGAGCAATTGGGGCGCGAGGATGTTCGTGCCGTTGAGGAATCGGATCAGGCGAAGCAAAAGACTCCCGAAGCGGAAACCAAAAACTAAGCCAGCGCAAACAACGCGGCTGACATGGCTGAAAGAATAAAGATGAAAATCAAATCAAAAAATTTCCGCGTGCGTCCCGGAGCCAGGGTCAAACTCAAGGAGTGGCCGACGACGGTGAAGCCCTTTGGCGAAGTGTTCAAGGATACGCAGATTGACTATGCGACTGAGAAAAAGATTTTCGGCCATGTCGCAATCGCCCCCTATCGTTTCCTCACCAAAGTTAGGGAAATAAAGCGTAAGTCACGAATCGGAAATCCCGACATGGCACGCGCCACGACCTGCCATTGCGAGCGGATGAATCTTTCCGTGCGCCAGTTCACGCGCCGGTTTAATCGCGCCACGCTTGGCTATTCCAAGACGCTTGCAAATCTGCGTCACGCCGTCGCCCTGTTCACGGCACATTTCAACTTTTGCCGGATTCATTCGGCGCACAAACAGACACCGGCGCAAGCGGCGATGCTAACAAAAGACGCCTGGACGGTTGAAAGGCTGCTTGAAGAATGTGGGAAGTATTGAGAAAATGCCTATAACAATGGACCAAGCCACCATAATGATGATGCAAGCATCCGCTAACAATGCGAGAAGGCGGCAGGCCAGTGAAGAATTCAAATCATTTGATAAAAAATCGATTCTGACAATGGATGGAGAAACGCTTGCAGCATGGCAAAGTAAGTATCAACCAGAGGACGCGCAATGGATTTTGGCAGAGCAGGAATGGAAACGCCGATCTGGAATTTCAACACGCCGGATTGCTATTGCAGCAATCATCGTTTCGGCTCTATCTCTTGTGATTGCAGTATTGGCGTATTTTCATTCCCTCAATGATGATGCCAGCCCAATACCAGCAAAACCAACTGCCCAACCAGCGTCAATATCGCAATCGCCAATGCACCCACCGCAATAGTTCTATCGCTCAATTTCATAAAAACGTAGGCCAGTCAATTTTCTTCACTTTTCCAGACGGTTTGATTTAATGGTGATGATTTTGCGGAGCGGTAAGGGCAGCCAGAAATTGCAACATTTCGAGTAGAAACTCCTTGCCACGCTCACGCCCAAGCGGGCGTGCGGCTGTGTGCATTCTTCTACGGGGTGTTGCAACCCTCTGGCTGGGTGTGCTGGCTGCACGCCTTTTTCCTTTTTGAAATGCCCGCAGAGAAAGGAAAATATGATCGCCAAATGCCAGTGTGAGAATTGTAAGGTGTTGATTGAGTTTGACACTGATTCATTCATTGAAAGTGGGAAAAATAAATTGGCAATTTTCGGCCAGACCGTCACCTGTCCAGCTTGCAATCAATCCACTAAACTCGTTCTGCCAAACAAATCCACTTTCCATGATGCTCCGTCAGCCATCGCCGAATGTGTGCCGTCGCTTAACCGAAATAAAATTCGGCGACAGGCTAATCTCATCGAAGGCACCGGAAAGTTTCTAATTATTCTGGGGGCTATTGGACTGTTAATAACACTCCTTATTTCAATGACTCAGGATTCCGAAGCGTGGTTGTTTGGGGGTATTATTTCAGGCTCGCTGCTAACAGTTGGAATCTGGGCATATCTCATTTCGCAAGTTGTTCACGTCCGGGCCAACACCCACAATGATTGAATTGCCCTTAATTTCCATTCATTAAATAGCGCAATCTAACAGGACAACGCCCAATTCGGTCGCTGGCGATAATTTTGTTCCGTGCGCAAAAGGAAACAGAAATTGTGGCTACATTGAATTCTGAGGATTTTTTTAACTCCAATTCAACTCCTTGTAAACCAGGCTGTTAATTTATTTTCACTTGTGAATTGTTCCAGCTGGCATCGCCATTGCTAAACGCGCCTCTGAGTCAATCAAAGACGCGCATAGAAGCATGCTATACACCGTTCATAAATCGCGGGCGGAAGCTGAGTGGCTCCGGGTAAGCGGGCGCATGGGTTGGCTGGGACAGGCGCAGTTCAAACGTACTATGAAAAAAATATGAAGAAAATTGAAGCAATCATCAAACCGTTCAAACTTGAAGAAGTCAAGGACGCCCTCGGCGAAATCGGCATCGAAGGCATGACCGTGAGCGAGGTCAAGGGGTTTGGCCGTCAGAAGGGCCACACCGAAATCTATCGCGGCAGCGAATACACCGTGGATTTTCTGCCGAAGATAAAAATCGAACTCGTGGTGGCGGACAGCCAGACCGATGCCGCCGTGGGCGCGATTATCAAGGCGGCCAAGACCGGCAAGATCGGCGACGGCAAGGTCTTCGTGGCCGGCATCGAACAAGCCGTGCGCATTCGCACCGAAGAGAAGGGCGATGCGGCTGTCTGAGCAATGAACAACTTGAACCTCATAAGAAATAAAACCATGAAACGATATTTACTGACCCTTGCTTTGATTGCAACCACCGCGTTTGGCCTGACTTCGCTGCACGCACAAACGAACGCAATGGCAACCACGACCAATGCCATGGCGGCGGCTGCTGCGCCAGTGGCAGCGTGGACTACTAATGCGCCAACGTCCGAACAGCGCCTGGAGTCGGTCGAAGCTTATTTTGCAAATAGTGACCCGACTGCTCCTTACAAAGATACCAATGGCAACTGGACGGTGAATTTTGGTCTGGGTGCATCCATTATTAACACCAACCTTCTGAATAGCACCGGTGCGTTTGTCAACTATCCCGGTGCCGGCCACAATGCGTGGCTGCTGGCCAGCACGGCACTGGTATTATTTATGACATTGCCCGGCCTGGCATTGTTCTATGGCGGTCTCGTCCGCAGAAAGAATGTGCTCTCGGTGCTTGCCCAATGCTTCCTGATAACAGGTTTGACGACAATCCTGTGGTATATTTGCAGTTACGGCATGATCTTTGGAGGCGATGGCACCCCCACCGGTCCATTGGGTATGACGCATGACTGGATTAAAGGCATCGTCGGTAATCCTAGCGTTTGCTGGATGTTCAAGGGGGTTACCTCTGCGCCGAATCCGGGCTACTCCTATTGGGTGTCGGAAAACGTGTATTCCATGTTCCAATTAATGTTCGCCATCATCACTCCGGCGCTCATCATCGGTTCGATTGCCGAACGCATGAAGTTCAAGGCCATCTTGGTTTTCATGACTTTATGGATCTTGCTAGTGTACAACACACAAGGGCACATGGTATGGGGCGTCAACGGTATGATGAACGGCTGCTGGAACGCCAACGCGACAATCAAAGGTTTGGACTTCGCCGGCGGCACAGTTGTGCATATGTCTTCCGGCTGGTCGGGTCTGGTGTTGTGCATAATTCTCGGCAGACGTTTAGGTTTCGGCAAGGAGAACTTTACCCCGCACAGCATCGTGCTGACTTACATCGGCGCTTCGATGCTTTGGGTCGGCTGGTATGGATTCAATTCCGGCAGCGCGGTGGCGGGTGACATTATTTCGGCCAATGCCTTTACCACCACAACCTTGGCCACAGCGGTCGGTTCCTTCGTGTGGCCGATGTGGGATTGGGTTGTCAGAGGCAAACCCACCGTGCTGGGCTTCTGCTCCGGTGCAGTGGCCGGCTTGGTGCTCATCACCCCGGCTTGCGGTTATGTGCTTCCGTCCGGCGCCATTTGGATTGGCATTGCCGCCGGCACCATCCCGTGGTTCTTCTGCTACAAGGTCAAAGGCTGGCTGGGCATGGATGATGCCTTGGATGCGTGGAGCGTTCACGGCATCGGTGGAATGTGCGGTGCGATTATGACCGGCATGTTCGCCCGTCAGGCCGCCAACCCGAACCTGGCGACCAACCTGAGCAAGTATGTCACCGACAAAATCTTTCAACCGCAGTTGGTTGAGCAGTTGAAGACGGTCGTTGTCTCCCTAGTGTTGTTCATCGTGGGTACGATTGTGATTGCCTACATCACCAAGGCGCTCGTCGGCCTGCGCGTATCAGAAGAAGTCGAAGTTCAAGGCTTGGACGTCAACGAACACGGCGAAGAGGGTTACGTCGGTTAATTAAGAAAAGTCTCAACGCTGCGCCGGTTGTGGTGAAAGCTGCAACCGGCGCGCTATTTTGTCCAGTCTCGGACTGGACCAACCGCGGTCCGGGAACCCGGAAAAAGGGAGAATTTAAATCACCTGAACCACCAGCGCGGTCGTGTTGTCGCGACCATCCTTCGCCAGTGATTCCTGCACCAGACGGTGCGCTAGGTCAGACGCCGCCGCAACGGATTCCGGAGGGCGCAGCAGTTCAACCAGTTGATGGTCGTAAAGCCCCTCCACGAGACCGTCGCTGCAAAGCAGAAAGATGTCTCCGGTCTGATATTCCACCACGCCGACCTGCGGATCTACAAACTGGTTGTCGCCGCCCAGGGCCTTTTGCAGCACATTGCGCCGCGGATGATGACGGGCCTCGCGTTCGTTGATTTTCCCGTTCCGAAACAGCCAGCCGACGTGCGTGTCATCCTCGCTCAGCTGATGGATTCCGCCCCCTTGCGCCGGCAGATAATAAATCCGGCTGTCGCCGATATGGCCGAAATACATCCGGCCCGGGGTGAACCAGCACAGGCTCAAGGTCGTTTCCATGCCGGAACACTCCTGGTAATTCTGCCCGAGATATCGCAGCGCGCCGTGGATTTCTTCGAACAACTCCGTCAGCAGGTCTTCAAACCCGGCATCCAGACCGGCGGCGGATTGCTGAAATGCGCGCGGGAGCCGCGCCGTGAGTTTTTCCACTGCGATTTCGCTGGCGTATTCTCCCGCCATGGCTCCGCCCATCCCGTCACTGACCGCAAAGGCAAAATCCATTTTCCCGAGTGAGGCCTCGCCCAGCTTTCCCAGGCGATGAATTTCCCGGGAATCAAACCGGAGCCCCAGAAAGGCGTCCTCATTGTTCGGACGAACCCGGCCGCGGTCCGTACGTCCGGACCATTTCAGGGATATCGAGGTTGAAGCCGGGCGCAATGGATTTTGGTTCATGTTGGTGATTTTGATTTAAAACCCGGGAGGACGGTGGCCAGTTCAAAATCCACCACGCAAAAGCGTCCGTCGGACTGGCGGTAGGTCACATTGCGCAGGTCGGGATCGTCATGGCGCACACCGTAGGTTTCCAGTTCGGCAAACAGTTCCTTGGCACGTTCCGCATCCAGATGTTCCACCAGACTTCCGCAATTGGTGGTGATGATCCGGAGTTTCGCGGGGTCGGCTTCCAGCAACCGGGGCACGAATCCGCAGCTGCAGGCTTCGAGGTGGCGCAGGATTCGCACCTCCCGTTCGAATCGCTCCCGCGCGTCCCGACCGTGGTAAACCTTAAACACACGGCCATCAAAGCCGAGGTTCACGGTCGAGCGGAGGGTGTTCTTGACTTGTCGCATAAGACCCGCGTCCACCCGTCATCGGGGCCGGTTGATTTGAGGTTGGTTCATTTTTTACGGGCATCGCATCCTGCCAGGGACCGCCGCCGCTCTTCTAATTTGAAATATCGCGCATTTCGCGCGGCTTGGAAAGCTGCTTCCCGCAGGCCTGCTGCCTCGTTTCGGTCACGGAATTTGGCGGAGAAATCAGCGCAGCGTGGGCAAAAATAAACAGCCGATTTTTGTTTGTTTTTTCCGGTCAAAAAATCGTTGAACGCGAAAAAGCCGCGCTGGCACGGGTGTTTCTCACATTTTTGAAGTCGGCCCGGCGGGGTTTTTAGGGAGTGGTATTCGACCTGCTCAGAGTTGCTAAACCATCTGAAAGTTGGTACAACTTGAAGATTCGTCGCACCTAAACTGAATAAAACAACACTCGAAATTCAACCTCCATGGCTAAATATAAATTAGAATACCTCTGGCTCGACGGCTATGAACCCGTCGCCAACATCCGCGGCAAAACCACCATCAAGGAATTCTGCGAAGTTTCCGAAACTCGACGAGCTTCCCTGGTGGAACTTCGACGGCAGCTCGACCCGCCAGGCCGAGGGCCGCACCTCGGATTGCATGCTCAAACCCGTCGCCGTCTATCCCGACACCACCAAGAAGAACGGCGCGATTGTCATGTGCGAGGTTTACATGCCCGACAAGACGACCCCGCACCCGAGCAACGCCCGCGCCACAATTCCCGACGACCCCGGCGCCTGGTTCGGTTTCGAGCAGGAATATTTTCTCTTCAAGGACGGCGCCCCGCTCGGCTTCCCGTCCGGTGGCGGCTTTCCTCCTCCGCAAGGTGAATACTACACCGCCGTCGGCTACAAGAACGTCGGCTGCATCGCTCGCGAAATTGTGGACACGCACCTCGACCTCTGCCTCGACGCCGGCATCAACCATGAAGGCATCAATTCCGAGGTCGCCAAGGGCCAGTGGGAATTCCAGATCTTCGGCAAAGGCTCCAGGAATGCCGCCGACCAGATGTGGGTTGCCCGCTACCTCCTCATGCGCCTCTGCGAAAAATACGGCGTGGACGTAAACTGGCATTGCAAGCCGCTCGGCAAGGACGTGGACTGGAACGGGTCGGGAATGCACACGAACTTTTCCACCGAACACATGCGCGAAGTCGGCGGCAAGGAATACTTCGAAGAACTCATGGCGGCGTTCGACAAATACAAGAACGAGCACATCGCCGTTTATGGCCCGGACAATCATCTGCGCCTGACCGGCCTGCACGAAACGCAGTCCATTGACAAATTCAACTACGGCGTGGGCAATCGCGGCGCTTCCGTCCGGCTGCCGCAAACCTTCATTCCCAGCGGCTACCGCGGCTATCTGGAAGACCGCCGTCCGAATTCCCAGGGCGACCCCTACAAGATTGCCGGTCGCATCCTGCAGACCATTGCGACCATCCCGATCAAGAAAGCCTCCAAGAAGTAAGCTTCAAGACCACCAGCGGAGGAACCGGGGAAACGGCGCGGGCCAAAAGCCCGCGCCGTTTTTGTTTCAGCCAGAATGGATTTGCGATTATGGGATTCATTGGTTATCTTGGCAATATGACCGTGGCGGAAAATAAATTCCTAAAGGAAGCCATCAAGCAGGGCCTGCGCATGCAGCATCGCTTCCTCGCCGAACCGGTTCTGGCGCGGACGGGCAAGGGCTATATGAAAAGCGAGGGTGTCGCGACCTTGCAGCGAATCAAAGCCAGCCTGAAAAAATCCAAATCCCGATAGCCGCAATGGCCGGGTTGGTAAAAAACTGGCTGCAAATCGTTCCTTGGGAAACGGTCGTCTCCATCAACGCTGCATTGTGTGAAGCCCGCAAAGCCCTGCACAAACCCACCTCCGACGGCTTCGCTCCCGCGAAGGAATTATGGGAGCGGAGTCGTTCCCGGAAACTGTCCCTCCCTGAAGTTTTTCAAATCGGTTTTCAATGTCACCGGCTGGCTCCCTTCTGTAATTACAACGGCAACACTTTCGTCACCATCATCAAAACCCTGCTCGACGATGTGCTGAAAGATATGCCCGCCGACAAGGCCCACATCCTGCGCAGCATCGCCGGCCACATCGTCGCCGGAACCGCCACCGACATCGAAAAGAAACAACTGGATTCTATTCTTGCCGGGCTGGAAAAATAGTCAGCCGATCCCGACGCCTTCTTGGAAGGGTGGTGGGCCTTGTGCTTGCCAGCCACAACCCCCAAAACTTCGCACAAAACAGCATCGCAGTGGCGGTTCGTTGGACCGATCTCGTGGCCGGCTGTTCCTTTTGCGCATGCATCATTTTGTTTCGGTGACAGGGAGCTTTTCCCCACGGATCCACTGGCCGGCGATGGCCATATACTTCGGCTGAAATTCGTGCCCATATCCGTGCATGACGATAGAGGTAAAATCCAAGCTATGCTCTGCAGCCTCACGCTCAACTGCACGAGCAAGGACCGTCCAATGTTCGCGCATAGACTTGCTCTGCGGCTGGTCGTCGTCCGGTTGGTCTCCGCGGAGTACAAGGAAACGATAGTGTCTCAATGAGGGTTTCTGTAGGACATTAGTTTCGAGAGGACCAAGGCCACCTTCCACAAGGTAGAAGGCATGAAAGTGGCGCAAAATAAATTCATCTTGCCCCGCAATAAACAAAGAAGTGGTATGGGCGCCGTTCGAGAATCCGCCAAACACAGAACGTTCTGGCGTGATGTTCGGCACCGCGTCGAACAGTTTTTGTAGCATCGTGCGGTAGGCACGCCTCACCGTCTCGAAGTCATCCAATGATACCAGTCCGTCGTTCGTGTTGTAGGACCGCTTGAACAGAGGAAGATTCACGCAAATGAAGTTCGTAGAACCGACTATCGCGCGCGCAATGCCCGGCCGGTCACCCCGACCCCCATCCCCGCCGTCGAGGTAGACGCAAAGTGGAAACTTGCCATCACGCGAGTAGTTCTCCGGCAATTGCGCAGTGATCTGGGCCGGTTGCTGCTCGCCGCTTGCAAGCGTTTCGAGCGTGGGGGGCAAATCGGGAAACTCAAAGCGCAGAATCGCGTTAGGTTCGAGCTTCACGGTTTCCGCGCCAAGGGCACAGGTGGTGACGGCGAGAGCCAGGGCAAGTATCTGAAAAATGTTTTTCATGTTAACCAATAGACACCGCCACCCGGCATTCTTGTAAATTCACGCGAATGAATATGTGATACTGGGAAACACCAGACTTTATTTCAACTTCGCCGCCAGTTCTTCGCCCAGCGCCGCTGCTTCGGCGATGGGGCGTTTCCCTTCACCGCGTTTGGCCGGGCCTTCGCGGAACGACACGGCACGCATCTCCACCCGGCTGCCATTGATTTCCGCATAGGCGGCCACGGGACTCTGGCAGCCGCCGCCCATCGCGCGCAGAAACGCCCGCTCCGCCGTCACGCAATGAAACGTGTTGAAATGATTCAGCCGCTCGCAAATCTTGGCGATGCGCTCGGCGTCCGCGCGAATCTCAATGCCAATCGCGCCTTGGCCGACACACGGCAGCATCACGTCCACGTCCAGGACCGTCGCCAGCAAACCGTCCGGCACCGCGTCGCCGATGAGGTGGCCCTCCGGTTTGACCTCGAAATTCAGACGCGTGATGCCGGCGAGCGCCAGCACCGTCGCGTCCAGTTCGCCGCGTTCGGCAACCTTTTGCATCCGGGTGGTAACGTTGCCGCGGATTTCCACGACATTCAAATCCGGCCGCGCCGCGAGTAACTGTTCCTTCCGCCGCGTGCTGCTGGTGGCGATGGTCGCTTTTGCCGGGAGATCCATTAGTTTCAAGTTCGGCTCGAAACCGCGTAACGCATCCTGGCCCGGCGTCCAGTCGGCGGAAGCTGTGGCTGCGGCGCGGGCCTTGATGAATTCAGCATCACGATAGATCAATACGTCGCGCACGTCGGCACGTTTAGGCGTGGCGGCAAGCACGAGACCGGCGGGCAAATCAGTGGGCAAATCCTTCAGGCTATGGACAGCCAGATCGGCGTGGTCTTTGACCAGCGCGACTTCCAACTCCTTGGTGAACAAACCCTTGGGCAGCGTTTCACCTTTTTTTGCCATGGAGGCGGTCTGCAATTTGTCGCCGGTGGTCTTGATGATTTTCAACTCGAACCGCAGTCTGGGAAACGCGGCGCGGCATTGTGTGGCAATCAAATTGGCCTGCGCGAGCGCCAGCGCGCTGCCGCGGGTGGCGATGATAATTGGTCTTTCAGCAGCCATTGTTTAGCCACAGATGTACACAGATAAACACAGATTAAAAGAACAACAAATATTTCAAAGTTTTGCGGGTGACATCTTCATAGATCCGGGTCCATCTGTGTTCATCTGTGGCTGTATGTTTTTCGGCACAAGCAACGGCTTTACCTTCTCGGCGATGATGTGCTCGCACCGCGCGATTTCATCCTGGCGCTGTTTCAAGTAATCGTCGGCGATAGCCTGCAAATCATCAATGTTGTAGAGATAAACGTTCTCCAGCAAATCCACCGCCGGGTCAATGTCGCGCGGGACGGCGATGTCTATGAGCAGCAGCGGGCGTTGCTGGCGCGCCTTCATCAGCGGCTCGAGTTTGGCGCGGTCCAAAATGTGATGCGGCGCGGACGTGCTGCTGATGGCGATGTCAATTTTCTCAAATTCCGCCGTCCAGTCGTCAAAGGGCACGGCGCGTCCGCCGAGTTCGTTCGCCAGCGCCACGGCGCGCTCAAACGAACGGCCGGCGACAACAATGCTCCGCGCGCCGCGCGAGAGCAGGGCGCGGGCGGTTTTCTCGCTCGTGTCGCCAGCGCCGATGACGAGCACCTCCCGCTCCTGAAGCGAGCTGAAAATTTTCTCCGCGAGTTCAACCGCCGCCGATGCCACGGACACGCTGCCGCGCTGGATGTTGGTATGCGTGCGGATGTGTTTGGCGGCATGAAACGCGCGCTGGAACGCCTTGTTCAGCCGCCCGCCGGTGTGGCCGTGTTGCTGTGCGAGCGCGTAAGCCTGCTTGAGCTGGCCCAGGATTTCCGTCTCGCCCAGCACCATCGAATCGAGGCCGCACGCGACCTTGAAGAGGTGATGCAGGCTTTGCGGCTCGGTGAGTGTGTAAAGTTCGTCGCCGGACAACTGAACTCCCTCGCTGCGCCCAAGCGGGGCGAGGGGATTTGAGCTTGATAAAGCGGCCTCCTCACCCCGGCCCTCTCCTCGTTGAGGAGGGGGAGAATATTCCAGGGGCTTGGTATTCTCACCCCACCGTGCAAGAAACTTTTTCAGTTCGGCAAACGCCCGGGCCGGTTCCAGTGTCGTCGCGGCGTAGATTTCCACGCGATTACACGTTGAAAGAATGACGGCCTCGGCAACCCCCGATGCGCGCAGTGATTTGAGCGCGCCGGGAATTTTCGTTTCGGCAAAGGCGAACCGTTCCCGCATTTCCACCCGCGACGAATGATGGCTCAAACCAATGACGACGATGTTCATGGCAACAGACGCATTGGTTTCATGGATGATGCAGGGGCGAGAGGAGGTTCGTGCCCCAGAAGGTCAACAGCAGGAAGACAAACGCCGTGATGACACCGTAGGCGAAGCGGCGGCTGGATGGGGCAAAAATCCGGCGCGACACCAGCAAGGCCAGATACACCAGCCACATGAATATGGACCAAACCACCTTGGGGTCTGACCAGTAACTCACGTCCTTCGGGCGGGGCAGAAAACGGCCGGCTTCAAGGCCGATGGTGAACAGAATGAAGCCAGCCAGCACAAGCCGGCCGGTGATGATTTCAAGCCGTTGAATCGGCGGCAGCAGCGACAGCACGGCGCGAAGTTTATGGAATTTCAAATCATGCTGTTCGCTCAAGAACATGCCCGCGGCCGCCGCTCCCAAACCAAACGCGCCGTAAGCCAGCAAAATGGTTGCCGCGTGCAGGCTGGTCAGCGCGCCGGTAAATTGCGGTTTCGGGCCGTGCGGCGGGTCCAGTTCGGGCATCAGCGCGAACACGCCGATGGCGAACAACACGGGCGACATGAACGCGCCGAGAAAGCGCAGCCGCGGCAGCAAACCGATGACAAGGTAGGCGACGACGGCGCTCCAGGCGATGAACATGGTGGCTTCGAAAAGATTGTTGACCGGACAATGATTGATGGAGAAACCGCGCCGGACCATCGCCACCGTGTGGAGCACAAACGCCATGAGCAGTAAGAGGTAATTCACGTGGTCGTCCTTGCGAAAACCTTTTCGCCACAGGAAAACCGAATAAATCGTGCTGGAACCGTAAACCGCAACGGCGAGCAAAAAGAAATGACGGTCAGTGAGCCAGGCCACGGTGACAGGTTAAACGCGGGAAGGAACGGTGCAAGGGCAATTCGGAAACGGAATTGACCCAGAGATGCAGAGGCGCTGGACCGGCCCGCGGCAAAAGCGGCAATGAATCAGGAATGATTGCATCGGGATTATTCCTTGTTTAACTGACTCAATCCCGTGATCCAGTCGCCGCCGTATTCCTGGTAGGTGGTGAGAACGTTGGCCCCGAGGATTTGGCCCAGGGTCTTTTCGGTTTCCTGCTGGATGGCGTTCAATGCGGCCTGCTGGTCTTGCGGCGAAAGGTTTGGGTTGGCCCGCACCTGGTCCGCCGCGGCCTGCGCGCTTTGTTGCACGCTGAGGCCCTGGGCGGCCACACTGTCCGGCAGGCCGTAGCGCTGGGTCACGTTGTGCAGCGCCTGATACTGGTCGTTGTTGGCCAGTTGATATTGGGCAAAGCGGTCCGGCCCCAATGCCTCCTGCACGGAGTTGACAAAATTCGACTGCAACTCGTTTTGTTGCGCCGCCCGTTGCGCATCGGTCAGATCGGGATCGGCGAGCGCGCCCTGGGACGCTTCAAGTTGGGACCGCAATTGGGTCAGGGACCGCCATTCGTCTTCGGTCGGGTTGAACCCCGGCAGGCTGGCGGCCCAGTTGGCCACATCGGACTCGCGGAGTTGCAATTCGGCCTGTTCCTGCGGCGTCAACAGTTGCTGCTCCGCATTGTCAAAGTCCTGTTGCAATTTTTGACGGGCGGCTTCGTCTTCCGGCGTGGGCGCCCCGTCCGGCCGCGAACCCAGCGCGGCGGCCCAATCGGCCAGTTGTTGCTGGTATTTTTCCTGGAGCTCAATCATCCGGGCGCGCTTGTCCGGTGGCAACCATGAGAACTTTTGCTCCCAGTCCGCCTGCTGCGCCTGCCGTTCGGCTTCGGTGGTCAGGGCATCCGGGCCCAGCACGTCGGAAATCAGTTGTTGCCGTTCCGCAGCCAACGAGGTCAGCGCCTGGCCCCAGTCGGTCCGGGGGAGCCATTGACGCCTGACCAGTTCCCCGCGCATTACCATGTCCCAGTAGTGGTCTTGAAACGAGGCCAGGATGTCCCGGCGGCGCGCCCGGAAATCTTCGTTGATCACGGCCCGTATGATCTCGCGCACCGTGAGTTCCGGACAGCCAATGGCGCGCAAATTATCGCGATAGAGTTTCAGGTTCTTGGAAGCAATCTGGCTCCATTGAAAGGGCAGGCCGGGCGCTGGAGAACTTTCCGCCGGCGGCCAGGCTGAAATCATGCCGGAAGCGGGCGCCACGGCAACGGGTGCCGGCGCCGGCGGCGGGGTTTTTCTTAACGACAAAATGATGGCGGCGGCAAATGCCGCGTTCAGCAGGAGGGAGCAACCGATGACCGGCCACGTTTTCATTGCATTTGGTTTGTGGTTTGGGTTTCCGGCGACGGGGTGAGAGCACCCAGCCACTGCCCCGGTCCTTGCAGATAATCCTGATAACTGCCGCCCAGCACGGACGAGACGGCGTTCATGGTGGCAGCTTTGAGGACGACCAGGGCCGCGGCGCGGTCCCCGGCCGAAAGGCTCCCATCATTTTGAATTTCATCCGCCTGTTCGGTGGCATTTTGACGGGACTCATAAACTTTGACGGCGGCGGATTGGGGCAGGTTGTTCTGCTGGCTGAACGCGAAGATTTCACGGAAGTCGGGGTCCTGGGCGCGCTGGTAATCCGCGAATCGCTCCGGCCCCAAAAGGGTTTTCACCTGGGCGTCAAAGGCCGCCTTGCGGTTGGCCTGCTCCGTCTCAGACAAAGGCGGGTCGGTAACAAAATCGCTCCGGGCAATGTCCATGCAGGCCTTCGACATGCGAACCAATTCCCGCAACTCCGCGTCAGTGATGTTGACGCCGTCAAAGTGGATGTCATTGGCCGTCAGAAAGCTCTGTTGCGCCCGCAACTGCAGTTCATCCAGCTCCGCCGGGTCGAGCAGTTGAGACAAATCGGCTTGGTATCCGTCGTACAGGGACTGCAAACGCGCGCGATCACCGTCAATCAGAATAAAATTCGCGTCTTCCCGGACGTTTTGCGCGGCTTCGATGTATTTGTCCTTGAGCGACAAAACCTGGGTGGCTTTGTCATCCGGCAGAAAGCCCAGCGTCAGGCTCGTGGCCAAATCCTGATTCCAGACCTCTTCGCCATAATTTTCCCACTCATATCCGAGCAGGGATTTGACCAGCGCCCGTTTTTCCTGCCGCAGCGCGTCCAGTTTCGCCGACCGGCTGCGGGTTGCCTCGCGGCGCTGATCCGTCCCCCGCCAGGGCTCAAAGTAAACCGGATCCGTCCGGGATTTTTGATTATATAGATCATCAATGTCGGCGACAATGATGTCGCGGACCAGCCACTCCGGGCAGCCCACCGCGCGAAGGTGGGCGATGTATTGGCGGTAGTCCGCGGAGGCGATCAGGCGCCAAGGGACCACCGGCGCCGGCGTCCCTTTTGTGGCCGTCCAGGCGGGCGCAATTTTCGGAGTCGCCGCCGTGGAAATTGCCGGCGCCGGCGCGGCCGGGGCGGGCGTTGAACCGTGCCGCATCACCACGAAGATGGCAACCAGAACCAGATTGCCCATCATGGAAATGGCGAGGAAATTCGACCGCATCATGTCACCTCAAATATCATGTTGCTGCCAATCATTATTGCGAAAGCCGCCGGAATCACTCCGTCTGCGTTGCATTTTCTTTGCGAAGTGAATCAGCCCAGTCGCGCATATTTTTTGCATCTTGTGTTTTATTCATGTCCGCGAGCAGCGTCGCGTACTGGTCCAGCACGTCGGCCACCTGCGGCGCGTCAGGCCCGAAGCCTTTTTCCGCGATCTCCAAGGCCCGTTTGTACTGGCTTTCCGCCTCCGGGTATTTTTTCTGCGCGCGCAGGGCCTTGGCCAGCCCCATCAACCGGGGTGAAAGATCCGTGCTGTTGTCTCCCGAAACTTTTTCGACAATTCCCAGCGAACGGCGGTAAAACAATTCGGCCTGGGCGGGCTGGTTCCAGGCCAGGTACGTTTGCCCCAGGTAATCGCAACAAACCGCCACGTCCAGTTCGGCATCCGGGTTGTCCGGAGCGGAGGCAAGGGTCTGCTCCCGGATGGCCAGCGCGCGCTTGAGCACGGGTTCGGCCTGGTCGCATCGTCCAGTCATCCAGTAAAAGTCACCCAGCGATTGCAGGTACTGGACTGTTTCCCCCGCCGGCGTGTTGGTGGCCGACTCGGCTGATGCCAGCGCCTTTTGATAAAGGCTCTCCGCCTTGGCATTTTGATTGGCCAGGTGATAAACATCGGCAAGGTCGCGTTCCCATTGGGCCACTTCCATCGGGTCCGGAACGGGGGCCGCCTGGACGATGTCCAGTATCCGCTGATAAAGAGTGGCCACCTGATCATATCGGACTTTGGTGTAATAATAAAAATTGGCGAGGTTTTGCAGGGGCAGGATCAGGTCCCGGCTTTTGGGGCCAACGGCCTTTTCACAACTGGCAATGGCCTCCTGGTAGGTCTGTTCGGCCAGCTCCTCTTTTCCCTGCTGACGATAGACCCCGGCCATTTGCACCTGGCTTTGGGACAGGCGGACGTCGTTGGAACCAAAGGCGCCGGCCAGTTTCAACGCTTCAGCGGCGAGCCTTTCGGCATCGGCCAAATTATTTAATCTCAGCGCGCGCGACGAACCATACATCAGCACGCGCCATTGATAGGACTGCCGCAACGTGTTCGCTTCGCCCGACCGGTTCATCCGATCCAGCAAAGCGGTGTATTCGTGAAGAACATCCTCCACCACGGAATTCCCGGGTTCCAGGTTGTTTTCGGTCACGGCAAAAGCCCGTTGGTAAAGGGCCGCCGCCTCGTTGGTTTTGCCCTGGTCCGCCAGGGTGGCGGCCAGGCCGGAGAGGGGCCGCGCGAGTTCGGAACTGTCCGGCCCACTGGCCTTCTCCACGATGGCCTCGGATTGCCGGTAAAATTTTTCCGCCTCATTGAGCCTGCCCCAGCCGCGGTAATTTTCCGCCAGGCCATAAAGCGATATCGCCAGGTTCATCTGCGACTCGGTGCCGGGATTGGCGGCCGCGGCTCTTTCCCGAATGGCCAGCGCCTGCTGGCACAACGATTCGGCCTTTTGGTATTTCCCCCAGTCGTGATAAAAGCCGGCCGTGGTCAGCAAACAATCGGGCAATTCATCCTCGTTGGTCCCGGCCACAGCCAGGGTCTCCTGGTAAAACGGTTCCGCCTTGGCATACTGGTCTTGAATCCGGTAAACGGCGGCCACGGCGCGCGCGCGCTTGATGACTTCAGCGGAATCCCGCGGCGAAGCTTTCTCAACAATATGAAGAATTCTCAGGCACACCGGCGCCGCCAGATCATATCGGTGTTCGGCAAAATAGTAGAAATTGGCCAGCTTTTCCAAAGGCCAAACCAGATCGGCGCCATCCGGCCCGACCGCCTTCGCGCAACTGGCAATGGCGGAATGGAACGACTTTTCGGCCAGATCAGGTTCTTTTTCCATTTGATAAACGCCCGCCAGAAAAATCAGGTTGGTGGTCATGCGCTCATCGTGGGGACCAAATTGGGCGGCGGTCTTCAGCGCTTCCTTGCAGCTTTGTTCGGCCATGCCGTAGTCCTTTTGATTCATGGCCGACCAAGCGTCATGCATCTGCTCCTGCCAGAGGGGTTCGGCGTCACTTTTACTGGAAGCCGTTTCCGGCCGTTGAGGCACTTCGTCCGGTTTTGATGGTTCCTGGGCTGCAACGCGCCAGCAACCCAGCCCGATCAAACCAATTGACAAAACACCCGCCAGGTTCCGCCTGGCCAGACAATAAATTCTCTGAAATTCGCAAAGATTCATGGCGTCGAAATTAAACACTCAAAACAATCAAAATACAAGATAGTGCAAAACACACGACCCAACCACCCTCGAAGTTTGCCCCAGTTTGATCGCAAACGTTGACCGAAACGACAAGAAAATCAGGGACGGGCCTGAAAGAAAGCCCGCCCCTTTCTCCCGATTACAATCGAATATAATTAGGTCCCAATGGAACAGCTGTTCATCGTCCAGGTGTGCGAGCTGCCCGATCCGAAGATTTCGAATCCACAGCCGACCCCGCCTACGTTGCCGCCGCTGCTGAAGTAGCCCTTGCTGGCGCCCCAACGGAAGAACGTGCCCAAGTGCGACGAGCCCGAACCGGAGTTGCTGGTGCGGAGGAAGGACAAGGGGCCGCCACCCTGCCAGTACACATTCCAAGTTGATCCATCAATGGATTGGTTGGAATAGACCTTGGACCCGCTCGGACCCACGCCGCCGCTGTTGCCTTCCCAAACCATGACTTCGGTGGGAACCCAGCAGTCAAACGAAGCGTCCCAATACGTGCCGCCGGGCGCGCTCCAGTTGTAGCTGCTTGATGAGGTATAGGCGCCGACGGTTTTGCCGATGTTGTTTCTGGCGGTGTTGGGATAGGCTTTGACGCCGCCGCCCGTGGGCACCGAGCTGACTACGTTCCAGGAGGTCACGCTGTTCAGATTGCAGCACTCGGAAGCACTGCTGCCCCATTCGTCGCAGTAGAATTCGTAGCCACCGCTCGAATACGTGCCATACTGGGCACAGGAGGTCCACACGTACGCATGAGAGGCTAATGGCATGGCGATTAACGCCGATGCCAGTGCCAATGTTAGTTTCAGTGTTTTCATATACTTACTTTTCCATTTTTCCCTTTTCTTCCACACCCAAGGAGGTTGGGGGTTGTTGATGTATGCGCCCCCTTGGAGGAAGAAATCCAAGGGAACACAAGGGATGTGCCAGTGCATTATCCATCCGCATGAAAGCACACTCTACCGGGAAATACGTAGTCGGCTAGTCCCCAAAACTGATTAGCTAAAATTGATTACTCCATTAACCTGGCCGGCGGATCGGTGGTGGCGGGGGCTGCGGGGGGCGGGTGTACATGGCGATGGCCTCGGTGCGGGAGCGGACGTGGAGTTTCTCGTAGATGTGGCGGATATGGGTGCACACCGTGTGGACACTGATGCCGAGCGAGTCCGCGATTTCCTTGTAATAATCGCCGCGCGACAGCAGTTTCAGGATGTCCTGTTCGCGGGGCGTGAGGCCGTTCGGCTCCGGTTTTTCCGGCTGGGGCTGGAACGATTGCACCAGCTTGCGGGCAATCTGGCTGGTCATGGCGGCCCCACCCTCATGGGTCAGCTTGAGCGAGGCGATTAATTCTTTCTGCCCGGTTTCCTTCAGCAAATATCCGCTCGCGCCGGCGGCCAGCGCATTGAAGATGTGATTGGTGTCCGCATACACGGTCAACATCAGAAACTGGGTTTTCGGTATCAACGGCTCCAGGCGGCGCACACACTCGATGCCGTTCATGCGGGGCAGGTTGATGTCCACCAGCAGAATGTCCGGCGCCTCCCGCGGCAATGACGCCAGCGCGCTTTCGGCGCTGCTGAAGGCGCTTAGACAACGAAACCCCTTCGCTGCGTCAATCCATCCGGCCAGGATTTGGCGCACGGGCGCGTCGTCTTCAATGATCGAAACCGTGATATTCAAGCTGGGTCCATGTAATTTATCGTCATTTGGTTAACAGGGGAAGTCCCCAATCTCACAGGACACGCCGGTTAAACCGCAGTCAATGGTGGCGTGCCGCCGGCTGCGGGCTTTTCATGCGGAAAAAACCCTTCCACTGCGACTGTGAACGTCACCTTCGTCCCTTTTCCTGGCGCGCTCTCAACTTCGCACCGCCCGCCGATTTCGGCAAGCTGATCGCGCATGTTCACCAGGCCGTTGCCGGTTCCCGGGCGGGGCGGGGCTGGTACCGTCCCGGCCGATAATTTTTCCAACGCAAATCCTTTCCCGTTGTCCTCGATCGTCAGGATGAAATCCGCCGGCTCCACCACGAGCGCAATCCGCACTTCGGAGGCGCCGGCGTGCTTGATGGCGTTGTTCAACGCTTCCTTGAAGGCCAGAAACAAATGGTGCCGTGCTTCGGCGGTGATCACCCGGGCCGGGAACTGTAACGGCATGTCCATTTTGCACCGGATGCCGGCGGTTCTCAGCAAATTCTGCCCGAACTCCTCCAGATAGGCGCCCACGCTGCCGAGCGTGTCATGCCGGGGATTGACCGCCCAGACCACTTCGCTCATCGCCCGGGTCAATTCGCGCGACGTGTCGTGAATCTGGTCCAGATATCCGGCCACCCGCCCCGAATCATCCAAATTGTTCCGGGCCGACTCGCTCAACATCGTGATGCGCGTCAGGTTCGCTCCCAAGTCATCGTGAATATCGCGGGCAATGCGAATCCGTTCGCGCTCAATGGTTTGCTGCCGTTGGAGCCGGCCCACCTTGCGCCGCATCCGCCGTCGCGAGTCCAGCCACACGACCCCGCCGCCGGCCAGCGCGATCACCGCCACTCCCGAGGTTCGGAACCACCAAGTCTGCCAGAACGCTGGCAGCACCGTGAACGCCAGTGTTGCCCCTTGCTTGTTCCAGACCCCGTCATTGTTACAGGCCTGCACCCAAAATCGGTAATTGCCGGGAGGAATGTGGCTGTAATTCGCCCGCCGCGGGAACCCCGTCCCCACCCATCTGGTATCCAATCCTTCGAGGCGGTACCGGAAGTGCATCTTCTCCGGCGCGACAAAACTCAATGCGGTAAACTGGAATTCATACCGGTGCTGGCCCGGCGCGATCCGCAGGGGTTTTTCCGGCATGTCCCTTTCGTTTGCCACCGCCCGACCATCCACCAGCAGGCGTTCAATGATCACCGGCGGAACCAGTTTGTTGGTCCGGACATTGCCGGTATCCACCGCCACCAGTCCCTTGCTGGTTGGAAACCACAGCCGCCCATCTTTCGTCCGGCAGCCCGCGGGCTGGAATCCACCTGAACATTCGAGCGTCGGCAAGCCGTCGCTAAGTCCATAGGTCAGACAATGCAATCGCCTGATCCGGCCATCCGCGCAACGATTGAGTTCGGCTTGGTTGACTCTCATGATGCCGCCATGGGAACTGAGCCAGAAATATCCCCGGCCGTCGGCTTCGATGTCGCAGATGATGTTGTTCTGAAGTCCCTGTCTTTTTGTGATGGCAACGAAGCGGCCATCTTTGAGCCGGTCCAATCCATTGAACGTGCCAATCCAGAGCGTCCCGTCACTTTCGAGGTGAAGGCATTGCACGAAATCGCTCGACAAACCGTCGCCGCTCCGAAATTGCCGCAGGACTCCCGCCCGGAGACAGCCCAGCCCGCCGCCGGACATGCCGAACCACAAAGTGCCATCCGGCGCTTCGATCATCGTGCGCACATCCGGCAGGGCAAGCTCCGGCCCACGAGCCAGCCACTTGATCCTGCCCGACTCATACCGCATCAAGCCGATACCCGTTCCCACGAGCAGACCTCCGTCCGGCGCGGCCAGCAGCGCAGTCAATTGGGCAGTGACGCCTCCAAATCCCGGCGGGACTTCGAACCGGGAGCCGTCCCACTCAAACAAACCACCACCCCAGGTGCCGGCCCAAGTCCGGCCTTGCGCGTCCAGCGCGACCGACCACACGTAGGGGGGGGTCAGGCCGATGCTTTCACCAAAGTTCGTCCAGCTACCGTTGGCAAACCGGTACAACCCCGCGCCTTCGGTGCCAATCCACAGGGCGTCATCCGGACCACCGGCCACGGATAGGACCCTGCGCCCCTGCCAGTGATCGGGTGGGTTAAAAACGGTGATGTTTCCAGGATGCAGCATGGCCAGGCCACTGTTGCCGGTTCCCACCCACAAGTTTCCTTCGCGATCTTCACAGAGAGAATCGGTGATCCGATCGTCCGGAAACCCGTTCGTGCGGCAGAACTGCAAAGACCCCCGCCCGGGAAAAATAAGATAGAGTCCATGATCGGCTGTTGCCGCAGCCAGGGTTCCGTTCTCCATTTCAATCAGGGTGTGAATGGTGTTCCATCCCCATGGCGCCGACCCCAAATCGGCAGTCCATTTCCCATCCTTCCATTTGCGCATCCGGCTTTCCGTCATGACCCAGAGGCCTCCATCGCGACCGGCCCCGATTCCCTGGATATAGCGATTACCCGCCGGTTCATCAAAGGGCAACGGTTGCAGGTGATCATTTTCCAGCGTCCACACCTCGTTGTCCCGCTGGATCCAAAAGCCGCCCGTGGGCTTCCTGACCAGGGCAAGCCGGGCCGGGATTTTGCCGGGAGGTGACGCGATGACGAACCAGTCTTTCAACCGTGCCAATTCGCCGTTGCCATTCAGAAGCCAGATGTCGCCCGCCGAATCGGCGCCGATCCCATAAATTCCCCCCCCGTGCCATGATGCCTTGACGGGGACCGCATAAAAATTCCCGTTCCGATAAACGGTCAACTTCCCGGTTTCATGTCCGATCCAAATAGTGCCTTCCGCATCTTCAAACAGGGCGGTTACGTTGGGGCTTTGTAGCTCCGGTGTGTTGCTGCTGTCAAAGACCGTGAAATGCACACCGTCGAACCGCGCCAGACCGCTGCACGTGCCCAACCATAGATAACCGTCGTGCGATTGGAGGACGGCCGTAACGCTGCTGTCGGGCAGGCCGTCGCCCGTCGTCCACATCCGCGTGACATAGTTCGGCAGCGGGGCAGCCAGGCTGGTGGCAGCCAGGCAGACACACCAGAGCACTCCGAACGAGGCCGCTCGTGCGTATGACTTGAGCGCGCGGCTGACCGGCGGCCTCAGGCGGGTGCCGGGTGGTGGAGAACCACCCCAAAGATGCCGTGGCCTTGCCACGATCTGGCAGGCAGGTTGCGAATGCATGAAACATGGGTATTCTAGTCGGGTTGAGCGTCAAAGTCCATAGCGGATTGACGCTGAGGGTGACCCACGGAACAAACCGAAGTGAATCCACAAAGTGCATGGGAATAATTACCCCCCTTTTTGGGGATGGCTTAATGAAAGCCGGCTGGTGAATTTCCATCTGGAATTATCATCGCAATCGGAGTCTCGAAATTGAGCCTTTATGTTTGAGTTGCGGATGCCTCAGCGATGCGTCCCCGCCTTTCGTCCGGCTCGCGCTTTCCCTTGCCAAGCGCGCCGGCGTTTTGTCTAATTCGCCCGTGCTCAATCAGCAGACGCTCAACCGTCCCGCCAGTTTTTCCGGCACCGGCTTGCACAGCGGCAACCGGGTGAACATGACGATTTTGCCCGCGCCCGCGAACAGCGGCGTGCGGTTCCGCCGCGTGGACCTGGAAGGCAAACCGGAAATCGAGGCGCGCGTGGAAAACGTGGGCGAGACGACCCGTTCAACCACGCTGGCCAAAGGGAACGTAAAAATCCACACCGTTGAGCACGTGCTGGCTGCCTTGGCGGGTTACGGCATTGACAATGCCGTCATCGAACTGGATTCGAATGAACCGCCGATTGCCGACGGCAGTTCGCGCGAGTTCTGCAAAATCATCCAGGCCGCCGGCATCGTGCCGCAGGTGGAAAAGCGCGAGACCTATTCGCCGACCGAACCGATTGAATTGGAATCGGGCGAGACGGTGATGACGCTGTTTCCCGACGACGGTTTCAAAATCACCTGCACGAGCGCGGACAAGCGGGGGCGGTTCACGCAGTATTACAGCACGGAAGTCACGCCCAAAACCTGGGAACGGGAACTGTCGGATGCGCGGACGTTTTGCTTTTACGAGGAGATTGAGCATCTCATCAAAAACAATCTGATCAAGGGCGGCAGCCTGGAAAACGCGGTGGTCATCCGCGACGACGCGGTGCTGACGACCGAGCCGCTGCGGTATCCCGAGGAATTTGTGCGGCACAAAATGCTGGACATTGTCGGCGACCTCTCGCTGCTTGGCCGCCCGGTGCGCGGACATTTGATTGCGGTCCGGCCGAGTCACGCGGCGAATTGCGAGATGGTCCGCCTGATTTCCGCGCAGATGACCAAGCCGTTGCGCGCGGCGCAGGCGTTTGGCCCGCCGCCGGTGCTGGACCATGGCGCGGCGGAGGAAGTTTACGCCGCCGAGCAACAGGAGGGCGCGATGAACATTGAGCAAATCATGCAGTTGCTGCCGCATCGTTATCCGATGTTGATGCTGGATCGCGTGGTAAAGGTGGAAGCCATGCGCATCACGGCGGTTAAAAACGTTTCCGCGAACGAGCCGTTTTTTCAAGGGCATTTTCCCGGTCATCCCATCATGCCCGGGGTGCTGCAGTTGGAGGCCATGGCCCAGGCCGCCGGGCTGTTGATGATTAAACACGCCGAAGAGGGACGGCATCTGGCTTATTTCATGTCCGCCGAGAATGTCAAATGGCGCAAACCGGTTGTGCCCGGCGACGTTCTTGCCATCGAGGTTGAGCTGATGAAGACTCGCGGAAAAATTGGCAAGGCCAGGGGCGTTTGCAAGGTGCGGGGCGAAATCGTCAGCGAAGCGGAGGTGACCTTCATGCTCCGCGCCGAACCGGAGTAACCGTATGACTTCAGTTCATGCTTCGGCGGTCGTTCATCCCCGGGCAACCATCGGCGCCGGTTGCGAGATCGGCCCGTATTGCGTCATTGGCGAACATGTCGCGCTGGGCGACAAGTGCAAACTCCATTCGCACGTTGTCATAGACGGCCACACCCAATTGGGTCGGGAGAATGAAATTTTTCCCTTCGCGAGCATCGGGCTGAAGACGCAGGATTTGAAATGGAAGGGCGGCGTCACGCGCGTGGAAATCGGTGATGCCAACACGTTCCGCGAATACGTGACGATCCACAGCGCGACGGGCGACGGCGAAGTGACGCGCGTCGGTTCGCACAATCACATTCTCGCTTACTGCCACATGGCGCACAATTGCGCGCTCGGCAGTCACATTATCATGTCGAACGTGGCGACCTTGGGGGGGCACGTGACCGTGGGGGATTACGCCGTGATTGGCGGGCTGGCGGCCATTCACCAATTTTGCCGCATCGGCAAAATGGCGATGATCGGCGGCTGTTCGAAAGTCGTGCAGGACGTGCCGCCGTTTATGATGGCCGACGGCAATCCGGCGGAGACGCGCACCATCAACAAAATCGGCATGGAACGGAACGGCATTTCCGAAAAGGCCCAGAGCGCGTTGCGCCAGGCATACAAGATTTTATTTCGGGAAGGCCTGACCGTTCGCAATGCCGTGGCGAAGGTTGAAAAAAAGGCGCCGGCCATGGAAGAAATCCGGCACCTGGTGCAATTTGTCCGTGCCAGCGAGCGGGGAATCAGCAAGTAAAATTTAATCAAAAAACCTGTTGACATGGCGCTTGGAATTGTTACTTTACGCAGCGTCAGAGCCGTAAAATGACAAAAGCCGGTTGCCCCTCGATTTTCGAAAGAAGAGAAGTGAGGGGAAGCGGTTTTTTGTCGTTTTGGCGTGATTTGGTTGAACTAATGATTTCGCGTGCCCATGTAGCTCAGTTGGTAGAGCACATCCTTGGTAAGGATGAGGTCATCAGTTCAATCCTGATCATGGGCTCCAGACAATTTGTTGATCAAACATAACGAAATCAACGCAGGAGAAAAAAATGGCTAAAGAGCAATTTCAACGAACGAAACCGCACGTCAACGTCGGCACCATCGGGCACATTGACCACGGCAAATCCACCTTGACTGCCGCGATTGTCGAAGTGCAGGCGAAAAAAGGTCTGGCGACGCCCATTTCCTACGCGGACATCACCAAGGGCGGCACGGTGCGTGACGAAACCAAGACCGTGACCATCGCCGTTTCGCACGTCGAATACCAGAGCGACAAACGGCACTACGCCCACATTGACTGCCCCGGCCATGCCGACTTCATCAAGAACATGATCACCGGCGCGGCGCAGATGGACGGCGCCATTCTCGTGGTGGACGCCTCGGAAGGTCCGATGCCGCAGACCAGGGAACACATGCTGCTGGCCCGCCAGGTCGGCGTGCCCGCCATCGTCGTTTACCTGAACAAGGTTGACCTCGTGGACGACAAGGAATTGCTGGACCTGGTGGAAATGGAAGTCCGCGACCTGCTGACCAAGTATGAATTTCCCGGCGACAAGACGCCGATCATCCGCGGCAGCGCGAAAAAGGCGCTGGCGCATGAGCCCGAAGGCGCGAAATCCATTCAGGAATTGATGGACGCGATTGACGCGTTCATCCCGCTGCCGACGCGCGAAGTGGACAAGCCGTTCCTGATGTGCATCGAGGACGTGTTCAACATTGAAGGCCGTGGCACGGTCGTGACCGGTCGTGTGGAGCGCGGCGTGCTCAAACGCATGGAGGAAGTGGAGATCGTCGGTTTGAAAGAGACGCGCAAGACCGTGGCGACCGACATCGAAATGTTCCGCAAACTGCTCGATTCGGCGCAGTGCGGCGACAACGTGGGCGTGTTGCTGCGCGGCACCAAGAAGGACGAAGTGGAGCGCGGCATGGTGCTGGCCAAGCCCGGCACCATCACGCCGCACACGAAATTCAAGGCGGAAGTTTACGTCTTGTCGAAGGATGAAGGCGGCCGTCACACGCCGTTTTTCACCAAGTATCGTCCGCAATTTTATTTCCGCACCAGCGATGTGACGGGCACGGTGACTTTGGCCGCAGGGCGTCGAAATGGTGATGCCGGGTGACAATGTTTCGGTGGAGATTGAATTGATCGCGCCGGTCGCGATGGAAAAGGGCCAGCGATTCGCCATCCGCGAAGGCGGCCGCACGATTGGCGCCGGTCGCGTGACGGAAGTCATCGCCTAAAACATTTTCAAATTCGGGAGCGCGGGACAATGAACCCCGCGTCTCCTTTTTTGTCCGAAGACAAAACGAGATTGGGCGGATACGGCAGTAGCTCAATTGGTAGAGTAGCGGTCTCCAAAACCGTTGGTTGGGGGTTCAAGTCCCTCCTGCCGTGCCAGCCTTCGCCGCGAGCGGAGCAGAGGCGGGCGGAATATAAATGGCGAGTGGCGGCCCGGCAAGCCAGTCTGCGAAACGGAGAGGTGGCAGAGTGGTCTATCGCGGCGGTCTTGAAAACCGCTTTGGGTGAAAGCCCAACGGGGGTTCGAATCCCTCCCTCTCCGCCAGTCTTCGCTCGGAGCGGGGCAGAGAACGAAGACTGTCGCGCCGTAGCGCGGAGCGCGAAGGCGGGCGGAAGTGGTAATTTTGGCAGTGTGCTCCGAGCTACGACTCGGCAAGCCAGTGAAAAAGTGAATTTGTGAACAGTTGGACTACAAATTGTGATTTGGGCGGTGGTCATTGGCGCGGTCTTTGCCTACCTCTGGTGGCAGGGACAGGTCAGGCGGCTGGCGGCCTATATACAGGAAACGCGCGAGGAATTGAGAAAATGCTCGTGGCCGACCTGGGAGGAATTGAAAGGCTCAACGGTGGTCATCGCCATTGCCATCGCTTTGCTGGGCGGGTTCGTTTATATCGTGGACCAGATCTGGATTCTTTACAATTTTCTTTAAACTCTGAGCAACATGCGCAGCCAGTGGTTTGTCATCCATACGCTTTCGGGCCAGGAACAGAAGGTCAAGGAAAGCATCGAGAAGCGCGTCAAGACCGACGAGATGCAGGACTTCGTCAAAGAAGTCCTGGTGCCCGATGGAAAAGGTCGTCGAAGTGCGCAATCAGAAGAAGACCGTGTCGAGCCGCAAACTGTGGCCGGGCTACGTGTTTGTGGACATGGTGTTGCTGGATGAAAACAACCGCATCATTGAGAAACCCTGGTATTTCATCAAGGAAACCCAGGGGGTGATCGGTTTTGTGGGCGGCGAGCCGCCGGTGCCGACGCCGACCGAGGAAGTCGAACCAATCAAGGCGCAGATTTCGGCGTCGGAGGAAACGGAAAAGCCGAAGGTCAATTTTGAAGTCGGCGAGACGATCAAGATCAACAACGGGCCGTTCCTGAATTTCAGCGGCGTGATCGAGGAAATTGATCCTGAACGCGGCAAGTTGAAAGTGACCGTGAATATTTTCGGGCGCAACACGCCCGTGGAACTGGAGTACTGGCAGGTGGAGAAGGCGTAGAAGTTTTTATGGCAAAGAAAGTTACAGGACAGATTAAATTGCAGATTCCGGCGGGGCAGGCGAATCCCGCGCCGCCGGTCGGCCCCGCGCTCGGCCAGCACGGCGTGAACATCATGGGCTTCTGCAAGGAATTCAATGCGGCGACCAAGAGCGACGCGGGTTTGGTGATTCCCGTCGTGATCACGGTTTATCAGGACAAGTCGTTCACATTCATCACCAAGTCGCCGCCGGCGTCGGTGCTGTTGAAAAAGGCCGCCGGCATCACCGCCGGTTCCAAGGAGCCGAACAAGGAAAAGGTCGGCAAGGTGACGCGCAAACAGGTTTTGGACATCGTGAAGATGAAGTCAAAGGATTTGAATGCGACTTCGCCGGAGGCCGCGTTCCGGGTCATCGCCGGCACGGCGCGCAGCATGGGAATTGAAGTCGTCGAATAAATTTAACAACACGATCAAGATGAAAATCAAGCTGACGAGGAAGGCTGGGGATTCGCCAGTCTCCATTCTTAATCTTAATCCAAATCTTAATCCAAACTAGAAAACCGCGGGAGAGTCGCTTGCGGAACTCGATTGCACCGCACCAGACAAATGCCAAGCAAAAGATACCAAAAAGCGCTCGAAGGCGTGGACGGCAAAAAAGCATATCCGCTCAAGGAAGCGGTCGGCGTGCTGCCAAATTTCCGAAGGCCAAATTCAATGAGACGATTGACCTCGCGTTCCGCCTCGGGGTGGACCCGAAGCAGTCCGACCAGATGGTCCGCGGCACGGTTCCGTTGCCGCACGGCAGCGGCAAGACCGTGCGCGTGCTGGTGTTCGCCAGGAGCGGCGCGGCGGCGGACGCGGCGAAGGCCGCGGGCGCGGAATACGTCGGCTTTGAAGACATGATAAAAAAATGCCAGGACGGCTGGGCGGATTTTGACGTGGCGGTGGCCACGCCCGAAGCGATGGTTGAGGTCCGCAAGCTCGGCAAGGTGCTGGGACCGCGCGGCCTGATGCCGAACCCGAAAACCGGCACGGTGACCGAAGACACGGCCAAGGCGGTCAAGGAAGTCAAGGCCGGCCGCGTGGAATTCAAGATTGACAAGGCGGGCAACGTGCATGTGATCGTCGGCAAGGCGTCGTTCGCGCCGAACAGATCGAGGAAAACGCGCGCGCGGTGATCGAGGCCGTGGCCAAGGCGCGTCCGCACAGCGTCAAGGGCACTTACATTCATTCCTGCACGATTGTCGGCGACGATGAGCCCGCCGGTGCGCGTGGACGTGCGCGAATTTTCACACAACTAAAAAAGGACTTGAATCATGCGTGCTGAAAAACAAATTTTGACGAAGGAATACGTGGCGCGGCTGAACGCCTCGCCGTTCTTCATCGTGATGGATTACCAGGGGCTGAAGGTCGCCCATTTGACCGAGCTGCGGAAACGGCTGACCCAGGCGGGCGCGGAAGTTCACGTCGTGAAGAATTCCATGTTCCGGATCGCGGCCAAGGAAGCCGGCGTCGGCGAATTGAACGGCTCGCTGGCCGGGCAGATGGCCGTGGTCACCGGGCAAAAGGAAATTTCCGCCGCGGCGAAGGCGCTGAAAAATTTCGCGGCGGAATTCGACAAGCTGAAATTCAAGTTCGGCTACTTGAACAATCAGCGGCTGGAAGAAGCGGCGCATCAAGGCGCTGGCGGATTTGCCGAGCCTGGACGTGTTGCGCGCCAAGTTGCTTGGCCTGTTGAACGCGCCGGCGACGAAGCTGGCGATCTTGATCAACACGCCCGCGTCGCAACTGGCGCGGGTCATCAAGGCGAAGGCGGAGAAAGCCTGAAGCGTTGAATTGAAAAGCGCCATCACCGCAAAATAATTTCCCGGCGCCCTGATCGGCGCCGGGAGCAACAAACAGGAAACAAACAGGAAACAACAACGTAAATCGTCGGTTCGCAGGCCGTGAACTGAAAACCGCCGTGGCGTGTCGCGCCGGATCCCGCAATGCGGGAGCAGGTGGACCGCGGCGGACGACGAGACGAAAGAAAGGTAATATGGCTGACATTGGAAACCTCGTGGAGGAATTGAGCAAGTTGACGGTGATTGAAGCCGCCGACTTGGTGAAACAACTGGAAACCAAGTGGGGCGTTTCCGCCGCCGCGCCCGTCGCGGTTGCGGCTGCCGGCGCTCCGGCTGCCGGTGGCGCCGCTCCCGCGGCGGCGAAGGACACGTTTGACGTGATTCTCGTCTCGGCGCCGGCGGACAAGAAGATTGCCGTCATCAAGGCCGTCCGCGAAGTGAAGGCCGGCCTGGGCCTGGCGGAAGCCAAGGCGCTGGTCGAAGGCGCGCCCAAGCCGGTGCTGGAAGGCGCGAACAAGGCGGACACCGACGCGGCCAAGAAGAAACTCGAGGAAGCGGGCGCGAAAGTGGAAGTCAAGTAATAGTGAATTATATTGGGCGGCGTTTCTGCCGGGCAGGCGCCGTCCATTTCCCCGGTTTTGCGGGTGAAAGATTTGATAAATTACGAACGGTAAAAAGTGCGGTCAGGGTTTGGCAAGTAGGCCGTTGAACGCGGCGGGCTTGCCTTTTGTCGTTGAATGTAAAATGCCGGTCCGGCGCTGTTGCCGGCCAAACGAGAAAGTCAAAATGCCATCGCGAGCCACAGAACGAATCAACTTCGGCAAGATCAAAGAGATCGTCGTGCCGCCGAACATGATCGAATTGCAGACCGAATTCCTACAAGGAATTTCTGCAGGCGGACGCGTCGCCGAAAAGACGCCAGAAAAACGCCGGCCTGGAAGCGGTTTTCCGCGAGGTGTTTCCCATCGAGAGCTACGACGGCAAATGCGTGCTCGATTACGATTCCTACGAAATCGGCGAGCCGAAGGTGGACTGGCTCGAATGCCTGCGCGAAGGTCTGACCTACGGCGCGCCGCTCTACGTCACCTTTCTGCTCAAGGAGGAGAGCAAGAGCGCCAAAGAGGAAAAGGTGTTCATGGGCGAACTGCCGCTGATGACGCCGCAGGGCACGTTTGTCATCAACGGCGCGGAACGCGTCGTCGTGTCCCAGTTGCACCGCTCGCCGGGCATCGCGTTTGAGGCCACCCAGCATCCGAACGGCAAAATTCTGCACAGTTTCCGCGTCATCCCCGACCGCGGCTCATGGTACGAGGCGCAATTTGACACGAGCGATCTGCTTTACGTTTATCTCGACCGCAAGAAACGCCGCCGGAAATTTTTGACGACGACGTTTTTCCGCGCGTTGGGTTTTCTGGACGTTGAAGGCACCGCCGGCAAGGGCAAGGACAAGGACGGGGGCGAGACGCGGGGCACGGACGAGGAAATCATCAAGTTGTTTTACGACATCGAGGAGCTCACGGTCAAGGAGGCCGAAAAGCTCGAGGATTTGTCGAGCCGCGTTTTGATTCAGGACGCCGTGGATGAGGAAAAAGGCCTGGTTGTCGCGCGCGCATTTGAGCCGTTGTCCAAGGCCGTGGTCAAGCAAATCGCCGAGTTGGGCGTCAACAAAATCAAGGTCGTGGACACCTCCGTGGACGAGGGCATCATGATCAAATGCCTCAAGAAAGACCCGGCCAAAAACGAAGAAGAGGCGCTCAAGGACATTTACCGTCGCTTGCGCCCGGGCGACCCGCCGACCGCGGCGAACGCGCGTGCGCTGCTCAAGCGGCTGTTCTTCGACCCGAAGCGTTATGATTTGGGCCGCGTTGGCCGTTACAAAATCAATCAGAAGCTCGGGCTCAAGGACAAGGAAGAGTCGCGCATTCTGACGAAGGACGATTTGGTGGCGGCAACAAAATATCTGCTCCGCCTCAAGAAAGGCGAAGGTTCCCTGGATGATATTGATCACCTCGGCAGCCGCCGCATCCGCACGGTCGGCGAATTGCTGGCCAATCAATGCCGCGTCGGCCTGGCCCGCACCGAGCGCCTGGTCAAGGAACGCATGACGCTTTTTGATCAGAGCGTCGAGGCCATGACACCGCAAAAGCTCATCAATCCGAAGGCGCTTTCGGCGGTCATTCGCGATTTCTTTGGCCGTTCGCAGTTGAGCCAGTTCATGGATCAGATCAATCCGCTGGCGGAATTGACGCACAAGCGCCGTCTCAGCGCGCTGGGGCCGGGCGGCTTGAGCCGCGACCGCGCGGGGTTCGAGGTCCGCGACGTGCATCCGTCGCACTATGGCCGCATTTGCCCGATTGAAACGCCGGAAGGCCCGAACATCGGTTTGATTGCGTCATTGGCGACCTTTGCGCGCATCAACGAGTTCGGCTTCCTGGAAACGCCTTATCGCAAGGCCAAGGACGGGCGCGTCACGAACGAGATCGAATATCTCACCGCCGACCGTGAGGAGCAGTACATTGTCGCCCAGGCGAACACGCTGATTGACGACAAGGGCCATTTTCTCAGCGACCGCGTTGTTTGCCGCGCGCGCGGCGAGTTTGTGGACGTTGAACCGGCGCGGGTGAATTACATGGACGTTTCGCCGAAACAACTGGTGTCGGTTGCCGCGTCATTGATTCCGTTTTTGGAGCACGACGACGCGAACCGCGCGTTGATGGGCTCGAACATGCAACGCCAGGCCGTGCCATTGCTCGTGACCGAAGCGCCGCTGGTGGCAACGGGCCTCGAAGACCGGGTCGCCCGGGACTCGCGCGCTGTGGTGGTGGCCGAAGAAGGCGGCAAAATTGCCTCTGTTACCGGCAGCCAGATCATCATCACCGAAGACGGCAAACTGCCCGAGGGAAAAAAGAAAATCAAGCATGACCCCGAACACGGCGTCTGGGTTTATCCGATCCGCAAATTCATGCGGTCAAACGCCGCCACGTGCATCAACCAGAAAATTCTGGTGCACAAGGGCGAGCACGTGAAAAAGGGCCAGGTGATTGCCGACGGTCCCTGCACGCGCGACGGTGAACTGGCGCTGGGGCGCAACGTGCTGGTCGCGTTCATGCCGTGGAACGGCTACAACTTCGAGGACGCCATTCTCATCAGCGAGAAAATCGTGAAGGAGGACATCTTTACGAGCATTCACATTGATGAATTCGAGGTCAGCGCGCGCGACACGAAGCTTGGCCCGGAGGAAATCACGCGGGACATCCCGAACCTCGGCGATGAAGCGCTGAAGAACCTGGGCACCGATGGCGTCATCCGCGTCGGCGCGGAGGTGAAGCCCGGGGACATCCTGGTTGGCAAAATCACCCCGAAGTCCGAGACCGAACTGGCGCCGGAGGAACGCCTGTTGCGCGCGATTTTCGGTGAAAAGGCCGCGGACGTGAAGGACACGTCGCTCAAGGTCCCGTCCGGCACCTATGGCATCGTCATGGACGTGAAGGTGTCGGCCAAAAAGGACAGTGACCGCGCCAAAACCAGCACCAGCGACGAGCGCCGCCACTCGAAGCAAATTGAGGAAGAGCACAAGAAGAAAACCGAGGAACTGCGCGACCAGTTGACGGAGGCGTTGAGCAACATTCTGCTGGGTGAAAAAATTCCGCTGGACGTGGTCAACAGCGAGACCGGCGAAATCATCATTCCGGCCAATCGTAAAATCACCAAAACATTGTTGCGCAAGCTGGCGACGGTTTATGACCGCATCGAAATTGACCCGTCGCCCATTCGCAACAAGATCAATGAAATCATCGGCAGCTTCAAAAAGAAGTTCGACGATGTGCAGATGCAATACGACGAGGAGATGGAGCGCGCCGAAGCGGGCGAAGGCGTTGAAACCGGCATCGTCAAGTCGGTGAAGGTTTACGTCGCCTCAAAACGCAAGCTTTCCGTCGGTGACAAAATGGCCGGCCGTCACGGGAACAAGGGCGTGGTCGCGCGCATTGTCAAGGAGGAGGACATGCCGTTCCTCGCGGACGGAACGCCGGTGGAGATCGTGTTGAATCCGCTGGGCGTGCCTTCGCGCATGAACGTCGGCCAGGTGCTGGAAACGCACCTGGGCTGGGCGGCAAAACTGCTCGGCTTGAAGTATGCGACCCCGGTCTTCGATGGCATCAAGGAAAAGGCCATTCGCGGTTATTTGAAAGAGGCAAAATTGCCGGAACATGGCAAGACGCATTTGATTGATGGCCGCACTGGCGAGCCGTTCGACCAGGAGATCGTGGTTGGCTACATTTACATGATGAAGCTCGGCCACCTGGTGGCGGACAAGATTCACGCCCGCGCGGTCGGGCCGTATTCACTCGTCACGCAGCAGCCGCTGGGCGGCAAGGCCCAGTACGGCGGCCAGCGCTTCGGCGAAATGGAAGTGTGGGCGATGGAAGCCTATGGCGCCGCCTACACCTTGCAGGAATTGCTCACGGTCAAGTCCGACGACGTGCAGGGCCGCACGCGCATTTACGAGAGCATCGTCAAAGGCGACAACGCCCTGGAGGCGGGCATTCCCGAATCCTTCAACGTGCTCGTCAAGGAAATGCAATCGCTCGGCCTCGACGTGAAGGTCGGTTATTCGAATCCGATTGAACATTCGACCAACGGCGAGGCGGCGGCCGCCACGTTGGCCATGGTTTAAGTTGCAACCAAAATTATTCGCTGAACCCAAACGCGTATGACCAGCACTAAAGAAAGTGCCCGTGAATTGCTCGGGCTGGACAAGGTGAACCAGGTGGACTACGTCGCGATTTCCGTCGCGTCGCCGGAGGCCATTCGGTCCTGGTCCAAAGGGGAGGTTAAGAACCCCGAAACCATCAATTACCGCACCTTCAAGCCGGAAAAAGGCGGCTTGTTTTGCGAACGCATCTTCGGCCCGGTCAAGGACTGGGAATGCTCGTGCGGCAAGTACAAACGCATCAAGCACCGCGGCATTGTTTGCGACCGCTGCGGCGTCGAGGTCACGCTCGCCCGCGTCCGGCGCGAGCGCATGGGCCACATTGAACTGGCCGTGCCCGTCTGCCACATCTGGTTTTTCAAGTGCATGCCGTCGCGCATCGGGCTGGTGCTCGACATGACGGCGCGCAACCTGGAGCGGGTGATTTATTACGAGGATTATCTGGTCATTGATCCGGGCAACACGGCTTTGAAGCAAAATCAATTGCTCAATGAACATGAACATCGCGAGGCGCGCGAGACTTACGGCGCGGACGCGTTTGTCGCCAAGATGGGCGCCGAAGCCGTGCGCGAGGCGCTGGCCAAGGTGGATCTGTCCAAACAGGCCGACCGGTTGCAGGAGGCCATGACCGAAACCAAGAGCAAACAAATCCGCAAGAAACTGGCCAAACGGATCAAACTGCTCCAGGGTCTCCAGATTTCCAAGAGCCGCCCGGAGTGGATGATTCTAACGGTGCTGCCGGTGATTCCGCCGGATTTGCGTCCGCTCGTGCCGCTTGAAGGCGGCCGGTTTGCGACGTCCGACTTGAACGACCTGTATCGCCGGGTGATCAACCGGAACAACCGGCTTAAGACGCTGCTCCAGCTTAAGACGCCCGAGGTCATCATCCGCAACGAAAAACGCATGTTGCAGGAAGCGGTGGACGCGCTGTTCGACAACGGCCGTCATGGCCGTCCCGTGACCGGCGCGGGCAACCGCTCGTTAAAGTCCCTGAGCGACATGCTCAAGGGCAAGGGCGGTCGGTTCCGCCAGAATCTGCTCGGCAAACGCGTGGATTATTCCGGCCGGTCGGTCATCGTCATCGGGCCGGAACTCAAGCTGCACCAGTGCGGGTTGCCGAAGAAGATGGCGCTCGTGTTGTTTGAGCCGTTCATTATCCGCCGCCTGAAGGAATTGGGCTATGTTCACACCGTCCGCTCGGCCAAGAAAATGATCGAGCGCCAGACCAAAGAGGTGTGGGACGTGCTGGAGGAGGTCACCAAGGGGCATCCGGTGATGTTGAATCGCGCGCCGACGCTGCACCGGTTGTCGGTGCAGGCGTTCGAGCCGCAGTTGATTGAAGGCGAGGCCATCCGCATTCACCCGCTGGTTTGCACCGCTTACAACGCGGACTTTGACGGCGACCAGATGGCCGTGCATGTGCCGCTCTCGGTGGAGGCGCAGATGGAGGCGCGTTTGTTGATGATGGCGCCCAACAACATTTTCAGCCCGTCGTCCGGCCGGCCCATCATTACGCCGACGCAGGACATCACGCTTGGCTGTTACTATCTCACCGCCGAGCCGCGCACGCCGTTGCCCGCCGACACGCGGAAACTGCCGTTGTTCGGCTCGAAGGAAGAAGTGATTTTTGCCCACGACGATGGCGCTTTGAAAACACACGACCGGATCCGCCTGGCGAACCCCGACTTCGGCCGGCCGACGGTTTATGGCGACGCGAACAAAAAGCTCATCGAGACCACCGCTGGCCGCGTCATCTTCAGCGAAATCTGGCCGGCCGGGCTCGGTTTTTACAACAAGGCCGCCGGCAAAAGCCAGCTCGGCGATTTGATCTGGCGATGTTACAAGGTCGCCGGCCACGACCAGACCGTCGCGATGCTGGACAAGCTCAAGGAACTCGGCTTTCGCGAGGCAACCAAGTCCGGTGTGTCCATCGGCATTGATGACATGATTGTGCCGAAGGAACGCGACCAGGAAATTGACACCGCGCAAAAACAGATCAAGGAAGTTGAGAAGCAATATCGCAAGGGCGTCATCACGCCGGGCGAACGCTACAACAAGATCGTGGACATCTGGACGCATTGCACCGACCAGATTGCCAGCGTCATGTTCCGCACGCTCGAAGCCAACCAGGGCAAGAAGGAATTCAACCCGGTTTATCTGATGGTGGATTCCGGCGCGCGCGGCAACAAACAGCAGGTGCGCCAGCTCGCCGGCTTGCGCGGCCTCATGGCCAAACCCAGCGGCGACATCATCGAAAAGCCGATTCTCGCCAATTTCCGCGAGGGCCTGTCGGTTCTGGAATATTTCATCTCCACGCACGGCGCGCGCAAGGGTCTGGCCGATACCGCCCTCAAGACCGCCGATTCCGGTTACATGACGCGCAAGCTGGTGGACGTGGCGCAGGACGTGATCACCCAGGAAACCGATTGCGGCACATCGAATGGCATCTGGGTCTCGGCCGTGTACGAAGGCGAGGATGAAGTGGTCAAACTGGCCGACCGCCTGGTGGGCCGGTTTGCGTGCGACGATACGGTGAACCCGACCAACCCGAAGGAATTTCTCGTCCGCGCCAATGAAGAGATTGACGAGGAAAAGGCCAAGCGCATTGAAGCCGCGGGCATTGAACGCCTGCGCATCCGCTCGGTGCTCACGTGTGAAAGCAAGAAGGGCGTTTGCGTCAATTGCTATGGCCGCAATCTCGCGACCGGCAGTCTGGTGAAACTCGGCGAGGCCATCGGCATCATCGCCGCGCAATCCATCGGCGAGCCGGGCACGCAGCTCACCATGCGGACGTTCCACATCGGCGGCACGGCGGCCGGTGTGTTCAAAATTCCGCAGATCAAGGCGAAGTATGACGGCGCGGTCCGCTACAACGAACTTCGCCTGGTGCAACTCGAAGACGGCAACAACATTGTCCTGAACAAGAACGGCACGGTTTCAATTCTCGCCGGGGACGGTCGCGAATTGGAAAACCACACCGTGGTCATCGGTTCGGTCATTTCCGTGCCCGATGGCGGCCAGGTGAAAAAAGGCGAGACCTTCGTGCAATGGGACCCCTACAACGTTCCGATTCTTTCCGAGAAGGCGGGGCGGGTGAAGTTCCACGACATCATCGAAGGCGTGACGATGAAGCAGGAAATGGACGAGACCACCGGCCAGGAGGCGATGGTCGTCATCGAGCACAAGGAGGATTTGCACCCGCAAATCATCATCACCGGCGCGGACGGCGAGGTGGCGGCGAATTATCCGATTCCTTCCGGCGCGCACATTGTCGTGAAGGAACGCGACGACATTTTCCCCGGCACCCTGCTGGCCAAAACCCCGCGCAAAATGGCCAAGACCAAGGACATCACCGGCGGTCTGCCGCGCGTGGCGGAATTGTTTGAGGCCCGCCGGTCGAAGGACGCTTCGGAAATTTCCAAGATTGACGGCCTGGTGGACTTTGGCGCCAGCGTGCGCGGCAAGCGGTGCGTTGTCATCAAAGACCCGCAGACGCAGGCGGAAGAGGAGCACCTCATCCCCATCGGCAAGCACGTCATCGTCTTCAAAGGCGACCTGGTGAAAAAGGGCCAGCAATTGACGGAAGGCCCGATGGACCCGCACGAAATCCTCGAAGTCTGCGGCCCGCAGGAATTGCAGGAACACCTCGTCAGCGAAGTGCAGGAGGTCTATCGCCTGCAAGGTGTCACCATCAACGACAAGCACATTGAAATCATTGTGCGCCAGATGCTCCGCAAGGTGCGCATCACCGAGCCGGGCGACACGACGTTCCTCTGGGGCGAACAGATTGACAAGCTGGAGTTCGAGGAGGAAAACGAGCGCGTGGACAAAATGGGCGGCAAACCGGCCGAGGCCTCGCCCGTGCTGCTGGGCATCACCAAAGCGTCGCTCGAAACCGACAGCTTCCTCAGCGCCGCGTCGTTCCAGGACACCACCCGCGTGCTCACCGAGGCGGCGACCCGTTCCAAGGTGGACAGCCTCCGCGGTTTCAAGGAAAACGTCATCATGGGCCATATCATTCCGGCGGGCACCGGCTTTGATCACCACCGCAAGGCGCAAATCAAGCCGTTGGTGGAAATCAGCGATGAACCCGAGCCGGAGCAACCGGCGGAACCGGTGGCTGCTGAAAATCCATTGCTGGCGTAAACCAGAACCGATTCTTTACACAGGGCGTCCGACGAAAGTTGGACGCCCGTTTTCTTTCAACTGCCGGCTTCATCAAGGTTGCTTCATGAATCCTTTCCCAAAAAAAGCAAGCCCCGTCCAAGAGGTTGATCCTCCGACCGGGACTGGAAGAATGAAGCCGAATGTGGGTTGCTGGCAGGTCTAACTGGAGATTAAAACGACCGGCGGTGTTAACGCCGCGTGCGCTTCGCCAAATGCCGCGAAGTAAATTCGATGTGCGCTGACTAAAATCTCCACGCAAACGGTGAATGCAACCGGCGTGCCAAACCTGATTTTCCGCTGCTCGGCTCGAATTGTTACCATTTTCGAGCGTTCACTTTTTTGGGGGTGAACTTTATTATCCCATGCGGATAAAAACATCCATTGACCATCGCCATCCGCCAATCCGATCTTAACCACGGATGAACACGGATGCCGGCTCAGGACCGGACGTCCGAAAGAAAATGGCCCACGGTGGAACCGTGGGAATGGAGGCGGAAAGGAACAAGCCCCGGCAGCGGCGACAGAACCTCAACCGCGAAATACGCCAAATACGCGAAAACTTCCGTTTCAATCGTAAATCGACAATCGGCAATCGTAAATCCTGACGCCCTGCTGGCCGGCATCGGCCTCTGGGTCCTGCGCCAAAAATCCTCCGCGGTGGAGAAACCAGATCCGGTGTCAGGTGATAGCCGTTGAAAGTCTCTTGTAACGCACGAAATTGGTGGCCGATTTGGCCGCGGTGCAATCACCGGCTGCATCCACGTAGATGCCCTCGATCCTGGAAGAGCCATCCTCCTCTTGAAACAGGGCCCAGCAGTTCAGAGGCATGGACAATTCAGCGTCGTCATCCATCTTAAACACGGCAAACCAATCATCGGCGGGAATGATTTGTACAATTTTTTCGTTCATATTTATGTGTGATCACAGAAATATACGGCTTCCTTGGTGCGGTTGTCCAACCGCATTCAGTGGCTTGGCGCAAACGCCAGTCGCACCTGACAGGCCCGCAATCGGGAAGCAAAACGGTTAATGATACTCGCCCAGCGTTGAATGTTCGATGTTCCCTGTTTTTCCCAATCCCGTCACTGGTCACTCGTCACCCGCCCAACCGCGGCGCATTTTTCCGCCCGCCATGTTCTGCGTCCTCGCCGGACGCATCTTCGCGCACCGGTTCGTCCGGCGGGACGCCGGATGATGCGACCGGGACGGTCGCGCACCCCTTCTCCCGCACTGCGGGATACGGCGCGGCAAGGAAGGCTAGAGCATTTTCTATTTAGATAGACGCATATCGGGCATGACGAAAGAAGCCCCGGCAATGTTGAGCTGAGAAGGAGTCCAGGGCCGTGGCCAAGGCTGAATGAAGCTCACCCAAGGTCCGCGCCGCTGCGTGGCGCAGGTGTGCCTTGAGTTTGGCGAAAGCTAGTTCAATGGGATTGAGATCAGGGCTGTAAGGCGGCAGGTAGCGAATGCCAACTCCGCGAGCCGAGAGCAACGGGCCGATCTTTTGGATTTTGTGAGTGGAAAGGTTGTCGAGGATGAGCGTGTCGCCTGCACGCAGTTGCGGACCAAGCACCTGCTCAAGATAAACCGTGAACACCTCGGCATCGACGGGGCCTTCGACCAAAAAGGGGGCTTCAACGCTTTCCTGGCGCAAAGCGGCAATGAAGGTGGAGCTTTGCCAGTGACCGTGCGGGATGGTGCTGAGGCAACGTTGGCCAATCGGACAGCGCCCGTAACCGCGGGCCAGCTTGGTGTTCAGGCCGGTCTCATCGATAAACACCAGTTGGCGAACATCCCAGTCGGGCTGTTGTCTGCGCCAAAGTCTCCGAGCGGCTTTAACGTCCGGCCGATCTTGCTCGGCGGCGCGCGTCGTTTTTTTTATAGCTCAAGCCCAGTTGCTCTAGCCGATGCCACAAAGCGGTGATGCCAATGGAAACATGCAACTGCTCCAGACACCGCTTTTGGAGTTCGTTGAGCGTCAGATCGGCCTGGGCTGCAATCCAGCGGCGCAGCGTTCGGTCATGCTTTTCCAAGCGGGAGCGCCGGTAACCGCCGATCTTTTGGGGTCGGCACTGGCCCGTTAGATGGTGCTGCTTCCAAAAACGCTCCACGCTTTTGCGGCTGACGCCAAAACGCTGGCAAACGTCGCCGGTGCCCTCCCCGCGCTCTCGCGCGGCGATGATCCGCTGTCGTAAGTCCTGGCTCAAAGGCCGCATAGTTCCCTTTTCATGAAAAGAGAATAGCACCAATGGCCAAATGCGTCTATCTAAATAGAAAATACTCTAAAGGCTGAAATAAATCCTAAAATTCCGTTCGTGTATTTCGCGTATTTCGCGGTTTGGAATCCGTCCCGCATTGCGGGATCTGTGGCCATCCGTGGTTAAATTGGGGTTTCCAAGGCCATACGTATCACTCCGGAATCATTCCGATCGTCCTCAGCCACGTCTCCACCAACTGAGGCCACCGCGTAATCGGAAGCTTCGTGCGCCGCAACCCAAACCCATGTCCGCCTTGCGCATACAAGTGCATTTCCACGGGAACCCCGGCGTTCTTCAGCGCAATGTAGTAAACCAGCGACTGTTCGACACCATCCACATGGTCATCTTCCGCCTGTAATATAAATGTCGGCGGCGTTTTGCTCGTGACCGGGACATTCGGATTCAATTTTAAATCTTCACCGTGGTACAGATGTCCCGGATAGCAAGCTATCGCAAAATCCGGGCGGCAGCTTTCCTGGTCCGCCGCATCCACCGCCGGATATGAACGCTTGGCAAAATGCGTGCTCGTCGCCGCCACCATATGTCCGCCGGCCGAAAAGCCGATCACGCCAATCTTGTGCGGATCAATCCGCCACTTGGCGGCGTGAAAGCGCACCAGCCCAATGGTCCTCTGCGCATCTTCCAATGCCAGCGGCGATTCCCAATATGGTCCCACTTTCTTGAGTGGCACGCGGTATTTCAACAGCACAGCCGTGATGCCCTTGGACGTCAGCCAGTCACAAATCTCCGTGCCTTCGAGATCGATGGCCAGACAATTGTAGCCTCCGCCGGGAAACACGACCATCGCAACGCCGGTGTTTTTCCCTTTCGGCGAATAGACCGTCATCGTGGGCTGAGAGACGTTGCATACCGCGATCCATGGCACGCCGGAAGGTGACACCACGTTCGTAACATACTCCGGTCCTGGGACAAGCTGGGCCTTCGCATCGGGAGCAGCCCCCGGCCAGATCGGCACTTGCGTATGTCCCGGCGATGGCTGCCAGACACGCGCCTGCGCGTTCAGACCGCCCCACGCAAACACAACCCAGAGAGCCAACATCAAAGGTTTCATCACAATCCTGACATGACAGGCCGGGCGTGTGCTGTCAAGCCCAAGGCTTTTCCCAAGCGGTTTAAGCAGGTCATCTGCGGCTGTCACAAGGTTGTTTCCCAAAAAGCTTAAAATAGCCCTTGCATCGCCGGTTGAATTTGTTATATTCCGCGCTCCGTTTCTCCGACCTCAATGGCCGGTGATGTTTACAGCGAATTTAACGCAAAATGCCGACAATCAATCAGTTGGTCCGCAAGGGCCGCCGCAAGGTAAAGTATAAATCCAAGTCACCCGCCTTGGATAATTCGCCGTTTCGCCGGGGTGTGTGCATTCAGGTGATGACCCGCACGCCCAAAAAGCCGAACTCGGCAATGCGCAAGGTGGCCAAGGTGCGCTTGACCAACGGCTACGAAATCATCGCCTACATCCCGGACGAAGGCCACAATTTGCAGGAGCACTCCATCGTGCTCGTGCGCGGCGGTCGCGTGAAGGATTTGCCGGGCGTGCGTTATCACATTGTGCGCGGCACGCTCGACGCCGCCGGCGTGGAAAAACGCCGCGTCAGCCGCTCCAAATACGGCGTGAAACGCCCGAAACCCGGCGCGAAGCCCGCCGCCGCCGCTCCAGCGGCCCCCGCTGCTCCCGCAGCGGCCTAGCAAGGCAATTTAACAACTCAACTCATTTAACCGAAACTCATGTCCCGCAGACGACAAGCAACCAGACGGCCGGTGCCCAAGGACGGAAAATTCCAAAGCGCGCTGGTATCACGGCTGGTCAACACCGTGATGATATGCGGCAAGAAGAGCACCGCCCAGCGGATTGTCTATGGGGCCTTTGACACCATCTCGGAGAAAAATCCGGCCAGCAACCCGGTGGAAATTTTGCAGCGCGCGGTGGACAACGCCAAGCCGCGCATCGAGACCAAGGCCCGGCGCGTCGGCGGCGCAACGTATCAGGTGCCGCTGGAAGTGCCGTCGGACCGGCAGGCATCGCTGGCGTTGCGCTGGATTGTGGATTTTGCGGACGCCCGCAAGGGCATGCCCATGCGCGAGGCGCTGGCGGCGGAAATTCTGGAAGCCTATCAAGGGCAGGGGAACGCCATCCGCAAGCGCGACGAGGTGCATAAGATGGCGCAGGCCAACAAGGCGTTTGCGCATTTCCGCTGGTAGGATATAATTGAAAACATGCCCCAAAGGCTGCAAGGCCCGGGGGCATTTTTATTATTTGAGATTCAAAAATGGAAGCCAGTAGCTGAAAAAACGAAATCGGTCAATTCGCCCAACCGCGAATACACGCATGGAACGCACGCGCAACATCGGCATCGCCGCGCACATTGACGCGGGCAAGACGACCACGACCGAGCGCATCCTGTTTTACACCGGCCTCATCCACAAGATTGGCGACGTGGACGACGGCAACACCGTGACCGACTGGATGGAACAGGAACGCGAGCGCGGCATCACCATCACCTCCGCCGCCGTCACCTGCTTCTGGACGCAAAAACACAACAAGCCGGGCGAAGACGAAATTTACAAGGCGTTCAAGGACGTGCCGCATCGCATCAACATCATTGACACGCCCGGTCACGTGGATTTCACGGCGGAAGTGGAGCGCTCCATGCGCGTGCTGGACGGCGCGGTGGCGGTGTTCTGCGGCGTGGCGGGCGTGCAGCCGCAATCGGAAACCGTCTGGCGCCAGGCCACCAAGTACAAGGTGCCGCGCATCGCGTTCGTCAACAAGATGGACCGCACCGGCGCGAATTTTGAAAATGCGCTGAACGACATGCGCAACAAACTCAAGGCGTATGCGTATCCCGTTTTCCTGCCCATCGGCGCGGAAGACAAGTTTGCCGGCGTCATTGACGTGGTGAACCAGAAGGCCATCGTCTGGGGGCCGGGCGACGTCGCCAATGAAGGCTTGAATTACGAGGTGAAGGAAATTCCCGCCGAGCACAAGGAACGCGCGCCAGGCCGCGCTGGCGGAATTGATTGACGCGGTTTCCAACAAGGACGACGCGATTGCCGAATCTGGTGCTGGAAGAAAAGCCGATCACGCCGCCGGAACTCAAGGCCGCCATCCGCCGGCTGACCTGCAAGATTGAACTGGTTCCCGTGCTGTGCGGTTCGGCCTTCAAAAAGAAGGGCGTGCAGCCGCTGATTGACGCCGTGGTGGATTATCTGCCCGGCCCGCTGGACGTGCCCGGCGCCGAAGGCATTGAGCCGGGCACGGAAAACAAGGTGTCGGTGGAAACCAGCGACAGCAACAAGTTTTGCTCGCTGGCGTTCAAGCTGTGGACCGATCCTTACGCGGGCAAGCTGGTGTTCTTCCGCGTTTATTCCGGCCAGCTTAAAAAGGGCGACACCATTTACAATCCGCGCACGCGCAAGCGCGAACGCGTCAGCCGCCTGATGATCATTCAGGGCAGCGAACGCAAGGACATCACCGAGGTCTATGCCGGCGACATCGCCGCGCTGGTCGGCCTGCGCAACATCACCACCGGCGACACGCTGTGCGATGAAGATTTCGACGTGACGCTCGAACCGCCGACGTTCCCCGAGCCGGTCATCAGCATGGCCGTCGAACCGAAGACGAAACAGGACCGCGACAAGATGTCCGAGGGCCTGCAACGGCTCGCGGAGGAAGACCCGACCTTCCGCTGTTTCACCAACGAGGAGACCGGCCAGCTCATCATCGCGGGCATGGGCGAGTTGCATCTGGAAATCATCATGCGACCGGCTGAAGCGCGAGTTCAAGGTGGACGCCAACACCGGCGCGCCGCAGATCGCCTATCGCGAAACCATCACCAAGGCGGCGGACGGCGAAGGCAAGTTCATCCGCCAATCCGGCGGTCGCGGCCAATACGGCCACGCCTGTGTCCAGATTCAGCCGAACGAAAAGGGCAAGGGCGTCGAGATCGAAAACGAAATCGTCGGCGGCGCGATTCCCAAGGAATACATCCCGGCGGTCATTGACGGCATCGAGGAAGCCATCAAGGGCGGCGTCTATGCCGGTTATCAGGTCATTGACATCAAGGTGCAGGTCGTGGACGGCACGTTCCACGAAGTGGACTCCAACGAACTGGCGTTCAAGATGGCGGGCATTTTTGCGCTCAAGGACGCCTTCAAGAAAGCCGGGCCGATTTTGCTCGAACCCATCATGAAAGTGGAATGCACCACGCCCGACGAATATCAGGGCGATCTGCATCGGCGACATCACCCGCCGGCGCGGGCACATCATCAACATCGAGGCCAAGCAGGGCCAGACGGTGGTCAACGCCAATGTGCCGCTGGCCGAAATGTTCGGTTACGCCACGGCCATCCGCTCGCTTTCGAAGGGCCGCGCCTCGTATTCGATGGAGCCGTTGACGTTCGAGCAGGTGCCGAACAGCGTCCTGACCACGATTTTGGATCAGGCGGCGAAGAAACCGGCGGCGCGGACATAGATGGGGTTGCCGCCAAAAACATGTTGCGCGGAGCCGCTTAATTGCTATACTCCGCGTCCGCTTTCAAAGATTGAAGCGGCAAATTAATTAAACCATTAACAGACAATTGTTCTTTGTATGGCTGCACAACGCATTCGAATTCGTCTTAAGGCCTATGACCATCGGGTCATAGACCAGTCCGCGCGCGAAATCGCGGACACCGTCAAACGCACCGGCGCGCGCGTCGCCGGGCCCATCCCGCTGCCGACCCGCATCGAGCGGTTCACCGTGCAGCGCTCGCCGCACTCGGACAAGAAGTCGCAGGAAACTTTCGAGCAACGCACCCACAAGCGGCTGATTGACATCCTCGATCCGACCGCCAAGACCGTGGACGAATTGAAGAAACTCAATCTCCCGCCGGCGTGGACATCACCATCAAGATTTAAGGAGAACGACCATGCCACTCGGACTTTTAGGAAAAAAACTCGGCACACCCGCGTCTATAACGCCAGCGGGGTGTTGATCCCGGTGACGGTCGTGCTCGCCGGCCCCAACCGCGTGCTGCAGGTCAAGACGCAGGCCGGCAAGGACGGCTACAACGCCGTGCAACTCGGTTTCGACGACCAGAAGGAGCAGCGCCTCACCAAGCCGTTGCTCGGCCATATCAAAAAGCAAAACGGCGCGGCGGTGAAACGCATCAAGGAATTCCGCAATTTTTCGAAGGAAGTGAAGCCCGGCGACGTCGTCGGCCCGACGCTGTTCGCGCCCGGCGATTTTGTGGACGCCATCGGCGTCACCAAAGGCCGCGGTTTTGAAGGTGTCGTGAAGCGCCACTGTTTTGCCGGCGGTCGATTCGACGCACGGCGCACAAAGGCTGGCATCGCCGCGTCGGCGCCATCGGCCAGCGCCTGTTCCCCGGCACGGTCCTGCGCGGCTTCAAAATGCCCGGCCACATGGGCCAGGTCCGGCGCACCACGCAGAACCTTGAAGTCATCCAGGTGCGCGAGGCGGACAATCTTTTGCTCATCAAAGGCGCGATTCCCGGCGCGGAAGGCGATTACGTCGTCATCCGCGAATCCAAGAAACGTCCGAAGGGCTGGAAGCCGCCGGTGAGCCTCGCGCCCGATGAAACGGAAGGGCGCCGAGGCCGAAGCCAAGAAATAATTAATGCGTGCCATGAAAATTGCCATTAAAAATATCGAAGGAAAAGACCAGGGCGAACTGGAAGTGAAGTTCCCGCTGGTTGAAGACGGAAAAGGCACGCAGGCCGTCCATGACGCGGTCGTCGCGTACCGGGCGGCGCAACGCAGCGGCACCGCCAGCACCAAGAACGTCGGCGAAGTTTCCGGCACGAACAAAAAACCGTGGCGGCAAAAAGGCACCGGCCGCGCGCGCGCCGGTTCATTCCAATCGCCGTTGTGGGTCGGCGGCGGCGTGGTTTTCGGTCCCCGCCCGCGCGATTTCAGCAAGAAAATTTCCAAGAAGACCCGCGCGCTGGCGTTGCGCAAGGCGTTGAGCGAACGTCTCAAGGCCGGCGACGTGGTGGTGGTGGACGATTTGAAACTTGCTTCGCCGAAGACGAAGGAATTCGTCGGGCTTGATGTCCGCGCTGGAATTGAAGGGCACGACGCTGATTGTCTCATCGGAGACGGACAAAAATCTGACGCTGGCGTCGCGCAACCTCCCCAGCGTCGCGCTGACGACGAGCGATTCGCTGAACACTTACGACGTGTTGCGGCCCGACAAGCTGCTCTTCACGAAGAGCGCGTTTGAAAAAGTCGAAGCCCGTCTGACCAAGGAATAACATGAACGCTTTTGAAATCATCAAGACCGTCCGCCTGACGGAAAAGGGCACGCGCCAGGGCGAGAAGTACAATCAGTACACCGTCGTGGCCGACCGCCGCGCGAACAAGACGCAAATCCGCCAGGCCGTGCAGGAATTGTTCAAGGTCAAGGTGACGAAGGTCAACACGCTGAACGTGCGTGGCAAGTTCCGCCGCCAGCGCACGACCCAGGCCGGCCGGGCGCCCGATTGGAAGAAGGCCATCGTCACGCTGAAGGACGGCGACAAGATTGTTTTGACGTAATTTGTAGCGGCGCTCTGTGAGCGTCGCTGAAATTTCCGGCGGTCACAGACCGCCGCTACATGGCGCGGAGTGAAAATTCACTCCGCGCCGTTTTTGCTTACAAACCAGCCCTTCGGGCTTGGACCGCCTTTGTCCATGCCGGCGTGCGAGGATTTGACACGGCCGGAAATTTGGTTCAATTAAAGTTTGCCCGTGAATGCCAAAGCACCCATTCGCATCCTGCACGTGGACGGCGACAGCTTCTTCGCCAGTTGCGAGATCGCCCTGAATCCCCAATTGCAGGAACGCCCGGTCTGGGTCGGCGGCGGGCGGCGCGGCGACGGCATCGTTATCGCGGCCAATCGCGCGGCCAAAAAATTCGGCGTCAAGACCGGCATGGCGTGCTTCGAGGCGAAGCGGCTTTGTCCCAAGGGAGTTTTGTGCCGTCCGCAGTACGACAAATACCGCCGCCTGTCGCAGGAGATGTTCCGCATTTTGGAAGAGTATTCGCCGACGCTCGTGCCCATCTCGATTGATGAAGGCTTTCTGGATTTTACAACGATGGACCGGCATGTCTGGCGAAACACGTCGCCGGAAAACTATGTGAAGGAAATCTGCCGGCGGATTTTGCAGGAAGTGGGATTACCCGTGTCCGCCGGCTTGGCGAATTCTTCCCAACTGGCCAAGCTCGCGACGGACGCCGCCAAGCCCGGGTTCATCGAGATTCCGTCCGGCTCGGAAAGGGAATTTTTAAAGGACCGTTCCGTGCGCGAACTTTCCGGCATTGGCAAAAACCGGCAGCGCGCGCTGGCCTCGCTCGGCGCGGAGACCTTTGGTCACGTGGCGAAATTGCCGTCGCCGTTGCTCCGGCAGAAGTTTGGGATTTGGGGCCAGCAACTCTGGCTGTTCGCCAACGGCCTCTGGAGTGAGCCTTTGCTCCTCGAAGTGAAGGACCGCACGACCATTTCCAGCAACACCACGCTGCCTTACGACGAGCCGGATTATGAGGCGGCGCTGACGTTTACGTTGAGCGAGGCGACGCGGCTGGTCGGCCAGTTGCGCCGCGAGCAGTTGCAGGCCCGCGAGCTTGGTCTGACGGTCCGGTTCACCGATTTTAGCGAAGTCAACGGCGGCCATCGCTTTCGCGAGCCGCAATTTCAAAATTCAATCATCAATACGGTTTTTGAAAATGTCTTTTGTGAACTCATGGGCAAACAATTCAAACCTGTCCGGCAAATCCGCATTGCGTTTTGGAACCTCGCGCGGCTGGACACGCAGCCGACGCTGTGGGGGCGCACCGCGGCGGAACGCTGGGGCGCGCTTGACGACGCAACGCATGCGCTCAACGGCCGGTTCGGTCCGACGGCGATCATGACCGGCGCGCAACTGGCCTTGCGCGAACTGGAGGACGCCTTTAAAAATCCGAAGGCAAAATGTCCATTCGTGCCGCAGCGGGAAATGGTGAAAAAACTCTAGGGCACGGACGCCGATCCGCTGGCCCACAAGGGCGAATGGGAAAAACGATTGGCGAAGGTCAGCAAACAGTCCCAATTCCAGCATTGATCGGGGTGGAGTGCGGGTTCCCGGATTCGCAGCAGGTTTGTTGATCATATTGATTTGCAGAGCGGCTGCCGTTTTGCAAGGGTATGGCGTTGTGCAAAACGCACGGGGATTTCAGTTTTTGAGCGGTAGCTTCAAATATGCCTGAGAACGATCTGGATGGTGGTGAAGACCGCAGCCAAGCGAAGGCGGAAGGATTGGGGCGGGGCGGGACGGATGGTTTTTTTCCCGTGTCCCGGATGTTGTGGATAACCTGTCTGGTCCAATTTGTCCTGCTGCTGGCGCTGGCGTTTGCGCTCTGGCATGCTCCCAAACCTGATTCCGACCGTCCCATTGCCCCGTCCTCGCCGGCGTCCGTTTCATCCGATGTCTATTTCAAGGGCAATCCCGGCCCGTGGGGACAACTGGAATACGCGCGCATCCAACTCAAGCCGTCCGATGAATTCATTCCCACCGACGCGCATTGCTTCGGTCCGACGCGCTGGTTTTTTGAGGGTTATACGCGTCCGGCGTTGAGCCATTTTTTCGATCAATGCGGACTGACGGCGTCGCAACTGGCCGGATTGAAGGATCCGGCCATATGGCAGGACCAACCCAGCGGCATTGAAGTCATGCCGCCGGATGATCTGGTCTTGGGGCTGGCTGAACCGGCGCGTGAGCGGATTTATTCCGTGCTGGCCCGGAGCCGGTTGAACATATTGCATTTGTGGCCGTTCAAATCCCGTGAAGGCGGGGTTGATGAATGGTTTGGGCAAAGCGGCTTGAGCGCCGGGACCCTGGCGTTGTTGAGGCAGCTGACCTATTCGCGGGGCGGGCGCCTTTGCTTTTCTGATCTGTCCATTGTGTATCCGCGCATTTCCACAAGTGAAGAACGGCGGCGATTGATCAAGACGCTGGCCAGCACATCCGCGTTGCTGGTGAAATTACAGGTCAAGCCGGACAGTGATGTTGCGGCGCTCGCCGATTACTGGTCCAAGGGCCAGCGCACCAAGGATATTCAGGCCCTGCTTGAATCCCTGAAAAATATTCCCGGCGGGATGACGATTGACGTGACCCATTTGCTTCCTCCATTTGCCCGCAAACGCCTTTATACCTTTCCCGTACCGCCGCTGAACAGTGCCAAAGTGGGCTGGCCCGATTGCAATTGGACGGCCATGAATTTTTTCAACGACCCCCCGGACGACCGTTTTTATGATTCCGACGTCTGGATGAATGAGCTGCATCAGAACTACACTGAGGTGAAGCAGGCGACCTTTGGTGATTTGATTGTTTTCTTCCGGCCCGATGGGTTTCCGATCCACATGGTGGTTTTCATTGCCGACGACATTGTCTTCACCAAAAATGGCAGCAGCAGCTGGCATCCCTGGACGCTTATGAAATGGGACGATCTGATGGCGGACTACACCCTGGACTATGTGCCGGCCTACATCGTTTTCCATCCGAAAGAACAGACGGAGTAGGATTCAAGCTGTGGCGGGAACAAACCAAGCCCTGCGCGGGACAAAATCCAAGAGTCATTTGTCCTGGTCGTTCAAGATCGGCAAGCGGATTCCTGGTTGACCAAATCCCGAACGCACTGCCTGGAAGCGTGTCAAAATAACGGTGTTATGAAGTTGAGCTTGGGACAATTGCTGTTTCCGCGCATCCCAGAGTACCAGCGCCGCCACCAACTGCGCCTTTTGTTGGCGTCTTTGATGGCGGGTCTGATCATTTCAGGAATCATTGTCGTTGTGATGCTCATGAGCGATCAGATGACGAAACATTGGCTGGCCAGACTTTGATTGATTGAAGGACAGGGTGGATGATTGATTGAGCGCGCACGGATGGTTCGGTTAAGGTGGCGGAAAACCAGCGAAATTCGCGTTTGGATTTGAGGGGAAACACCTATTTTTAGACATCTAAAATTCCTCAAAAAAACTCTTGCATCGAAAGGGGCTTTTGATAGTTTCTTCGCTCCGTTTCGCTCGGAAGACAGGCTCTTGTTGCGCACCAGCGCGGCCAGTCACCTTGGGAAAATGGACAGCATGTTTGCAGACCGATAACTGATTCCCTGCCGGGACAGGAATGATGGCCTGCCGACTTCAAAGTTGCTGCTGAAACTTTTGATTTTATGCCAGTTAAGACATTTAGACCGCTAACGCCGTCTCTGCGCTACGTCACGTACGCGGATTTCAGCGAGATTACGAAGACGAAGCCCGAAAAGGGGCTGGTCGTCACGCGGAAGAAGACCGGTGGCCGCAACGCCTATGGTCGCGTGACGGCGCGCGGTATTGGCGGCGGGCATAAACAGAAGATCCGGCTCGTGGATTTCAAGCGCAACAAGCACGGTGTGGAGGCGACGGTCGCGGCGATTGAGTACGATCCGATGCGTTCGGCGCGGCTGGCCTTGCTGCAATACCAGGACGGCGAAAAGAGTTACATCATAGCGCCGGCGGGGATTAAAGTCGGCGGCACCATTTCCAGCGGGCCAACGGCCCCGCCGGAAATCGGCAATGCGCTGCCGCTCAAGGCGATTCCGGTCGGCCTGGCGATTCACAACATCGAACTGACGCCGGGTCGCGGCGGGCAGGTGGTGCGTTCAGCGGGCGGCGCGGCGACGTTGATGTCGCGGGACGAAGGTTACGCGCAGATTCGTCTGCCCTCGGGTGAAATCCGGCGGATCAACGAGGAGTGCTACGCAACGATTGGCCAGGTGGGCAACGCGGAGCATGAGAACGTGATTTTGGGCAAGGCGGGCCGTTCGCGGCATCGCGGCATTCGCGGCATCACGCGCGGCGTGGCGCGGAATCCGGTTGACCATCCGAATGGCGGCGGCGCTGGCAAGTCCAAGGGCGGCGGCGGCTGGCAGCAATTGACTTCGCCGTGGGGCTTTGTCGCGAAGGGCGGCAAAACACGCCCCAAATACAAGCACTCAAACCGTTTCATTATTGTGCGCCGCAACGGTCTGCCGATGAAGATCAAATAATTTTATGGGACGCTCGATTAAAAAAGGTCCGTTTATTGATTTCCACCTGCTGGACAAAATCCAGAAGGCGAAGGACACGAAGTCCAAGACGCCGATCAAGACGTGGTCGCGGCGTTCGATGATCACGCCGGATTTCGTCGGGCTGACGTTCACCGTGCATAACGGCAAGGTTTTTAATCCGGTGTTTGTGACGGAAAACATGGTCGGCCACCGGCTCGGAGAATTTTCCCCGACGCGCGTGTTCAAGAAGCACGGCGCACACACGGCCAAGGCGGAGGCGAAATAACATGGAAGTTTTCGCGATCTTGAAAAATGTGCCGATGTCCGCGCAAAAGATGCGCGAGGTGGTGCGGCAGATCCAGGGGCTGCCGGCCTTGCAGGCGCAGGCGGTGCTGCAGGTGGTTCCGCGCAAAGGGGCGCGGCTGGTGGCCAAGACGCTCCGGTCGGCCATCGCCAACGCGGAGAACAACAACAAACTCAAGCCGGAAAGTTTGCGCATCAAGGAAGCCGTCGCCGGCACGGCGATGACCATCAAACGTTTCACCCCCAAAGCGCGCGGTTCCGCCGGACCAATCCTCAAACGACGTTGTCACATCAAAATCACCTTGTCAGACGAATAGTATGGGCCAAAAAACAAATCCAATCGGTCTGCGTGTCGGCGTCAATCATGACTGGCGCTCGAAGTGGTTCGCCGGCAAGAAGGAATTCGGCCCGCTGCTCAACGAGGACCGGCAAATCCGCGAATTGCTCAAAAAGAAACTTGAAACGGCGTCCGTGCCGAAAATTTTGATTGAGCGCGCGACGAACCGCTGCCGGGTGACGATTCTAACCGCCCGCCCGGGCGTGGTCATTGGCCGCAAAGGCTCGGAAATTGACAAGCTCAAGGAAGAATTGAGCCGCATGACGGGCAAGGAAGTCTATGTGGACATTGTCGAGGTGAAGACGCCGGAGCTCGACGCGCAGCTGGTGGCGGAAAATGTCGCGCTGCAATTGGAGCGTCGCGTGTCGTTCCGGCGCGCGATGAAAAAGGCGTTGCAGACCGCGAAGGATTTTGGCGCGGAAGGCATCAAGATTCGTTGCGCGGGCCGGTTGGGCGGCGCCGAGCTGGCGCGCGTCGAACAATATCACTGGGGCCGCGTGCCGTTGCACACGTTGCGCGCGAACATTGATTACGGTTTTGCCGAGGCGCACACCCTTTATGGCAAGCTCGGCGTCAAATGCTGGATTTGCCGGGGCGAAAACAAGCCGCAGAAGAAGGAACAGCCGGGACCGCCGGCGGTCGAAGCGGTGCCGGTCAAATGAAGAACGAGCGTATCACCTTAACCATTTAACGATTTAACGAACCTATGCCGTTGATGCCTGAAAGAGTGAAGTACCGCAAGATGCACCGCGGGAATCGCGCGGGTCTGGCGACCCGCGGCAACGCGGTCGCGTTCGGCGAATATGGATTGATGGCGCTGGAGCGTTGCTGGATGGACTCCAAGCAGCTTGAAGCGGCCCGCGTGGCGATTGCCCGCAACATGAAACGGCGCGGCAAGATGTGGATTCGCGTGTTCCCGCAGAAGTCGTTCACGAAGAAGCCGCTCGAAACCCGAATGGGCAAGGGCAAAGCGCCTTTGGAAGGCTGGGTGGCGGTGATTCGTCCCGCGAACGTGTTGTTTGAAGTGGACGGCATCACGGAAATAGAAGCGCGCGAGTCGTTGCGGCTGGCGGCGACGAAATTGCCCATCAAAACGAAATTTATCGCGCGGCACCGGCGGGCGGCTTAACTGATTATGAAATTTTCGGAAATGAAAGACATGACGCTGGTGGAGTTGGCGGCCAAGAGCCGCGACCTGCGCCATGAAATGTTTAACCTGCGTTTGCAGCAGGCAAGCGCGCAATTGGAAAAACCGGCGCGCCTGCACGTGTTGCGCCGGGACATTGCGCGTCTGGAAACGCGCATCTCGCAACTGCGCAACAAAGCGGCTTAATTGTATGGCTGACACAGTAATTTTAACGAAAACGGCAACCGGGCGCGGGCACCGCAAGCAGCGCGAAGGCGAAGTCATCTCCAACAAGATGGCCAAGACCATCGTGGTGCGCGTCCAACGCCGTTTTCCGCATCCGCGGTTCCACAAGGTCGTGACCGCGTATCGGAAATTTTACGCCCACGACGAAAAAGGCGAGGCGAAGCCGGGCGACCGCGTGCGCATTGAGGAAACGCGGCCCCTGTCGAAAACCAAACGCTGGCGGCTCATTGCCGTGGTTGAGCGCAACCCGGTGGAAACCACCGCGGCAGCCTGATCGGATTTTTTATGTTGCAAGTTCGTTCTCATTTGGATGTTGCGGACAACACCGGCGCCAGGGTCGCCTGGGCCATCGGCGTGTTGGGCCGCAACCAGCGTTACGCCCGCGTGGGCGACGTGATCAAGGTGCATATCAAGGATGCCGCGCCGGACGGTCAGGTAAAAAAAGGCGAGGTGCATAACGCGGTGATTGTCCGCACCCGGCAGCCGATCCGCCGCAATGACGGCTCGTATCTGCGCTTTGACAGCAACGCAGTGGTCATCATTGACCCGGAATTGAACCCGAAGGGCACGCGAATTTTCGGTCCGGTGGCGCGCGAATTGCGCGACAAGAAATTCATGAAAATTGTTTCGCTCGCGCCGGAGGTGATTTGAAGTTATGCCAAAATTGCATGTGAAAAAGGGCGATGAAGTAGTCGTGCTGGCCGGCGCCGAAAAAGGCAAGCGCGGCAAGATCATAGCCGTCAGTCCGAGTAAAAACCGGGCGATTGTCGAGGGTTTGAAAATGATCAAGCGCCATACGCGCAAAAGCCAGGACCACCCGCAGGGCGCGATTATGGAACGGGAGGGCACGATTCACCTCTCGAACCTGATGAAGATTGACCGGTTCGACGCGCGGGCGGCCAGGCATGGAAAGGCGGAACCCGCCCCGGCTTGAGGCGGCAATTGGAATGAAGCAATGAAGTCACGGCAAAATCCGTGACCCCAAAAATGAAAGCGAGACTTTACAACAAATACGTGAACGAAGTGGTGCCGGCCCTGAAGGAAAAGCACAAATTCGCCAACGTTCACCAGGTTCCCCGGATGGTGAAAATTGTGGTGAACATGGGCGTGAGCGCGTCGCTGGAAAAAACGGCGATTGAGGACGCGGCCAAGGACCTGGCGCTGATCACCGGACGCAAGGCGGCCATCAGCAAGTCGCGCCACAGCATTGCCAATTTCAAGCTGCGCGAGGGACAGCCCATCGGCTGCCGGGTGACGTTGCGCCGTGACGCGATGTACGAATTTTTCGACCGGCTGGTGGCGACAGCGCTGCCGCGCATTCGCGACTTTCGTGGATTGTCACCGCGCAAGTTTGACGGCCGGGGCAATTACACGTTCGGCGTGGCCGACCAGACGATTTTCCCGGAGATTGAACTGGACAAGATCAAACGCCAGCAGGGCATGGACATCACGATAGTGACCAGCGCCAAAAATGACGGCGCGGCGCTGGATTTTTTGAAATTGATGGGCTTCCCCCTCGCTGAAAAATAAAACGATTATGGCCAAGAAAGCATGGAGAGAGCGCAACAAGCGCAAGGCGGAAACGGTGAAAAAGTACGCCGCGATTCGCGCGGAATTGAAGGCCAAGCGCGATTACGCCGGCCTCGCCAAATTGCCGCGCGATGCCAGCCCGTCGCGGCTGGTGAATCGCTGCGCGATGAGCGGACGCCGCCACGGTTATCTCCGCAAATTTGGCGTTTCGCGCCTCACGTTTCGTGAAGCCGCGTTGAACGGTTTGATTCCGGGCGTGGTAAAGGCCAGTTGGTAAGCTGATTTAGACACGATTTTGATATGACTGATCCGATTTCTGACATGTTGACCCGCATCCGCAACGCCGGCCACGCGCTGCTGCCGACGGTTGCCGTGCCGCATTCCCGCCTGAAGGAGAATATTGCGGCCATTTTGAAAAAAGAAGGCTATGTCGCCGACGTGGCCGTCGAGGGCGGTGTCCCCAAGACCATCAGCATTAAACTGAAGTACCAGGGCAAAAAGGCCGTGATTGAAGGATTGCGCCGCATCAGCCGGCCGGGATTGCGTCATTACGTCGGTGCGACGGAAATTCCCCGCGTGCGCGGCGGCCTGGGGGTGGCGGTGATTTCGACGCCGGAAGGCGTGATGACGGACGTGCAAGCCCGCAAGAAAAACCTGGGCGGCGAATTGCTTTGCTACGTCTGGTGAGGTTCAACGATTTAACCATTTAACGATTTAACGAACTCATGTCGCGAATTGGAAAACAGCCGATTGTCATTCCTCCCAAGGTCAAAGTGGAGGTCAAAGGACAGAAAGTCCTGGTTGAAGGCCCCAAGGGCAAGCTCGACTGGGAATTGCCGCGCCGCACAAGCCTGAAGGTTCAGGATGGCAAAATTGTCGTGAGCCGCGAAGGTGAAGACGCGCAGGCCAAGGCGTTGCACGGCCTGAGCCGCGCGCTGGTCAACAACATGGTCAAAGGCGTGGCGGAGGGTTTTGTCAAAAAACTCGAAATTCAGGGTGTCGGTTTCAAGGCCGCCGTGCAGGGCAAGAACGTCAACATGAGTCTCGGTTATTCGCATCCGATCAATTACACGATTCCCGACCAGATTAAAGTAACGGTCGAGGAAAACACGAAGCTGACCATCGAAGGTCCGGACAAGCGGGTCGTGGGGCAGGTGGCATCCGAACTTCGCGCGTTTTATCCGCCCGAGCCTTACAAGGGCAAGGGCGTGCGCTATGTGGGTGAACATGTCCAGCGCAAGGAAGGCAAGACGGTCCAATAAAATTTTGGTTCACGGCAAAATCCGTGACGCATTGAAATGAGAACGGAAAAAAAACAACGATTGGCGCAACTCCGCCACTGGCGGCTGCGCAGAAAAGTCCGCGGCACCCGGGAACGTCCGCGCATGAGCATCTGCTTCACCAATAAGAACATTCATGTCCAGTTTATTGATGATGACGCGGGGGTGACGCTGGCGGCGGCCTCGACGACGAGCAAGGCCACGCCCGACCGCGACAAGCTGGCGGCGAACGTGGCCAGCGCCAAGGCCATCGGCAAGCTGGCGGCGGAAACCGCGCTCGCAAAGGGAATCAAGGCCGTTGTTTTCGATCGGGGCGGCGGCCGTTATCACCGAAGCGAGGGCAAGGGCAAGGACGGCAAGCCGGTGTCGGTGCTCGGCAAGCTGGCGACGCTGGCTGATGCGGCGCGCGCCGCGGGACTGAAATTTTAAACTGTAACCGGAGAATTATTGTGGCAGAAATCAACAAAGCTGGAAGTGCAGAACAACGCGAACCGCGCGGCCGGGGCCGCCGGGCCAGGCCGGTTGCCGAAGGGTCCGAACATCTGGCCGAGGGTGCTGCGGCGGAGGAGTTGACTGAAAAGGTTGTTTACATCAATCGCTCCGCGAAAGTGGTCAAGGGCGGACGCCGCTTTAATTTCAGCGCCCTCGTGGTTGTAGGCGACAAAAAGGGGCGTGTGGGGGTTGCCCTCGGCAAGGCGGGCGAAGTGGCGGACGCCATCCGCCGCGGTGGCGAACTGGCCCGCAATCAGATGGTTTCCGTTTCCCTCAAGGACGCGACGATACCGCACGAAGTTTTTTCCGAGTTCGATGGCGCGCGGATTTTGCTGCGCCCGGCGTCGCCGGGAACCGGGATCATCGCGGGCAAGACCGTGCGGGCGGTTTTGGAATCCGCCGGGGTGAAGGATATTTTGAGCAAATCACTTGGTTCAAAGAACGCGGCGAATGTGGTGAAGGCGACGCTGAAAGCCTTGTTAAGCCTGCGGCTGCGCGAGGAAATTTACAAGGGCCGCGGTTTGGAAATAAGGAAGGTGGAGATGCCCAAAACGCCGGAAACCATGCCGGCCACGGCTTGATTTTTATGCGATTACACGATTTAAAACCCCGTCCCGGCGCGAAACACCGCGTGAAGCGGCTCGGCCAGGGTGAATCCAGCGGTCACGGCAAAACCAGCGGACGTGGCGGCAAAGGCCAGACGGCGCGTTCCGGCAGTTCCATCCGCATCGGCTTTGAGGGCGGCCAGATGCCGCTGATCCGGCGCATTCCCAAACGCGGATTCAACAATGCGCGCTTTGCGAAACAATTCATCGCGGTGAACGTCGGCGAACTGAATCAGTTTGACGCCGGCGCGCGGGTGGACGAAACGGCGTTGCGCGCGGTCGGCCTGGCCAATGGCCGGGCGGATGGAGTCAAGGTGCTGGGCGACGGCGAATTGTCCAAAAAACTCACGGTGAGCGCGCACGCGTTCAGCGCCTCAGCCCGCTCCAAAATCGAGGCCAAAGGCGGCGTGTGCGAACTCGTCGGCGGCAAACCAACCACTCCGGCGAAAGCCTGAGTGCCGGCGGCTAACGCATGTTCCGCTCAATCTTCAATACCTTTGCCAACTGCTTCAAAATACCGGAGCTGAAATCCCGGATTTTGTTCACGCTGGCATTGTTGGGGGTCTGCCGGTTGATGGCCTATATTGTCATTCCCGGTCTGGACGGGTCGGCGCTGGCCAATTATTTCAATGAAAATGAACAGAGCAGCGGCGGGTTGCTGGGCATGTACAATATGTTTGCCGGCGGCGCCTACGGAAATTGCGCCATCGGAGCGTTGGGCATTATGCCTTACATCAGCGCCACCATCATTATCCAATTGCTCACGGCGGTCTGGCCGAAACTCAGCAAGCTGGCGCGCGAAGAGGGCGGGCGGGCGCAAATCATCAAATATGGCCGTTATTTGACGGTGTTGATTTGCCTGGGCCAAGGATTGTATTTTGCCAGCGGCTGGCAGCATCCGCAAAACATGTTTCACGGGTTTCAAGGCCAGCTTGTGCTGGTGGGCAATCCGGTTTGGTATCTCATCCAAACCACGCTCATCTTGACGACCGGGACGATGCTGCTCATGTGGCTGGGCGAACAAATCACCGATCGCGGTGTGGGCAACGGCGTTTCACTGGTCATAACCATCGGCATCGTGGCGCGCCTGCCGCGGGCTTTCGTTGCCTTGCGGGACATGTTTTTCCCGGCGGGCGGGATTGAACCGAATTACCATCCCATGGGCACGGGCGTGATGTTGGTCTTGTTGCTGGCCATGGTGATTGGCGGTGTGATTGCCATTACCCAGGCGCAACGGAAAATTCCCGTGCAATACGCGCAGCGCGCCGTTGGACGCAAACTGTATTCCGGCGGCACCTCATTCATGCCATTGCGCGTGAATTATTCCGGCGTCATGCCGATTATTTTCGCCCAATCCATTTTGATGTTCCCGGGGCCGCTTTGCGAAAAGGCGGCGGAAATCATTCCGGTGCCGTTCCTGCAGGATTTCTTCCGGGGAATCGCTTTGCAGCTTGCCTACGGTACCGTGGGATATCTGGCGATTTACGGGCTGATGATTTTGTTTTTCTCGTATTTCTGGGTGGCCACGCAATTCAACGAGTTGCAGATTGCCGACGATTTGAAGAAAAACGGCGGTTACATTCCCGGGGTGCGGCCGGGGCAGGGGACCAGTGACTATCTGCACAAGGCGATGAGCCGCATCACACTGGCGGGCGCAATTTTCCTGACGATTATCGCGGTCATTCCCATCATCATGCGCAACGCGATGAGCATTCCCTATGACGTTTCCCAGTTTTTCGGCGGCACAAGCATCTTGATCACCGTCGGCGTTTTGCTGGACACCATGCGACAGGTCGAATCGCACTTGATGATGCGCCATTATGACGGATTTTTGAAGAAGGGCCGCCTGCGTGGACGGTTCTAGTTTTTCGCATTGCGGGTTGCATGAAATGGTTAATTGACCCAACGCGCGGTTCGCCCGACGTATGATCATTCTGAAAAATGAACGGGATTTGGACTCAATGCGGCCGGCTTGCCGGGTGGCGGGAACGGTGCTGGAAGAAATCGCCGCGTTCATCCAACCCGGCATGACGACGCGGCAGGTGGATGAATTTGCCGCGAAGCGCATCAAGCAGCACGGCGCCAAGAGCGCATTTTTGGGTTACCGGAAATATCCGTGCCACACGTGCATTTCAGTGAATGACGAAGTGGTGCATGGTTTGGCGGGCGACCATGAACTGCGCTTCGGCGACATCGTGAGCGTGGATGTGGGCGTGTTTTACAAAGGGTTTGTGGGGGACACGGCGCGCACGGTGGCGGTGGGCGGCTGCGGCGTGGCGGCGCAACGGCTCATGGATGTGACGGAACATGCGCTTTACGAAGGCATTGCAGCGGCGGTTCCGGGAAACCGCGTGACGGACATTTCGCGCGCGGTTCAAAATTACGTCGAAGGCAATGGTTTCAGCGTGGTGCGCGAATTTGTGGGGCACGGCGTCGGACGCTCAATGCACGAAGAGCCGCAGGTGCCGAATTTTGTGGATCCCAAGAGCAATCAAAAGCTCCGTCCGGGCATGACGCTGGCCATTGAGCCGATGGTCAACGCCGGACAGCCCGGAGTAAAAATATTGAAAGACGGCTGGACAGTGGTCACCCAAGATGGTTTACTGTCCGCTCATTTTGAGCATACGGTCTTGGTCACCGAGGGTGAACCGGAGATTTTGACATGCCCGGAAACGAAGCCTTCCAGGTTGAAGGTCGGGTGATGGAGGCCCTGGCGAACGGAACGTATCGCGTGGGGCTGTCCAATGGACACCGGCTCACGGCGTTCGTGGCGGGCCGGGCGAAGCGGAATTTTGCCGGATTGAAAGCCGGTGACAAAGTGAAATTGCAATTGACGCCCTATGATTTGTCAACGGGGCGGATTGTGTTGGAAGTTAAATAAGTGATAAATGATTGGTTAAACAAGTCATGGCCGACGGGAAATGTTGAGTGGCGCAAATCACTTGTTTAACCAGTTGTTCATCTAACGAATTACCAGAACATGAAAGTTCGCGCGTCAGTAAAAAAAATGTGCGAGCACTGCAAAATAGTGCGGCGTCGCGGTGTCATTCGCGTGATTTGCTCGAACAAACGGCACAAACAACGGCAGGGCTGATGGCCGATGCCGGGATTTAACCAGCTAACCATTTAACGACCTATGGCACGCATCATTGGTGTGGAAGTTCCGCCGAACAAGCGCATAGACATTGCGTTGCGCTACATCTATGGCATCGGCCCGTCCAACTCGAAGGAGATTTTGGAGCACGCCAACATTGACCCCGGCATTCGCGCGAAGGACTTGACCGAACAGCAACTTTCCCAAATCGTCCACGCGATTCAGGAAGGCAAATATGTCATCGAGGGCGATCTGCGCCGCGAAATCGGCATGAATCTCAAGCGGTTGCAGGGCGTTAAATGTTATCGTGGCATCCGCCACATGCGCGGGTTGCCCGTGCGCGGCCAGCGCACACAAACCAACGCCCGCACGCGCAAAGGTCCGCGCAAGACCGTCGGCGTGCAACGCAATCCGAACGCCAAGACCGGCATCCACTGATTTTTTGTATGGCTGAAGAAAAAAAGAAACCGGCTCCCAAAAAGAAGGAAGCAAAACCCGAAGCGGAAAAGGCGGCTCCGGCCGAACAGGCCGCCAGACCGGCGGCGGAGAAAACGTCCCCCCAAGCCGCGCCCGCTGCAGAGGTTCCTGCGGCGGAAGCGTCCAAGCCCGCGGGCACGCCGGTGGCCGGTTCCGCGCCCAGCGCGGCCGAATTGCTGGGCGAAGACGCCGCCGCCAAGAAAATCATCAAGGCCAAACACGCCAAGAACATTGTCTCCGGCGTGGCAAACATTCTGGCCACGTTCAACAACACGCAGGTCACCATCACCGACCTGCACGGCAATCTCATCGGCTGGTCGAGCGCCGGTCGCGTTGGCTTCAAAGGTTCGCGCAAAAGCACGGCCTACGCCGCGCAACAGGTTGCCCAAGACGCCGCGCGCCAGGCGATGGCGCACGGCATGAAGGAAATCGAAGTGCGGGTCAAAGGCCCGGGTTCCGGCCGGGAATCGGCCATCCGCGCGTTGCAAGCCATTGGCTTGGAAATTAGCGCAATCAAGGACGTGACGCCCATTCCGCACAACGGTTGCCGGCCGCGCAAAAAGCGCCGCGTGTAGAATCCCAACTCTTAAAGTCCTATGGCTCGTTATACAGGTCCCCGCGTTCGCATCAGCCGCCGTTTCGGCACGCCGATTTTCGGCCCGTCGAAATATCTGGAACGGCGCAATTATGGTCCCGGCGTTCACGGTCCGAAGTCGCGGCGCAAGCACACCGATTATGGCCTCGGCCTGATCGAGAAACAAAAGCTCCGTTACTACTACGGCCTGATGGAGCGCCAGTTTCGCGGCGTTTATGAAAAGGCGTTGAAACGCCGGGGTGTCACCGGCGAGCAGATGTTGCAGATATTGGAAACGCGTTTGGACAACGTCGTTTTCCATCTCGGTTTTGCGACCACCCGCGCCGCCGCGCGCCAGATGGTTTCGCACGGCCACGTCACGGTGAACGGGCGCAAGGTCAATGTCCCGTCTTACAGCCTCCGGGTGAACGATGTGGTCGAGGTGAAAAATTCAAACGTGTCGCGCCAGTTGGCGACGAAGAATATGGAAATGGCCACGAGCCGCGCGGTGCCGGATTGGCTGTCGTTAAGCAAGGAAGAGTTCAAGGGCACGGTTATGCGGATTCCGACGCGCGACGAGATTCAACCGATTGCCAACGAGCAGGCGGTTGTCGAATTTTATTCCCGCTAAAAACATGAACCCGTTCCGCTCCTTTGCTGAGGGGGTGGAACAAAGCAATTATACGGGCTTTGCCGGACGCGGGAATAAACAGCCGGCGAAGCCAGATTGAAATTGTTGAAAGGAAAATATGCCAGTACGTCTCGGACGTTTTGAAATGCCGAAACGGTTGCAGAAGGACGACGCGACCGCCACGGAAACCTACGCCAAATTTGTCGCCGACCCGTTTGAAACCGGTTACGGCCACACCATCGGCAACTCGCTGCGCCGCGTGTTGCTTTCCTCGCTGGAAGGCGCGGCCATCACCTCGATGAAGGTGGATGGCGCCATGCATGAATTCGCCACCATTGAAGGGGTGGTTGAGGACGTAACCGACATCGTTTTGAATTTGAAAAGGATCAAATTCAAGGCCCACTCCCGCGACCCGCAGACGCTGTTGCTGTCTGTGAATAAGGAAGGTGCCGTGACTGCCGCCGACATTCAGCTCAACCAGAACGTGGAACTGGTCAATCCTGATCAGCACATCTGCACGCTCGACAAAAAGAAGAAGTTTGAGATGGAATTGGAGCTTAAGATCGGCCGCGGTTTTTGCCCCGGCGACGAAAACAAAAAACCCGGCCAGCCCATTGGCGTCGTTGCGATTGATTCGTTGTTTTCGCCGGTGACGCGCGTGCGTTATGCCGTGGAAGCCGCGCGCGTCGGCAACCGCACGGATTACGACCGGTTGATTTTGGAGATTTGGACGGATGGACGCATTTCACCCGACGACGCGTTGACGCAGGCGTCGGCGATTCTGGCCCATCATCTGGATGTGTTTGTGGGTTACGACAAGAACGCCGTGGAATTTGAAGAGGCGGAGTCGAAGCAGGATGACGAGAAGGCCAAGCTCAAGAAGCTGCTCAACATGAGCGTCAATGAGATTGAGTTGAGCGTTCGCGCGGCGAACTGCCTGAACAACGCGAACATCACCACCGTCGGCCAGTTGGCAATGAAGACCGAGCAGGAGATGCTCAAGTACCGCAACTTCGGCAAAAAGTCGCTGAACGAAATCAAAGACAAACTCCAGGCTTTGGGTCTGTCGCTCGGCATGAACTTTGAAGCGGGCTTGCTGGACGCGCCGGTCAAGGAAACCCCGGAGAATAATTAAGCGACCCTATGCGACACTTAAAGCACACGGCCAAACTGGGCCGCACGTCGGAGCATCGCAATGCGATGCTGGCAAACTTGGTTTGCAGTCTGATCAAGCATAAACGTGTGACCACCACGCTCGCGAAGGCCAAGGCCGCGCGTCCCGTCGCCGAAAAAATCGTCACCCTCGGCAAGCGCGGCACCATTCAGGCGCGCCGTCTGGTGACGGCCCGCTTGCATGCGCACGGACCGACAGTCCAATTGACCAAGGACGAACGTCGCAAATGGCGTCAAAGCGAAGACGTGTTGCGGGCGCTTTTTGAAGAGATCGCGCCCGCGTTCAAGGAGCGCAATGGCGGTTACACCCGCATTGTCAAAATGGGCCAGCGTCCGGGCGATGCCGCCCAGCGCGCGATTTTGGAATGGGTGGATTACACACCGGCGGCTCCGGCGCCGACGGAAGCCGCTCCCGCCGGAGAAACCAAGCCTGCCGAGACCAAACCGGCGGAGGCCGGGCCGGCGGAGACCAAGGCCGAGAAGAAGTAAGCCGGCCAATTTTTCACAGCCCGTTCTTCAAAACGGGCTTTTTTATTATGCCCCGCGCCCATTACAACAGCCACAAATAAACCAGTCCGACAACGAGCAGAATCGCCACGAGCCACCAGAACCAAGGAATGCCACGAGGCACCGTTCGTTCTCCGCCGAATTCGCGTGCGGCAAAATCGTCGTAGTTGAAATTCCTGTCGGGCAGGTTGAGATTGTCATAACGTGCTTCCTCGGACCATCCGGTATGATCGTCCGAGCCGCATTCCGGGCAGACCTTGGCGCCCGGCGGAACTTCCGCGCCGCAATGGGGACAGACTTCGGGTGGCATCACCCTCCCACACCGGCGTATTCCTCGTCGGTTTTCAACTCGAGTCCCATCAAAACGTAATCATGGGAAACAGCCTGCATGTCCTTGACGTATTCCTCCAGACGCAGCAGTTGGCTGAAACTGAGCATGGCAAACATTTTGATGGCCGTTTCCTGTTCGCCAATGAATTCCGCCTCGACCCTTTCCAAACCGGCGCTCCGCGCGATGCCAATAATTTCGCCGACCAGCGCCCGCGCCAGACCACGCCCGCGGAATTCCGGATGCACGAGCACGCTCACGCGGCCAATGTGGCGTTTCCAGCCGCCGAGCTGCTGGTGCAGTGTCGCGTCGCCAATAATTCTGCCGCCAACCAGCGCAACCAGCGGCAGGTTCCGGCCGTAATCAATGTTCCGGCACCAATCGTGAATCACCTCAAGGTCGGTGACGCGATGTTTGATGAACATGCGTTCCGGCTCTGGAACGCCGAGAAAAAGTTTGTGAAAATCCTTTTCGTCGTCGGGACGCAGTGGACGCAACGTCGCCTTCGTGCCGTCCTTGAGGGTGACGACCTTGGGAAACCTTTGAAGTTCAAGTTCAATACTGAATGACATGAGTTTCCTTTCTCTTTGCTTTGTACTTTGCGGTAAATGCCCCGCTCCCGCAACCTAATCCCGGCAAAAAAGTGACGATTTACCCGCGATGCCGTGGGGGAGCCTGGCTAAATTTGCGCAGCCAATTGAGATAACGCTGGTTTCCTGCGTTCAGCGGCAAGACGAGAAACTCCGGCGTGTCGTATGGATGTTTGGCGAGAATCAATTTTTCGAGTGCCGTCAGTTTAGACTTCTGAGTTTTCAATATCAGCAAAACCTCCGCGCTCGATTCGATTTTTCCCCGCCACCAGTAATGGGATTCAATTTTGGGAACAAAGTTCGCGCAGGCAATCAAACGCGCTTGCAACGCGGCCTTGGCCAGTGCGCGGGCGGTTTTCAAATCCGGCGCGGTGACAAAAATAACGGCAAATTTCGAAGCGGATTTCATTCCTGATCACCCTGACCGCTAACGTGAGGAAGCTTAGGCTTAAATTTCCAGTTTTGATTTGTAATCAGGAGACGAGGTCACCGTTCACGATGTCATGCCCCGGCTGATTTTGAGCGTGTGTATGACGATTTCCTGCCGCCGCGGGTGATGACAATAGAAATGACCGCCGTGACTCAGAACATATTCACAGTTATGGGGCGGGGGCACGAGACATTCCGCAGCCTCATTGATGCTCCACAAAGACCTGGCCCGGCACGTCTCCGCAAATGGCGGCTGAGACTTCAAATCGTTCGCCGGGGCGGAAGATTCTTGTTTGTTATTTGCTTTCGGCATGCGACAGGCTGATGAAATCAAACTGAACCACCCCGGCACTTGGCGCAAGTACAATGTTTTTGAATGCCAAATCGGGTTTGTTTTTCTTCTGATTTCTGGTTAAGTCAGGCCATGGAACTGCCACCGCTGGAAGCGGGTACGCTGTATCTGGTCGCCACACCCATCGGCAATCTTGAAGACATTACATTGCGCGCGCTGCGGGTGTTGCGCGAGTGCGACGTGGTCGCTGCTGAAGACACGCGCCGCACGGGGCAATTGCTCAAGCATTTTGGAATCGCCAAGCCGCTGCTAAGCTATTTCCAGTTCAATGAAGCGAAGCGCAGCGGGGAAATCATTGAACATCTCCGGCGCGGTGAAAAAATCGCGCTGGTCACGGACGCGGGCAGTCCCGGCATCAGCGATCCGGGGGAGCGTGTTGTCAAGGCAGCCATCACCGCCGGTTTTCGCGTTGAGCCGGTGCCGGGGTCGTGTGCGCTGGTTGCCGCGTTGACCGCGAGCGGCCTGCCGGCGGACGAGTTCCATTTCACCGGTTTTCTGCCGCATAAATCCGGTCAGCGGCGGAATAAATTGGAATCACTTAAAGTGACTCCCGGCACGCTGGTGTTCTACGAATCGCCGTTCCGGATTGAAAAACTGTTGGGCGAGTTGGTTCAGGTTTTCCCCGATCGGGAAGTGGTTCTCGCGCGCGAGCTGACAAAGAAGTTCGAGGAATTTCTTCGCGGCAAACCGGCGGACTTGCTGGCACTCAATCAACCGCGCCCCTTAAAAGGCGAATTTGTGGTTTTGGTTGGCCCGGCTGCCAAAACGAGGTAGCGGCGCTCTGTGAGCGCCGCAGACTGCAAATGCCCCGAAGAAATGTGCGGCGGTCATAGACAGCCGTTGCAATGTCTTCGCGCGAAACCTACTTCGACTTGGCGGCCCTGACTTTCGCCCACCGCGCCTTGGCGGCCAGCGAAATTTTCCTGCGGGCGGCGGCACTCATCTTCCGACGCTTGCGACCAGTCTTTTTGACCGGAGACTTGGCCCCATTCTTGGCCAAGGCTTCCAATTGTGATTGAAGACGTTCGATTTTTGATTTCAGGGCCGCCAGGCGTTTCAGCTTGGCTACCGAGAGATTGAGTAGTTCATTCATGCGCATTCAGGATAAGTCTGGGGAAATAAAAATAAAAGCAACAAATGTTACTACTTTGTCATAACTAAACGGACCGCAAGATAGTGAGTAGTTCCGAAATCTTTTGAAGCAATCAGACTATACAAACTTGCCCGGGTTTAAAATACCTTTCGGGTCCAGCGCTCTTTTTATAACGCCATGCAATTTGCGGACCTCCTTTGAAACGGCCCGCGGCCACCAGCGCTTTTTGGCGAGGCCGATGCCATGTTCGCCACTGATGGCGCCGCCCCAGGCGATGATTTGTGCGAACAGTTCGTCCAATGCCGCCTCGGCACGCCGGGCGGCTTTCGGTTGATTGAAGTCCACCATGATGTTGGTGTGGATGTTGCCGTCACCGGCATGACCGAAACACGCGACGGTCAGGCCGTGTTTCTTCTGAAGCCTGGCGGCAAATTGGAAAAGGTCTTCCAGCCGGCTGCGCGGCACGACGATGTCTTCGTTGAGTTTGGTAAGGCCGGTATCGCGCAGGGCGTAAGAAAATTCCCGGCGGATTTTCCAGATTTTCTCGCATTGAGCGGCGCCCAGGCCGCGCTCGACAAACAATGGTTTTTGACGGCGCACAATTTGCTCCAAATCCTTCAACTCGTGCCGGACGGACCTTTCCTGTCCATCGAGTTCAACAATCAGGTGGGCGCGGCAGCCGCGCAGCCGTTCGCTTTTGGTGCGTTGGTAAGCGGCGGCGAGCGTGAATTCGTCGGCCAACTCGAGCGCGCAGGGCAGGAAACCGGCAGCGAGAATGGATTGCAACACGCGGACCGCAGTTTTCATCGAGCCAAAACCAACAGCCAGGTTTGCACGAAACGGCGGCAGCGGAATCAATTTGAGCGTGGCTTCCGTAATGATGCCAAGCGTGCCTTCGGAACCGACCAACAGGCGGTGAAGGTCGTAGCCGGTTTTGTTTTTGTGCGTGCGCCCGCCGACACGAATGATTGTGCCATCGGCCAGCACGGCTTCGAGTCCGAGGACGTAGTCGCGCGTGACGCCGTATTTCAAACAGTGCGGACCGCCGGCGTTGGTGGCAATGTTGCCGCCAATGAAATTATCTGCGCGGCTGGCGGGGTCGGGCGGATAAAACAAACCGCGCTTTTCGACAGCTTCCTGGAGTGTCTGCGTGACGACGCCCGGTTCCACGACGGCGACAAAATCAGCGGCGTTGATTTCCTTGATCCGGCTCATGCGTTCCAGGGAAAGCACGATGCCGCCATAGACGGGCACGCAGCCGCCGACGTAGCCATGGCCGGCGCCGCGCGGCGTGACGGGGATTTTGTGCTGATTGGCAAAGCGCAGAATTGCAGAAACGGATTTAACGGAGCGGGGCAGGGCGACGGCGTCGGGTTGTTGGGCGGCGAACCATTTGTCGGCGGCGTAATTTCTGAGTGTTTGCGGCTCCAAACTGATTTCACCCGGCGGCAAATTTCTTTTGAGGCGGCGCAGGAGTTTTAAATTCGCGGCGGTCATTCAGCAGGCGGGTTAAGAAACTCCCGGACGTCGGCGGCTTCGGGTTCCGGAACCTGGACGCGGATGCCGCCGGCGGCGAGTGAATAGCCGTCAATGCTCAGTGCGGAAAGCTCACCGGCAACGAAGGGGTGGAAATCCGCCGCTTCGAGGCGGGAACGGACGAGTTGAGCTTCAGCCGGGCTGAAGGCGGTAAAGACAGTAACGAGATCCATTTTTATTTTGGCGCTTGCCCCCGCTTTGCGGGATCAAACGACTTGCGCTGCTTTTATTTCGGCGAAAACAATAATTCCAGCGCCGGTTTGGAGCAGGCTTTGGACTTCCACCTCGACTTGCTGGCCGATATGTGACTGGCCGTTGTTGACGACGATCATCGTGCCATCGGGCATGTAGCCGATGCCTTGGCCCTTGTCCTTGCCTTCGCGCACGATTTTCAGGCGCAAAATTTCGCCCGGAAGCAAAATCACTTTAAGGCACTTGGCGACTTCATAAAGATTCACATAGTTGATTTTTTGCAACTCGGCAACCTTGGCGAGGTTGTAATCGTTGGTGAAAAGACGGGCGTTCAGGTTGCGCGCGAGGCGGACGAGTTTGGAGTCCACGTCCTTTTCTTCGGAAAAATCACCGTCATGGATGCGGACTTCGATGCCGGTGTTGCGTTGAATGCGGTTGAGCATTTCGAGTCCACGGCGGCCTCGGGCGCGTTTGATGGGATCGGTGGAATCGGCGATTTGTTGAATTTCCTTCAACACAAACCGCGGCACGACAATGAGGCCTTCGAGAAAATGGGCTTCAATCAAATCGGCGATCCGGCCGTCAATGATGACACTGGTGTCGAGCAGCAACAGATTGTCCAGTTGGCCTTGGGGTCGAAAACGGACGTAAGGAATAATCAGCGAGAAATCCTCCTTGTTGCTGCGCATCGCGAGAATGATGCCGATGTAGCTGAAAGCCAAAAAAAGACCGAGACGGACAAACCATTGAACCTTGTCGTCAGCGTTATCCATCAAGGGCGAGTGGCCAATGAGCAAAGCGACGGCCATGCCGAGCAGCAACCCAAACGTCGTGGCGGAGAATGCGCGAAGGGAAAAGCCCTTGAGCATTTCGTCCATGGCAATCATCAGTCCACCGAAACCAAAGCCGATCAGCATGCCGAACACCTCACTATGGTTGACGGCGAGAAATTCCGTCCGCTGGCTGATGGCGTAGCCAGCCGCAATGCACAGGCTCAAAAACAAAATGCGAATGGTCCAAAGGGAACTCATGGTTGTTCGGCTGCTCCGTGGGGCGGCGCGTTGGTGGGTGGCGGCTCGCGGTGCCAGAGAAAATGCCACAAACCGAGCCGGTTCAAATTGCCCGTCGCTATGGCCAGGTTCGCCGCGACGGTTTGCACGTTGGTGGACAATTGTTCATTTTTCAGCAAGGTTCCCGCCAAGCCCCTGCCGGATTGCAAATCATCCATCAATTTTTTCAGATCCTCGGTTGAAGCCTCAATATTGGTTGCGGCGGCGGAAATTTCCGCGCCATTGGTCGAGACGATACCATGGGCGTCGTCAGACAGGCGGATAAGGTCCTGCGAAAAGAAGACCACGTTGCTGACGGCGAGATCAATTTGCGAGCCGTTGGTCGCGACGAGCGCGTTGATGTTGGCCACCGTGTCCGTCGCCTGTTCGGAAAACATGCGCAGGTTGCTGACGGCGGCGGAAAAATTGGTCAGCGTCTGTTCGTTCAACACCAGACGGCGCACGTCGCTGACGGCGTCGTCGAGTTTCTTTGCCGTTTCATCAATGCGCTGAATGAAACCGGACGCCGAGCGCGCGACTTCCTGCAAATTGAACGGCGCTTCGCAATCAACATCCGCGCCGTTGGTCCACACCGGCGGCTGATTGGCCGTCGGGACGATCGCGACATACTGGTCTCCGAGAAAGCCGGATTGTTGGATGACAAACCGCGCGTCGTGATAGACTTTATAATCATTGTAAATTCGCAGCAAAATGGTCACGCTTTTGCCGTCCGGGGCGAGTTTAATGTCCGAAACGCTGCCGACCTGCACGCCGGCCAGCAACACCGAAGCGCGTTTCTTGAGGCCGCCGACGTTGCTCGCGTGCAGGCTCAATTCGTAGGTGCCGCGAAAAATGCTCGTGCTTTTGCTGAATTGAATCAGCAGCACGGCCAGCAACACCAGCCCGATGAACACGAACAGGCCGACTTTGATTTCCTGGTGTGACTTTTCCATGGTCTAGTTTTTTTTGGCGTCCGCCACCCCGTCAACAAACTGGCGCACCACCGGGTCTGGCGACGCAAAAAAGTCGTCCGGCGCACCGCTGGCATAAATGGTTTTGTCGTGCATCATCAGCACGCGATTGCCAACGCGCCGCGCTGTGCGCATATCGTGGGTGACCACGACGGTCGTGACATGAAACTGGTCGCGCACTTGCATCATCAATTTGTCAATGCTGTCGGACACGATTGGGTCCAAGCCGGTCGTCGGTTCGTCGTAAAGCACAATTTGCGGTTCGTAAACAATCGCGCGCGCTAGGCCGACGCGTTTTCTCATGCCGCCGGACAATTCCGCCGGACTCTTGTTTTCCGTGCCTGGCAAATCCACCACGTCCAAAGCGTGAGCGACCTGACGGGCGATTTCCGCCTCGGTCAAATGCTCATGCCGGCGCAACCCAAAGGCGACATTTTCGGCGACCGTCATCGAATCGAACAACGCCGAGCCTTGAAACACCATGCCAAATTTTCGGCGCACGCGCAGCAATTGTCGTTCATTCATTGGCACGATATTTTCGCCGTCAATCAGCACTTCACCGGCGTCCGGCTTTAACAGGCCGATCAATTGCTTGAGCAAAACGCTCTTGCCACAGCCGCTGCGGCCTATGATGGCGACCGATTCGCCGTTTTCAATCAGAAAGCTGACGTCATCCAAAACGGGCTGGTCACCAAAACGTTTTTGCAAATGGCGCGCTTCAATCATAATGAGTTAAACAATCGTTCCAATAACAACGTCAAAAAGAAATTGGTGATCAGTATGGCGATGGAGGCGGAAACGACCGCCTCGGTGGTGGCTTTTCCGACACCTTCGGCGCCCAGCCCGCAGGTCATGCCTTTGTAGCAGCCAACCAGCGTCAGGATGCCGCCATAGGTGAACGCTTTGATCAGGCCGATCGCCACGTCCGTGTCACCCGTGTATTTGAGCATGTGCGCCCACGAATACGTCGGGTCAATGCCCAGCAACGCGACGCCGACAAAATAACCCGCGGCAATGCCGATGGAGATGGATTCCGCAGTCAGCAGCGGCAATGCAATCAACCCGGCCAAAACCCGCGGGACAACGAGATAATCCACTGGATGCGTCGCCAATGTCCGCAGGGCGTCAATTTGCTCCGTCACACGCATCGTGCCGATTTCGGCGGCGATGGCCGCGCCGACCCGGCCCGTAACCATCAGCGCGGTCAGGACGGGACCCAGTTCGCTGCACATGGAAACGCCGACAACCGCCAGCGTGGCCGTGTCCATTTTGACCTTGTGAAATTGAAAATACGTTTGGGCGCCGAGCACCATGCCCGTGAAGGCGCCGGTGATGAGCACGACCGTCTGCGATTTCACCCCCACAAAAAAAAGTTGATAAAGCAGATCGCGCCAGGCCACTTTGAACGTGAACAGCGAGGCGGCGGTCTCTTTGGCCAGCAAGGTGAACCGCCCCAAACCGGCAAGGGATTCAGCCACGCGCTGGTTGGCGGAAAAAATCATCGTTGGACGCAAAATATCAAACCGCCCCAGGGTTGGCCAGTGCTGGATTTCGTGTCCACCGCCATTGCGGTTCGGCCTGAAATTTGCAATATTCAGCCGCGTGACCGGAATGCGAAAATGGCTTTTAAGGGTCGGGTTCATCCTTTTTACGCTCTTTATTCTGCTGGGCGCCGCCGCGTTTCTCTTTCCGCAAAAATGTTTGTGTGTGGACAGCGGGGCGGTGAAGGCTGACGTGATGGTGGTTTTGGGCGGCGGTTCGCACGACCGCCCCGAACGCGCGGTGGAACTTTTCAAGGAGCGCGCCGCGCCGCGCATTCTCGTCAGCGGCCTGGGCGATTGTAAAATCAGCCGGCAATTTTTGATCGAGTCCGGTGTGCCGTCGCGCTTGATTGAAATGGAAAATCAGTCACGCACGACGAAAGAGAATGCCATTTATGCCGTCAAGCTGCTTCGCAAACAAGGTGCGCGCCGCGTCATCATCATCACCTCGTGGTATCATTCACGCCGGGCGCTGGCGTGTTTCGAGCATTACGGGCCGGAAATCCGATTTTACTCGCGTCCGTCCTATTTTGCCTATCTGCGGGCCGATTGGCCACAGCACGACCTTGCGCGGCGCATCTATCTGGAATATCCCAAGCTGCTCGGGTATTGGATGTGCTATGGCGTTTTGCCCTTCTGATTTACGCTGAAAACTCCTTGCGCTTGGTTTGTTTGTCGGCCAGACTAAAAGACTCAATCGCGGGGTGGAGCAGCCCGGTAGCTCGTCAGGCTCATAACCTGAAGGTCGTAGGTTCAAATCCTACCCCCGCAACCAATTTTCGTCCTGTTGTACGAAGATGCCTGAAGAATTGGTGCCGGCGATTGAACCGTCCAGTATAAGTACCGAGGAACCATTTCATGCCCGCCACCGGATTTGGCTGTGGGTGTTTCGGCCGCGAAGTGAAAATCTTTTCCATCAGGCAATAGACGTATACCTGCCAGCCGATCTCCTCGGCTCATCAAATAGTAAATTGTTCCCGCAAACTCAACTCACAACGGTCTTAGCATAATCCGCCATTTGGCTGGCTAACGACAAGTCATTGCCGAGGGAAGGACTTCGGAAGAATTGGCCTGTCTCCTTCTTGGCAATTTCCATCTTTGCTTTTTCCAGAGCAGAACCCCGAGGTGGCGGTGAGACTGCCCTGATAGATCGTTGGCGTGTTGGTGCCGCTTGCCGGGACGGCAAAATGCAACGCCCCACTGAGATTGAAGAAGGCAATTGAATTGCTGGGGCCGTAGACGAAACGTTCCGTAGCCGCCAAAGTGCCGGCTGCCAGCGAGTTGTTTCCCGGGAAAATCCATATCAATCGCTCGGCTAGCGTGTTGTTGGTGTTGTGCAGGGATACACCGCCTTGGAATGTGTAGGGTGTGCTAACCACGGTGTTATTGGTTCCCCTCACCACTTCCAGTGCATCGACCGTCAGATCGTAAACCAATCTCAACCCCTGGAGGTTGGTAATGCCCTGTTGGCTGGCACAGTTGCGGATGATGTCCCGGTTCTCAAACTGAGCACAGGTCAGATTCCCAGTTTGGTTGGTCGAGATGCTCAGTGCGCTCACGCAGGCGTTGAACAATTCGTGAGGGGAATTCTCTTTCAGGGCAAGCGAGTGATGCGCGCCCCCGCCGGCCGCAATGGCCGTAAAACCCGTATTGGGCGACGGCACATTGCATTCACCGTACCCATTATATCCCCAAGCCACGATAGAACCATCAGTTTTCAGGCCAAGTGAGTGAGACCAACCGGCTGCGATGGCTATAAAGCCAGTATTGGGCGACGGCACATCGCATTGGCCGGCAAAATTCCCCCAGTAGTCCAGATTATTTCCCCAGGCGACAATCGAGCCATCGGCTTTCAGGCCAAGCGAGTGATCCCAGCCGGCTGCGATGGCCACAAAACCCGTATTCGGCGACGGCACATCACACTGGCCGTACAAGTCGCTTCCCCAGGCGACAATCGAGCCGTCGGCTTTCAGACCAAGCGCGTGATACCCGCCGGCCGCGATGGCCACAAAACCCGAATTGGGCGACGGTACATTGCATTCACCCCAACCATTGTCTCCCCAAGCGACAATCGAGCCGTCGTTTTTCAGGCCAAGCATGTTTCCGTTGCCGGCTGCGATGGCTACAAAACCAGTGTTAGGCGGCGGCACAGTCAGTCGAGGATCCCCGTTGACATTGAATCCCCAGGCCACAATCGAGCCGTCATTTTTCAGCCCAAGCGACATATAATTACCAGCCGCGACAGCTATAAAATTCGCATTGGGCGGCGGTACATTGCATTCACCCCAAGTGTTGTCTCCCCAAGCCACAATCGAGCCGTCGTTTTTCAGGCCAAGCGATTGATCCCCGCCGGACGCGATGGCCGTAAAATCCGAATTGGACGAGGGCACATTGCATTGACCGTTCCCGTTGTCTCCCCAAGCCACAATTTCTCCGGCGGCAAACACCGGTATGGGTGAAACAAACGCGGACAGGAAAAGACAGACCACAGCAATTGTGATGAAAGAGCATATTTTGTTTCGGTAGCTGTGATCGGAATTCCCTCGTTTAATATGCCCAGATAGGTTTTTCATAATGGATGCTCCTTAGTGGTGTTAGAATGCCAAACTTAGTTTTTCATAAGCGCACTTGAACCAAGGGGCATCATCGGTAAAACAGAGCTTTTCGTAATGCAAGCAAAAAAAAACGGAATACTGTAAGGCCGGCTCGTGGGCTTTTAAAAATTGTGCTGCCTTATCCAGTAAGTAGCACAATTTTACCGGTTTCAGAACGTTTATGAATCCAGTTTTGAGAAATGGCCTTAATCGTTTATCTACAGTTCTGAATTTGCAGGTTCCTGTGAATTAGTCTGGTCTGCATTCCCGGCCGCCGCTGGCATCCACGGATATTACAGATGCCCAAACCGTGTCTGGCTTGAAACCAACGTGATCGGACGAAACCGGGACTGGCACGGAGCGGTGGTTTTTCTATGCGCAAGCAAACACCGTGTCGTTGTCTGGCAAGCCACGGTAGAGCTGATGTGAGAGCTAAAAGCGTCCTGTTTTATGACACGGTTGACTGGTGCGGGCAGGACAGCCAATGGATTCATTCTTGCCGGAGGATTCGCACAGGCATACACGACTTTTCTGCGAATCCGCTTTATTTTACCCCAGCCGCCCTGAAGGCACCAAGTTGACGCCAACCAAAGTGCGGCCAGGCCGGACAAGCCCAAAATCCCGTTGACGGAAACCAATTTGGCCAGCCCTTCGCCAGCCTTTGTTCCCGAAATGGCAGTGGAGGAAGCCGTGCCGGTCAGGTGGAACGGATTTTGATAGGAATAAACCGGAAAATTCACGGATTGCGGCACCAACACATTATGCCGGGCGATTGCCGCCATGCAGAGAAGAATTGCGCATAACGAAGCGGCGGAAAAGAGAAATGCGGTTTGCGCAAGTTTCTTCGTTTGGATTTCGACGTACATGCCTGGCATAAAGCAGGCTGCGTACCAGCCAGGCGGCCAATTGGGCAGATGGCTTCCGCCTTATGATTGAGTGCTGCCATGGCTGTCGGGATGCGTGACGGTGTAGTAGTGTCACTACTACGGTCAATGCACCGTCATGCCTGCAAACCTTTTTGACATGCGCAGCGCAGTCTTTATTCTAGGCGCGTGCGCACTGTGAATGTACCGCTTGGCAATCGGAGTTATGAAATCAGAATCGGCGGCGGGTTGCTCGCAACCTTGGGAAGCAAATGCGCGCGCCTGAAACTCGGTCCGCGTTGTGCCATCATCACGGACACCAACGTCGGCAAGCGGTTTGCCAAACCGGCCTTCAATTCGCTCGCGCGGGCGGGCTTTTCCCCCTCTTTGATTGTGGTCCCGGCGGGTGAAATTGCCAAAAGCCTGAAGTCGGTTCAGGTTTGTTATGACCAGCTCGCTGTGCATCGGCTGGAACGAACGTCCTTTATCGTCACGCTGGGCGGTGGCGTGGTCGGCGACCTGGCGGGATTTGTCGCGGCGACCTATCTGCGCGGCATTGCCTTCGTGCAGGTGCCGACGACATTGCTGGCACAGGTGGACAGCTCCGTCGGCGGAAAGGTCGGCGTTAATTTGAAGGCCGGGAAAAATCTCGTTGGCGCCTTTTACCAGCCGCGGCTGGTCTTGTGTGATCTCGATACGCTCCAGACATTGCCGGAACGCGAATATCGCGCCGGCCTCGCCGAGGTCATCAAATACGGCATCATCTACGACGCCAGATTGTTTGCGCAACTGGAGCGCGACTTTCCCAGATTGCTGCGCCGCGACCACCAAACGCTCGCCGCCGTGGTGGCGCGTTGTTGCGAAATCAAGGCGGAGGTGGTCGGTCAGGACGAAACTGAAGGCGGACTGCGCGCGATTCTGAATTTCGGCCACACGGTCGGCCATGCCATTGAGGCCATTTGCGGCTACGGCAAGTTTTTACACGGGGAGGCGATTTCCATCGGTCAGGTTACCGCGGTAAATATCTCCCGGCGCGTTCTGGGTTTGTCGAAGCGTGACGCCGACCGCATCATCAATTTGTTCCAGCGCGCCGGTTTGCCGACGCAGATCCGGTTGAATTCCGTGCAACGCCGGAAATTGTTTGCCGCCATGCGGCTCGACAAAAAAGTCCGCGGCGGCGAAGCCCGGTTTGTGCTCGCAAAAAAAATTGGCGGGGTTTTGTGGGGCCGGCGCGTGCCTGAAGTGTACATTCGCGAGGCGCTGGATTCCTGATTTGCAAAGCCGGCGCGGTAAGGTAGCTTTTCCACTCATGGTCCTGGTCATAGACAATTACGACTCGTTCACCTACAACCTCGTGCAATATCTCGGTGAGTTGAGCGTCGAGATGCAGGTGCGGCGGAACGACGAGATTACGCTCGACGCAATTCGCGACTTGAAGCCGGAGCGCATTCTGGTGTCGCCCGGCCCGTGCTCGCCGCGCGAATCCGGCCTGTCGAACGACGTGATTCGCAGCTTCGGCAGCCAGCGGATTCCGGTCTTTGGCGTCTGCCTCGGACACCAGTGCATCGGCCACACCTTTGGCGCGGAGGTGGTCGTAAATTACCGCATGATGCATGGCAAAACCTCGTTGATTAAACACAACGGGAAGGATTTGTTTGAAGGCATGCCAAACCCATTTTCCGCGACACGCTATCATTCCCTCGTCATCAAACGCGACACGCTGCCCGATTGTCTTGAAATCACCGCCGAGACCGACGAAGGCGAAATCATGGGCGTGCGCCACAAGGAACTGCCGATCTGGGGCGTGCAATTCCATCCCGAAAGCATTCTGACGGAGAGCGGACGGCAGATTATGAAAAATTTTCTCAAGTTGAAGTAGCCGCGCCGCACGCTATACTTAATTGCTCATGCAAGTTTTTTTACTCAAGTCGAAAATTCATCGCGCCACCGTCACCGACGGCAACGTGGATTACGAGGGCAGCCTCACCATTGCCGCCGATTTGATGAAGACCGCCGGGTTTCATCCCTACGAGCGCATCCTGTGCAGCAACCTGAACAACGGCAACCGGTTTGAAACCTACGTCATCACCGGCAAACGCGGTTCCGGCGCGATCATCCTGAACGGCGCCGCCGCGCACCTCGGCAAAAAAGGCGACCGGCTCACCATCATGAGCTTTGCCGCCATCAGCAAAAAGAAGGCGGAAAAATGGAAGCCGCGCGTCATCGTCCTCGGCAAGGACAACAAAATTTCCGGCAAACGCGGGATTTAATCGGCGGTTTTTTTCGATTTACGATATACGATTTACGCGGAGCTTGCGGTCGGTGTCTGTCGCGTAAATCGTAAATCCGATATCGTAAGTTCAGAAGTTCTTCGCGACGGCGTTCCAATCAATCACATTCCAGACCGCCTTCAGATAATCCGCGCGTTTATTCTGGTATTTGAGGTAATAGGCGTGTTCCCAAACGTCCACGCCGAGCAGCGGTTTGCCTTCGCAACCGGCCACGGCCTTGCCCATGAGCGGATTGTCCTGGTTGGCGGTGGAGACAATTTCCAGTTTACCCCCGTTGGAGACAAGCCAGGCCCAGCCGCTGCCGAACCGGCCCAGGCCCGCCGCCTCGAACTTGGCCTGAAAATCGGCAAAGGAGCCGAACGTGGCCTTGATGGCGTCGCCGAGCCTGCCGGAGGGCGCGCCGCCGGCCTTGGGCGCGAGAATTTTCCAGAAGAACGAGTGGTTCCAATGGCCACCGCCATTGTTGCGTACCGGACCACGGATATTGTCCGGCACGGACGCGATGTCCTTGATGAGCGCGTCGAGCGATTTGCCTTCGAGCGCGGCATTGCCGGCGATGGCCTTGTTGAGGTTGTCCACATAAGCCTTGTGATGACGGTCGTGATGGATTTCCATCGTCAAAGCATCAATGTGCGGTTCCAAAGCTTCCTTGGGATAGGGCAGGGGCGGTAGTTCGTATGCCATAATTTTTAATCCTTTCTTTTCGTTTCGTTAATCTTGAACCGCAAATTGCTTCAAATTTCAATCAAATGCAAGCTCGCACCACGCTACTATCCACGTGCAAAGCCGCGCCGTTGATGGCCGAAGATATCATTGACCAAGACTGACTGAATGGGAAGGTGCTGGCACGGACGGGTTCGTTGTCTTATGGCATCGGCCGTCAGCCATGTGCGCGGGGAGCCAGAACCGTTCGCACCCAACTTTTACACAGAACTCTTGCCGTTACCACAGTGCCCGGATTCTGATTTTGAATTTTCAGGCGCCCACCGCCGCGCGCGCTTCAGCCGCCAGCGGTGTGCTCAAGTAACGTTCGCCCGTCGAGCAGGCCACCGTGACGATCAACTTGCCCTTGTTTTCAGGACGGTTGGCCACCTGAATGGCTGCCCAGACGTTTGCGCCGGATGAGATGCCGCACAAAATTCCCTCTTCCTTCGCCAGGCGGCGCGCCATTTCAAAGGCGTCGTCGTTGGAAACCTGGACACATTCGGTGATTAAGGAATTGCCTTTCGCATCTTTCAGATGGAGGTTGTTGGGTACAAAGCCCGCGCCCGTGCCTTGAATCTTGTGCGGGCCGGGCTTGAGCGGCTGGCCGGCCAGCGTCTGGGAAATGACCGGTGAATCCTTAGGTTCGACGGCGATGGCCTGGAACGACGGCTTGCGCGGTTTGATGACTTCCACGCAGCCGGTGATGGTGCCGCCCGTGCCGACCGCTGCCACCAGGATGTCCACTTTGCCGTCCGTATCGGCCCAGATTTCCTCCGCCGTGGTCTTGCGATGAATTTCCACGTTTGCGGGATTGTTGAACTGCTGCGGAATCCACGAATTCGGCGTTTCGCTGGCCAATTGCTCGGCCTTGGCGATGGCGCCTTTCATGCCTTCGGCGCCGGGCGTCAAAACCAGCTTCGCGCCGAGCATCGCGAGCAACGTGCGGCGCTCGACCGACATGGTTTCGGGCATGGTCAGAATCAGCTTGTACCCCTTGGCCGCGCACACGAACGCCAGCGCGATGCCGGTGTTGCCGCTGGTCGGCTCGATAACGACGGTGTCCTTTTTGAGAACGCCGCGTTTTTCCGCGTCTTCAATCATGGACATGCCGATGCGGTCCTTGACGCTGCTGAGCGGGTTGAAAAATTCGCACTTGAGCAAAATGGTGGCGGGCAATCCGGCCGTGACCTTGTTCAACCTGACCAGCGGCGTGTGCCCGACGGTTTCGACGATGTTGTTATAGATGCGTCCCATAATTTTTTTTGACGGTTAAGTTAATGGCAATTTGTGCTGAACATGGCCGGCGGGCAAGCCCTTTTTTGTTGGAAAAAAATTCCAACGCCCAACATCCAACATTCAATGAAACGCAATTGGGCAGCCGGTTAATTCGGTGTTCGATGTTGAATGTTCGATGTTTTTCCACCCTGAAACATTAAGTCCCCGCCTGGCCTTTCGGCCAGACAGGGACAAATGGGGGATGGGAGTGCGCCAGGCTCTCTTTCCCGGACCGGCATTAGGCGCGCACCCTCGCGGGGGGCTGCCGGTTTCCCGACGCCATTCTCCACGGCAAGCGGAGTTTTCGGCCTCGTAGCAGGGCCGTCCAGCGCCTTGCGGCCGCTGAATTTCGAGTGAGGCTTTTCAGCTCGCTTCGGCTGATGGTTGCGCCACCGGCCTGCGAACCAGGTCAAGACACGCCTGCAGTTTATGTGTTCGCGTCTTGACCGTTTAGCGCCGGGTCAGCCGCCGCTTTTGGCGGCGCGTTCGCCCGGTGCCACGGGTCTCGCCTCTTCACTCTCAGGTTACTTTTTGCTCACAGTCCAGCGACGCCGTTTTTAACATCGCCAGCTTTTGGAAGTTCTTAACGCGACCTGCCCAGTCGGCGTGTCCTTCCCGGCGCCGGCGCTCCCTTTGTCCGCCTTTCGGCGGGTTTCATTGGGCGGTCTCATTTTATTGAATCCGCCAGAGTCGCCCGCACCGTGCTGATGCACAGTAGCAACCGCATACCCTCTGGGTAACTGCGATTCACTCAGGCTCGAAACCGGCCTGAGCTACTTGACCCGGCTCGGAGCGGTTTCTAAGTCGCTCCTGGCCGCCAAGTCCCTCATTCGCATTTGGCATTAGCGAACATGCCAGAGGAACTGGTGAATGCTGCCTCCCGCCGAACCTTTCGATCCGGTTTCCGAGGGACCGGGCCAACCAGCCTAACCCGACCTTTCCCCAGTCGCCTGGGATTATCCTGGAAACAAACAGAACAATCTTTCGACCGTTTCTGCCTGCTTCGTTCTTTCAATGAACTGCTGAAATCATATCTCAATCCAGCGAACCGACAATGAATTGATATCCACAGCTTGTTCACCGGAATGCGCGTGTGAACAGCGTGTGAACAATGCAAAACAAGCCGGTAAATCAAGGGTTTTTCCACCCGGTTTCCAACGACTATCCACAGTTTTTTAAGGACAAAGACGGGCCTGGTGAACAAGTTGTTCTGCTGAAACTGCGGGAATTTTTTTCCACTCAAAGTCTCTGCTCATGCCGAAACAGGAGAGCCGCCCCAAAAGGCGGCTCTGAATGGCGAAGGGATACCCCCGTCTTAAGTTTAAGAAGCAGCTTTCGCGGGTGCGGTTTTTTTAGCTTTGGCCGCCTGGTTTTTCCGTTTGAGATAGCGCGTTCGGCGTTGTCGTTTTTCTGCTTTGTTGAATTGTTTGCTCATACAAGTGTCTTTACATCGGCCACATATTCCGATTGTGTGTTGGCACTATGAAAGTTCGGGCGCGACAATTCAACATCTATTTGATGCTGGCGGCAATCCTGGCATCGCTCTGCGGCTGCGAAACCAACAAGCCCCACGGTCCCGTCAGTGCATTGCGCATCCATGTTGAAACCAGTCCTGATTCCTTGGGCACGAGCCAGACCGTCTCCGTGTTGCGTGCCGATCCCGTGCAGGTCACCATCGCGGAACAACCCATTTTGACCGAGGTCAGCCTTGTTGGCGCAAAAGTCATTGATGACCCGGGCGGATTCGCCATTGAAGTTCGTTTTGATGAAAACGGCACCTGGATTTTGGAACAATACACCGCCACCAATACCGGTCGTCATCTCGTTATTTTCGGTCAATGGGGTGACAAATTGGCCAATGGCCGCTGGCTGGCGGCGCCGCTCATCACCCGTCGCATTGCCAACGGCGTGCTCGCCTTTACCCCGGACATGTCGCGTTCCGAGGCCGACCAGCTTGTGCTGGGACTCAATAACGTCGCCAAATTTTACAAAAAACAATTCAAATGAGTTTTCCCGCTGTTTGCCGCGCCCTCCTGTTTGCCGGCGGGTTTTTGCCGGCCGCACTCTTTGCACAGGAACCATTTCAATTTCCGACGGCCAATCATTATCTGTTTGAACCGGGCAAGGAGTCGGAATTTTTCGCTCCCACCGCGCCCGACAAACCGTGGACGAGCGGTTCTTTCGGCTGCGTGCGTGACGATGGCCGGCGAATTCACGAAGGCCTCGACATCCGCTGTCTGCAGCGTGACAAATACGGGGAACCCACCGACCCCGTCATGGCCACCGCCGATGGCACGGTGGTTTATTTCAACACGAGACCGTCCCTGTCGAATTATGGCAACTACATCGTGATTCGCCACGTCGTGGAGGGCATTGAAATTTATTCGCTCTACGGGCACCTGCGCGCGGTTCGTCCCGGCCTTGCCATCGACCGGACCGTGAAGGCCGGCGAAGTCATTGGCACGATGGGCCGCACTTCCAACACCGCTGAACGCATCGCCAAATGGCGCGCCCACACGCACTTTTCATTGAACCTGCTCGTCAATGATCGGTTTGCCGCCTGGTTTAAAAAAGCCAATCCCCGCGAGCGCAACGATCATGGCGAATGGAACGGCCAGAATCTCAGCGGCCTTGATCCGCGGGGAATTCTGCTGGCCGAACACGCCGAAGGCGCCAAGTTCAGCCTGCTCGATTTTATTCGCGGCCAGACAGCCCTGTGCCGCGTGGTTGTGCGGGCCACGAATTTTCCATTTGTGAAACGCTATCCGATGCTGGTCCTGCCCAATCCCAAGGCCGACCAGGAAGGCGTGGCGGGTTACGAAATTGCCTTGAATTTCGACGCCATTCCTTTCGAATTGATGCCGCTGGCTCCATCGGAAATCAAAGGCGGCGGAAAATTCCAACTGCTGTCCGTCAATGAAGCCGAAGAACGGGCCAATCCCTGCCGCCATCTTGTGGTTCAACGCCGCGGACATTGGGAACTGACTGAGACCGGACTGCGCGAATTGGAGTTGCTGACGTATTGAGCCAGCCGTGCATACCGACATCAAATCCCTTGCCCGCGACGAACTGGAAGCCCGGTTCGCCGCGTGGCATCAGCCGGCTTACCGCGTCACCCAACTGCTCGAATGGCTGTATTCCCGCCGCGCCACGAGTTGGGATGGCATGACCAATCTGCCCAAGGCGTTGCGGGAAAAGCTCGCTGAAACGTTTTCACTTCAGACGTTGGAGTTCGTTCGCAAGCAAGGTGCATCCGACACCACCCAGAAATTCCTTTGGCGGCTACGTGATCACGCTTTGATCGAAAGCGTTTTAATTCCGGCCAATCCGGCGCTTTACGGCGACGCGAGCGACCGCCACACCCTTTGCATCTCCACGCAGGTCGGCTGCGCCTACGGCTGCAAATTCTGCGCCAGCGGCCTCGACGGCTGGAAACGCAATCTGACGCCGGACGAAATCGTCGAACAGGTTTTGGCAGTGGAACGGTTCGTTTCACAGTCCACAGCCCACAGTCACGAGTCGAAAGATGGTGCGGATTCGAAACTGAGGACTGCGGACGCAAGACTGATCGACAACATTGTCGTGATGGGCATGGGCGAGCCGCTGGCGAACTACGATCCTTTGCTCAAGGCGCTCAGAATTCTGAACGCGCCGTGGGGCGGCGGCATCGGTGCGCGCAAAATAACCATTTCCACCAGCGGCCTCGCGCCGCAGATACGCCGGCTGGGCGGCGAGCCGGAACAATTCCGCCTCGCCATTTCGTTGCACGGCGCCACCGACGAAGTGCGCAACAAAATCATGCCCGTGAACCGCAAATATCCGCTCCAGGAGCTGGTCGCCGCCTGCGAGGATTACCAGGGTCAAAAGGGCCGGATGCTCACGTTCGAATACATTTTAATCGCAGGCATGAATGATTCGGTTGATCAGGCCAAACCGCTGGCCATGCTCGCCAAAAAGCTCTTCGCCAAGGTGAACTTGATTCCTTACAACCAGGTTGAAGGCCTGCCCTGGGAACGCCCGGCGGAAAAAGTTTGCGAGGCATTCCTCGCCGTTTTGAAGAAGCAAAAAGTCATTGCCACACTCCGCCGCGAAAAGGGCGGCGACATTGACGCCGCGTGCGGCCAGTTGCGGCTCAAAACCGAACGCGAACTGGTTTCAACTTGATTTGGCCGCGAGCAGCCCGTTGATTCTGGCCATTACCTTGAAAGCATCGGCGACGTAAAGCACGTCGGCCTTGCCGCGCGCCCAGCCACAATTCGGGTCGAGATTGATGGCGCGACGTTCAGCGACGAAACGCCAGCCGACCGTGTGCGGCTCCTCGCCGTGGCAACAGGTGGAAAGTCCCTTGGGATGACGCGGCGTCGCGCCGGTCTGGCCGACCTGGTTCATGTGGGATAAAAATGACAACACCGCCTGTCCTTCTCCGCTCTGGTCCACCAGCGATTTGCTGCTGCCCAGCGAGGCGCGCGACTGCTTCAGAAAATTGAGAATCAGTTTCTCCGCCTCGGGCATGTGCGTCTGACCGTCGGCCTGCTTCTTCGTCCAGCCCGCGCCGGTCACGAACAACAATTGCGCGTCGGGGCGGATCGTTTGCGCGTCGGCCTTTGGCTCGCGGATGCCAGCCACCGTCGTGCGCTTGCTCGCGTCGGTGAGATTTACCGAAACCATTTCCACACCCGCGGTGCCCGCGCCGCAATCGCACGGCGTCTGGCTGCCGGGATCAATACCGATGAACCACGGGCGCTGCGTCCGCGTGAGCGCGCCTTCCATGCGCTGGCGGTAATACCAGCGGCTGACGGAAAGTTTCCCGTCCGCGACCGCGGCGCCGGTGACGTGCATGTCCGCGCGTCCGCCGAGCCGTTGCGCCACGCCGGCAAGGCAGCGCGCCCAGCGCGAAGCTGCCGGGGCAACTACGACCGTGGCCTGGGCCGCTTTGCAGATGGCTTCCGCCGCCGCCGCGTCCGTGGCATAGCGCGACTGGCTGAACTCCGCGCCGGTGATACCGAAGTATTTTGTGACCGGACTGGCGGCGATGGAATTGGCCGCCGCCTGGACATTTTCGCCGATCAAACCAGCGACAAGTTTTGAGCCGTTGAGTGATTTATGAATATCCGCCGCGACGTGCAGTGCTTCGCGGGCGGATTGGGCGAGTGAACCGTCGGATTCCGTGTGTATCAGTAACAAGATGATTTCCATAAAATGATTTAGCCGCAAAAAGGCACAAAAGGCGTAAAATTAAACAGCTTCTGACAGGACATATTTTCTGACTTCAAGTTTGCTGGGCGCAACTTGACACCACCATCAACTCCCTCGCTCCGCCTGAGCGGGGCGAGGGGATTTGAATTTAAACGTGCCACCTCTCCCCGGCCCTCTCCCCCAACTCCGTTGGCGGAGAGGGAGGGATATTTTTGTGTTTTCATGCCTTTTGCGCTTTTTTGCGGCGATTATTTTTTTATCCACTCTACGATTTCCTTCGCGATATCGTCGGCTGATTTATCCTTCACGATTTTGGTTTCACGCAATTGTTTCGGGAGCGAGACACTCGCGAAGCTCAACCCCTCGCCGGCCAGTTTCACCGGTCTGGCTTTCTGCAACGCGGGCATCACCGTGCGCATGTTCATCATGCCGATCTGTGGATTATTCTTGGGTTCCGGCAAATTTCCCGTCGCCCAACCAAGCACCACCGGCGGGCCGGCACACCTTGAAATTTGATGTTTGCCGCCCTCGATGCGTTCCATAATTTCCAGCGAACCGTCGGGATTGATCTTGAGTTCATCCACGCCTTGAAATTGATCCACGATGCCCAGCCGTTCGCCGACAATTTGCAGGGTCGCACCCGCCCCCCGTGAAGCCGATTCCCAGCCGCCGAAAATCAACAGCCTGGATTTGTCGAGTCCCGGAATGGTCTGGATGGCATCGGCAAGTGCGTTGGCAGTTTCGGTTGCATCGGTAAAACCACTGGCCGGGCCGTCCAGCGCCACCAACTCGAACGGCACCTTCTGCGCGACCGTCATCATCACCTGTTGAAGTTTGGCCTTGGGCCCAAGACTGACGAGCCAGACTTTCGAGCTAGGCGCATTTTTTGCCAGGTTGGCCGCCTCGTAAAGCGCGTGACCCGCCCACGGATCTAGGATGGCGGGCAGCATCATCTCATTTTTCAACGCAGGACCGGCCGGACCGCTGACGGGCTCAAGGGTCTGGAGCGGGTCCGGGACGATGCCGGCGCAAACAACGATTTGGTATGCAGTGCTCATAAATCCGAACGGCGGTAAAAAATCACACAAGGCTCAAAAGAATTTGGACCTGGCGGCCATCGCAATGTGATTCATTTACGGCGCAGGAACAAAGCACAAACTGGTACAGGACAAGTCGTGGGAAGGTTCTGCCAAAAAATGGCAGGTGTGCAGAGTCTCCGAAGGCCAACCGGACTGCGCCACCACGTCCCGCGGGCAACCGCTTTATCTGCCCGATCGGCTCAGAAATCGGCCAAAGGCATTTTGGTCTCGACCACGCCAACACGCGGGATACAATGAGGCCATCATGCGAACGGGTAGAACCACAACGCCCCATCATCCCCCAAATAAGGGCATCAACCGGTAATAACCCCATAATCAGCGAGGAACCGATGAGCAACGAAATCCAGAAATGTTCATTAAGAGAAAGAGCCGTTTACGGATTTGGTGATCTGGCCTCCTGCCTGTTCTGGCAGACCATCACATTGTATCTGCTTTTCTTTTATACCGACGTCTTCGGGCTGGCCGCCGCGGCTGCGGGAATCATGATCGGCGTCTCCCGCTTGTTGGATGCCTTTTTTGACGTGGTCATCGGCATGACCGCGGACCGGACCAGCACCCGGTGGGGCAAGTTCAGGCCTTATTTGTTGTGGATGGCAATTCCGCTGGCGGTTTCGGCGGTGCTGGCCTTCACAACGCCCTCTTTTGGCGGCACGGCAAAAATCGTTTACGCCTACGTCACCTTCATCGTCTTCATGTTCATGTATTCGGCCATCAACATTCCCTATACGTCTTTGCTGGGCGTCATCAGCGGGGACCCCATCGAAAGAACCAGCGCTTCGTCGTTCAAATTTATCGGCGCTTATGTGGGTGGATTTATAGTTTCCGCGACGGCGCTGACCTTTGCGGAGCATTTCGGGCATGGCAACGTTGCCAAAGGATGGCAGACGACCCTGGCCATCTATGGCGTGGCCGCCGTCATCCTCTTTTTCATAACGTTTCTTTCCACCCGCGAACGGATTCAGCCCATCGCCAAGGAAAAAACCTCCATAACCCGGGACCTGGCGGATTTGACCAAGAACGTGCCCTGGATGTTGCTGTTTGCCGCGACGATTCTTTTCATCCTGTTTGTCTGCATCCGCTTGAGCGTGACCACGCACTATTTCAAATATTACATCGGTGAACAGGAAGTCACGCTCTTCGGTAAAACCAATAAATATGGTTTTGAAGTGCTGGCATCTGCTTTCAACACCATCGGCCAGGCGATGGCCATATTGGGGGTCATTCTGGTACCGTGGTTCGCGAAACTCTGCGGGAGAAAGAACGCCTTGATCATTCTTTTTGTAACGGCCCTGATTTGCACGGGCGCATTCTATTTCTTAAAACCCGAAAATCTGGCGCTGATTTTTGTCTTTCAGACCATCGGCTCACTGACCGGAGGTCCCATTTCCGCGTTGTTATGGGTTCTCTACGCCGATACCGCCGATTATTCCGAATGGAAAACCGGCCGCCGGGCCACCGGCCTCGTGTTTTCCGCTTCCATCATGTCAAACAAGATTGGCTGGACCGTGGGCAGCATGATCGCGGGCCTAATCCTTGCGTCCACCGGGTTCGTGGCCAATGAGGTTCAAAATGTGAATGTCCTGAATGGTCTGAAAGCGATGATGAGTGTCATACCCGTCGCGATTGGAGTGGTCGCCTTGATTATTCTCCTGTTCTACAATTTGGATGAAACGAAAATGAAACAAATCAAGGCGGACCTGGACGAAAGACGGAAGGCGGGCGAGGCCGGCGCCGCCACTGCTTAATACGAAATGAAAAGGACCATTGTCGGAAAGTCCCTGCCCAACATCCCGTGGCAGGAAAAACCCAAGGGCGATTCCAGCGTTGTCTGGAGATATGACGGGAATCCCGTTGTCGGCCTGGACGCGCTGAAAGATTCGTGCCGGATTTTCAACAGCGCCACCATTCCCTATCGGGGCGGATTCATCGGCGTTTTCCGGGCTGACCACCGAAACGGCTATCCCAATTTGCACCTGGGAAAAAGCCAGGACGGCATTCATTGGAAAATTGAGGAAAAGACCATCGGTTTCTCCACGGAGACCGGCAAGCCGGCCAAACCCATCCTGTACGGCTACGACCCGCGGCTGGTGGAGATTGAAGGCACCTATTACATCACCTGGTGCAATTATTTCAACGGGCCGACGATCGGGCTGGCCAAAACCAAGGATTTTAAAACCTTTACCCAGCTCGAAAACGCCTTTGTGCCGTTCAATCGCAACGGCGTTTTGTTCCCGAGAAAAATCAAAGGCAATTTCGTGATGCTGAACCGGCCGAGCGACAACGGACACACGCCGTTCGGAGACATTTATCTGAGCCAAAGCCCGGATTTGACTTATTGGGGCAAACACCGGCTGGTGATGAAGGCCCCTCATTACTGGTGGAAAAACACCAAGATTGGCCCGGGCCCGATCCCGATTGAAACCACCGAGGGATGGCTGTTGATCTACCACGGCGTTTGCAACACCTGCAGCGGGTTTGTGTACAGCATGGGCGCCGCCCTGCTGGATCTGGACGACCCATCCAAAATCATCGTGGATTGCGAAAACTACCTGTTGACCCCCGAACAGCCCTATGAGCGGATGGGGTTTGTTCCCAATGTCGCGTTCCCCTGCGCCACCTTGCAGGATGCCGACACGGGACGAATCGCCATTTTCTACGGCGCAGCGGACACGTATTGCGCGCTCGCGTTCACGCAGGTGGATGCGTTGATCGCCTACATCAAGGCGCATCCGGGCAAGCCCCTTTAGCAACTTCGTTCACCAACTCGAAAGGATTCATCACTCATGCGATTCGGTCATTTTGACGATCTAGCCAAGGAATATGTCATCGAGCGGCCCGATACGCCGCGGTCTTGGGCCAATTATCTCGGTTCCAAGGAATACGGCGCCATCATCACCAACAACGGCGGCGGCTACAGCTTCCACATGTCGGCGGCGCTGGGCCGCCTGACGCGGCTGCGGTTCGACGACGTCCCGACCGATCAACCGGGCCGTTATATTTATCTCCGCGACCGGGACTCCGGCGATTACTGGTCCAACGCCTGGCAGCCCGTCGGCAAACCGCTCGACCAGTACAAAACCACCTGCCGGCACGGCACCGCGTACACCATCATCAATTCCCGGTATTCCAAGATCGAAACGGAAACCACCTATTTTGTTCCGCTGGGCAAACGTTTCGAGTGCTGGCTGTTGAAGGTCACAAACCGGGACGCCGTCAAAAGGAAACTGAGCCTGTTCACATTCGTCGAATACCCAAACTCCGGGCATGTCTTCAACGACTTCCTCAACCTGCAATACTCGCACGGCATCGTGAAGATGGATTTCGTGGACGGCATCATTGATTACGGCAGCTCCGTCCACATCAGCGACCAGATCAATCGCTCGTTTCTGGCCTTCGTTGGCGGCGACATCGTCGGCTTCGACACCGACCGCGACGTTTTTATCACCCCGTATCGCGGTTATGCGAATCCGATGGTGGTCGAAAAAGGCCGGTGCACCGGCTCCAAGGCCTTTGGCGACGACGGCTGCGGCTCCATCCAGATTGACGTCGAGCTTGAACCGGGCGAGACGCGCGAACTGGTGGTCCTGATGGGCGTCGGCAAGGCGGCGGTGGAAGGCAAACGCACCGTGAAGCAGTTTGGCAACATCGCCACGGTCAAGGCCGAGTTTGAGAAACTCCGCCAGTACTGGCACAACCGCATCGAGGGATTGAGTGTCGTCACCCCGGACACGCAGTTCAACAGCATGATGAACATGTGGAGTCCTTTCAACTGCCTCATGACCTTCGCCTGGTCGCGAATGGCCAGTCTCATCTACAGCGGCGAACGCGACGGGCTGGGTTATCGCGACACCGTCCAGGATTTCATGGGCGTCATGCAACTCATTCCGGCCGAGGCGAAACAACGGCTCGAGCTGATGATTACCGGGCAAGGCTCCAGCGGTGGCGCGATGCCCCTCGTCATGGCTTTCACCCACAAACCGGGCAGGGAAAAGATGCCCCCGGAAGACGAATACCGTTCCGACGACTGCCTGTGGCTGTTCAACTCCATTCCCGCCTACGTCAAGGAAACCGGCGACACCGGCTTTTACAACAAAGTCCTGCCTTATGCCGACAAGGGCAAGGCGACCGTGCTCGGCCATCTGCGCCGGGCGATTGAATTCAATCTTAAACGCACCGGCCAGCACGGTCTGCCCAGCGGCCTGTTCGCCGACTGGAACGACTGCCTGCGGCTGGGCACCAAGGGCACCTCGGTGTTTGTGGCCCTGCAAGTACGTTACGGCCTGACGGTCTATATCGAGATTTGCGAAATGCTCAAAAAGACCGCCGAAATCAAATGGGCAAAACAGCAGCTCACCATCATCGACCGCAAGCTCGACAAATCCGGCTGGGACGGCAAATGGTACGTCCGCGCCTACAAACAAACCGGCGAGAAAATCGGCTCGCACGAAAACAAGCACGGTCAGATTTATCTCAACACGCAATCCTGGGGCGTCCTCAGCGGCCACGCCGACAAGAACCGCGCCGAGCAGGCGATGGAATCGGTGAATGAAAAGCTCGCCACCGATTACGGCCTGATGTTGTGTGCACCGCCTTACGAGAACATGCCCTGCGCGGAAATCCGCTCGATTGTATTCAACAAGGGCGTCAAGGAGAACTGCGGCATCTTCAATCACACGCAAGGCTGGGCGGTGATGGCCGAGACGATGCTCGGCCACGGCGACCGGGCGTTCAAATACTTCCGCAGCTCCATGCCGGCCTCGTTCAACGACACGGCCGAGATTCGCGGCAGCGAGCCGTACGTCTACTCGCAATACACCCACAGCATTTACAGCAAACGCTACGGCGCCTCGCGCGTTCCCTGGCTTACCGGCGCCGCCACCTGGGCCTACTACGCCGCGACCCAGTACATCCTGGGCATCCGGCCCGACCATGACGGCCTGCGCATAGATCCCTGCATTCCCGCCGCGTGGAAGGGATTCACCGCCACCCGCCGGTTCCGGAACAAGACGGTGAACATCAAGGTGGTGAACCGTACCGGCGTCCAGAAAGGCGTCAAAAAAATCACGCTCAACGGCCAGCCGATTCAGGGCAACATCGTTCCCGTCTCCAAAATGAAACCGGAGAACGAGGTTGTGGTGGAGATGGGGTAAAACCAATCATCGGTAGGGTGCGTCACTCCGTGCGCGCCGCAGTGGCGGCGGTCACAAACCGCCGCCATTTTATTTTCACCATCGCTCACAGAACGCGTTGAAAGAATAGCGGTGGAGGGCCACCGCACTCCAAGACGCGAAGCATTTACCGATGACTCACGAACAGCGCGAAGCGTCCTGGACTGCGCCAGCCCTCTGGCGCTTTGGCCAGAGCCGGGGAAAAACTAAAGCTGGTTAGAAAGTTTGAGCGCACCTGCGGCGGGATTTCAACCTCGACCACGCAAACAGTTTTTGAAATACAAATATCACGAACTGCCGCATCCTGCGCCGAACGCATTTATGGCTCAACTGAAATTCCGCTCTCGAAAACAAGTTCGGCGCCAAGTGGAATCCGTCCGTCTCAGCGCCAGATAGCAGGTCAAAAATAACCCGCTTTTTTGCGGTCTTCCATGGCCGCTTCGCCGGCCTTGTCGTCGGCGCGGGAGCCGCGTTCGGTCACGCGCGCGGCGGCGATTTCGACGATGATGTCGTCCACGGAATCCGCCGGCGATTCAACCATGCCGGTGCTGATGATGTCGCCGATGGTGCGGACGCGCACGACGAGTTCTTTTACCGGCTCCCGGTCTTTGGGCGGGAGCAAATCCGTGACCGGCAGCCATTGACCGTTGCGGCGGACGCATTTTCGGGTGTGACTGAAATAAATCGCCGGCACTTCAAGTTGTTCGCGCTTGATGTATTCCCACACGTCCATTTCCGTCCAATTCGATAGTGGAAAAACGCGCATGTGTTCACTGGGATTGACGCGCGCGTTGTAAAGGTTCCAGATTTCGGGCCGCTGGTTTTTGGGGTCCCACTGGCCGAAGCTGTCGCGGAAACTGAAAAAGCGCTCCTTGGCGCGGGCCTTTTCCTCGTCCCGCCGCGCGCCGCCGATCAGACAATCAAGCTGAAATTCCTCGACCGCCGCGAGCAACGTCGGGATTTGCAACTGGTTGCGGCTGATTTCGCCGGACCGCGGCACGGCAATCCCCTTGGCGATGGCGTCCTCGACCTTGCGGACGATGAGTTTCGCGCCCAGTTCCCTGGCGCGGCGGTCACGGAATTCGTTCAGTTCAGGAAAGTGATGCCCGGTGTCAATGTTGAGCAACGGCATGGGAATGTCCGATGGCCGGAACGCCTTTTCGGCGAGCCGCAACAGGCAGATGGAATCCTTGCCGCCGGAGAAGAGCAGGGCGGGGCGTCCAAATTCCGCCGCGACTTCACGCATAATGTGAATCGCTTCGGTCTCCAGATATTGTAAATGATCCAAATGATAGCTGTTCATTTTGACAGGGATTTCACGAATTGACACGGATTCATAAAACAACGCGGATCCATTCTAGCGAATCCGCCCCGAATATTAACAAGCAATCCGTGTCCGAGCCTGTATGTTAAATTCCGGAGCCCAGCGCCTGTGATCCCCAGCTTGTGTGAAGACCGCACTCGCGTTTGTCGTCGGCTTTTGCCGGATCAAAATAATCCCACTCGTTTGGCAGGTGGTGCTGCTTCAAATAAGCTTCCATGTCGGCATCGCTCCAGTAAAAGACCGGGTTCACCTTTAATGCGCCAAAGGTTTTGTCCTCGGAAACGATGTCGAGTCCGGCGCGGTTCGGATTTTGCACTTTGCGCAACGCGGTAATCCAAACCGCCGGCGCCAGTTCCTTCAGGCCGCGTTGAAACGGTTCCAGCTTCATCAATGCGCTGAATTGTTTCAAAGCCTTCTCATCGTCGGTGGACGGAATGTCCCCGTGGAGCGCGTCGCGGTGCGCGGCGGAAATTTTGGGCAGGTAAGGCTTGAGATTCAGCTTGAGCTGTTTCTTCAATTCTTCCGCGTGCTTGTAAGTGGCCGGGCGATTGTAGCCGTGGTCCACCCACAGCACTGGAATGTCCGGCTGCACCTGCACGCACAAATGCAGAATCACCGCTTCGTACGGCCGGAAATTGGTTGAGACCAGCGCGCGTCCGTTGGCTTGAACCATGGCCCAGCGGATGATTTCGAGCGGTGGCTGGTCGCGCAACCCGGCGTTGGCTTTGGCAATTTGGTCGGCGGTCACGATGTTAATCTGCTTCAATTTCATTCCCGTGTGGAGGTCCCGGCAGGATGACGGGCTGTTTCATTCCACCGGTTGCGCATAGGTGTATTTGTCCGCATTCAAATGGAAAAACCGGTCACCGGCTCTTTCAGGAACACGCGGTCGCACCAGTCGCCAAAGCTCTCGCGGTTGAACCGCTCGTTTGCATAGCGGATCAGGACCGGCCCTAGTTCCGATTCGATGTCGGCTTCCTTGACCATTTCCTTCCAGACGCGGGCCAGCCGCGTGCCGGCGGGGGCGCCGCCCAGCCAGATTTGATAACGTCCGGGCGCCTTGCCGACGAATGCAATTTCCGCGGTGTACGGCCGCGCGCAACCGTTCGGACAGCCGGTGGAGCGGATGATGATTTCTTCGCCGGCCAGACCCGCCTCGGCGCAAAGTTTTTCAATCCGGTCAAGCAAACCGGGCAACATGCGTTCCGATTCCGCGAGCGCCAGCCCGCAAGTGGGCAGGGCGGGGCAGGCCATCGCGGCGGCATGAAGGACGGTGGCGGGACGATGGCCGGTGCTGACGCCATGCTCCGTGAGCAGTTCGGTAATGGCGTCCTGATCCTCTTCAGCGATGTTGGCCAGAATTACATTTTGATTGGGCGTGAGACGGAATTCGGTTTCGGAAAACTTTTCCGCGAACTGGCGCAAGGCGGTTTTCAACCGGCGGCCTTCCATGTCTTTGACGCGCCCGGTCTCGACGAAGATGGTCAGGAACCATTTACCGTCCACCGCCTGGTGCCAGCCGTACAGGTCGCCCGACGTGGTGAATTGAAAGGGCCGCGCTGGCTCAAGCTTGAAACCGGCGCGTGTCTCGAACTCGGCGCGGATCCACTCCACGCCGCGCTCCTCCACGACGTATTTAAAACGCGCATGTTTGCGGTCGGTGCGGTCGCCGAGATCGCGGTGCATGGTCACCACGGCTTTCGCCACGGCTTCAAGCTGTTCCGGTTTGAAAAAGCCCAGCACGTCGGCGAGCCGCGGATAGGTGGCTTCGTTGCCGTGACTGCGGCCCATGCCGCCGCCGACGGCGAGATTGTAACCGGCCAGTTGGTCATTCTCAATGATGGCAATCAGGCCGACGTCATTGGTGAAAACGTCAACGTCGTTGACCGGCGGGATGGCAAAGGCGAACTTGAACTTTCGCGGCAGATAGGTTTTGCCGTAAAGCGGGTCCACAAAATCCTTATTGGCCGGTTCATCGAGATTGAGCTGCACGCCGTCAATCCAGATGCCGTGATAGGCCGGCGTTTGGGGGGCGACCGACACGGCCACGTGGCGGCAGTCCGCAAAGACCTGTTCGCGCGCCCGGGTGTAAGCGGGCGTGGGCGGCGCCAGCACGTTGCGGCAGACATCGCCGCAGGCGGCCAGCGTCGAAAGCAACGATTCGTTGATGCCTTTGATCACCGGGCGCAGGTTGGATTTCAAGATGCCATGGAACTGGATGGTCTGGCGGGTGGTGAGGCGCAACGTGTTGTTGCCGTATCGCGCCGACAAATCGTCGAACACGCGCCACTGATTCGCGGTCATCACGCCGCCGGGAATGCGGCTGCGGGCCATCATGATGTAATGCTTGCCGGTCTTGCGCAGGTCGCGGTCGTCCTGCTGATAGCAGCCGTGAAATTTCAAAAACTCGTAGTCGTCCTGGGAGAAATGATCCGCGTTCGGGTCGGCGAGCGTTGCGGCAATGGTGCCCGCGACCGTTGGGATCGCGGCCTTAATCTCTTCGTTGTGGGTTAATTTAACCGGTGCTTCAGTGCTCATAAACGAACGACAAAAATAACCGAAGATGATTGCTTGTTCAAGCGCGGCTTGTGGAGGGCTGGTTGCATGAGGTTTGGCTGGAGCAGCAACCGGCGGCAACTCCGCTTAAGTCAGGTGGCCGGCACGAACCGTTGCAGCCCCAATGTCATGCCGAACAGGGCCAAAAAAAGAAAGCTCAACTCCCGCGAACATCCCGGCGCCACCGCAAGCCAATCCACAAAAACAATCCCCGCCACCAGGCCGGAAACGACGCGTCCCACGTTCACCGCGCCCGCCTGGAAAATTGGCCGCAGGCAACGCGCAACCCAGAGCACGACAATGAACGACAGCCAGATGGCCGGGTCGCGGTTTTCTCCGCCATCCATTAACATGGCCAGAACAACCGGCACGATCAGCAGGGCGAGCGGCCAGTAAGGAATTGGCCGGCGCGAATTTTCCAGCCGCGCCAGGTGCCCCAGGCCGGCGGCGTAGAGTGCCAGCGCCAGACCGCACCAGATGGGCCAGCCGTTCACGCCCCAACCGGCGGCCGAGGCGGCGACGACGTAAATCCAAAACCGGCACGCGCCCATCAGCCACGGCGAAAGGGTGATCACTTTATGCGTGGCGTCATAGACGACAATGCACACCAGCAACACGACCGCCAGCGCGCCCGTTGTTTTTCCAATGGCAATCAAGCTCAACACGCCCAGCGCCAGCCACGCCAGGCCCCAGCCCCAGACCGCCGGCAGCGAAATCGCGCCGGAGGGGATCGGTCGTTGGGGACGGTGTTGGCGGTCAAAATCCACGTCAAACGCGTCGTTCCAAAACATGCCGCCAAGGTAAAGCGCGGTGACGCCGAAGAACAGAAAGGGCAAATTCGCATACGTTTCGCCGCCCGCCAGCCACCAGCCCGCCAGGCAATTTGACCAGACTGTCGGCAGATTCGACACGCGCCCCAAAATCACCAGCGTGCGGAGTTGGCGGAAAAAGTCCCGGTTCATCGCCCGGAGCAAATCAGAAAACTCATGGGTTGGCGAGTCCGCGTTCCGCCAGTTGCGGGAGCAGCCACTTGTATTCCGCCGCGAGTTGTTCGGCGACGCTGCGGCTCTTCAGTTCCGGCGGCAATACTTCCCACACGTGGGTTTTCATTTCCAGATGCGAGCAGAGGGCCGGATTTTCCGCGAGCAAATCCAGCACCGCGAGCAGATGATCGTTCGTGGTTTCAAAGGGCGGCGCGGCGGGGGTGTGCAGTGGAATGTGATAATGAATCCGCCATTCGGGCAAATTTTCAAAGGAAGTGTCCTGCGCTTCATAAGGCTCGCCGGCCAGCGCTTCATCAAGATCCGTGTAAATGACCCGCTGGCCGTCAGGGCGCCGGATGACCACCTGGTGAAAATAAACGTCGTCGGCAAAGGCGGCCAGCGCCGCCCGGGCTTCCGCCGTGGGCCGCACTTTGAGGGCCGAGCTGACGTGAATTTTGCTGATTCTAATGCCGTGATGATGCAAACAGGGGATGGCGTTTTGAGGCTCTTCAAAATTCACGGCGAAGTGGCAGGTGTCGTAATTCACGCCGAGATGTTCGGCCAGGCGCGGATCGCGCGGATGTTCGGCGCGCAGCCGGTCAAAGAGTTGGATGGTTTCGCCGCTGCTTTCCAACAGGCAAAGCGGCTCGGGTTCGAGACCGAGATGCAATTTTCTTCCCGTTTGCCCGGTCAAATGCGCGATGTGCTCGATGCACTGCCAAAGATGGTAGCGGATGGTTTTCAGCGCGTCGGCGTGGAGGTGAAAGCCTTTGAACGAACCCGGCAGGGTGCTGACGCTGCCCTCGACCCCGGCCGGCAGCAATTTTGCAAGCAGGTCGAAAAGCAGGTTGGTATAGGCCAGCCGTTCCGGCGACGTCCAATCCGGCAGGTAAACCTGTTCTTTCACACGCGCGCCGTGGAATTGGCCGAAGGAAAAGCCATTGATCGTGAAAACGTAACAATCGTTTTGTCCGAGCCAGCGTTGAAATTCCAGCAGCGCGCCGGGTTCGCTCAATTCGCGCGCGGCGCGGTTGCCCAGGCGCAGGCCGATGGCGAACGGTTTTTGGGGACAAACCCGTTCACGCACCGCGAGCGTGTGGCGGTTTAGCGCGTCAAATATTTCACGCCACGTCTCGCCGTGATGAACGTTCGTGCTGTAGGCCAGGTGCAAGCCGTGATTTAATCGCATGGCCGACGGTTTTTCAGGTTGTCCGTGTTTGCTTCAGTTCCGGCCCCGTTTCGGCGGCGCAACCGTTTGCGGTGGTTCCGAATCCCTGCTGGAAAGATGCAATAAAATCGGGTTTTAGCAAGATGCAAACCGGCGTTGACATGTTTGGCGCAAAAGTCTATTCTGCGGCGAAACTGAAGTGACCAATCCATGTTGACTCGCATTAGTCTGATTGTGGCGATTGTCGCGGCGCTGGCCGTGGGCGCACTGAACATTTTTCAAGTTCGGGACAAAATTGACACGCTGATTACGCAACGCAACGACTTTCACTCCGAACGGGACCAAGCCCGGACCCAACTGGCCAGCGCGCGGGACGAGTTGGAGAAAACAAAAGATGATTTGACACAGACCCGGCAGGACTTGACCAACACAGTGACCCAGCTCGCCAAGGCCGAGGCCGACGACAAGGTGCAAATCGCGCGCGCCAATGAATTGTCGGACAAGCTGGCCCGGACGGCCCAGGAACGGGATGACGCGCAAAACCAGGTGGCGGCTTACCGGGCGACGGGCTTTTCCGCGGAGCAGGTGGGCGGATTGAGCAAGGCCCTCAAATCCACCCAGTCCGAACTGGAGGCGGTCCAGGAGGAAAATGGCGTTTTGCAACGCACGGTCAGTCGTTTGAATAATCAACTGGCTCAATTGATCGGGGTGACAAACTATGTCGTTACCTTGCGCGCCGACCTGAAGGGCAAGATCATTGCCGTGGATCCGAAATGGAATTTTGTGGTGCTGAACGTCGGCGGAGACCAAGGCGTGTTGGACGACGGTGAGATGCTCGTCAGCCGTGACGGCAAGCTCGTCGCCAAGGTCATCGTTCGCAGCGTCCAGAAAGACCGGAGCATCGCCAACGTCGTGCCGGGCTGGCAGCTCGGCGACGTGATCGAAGGCGACGTGGTCACTCCGGCACATCCCGCTTCTTGAAATGGGACGTCCAGCCGTCAAATGGCTTTTGCTGTTCATGCTGGGCGCCATTCTCCTCGGTGTCAGCGGTTGCGAAACCAACGAGCCGGGAAATGCCTCCGTCCGCCCGTGGAATTCCCCTCAAAGTTGGGAAGGTGGCTCGCCGATGCTCGATCAACAGCACCAATGACGCGGCCAGTGGCGAGTGACGGGAAATCGCGTCACGTTTCAGCACATCGCGTCGGCGTCAGAACAAAATTCATTCGCACGTCCAGCTTCCCCGCCGGAACTGCGTTCATGATTTGTTCGTCAAAGGCCACGCCGCATTTGGCGCCGCCCACTTCGGCCAACAAACGGTCGAAAAATCCCCTGCCGCGGCCGAGCCGGTGACCCAGCGCGTCGAACGCCACTCCCGGCACGAGGACCAAATCGAAGCGGTTCAACGGGATTTCGGCGCAATTTGCCGCCGGCTCGCGGATGCCGAATTTTCCCGTCACAATTTCGCTTTGGGGATGTTGCACGCGCGACGCCGTGTATTTTCCCGTCGCGAGATTGAAACGCGGCAGGGCGACGATTTTTCCGGTTGCCACCGCTTCTGCCAGCAACGGCCATATATCCACTTCATTCGGCAGCGGCGCAAAAAACAAAATCGTGGCCGCGGCCTTCCAAAACGGCTGCCGCGGTAAAAGCGCGCGGACCTTTGCCGAATCCGCCACCCGTCTTTCCGGCGATAAATTATTCAGGACGCCCCGGATTTCAGAGCGCAGCTTCGCCTTGGTTTTGTCCAATCCATGTTTATCCGTGTCCATCTGTGTTCAAGTTATTAAAACCCTTGTAAATACAGGGTTTCTTGAGCGGATGGACGGCCACTGTCAGCAAAACTGTCAGTCACGGGGCGTATGGTAAAACAACTCGCCACTACTTGCCAGAACTTGCTGAAACTCTGCCACCACTGGCGTTCACAAACGCCGTGGATACGGGACTGGTTACTCGATTCGAGCAATCCAGTTATGAAAACGAAATACACATTGTTCCGGCGCGGCGAAATGTTCTACATGCAGGACAGCGCGACCGGCAAACAGACCAGCCTTCGCACAAAGGACGAGACCGAGGCCAAGAGCCTGCTAAACGCCCGGAACGAGGCGCAACGCCAGCCAGTGCTAAACTTGCACCTTGCCCGCGCCTACCTCACAGCCAGCGACCCCTCGTTTGTGGAACGCACTTGGCAGATCGTCATGGAGCAGTTGCAATCACGCGGCAAGGACAGCAGCCGCGAGCGTTACGCGACCGTGTTCAAATCATCCTGCTTTGACAGCCTGCGTCACAAGAAATTGCTGGAAACAACCGCCGACGATTTCTTTGCCGTGTTCAAAGACGGCAAAGTGTCCATCGTCTATTTCCTGAAACGGCTTCACAACTTCGCCTTGAGCTTGGGCTGGATTGCCCTGCCAGTGGTTGCCCCCTACCTTTGGCCGAAATACGAGGCCAAAGAACGGCGCGGCATCACGCCGGACGAACAGGACGCCATTCTAGCCATTGAGAAAAAAGCCGAGTGGAAGCTGTTCTTGGAACTGCTATGGGAAACGGGCGCGGCCCAAGGGGACGCCGCCTCCATGACCGCCGAGGACATTGACTGGCAGAGCCGGACAATCACCTACTTTCGGATGAAAACTGGCTCGCGGGCGCAGTTCACGATCAGCAAGAAGCTGGAAACCGTTTTGGGCCACTTGCCCACCAGCGGTCCGCTATTCCCGAACCTCTCGAAATTCACGGCCAACGACCGGGCCAGCCGGTTTCGCCGCCGCTGCCATCGGGCGGGAGTGCATGGCGTAACCTTGCACAGCTACCGTTACGCATGGGCAGAGCGGGCGAAGGTGGTCGGGATGCCGGAGCGGTTTGCCCAGGCGGCGCTTGGGCATAACAGCAAGGCGATTCACCGCGCCTATGCGAAGAAGGCGCAAATCATCGTGCCCTCACTTGAGGACTACGAAACGAAGGCAGCGACGGCCACGCTACAAAACGCAGTCGCGGCTTGAAGCCGCGCCAATAAGAACGAAGCGGTTGAGTCCAACGACTCAACCGCTTTTCTGGTTTTGGGGTCTTGCGCCATCCCCAAGCCCCGCGCCAGAGGCTTTGCCTCTGGACTCCTTCATCCGCTGCGCTGGCCTTATCGCTGACGCGCCCTTTCCGTAGCGGAAAGGAAAGTGTTTTGCACATCGCCGCCCGTCGCGGCGGCAGAGAGCGACAGAAGCACCGTCTGAAATGTGAACGCGCGTTTCGCGCTTGGAAAATTACCCCCTAAAAGCCGACTTCAAATCTCCGGCTCCATCGGCTCCCGATCCGGCTGGTTCATTTCGCGCTGCACGTTATATCCGCTTTGCTCCAGTCCGATGAGCCACGCATCCCAAATTGCGTTTGCGGCTCCTTTGGCCAACTTCTCACCCGCCGGAAATAGGTCCGTGCGGGTTTGAATTGTCGGCCTGCCAAAGGCCAGTTTCCGAATGTCCATTTCGCTATGTTCGAGTTCCATAAATTGAATCAGTTCGTTTCCGCCAATTCCGCGTGACCATTGCGTAAGCCGTTTGTGCCGACGTTCCTTTTCCGGCCATTCTGCTGCTGCCAGTGCTGGCAAATCGTATTGGTGACTTTGACGAGCCAGGAACGATCTTTGGCCGTTTCCAAAACATCGGCAGTCGCAAAATACTTCGCGCCGTTCTTCGCGGGATTGCCAAGCGGCTTGAGCAGCCGCGCCGAAATCAGCGCGGGAATGTCATGGGGCTGACAGTTCAGCACCCAGCCCGCTTGCTCCGCCGTCAGGCGGGCGGGCAACTGACCGAGCAGCGACAGAAACCGATGTTGATCGTCTTTCATTACGCAACACCAGTCGCAGGCCAGCTTGAAACCGAACAGCCAACCCGTTCCCTGCCTGAAAGGCCGCAGGCGTTGACTTCCCTGCTTTCCTCACGGCCAGAATTGTTGGCCGTTGCGCGGGCGTATAGTCAACTTTCAGGCTGCGTCACTTTTTAATCGCCGGGCCTGGGCATTTGGGCTTTCATTTCGGGGCATGGACGAATTGATCAAGCTGGTCCGCACCTACCGGCTGACGGCAGGACTGGCCGAGCGCATCCGGCTGGCGGAAGACATCTTCCGCCGCATTGAGCCGGATTTGCGCGCGTTCGTTTTCAGCAGTGTTTCCAACGAAGCCGCCAAGGACGCCTTGCAGGAAGTCTTGAAGGCCATCGCCGTCAGCTTGAAGCAATTTAAGGGCGACACCCACAAGGAATTTTGGGGGTGGTGTTACCGCATCGCCCGGAACAAATTGAGTGATCATTTTCGCCAGCAATACACGGAGCGGATGCAGCCCGTTTCGCCGGAAGAACTCTGGCGAATGATGGATTTGACGGCGCAGACCTCGCCGATCTCACCCGCCGTCCGGCATGATTTAGACCACATCATCAAACTGCTGACCGCCACCAAGCCGGATTGTTCAGACCTGCTTTGGAAACATTACGTCATCGGCCTCGACTACGCCGAGATTGCAGAGGAACGAAACGTGAGCTATGATAATGCACGAATGAAAATCGGGCGTTGCCTCGATGAGGCAAAATCGCTCGTTTCCTGATATGGCCGAGCTATCACCAAAAGAACAACTGGCCTTGCACGAATTCAGCGTGCGGTATCGCGCGGCGCTGGCGCAGCGGCACCAGACGCCGGAGCAGAGCCTTGACACAGTCAAGGACGCCGTGCGGGAACAATACGAGCAGGAGCAGGACGCCAAGCGCAGCCCATCCGTTGAGCCGGAAAGTCCCACGCCGGAACAGGAACCGGAAGAGCCGGAGCCGTAGGCGGCAGATTCACCGCCGCACCTTGCGGCGGCGGCGGGAACGGGACGCATTGCGTAAGGTTGCCAGCGCACTAAGGACATGCGCGAGGGCGTTAATCAGCAAAGCGAAATCAAAAACAGTCATGTGGTTAATCCTCTTTTATGTCCGCCTTGATTGGCGTGACGTGAGGGGAAAGAGCCGGGATCAGAGCATGAGGGGCAAGGCCGCGCCGCGCCGGAACGGGGCGAAGCTGCACAAGCCGCAGGCGCGGAAGCGAGCCGCCTTGGACGCTTGGCTCGACCGGCTAAAGCTGCTCACGACCACGCCGAAGGCGGCAGAAATGGGAGAAAACCTGATTTTGAATCGTGGCCCGATGAAACGCGCCGCTATTTTTTTCGAGCGAGCTTGTCCAGATAGTCCGCCCACCATTGCATCATCTTCCGACGTTCGGGCAGAAATTCGGCATAATTATATGCGCCGCGCACCTTGTCCCCTTCACCGTGCGCAAGCTGGCGTTCGATGGCGTCCCGGTTCCAGCCGTTTTCGTTGAGCAGGGTGGACGCCATTGACCGGAAACCGTGGCCGGTCATTTCATGTTTCTCGTAACCCAAAAGGCGCAGGGCGGCATTGACCGTGTTCTCGCTCATGGGCTTGTCGCCTGTCCGCGCTCCGGGGAACAAATACCTGCCCCCGCCGGTGAGTGGCTGCAATTCCTCAAGAACGGCCACCGCCTGTTTGGACAAGGGAACAATGTGTTTGTGGCGCATCTTCATGCGCTCGGCGGGAATCCGCCATTCGGCGGCTTCCAAATCAAATTCCTTCCATTCGGCCTTGCGAAGCTCGCCCGGACGGACAAACACCAAGGGGGCGAATTTAAGGGCGCAGCGGGTGATGAATGAACCGATGTAACCGTCCATTGCCCGCATGAGAACACCAACCTTTTTCGGATCGGTAATGCTTGGGTGGTGCTTTTCCTTCGTCGGCAACAAGGCTCCCCTCAAATCACTCGAAATATCCCGCTCCGCTCTGCCCGTGGCCACCGCATAGCGGAAAACCGCCCCACAGTTTTCCAAAGCCCGATGCGCCGTCTCCGAGGCGTTTCTCGCCTCGACGCGCCGGAGGCATTTGAGCAATTCGGACGCGGCAATGCTTTCAATCGCCCGGCCTTTGAACCACGGAAAGATATTTAGCTCCAACCGCCGCGTGATTTTATAGGTATGTCCCGGCGACCAGACCGGGGAATTTTTTGCCAGCCATTCGCGCGCAATCGCCTCAAACGTATTTTCCCCGGTTCCAGTTTCCGCCGCCTTGCTTATTTTGCGCTCGACGCTCGGATCAATTCCTTGCGCCACCAGTTCTTTCGCCTCATCCCGCCGCTTTCTGGCGACGGCCAGCGATATGTGGGGATAGACCCCAAGGGACAGCAGCTTCTCCTTGCCTTGAAAGCGATATTTGAAACGCCACCATTTCCGACCGGAGGGCTGGATCAGCAAAAACAGCCCCCCGCCATCAAACAATTTTACGGGCTTTTCATGGGGCTTGGCCTTTTCAATGGCCGTGGCCGAAAGGGGCATTGGGGGTAACTCCGAATGAGAAGGATTGACCTACCCCCATTGTTACCCCACTTGATACCCGGATGTCAACCGATTCGACGAGATCGGACTGGACGGCAAAATGCGTAAAATTTGGCTCAAATGCTGGCATTTCAAGACCGGCATGGTCCCGGCTGGACGGCGAGGCTGGTGGAGCTGAGGACAATCAAATTGCGCCTTGAACCCCGCAGTATTCCAGGAAGATTTGAAATTGTGACATGCCAGTTACCCCCATTGTTACCCCCGCCTGAAAAAGAGCTTCGCCGTGGATTCAGGCTCCCATTATTTTCGCACCATGCCACAATCAAACTTTCCATGCAACCGCCTTTTCCCCCGGCGTTGCTTTGGAAATTTGCAGCATCAATTCGTAAATGTCCTCGGCTCTCCACGCGGTGCAGTTGGGTGAAAGTTTCACCGGCTTGGGGTAGCGGCCTGATTTGACGCCCGCCCACCACGTTGACTTTCCCACCGGGATTAGTTCCAAGATTTTGGGCAGGCGAAGATAGCCGGTTGCGCCCCTCGGCGCGCCCATTTTTGTTTCCGTAATTGATGTTTCCATAAACCATCCCCCTGAAGAAATTAAACCCAAAAAACTTAATGCTCCGTCTCCCCCGAATCGGTTGCCCGCACTTCGATGGAATCAATAATCGCCGCGTCCGCCTCCGCTGGTTTCTGCCACCGGGCCGGATCAAATTGCTGGATGTAATCAGCGTGCCCGTTCTCAATGGCGAAGATCAATTTTTGGAGGTTCTTTCCCCGGACAAGAACCATGAGCACGGTATAAACCAGCATGAAGTTTGTCCCCTGCTCGCCGTCATAAACGACGTTGAGCAGGATGTTGTAGCCGGGTGAATTTACCGGCGCGGTGAGGCTGCGAATTCGCAGCCGGTGAACCTTGTCCCGGACGCCAAAGGCGACGTATTCATTCGTCCCGGTCGGAACGGCCTTGCCGACGGGATTTGGTGAAGTCTTGCGATAGGGAGCCAGAAGATCGTCAGCCATAAATCATCGCTCCAAATCCAGATCGCGCTCAGGCGCGGGCGGCAGCACGTCCGGCGGGGCCGGTGGCCGTGTGCTCAACATTCTGTCCCACACGTCCAAGACCGATTCTTTCACCGCCTCGCCCATCGCTTTTCCGGCGTCCGCTACCATGACCAGCGACCTTTCCCACCACGTCTTGCCCAGGCCGTGCTGCCGGACTTCCCCGGTCTGCTCAATGGCCTTGAGCCAGGGACGGACGAAGTTCAGGGACTTGACGAACCGCCAGAGCTTGAACCGCTCCGGGTCGTCAACGACGCCCCGCTCCTTCATGCCCATCGCCTCCTTGCCGATTTTCGGCTCCGGGAGGCGGTCAATGCCCCGGTCTTTGAGCGAGCGGTGATCCACCCGCTCCGGGCGACCGGCCTTTTCCAAGGCGGCATTTTCCGCCTTGCACCATGATTCGCGCCAGTCAAGCAACTGCTCCTTTTCGTTCCACTCACGCGGTTTCTTGGCGCTGAATTTGTCGCCGTCCAACGTCCGCAGGGTGGCGAGGATGTGGACGTGGGGATTTTTCCCGCCCTTGGGATTGTGCAGCGACACCTCGGCGATCATGCCCTTGCTGACCAACTCGGCTTGCGCCCATTCCACGGCCAGCTCGAATTGCTCCTTGGCGGAAAGCTCTCTCGGAACGGCCAGAATAAACTCGCGCGAAAGTTGAGCATCCTTGCGCTTTTCTCCCTGTTCAACCGCGTTCCAAAGAGTCGCGGTTTTGGCCGTCCATCCGGGCGAATTGTCCGGCGTTAAAATGACCGACTCGACGACGCCTTTGGTGCGGCTGGAATAGTCGTGAGTTTTGCCCGCCCGTTCGTCTCGAATTTTGGTTCCCGTCCGATAGGCGGCAGCGGCGACAGCGGAGTGTCCTTTTCCACGACTGATAATCTTTGCTTCGCAACGGTATATCGCCATTCTGCCTACCAGTCGCCGACTGCCTCCCATTACGAACAGTATAGCAAAAAACGCAGGTAAAGTCTCGCGGAGATTGGCTCTCACAGCCACTTTCAGAGCGTTGTCCAACGCCGTCCGCGAGCAGCAAGCAAGGCTTGAAGCGAGCGTGTTGCACCCGCGACGGCCACGCCAGGGGCCGGAGCGAAATTGGGACGAACAGCGCGGTTATACATCGCAAGCGATGTTCCGCGCTGAAGGGACTCCAAAGCCGTCCCTTAGAATCCCTGCTTCAATCCGGGCGCGTCCGCCCGGCAGGGGTTTCCACCCCTGAATACCCCGACGCGAAAGGCGTGCCGCCCTTGCGAATCCCTGCCCAACCGTGCGCCGGTTGGATGCCGCCAGAGCCTTGCCGCTCTGGACTGGCAATCGGGAGTTGTCACCCCCGATACCCCGGCACCGGCCTAAACAACCCCGCCAGAGGCCGACCGCCGGTTGCGCGGCCCAATGGACGCGCCCGCCCGATTTTGCTTTTGCCTTGCCAAATTCGGCCCCTTGCAAGCAAAATTTCAAATGCCTCCAAATGCCCCGGACGACCTGCCAGACTTCCACCCCGAAACGGTGTTGCGGGATTGGGGGAACGGGCAAGGCTTTCGCCTTGCCGACGCACTGACCGGCGTGTGCGTCTTCGGTGCAACCGGCAGTGGCAAAACCAGTGGCCCGGCCAAGCACCTTGCCTACGGCTATCTTGCGGGCGACTTTGGCGGCTTGGTGCTTTGCGCCAAAAAAGAGGAACGCCGCCAGTGGCAGCAATGGGCTGCCGACTGTGGCCGCACCGATGACCTTGTCATCGTGGATTCGACCGGCAAATGGCGGTTCAATTTCCTCGAATGGGAGGCCCGCAGGCCGGACGCCAGCGGCGGGTTGACCATTAACATTGTCGCCATCCTTGATGAAATTGCCGGGGCGCTCGCCCGCTCCGCTGGCAAGGACGAAACCGGGGGCGGGGCGAACAAGTTTTGGGAGGACGCCCTGCACCACATGAACACCAACTTGGTGGACCTGCCGGTCTTTGCCGGACTCCAAGTGTCCCTGCCGCTCATGCGCTCCATTGTCAATTCCGCGCCCCAAAACCTTGCCCAGCTTGCCGACGCCGGGTGGCAGGAATCCAGCGTGTGCGCCCAAACTTTGGTCGAGGCGGAAAAGGCCACGGCCAAAGCGTCCGACGATGTCCGCTCCGATTTCGAGGAATGCAAGCAATACTGGTTGCAGGAGTTCCCCGTCCTGTCCGAGAAAACCCGCAGCATCATCACCCTGTCGTTTTCGATGCTGGTTCGTCCGCTCATTACGCGGCCCTTACGGAAGCTGTTTTCCACGGACACGAACATCAAACCGGAGGACGCTTTCAACGGGAAGATTATCATCGTGGATCTTCCCGTGCAGGATTTCCGGCTGGCGGGAAAGGTTGCCAGCCTTGCTTGGAAATACTGCTTCCAAGTCGCCGTCTTGAGACGGACGCCGCCCACGACACCGGACATATATTTGCGTCCGGTTTTTTTATGGGCAGACGAAGCCCATAATTTCGTCACCGATTTTGACGCCGAGTTTCAGGCCGTCGCCCGTTCAGCCGGCGGATGCACCGTTTACCTCACCCAAAACCGCGAGAGCTACCGCCGCGTTTTGGGAAACAGTGACGCCGTTGACTCCCTGCTCGGAAACTTGCAGGCCAAGTTTTTCTGCCAGAACAGCGGAGAGACGAACGAATGGGCGGCAAAACTTTTGGGCGAACGCTACATTGACATCACCAGCACGAACGTCGGAAGAAGCGGGACAGAAAATCAAAGTTCATCATCCGGCGTCAGCCGAAGCGAGCAACGGCGGTATTTTGTCGAGCCGTCCCGTTTCACGACGTTGAAGCGCGGCGGCGCAAACCACAATTTCCAAGTCGAGTCCATTGTCTATAACGGCGGCCACCGCTTTCCGACAGGCGCACCCGGCAAGGAAGAACTGCTCCCGTATAAAATGATCACATTCAACCAAAAATAAATTATGCCCGACCCCAATCAGAAGTTTGAAGACATGACATGGTGGGACAGAATCAATGTCATCCGCACGCTGTCGCTGTTTCCCGCAATCACCGTCATGGTGTTCATCCGGCGCAAACTCGGTTTTCGTATGATGAAACCAACTTGGCTTGTCACGCTGACAATCATCATGCTCACCGTGACAGCCGTGGCGCACCAAGTCGCCGAGCCGTTCGCCGTCCTCATGGTGGCCTACGCTCTGGCAATGCTAGGGCTTGGCCTCTGGCAACGCTGGCAGCGGTGGAAAGAATTGTGCAACGGCGAACGCTGGCACACGTTCAGCCCCGGCATTTCGTATCTCGAAACTTTGCCATGGCCGCCGTTTATGAAATCGCACCGGCGCGTCAATCGCTTCGTTGACCCCGCCGTCGTTCTTATCGCTGGTCTCATCATTGGCCTGCTTTTGTCGCACGGACTTGGCATCTGGATCATGTTCTCCTCGTTTTTTCTCTACGTCTTTGAGCAAGACCTTTACGAGAAGCAACTGAACCACGACCTCGACACGCTCGACGGCCTCTTTGCCGCCGAAGTGCAGGCCGAAGTCGTCAAACATTTTGAAGGCGGGCAGGCAGCAGAAGAACGCCAGCAGACCATTGAGGAAACGGCGGGCATCCCGACCGGGCTTGCGCCGGACATCCACAAACAAGTTGAATTGCGCCGCGCCAAGCAGCGCAAACCCGCGCCGGACAATCTCGCACCGGAGACGCCAGAAGGTCGAGCGTAACGGCTGTCCGGTGGTTTTCCGTTGCCCATTTTGGACAATCCGTTAAAACTGTTTCTTGGAAACACAAATGGATGATTATGCTCACCACGTTTGACGAAGCCTTCTTGCGGGTGAAGCAATTGGCCGCAGACTTCAAGGCCAACGACAAATTCTATCTCTCGTCTGCCTATCAGGAAGCCGAAGCGCGTCGAGACTTCATTGACAAGTTTTTGGTCGCATTCGGCTGGGACGTGAACCACGACACGCAGAAAAATCCCTATGAACAGGAAGTCAAAGTCGAACGCAAGGATCACGGCATCTCGCAACGCCGCGCCGATTACGCCTTTTACATCGCGCCGAATTTCCGCGACGTAAAATTCTACATTGAAGCTAAAAAACCGTTTGGCGACATCGCCACGACAGACAATTATTTTCAGACAATCCGTTACGGGTGGAACAGCCAGACGCCGATTGCCGCCCTGTTTGATTTTGAGCAATTTGAAATTGTGGACTGCCGATTCAAACCGGACTTGGAAACCGCGTTACAACGCAACCTCAAAAAATTTCATTACAGCCAATTCGCGGATAAAGAAAAATTCGCGGAAATTTACTGGCTGTTTTCGCGTGAAGCCGTCGCAGGTGGCTCGCTGGAAAAATACGCTGAGACGTTGCCAAAGAAACGCGGTGCGGTGCAGCGCGGACTTTTCAAGGGCGGCTATCAATCCATTGACGATGCGTTTTTAGAAGAACTGGACGCGCACCGCGACAAGCTCGCGCACATTTTCAAAAACAGTAATCCCAAGCTCGACGGCGAAACCCTTACCGAAGTCACACAACGCACTTTAGACCGGCTCGTTTTCATCCGCTTTTTGGAAGATAAGCTGATTGAACCGCAATACCTCGTTGCCAGAGTTTGGCGAACGCGGCAGCGCATGGGGCGATTTTATTGCCGCGTCACGGCGGCTGGACGGCATTTACAACGGCATCGTCTTCAAGAAAAATGATATTCTCGACTCGCCAGCATTCAAAGTTGATGACGATCAATTCGGCGAAATTTGCGAAGCCCTTTGCCACATCAATTCCGCCTTACGATTTCAACGCCATACCGATTCACATTCTTGGCAGCATTTACGAACGGTTTCTCGGCAAGGTGATCGTGGCAACGGACAAGCGCGCCCGCGTCGAGGAAAAGCCGGAAGTCCGCAAGGCCGGTGGCGTTTATTACACGCCGGAATACATCGTCCGCTACATCGTGGAAAACACCGTTGGCAAACTCATTGAAGGCAAGACACCCACGCAGATTGCCGAAATGAAATTTGCCGACATCGCGTGCGGCAGCGGTTCATTTTTACTGAGCGTTTATGATTTGCTGATTCGCTACCACACGAAATTTTACAACGAGAATCCCGGCAAGGCCAAGAAAGGGCGACGTGATGCCGCGCGAAGACGGCTTGCACCTGTCCCTGCAAAAGAAGCGGGAAATTTTGGTGAACAACATTTTCGGCGTGGACATAGACAATCAGGCCGTGGAAGTCGCGCAGTTGTCGCTTTACCTGAAATTGTTGCAGGACGAAACGCCCGGTTCAACGCGGCAATACATTTTGGATTTTGAGCAGCAAGCCTTATTACCGATCGCTGAATAAAAATATCGTGTCCGGCAATTCGCTTATTGGCATGGATGTTTTGAGCGGCGAACTTTTCGAGCCGGTCGAGGAACGTAAATTAAATCCGATGGATTTTGAGGATCGGTTTTCCGAAATAATGAAGCGCGGCGGGTTTGATGCAATTGTCGGCAATCCGCCTTACCTTTACAGCGCAGGACAAGCGCGCAAGGAGTATTTTCAAGAAAGGTTTGAAACTTCTGAATACCAGACGGATTTTTACGTTTATTTTATCGAAAGGGCAATCAAGCTGCTCAAGCAGCGGGGAGTTTTTGGGATGATTGTTTCTGACTCTTGGATAAAGGGAAAGTATTTCACCAAGTTACGCGGATTTCTTTTTTCCAAGACGGCAATTTTGAATGTAACCGTTTTTGATTATCCACCTTTTGCTGAGGCCACAATTGAAAACTCAATTATTTTTGTTCGCCGAGACAAGCCTGACAAAATGTTTCCCGTATTTCAGTTTGACGCGCCTTCAGAGTTGAAAAAGCTAAATTCACTGACAGTCGAAGATTGCAGTAAGTTAGGTTTTATTGATGTCCGTTTTTCAAACCACAACGCCGCAGTTATAGCAAAAATCGAAGCGCACACTGCGCCTTTGGGTAAATTTTGCAAATTAAACCGAGGGGTTCACGCATATCGAACTGACGGATATGGTAAAAGTAAATTCTCAAATGGAACGCAGACGAAACGCGACAAAGATGAGAAATCATACCATGCCACGGACAAGTTGGACAAAACTTATTTCCCGGAGATAAAAGGCAAGCATCTGGAGCGATATAATTATCACTGGGATGGAACTTATATTTCATACGGAGATTGGCTTGCTGAAGCGCGCACGCCAGAATTCTTTTTTAATCCGAAGCTGGCTATACGAAAAATCATTGCCCCGAAACTGGTTTGCACTTTTATCAAAGACGACGTCATTCTTGACCAGTCAGTGTATGTTGCAATTCGGCTAAAGGAAGATGTAGCAGACCTGCACTTTTTCCTTGGAATTCTTTCTTCAAGCATTGGCGGCTGGTATATCAAAAACAAACATGGGATTTACGACACGCTTTATCCGTGGTTCACTAAAGAACAATTGTCAAATTTCCCTATCGTGATGTTGGATTTGAAAAAACCTGCTGACAAGACGAGGCACGATAAAATGGTTTCGCTTGTAGAGCAAATGCTGGCAGCCAAACGACAGCTTGCCAGCGCGCAGAGCGACAAGGATAAGGATTTCTACAAAAACAAATGCGCCGCGCTGGATCGCCAGATTGACACACTTGTGTATGAGCTTTACACCCTCACCGGGGCCGAGATCGAAATCATAGAGGCTTCTTAAAAGTGAAAATCGCCTATGACTGTTGGTTGTTATCAATTTAACGGCCTCCTTAAATTGATTTTCAGTCTTCGCCACACGGCCTTCTGATTGGCACGTTGAAGTCCCTGCCCGTCCGCGCAATCAGAAAATCGGTTCCCCCTGAAGGTTCCCCCCAATTTTCAGATTTGCCCGGTTCGCTTCGCCCCGGCTGAAAGGGACTTCATTTTTGTGCCATCAGGCCGCGATTGGCGCAGCCCGAAAACTTAAAAAGGAGACTTTCCATGACTGATACCACTAACAACCAGCCCGCTTCCAAAACACCGACGCACATTGCTTACCATGTCCGCAACCGCGAAGGCGGCAAAGGATTCTGGACGCGCATCGGCAGCGCATGGCAGCACGCCGACAGCAACGGATTCAATATCCAGCTTGAAACGATGCCCATTAACGGACGCATCGCCCTACGGGTTGCTTCTGAAAAAGCCGAATAATTCCACACGTCTGAAATCTGGCGGCTGAATAACCTGATTCAGCCGCCTTTTCCTTTACCGGGGGAAATTAAAATGATAGCAAAAAATCTTAACAAGGAGAGTCACCGACCATGCTTGCCCCCAACTCACTGAATGAATTTGCCAGCCTTTCCGCCCTTGCCCGCAATATCGTGCGCGAGGTGAAGCTGGTAGGTTACGAAATGTATCACTATACCCGCAAGGATGTTAAGCTCATTGACGCGCTCCTTGCCCAAGATAAGCCCAGCCGCCACGTTGACGATCCTTTCTTTTGGGCTTGGTATAATGCGCGACGCACGTTTTCAAGGCTGGCTTGGGACGGGTTTTCCGCCACCATCTTTACCCAACACAACCAAGCGCCCCAAACGGAACTTGCCAAGAAAGGCGTCGTCTTTGGCCGAATGGATGCCAAAACTTGTGCCGAAATTGAACGCCTTTATCACGACATTCCCGTTCAGAATTACGACGTTGACGACGTGCTCCCCGGCTACGCTTTTGACCCCAACCATAACGCCGGTTATGGTGAGGAACGCAATCGGACGAATGACATACGCAAACCGAGCGCGAATTTGCTCCGCGCCCTTACCAAGTGGGTTGAATCAGCGGCACCGGAACTTGAGGCCGCTTTGGGGCATCCGTTCCGCATTATCCTTGTGCGGCTCTTTTCCTTGAAGGGGGCCACCAAGAACGGCCCCGACCACTGGCATCTGGACGAATGGCCGACCGGCATCAAAAAACTGCAAATCTACCCGTGGCGCACTTCGCTTACGCTTGGTTCTACGGAATTTCGCTTGAAAGACGGCAGCGGCACGGTTCATGTGGAGAATGAACCGGGCACATGGGGGCTGTTTGAAAACAGCACAATTTTTCATCGCAGCCGCCCGCCTTCAGATGCCCCCACGCGCCCGACCGTTGAATTGAGCATCACGCCCGCCGTGCAAAATCACTCCCGCTGCTTTGATGCCGGAATGAACGCAACTTACCCGTGGTTTCCACCTGAATTCTCCCCTGCCGAGGGACAAGAACCCGACCAGTATGTGCAGTGCATGGCGACAACATTCTACGTCCGTGCCTTGTTGCTGGCTCTCCACGGCCAAGAATTTATGCGCGGCAGTATGCCGAGCCACGTTGCTCCCGGAACGGGAAAACTTGCCAACGCTTTGCCCCGCCGAACCGTTGTCGCGTTGAGCCGAATGAAGCGGCTGCTGAGATACGGTTTATAGCCATTCCGGTGTCAGACTGCGACCTTTGCTGCTCCGGCTGCCTGCGCTGGCAAAGTCGCAGACTGCCACCAGGGAGGTAGCCTGACTCCGCCAATTCCTGCCGTTTTCACTCCGCTACATTGCAGCGCCGCCAACGATCCGCTCCGCTGGCTCGCGCTTTCATTCCGCTGCATTCCACGTCCTGAATTGTGGAGACAGGCGGGATGATACTCTCCTGTCACGCCTGATGCGTTCGCAATCAGTCCCGCCAGTCTCGCCCGCTGACGCGGATATGGTTTGAAGAAATCCTTGCCGTTTTCAGGTCTTTTCCCGCTGCGCTCACTTCTGCTTGTTTAGCTCTGTCGCCCTCACTAGGCCGCTTCACAGGGGGCCGGGCGTGGTTCCTCCTGAAGGCAACCTCCACTGGCCGCCCTGCTTCTCGGCCTTTTTGTCGTGAAGGGCGACAGACCGAAACCGAACAGCAGAACACAAAAAAAAGACCATGAAAACTAAATCACAAAATCAAAAATCGGGACTCAAGAGCCGACCCGAACAGCTTAACACAAAACAGTTGCCGAAGATTGACTTGGCATTGCGCCGCGCGAATCGCGCTTTGAAAACGGAAAACTTGCTGGCGTTGCTCCGCAGCAAGACGCCGAGCTTCTTTGAGATTGCCGAGGTAGTGGGCAAGTGGGTTTGGGTTCAGTTTGACGGGAAGCAGCCCGCCACCGTCACCAGTGTTTTGTCAGAGCTTGGCTTCCATTGGAACAACACCCGCCAAGCGTGGCAGCATCCGTGCGGCACGATTGCCGACGAACGGGCGGACTACGACCCGCGCAAGCGTTACGGCAGCTACTTCGCCGCCGACCGGATTGCAGCCTGACTGTCAGTGAAACTGTCAGTGAAAGGGATGAAAAGTAGTGAAAAATTCTGGCGAGTAGTGACGAATTTAACTTTAATTTACAATGCTTTTTGCTATTTTATGAGTGTTCTGAATCGGGTTTACAGACCGTGTCCATCCGTGGTCTTTTTTTGTTTTTTGGCCTGGACGAGTTGCTCGCGCCACCGCTCAACCCGCTCCTTGATTTTCTTTTCCATTCCCTGTTCGGTAGGCTCGTAATAAATTTTGTCCACGCCAAGATAATCCTGCGCGACGAAATGGCCCGGGTGATCGTGCGCATATTCATAACCCTGGCCATGGCCCAGCCGTTCCGCGCCCGGGTAATGCGTGTCGCGCAAATGCTCCGGCACCGGCAGCGTGCGGCCCGATTTCACGTCCGCCAGCGCGGCGTCAATCGCCAGATACGCGCTGTTGCTTTTGTTGGCGGTGGCGACATAGACCGTCGCCTCGGCCAGCGGAATGCGCGCCTCCGGCCAGCCGACAAATTCCGATGCCGACAACGCCGCGTTGGCCAGCACCAATGCCATCGGGTCGGCCAGTCCCACGTCTTCCGCGGCGCAAATCACGATGCGCCGCGCGATGAAACGCGGGTCCTCGCCGGCGTGAATCATCTTGGCCAGCCAGTAAAGCGCGGCGTCCGGGTCGCTGCCGCGCATGGATTTGATGAACGCGGAAATCGTGTCGTAATGCGCGTCCTCGTCATCGTACACCACGGCTTTTCTCTGGATGCTTTGTTCGGCGGCGGCGAGATTAATATGAACGACACCCTTTGGGTCCGGCGCGGTCGTGAGCGCGGCGATTTCCAGCGCGTTCAGCGCCTTGCGCGCGTCGCCGTCGGCGATTTTGGCCAGGTGCCGCAAGGCGCTTTCGTCGGCCTGGATTTTCAGGTAACCGAGGCCGCGTTCGGCATCGGCCAGCGCGCGCTGCAAAAGGGAGAACAGTTCCTCCTCGGCCAGCGGACGCAGTTCGAAAATTTGTGAACGCGAGACCAGGGGCGAGTTGACGAAGAAAAACGGATTGTGCGTCGTCGCGCCGATCAGTTTCACGACCCCGCTTTCGACATCCGGCAGCAGCACGTCCTGCTGGGCCTTGTTAAAGCGGTGGATTTCGTCAATGAACAGGATGGTCGGCCGGCCGGTGTTTTCGAGGCGGTTGGCGGCGGCGGACAAGACCCGGCGCATGTCGGCCACATTGGATTCCACGCCGCTAAGGCGATCGAATTTGCTTTTCGTCTGGCGGGCGATGATTTGCGCCAGTGAAGTTTTGCCGGTGCCCGGCGGTCCGAAAAAAATCAGCGATTGGATCCGGTCGGCCTCGATGGCGCGCCGGAGCAACTGGCCCGGCGACAGAATGTGCGATTGCCCGGCGAATTCATCAAGTGTGCGCGGGCGCATCCGCGCGGCAAGCGGCTGGTTGCGGGAAATTGTTTCGGCGGCGGGCGCGGATTTTTCTTCCGGCTGATTTTCACCCGGAGCGGAAAACAGATCGTCGCGCGGCATGGATTCAAATTACCATCGAAAAGATTTGCCCAAAACAAAAAACCCGCCCATGGGCGGGTTCTCAATTCTTTCTGCATTCATCCTGCTTCATTAAAATAAAACCCCGCCCTTGCCGTGGGCAACTGTTCCCCTGAACATGTTTTACAACATGTGGGACGGGCTGGACTGCTTTCGACTTCCAGTGAAGGCATGTCGGCCACAGCCCCGGCTTGGGTCCCGGGATCGTATTATTACGGTTCAAGGATTAGATGCCTAATCACGAACAGGGCAGGGTAAATCAGGTTGTCAATCAAAGATCAATTCGTGTTCTGACGGCTCCAATATCGCTTCACTCCGCAATTTTCTCAAGAAAAATTCCGGTAAATATTTTGAAAAAGTCCGCTTTGGCCATCATGATCCAAAAGACTGGAATTTCGCACCGGCAAGTCGCAGCCGGATACTTGAAGCTTTTGCTGGCAAAGCAAGGCTGCTTCGGTCGTGGGAGTGAGTTACTCTGGCGCTGGTTTCCGGTCCAGACAATTCCGGACGATTTGCGCCAGTTTGAGCGGATGGTAGGGTTTCTGTAAAAAGTTGCTGCCTTCAATCCATTTAGGCTCCCGGCCAATGATGTCGGCGCTGTAGCCGCTGGTGTAAATTACTTTAAGCTCCGGCCGGTCGGATTTCAGTTTTTCAGCCAGTTCACGCCCTGAGATGCCGTCGGGCATGACCATGTCCGTCAGCAAGAGGTGGATTTTCTCGCGGTGCTCCTTCCACATGGCGAGCGCAACCACGCCGGATTCCGCCACCAAGATCGTGTAACCGCAACGCCGGAGCAGATTGCCGGCCAGCAGCCGGACCGGCGCTTCATCTTCAACCAGCAAAATGGTTTCATTGCCACCGGGCAGTTTCGATACGGCGGCGGCCGCCGGCGATTTCGGGAGCGCGTCTTTTGTTGCCGGCAGGTAAATGCGAAAAGAGGTTCCCTGGCCCATCTGGCTGTTGACAGCAATCCAGCCGTGGTGTTGTTGGACGATGCCATAAACGGTGGCCAGCCCCAAGCCGGTGCCTTTGCCAACCTCCTTGGTGGTGAAAAACGGTTCAAAGATGTGCGGCAGATTTTCCGGGGCAATCCCGCTACCGTTGTCGGTGACGTTCAGACAGGCATATACTCCGGGGGAGGCGCCGACGTTTTTCTCCGCCTGTTGTTTGTCCAATGTTTCCGCGCTGGTCGTAATGGTCAGCCGTCCGCCATTGGGCATGGCGTCGCGGGAATTAACCGCCAGGTTCAGGAGAACTTGTTCAATCATGCCCGGGTCCGCGAAAATGACCGGCAGGTTGGGGCCGTAATTGGCGTTCAAGGAAACGTCTTCGCCCAGGATGCGTTGCAGCATTTTGGTCATGTTGCCAACCACTTCATTCACATTGAGCGGGACGGCCTCGATGACTTGTTTGCGGCTGAACAGGAGCAACTGCCGGGTCAGGCTGGCGGCGCGCTCGGCGGCGCGGACAATTTGCTGCGCTGCCTCCATTCGTTCACCAGCGCCCAGTTGCGGGTTCGACAGCAGGGAAGCGTTGCCTTGAATGACGGTGAGCATGTTGTTGAAGTCATGCGCCACCCCGCTGGCGAGCTGGCCGATGGCATCCATTTTTTGCGACTGGCGGAGTTGTTCCTCCAGTTGTTTGCGTTCGGCCCGGTAACGCAAAGTGACAATACCGAAAGCCAGATCATTGGCCAGTTCGGTCAACAACTCCGTTTCCGTGGCGTTGAAAGCATCGGGCTGGGATGAGTAAACACAAAGGACACCGAACGCTTTGTCGTCCGTCTTGAGCGGCAAACCGATGCAAGCGGTGAAACCGCGACGCAACGCCTCTTTCCGCCACGGGCCAAAGTTCGGGTGCTCGGCGAGATTTGAGAAAATGGCCGGCTGGCCGGTGCGGATGGCGATGCCTGCCGGGCCGCGCCCGGGTTCCGTGTCCATCCAGGTGACTCGCAGTTTTTCCAGATAGCCGGGCTCAGATCCACCCCACGCGGCGGTGCGCACGGACTTGGCCTCGTCTGGTTCCGCATAACCCACCCAGGCCAGACTGTATCCGCCAATGTTCGTGACGATTTGGCAAATCTGCGTCAACAGACTGGCCTCGTCTGCCGCCCGCACGAGTGTCTCGTTGCATTTGCTGAGTGTCTGAAGCGACCGGTTGACATGACGCAATTCCTCCTCCGCCCGTTTGCGATCGGTGATGTCGCGCCCGATGCCCACCAAACCGCAGATTTTTCCATCGCCGTCGCGGAACGGCACCTTGGTTGTCAATAGCGTGCACTTCCGGCCATCCGGAAAATTAACATGCTGTTCATGATCAATGAGGGACTCGCCGGCCAAAACCTTATCTTCCTCGGCACGGAATCCGGCCGCCATTGCCGGTGGGAAAAAGTCCGCGTCTGACCGGCCGAGAACTTCAGCGGGATTGTTTTTGCCAAAGTGTTTCGACATGGTTTGATTGGCAACCAGGAAACGGCTGTTCAGGTCTTTGATGTAAAATATTTCAGGCAGCAAATCAATCAGGGTGCGCAAGAGCAGGCGCTCCTGGTTCAGCGCCGCTTCCACTTCTTTGAACTCCGTCACGTTTGCGGAAACGCCGTAGGTACCAATGATATTTCCATCCTTGTCGCGCCAGGGCATTTTGGTCGTGAGCCACCAAACGATCTTGCCATCCGGCAGGGTTGCCTTTTCGAGTTTGGCCGCCAGGGGCCGGCCCGTGCGGATGATTTCCTGTTCGTCCTCGTAGGCGGCGCGGGCGTGTGCCTCCGGATAGGTGTCGAAATCCGTCTTGCCGATCAGCCATTTGCCAAACGGTTCGGGACCGGCCAGGTGAGGCGGCCACTGGTCCGGGGCGGCCTCCGGGTGCGTCGCGCGATAATGGTCGCGGGCGGTTTGCAGGGTGCCCTGCATTTTCGACCGGCTGACCCGTACGATGCGGGACTCGCGGTCCTTAAAATAGACGTTGTCCGGCGTGGTTTCCAGCAGGGACAGGAACAATTCCTGTTCGTACAACAGTTTTTCTTCCGCCTGCCGGTGTTCGGAGATGTCCCGCGCCCCCGCCACGTGCAGTTCTGTGTCGCCAAACCAGAGGTGCTTCGATGAAATGCTGACGGGGAAAACACTGCCATCCTTGCGGCGGTGAAAGGTTTCCATTTGTTGCGTGCCACCTTGTTTGTCCTGCTGGAATTGTTTCCAATCCGCGTCCCACCGTTCCTTTGGAAAAACCGGGTCAAAATCCCATAAATGCAGTCGCATCAATTCTTCGCGCGTATAACCGAGTGAACGGCACGCCTGCTCATTGACATAGGTCAGGCCCGCGTCACGGGTCATCCAGAATATGGCGTCCGAAGCCTGATCAATGGAGAATTGGAACTGGCTCGCAACCTGCAAGGCTTCCACCAACTGGGCCTCCTTCTGGTGTAACGCGTCCTCGGCCTCCTTGCGCGCCGTGATGTCCACCGCCACGCCCAGGATGGCGGGTTCGCCGTTTCCCGCCGCGGTGGAGGAAAGCATGGAGGCCGGAAAAGGAATTTTGGTGGTTTGAAAAACGCGCGTTTTTCCCGTGGCGTCGGTCAGTTTATCTTCGGAAACAAACTTCGGCTGGCCGGTGGCGATGACTTCCTGATCGTCCTTCATGAACGATTCCGCCTGCGCGCGATTTGATGACAGGTCCAGATCGGACAGGCCGACCATTTCCTCCGGCGTCCGGTTGCTGGCTTCGGCGCAGGCGCGATTGACGAGCAAGTGACGGCTTTTCCGGTCTTTGACAAAAATGAAGTGCGGCACCAGGTCCATCACCAATTTCAGAAAGCGATCGTTGTTGTGCAGCGCCTCTTCCGCCCGTTTGCGCTCCAACGCTTCGTTTTCCCATCGCCCCAATTGGCCGCGCAACAGCAGGTAGAGCAGCAACGCCGTGACCACCACAAACGCCCAGCCTTTGTAGATTTCCAATTTAACGCGGACTCCCGGATCAGAAACGAGGTCAAACAACACCCGGCCCGAAAGCAGTATCCAAACGCTTCCAATGACCGCGTAAATCAAACTGATGCGCAAAGCAAATTTGGATAATTTAATTTTCATCCAAGGGTATAGTCTAAAACTTTACGGCACGTCTTTTGACGCCGTTAAACTGATTTTGCCATTTAGAAATCAATTGTTGTCGCGACAAATTAGAAAATCCTCATGTGCCGGTGCTTCCATTTCCACTCTGGATAGCAGGATTTCTGCCGTTTTCTGAAAATCCGACGCGTTCTTCTCAGATTCATTTCATACGCAACTCCTTTTCCGCCAAGCTTCAAGCGAATAAACCGCGGGACACTCCTTCATCCAATTTCCTTCGTTGCCGGGCAAACTTCCAACTCGCCTTGCCCCGGCGATTGGCCTAATTTGGCCGTCCGATTAATTGCCATGACGACATCCGCTCAAATTCGTCCGAGCAGCCGGATCCGGCAGGACTTTCTCGACTTCTTCAAGTCGAAGCAGCACACCATCGTGCCGTCTTCCAGTCTGCTGCCTGATTCGCCGAATTTGCTGTTCACGAACGCCGGCATGAACCAGTTCGTGCCCATTTTCCTCGGCCAGGCCCAATGTCCTTACCAACCCGGCCGCGCCGCCGACACGCAAAAGTGCATCCGCGCCGGCGGCAAACACAACGACCTCGAAGACGTCGGCCTCGATACCTATCACCACACGTTCTTCGAGATGCTCGGCAACTGGAGCTTCGGTGATTATTTCAAAAAGGAAGCCATCGAGTGGGCTTGGGAACTGGTGGTGGAGAGATGGAAATTTCCGAAGGAACGCCTCTACGCGACGATTTACAACCCCGACAAATCCCAGGGCGACCCTTCCGAGCGCGACCAGGAGGCCTGGAATTGTTGGGCGGAAAAATTCCGCGCCGCCGGACTCGATCCCGCCGTCCACATCGTCCATGGCGGCAAGAAGGATAATTTCTGGATGATGGGCGAAACCGGCCCGTGCGGTCCATGCTCCGAGTTGCACGTGGACCTCACGCCCGCCGGCGACACCAAAGGCAGTTTGGTAAACAAAGGCGATGCCCGCTGCATTGAAATCTGGAACTTGGTATTCATCCAATTCAACGCCAATTCCGACGGCAGTTTCTCGCCGTTGCCGGCCCGGCACGTGGATACCGGCATGGGTTTTGAGCGCGTCACGTCAATCATTCAAGGCACAAAGAATTTCAAAGATTTCGCCCATGCGAAAATTTCGAATTACGAAACCGACATTTTCCGGCCGATTTTCGACGCGCTGGAAAAGTTGAGCGGCAAAAAATACGGCAGCACGCTGCCGCAGGTTTCGGGGAGCGCGACCGTCCCGGTTGTATCCGGGGGAGCGCGGGCGTCCTCGCCCGCATCCGTTGGCGTCCCGCCAACGGAATCTTCGGCGCAAGGAGCAAACTATTACAAGCGCCGTCTGCCGCATTTTGAACGTCCTTGGGCAAAATACATGGTCAGCTTTTCCACGCATGAACGGCGGCAACTTTCTCCGGCGGCACGCGATATCGTCTTGAAAAGCCTCTTGTTCGGACACGAACAGCGGCGTTATCAGCTTTATGCCGCCTGCGTCATGCCGGACCATGTTCATTTCCTGTTTGAACCGCAAATCAAGGAACAGGACAAGGATGGCCAGCCGGTTTTTTGGCCGCTCACGGAGATTTTACAAGCCATCAAGTCCTTTACGGCTCACGAAATCAGCAAGACCGAAGGAACCAAGGGTCAGGTCTGGGAAAACGAATCCTTTGACCGGATGATCCGTGGTGACGCGGATCTTGAGGAGAAATTTCATTACATCTGCCGCAATCCGTGGGATTCCGGCGTCGTTCCGGGTACGGAGAATTATCGCTGGGTCTGGACGCCGGATGCTGCTGCGCGGGACGCGCAGCAGGGCGACCGGGACGGTCGCGCTCCCCAAAGCACCGCTCCCCGAAGCAGCGCCCCGGGTTCACCGGAACAAGTCCAGCTCGACATCGCCTTCCGTGTCATTGCCGACCATATCCGCACGCTGGGTTTTGCGATTGCCGACGGCATCCAGCCTTCGAACGAAGGGCGCGGTTATGTTTTGCGCCGCATTTTGCGTCGTGCCGTGCGCTATGGCCGCACGCTCGGCTTTCATGAACCGTTCTTCTACAAGCTCGTGGACGTGCTCGCCGACACAATGGGCGACGTTTTCCCCGAAATCTGCGCCCGAAAAAAGCACGTGCAGGAAGTCATCCGCACCGAGGAGGAGGCGTTTAACAAGACGTTGGATAGGGGTATTTCTTTGTTCAACAAAGCAGTTGAGGCTGGCACAGGTAGAATCTCAACGTCTGAAACTCGCGAACATGGTATTGAAGGTAGTTTGGTGAAAGCGTTTGAACCGATTACTTCCGCTCACGGAGGGGCCAGAAAATTGAGTGGAGATTTTGCATTTCTGCTTTACGACACCTACGGCTTCCCGCTCGACCTTACCGAATTAATGGCGCGGGAACGCGGTTTGACCGTGGACACTGTAGGTTTTGAAAAATTGATGGAAGAGCAGCGCGCCCGTGCCCGGGCGGCGCAGAAGAAGGAAATCATTTCGCTTTCGCAAATCGAGACCACTACGCCTACGAGGTTCATCGGCTACGAAAAGCTGGAGACGGCGGCCAAGGTGCTCGAAGTCGTCTCGCTCAAGGACAAGACCGCCGTGATTCTCGACACCAGCGCCTGCTACGCCGAGATGGGCGGCCAGGTCGGCGACACCGGCAAGCTCGAACAGGGCAGCCAACTCTGGCGCGTCTCGAACACGCAGAAATCCGGCAACACCTGGCTGCATTTCATTGCAGAATGGGGAGCGCGACCGTCCCGGTCGCAGTTCGGTGCGTCCCGCGCCGAACATTCGGGCGGCGTGACGCCGACCGAAGCGGGCGTGACGCCCGCGCTCCCGATTCCCGGGAATATCGTAACGCTTTCTGTTGACCGCGCTCGCCGCAACGCCATCCAGCGCCACCACACCGTTACGCATTTGCTGCACTGGGCGCTGCACGAAGTGGTAAGCCGCGACGCCTCGCAGAAAGGCTCGTTCGTCGGCCCCGACAAATTGACCTTTGATTTCAATTCACAGCCGCTCACGCCGCAGCAGGTGGCCGACGTTGAGAAGCTCGTCAACGAACGCATTCTGGAGAACGCCGGCGTAAGCTGGACGGAAGTTTCTTACGCCGATGTGAAATCGCGGAAGGACGTGATGCAATTCTTTGGCGACAAATACGGAGACACCGTCCGCGTCGTTCAGATCGGCGGCGGGGCAGGGGAGTTAAACGGTTATTCGATGGAACTGTGCGGCGGCACGCACACGCGCGCGACGGGCGAGATCGGTTTGTTCCGCATCGTGGGCGAAGGCGCGATTGCCGCCGGCGTCCGGCGCATTGAAGCCGTTGCCGGACTCGAAGCCTATCGCAAAGCCACCGACGAAGTGGCGCTGATTAAATCCCTTGCGGGCAAGGTGAACTCACCCGTTCACGAGCTGGACAAAAAAGTTGAAGCCCTGCTGGCGCAGCAAAAGGAATTGGAAAAACAGTTCCAGGCGGCGCAGCAGCGTGAAGCCTCAAACGCCGCCAGCCGTTTGCTTGAGGAAATTCAGAAGGTAAACGACATACCCGTCATCATCCACAACCTCGGCGCGGTGGACGGCGATTTTCTTCAGTCCGTTGCCGATTCGTTGAAGGAGCGGTTCAAGGGCGTCATTGTTTTGGGGGGCGGTTCACACGCCGGAAGCGTGGCGCTGGTGGCGGCGGTCACGCCTGATTTTGTCTGGAAAATTCAGGCCGGCAAAATCATGCAGCAAATTGCGCCGATGGTCGGCGGCAAAGGCGGCGGCAAACCGGACAACGCCCGCGGCGGCGGCAAGGACGCCAGCAAACTGGACGAGGCGCTGGCCAGGGTGAAAACGTTGCTGGGCTGAACAGTAATAATCCTCTTTTTGTTCCTTTTTTGCGCAGGTTGCGGCTGTTGCCACCGATTTTGGCGGGAACCAGTCCTTTACTGCCATAAATAGATTATTCACCTGGTTATCAAGCACTTGTATCATTATTTCTCTTTTTCCCTGTTGCTGGGTAATGCGCGCTTCTAAAATTCAGCCAGTATGAAGTGTACACGGAGGCTGAACAAGACTCCCAATGGCAATATTGAATTGAGACAGATGCAGTTAAAGGATTTGCCCGCAGTTTTTCGACTGGGACAAAAACTTTTCACGGCTGAGGACCTGCCGACGTTGTATCGCAGTTGGGATGAACACGAAATTCTGGAAGTATTCCATTCGGACGAAGAAACCTGCCTGGTGGCGGAGGACGATGGAAAGGTCGTCGGGTTCGCGCTGGGCTGCATGATGGACAAGCCGCGCAGCGCCTGGCGTTATGGCTGGCTGGAATGGCTGGGCGTGGCGCCGCGTTACAAGCGGTGCGGCATCGCCCGGCGATTGCTGAACCAATTGACGCAACTCTTCATTGACCGGGAAGCGCGCATCATGCTGGTGGATACCGACGAAGAGAACGCCGACGCCTTGGCGTTCCTGCGCAAAACGGGCTTCGGCCAGGAAACCCGGCACGTGTATCTGTCGCGAAATCTCGATGACCATCCCAAGAGTCTCGAACGCAGGAGTGGACACCGGAACGGCAAAGCCCACTGATCCGCGGCAGGGAGACGGGCAAATCGGCCGGGGTTTTGGCGAAAGTCAACAAACGTTGACCGCTGAATCCGGCTAATTTTCGGGCGGCTGACCGGCTCCGCCAGGCATTCCGCCGGGCATCATCCCGCCACCCATGTGCTTCATCATTTCTGCCTGCATCATCGCTGGCATGCTGTCGTATTTTGTGTATCCGGCCGGCGGATTGAACAGGCTGGCATCAGGCTTCGAAAGCTTGATGTCTTTAAACAACATGGTGACCTCGTGGCCTTCCTCGCTTTGTTCGATCTTGATGGGAAACTTGTTCAAGTCCGTGGCATTCCAAACCGTGGATTCATGCTGATTCCCTTCCGGGTCGGTCACCACCACCTGGCTTTTCACACACGGATGGCCGTCCACGGTTTCCTTGCCCAGTTCGGTGGTTTCCATCTTGAAATCGTTGGTGGCCGCTTCGGTGTCTGAAACCTGTGTTACCACATACGCCTGCATGTCCGGATAGATAAGGTAGGCGGTTTTGTCCTTGGGGAGCGTGATAGTGACCATTTTGTCCATGCCCATTGCTTTCATGTGGGCGGCGGCTTCCGGCGGCATCTGGTGGCCTTTCATTTCCGACATGTTCATCTCGAAACGGGATTTGCCGGCATCAAAGTAAATCTTGCCCGGCATGACCATCGTGTTGCCGTCGTCCCCGGCCTTCATTTGCATCTCCAGGGTCGAGGAAAAGGATTGGTTGTGGCCAAACAGTTTCTCCAGGGCGCTGTCAAAATGCGGCCCGTGTCCGGGGCCCATTTGGGCATGGACAGCGAGGTTCAGGCACAAAAGGCCAAACACAAAAGAGCGCAGATAAATCTTCATGGTTGTGTAATCGTTCGTTGTTTCGTCTGGGACGGTTGAATAACAAACACCGCAACAAAAGCCAGCAAAACTTTTTGTTGCGGCGCGGTGAAAACAACGGCGGGACGACTAACCCAGCCGCTTTCGCAAGCCGTCAAGCTGTTCGCTTAATGCCTTCGGCAGTTTGCCGTCGAACTTGGCATAGTTCGCGGCCACATCGTCGGCTTCCTCTTTCCAGCCGGCCACATCCACCGCAAGCAATTGCTGGAGATCTTTGGCGGCCAAATTCAAGCCCGAAAGGTCCAGCGCGTCCGGCGTGGGCAGGTTTCCAATCGGCGTCTTTTGCGCCTTGCCGGTGCCTTCCACCCGTTCGCAAATCCACTTGAGCACCCGGCTGTTTTCGCCATAACCGGGCCAGAGCCATTTGCCGCTGGCGTCCTTGCGAAACCAGTTTACAAAATAAACCTTCGGCAGCTTGGCGCGGTCGGTGCGTTGCGCGAAGGAGAGCCAGTGCGCGAAATAATCGCCCATGTTGTAACCGCAGAACGGCAGCATGGCGAACGGATCGCGCCGCATCACCCCGGCCTGGCCGAGCGCGGCGGCGGTGGTTTCCGAACCGCAGGCCGAACCCATGAACACGCCGTGCTCCCAGTCAAACGCTTCGTTCACCAGCGGAATCGTGTGGGGCCGGCGTCCGCCAAACAAAATCGCCGAGAGCGGCACGCCTTCGGGATTCTGCCAGTCGGGGTCAATGACCGGGCATTGCGCCGCGGGCGCGGTAAAACGCGAATTCGGATGCGCGCCTTTCTTTCCGCTGTCGGGCGTCCATTCGTTGCCCTCCCAGTCAATGCCCTTGGCCGGCGCGGGCACGCCCATGTCTTCCCACCACACGTCATTGTCCGGCGTCAGCACGACGTTCGTGAAAATCGTGTTTTTCGCGCAGGCCGTCAAGCGCGTTCGGATTGGATTTCTCGGACGTGCCCGGCGCCACGCCGAAAAAGCCGGTTTCCGGATTCATGGCATAAAGCCGGCCGTCTTTGCCAATGCGAATCCACGCGATGTCGTCGCCCAGGGTCGTGACCTTCCAGCCGGGTAGCGTCGGCCGCATCATCGCCAGGTTGGTCTTGCCGCACGCGCTCGGAAACGCCGCGGCGATGTAATATTTTTTGCCCTGGGGCGAAGTCAGGCAAAGGATGAGCATGTGTTCGGCCATCCAGCCTTCTTTTTTCGCCACGGTTGAGGCGATGCGCAGCGCGAGGCATTTTTTGCCGAGCAACGCATTGCCGCCGTAGCCGGAACCGTACGACCAGATGGAAGGCTCATCGGGAAAATGGACGATATATTTGTTTTTCGGGTCGCCTTCACAGGGCCAGGAAACGTCCTTTTGTCCGGGTGACAACGGCGCGCCCACCGAGTGCAGGCAGGGAATGAAAGTGCCGTTCGCGCCCAGCTTGTCCAACACGGCCTGGCCCATGCGTGTCATGATGCGCATGTTGACGACGACGTAAGGCGAATCGGAGATTTCGATGCCGATTTTGCAGATGGGCGAATCGAGCGGCCCCATGGCAAACGGAATCACATACATCGTCCGGCCTTTCATGCAGCCCTTGAACAAGCCGAGGAGCTTTTGCTTCATCTCGGCGGGATCGGCCCAATTATTCGTCGGCCCGGCCTCGTCCTTGGTCTTGGAGCAAATGAACGTGCGGTCTTCCACGCGCGCCACGTCACTCGGATGCGAGCGCGCCAGATACGAGCCGGGACGTTTCTTTTCGTTCAGCTTGATGAACGTGCCGCTCTTGACCATCAGGTCGCAGAACATCTGATTTTCCGCTTCCGAACCGTCGCACCAATGGATGTTCTCCGGCTGGCAGAGGCCGGCCATTTCGTTGACCCATGAAATTAGTTTTTGATTCTTCGTGTTTGCTTTGTCCATGCGCTTGTCCTGTCCGTGCATTTTCTGCAAAAGGTGTCCCGTTAAACTGTCAGAACCGGCGCGGCTTGAACAGGCCAAATTGAAAAAATTTCGGGATGATGCGCAGGGAAATAACCCCTTCCGGCACTATCGAAAAAGAAAAGGGGCTGGATATGCTCCGGCCTTGATTCAACGCCGAAAGCAAAGAGGTTTGCAACGGGACGTTGCAAACGGCGACCGGGACGGTCGCGCTCCCCATTCCGAATGCCGCATTGGCACCGGTTTCTTTTCCTGAATCCATTTTGGGATGGACGATGGGGGCAATTGAATCTTTAACCACGGATGGACACCGATGAACACGGATGACGCGACGGTGCCGGGGAAAAGCGGCAGAGGGCTGCCGCAGTCCAAAACCTGACGGAGAAGTATGTTGACGAATTCACTTTCCGGTTCAACCGCCGCAACGGGGAAATGCAGGGTGTATTTTCCGACGTGCTAAATCGCGTGACAGAAGGTGCCCCATTGCCGTACAAAACCTTAATCCAAAAAACCGCATGAGCAGACCGCAAAAAATGCACAAGCCCTTAAAGGGCAGTTTCACCGACATCATCAATGCCGTGGCGGATGGCAAAGGCGTCAAGATACAGGCGAGAAACGCCGCATTGTCGAAAGATAGAATGGTGCGTTCATCGGAACCGCCACAGCCCAAGAAACCATAACTGAATCGCGAGCAGCGCAATCGCCAATTCAAAAAGTCACTGTAACATTGTGTATAAATCCCTTTGTTTTTAATAAAGGCAGAACTAATAAATTCACACATTGGATTGCAGACCCCAAGTTGCTCTTTGGTCAAGGCTAAATTTATTTGGTGTTGCCTAAACGGTCAGTCTCTGTATTCAGTTTAAAAGGGCACACCGGCACGGGCTTTTTCATCACGGACGATGGTTATTTGGTTTCAAATTATCATGTGGTCAAGGATGCGACGAAGGGTCGTTTGCTCACGGGCCTTCGCCGCGTCGAAGTGGCTTCAGCCACCCAGGCAGGCGCGGGTTTTGCATCGCGCCGCGCCACGCGGTATGCTATCCATTGAACTGGCATGAATGCACCGCCGGAAAAACGCCCCGCGCCCGGCTCCGAGGCCGACCCCTGCCTCGCGCGTTCGGTCGTGGACACGCTGGCCGAGGAGCCAACGCTGGAGGCGGTGACCATTGACCGCGCGCGCCAGAAAATTTCCGTCGCCACGCTGGGCCGCGCCGACGTGGCCAAACTGACCGAGCGCATCACGACCCAGTTTCAGGCCGCTCAAACTGCCGATGCCGGCCGCTTCTGTTCCTTATTGAGCGGCGCGGGCGATTGTCTCACGTGCGACACGCCGTTGTCCGAAGGCGAACGCAAACAAATCACGATCCAAAACGACGGCCCGACCACGACCATCGCCCGCATCACCTGTCCGACCGCGCCGAAATTCTGGCGCTGGCGCGACATGCCGTTTCCGAAAGTCGTTCCGCGCGACGTCGAATTTCTCGAACACGCCGGGGAGATGGACGAATGGAAAACGCAGCTGGCCGCCGCGATTTTGTGCGGTGTATTCGGGCTGGCCGGTTTTTTCCTGGGCAGGTTTGGTTTTCCCGCGCCGGTCATTGTCAGCTTTGTGGCGGCCTATCTGGCGGGCGGTTTTTATCCGGCGGAGGAGGTTTGGGAACGGCTGCAAAAGCGCACGATTGACGTGCATTTTCTGATGCTTGTCGTGGCCGCCGGCGCGGCCTGCATCGGCGCCTGGGCGGAGGGCGCGACGCTGTTGTTTCTGTTTTCGCTCTCCGGCGCGCTGGAACATTACGCGCTGGGCCGCACGCAAAAGGAAATCCGCTCGCTCTTTCGCGACGCGCCGAAAGTCGCCACGGTGCATTGACGCCCAGGGCAGCGAACGCGAAGTGAAGGTGGAACAGCTCCAGCGCGGGATGCGCCTGCTGATCAAGCCCGGCGCGCAATTTCCCGTGGACGGCGAAATCGCCAAGGGCAGCACCGCCACCGACGAATCGAATCTTACCGGCGAAGCCACGCCGGTGAAAAAGACAGTCGGCGACACCGCGCTGGCCGGCACCATCAATCTGTGGGGCGCGGTCGAATTGGTGGTCGCGCGGCCCGCCGCCGAAAGCGCGCTGCAAAAAATCATCAAGCTCATCAAGGAGGCGCAGCAACAGGAAAGCCCCCGCGCAGCAATTCACCGACAAATTCAGCACGATTTACACCTACTTCGTCATCGGCCTTTCGTTCGCGATGTTTTTCGTCTGGTGGCTCGGTTTCCATCTGGCGCCGTTCAACGTCCGGCGTGGAAGAGCACAGCGCGTTTTACCGCACCATGACGCTGCTGGTGGTCTCGTCGCCGTGCGCGCTGGTGCTTTCGATTCCGTCGGCGGTGCTCGCGGCCATCGCGTGGGGCGCGCGGCACGGCATCCTCTTCCGCGGCGGCGCGGCGGTGGAAAAACTGGCCGACACCAACGTCGTCGCGCTCGACAAAACCGGCACGCTCACCACCGGCGAATTGCGCGTTGAAAAAATCGAGAGTTTTCCGCCAGGCCGTGAAGACGAAATCGCGCGGCTGGCGTTTTCGCTCGAACGGCTTTCAACGCATCCGCTCGCCCGCGCCATCACGCGCCACGGCAAGCAGCAGAAGCTGGAGCCGATCGAGTTCGAGCATTTTGAATCGGTGACCGGCCAGGGTTTGCGCGCGAACCGCAACGGCGGCGTTTGTTCGCTCGGCGGGCGCGATTGGATTGCCCAAGGCCGTCACGCAGACGCGATGGCGCAAGCCCCGGCAACGGAAGCCGGGTTTTCCGAGGTCTGGATTGAAGCAGGTGATTTGCTGGGCCGCGTCATTTTGCGCGACGACATCCGCCCGCAATCCGCCGGCGTAATTCAGAAATTGCGGGACGAGGGTTTGCGCACGGTGGTTTTGACCGGCGACCGCAAGGCGACGGCGGAACATTTGCGCGAGCAATTGAAACTGGATGACGTGCGCGCCGAATTGAAGCCGGAGCAGAAGGTCGAGGCGATTCGCGCGTTGAGCGGGTCACACTGCCGCGTGGCGATGATTGGTGACGGCGTGAACGACGCGCCGAGCCTGGCCGCCGCGCACATCGGCGTGGCGATGGGCGCGCGCGGCGCCGACGCCGCGCTCGAACAGGCGGACGTGGTGTTGATGAACGACCGGCTGGAAAATTTCCTTGCCGCGTTCCGCTTGAGCCAGCGGGCGCGGCGGGTCATCCGGCAAAATCTGGTCATTTCGCTCGGCACGGTGGTGGTGCTGGTGACGTTCGCGATGCTCGGAAAAATTCCGCTGACGATTGGCGTGGTTGGCCACGAGGGCAGCACGGTGGTGGTGGTGATGAACAGTTTGCGGTTGTTGTTTGGCGGCACGTCGGCGAAACAAAAATAGTTCAACCGCGGATGCAGCTTGGGTTGAACCTCGGTAAAAATTGCACCCTCTCCCCGCCGGGCGGGGAGAAAGTGCCGCGCAGCGGCAGGAGAGGGGAATCTTTTCTGTTCATCCGGGTTCGGGTTGTGTTTAATCAGCGCCAGTTGAATTTGTGAATCCATTCCAGAAATATGTTTGGGAACACGCGAGGCTTCTAAAGGGCGGCAAAGATCTTCCACTGGGTAAATTAAAACCGTCTGGTCGCCGGGCAAATACTCCGTCCGGCGCGCCCAAGGCTTTGATTTTTTCGCCGCATCCGGACGACGAATCCATCGTCGGCGGGCTGGCGCTGCGGCTGTTGCGCGAAGCCAGGTGGAATGTCATCAACGTCGCTGTGACGCTGGGCAGTCAAAAGGGCCGGCGGGCGGCCCGGTTGCGTGAATTACAAAATGCCTGTGCGTTGCTGGGTTTTGGTCTGATCGTGCCGAAGGAACGCGGTTTGGAGCAAATCACTCTTAAATCGCGCAAACAAAAACCGGCGCAATGGAAAGCGGCGGTCAACATCATTGCCCAAATTCTGGCGGAGCAGCGTCCGCGCGTGATTTTTGTCCCGCACGAGAACGACTGGCATCCCGCGCACGTTGGCACGCATTTTCTGGTTCTGGACGCGCTGAAAACCCTGCCCGCCGGTTGTCAATGCCACGTCGTCGAGACGGAATTTTGGGGGCCGATGGCGAATCCCAATTTGCTGGTGGAATTGGATGCCGCGGAGGCTGGCGATCTGGTGGCGGCGCTGGCGTGTCACGCCGGCGAAGTGCGGCGGAATCCGTATCACGCACGTTTGCCGGCGTGGTTGATTGACAATGTGCGGCGAGGCGCGGAACTTGCCGGCGGGCAGGGCGGGGCGGCGCCCGATTTTACGTTTGGCACGATTTGCCATTTGCAAAGGTGGTCGCGAGGCCGGTTGACCGCGGTTGAACCCGGGCGGAGGTTTTGGCCGCGCGCGGCAAATGTTGGGAAGTTGTTCAGGTGAAGACAAATTCTGGCGTGCGAACATTTTCCGCCTTTGCCTGTCCGATGGAATAAATGAAAAACAAATGGAAATGGATTCTGGGAGCAGCGGTTGTGGCGTTTGTCTTGCTGCAATTCACCAACCCGGCACGCACGAATCCGTCGGCGCCGCCGGAAGATGATTTGATGGCCACTAACGCGCCGCCGCCGGAAATTGCCACGCTGCTGCAAGGAGCGTGTTATGATTGTCATTCTGACCAGACCCGGTGGCCGTGGTATAGCCATGTCGCGCCGGTGTCATGGTTGATTGCGTCGGACGTGCGGGATGGCCGCCGGCACGTGAACTTTTCCGAATGGCCCCACGCTTATCCGGGCCGCGCCGCCCGGCTGTGGGAGAATATCAGCGAAGAACTGGGTTACCATGAGATGCCGCCCGCCCAATACAAATTGATGCATCCGCAGGCCCGGCTCACCGACGCCGAACGCCGGCAATTGATTCAATGGGCCGATCAAGAGGCCAAACGCTTGAAAGCCATCACCGCGCCGGGTAAATAATTTCATGCTCCACAACGAACTGGTTCCAGCCAGAGGAAAAAATTCCCGGCGGCTGATGGTGATGCTGCACGGCCTGGGTGACAGCATCGAAGGCTACCGCTGGCTGCCGGAGGCGATGGATCTGCCGTGGCTGAATTATCTGCTGGTCAACGCCCCGGACGAATACTACGGCGGCTATTCGTGGTTTGATTTGAACGATCTCGTTCCCGGCGTGCAGCGCAGCCGGAAATTGCTGTTTGAGTTGCTTGATGACTTGCGCGCGCGTGGGTTCCCGGCGGAACAAATCACCTTCGGCGGTTTTTCGCAGGGCTGTCTCATGGCCGTTGAAGTCGGTTTACGCTATCCCCATTGGCTGGCCGGCGTCGTCGGCATCAGCGGCTGGGTGTGTGAACTGGAGAAATTGTTGAAGGAACTTTCGCCGGTGGCCCGGCAGCAACGGCTGCTCATGACGCACGGCACCAGTGATCCCTTGTTGCCGATTGATCAGGTCCTTCCGCAAATTCCGCTGCTCAAAGCCGCGGGCATCAACTTGGAATGGCGCGAATTTGCCAAGCCGCACACGATGATCGAGGAAGAAATCGCGGTGGTCCGTGATTTTGTGCGCGCCGGGTATCCGGAGTGAAGAAGGCGGAAGGATGAATAAAGAAACTTTCTGCGCGCGGCGCCTGAATTTGTTTCTGCATTCTTAATTCTTCCTTCTTCATTTGCGTCACACCTCCACTTCGCGGTGGGCGGCGGGAATCCAGATTTGTTCCGGGCGCGGCTGGCCGGCGGTTTGCCAATCCATGGCGCGGCCCACGATGTTCCGCATTTGGGCAAACCACCAGTTGGCGCGGGCGCGCCGGTCCCGCGTGGCCGGTTGTCCCGTCCCGTTCATGTCTGATTTGCTGTTGTTGATGCCGAGTTCGAGTTGTTCGTTGTTCATATCAAACCTTTCATTTTTTGCAGCATCGTAGCAGGCGGGGTTGGACAATGGCTGTCCAACCAAAAAGAAAAACGGGAGTATGTACTTAACGCAAACGGGCAAAAACAGAGGATTTGGCGCTCAAGCCATGCTAACCTTGAGCGCGCAGGCAAAGTCGCATGGCTTCGACTTTGGTTTTCGGACGGTGAGTGATTGGGGCGACTGTTTCCACTTGAGCTTATGTTCGCAGCCGAACATCTCCACATGCTGCACCTTGCCGGGCTGCACCGGGGACGCGAGGCCAAGGCTTTTGATGACAATGTCGCCGTCGGGCCAGCCGAGGATGATGGCGTACACCACGTCGCCGCGCTTGCTGCGCGTGAAGCGGATGTCCCGCGCGTCCAGCTCGCCCGTGCTCTGTCCGGCAAAACTTCCGCCCCTGGCCTCATGCGCGCCCTCCCCGAAAACGTTCCAGGGCCGGGTGGCGTAGATCGCCTCGCCATTGATGCGCATCCAGCCTCCGATGGCTTCGAGAATGGCGATTTCGTCGGCGTCGTTGGTTCCGTCCGGTTTGCCGGGGATGTTGAGAATGAAGGTCCCGTTCTTGCTGACGACGTCCACCATCCAATGGATGACCTGCGCCGGGTTTCATGTAGGAATGGTCAAGGAATCGTTTCCGGTTGTAATGCCAGTCGCCAATGCAGGTTTCCGATTGCCAGGGATACGGCATGATGTGATTGGTCACACCGCGCTCGTAATCGGCCACGACTGCTTTCGCCAGCTTGTCCGGCACGCCTTTGATGTTCAGCACCGCCTCCATTTTGCCGCCACGCGTCTTGAGGTTGTGATTGTAAAAATAGGCGCCGATGTTCATGCCCGCCCAGCCCAGTGGCGGCAGGTCGTTGTCGAAATAAAGCAGGTCGGGATCGTGTTGATCCAGCAGGTCGCGGACGCGGTCATAAAAGTTGCGGACGTACGCCTCGTCGGGATTTTCGTGGATGCCGTGTTTGCGGCAATAAAGTTCCTGCGGGTCGTAGCCCTGCCACCATTGGCCCTTACCATCGTCCAGCGTCAGGTGGCCGTCGTAAGGCACGCCCATCAGCGGACCGGTTTTGTCGCACAGATGGGCCACTTGAAACCACCACCAGTTGCGGGCCGCGTGAACGGTCACACCAAAGCGGAGGCCGCGGTTGCGGGCCGCCGCCGCCCAACCGCCGATGACGTCCCGGTGCGGGCCGATGTTTTGAGCGTTCCAAGCGTGATTTTTTGAGTTCCAGGCATCAAAGCCGTCGTGGTGATTGGCCAAGGCCAGGAACAGCCTGGCGCCCGCCCGCTGATAGCGTTCCATCATGGCTTCCGGTTCCCAGTTCAACAGCGTCCATTGGGCGCACAGGTCTTTGTAGCCGGATTTCGAGGGATGCCCATAGTGCTGAACCTGGTTTCGGTATTGTCCCTGACCTTGGATGTACATGTTGCGGGCGTACCAGTCGCTGTCTTCGGGAACGCACTGTGGACTCCAATGTGCCCAGATGCCGAATTTGGCGTCGCGATACCATTCCGGCGCTTCATATTCGAGCAACGACGTCCAGTCCGGCTTGAACGGTCCGTCTCCCGCCAATCCCGCATTGGGGGGTGATTGCAACGGCACGCCATCCCAGGTGTCGGGCCCGGCCTGGCCGTGTTGGGTTCCCCAGCCTTCGTTTACCACAGCCTGCCAGTCGGAAACAGGAAAACTGGTGGGCGAACCGGTATCGGCCGTCGCCGGAGCTTCCGCCGCGTGGCCGAGTTCAAATGATAATGGAAAGGATGCGGCCAGACCGGCGCCGGCAGCCATGAGTTTGCAGAAATCACGCCTGTGCATGGTGGTTTCTTGAAGTCCTAGCGTACTTCTGGGCGCGGATACAAGATAAAATTCCTGCCGGTTGGTTGTCCGGTCCAGCTTACTGCGGTTTCTTGATCTTGAGGATTTTCCCGAATTCGCCTTCGACGGGCTCGATTTCAATCCGCCGGCTGTCGGTCGCGTCTGGAGCTTTGTTTTTCTTTTCCGCTTTTGGCGCGATGGCCACGGGCGGCAGGACGGCGGTGGCCGGGAGGGATTCAACCGGTTCGCTGTCAGGCGGTTCCGCGCCCTGGCCGGGGATGAAGAAATTGGTCCGCGTTTCCAGCCACTTGGCATAACGCTGAAAAGTCCACATGCCGTGATCGGCGCCGGTTTCAATGGCCGTAATGACTTTGAAAAATTCGCGGGTGCGGATGAAGTTTTTCACGGCGTGCGTGGCCATCAGGATTTCACATTCCGGGACGGGAATGTTCAAATCCTGCCGGAAGCGGAGCCGCTGCGAGACCACCGCGACCAGGCAATCGGACAGTTGGGAGCAAACGGCGCTTTGGATTTCCGCCGGAAACGCCGAGGCCACGCGTTGGATCGCTTCGGCGCAGGTGGAGGAATGCACGGTGGCCAGCACGAGATGGCCGGTTTCCGACGCGCTCAAGGTAAGACGCATGGTTTCGGGATCGCGCAATTCGCCGACCATCAACACGTCCGGGTCCTCCCGCAAGGCGTCCAGCAGGGCTTGTTCGAAACTTGGCGTGTCGCGCCCGACTTCCCGCTGGCGGATGTAGGCGCGGCGCGGTCGAAAGGTGTATTCAATGGGGCTTTCCACCGTGACGATGTGCCGGGTTTCGGCGAGATTGATTTCCTGGATCAAGGCCGCCAGGGTCGAGGATTTGCCGCTGCCGGTGGGGCCGCTGATCAGAATCAACCCATGCGTGTTTTTGACGAGTTTTTTCAGGTCGGGATGCAAATTGAGTTTTTCAATCGTGGCCTGAAAGGAACTGAGCAGGCGAATGGCCAGGCCGACGCCGCGCGAGGTTTGCAGCACGTTAATGCGGCAGCGGACGCCGCGGATGGTTTTGGACAGGTCAAATGAACGCCGCTCCAGGAAATCCGGCCACTGGATTTCGCCGATGAGGTTTCGCGCCGCCTCCAGCAGCAGTTTCGGCGCAATGGGTTCGCCCGTCACCCGCAAGGCGCCGCGCACGCGCACGGCCATCGGCATCCCGGCCTCCAGGTGCAAGTCACTGGCGACGTTGCCCGCCGCCGATTCAATCAATGATTCCAAATCCATACAATTTCACTCGTTTTAAGCAACACTGGTGCCATCAAAAAGTTCCAGGATTCGCGAGGGAATTTTTCCAGGCCGTCACGGCTGATTTGATTTCCGCCGCGCAATTCGTCCGCGGCTTCACAAAACGCGGGGTGAACCAGGGGAACATCCCAATCAAATCCGACGTGACCAGAATCTGCCCGTCGCAATCCTCGCCGCTGCCGATGCCGATGGTGGGAATGGCAAGCCGTTGCGTCAATTCGCGCGCGACCGGTGGAGTCACCAATTCCAGGACAATGGCAAACGCGCCGGCATCCGCGAGCGCCTGCGCATCGTCGAGCAAAGCCTCATGCTCGGATTCCTTTTTGCCTTTGATGTGATAACCGCCTTCTTCAATCACGTGCTGCGGCAACATGCCCAAATGTCCGCAAAATGGAATTCCGGCCGACACGATGGCCCGAACCGGTTCAATGATTCCGCGTCCGCCCTCGGCTTTCACAAACTCCGCGCCGGCGGCAGCGAGGCGTTTCGCATTTTTGACCGCGTCCGCCGGCGTTTCATAACTGCGAAACGGCATGTCCGCGCCCAGCAACGCGCGCGGTTTGGCGCGCGCGGCGGCGCGCTGGTGATGCTCCATGTCCGCCATCGTTACGTGGGTGGTGTCGGGATAACCGAGCAAGACCATGCCGAGTGAATCGCCGACCAGCATGAGCGGAATACCCGCTTCATCGAGCAATTTCGTCATGGGAAAATCGTAGGCGGTCAGCGCGGCGATTTTTTCGGCGCGGCCTTTCATCGCGCGAACCATCTGAGCGGTGATTTTTTCGGAATTCATCGGCGGCCAAAACTTCTGAGCAACTCCTCCGGTGACGCCGTGGCCGTGCCCACCTTGCCGACCACGATGCCCGCCGCGTGGTTCGACAGCACCGCCGCTTCCAAGGGTGACGCGCCCGCGGCAATCGCCAGCGTGAAGGTGGCGATAACCGTGTCACCCGCGCCGGAAACATCGAAGACTTCCTGCGCCACCGTCGGAATATGAACCGGCTTTTGCCCGCGCTGGCAGAGCAACATGCCGGATTCGCCCAGCGTGATCAAAAGCACCGCCGGGCGGAGTTCGTTGAGCAAACGTTCCGCGGCGAGGATGAGGTTTTTGTCGGCGAGCGGATTCGGGTGGCGCGTTTCGTCGGGCAAGTTCGCCAGTTCGAAGGCTTCCTTGCGATTGGGCGTGATGAGCGAAAAACCGGCCAGGTTCAAATGGTGGACCGGCTTGGGGTCGAGGTTCAACCAGACGCCGCGCGCGCGGCAAAGCAGTTTGATTTCGTTCAGCAACGGCTGGGTGACGACGCCTTTGCCGTAATCGCCGACAATCACGGCGTCAGCCTTTGGGAGTTTCGATTTAATTTCCGCCAGCAACCGCCCGGTCAGGCGCGCGTCCAAGCCGTCGCGCGTTTCGCGGTCAATGCGGACGACCTGCTGCTGATGCGCGACGATGCGGGTTTTGACGCTCGTGTGCCGCGCGGCGTTGGCGAGCAATCCGCCGCAATGGATGTTCTGTCCGCAGAGCAGTTGTCTTAAACGCCGTCCATTTTCATCCCGGCCGACCGTGCCAAAAAGTTCCACGGGCACATTGAGCGCGGCCAGATTGCGCGCGACGTTGGCCGCGCCGCCGGGCATGAAGCTTTCGCGCTCGAACTCCACGACCGGCACCGGTGCTTCGGGTGAAATGCGCGACACGCCGCCCCAGATGAATTGGTCGAGCATCATGTCGCCGACGACGAGGACGCGGGTTTTGGCGGCGGCGGCCAGCAATTTTCGGACGCGATTAACCGACAGGATGGTGTAGTTCACGGGCATCTTTTAACCCGTATTGGCCGGGGAAGGAAACAAAGAATTGAAACGCAGGTGGGAGGCAAAAAATTCCGCTCGGGGTCAGGAGACGGCGGAGCGGAAGGATGGGCTGATTTCAGTTGATTTAAAAGTTCCAGGCAAAACTGAAGACGACGGCGTGGGTGAAAAACCCATCTTCCGTGATGCGATCCGGGATTTCACTGAAATACCATCTCGGGTTCGATGTGGCAAAAAATTTGTAGGCGACGTCAACCGACATGCTTTTGGTTAATTTGTATTCCAAACCAGTCTCCGCCTGGCAAGCGAATACAAAATCGTAATCGCCCAAAGTTGTTGGAGTAAATCCACCGGTGTCAAATGAAGCGATGGTGGCGGCCCCGCCTGCGCCGATTCCCACATAGGGATAGAATGGGCCTTTGAGTGGAACTTTGTAAATAACTTTTGCCAGAAATGGAACGGTGTATGTGTCAAAACTCTGACCTATGGAACTCAAGGAAACGCCACCCACTTTATTCATGGAATTCCAAAGCACGCCCGTTTCAAATTCCACCGCCCACGACTGGTTGACGTTATAACCCAGGGCCATGTCTCCACGGATGCCAAGGTTAAATGTCGTATGCAAGGCCATACCAGTTGACTGATACAAGGTCGTGTCTGCCTGTTGGTACACACCGCCGAGGTCAACATTGGCGTACAGATTTTGCGTCCAGTCTTGGGAACTGCATGTCCAATCTTGTGCGGGTCCGGCCACAACAGATATGACGGGAACAAAAACAGCCACGGTGATGGAACGAATCATCATTTTCTGTTGTGAGCCAAGCAACTCTAATGCCACGACACTGTTTTGCTAAAGCAAGTGACTGCAAGCGGCGGGGATGGAGAGTTGACTGGTGGAAACTGCTTTGAATTTCCCGATGTAAAAAACACCCGCGCCGATGGTTGGCGAGGCGCGCTGCGTGTCTAAAATTCCAGTGTGACTGTCACAGAAAGTTCTTCCGCCGGTCAATCCAGAAACGCCGTTAATGGACTGGTCGCGCTGGCGGTTTCCTGTTGCGCGGCGAGGCCGGTTTCATAAGCGGCGCGCCCGGCTTCAACCGCGTTTTTGAAGGCAATGGCCATCCGGTTGGGATCGCTCGAAACGGCAATGGCGGTGTTGACGAGCGCGGCGTCCGCCCCCAGTTCCATGGCTTCCGCCGCGTGGCTGGGCGCTCCGAGTCCGGCGTCCACGACCACCGGCACGGTGGCCTGCTCGATGATGATGCGGATTTGATCGCGCGTTTGCACACCACGATTCGAACCAATGGGCGAGCCGAGCGGCATCACTGTGGCGCAACCGGCGTCCTGCAACCGCTTGGCTAGGACCGGATCGGCGTTGATGTAAGGCAGAACGGTGAAACCCTCCTTTACCAGAATTTCCGCGGCTTTGAAGGTTTCCACCGGGTCCGGCAACAAATAGCGCGGGTCGGGGTGAATTTCGAGTTTGACCCATTTCGGCAGTCCGGCGGCGGCGGCAAGCCGGGCGAGCCGCACGGCCTCTTCGGCGTTCATCGCGCCGCTGGTGTTGGGCAGCAGCAGGAATTTTTTCGGGTCAATGAATTCCAGAATGTTCGCGAATGGATCGCGCCGGCCGCTCAAATCGGCGCGGCGCAGGGCAACGGTGACCATTTCCGCGCCACTGGCTTCCAGCGCGTCGCGCATGGCTTCGGGCGAGGAAAATTTCCCCGTGCCCAAAATAAGCCGCGAACGGAATTCGCGTCCGGCAATGGTCAATGGCCGATTCGATTGCACCAAGAGAGGATAACAATTTTCCGCCTCGTGTCGAGGCAGCAGTCGCGGGGAGCTTTGACGATTCTCGCATCGTGCTTGGGAAACAGAAACCAGGGAGCACGGGCAACGGTGTGTTGCAAATTTCAAAAAGCCCCGCCTTTTGCAAGGCGGGGCTTCAACGACTCTTTGTTAATTAAAATTATGAAAGGCGGTTGCGCCGCTGCCGGACAACCACCAATCCACCCAGCAAGAGCACGCCCGCTGCCAGAAAACCGATCGTGCCGGGTTCGGGAACGGGAATCATTTCCTGGGTGAAGCTGTAGTCAGTGCTGCCAGTAAAGGAGATGGTATAGCCAAAATCCAAATCGTCGCCGATGGCGACCGGCGTTCCACTGGCAAACACCATTGATGCTTCATATGAACCATGCGGACTGACGACCGGAACTGCCGTTGGCTGAATGCTGGCGAGTGTCCAGTCGGGGGGCAAGGTTACACTGGCGGAAGAAAGCGAGAAGGGGTTGTCCATATACACATTTACATCGTAAGCAGTCCATGCATAACCGGTGTCATTATTAATAGCGCTGTCCAGTGTAAGAGTCGGATCGGTTGTTGAGTCCGTTGTAATGTCTCCAAGTATATGGCCTGCTGCTGTCTGGCCTGGCACCGTGTGTTGGGTTCCGTCCATGGTTACGCTTGTTATGCTGCCACTCCACATGTACGGACCACAACTAATTACGCCATCACCATCGTCTTGGCAAGACACGCTGGTAATATCCGCCCTGCCGATGGAGCAATACATCAAACCTCCCGCCACCATCAAAACGAAAAATAATTTCTTCATACGTCTCTCGAGAAGGTCAAAAGGCATGTTCACGCGCGCCTGACTTATCCACACGTATTACCAAAGCCTTCGGCCATCTACTTTTTAACAAATCAGCAAATATGTGTCAATAGAATTAGATTTACTTTTCTTGTTCCGGGTGACGGCAATTAACGGTGAGCTCCATCTATTACTGCTGATAAATATTTGCCAATCCACCCCTAAAATTGGCGCTTGGAACGGATGCCCGGCGATTTTAGGCTGGCACCATGTTTCGTCCCTGCATTGACCTGCATGAAGGCAGAGTAAAGCAAATCGTGGGCGGCTCGCTGGGCGAGTCCGGCTTGCGGACGAATTTCGTCTCCGAAAAACCCGCCGCGTGGTTTGCCGGGCTTTACAAGCGCGACGGCCTCGCGGGCGGCCATGTCATCATGCTCGGTCCCGGCAACGAGACCGAGGCGCGCGCAGCGCTGGCGGCATTTCCGGGCGGGATGCAAATCGGCGGCGGCATCAATTCCGAAAACGCGCGCGGCTGGCTCGAAGCCGGCGCGTCGCACGTCATTGTCACCAGTTGGGTCTTTCGCGAAGGCCGCGTGGATGAGGAACGGCTTGGCGAACTGGTCAAGGCCGTTGGCCCATCGCGGCTCGTGTTGGATTTGAGCTGCCGGCGGCGCGGCGAAAATTATTTTGTCGTCACGGATCGCTGGCAAAAGTTCACGGAGCTGGCCATTTCATCGGACACACTTCAAAAACTCGCCGGGAGCTGCGCGGAATTTTTGGTCCATGCGGTGGATGTGGAAGGCTTGTGCCGCGGGATTGACCGTGAATTGGTTGAGATAATCGGCCGCTGGACGCCGGTTCCGACGACCTATGCCGGCGGCGCGAATTCGTTGAACGATCTGGAGGAAGTCACACGGCTGGGGCGGGGGAAGATAGACCTGACCATTGGCTCGGCGCTGGATATTTTTGGCGGGCACGGCGTCCGTTACGCGGACGCCGTGGCTTTCAATCGCCGGATGCGCCCAACGGCGCCATCGTGATTATTTGACCTCTTCGATTTTGGAGGCCACCAGCACTTCCTTGCCGTCCGTTTCGGAAACCTTGCCGGTCACCGTTACTTTTTCACCATCGTTCTGGCAAATGTTGGGGTGAAACTTTTTGGCCACCTTGTTCATGGTCAAAAAGTAGTTGACCGTTTTGCCGTCCTTTTCAACTTGCAGCACGTCCTGGCAGTCTTTGGTGATGTGCAATTTGCACTTGCCGCAAACCATCATGCCCGTGAGGGTGACTTTGCTGTTGTCGGCGGCCAACGCGGACACCGCAAACGTTGCCGCCAAAAGCCCGGCGGTGAGGGCGAGAAACCATTTGGATTTTTTCATGGATTATTCAGGTTTTTTGGTTGTCAGGATTAAGACAGCTAAACCCCAGTTTCCATTCAAACAATAAAATCGTCAAGCGGAATGCGGCCCCGCCGGCACGGCGGGTGCATCTTGACACTGTCCTTGGTGGGGACGGCGCGCTGCGCCGTCCGCGCCGCGTTCAGCGGCGCAATGGTTCGCGCAACGATTGGCGTTCGTTCCGCCCGCTGTTGCGCGGGCGGGGACATCGCAGCGCGATGTCCCTGCCTGTCTCAAGGACAGTGTCAAGATGCGCCCGGCACGGCGAACAACTCGGCAACCTTAATTTGGAATTCGGGAATCAACGCTTCCGCGAGCACCTCGCTGCCAGCCAAAATGCCCTTCAGGGCCAGGCCCCATTCCGTGCAGTGGTAAATCTCCACGTTGTCGTAGCGCGGGTCAATCATCCAAAGCCGCGGCACGCGAATGTCCTCGTAGAGCTGTTTTTTGACGACCGTGTCGGTCTGATGATCGTCGGTGCTGATAATTTCCACGGCCAGCCAGAGTTTGCCGGTGGCCATGGTGACCAGCGCGAGATCGGGACAAATGGCCGTCGCACGGGAGACGCTCACTTTCGCGCGCGGGGCGAGCAATTGCGTGGCGGGCAGGTTCGCTACGCTGGCGGTCATCAGCGTGTGCAGACGTTCGCAGATCAGTTCGTGCCGCGCGCCCGGGGCGGAACGCGGCAGGGTCTCGCCGCTCAAAATTTCTTCATAGGGCCGGTTCATTTTGCCCAAGGAAACCAGTGATTGACAAAGCCGGCAAGCAGCCTTTTTTGTTCACCGCCGCGCGCCATTCACGGTTAAACCAGTTTTTTCAATTTCGAATCCGCCGCGAGTTTCCTGACCAGTTCCTTTACTTTCTGCGCCTGGCTTTTATGCGCGAGCAATACCGCGTCGTCCGTTTGCACCAGAATGGAATCGCGCAGGCCGACCACGGCAATCAGCGTGCGCCGGTTTTTGCCGCGCGCGTCGTAGATGATGTTCCGCGCGCCGTCCACGTGGATGAAATCCGCCACGGCGCAGTTGCCCTCCGGGTCGGCCTTGAGATGGCGTGCCAGCGCCGTCCATGAACCGAAGTCGTCCCATTCAAACGCCCCGTCGGCCACGATGACGTTTTGCGCGCGCTCCATCAGCGCGTAGTCAATCGAGATTTTCCTGATGGCGGGATATTCCCGGGCCAGCGCCTTCGCGAGCGCGGCCGGCCGGTTCGCGACTTTGAACCAGCGCTGGCAGGCCGCGTACATCTCCGGCTGATGTTTTTGCAGGCCTTCCGTGATGGTCACGAACGACCAGACGAACATGCCCGCGTTCCAGCGATACTGGCCGCTGTTGACGTATTCGAGCGCGCGGTCAAAATGCGGCTTCTCCACAAATTGTTCGGCGCGATGGAAAATCGTTTTGCAGGCCTTCACGTCTTGCGGCGGCGGCAGGGCCTCGCCGGTGCGAATGTAACCGTAGCCGGTGGCCGGCTCGGTCGGCCGGATGCCAATGGTCACAATTGCCCGCCCGCGGCCAGCCAGGTCGAATGCGTCCGACAAGACCTGTTGAAATTTCTTCGCGTCCGGAATCACGTGATCGGCGGGCAGCACCGCCATGACCCCGGTCGTGGACCGCGCGCCCACCAGCGCCGCCCCGAGGGTGACCGCGGCGCAGGTGTCGCGGCCCATCGGCTCGGCAACGAGGTTTTGCTTTGGAATTTTCGGAAGCTGCCGGCGGACTTCGGACCATTGCGTCTCATTGGTGATGATAAAAATATTTTTCGCCGGTACCAGCGGCAGCACGCGCTCGACGGCCTCCTGTAAAAAAGATTTTTTGCCGAGCAGCGCGAGCAGTTGTTTGGGTGTTTTCGCGCGGCTCAACGGCCAGAACCGTTCGCCGCGTCCGCCGGCCATGATGATGACGAAACGGTCTTTCACGTCGTTTTTAGTTTTCATGCAAAGATGAATTTAATCACTAACCAACACGGATAGACACGGACACGGCGGGCGATTTTTAATCAAGGCGGAACAAAGTCTCCGGCCCGCAGCCTGGCGGACGCCCTCAATCGTCCGAATAAAATCAGCCACCGCCAATCCGTTTCTGGAATGCCGCGGCCGGCGGAGCCGTGCCCTGTTCGTGTTGGCGCCCATCTTGGTTTATCCGCGGTTCGCTGCTTTGACGGTCAGCGTTTTCAAGGGGGGAAATTATTTCACCCGTGGCTGCGGTGCAAGTCCACAGAACCGGTGATATGGGCCATGGTGAAGTGCCACACGACCGGGATGGTATGAAAACACGCCATTGCTTTAACGCAGGAGATGGGAGCGTCATTTGCGGCACGAAAACGGCTGCAAGACCGGTGTTTTATATGAAGCAAGCTTTTGCGTTGTGGGCAGCCGCGCTGATTTCATTTTGGGCGGCGAAACCAGTTATCGCCGCGCCGGTTGGCTCCGGGATCGGAGACCGGTTGTCACTTTCCATTACCAACAAATACGGCGACGTTTTGGCCAATCCGACCGTGGCCCAAATCCTTGGCGATGGATTGGTCCTGGAACAGGGAACCCTGGAGATGAAGGTCAAATACGAAAACCTGCCTCCAAGCGTTCGCCAAAAATATCAGCCCCTGGCAGTTGGTGTGATTAAAAAAGAGGAGAAGGAAGACGCGGCCAACGCCGCTTATGTCGCTTACACCCAGCAGTTGCAGGGTGAGCAGGCGCGGCACTTGGCGGCGCAAGAACAACAGGAAAATCAGCAAGCCACCGACCGAAACCAGGGCCAGGCCGCCGCCGCGCCAAAATATCTGGCGATTTCCATACCCAATCAGAACTGGAAGCTCATCATCGCGGACCTGGGATTCAGCGATTGGAAAAAACAGGAGGATAACAATCAATTTGTGTTGCACGGCCAGACGGGGCCGGGCGGATTCAATCTTGCCCTTTTTGTTGAGGCACCGGCAAACAACCTTCCCGGCAACGATCCGGTGTACAATTTTTATTGGCTAAACCTGGCGCACGATTCGTTGATCGACGCGCAATCGGTTAAAGTCGAAAGGGAGGACAAATTCATCAAAGTTGCCTATACCGCGCAGGGCCAGCCCAACGTGAATTATTTCTTCGCCTGTCAAGGCAAATGGGTGGACGTGCATCTGTCGAAGGGGTCGTCCGACCCGGGGGACGACAAATTGTTCGCCGAGTTCGACAACGCTCTTTCCTACGGTCAATGACGCGGCGGGTTTGGCCTGCGCCTCATTGGGGCGCAGCTTACCGGTTGGCAAACTGACATCACGGTTTATTCCCAAGGAACCACGCCATGCGGGGAAAACAACCCGGTGTTTCCGCCGCCAGAACCGGGATGCACCAGCCGCTATGAGCGCCAGCCAATAACGCTTGCCCAACCGCCCGCGCATGCTTATTATGGGCGACCACTTTTCAGAATATGCACATAAATCATCTGAATGAAATTCTGGCGTTGATGTCGCCGCCCTCATCGGGACAGGGCAATCAGACACAGCAACCGGTCTGGATGACGTTTGCCCCGATGGTCCTGTTGATCGTCGTTTTTTACTTCATCCTGATTCGTCCGCAGCAAAGGCGCGCCAAGCAGCAGACCGAATTGCTCAAAAATCTAAAGTCGGGCGACAAGGTGGTCACGTCCAGCGGCATTGTCGGCCTCGTCATCACGGTGAAGGACAAAACCGTCTCCCTGCGTTCGGCGGACGCCAAAATGGAAGTCACCAAGGCGTCGGTGACGGAAATCCTCGAATCCAGCAGTTCGACCGATTCCCAGGCGCGTTCATGAAAAAAAACGATTTTTGGAAATTCATCCTGGTGGTCTTCATTGTCTGCTGGTCGCTGTATGAAATGTACCCGCCGACCAGCCGGGATTTGGTGAGGGAATTCGAAACGCGCGCCGTCAACCGGGACGCGACGTTCAAGGACATCGTGGCGCGGCTGGAACCGCTGGAAAAAGCACGGCCCGACCGCGAATTCGCCAATTTGCAGGAGGCCATCGGCACGAATGACATCCAACCTTACTTCCGGTTCATTGACGCGAAGGCCGAGTTGTATCCGAACACCTTCATTTTGAACCAGCTCCAGCGCGACGCCTCGGGCAAAATCAAGCTCGGTCTCGATTTGCAGGGCGGCACGTCGTTCCTCGTTGAGATGGACACGAACAAACTGGCCAATCCGTCGGACGCCAGCGGCGCGCTTTCCCAGGCGGTGGAAGTTCTGCGCAAACGCGTGGATGCCTTTGGCGTGGCCGAGCCGGTCATTCAACCGGCGAGCGGCAATCGGATTTTAATCCAGTTGCCCGGCTTGTCGGAGGCCGACAAGGACAGCGCCCGGTCGCAAATCACCAACGCGGCGTATCTGGAGTTCCGGATGGTCAAGGAGGACAGCCAGCAAATCATTGACAATCATCTGCCGATTCCGCCCGGTTACGAATTGCTCAAGCACATCGAGCCGCAACCCAACAACCGGCCGCCAAAAATCGAAGAGGCCGTGGTGAAGAAACGGCCGGAAAACGGACTGGCCGGTGACATCGTAAAAAGCGCGATGACCGTGCGCGGCAATCTGGGCGAACCGCAGATTGATTTCACGCTCAATGACAACGGCGCCAAAAGGTTTGCCGAAGTCACCCGCAACAACGTTGGCCGGCAACTGGCCATCGTGCTGGACGGCCGGTTGTATTCCGCGCCGACCATTCAAAGCGCGATCGAAACCGGCAATGGCCAAATCACCGGCCAATTCACGATTCAGGAGGCGCAGGAACTGGCGAACGTCCTTCAAAATCCGCTGCGCGCGCCGCTCAATATTGTTTATTCCAGCGACGTTGACCCGACGCTGGGCAAGGACTCGATTCGCAGCGGCATTCACGCCTCCGTTGTCGGCGTCATCCTGGTTTCGGCGTTCATGCTGTGTTACTACCTGCTGGCGGGCATCGTGGCGAACATCGCGCTCGTCACCAACATCATCATCCTGCTCGGCGTGATGTGTTCCATCGGCGCCACGTTTACCCTGCCCGGCATCGCGGGCGTGGTGCTCACCATCGGCATGGCGGTGGACGCCAACGTGCTGATTTACGAGCGTATCCGCGAGGAACTGGCCAAGGGCAAATCACTGCGCGGCGCCATCGCCGCCGGCTACGCCCGCGCGTTTGGCACCATTTTTGATTCGCACGTCACCACCCTCATTTCGTCCGTCATTCTCATTTTCATGGGCACGGGCGAAGTCAAGGGTTTCGGCGTCACGCTGACCATCGGTGTGGCGGCCAGCTTGTTTACTTCGCTGGTGGTGACGCGGCTGATCTTCAACTTGCTCCTCGACCGCGACTGGATCAAATCGCTGCCCATGCTGCACATCATTCGCAGCGCGAAACTCGATTTCATGAAGCTGGCCAAGCCGGCGTTCATTTTGTCGTGGACCATTATTCTCGTCGGCCTGAGTTATGGCATATTTGACCGGGGCGCGAAATTGTTCGGCGTGGACTTTCTGGGCGGCGACAGCACGACCTTCAGCTTTCAGCAAAAGGTCGGGGTGGACCAAATCCGGTCGGCACTGACGGACATGGGCCAGAAGGATGCGCAAATCCAGTATCAGAAGGACGTGAGTGGCGGGAACGAAACGTTGCGCGTCACGACGGCTTTCGGCTCGGCAAAAAAGGTCGAACAGGAGCTGGCGGAAAAATTTCCGGCGGCGCAACTCAAACCCATCGGGGAGGAACACGTCGGCCCGGTGGTGGGCCGGCAAATCCTGCAATCGGCCATCATTGCCTGTTTGCTGGCGCTCTTCGGCATCCTGGTTTATGTCGCGTTCCGCTATGAATTTTCCTTCGCCGTCGGCGCGGTCGTGGCGGTGATTCACGACGTGCTGATGACCATCGGCTGTTATTGCCTCTCCAACGGCTTTTCCGGGCGCGAGTTCAACGCCACCGTCGTCGCCGCCGTGCTGACCATCATCGGCTTTTCCATCAACGACAACATCGTCATCTTTGACCGCATCCGGGAGAATTTGAAACTGGGCATGCGCGGCTCGTTCCGGGAAGTCATCAACCAGGCGTTGAACCAGACGTTGAGCCGGACACATCATCACCAGCGGCACGGTGTTCCTGGCCACCCTGTCGCTCTACCTGTTTGGCGGCGGCGTCATCAACGATTTCGCCTTCACATTCCTCGTCGGCATCATCACCGGCACCTATTCGAGCATCTACATCGCCAGCGCGCTGGTTTTGTGGTGGCACAAGGGCGAGCGCCCGAACATCGGCGCGTCGCAGGTGACCATGCAAGCGCGGCGCGTCGCCGGAGAAGGTGTAGGACGATTTGCGATTGACGAATCCATTTGCAGTCGGCGCGCAAATCGTAAATCGTGAATCGTAAATGGACCCGGTCGAAATCACCCCCTGGCATTGGGTGGTTTTTATCTTCTGCATCCTGTTTTTTCTCGCGCTTGATCTGGGTGTGTTTCATCGCCGCGCGCGCGCGGTTAAATTCAGGGAAGCCCTGGCCTGGACGGCGCTCTGGTTCGCGCTGGCCATGTTGTTTGCCGGCGGGTTGGCGCATGGGCGCGGGCGGGAGGAGGCCGTCCAATTCACCACCGGTTATGTCATCGAACTTTCCCTCTCGCTCGACAACGTTCTCGTCATCGCGCTCATCTTTGCGTGGTTTCGCGTGCCGCCGGCATTCCAGCACCGCCTGCTTTTTCTGGGCATTCTCGGCGCGCTCGTCATGCGCGGCGCCATGATTGCCGCCGGCGTGGCCCTCATTCACCGGTTTGCCTGGGTGCTTTACCTCTTCGGCGCGTTCCTTGTTTTCGCCGGCGTCAAAATGCTTTTTGCCCGCAATGAAATGGCGCCGCCGGAAAAAAATCTTGCGTTGCGGCTCGCGCGCAAACTGTTTCCCGTCACGCCAAACCTCGACGGCCAGAAATGTTTCACCCGGCTGGACGGCCGTCTTGCGCTGACCCCGCTGGCGCTGGTGCTGCTGCTGGTGGAAACCACCGATTTGATTTTTGCCCTGGACTCCGTTCCGGCGGTGTTTTCCGTGACGCGCAAAGCGTTTATCGTTTTTACCTCGAACGTCTTTGCCATCCTCGGCTTGCGTTCGCTTTATTTCCTGCTGGCCGGCGCGCTCGGTTATTTTCGCTATTTGAAAATCGGGCTGTCCGCGGTGCTGGTGTTTATCGGCGTGAAAATGCTGATCGAGCCGCACGGCCCGGCCGCGCTGGTTTCAAATTGAAATTCCCACCAGCGTTTCGCTGCTGGTGGTGGCCGGTATCCTGTCCGTTTCCATCGTGCTGTCCGTCACCGCCGCGCGGCGGGAAAGGAAAAATTGAACCGGGGACTGCACCGGATGCACATGGAGTCAATGGTTTTGTTGGCCGGTTCATTTTTGTTTTTTAATCCGCGTTTATCCGCGTAATCTGCGGTCAAACCGAAATGAAATTCCGCTGGTCGCTTGCGCCGCCCCAACCGCTGCTGGCCGGCCAACTGGCGGCACAGCTCAAAATCCCGCCGCTGCTGGCCCAATGCCTGCTCAATCGCGGGTTCAGCGAACCGCCCGCCATCGAAAAATTCCTGCAGCCGCGCCTCAAGAATCTCGCCGACCCTTTTTGCTGCCGGACATGGCCGTGGCCGTCGAGCGGTTGTTTCGCGCCCGCGAGCGAGACGAGTCGCTGGTGATTTTTGGCGATTACGACGTGGACGGCGTGACTTCCACCGCCTTGCTGCTGGAAGTCTTGCGCGCGCTGGGCTGGCAGGTGGATTTTTATCTGCCAAACCGCATGGACGAAGGCTACGGCCTGAGCGCGCGACGGCGTCGAAAATTGCCTGAAAAAATTTCCAACCACGCTTCTGCTCGCGGTGGATTGCGGCTCGACCGCCGTGGAAACCATCGCTGGCTGCGGGAACGCGGCGTGGACGTGATGGTGCTCGACCACCACCAGGTTTCGTCACCGGCGCCGGAACCAGTCGCGCTGGTCAATCCGCAACTGGAGGGCATTGCTTCGTCAGCGCCCATACAATTCAGGGCAACGGCAAGGCGTTGCCCTCCAAACATTCACCGAACTCTGCTCCGCCGGCCTGGCTTTCAAGCTGGCCCACGCGCTGGTCAAGCGCGGACGCGAAATCGGCCTGCCCGGCGCGGCGGAATTCGATTTGCGGCCGCTGCTCGATCTGGTCGCGCTGGGCACGATTGCCGACCTCGTCCCGCTGGCCGGCGAAAACCGCATTCTGGTTTCCGCCGGGTTGCAGCGGCTGAACACAACGCAACGGCCGGGACTCGTCGCCTTGAAAAAGGCCGCGCAATCACCTCCCGTGCTGGGCACCCACGAAGTGGGCTTCCAGCTCGCGCCGCGCCTCAATGCCGCCGGCCGGCTGGAAACCGCCGAGGAAGCCCTGCGGCTGCTGCTCGCCCCCAATCTGGCCGAGGCGATGCCGCTCGCCCAAAATCTGGATGCGCGAAATCGCGAGCGCCAGAAAATCGAGCGCGGCATCGTCGAGGAAGTCGTCGGCGCGGTGCGCGCCAAATTCAATCCGCAGACCGATTTCGTCATCGTCGAAGGCCAATTGCTCTGGCACATCGGCGTGGTCGGCATCGTGGCGTCGCGGGTATTGCAGGAATTTTACCGGCCCACGATCATCATTGGCGGAGAAGGCGATGAATGGCGCGGGTCGGGCCGCAGCATCGCCGGTTTCGATCTGGCCGCCGCCTTGCGCGAATGCGACGGTTTGCTGTTGCGTCACGGCGGCCACGCGATGGCCGCGGGGTTGAGCATTCAGCCGGATAAAATTGGCGCGCTGCGGGAGCGGCTGAATGAACTGGCGCGCCGCGCGCTGAAACCGGAGGATTTGCAACCGCCGCTGCGCCTCGACGCGGAAGTGGGGCTGGACGAAATGACCCTGGAAATGCTCGGCGAACTGTCGCGTTTAAAACCCATGGGGCAGGGGAATCCCTGTGTGCAATTCTGCGCGCGCCAGCTCACGCACGCCCGGCCGCTCCAGCGCATCGGCGCGGACAAGCAGCACGTCAAGCTGTGGGTGACGGATGGCGCGGCCACGTTGGAAGCCCTTTGGTGGAACGGCGGGGGCGAATCGTTGCCCGTCGGGAAATTTGATCTCGCCTTCGCGCCGCAGGTCAATCAATTCAACGGCAGCCGCTCGGTGCAATTGAAAATGCTCGACTGGCGGTCTGCAAATTAGTCCAAAGCCCAAGGTCAAGGCCTTGGAGTTTTTGGCCTTGGACTTTTGACTTTGGACTTTAGACTTAAAAAATGAACGCCGCCATCATCGTTGCCGCCGGCAAAGGCGCCCGCATGGGCGCGGGCGTGGACAAATTGTTCCTGGAAGTGGCCGGCCGGCCGGTCGTGGCCCACACCTGGCAGAGATTCAACGATGCGCCGGGCATCGGCGAGATCATTCTGGTCGTCCGCGGCGGAATGCAAAAGGCATTCGCGGAACTGGCATCGCGGTTTCATCTGCAAAAACCGTTCCGCATCGTCACCGGCGGAGCCGAACGGCAGGATTCGGTCTGGAACGGCCTGGAGGCTTTGCCCGTGACGGCGGAGATTGTGGCGATTCAGGACGCGGCCCGGCCCTGCACCCGCGGAGAATTGATCGCGGCGACGGTCCAGGCGGCGGACGAGACCGGCGCGGCCGTGGCGGCGCAACCGGTGACGGACACGCTCAAAGAATCCGCCGATGGCCGGTTGATTGAACGCACGCTCGACCGCTCGAAATTGTGGGCGGTGCAGACGCCGCAGGCGTTTCGCGTGGAAGTGATTCGCCGCGCGCTCACCGAGGCGCGCCGCCGCCGCCTGGTTTTCACGGACGACACGGCGGCCTGCGAGTTGATCGGCCAGCCGGTCCGGCTGGTATCGAGCATCGCGCCCAATCCCAAGGTCACGGTGCCCGGCGATTTGCCATTCATCGAAACGCTGCTGCAAATCAAAACTTGATTCGTAATTTCACAGGTCTGTGATAGTTTTTTCCCGCGTATGAAACGACGTTTGATTTATGGATTGGTCATTGCGGCGCTGCTGCTGAATCTGGTCATTGGCGCGCGCATTTATGTGAGTTCGGCCCGGGCGGAGGAGGGGAAGGATTCGGTTTATCCGAACCTGGAGCTTTTCACCGACGTGTTGGAAAAGGTCCGCACCGAATACGTGGACGGCAAAAACCTGACGTACCACGACCTGGTTTATGACGCGCTCAAAGGCATGATTGACTCGCTCGACCCGCACAGCGAGTTCATGGACCCGGAGGAGTATCAGGAATTGCAGAGTGACACGGAGGGCATGTTCGGCGGCCTCGGCTTGGTGGTCACGATGAAGGACGATTATGTCACCGTGGTCACGCCCATGGATGGCACGCCGGGGTTTCGCGCCGGCATCCTGGCCGGCGACCGCATTGTGAAAATCAACGGGCGGAGCGCGGAGAAATTATCCCTGCAGGACGTGGTGGAACAATTGCGCGGCGACCCGGGCACGCAAGTGACCGTGACGATTCAACGTCCGTCGTCCGGTTTGACCAGGGATTTCACGCTGACCCGGGCCGTTATCAACCTGGACATGGTGAAGGACACAAATGGCAAACAGGAATTCCCGCTCGGTCCGGACAAGATTGGTTACATCCGCATCGCGCAGTTTGGCGACAACACCAGCAGCGAGCTGGAAGGCGCATTGAAAAAATTGAAAGCGCAGGGCCTGAAGGCGCTGATCCTCGATTTGCGCGACAATCCCGGCGGTTTGCTCGATGAGGCGGTGGGCGTTTGCAGCAAATTCCTGCCGCGCGGACAGCTTGTCGTCTCGACCGAGGGGCGCGATTCCAGTCAAAACACGGTCCGGCGCGCCGACGGCCACGGCGACGAATTGAAAGGCATCCCCATCGTCGTGCTCGTCAATCTCGGCAGCGCCAGCGCGTCGGAAATTGTCACCGGTTGTTTGCAGGATCTGCATCGCGCAGTCGTTCTTGGCGAGAAGACCTTCGGCAAAGGCTCCGTGCAAAGCATTTTCCCGCTGGACGACGGCTCGGCGCTCAAACTCACAACCGCCAAATATTACACGCCCAGCCACCGGGTCATTCAGGAGCACGGCATCACCCCGGACATCATCGTGCCCACGACCGACGAGGAGGAAGCCGCGTTGATCCTCAAGCGCTCGCCCGGCGGTCTGGCCACGTTAAGCCCCGAAGAACGCGCCCGGGTCGGGAAAATCCAGGACGAGCAACTGGATCGCGCCGAGGACCTGCTTAAAGGCATTCTGCTTTACAGCCAGCGGGAATCCGCGCCGGCGGCCCGGGCGCCGACACCGGAAAAAGTGGCGGTCAAATGAAGGGGTCGGAGCGCAGACCGGCCTGACGGGATAACGCCTCCATGACGCTGCTCGCTTTTGAAACCTCGTGCGATGAAACCAGCGCCGCAGTGGTGCGCAACGGCAGGATTCTTTCCAGTGTCATCTCCTCGCAAATCAAACTGCATGCCGAATATGGCGGCGTCGTGCCGGAACTCGCCGCGCGCGAACATTTGCGGAATCTGGTCCCCGTTGCCCAAATGGCGTTGCGGGAGGCGCGCGTGACGCCGGATCAGCTCGACGCCGTGGCCGCCACGCAAGGGCCGGGTCTGCCCGCGGCATTGCTCGTGGGACTCAAAGCGGCGCAGTCGGTCGCGTTTGTCCTGCAAAAACCGTTCCTCGGCATCCACCATCACGAGGCGCATCTCTATTCACCCTGGATTTCCAGCGATCCACTGGCGGCGGATTTTTCGGGATTTCAACCCAATGTCTCGCTCGTTGTCAGCGGCGGACACACGCTGCTGGTGCTGGTAAAATCGGAATTGAACCATTCTGTGCTCGGCTCGACGATGGACGACGCGGCGGGGGAATGCTTCGATAAAACGGGCAAGCTGATGGGCTTGGCCTATCCTGCCGGGCCGGAGATGGACCGGCTGGCGGAACGGGGAAATCCGCGGGCGTTCGTTTTCCCGCGTCCGCTGCTCAATGACGCAAGCGACGACTTCAGCTTCAGCGGCTTGAAAACCTCCGTGCGCTATTTTCTCCGGGACCATCCGGATTTGTTGGGGGAAGCGCAACCCGTGCGGGATTTGTGCGCGAGCGTGCAGGCGGCGATTGTCGAGGTGCTCGTGGCCAAAACCCGGCGCGCGGCAAAGCGCAACGGCGTGCGTTGCGTGACGGCGTCCGGCGGCGTGACGCGCAACCGCGCGTTGCGGCGCGAACTGACACAGATGTGCGCGAGCGAAGGTTTCACGCTGCGTCTCGCGGAAAAAAGTCTTTGCACGGACAACGCGGCGATGATCGGAATTCTGGCCGAAAAAAAACTGGCCAAACCAGTTCCCCCTTCGGCGCTTGACGATGACATCAAACCCGGCTGGATGCTGGTGTAGCCAATTAAATTGGTAACAATTATGGATCGAACTATGACGGCACGTTCGCCATTGCGCTCATTCGGCGCGGGCGAAAGACACCCCACAGCGTCACGAAACTCGCGCCAAACAGGAACAGGGAAATGGAGGATGGTTCTGGAATAAAAACCGGCGCCAAAGTGGTGGCCATGGTCAGGCTCATGTTTGCCTGCAGGGTCGCGTTCAGGGTAACGGCCTGCATGCCCATGGGATCATACCGGCCAAATCCGGTCATTTGTTCAAAAAAAGTGTAAGTGTAATCGGGACTGAAGGCGAGCAGCACCGAGCCGTCCGATTGATTGGCAGAAGCGTTAAACACATAACGCTCCGAACTGCTGCCGCCGGTTCCATTGGGATTGAAATCAGGGTCATCACTGATTATTCCAATCGTGGGAACGAGGCCGTCATAGGTAAAACCTTCGCTGGAAACCGCAAAATTATCAAAGGCAAAGGTGGCGGTCACCGGGCTGGTTACGCCGAAATTGACCGAACAATAGGCCCCAAAACTGGCCGCGGAACCGTTTGGCGGGATTGTGCCCTGCAAGTTTAAGTAAGAATCGTAAGTCAGTTGCCCCGAGGAAAGGGTGGAGCTTACCGAACCAACGTAATAGTCGCTTGACGAATTAAAACTGTTGAGCGAACCGGAAAAATCGGCACCCGGCGCGGAGGGAGCCAGATATCCGCTTGGATGGTCAGGCACTTGGGCGCTCAACCATCTTTCATCGGTATAGATAATGAAGCTTTGGGCAAACAAATGGGTGGAAATCCCCGCAACCAGCAAAGCACTAATTCTGATTTTGTACGACAACATCGAATTCAATTTGGTCATACCTATACCACAGTTATTGAATAATTCAAGTTCAACCTCTAAAAACGGGGAATTAACGGGGAATTTTTCTCCACGCCGGCGTTTCAATTGTTCCAATCAAATCGGGCGTTTTGACGTTATCGTCCGGCTTTGGCATTTAAACCGTTTCGAGAGAGAATTGAGGTTCCGTTCGCGAATGATTTTTCTTGGCGTTGGAGTCATCCAACTCGTTACGATGGCGACGCATGGCTGACCGTTTGCCCATTTACGAGATTGAACACGACATTGTCTCCCGGTTGAAGACCGATCGGCGGCTGATTTTGTCCGCGCCCACCGGCTCCGGCAAATCCACGCAAGTCCCCCAAATGCTTCTCCTGCACGATTTTTTGCGGGACGGCCAGGTGGTCGTTCTGCAGCCCCGGCGACTGGCTGCACGTCTGCTCGCGGCCCGCGTCGCGCAGGAACTGGGCGTGAAACTCGGCCAGGAGGTCGGCTATCAGATCCGTTTCGAAAATGTCACGTCGCCCCGGACAAAAATCCGGTTTGTGACCGAGGGCGTTTTGCTGCGGCAAATGATTGACGACCCGGAGTTGAATGGCGTTTCCGTGTTGATTTTCGACGAATTTCACGAGCGGCATCTATACGGCGACATCACGCTGGCCCGCGCGCTGGATTTGCAGGAACAACATCGCCCCGACCTGAGTCTGGTGGTCATGTCCGCGACATTGAACGCCGGCGAGCTGGAAAAATATCTGAATTGCCATCACCCCCGATCCCGCTCCCATCGGATGGGAGCGTGTGGCCGAAGGCTGGGTGAGGGTTTTTCCTGTTCCGTCCTTTCTTCCGGGGGCCGCGTTTATCCGGTTGAAATCGAATACGCCGCGCAGCCGGGTTATCTGGACAAGCGTCCGGTGTGGGAACAGGCCGCCGAGGCATTCAGTCATTACGTCCAATCTGGCGGCGAGGGCGACGTGCTGGTGTTCATGCCGGGCGGCTTTGAAATTTCCCAAACCATCGAGGCCATCCGCCATGCGCCGGAGTCAAAAGGTTTTATTCTGCTCCCGCTGCACGGTGAATTGCCGCCGCGCGAGCAGGACGCCGCCGTGGCGCGTTACGACCAGCGCAAGGTCGTCGTCGCCACCAACGTGGCCGAAACCTCGCTCACGATTGACGGCGTCCGGCTGGTGATTGACAGCGGGCTGGCGCGGATTGCGCGCTACGATCCGAATCGCGGCATCAACACGCTGCTGATTGAGAAGATCAGCCAGTCCTCCGCCGACCAGCGCGCGGGCCGCGCCGGGCGCACCGCGCCGGGCGTTTGCCTGAGGCTTTGGTCGCGCGAAGAACACGGCGCATCGTCCCGCGCAGGAATTGCCGGAAATCAAGCGGCTCGATCTGGCCGAGGTCGTGCTCACGCTCAAGGCCTCGGGCGTCGAGGACTTGCGAAAATTTCGCTGGCTGGAAAAACCGGAGGAAATTGCGCTCGCGCACGCGGAGGAATTATTGCTGGATTTGGGGGCGTTGAAGTCCGTAGCGCAGGCGTCCTCGCCTGCGGGTTCGGGTGGCATCCCTGCCACCCATTCTGACTGCGAGCCAGGATGTTCGCAGAACCCGCAGACAGGGAAGTCTGCGCTACAAATCACAGAAATCGGTCGCAAGATGCTGGCCTTTCCGCTGCATCCGCGTTACGCGCGCATGTTGCTGGCGGCGCAGGAATACGGCTGCGTCCATCAAGCCTGTCTCGTGGCCGCGCTCACCCAGGGCCGCGACCTGCTCCTGCGCAACGTTGGGCGCGAGGTGGCGTCCGCCCGCGAAGATTTGCTGGGCGACAAGGCCACGTCGGATTTCTGGATTCTGATGCGCGCGTGGACGTATGCGGCCAAGAACCAATTTCGCCTCGACGCCTGCCGCAAGCTCGGCATTCACGCCGTTACCGCGCGCCAGGTCGGCCCGTTGTTCGAGCAATTTCTGCGCATCGCCAAAAGCGAGGGTCTCGATACAGAGCCGCGCGAGATCAAGGACGAGGCGTTGCAAAAGTGCATTCTCATCGGATTCAGCGACCGCGTTGGCCGGCGGCTGGACCAAGGCACACTGCGTTGTGAACTCGTTCATAACCGGCGCGGCGTGCTGGCGCGCGAAAGCGCCGTCCAACACAGCCCGCTCTTCGTTGCCGCGGAAATCCGCGAGGTGGAAACGCGCGACAAGGAGGTAAACACCATTCTTTCGCCTGGCCACGGCGATTGAACCGGACTGGCTGCGCGAATTTTTTCCCGAGGACATTGAATCCGATTTGCACGTCCAATTCGATCCCACCGCGAAACGCGTGCAAGCTGCCGAGTTGGTGCGGTTTCGCGGACTGGCCTTGTCGGCCAAACGCGTTGAACCGCCGCCCGCCGATGCCGCGGCGCGGTTGCTGGCCGGTGAAATTCTGGCGGGCCGGTTGCCGTTGCCGAACTGGGACCACGGCGTCGAGCAATGGCTGGCGCGGCTGCATTTGCTTTGCCAGCATTGCCCGGAATTGCAATTGCCGGCCATCACCGACGACGACCGCAAACACATCATCGAGCAACTTTGCCACGGCGCGGTGAGTTACAAGGACATCAAGGAGCGCGAGGTCAAACCGCTGGTGATGTCGTGGCTGTCAGGCCCGCAGCGCGAGTTGCTGGACAAGCACGCGCCGGAACGGCTTTCGTTGCCGAACGGCCGCACGCCCAAGGTGGTTTACGAAAACGGCAAGCCGCCGCACATCGCGTTGCGGATTCAGGAGCTTTACGACGTGAACCAGACGCCGAAGATTGCGCTGGGCCGCGTGCCGGTGCTGGTTCACATTTTGACACCGGGCATGAAACCGATCCAAATCACGCAGGACCTCGCCAGTTTCTGGCGCGAACATTATCCGCGCATCAAATCCGAGTTGCAGCGGAAATATCCGAAGCACCTGTGGCGATGATGAAAGGGGGAGGCAAACGGGAGCCGATTGGTTGACGACAGCGCCGGTTAAGCGTAGGCTCCCGGCGAGTTTTTACCATGAGCAAGGAAGATCTTCCCGCTTCGCCGGCTGATCCGCGGACTTATCTGGCGGTTGAGCGCACGTTTCTGGCATGGATCCGGACGGGGGTCGCGCTCATGGGATTTGGATTTGTCATTGCCCGTTTTGGTCTGTTTTTGCACGAACTGGCTCTCGAGAAATTGACGGTTAAGGACCCCCACGCCGGTTTTTCGATTCCGGCCGGCATGGCTCTGATTGCCGTCGGCATCATCGTCTCGCTGGCGGCCGCGATCCGGTATCATCGTTACCTCCGCGCGCTCGACCGGGGCGAAACCCAAACGGCGTTCGACACGGGCCTGGCCTATCTTATCGCCGGGCTGTTGGCGCTGATTGGATTATCCGTGGTGATTTATCTGGCAGCGTTGTTTTAATCTACTTCGCCGGGGCGGTCAGGCCGATGTCCTGGCTCAATTTGGCGGCGGCTTCGGCGTTCACCCATTTGACGAGCGTGATGAAGTTCACCAGCGCCGGGCTGTCGGGCTTCACTTTGAACAGGTTCCGCAGGGCGTTGACGACCCTGGCGTAGGTGTCCGCGTATTTTTCATGCGTCAGCCGCGAGATATAGGATTCCATCACGGCCTGGGCCATCGGATCGGTTTGTCCGTCGGGCAGATAGGGCAGCAGGCAAAAAATTCGGACCAACGCCATCGGGTCGGCTTCCATCAGCGCCAGCCAGCTTTGTTTGACCTCGTCGGCGTCGTATTTGGCATGCAGCCGGTCGCGAATGGCGGCGGCAATGTCGTTGGGCGCGGCGTGTTGCGCCAGGCGGGTCTTGATGTTTTCCCAGGCCATCTGTTGTTCCTGTTCCGGGGGAAGTGCGGCCTCGGGCTTTTTCAATTCCGCTTCAAGTCCTTTCAAGCCCAGCTCCTGGCCCACGGCCAGGCCGAGGGTTTCCGCGTCGCTCTTGCGAATCCGCGTCGAAGCCATGATGGCCTGCACCACCGGCAGATACAGTTTGGGATTGATCAATCGCAAAACGGCGGCAAGCGATGGGGGTGCCGGCGCTTTTTTATTCGGGATGAGATGTTTGACAAAGGCGGCAATCACCTGATCGAGTTCGGGCACTTTTTCCGCTCGCAGCGTGAGCACAAACTTCAGGGTCCGGCCCGCGCCGCCGCTTTTCCCGGTGTTGTTCACGATCATCTGGCGTTGGTCAGCGCCGGCGACGAACGCCAACAAGCCTTCCGCCTGTTTGATCAATTTTTCATCCAGGTTGTCCTGGTCGCCCGTCAACACCAACTGTTCAATCACCGCGGGCAGGCGCTGGGCGAAAATGCCTTCGGACGATTCCGTGCTCTGATTGTTGTAGTAATGGAGCAATTCCAGAATGAACGAGAGTTTCAAGAAGGCATTTTTCTGCGCCTGCGCCCCGGCGTCGGACGCCTTGCTGCGCTGAATTTTCCGGTGCAAGGCCAGCAGTTCCTGGCGTTTGTCGGGAAGCAGGGCCGGGTCTTGCTGGAGCAGCGTCTCAACATCAGTTTTGAAGCTCATCACGATTTCCTCCGGCTTGGGACGCGGATTGAGCTTGGCGTCGGTGGTCAAGTCGTTGAAGCAGACCAGGGCCGGCTCGCCAAACTCCCGGACAATCCGTTCCCGCGGCAACTGGCCCTTGACGAAACAGCGATTCGCCCGGCCGGCTTCCGGGGAAAAGAACGATTCCGGCTGCTCGATGAGGGATTGGAGCATTTTTGTTTCGAGCGGCGTGTCCAAACGAACCAATTCTTCCACCGTTGGCTTTACCGCCGCCGTCAGGTCGCGTTTGGTTTGCGCCATGGCTTTCAGAATCGCCGGCTGGAGCATGTTCCCCTCGACCTTGCCATTGGCCAGTGCGGCGCAGACCTCGTTGACGTGGGCGTTGTGCTCGACCAGTTTGGAAACCACGACACCGACATCGCTGATCGGCAGCTTGCTCACCAGGCCGGCCAGCAGGTTCACCAGTTCGCCGTGCGACTTTTGCCGGTGTTCAATGGTTTTTTCCAGGAGCGAGCGCAGTGACTTGTTTTCCTGTTCCAGCGCGTTGCGTTCCGTTTCCAGTTGATCCACTCGTGAAGCCAGATCATGCCATTCCTGTTGGATTTCTTCCAGCGAACTGACCGGGCGGCTGCCATTCTGTGTGTCGGTCTGTGCCATGAGTCAATCTTCCACAATTGTGTCCCCTTTTTCCATTTATTTTTTGCGCCGTTGAATGGGAAAAGTGGTTAAGCATTCCGGAGTGGGGTGCCATCCTGAAGAAAAGGGAGGCGTTGCCGACCGCACTGGAAAGAAAAAAACTTGGTTACCGGCCCGGACTTTTAGATGAGGCTCCAAAAATTCCCCAATCGCGCATTGGAGCCATGAACCGAACAGGATTTGCGCGCGCGCGACAGCGCCTTGGCGGCAGCCCTCTGCCGCTTTCAAATTAGCCATCTTTTGAAAAACGCCGGAATACTGGCGCAGTCCAAAACCTGGCGGCTGGACGGACGGTTCATGGACAGAAGGCTGGTTACGAATTGATGGCGTGCAGCGGCAGCCGGTCTTGAAAATAAGGAATGGCGGCGGCGGGCGAATCGAATCCGTGACGCCCCTGTTTGGGCAGCACACCGGCGAAATCGCGGTAAAGTGTGATGGCCACGTGCTCGTTGCGGCGGATGCAATCCTTGATGGCCTCGGCGTCCTTCTCGCAATGGATGAGCGTCTTCCACGAGTAAATGTGTTTGGGTTTATGGAAATCGCTGTTGGCGATGAACGGCAGCCGTTTGAGGCCGATGTCGTTGAAGATGTTGTTGCGGTTGGCGATTTCCCAAGCATCAAGCAGCGGCGCGAATTTTTCCTGGTTTTCCCAAAGATACAGCGTGTTCTTGCCCCACTCGCTTTTCATGATGTGCGGGTGCGAGGCCACGGCCAGCGCGCCTTGCTCGTGGATTTTTTCGATGATTTCGGGAATGTCCAGCGACGGATCCATCGGCGCTTTCAAATCAATGCCCAGCAGGTGCGCGGAGGTCTTGCGCGTGTAACCGTCCTTGTTGAATTCAATGCCGGTCATCACCAGCATCTTGTAACGCCGCCACGCGCGCTGGCGTTCGCGCTCGATGACGGCGAAATATTCCTCAACCTGTTCCTGGCCGAGCGTGCAATTGGCCAGCTCGGACAACTTGCCCAGCAGCCGGCTCGGGTCCGCGAGATGGTCCGTGATGCAGATGCAATCGAAACCGCGTTCGCCGTAGAAATCAACGATCTCCGGCACGCTCAGTTTGCCGTCGGAATAATTCGAGTGAATGTGAAAATCGCAGAGCAACATCTGCGCGTGGCCGCCGTTTCCGTTCTGGCCCGGCGCGGCGCGCATGACGCGCTCCGGCGCGGTCTCGAACAGCTTGACTGACTTGCGGCCGGGTGTGGTCGTCGCCGGCCTCGGTCAGAATGAGTTCGGCGATGCGCAACGCGGCGTCGGGGTGGCTGACCTTTTTCAGGTTTTCACGCCATTCCGACCAGAGCGCGGCGCGCTTGGCGAAGGCCTTTTCCACCAGTTCGGCGACCTCGCGGTTTTTCTCCCCAATGGCGCCCAAGATTATGCCGCCAGATCAATTCCGCGTTGCCTTCCTCCTGGCCGGGGATGACCTGGTTGACAATCATCGGACAACGCGCGGCGATGGCTTCCTGCACGGTCGCGCCGCCGGCTTTGCTGATGACCAGATGATGCGACATCATCAGTTCGGGCATCTGGTTCGTCCAGCCGAGCACGCGCACGCGGTCGGCATGTTTGCGCGTGCGCTCAATCAATTCGGCGCGCAATTTGGCGTCGCGTCCGGCGGTGATGGTGAGGTGCACGTCATCCAATTCCAGCAGCCGGTCAATCGCCTTGCCGGCCTTTTTTTTGCCGGTGTTGATGATGTAAAGCACGCGGCGCGGTTCGTCGCCGACCGGCGCCGGCAGTTCCGCCGCGGGTTCGGCGAACACCGGGTTCACCGGGAAACCGAGCACCTTGATTTGTTTTTCCGGCACGCCGCCTTTGCGCAGCGCGTCGGCGGAGGCGTCGTTGGCGACGCAGAAAAAATCGCTCGCCGCCCGGAACCACGCGGAATTGATGGTGATGGAATCGGTGACGACGGTAATCAGCCGGAATGGCCGCTCGTGCGTGGTCGCGGTAAATTTTCTGGATGACGTGGCCATAGACGGGATAAGTGGAGATGACACAGTCCGGCTGCGTCTCGGCCAGGATTTTTTCGAGCGTGGCCTGCAGCCGGGTGAAATTGCCAAGCTGTTTCTCGACGAGCGGCGATTTGTCGAGCAGCGAGTAAATGCCGCCCCAAAGCCGGGGAGCGTATTGCACGACGCCAAGGTAGGTTTTCCGGGCGAACGTATTGAACACGCCGTAACTGTCGGCAAAGAGGTCGAGCACCTCGGTGCGCGCATCCTCGTCAAGCAATTCAATCGCGTCGCGCAAACTGCGGGCGGCGGCGTTGTGCCCGTCTCCGAATCCGGCCGTCAAAATCAGGATTTTTTTCATCCACGTCCTCGGACACTAACACGCTAATTTAAACGTGTTACAGTTGTGTGACGGACAGGTTAACTTTTATTCACAATTTATTCGCAATCGAATGTGAATAAATCGGCCTGTGTTTGGAGGTTTTGGGAAAATTTATCGAGGTGGTCCGGCCTTTTGAGGTTTATTCTGTCCTGAAATTTAGGCGGCGTTACGTTTTGCAATTTTCGGTGGGGCGAGCGTCCTCGCGAGCCGTCGTCGCCATGCTTTGACGCGCCAAGGCCGGCTCTTCAGTAGCCTCGTCCCACCAAACTGTATTACTTGAAGCCCCTGCAGAAACGCTCGATCCGTTCCAAGCCTTTCTCAATGTTCGCCATGCTGGTGGCGTAGCTGAGACGGATGTAATCGTCCGCGCCAAACGCGATGCCCGGCACGGCGGCGACTTTTTCCGCTTCCAGCAACTTCGCGCAAAACTCGGTGCTCTTGAGGCCGGTCTGGGAGATGTTTGGGAAAAGATAAAACGCGCCCTTCGCATTCACGCAGGAAATTCCCGGAATGCTGTTTAATTTCTGATGCGCAAACCGGCGGCGTTTGTCGAATTCCGCGAGCCAGCCTTTCAGATGGTCCATCGGCCCGGTGATGGCGGCCAGTCCGCCTTTTTGGGCGAATGAGGTCGGGTTGCTCGTGCTGTGGCTTTGCACGGCGTCAATAGCCTTGGCAATCGGTTCCGGCGCGGCCAGAAAACCCAGCCGCCAGCCGGTCATGCTCCACGCCTTCGCAAAGCCGTGGACAATGATGGTGTGCTCCTGATGTGCCGGTGAAAAACTGGCGACGCTTTTCACCTTCGCGCCATCGTAAAGCAGGTGCTCGTAAATTTCGTCGCTCATGATGAGCACGTTTTTCTCGACGCAAATGTCGCCGATGGCCTTGGTTTCCTCCGGCGTATAAACGCTGCCGGTGGGGTTGCTCGGCGAATTCAGGATGAACAAACGTGTTTTCGGCGTGATGGCGGCGCGAAGTTGCGCTGGCGTAATTTTGAATTCGGTCTTGTCGGTGGTTGGCAAAATCACCGGTTTGGCGCTGGCGAGCTTGACCATTTCCGGGTAGCTGAGCCAGTACGGCGCGGGGATGAGCACTTCGTCGCCTTCCTGGCAGGTGGCAAGGATGACGTTGTAGCACGAGTGCTTCCCGCCACAACTGACGATAATTTGCGACGGTTTGTAAGTCAGGCCGTTCTCGCGCTTGAACTTGTCGGCGATGGCCTGGCGCAATTCCGGCATGCCGCTGGAGGGAGTGTATTTGGTAAACCCGGCGGCGAGCGCCTGGGCGGCGGCGTCCTTGATGAATTGCGGCGTGTCGAAATCCGGTTCGCCCGCGCCGAAACCGACGACGTCCTCGCCCGCGGCCTTCATGGCCTTGGCCTTGGCGTCAATGGCGAGGGTGAGCGACGGCGACAGCGACGCGGCACGTTGAGAAATTTTATAATTCATAATTAACGGAACGAGAAATTTACGAACGTGGCGCCGAAGTTCAAGGAAGGAATTGGAATTAATGTCGCGGCTCGCGGCGGTGAGGCGGATGCGATGGCTCAAATTTTGAAAAACCGGCTTTGACCTTCTCGCAACGCCCATTTCAGCAACCCAACACCTTCAACCACAATCTGATAGTGCATCACCACCTCTTCGCAAGTTGGCAAGGAATAAGCTACACACCGCGATTAATGGACACGATGTTTTGGGAAACACTTGCTGGAATTATAATTTTCGCGGCCGCCAACATGGTTTATTTTGAAATCCGAAGGCTGATCCAGTTTTTTCGGAACAATTATAAAAAATCCAAATCATTGCCAAACCGTTAGCTTGCCACACAAGTTCCGGCGGGAGTCCAAGCGCCTGACTGGCTTTGGCTCTGGCTGATTCAATCGTTCGGCGCGAGCAGCCTCACCCCACCATGAACAACCCGGCGATGGCTCTGCCGGCTTATTTCGCCGAATAATACTTCTGCGCGTATTCCTTGACCATCCGGTCGGTGGTGAATTGCGGTACGAGCGTGACCATGGCCCGGCGGATGCGGTGAATCCATTGGCGCGGGATGCCCTGTTCGTCGCGGTCGAAAAACATGGGCACCACCTGTTCGGTCAGCGTCCGGTAAAGGTTCGCGCTGTCCACGCGATCCTGTTCCTCGATGTTGTCGGGATGCGAATCCTCGCCGATGGCGAAGCCATTTGTCTTATCGTAGCCTTCACGCCACCAGCCGTCGAGGATGCTGAGATTCAGGCAGCCGTGGCAACCGGCCTTCATGCCGCTGGTGCCGGACGCTTCAAGCGGCCGGCGCGGATTGTTGAGCCAGACGTCGCAGCCGGAAACCATCTGCCGCGCGACGTGGACATCATAGTTTTCGACAAACACCAGGTAGCCGGCCAAATCGCTGTGTTTGCTGAGGTGGATGATTTGCTGGATGAAACGCTTGCCCTCGTCGTCGCGCGGGTGCGCCTTGCCGGCGAAGATAAACTGGATGGGGCGTTCCTGGTCGTGCGCGAGCTTCACGATGTTGTCAAACTGCTGGAAGATCAGCGGCGCGCGTTTGTAGGTGGCGAACCGGCGCGCGAAACCGATGGTCAGCGCGTCGGGGTTCAGCAGGTGGTCGAAGCGGATGAAATCGCCCGGGCCGAGCCGCTGATGCTGGAGCAACAGGCGGCGGCGGATGAATTCAATCATTTCGCGCCGCAGCTTGTAACGGAGCGCCCAAAGCTCTTCGTCGGAAACAAATTCCGGGTCGGTCATCCTTTTCCAGAATTCCGCCGAATTGACCGCCGCCGCCCAATCCGAGCCGAATTTTTCGCGGCAAGCAGCGGCGGCATTGGCTTTGCCCTCGGTCAGTTTCTTCCGCCAGAACTGCCGCACCGGTCCTTTCATCCAGCCCAGCAGATGGATGCCGTTGGTGATGTAACCGATGGGAACTTTTTCGACGGACGTGTTCGGATACAGGCAGCGCCACATGTGGCGGCTGACGTCGCCGTGCAACTGGCTGACGCCATTGGCGGCGCGCGACAGTTTCAGCGCGAGCACGGTCATGCAAAACGGCTCTTGCGCGTCCTGCGGGTCCACGCGGCCCAGCGCCATGACATCGGCAAAGGGCACGGGCAGTTGCGCGCGGAAAAGTTGAAAGGCGTAGTCCATCAAGTCCGGTGTGAAGCGGTCGTGTCCGGCCTCCACCGGCGTGTGCGTGGTGAAAATGCACTGCGCCCTGGCCGCGGCCCGCGCGTCGGAAAAGCTTTGCCCGGCGGCCATCCTTTCACGGACCAATTCCAGCGTAAGGAAGGCCGCGTGACCTTCATTCATGTGGAAGATGGATGGTTGCACGCCGAGTTTGCGCAACAGGCGCACGCCGCCGATGCCCAGCAGAATTTCCTGCATGATACGCATGGTCCGGTCGCCGCCATAAACGCGCGTGGTCAGATCGCGAAAATGCTGGCCGTTCTCCGGCAGGTTGGTGTCCAGCAAATACACCGGCACCCGTCCGACGTTCACGCGCCACGCCCGGAACTGAACGCGGCTCATGTCAATTTCCACTTCGCACACGACCGGCTGGCCGTCGTCGCCCAGCACCGGTTCCAGCGGCACGTTTTCCGGGTGGATCAGTGAATAGTATTCGGTCTGCCAGTTGTTGCTGTCAATGGCCTGCTGGAAATAGCCTTCCCGGTAAAACAACCCGACGCCGACAAAACCAAGGCCGAGGTCGCTCGCGGATTTGGCATGGTCGCCGGCCAGAATGCCGAGGCCGCCCGCGGAAATGGGCAGGGATTCGTGAAAACCAAATTCGGCGGAAAAATACGCGACCGGATGCTCCTGAAGCTGCGGGGCGTGCAATTGCCCCCAGGTGTTTTTCGCGGCGAGATACGCCTCGAAATTGTCCAACACACCGCGCGCGTGGCACTCAAAATCGGCGTCCTGCAACCGCATGCGCAATTCGTATTCCGAGACCTCGCGCAACACGGCGGCGGCATTGTGAAACAAGTTCTGCCAGCCGCGCGGGGACAATTCGTGGAAGAAATCCTGTGCCTCCTGGTCCCAGCTCCACCAAAGATTTCGGGACAATTTTTTCAACCCGGCGACCAGTTCATTCAACTCCGCAACCACCAGCGGTTTTTTCATCATAGGTTTTGCAGTTCCTTAATAGACCGGCTCCCTGGCCAGTTGTTGGGATTGACATTAAAGTCGCCGGCGCGATCCGGCAAATAAAATTTCCGCCCGCAAGGGCTGCGGGCACGGCCCAATGATTTGGAAAAGCCGCTGGCGTCAACCGGACTTGGTTCAGAACGAAAAATTCAGGCTCACCTTGAGCACCGGCCAGAATTGCGCGTCCTTGGCGTAATGCTGGATTTTGTCTTGTTGCGCCTGTACATCCGAAGGGTTGGCCGCCGGCGTAGTATTGGCGGTCAAATTCACGCGCGGATTGCCTGTGTAAATCACGCCCAATTCTCCGCCCAAAGACACATGATGTCCCCTGTCAAAGTATAAGTTGCCGCCGATGGCCGCGTAGGGATCCACCGCCTGTTGTTTAATGTCCAAGTTGAGCGTGCCTGAATAAGTTGTACCATTTAAATTGATGTTGTTGCCGGTCGCGGTGCCGGTGAGGTGGTTTTGATTGAATAATCCGCCGACGCTGACGTGAAACGAACTCCTTTTCCACGGATACAAATCCAGCGTCAACGGCTCGGACTGGAGACGCAGCTTCGCATCGAAATTGTTGCCTTGGATGTTGCCGCTGTAGGAGTAGGAAAAATAATCGAAGCCGCCGCCGACTCCGAAATGATTTGAAAAGCGCCAATTGGCCGCGCCCCCGAAGCCGGTCGTCCCGACTTCCGCGCCGACCGTGAACGGCTGATACGGGGAAAGCGGCGGCCGGGTGATGGCGTTTGTGGACGTGCTCATGTCATCGGCGCGGACTGTCATGGCGGTCAATGTCAACAGCCCGAAGGCTGCGACGCCCGTTATTATGCTGTTTGGTTGATTCATGTTTTTAGATTTTGTTTTGTCAGGTTTGTGATGCTGGCTTTAAGGTAACTGGTGGAAATCCGTGTAGTTTTTTTCGCCGTTCATGAGACCGTAAAATCGTTGAGTCGCGCGGGTTCTGTGCCGGGATTACGGCCCCACCAGGACGCGGTAAAACCGCTGTTTGTTGGTGGCGTTCGGATCAGGGAGCAGATACGTGTTGGTCGCCGGGTTGTTGGTGATGTAGAGCGTAATCCAGTTGGTAGAACCCAAATTGGTGGACATTTCAACCGTGTAATTTTGATTGGCCGCGCCGTTGAGGAGCATTTGAAACTGGTTGCCGGACAAATGCGCGGGCGAAGAAATGACCGGCTTCGTCACCACGGCATTGACGGTGATGGAAAGGATTTTATTGGTGGTGGTCGAATACACATCGGCTGCCTGGGCCTGAAAATAATACACTCCGCTGGCCGTGGGTGTGCCGGAGACAAGGCCGCTGGAATTGAGCGTCAAACCCGGGGGCGGATTGGCCGAGCCAAGCGCCAGCGACCAGCTATAAGGCGACTGTCCGCCGGTGGCGCCGAGTTGTGCGTTGTAAGCCGTGCCGACCGTGCCGTCGGGCAGGGAGACGTTGGTGATGGCCACCGGCGGGAACGGCGGGTTGTTGAGGATGGTCAGCGCCAACCCGTCCAGTTCCACCCTGTTGGAGGCCGCGTCGGTCACAACCACGTCAAAGTAATACCTGCCATCCGTCATGGGCGAGCCGGACAGGACGCCGCTGGTCGTCAAGGTCAGACTCAACGGCGGCTGGGCGGAATAAATCGGAATGGACCAGTTGTACGGCGGGGTCCCGCCGGAGGCCTGGAAGGTCTGGCTGTAATAAACGCCGTTCGTGCCGTCGGGCAGCGAGGTGGTGGTGATTTGCAACGACTGCGAAATGACGGGTTGCACGATGAAATCCTGTTCAACGGAATTGTCCGAAACGTTGACGCCATTGGTGCCGACACATTGATAATCCAGGGAATTCAACTGGCCGCAGTCCACGCTGACGTCCCAATTTCCGCTTCCAACGATGAACGAATAATAGCCGGAGCCGTCCGTGTTGGTGGAATAATTGTCGCCCACGCCGTCAGTGGCATAAACGGTCACGTTGGTGACGGGATTGTTGCTGGTGTCCATTACGTAACCAAAAATTTGTCCGAAGTTCGCGGGCAGGACATTGAAATTTGCCGTGCCGCTGTTGGTGACGTTTTGGTTGTTCGGGCACTGATAATTGCCGGGACCAAGGACGCCGTCCAGGCTGTCGTTGCCGCCATTGCAACTGACGCCGACGCTCCAGTTGCCGTTGGCCACGTTCAGGGTATAATTGCCGTTGGTGTCGGTGTCCGCATTGACATTGTAGAGGACGCCGTTAATCGTTGCGGAAGCAAACACATTAACACCCACAATGTTGGTGCCGCTTGACTGAACATTGCCGGTGATTTGAGTGGTCGCGAGAATGGCGGTGAAGTTGACCTGCAAAGCCTGTCCCACGGCGAGGTTGGTGCCGCCGTTTTGATCAACCGTCGGCTGGGAATAAATATAATTGGTGGAACTGTTGTCGGAGGACACTTGCACCTGCCAGGGATCGCTGTCGCCCAGGCCGCCGACCACGCCGACGAAATAATTTCCGTTTGTATCCGTGTAGCCGTCCGATTGATATTCCTGGTTGTTGCTGTCGTTTGCCTGGACATCAATTCCCGCCAACGGATTCCCGAGATTATCCTTCACGGTGCCGTAAAACATCGCCGTGGCTTTGGAGAACGGTCCGACAATGCCGGTCGTGCCGGCGGCGACATTGATCCCATTATTGTATCCAACATAGCCGTGAACAATCAGGCCGCTGTCGTCGCTGCCGAGGCTCCAGGTCCCGGAAACGACCCCGATGGAAAAATTGCCGTTGGTGTCGCTGAACCCGATGGCAATGAGGCCCGTTTGGGTTGAGGTCGGGAGGATGACGCCGGGCAGTCCGATGCTGGAATTGCCGGCATCAACAATCTGGCCGGAGAGGGTGGTCGTGGCGGCGGTGAGCGAAAGATTGGTCGTGATGGTCTGGCTGCCGCCCAACGTGAGGACCGGCGAGGTCCCATAATTGGCGACGTACCCGCTTTGGTCCGCGAGCGGCACATACGTTCCCGCCGGCAAGCGGATGGTGTAAGCGCCCGTATTATCCGCCACCGTCCCGGCCAGTGGATTTCCCGGTCCGTGGTCGCCGGCGCGCGGCGCGGGGAATAATATGACCACGGCGTTGGGAACGGGAGTGCTGTTGCTGAGCACGCTGCCGGTGATTTTCTGCGCAAAGGGAAAATTGGTGACGGCAAAGGAATTGGTGATGGGTGAAAAATGCCCGCCCGGGCTGGACAGCACCACCAGATATTTCCCGACGATGTTCTGCGGGAAATCGCCGTTTAGAAAATTCAAGCTGGCCGTGATTTGACCGGAGGTCGTGTTGGTGTCGCCGGGAACGTTCAGGTTCGTGACCCCGCCGATAACCATGCCCGCCTGGCCGTCGGTCAAATCAAACTGCTGCACCAGATAATCGCCAGAGTCCACGATGCCATTGGTGTTGAGGTCGGAAAATTTCTGCACCACAACGGTTTCGCCGTTGGTCAGGCCGGTGACCGCGAACGTGATGGCGCCGTTGTAGGTGTTGCTGACGGTTGAGGGAGTGATGGTGAACGTGACAACGGCGTTGGCCGAACCCGCCAGCCCGGCCAACAGGGCCAGTGTGACCAGAAATTTTCGCGCGGTAGTTTTCATAAGATTTTTGTTTGATAGCCACCCTTTGCTGACATTAATGGGAAATGTGCCTGATGATTATTGTTCATCTCTATTGAGACGACATAGGTTCGCATTTTAGGCAGCATAACTATGTTGTCAAGCGTTTAACGCGGACCGATTGGCCGCCCATTATTGCCCAAAACGTGACCCGGCAAAATGGCCCACGATCCCAAGACCGGATTATCACCGGCAAAAAATGTTCCGGGCAACGGCCAGGGCCGGTGCAGAGACTGCCACCGTTTTGGGTAAGGCCGTTACCCGGTTTGCATGCAAATTGAATCGGATGAGAGTTGAGTGTTGAAAGTTGAAAGTTCAGTGTGTCTGACCCTCATCCCTCAACCAATGACTCCCAACCAGTTTGCTTACGTTGCCATGTGCAAGGCCGGCGTGGACCACTCGCTGTAGCCTCGCCCCACCGGCATGTCCTTTGCCCATCGGGTGGGAGCATCGCAGGGGATTACTGGAAACCACGGAGGTGGTGTCTGCTCATCTGGGAGAAAATGAGCGTTGCGAGCCAAGAACGGCCTCGGCTCATCCGAATTTCAAAATAAAGGGGGGTTCGGATGAAAAAAAGCTTGCAAACCCGTGAAACAGGAATACTATCGCGAAAATGGCCCGCGCGGGTCGTGGGCAGGAAACCAAATGGAAAATCCCCGTTGTCATATGAAAAAGTCCTTCGTTCCTCACCTGTTGATCCGCGGTTCACACTCGATGGCAGTTCTTGCCGGCGTTCTGGCCCTTGCCGGTTCTGCTAACGCACAAGTCACCGGCATCAACAGTCCCATCACTTCCTATGCCTCGATTCAATTTAATGACACGACCTCGTTCAATCCGCTTTTCGTGCCAGGCTCGTCCTACACCAGTTCCAGCATTCCGTGGGGCGGCGGCACGCAAACCCTAACGCCGACGACCGACCCCACTACCCTGGATTTTGCCCAGGGTAGTATCAACGCCGCCGTTATCGGCGGAAACTATTCCCTCACCTTGAATAATATCGTGCTCGACCAGGCTGCCGTTAACACCGGCTATGCTGACTTGATCATGCAATTCGACGTCCAATTCCAGATCGGTGGCGGGGGACTGGCGATCCAGCCTACTATTTTCCCAAACTTCGCTATCAACGGAACCGTCCAGAGTTTCGGCGGATTCGCCTCCGTCACCGGTTACATCAGCTACTACGGCACATCCACCCCTGATGGCGTGAACGGCCTTATGGACACCGTCAACTACAACGATGTTTATAATACCCCGGGCAACTTCAACGCCGTCGCCACCGGCGTTCCCTTCAATGGTTTCACCGACTTTCTTGACCCCAATTCCACCCTGGAACTCGTCGGTGATATTGATTTCAGGGTGGATCCCGCTGACATCAATGTCCAATCCGTTCCCGAACCCGGCGGTGCCCTGCTTCTGGGTGTCGCCGCCCTGGGCGGTCTTATCTGGCGGAGACGCCCATAACAGGGGCGACGCAGTCCTAACGATGGCTTGGGTGAAAGAAGCGTCTTCCTTGATGCGGTCTGGAATTTCACTGAAATACCATCTCGGGTTCGACGTGCCGAAAAATTTGCAGGCGGCGTCAACCGACGTGCTTTTGGTTGATTTGTATTCGCTCCAGCCGAATTGTTCATACTGCTCCTGTTCGTCGAGGCGTCGGAACGGCCCCGGGTAAATCCGCAACCAGCTTCCATCCGCGCGAAGGGAGTCGTAGCAGCCGATGTGAATCGGCTCCGATTGGATGGAGCGGACTGACGTCCGCTGCTACGAGGCTTTTCGGGCATGTTCTTCGCCCATTGGATGGGAGAAGGTGGCCGGAGGCTGGATGAGGGCAGCGGTTCCCCGATTTTAAAACTTTTGGGGAATTTACGGAAGAGGCAGTCACTTATTAGGTGAACACCCCATAGTGCTGGCGCTGATTTCAGGCTATCGTCAGGCAATGAACCGCCGAGAACAGTTTGAGATGGGAAACAGCCTATGTTACACATTCTTGTCATAACGCTTGGCACCGTGGGCATACTGTTCTGCCCGGATTGGAAGCAGCCTGCATCCCGGATATCGCCGGGCAAGGGGATTCCCGCGAGAAAGAGAGGTTGGGAACTTTTTGGCATTCGTGTGTGGTGATTCCGATTCCACTGGTGTTTGGGAAATTGCGGCGAAAGATAATAGTTTTCGTTGGCCCGGAAGGTGGCAACCAATTCTTTGACCCGTCTGAATGCTTCGTCGAAGCCCGTTGACATGGTGGAGGCGAGTGTTTGACCAGCGTCAATTCCATCGTCACCTCGCATTCCGGGGGGTTGACGCGACATGGGGGAAACTTTCCATTCGCCATTTTCATCCGCGTGGTTAAATTCCATCCGCATTCGGCCAATGAAAAAATACTGGCACGTCATCGGCATTGGGATTCAGAACAACCTGACGTATCGCGTCAATTATCTGACGCGGACGTTGTTTGGTTTCATTCCGCTGTTCGCCATGTTGTCGCTTTGGCGGACGATTTACGCGGGGCAGGGCGGGGTGATTTCCGGTTACACGCTGGCGCAGATGATTTCGTATTATCTGCTGGTGGCGGTGGTGGACGTGCTGACGGCGGTGAATGAGGATGACTGGCAGATTGCCGCCGATATTCGTGAAGGCAACATCAGCCAGTTCCTGCTCAAGCCGATGGATTATGTGTGGTTCCGGTTGAGCCTGTTTGTTTCCGGGCGCATCGCGTTCATGGCGGTGGCCCTCGTGCCGCTGGCGATTTTCATTGCGTGTTTCGGACGTTATTTTGTCCTGCCGGTCACCGGAACGGCGTTCATCGCCTTCTGCCTTTCGCTGGTGCTGACGGCACTGCTGCAATTCTTCATTTCCTACGCGATGGCCATGCTGGCGTTTTGGGTGTTGGAGGTTTCGACGTTCATTTTCATCCTGTTCGCGTTTGAATACCTCGCCAGCGGACACATGTTCCCACTCGACGTTTTGCCGCCGGCGCTCAAACACGCGCTCTTTTTCACGCCGTTTCCGTATCAACTCTATTTTCCGGTCAGCATTTACATGGGCAAAATTGCGGGCGCGGATTTACTGCGGGGCATGTTCGTGCAGGCGGGTTGGGTGCTGGCGGCGTATGGTTTCGCGCGGTTCATGTGGCATCGCGGCGTCCGGCATTACGGCGCGTTTGGAGGATGAAATTATGGGTCGAAAGTCGAGAGATGAGAGTCGAGAGCAAACCGGGCGGGGAGCCGTGACCGGGACTCTCGACCCTCGACCCTCGACCCTCGTCCGTTACCTCGGCATTTACGCCGCGCTGTGGAAAAATTCCGTGGCGCGCGAGATGTCGTTCAAGGGCAATTTCATTCTCTGGATTGTGGTCGAATTGCTTTGGTTCGCGCTGCAATTGTGTTTCATCGGCGTGCTCTATCTGCACACGAATTCCATCGGCACGTGGACGCAATGGCAGGTGGTGCTGCTGGTCGGCGCGAGCAGTTTCATCCAGCAAACGTACCAGGCGTTTTTCCTGACAAACTGCGTGAACCTCTCGGAACTGGTCCGCACCGGCAAAATGGATTTTCTGCTGATGCTGCCGGTCAACACGCGCTTCCTCGTCTCGCTGCGGCAGGTGGATCTTGGCGCGTTCGTCAATGCCGTGTTCGCGGTCGCCGTCATGGTCTATGCCGCGGGGAAATTGCATTTGCACCCGACGGCGGTACAGTTGCTTGGCTTCCTCGCGTTGTGCGCCGTTGGCATTCTGATTCACTATTCGCTGATGTTCATGCTGGCCGCGATCAGTTTCTGGACCGTGCGCGCCCAGGGCATCGTGTGGGGCTATTACAATCTGTTCAACATCGCGCGGATGCCGGACGAGGCGTTTCGCGGCGTGTTCAAGGTGGTGTTCACTTTTGTGCTGCCGGTGTTGCTGGTCTCGAACGTGCCGACGCGCGTGCTGGCGGACAAATTGAAATCGCCGGCGCTCTGGCTGGTGCTGCTGGGGATGGGCGTGGTTTGCGCGCTGGTTTCGGAATGGTTCTGGCGGGTGTCCGTGCGCCGTTACACCAGCGCGAGCACCTGAAAAATCTGCTTCTGTGATAGGTTCAGATCGGATCGCGGAAAGGACGCCTTTGTCTTGAAAGCCGCTGATATCGCTGGTCGTCGTGGAGTGCGGCGGCAAGCGCAGCGCGACGCCGCTTTCCCAGCTGCCGTGGATATTCGTCATTTTAGGGCCGCCGCCGGATCAAAAGCGGTGTCACAGCCACCGCAGTCCAAGACGCGGGCGCGCCAGCCAGCCCGCGAAAATGCGACCGTTATTTCTTCGGCAGAGCCCTGGCGAGGGCTTGGTCCAACGCTTCGCCGCGCACGTCGCTGGCGATGATGATGCCGTTGGTATTGAGAAGATAGGTTGCCGGGATGGACTCAATCCCGTATTTTACGGCCAGTTTGTTTTCCCAACCCTGGCCGTCAAAGTATTGCGGCCAGGCCATGTCGTGTTCCTTGGTGAAACTCAGCAGTTTTTCCCGGTCCTGGTCCAGGCTGACACCAATGACTTCAAAGCCCTGGCTGTGATATTTTTTGTAGGCGGCCACGACGTTGGGGATTTCGGCCCGGCACGGCGGACACCACGTCGCCCAGAAATCAATCAACACCACCTTGCCTTTGTAATCGGCGAGGGAAAGCGGTTTGCCGTTCACGTCTTGCACGCTGAAACCGGGAAAGTTCGTTCCCACAGCCAGACTGTCTTGCATCTTTTTTGCCACCGCCTGCGCTGCGTCCTGCTGTTCGATGGCGGCGACGAGATGAGTGCCCTGAAATTCGCTCTTGAGCTGTTTCATCAGTTCATCGGCTTTTGCCGTGTCTTGAAACACCTCCGAATAAAGCGTTGCCTTCATGAAGAGAATTTCCGCGACAGCATCGCTCTTTTCACCCTTGTGTTCTGCGAGCAAAACGTCGAATTGTTTAAGGTCATCCGCTAGGGCCGATTCCGTCTTCTTGCCGGCCTGGATGTCGGTTTGGATTTTGGCGACCAACGCTTTGAGTTCGACGGTGGGGTCGTTGGTGCTGGCGGCAAAAAGGCAGGAACCGTTCAACAGCACTGCGGCTGCGACCAAGGCGGCTGAAATTTTATTTTTCATGGTTGTAATCAAAACGACGTGGCATCACCCGTTACTGATTGGGCGCCGCCCCCGGGCTTGGCCGGGCCATGTCCTGATAATCCTTGGGCGTTTCAAAAATGGATGCGTCCACCGGCTGTTCCGTCACCGAAACCAGGGTGGACGTGACTTTTTGTCCATTCATTTCCATTTCCGTTTTCACCACCATGCCCGGCAGGGTATTGACATCCGGCGCCGTGCCCTTGGAAATCTGGGCGACCGGCGAATCATTCAGCTTGTCCATTTGAATCTTGATCTTCGCGTAGTTGGGGAAATTCTTTGCCACCCAGACGGTCTGGCTTGCGCCATCGGGACTCGACCAGGTGTAGATTTCCGCGTCGTAACCGCCCACTTTCTCGGCCTTGCCCGTGTCATGGAACTTGGGCGGCGGGGCGTTTGTTTCGTCGCCCATCCGCGCCTTTTTCATATTCTCAGCCATTTGCTTGATTTCCGCGCCGGGAACCTTCATCGCGATCTTTTGCGGGTGCAACAGCGTGATCGAATCGCCCGAATTCAAATCCATGATTGTGCTCATGGCTCCCTGTGAAGTGGCGGGCATGTCCACGCGGATTTTGTTTCCCTTGATTTGCGTGGTAACGGTGCCGTTGAGCATCGCGCTTTCGATGTTTTGCTTCAGGACCAGGTCGGCGCGCGCGGCCACCAGGCTGAAAGCCAGGCCGGAAAGTATAAGAATTCGTTTCATCATGGCGCGATGTTGCGTCGGCTTCCGGTGGAAAGAAAGATAAAAGAGTTGAATCAGAAAGGCGCCTCCTTGATGCCGTTTTATTGTCGCTTGGCCCGCTTGGCCCGTTGCTTTGGCCCGGCGGCGGCCGCTTGAATGGCCCGGCGTGCCCACGTGACGAGTTCCGGTGGACATTCCAGCACATCCGGCGGCACTTCGTGATAACTCATCGTCAGCACGCGGCCTTTCGACTCGTAGGTGAACGGTCCCATGCCGCGCGCCGCATAATCCGCCCGCGATGCCGCGTCGGTTTTAAAGAACAACCTTCCTTCGTCCAGAATCCCGAAGAAATATTCGTCTTGATACAGCCCGTGCGCGCCGAACATCGCCCTGGCCCGCACGTCGGGCAACGCGCTCAACTGGTCCAGCACAAATTCCTTGAATGAATTGTCAGGCATAACGCAATTACCGACGCTCGATTATTGAATCATTTGGTCGCCACGGAATCTTCACATCCCTGAAAGCATAGACAGGATTTGCCGGTTGCCAGTCATAAAATCATTGGAAATCCGCAATTGGGACAGGCAAATTGCCCATGTTTCCCCTTTCCTTTTTCCGGCGGATCGCGTATGTTAAAGCTGTGGTTATGGCGTTAAATTTGCCCGCCAAAAAGATTCTGGTTGTTGATGACGATCCGGTAATCCTGAAAACCTTGTCCTGGGACCTTGGACGCAAGGGTTACGAGGTGTTGACCGCCGTTGACGGTCCTGAAGCGTTCACGCTGGTGCGCCGGCAAAAACCGGACCTCATCCTGCTCGATATTTTCTTCCCGCCCGATATTTTTCAGAGCGGCAACTCTTGGGACGCATTTCTCATCATTCAATGGCTCCAACGCATGGGCGAATCCCGCGCCCGGCACATCCCCGTCATCGTTATTTCCGGGGCCGAACCGGAGGAATTCCGGGACCGTTGTCTGGCTGCCGGCGCGGCGGCCTATTTCCCAAAACCAATCCAACTGCCCGGATTGCTGGACGCCATTCAGCAAAGCTTGCGTCCGCAGGTTGGCAAGGTGGCGTTTGAATTGCCGGCCGTTTCAGATTCCGAACGCCTGCGCCTGGTCCGGCGTCTGGGAGCAACGGGTTTTTCAACCGCCTGACAAAGCCGCGGGGCACCACCCAATAAACCGCGAAACACACCAAAGACGCGAAGGGGTGTTAAAACTGCTTGTTCGTGTATTTCGTGTGGTTCGCGGTTGCCTGGCGTTTGGGCGGTGACGATTACAATTGGCCGGCCAGAATCTCCAGACCGGCTTTGGACACTTTCACGTCGTCCTCGGAAGGTCCGCCGCTAAACGCGGCGATCAATACCCCCGTTTTTCCGCGGGTCACCACGCCGCCCTGCCAGCCGTACTCACCGGTCTTGGGCGGGCGAACGTGGCTGCCGCTGTCCTTGAGCGTGTCCGCCATTTCCGACGCCTTGGTATATGCAATGCCAAGCAGGTTCGCGCCGTTGGGGTCGTTCTTGGAAGGCGGGCTGGACAGATGGCCGACCACGACCATTTTTGAGCTCCAGGATTGGACGGTGTCGCCTTCGCTGTAGGCGACCACGGCCACGCCTTTGACGTGGAGTTCTTCCGCGCGGCGCTTCATCGCCTGCAGGGCCTGGTCCGCCACGCCATTGAAAAGGACGACGGCCCTGGCGTTCACATCCATTGACGCGGGCGTGGCAGCGGTGGGAGGGGGCACCGGTTTATCCTGGGCTGGCGAGGTTTGCACGGCCGCGAGCATGGCCATCACCGGCAAAATCAGCAAGCCCTTCCGGAAATTCTTGTTTTGGTTCATGGTTTTTTGCCTTCAGGTTGTTGAGTTTCAACCTGAATTCCTTCCGTCCGAATGTCGAGCAGGATTTTGTATTCCAAACCGTCAACCTGCCGGGTTAATGCCGCGGAGCGCGCGGCGGAAATTCGGGCAAGAGTCTGTTAGTCCGGTGTCAAATATTGGATTTGGAATTTGTCCGCTTGTGGTAATATGGATTCATGCACGCCTTCGAAAAATCAATTTATGACAGGTTGGTTAAGGCTGAATGGATAGACCAAGTCACTGCCGCCGAATCGAAAACACCAGCGGGAGTTGAGGAGCGCGTCTTAAACTGGAGGAGGGGAAACAATTTGTTGGAAGATGGAGAATTCAAACTTTGGATGTTCTCCAAGTTATACCGGGAGTTGCAAACCGGCGGAATTATTTCCCCAACCGACCTGGAAACGCTGGTTCAACTTGGTTTGACATCTGGCTTGCGTACAGGTTGGGAAAAACTTCCGCCGCATTGAAGACCATGCGCTCGCGGGGGAAGACTTTGAAAATCTCCGCCTTACGCTAAAAAAACCAATCCATATTTTGAAAAACGAAATCAGCCTCACTCTCACAGCTGGGGACAACGTCCCTGGTTGGCGTGAGGAATGAATTTCCGTCCCGGCGGACGGTGGAAGGCGATGTAGCGGCGCTCTGTGAGCGCCACAAGATGGCGGCGGTCATAGACCGCCGCTACAAATAGGATGTGTCACGCACCTTCACAACGCTCCCAAACCGGTAACGGAACTGATTCAATTTTCTGCCACGGCTCTGCCAACCGCCTGTCCCAGTTCTTCGCCGCGCAATCCCTTGCCGATGATGATTCCATGCCGGTCCAGCAGATAATCCATCGGGATGCTGTGGACGCCGTATTTCTTCGCCAGTTTGTTGTCCCAGCCCTGGCCGTCGAAATACTGCGGCCACGCCATGCCATGCGCCTGCGTGAACTGCACCACCGCATTCCGGTCGTCATCCAGGCTCACCCCGATGATGTCGAACCCCTGCGCGGAATACTGGTTGTAGGTCGCGAGCACATTCGGCATTTCGGCCCGGCACGGCGGACACCATGTCGCCCAGAAATCAATCATCGTCACCCGGCCCCGGTGAGCCGCCACTGACAGCGGCCGCCCCGCGATATCCGTCTCGTTAAAATTGGGAAACCTCTGGCCGACTGCCAATCCCACCGGAACATTCGGGCCCGGCACGGCGGCGGCTTGCGCATCCAGCTTTGCCAGTGAGATGGCCGCACCCTGTGCGGCGAGGGTGCCCGGAACTCCCGCACGACCTGCGCCCAGATGGCCCGCGCCCGGGCGGTGTCGGTCAGGCCATCCGCATAGATGTGCGCGTCCAGCAGATAAAGCCGCGCCAGTTCCTCCCGGTTGCCATCCTTCACATACTTCAAAATGAGGGCGTTGATGGCTGACAGGTTTTCCGCCAGATCCGTCTCCGAAGTTTTGCCGGCATCGAACTTCTCCTTCAACTGTGCCGTCACCGCCGCCAGTTCCGGTGCGAAATCAACTCTTTCGATTTTTCCGGCCGTTGCCAGGGTTGGTGTTTCTGGGACTTGCGCCTCCCCGGCCTGGCCAAATGTTTCAAAGGCCGCCGCCATTAACACTGCGAACATCACTTTTTTCATAAGCGAAAAGCTTTTGGATTCGATGGGAACCAACAAACCACCATCCCCAGGCAAGCTCAAGCCCAAACCTGTCGGGAATTCCACAATGCGCTCAACGGCTCAGGACAAATCCTTGAAAGGCGTCGTCAGCCAGGAAGTTTTATTTTATATGCTTCTTGCTTGTTGATGGCAGGCTCAAATATGTCAACTCGTAAAGATCGATGGTACCGTCAAGGGCCTCGTCGTCGGCGTCGTGCTTTTGTGGGCTTCGAAATTTACCCACCAGGCCAAGGAAAACTCCGCGGTTAAGTTAATCATCGGACACTTTCCTTGCCGACGCGGGCCGCCTTTTCACTTGTTTTGAGTGTTCGCTCTGTTATTCAAAGCGCAGTGAACAATCCGTTTCGACTGGGCATTCTCGGCTCCGGCAAAGGCTCGAATTTTGTCGCCATTGCCGAAGCCTTCGCGGCTGGGAAAATTCCGGCGGAAGTTGGGCTGGTTTTGAGCGATGTTGAAAGCGCGGGAGTTTTGGCGCACGCGCGCGAGCGAAATCTTCCAGCCAAATTCATTCCGCCGGGGAAGTTTCGCACCAAACTGGACGAGGAGGCGGAGCGGGCATTTGTCGGTGCGTTGCAGGCGGCAAAAGTGGATTTGGTCGTGCTCGCGGGTTTTATGCGGGTGTTGAAGGGCGATTTTCTTCGCGCATTCGAGGGGCGCATCGTGAACATCCATCCGTCGCTGCTGCCGTCGTTTCCGGGTTTGGAGGCGTGGAAACAGGCGCTGGACCATGGCGTGAAGGTGACGGGTTGCACGGTGCATTTTGTGGACGCGGGCGTGGATGCCGGGCCGATCATCGGCCAGCAAACCGTGCCGGTGCTGGACAACGACACGCCCGAAAGTCTGCATCAGCGGATTCACGGGGCGGAACATGAGCTTTATCCCAAATGCGTGGCGGCGATTGCGCGCGGGGAGATTTCCGTGCAAGGGCGGCGGGTGATTTGGACATCGTGATCGTCCTCGTTCTCCTCCTCGCCCTGAAATTTTAACTTTCCGATTACGAGGAGGACGACGAGGAGGATTTTGATGGTAAAGAAGGCAGTGGCGTTTCCGGGTTAGACTTGGCAGATTATTCCCGTCACACGCAGATTGGGAGGGACGTGCTGCCGCGCGTCCGGCTGACGGCAGGTCAGCCCCTCCTTTGAAAATTTGAAATGAACAAAAAATTAAGATTTGGTCTGCCCAAGGGCAGTTTGCAGGAAGCCACCATCCAAAAGATGGCCAAGGCCGGCTATAACATTTCCGTCAGCAGCCGTTCCTACGTGCCGTACGTGGACGACGAGGAGCTGGAAATCCGGCTGATTCGCGCGCAGGAAATCAGCCGCTACGTCGAGCACGGCTATCTGGATTGCGGCATCACCGGCTACGATTGGATCGTGGAGAACGGCTCGAAGGTGCATGAGGTCGGCGAGTTTCTTTTCAGCAAGGCGACGCGGCAGCCGGCGCGCTGGGTGCTGGCCGTGCCGGAGAATTCGCCGATCAAATCGGTGAAGGATTTGCAGGGCAAACGCATCGCGACCGAAGTCGTCAATCTCACCAAAAAATATCTCCGCAAGCACGGCGTGAAGGCGGAGGTGGAATTTTCCTGGGGCGCGACCGAGGTGAAGGCGCACGAACTGGTGGACGCGATTGTGGAATTGACCGAGACCGGCTCGTCGCTGCGCGCGAACAAGCTGCGCATCGTGGACACGCTGCTGGCCTCGACGCCGCGGCTGATCGCGAACCACACAGCGTGGAAGGATGCGTGGAAGCGCAAGAAGATTGAGACGCTGGCGTTGCTGCTCAAAGGCGCGCTGGAGGCGGAGGCGAAGGTGGGTTTGAAAATGAATATCGCCGAAAAGAATCTGGCGAGCCTGCTGAAAGCGCTGCCCGCGCTGCGCAACCCGACCATTTCCAGCCTGAGCCAGAAGGGCTGGGTGGCGGTGGAGACGATCATTGACGAGCATGTCGTGCGCGAATTGATTCCGAAACTCAAAGCCGCCGGCGCGGAGGGAATCATCGAATATCCGTTGAACAAGGTGGTGTATTGATTTCGGCCGGTTTTGGCCGGCCTCGACTACTCCCCATAACGGCAGGCAAACTCTCGTTTCTCCGATCTATTCAATGGAACCGGCCGCTTTGGCACTTCGCTTGTTTTCCTGCTATTCCTGGGTGATGCGTTCGAGGCGCAAGACAATTTCAATTTTCGAACTTCGTTGCGGTCAGGGCAGTAATCCGTACACAGTCAACTGGCTCATTGAGGCCACAAACACTTTTCCATTTACCACCAGCGGCACACTGAACTTGGCGGCAAAGTCCAGGGTGTCCCGCGAACCGGCCTGGTTGCTGTCGTAAAGGATGTTGGTCAGGTCGGCGGGATCGTAAGCCCGGAGAACACCCGGGGCAACAAAGCCGTTTCCCGCCGCGTCCAGGCCGAATCTTTCCACCACCCACAAAATTCCGTTGGTGGTCCCGTTTGCGGAAATCGAGAGCGGTGCGCCGGGATAGAGATACGCCTCCGCGGATTGAGAGGTGGGTGTGGTGGACAGCAACCCGTTGGTCAAATGGTAGCATTTGATGTAATCATTGTCGCAACTGAAGTAGACATTACCGTTGAAATAGACCGGGTTAATGCGGTTGCCCAGATCATATCCCGCCTCACCTTCATAGTTTCCGTCGGGCAGCGCGCTGGACAACTCCTGCACGATGTTGGCGTCATTTTTCGAGCTGTAATGTCCCATGTTGTCCCGGTTGATCAGATAGATTGAGCCGAATTTGCCCACTGCGATCATCAAGTGTGGATAAGGACCACTTTGATCCGGGAGCAACAATACGCCGCCGGGGCTCAGATCAACATCATTCGAATCCATGAACGACTGGTTGTAGGGCGTGAAGTAATCCAGCACCGTGCCGCCGGGGCTGATTTTCAGGACCGTGTCTCCGTAATCCGGATTGCCCTTGTTTGCGTCAAAAGAGCCGTTGCCGGTTGAAAAGAAGAGATTTCCTGACGAGTCGGCGGCAATGCCTCCTCCGCCCTGCCAGACGCCGCCTTTCTGCTTGTCGGGCGTGGTGCAGAATGCCAGCACCTGTTGCAGATTGGTTGAGTTGTATCCCAAAACCCAGCCGTGGTAAACACTGGGATTTCCGTGAGTTGAGAACCCGATATAAACCACATGGGAATTCAACAGGAGGGCCGGGCGCTGATTGTTTATGAGAGGGTCCAAGGAAACCTTGCCGCCCGATGACCCTACGCCGGTGCCGGGCACACTCGCCTTAATCACCGCTGGACCTCCAAACTTCTCGGTTCCGTTTGTGATATCAAGCGCGTGGAGCCTCATCACATAGTTGGTTTTGCCGCCAGACACCTCTTTGGTTGCGGCAACCACGTATAAGGTGCCATTCGTTGGATCAATCACCGGCGTTCCGGTAATGCCAACCTCACCGGGGACATCAAAGGGCTCGGTTGTCTCAGGGGATGGGACAGTCGTAACACCCGCCCCGGGATTGATGAAGCTCACATGCCATATGGGATTGTTTGTCAATCCGTCCGCGTCGAACGCATAGACGCTGTCATGCTCAGTCACCACAAACACTAGGTTATGGTAGCCCATTCCGGGAATACTAACGCTGGCCTCATAAAGTGGTGACGCGAATGAAATACCGTCAATTGGATAGGAGAAAAGTTTGCCGAACGTGGCCGGGTTGACGTTGGTTGGATTTAACACCGTTTCGTTCAGGTTCTGCCCGGTCCGCAAGTTGTCATTGTGATGGGTGAACGTGCCTGGATTGTCGCTTATATAAACCGTTGCACTGGCCGCTTGCGTTGGATCGGTCGTGGTTGCCGTCACCGTTTGGGTGCCGGTGTTGTTTGGCGGTGAATACAGGCCCGCTGTGGTAATGGTGCCCGAAGCGGTTGATCCACCGACCACACCGTCCACCGACCAGGTCACCGTGAGATTCGTCAGGTTGATGTTGAAGAGTTGCGGTTGCGTGCTCGTCAACGCCACCGCTTTCGGCTTGACCGCGAGCGCCGTCGAGGCCTGCGCCACGTCCGAGCAGGGGCCGGCATCTCCGGCGGCATCCACGGCACACACCTGGTAGCTGAAATCGGTGCCTCCGGTCAAACCCGCATCGTTGTAGTTTGTCCCTTGGGCCCAGCCAATCTGCACGAAATTGGTGTCGCCCGTTGTCGCGCGTTCCACGACATATGCCCCGACTCCCAATTTGGCCGTGGCGGGGGTCCAGGACAAATCAATCTGACTGCTGCTCACCGTTGCGGCGGCGAGGTTGCCCGGCGCCGTCGGGGTGTTGCCAATCGGCAGATCCATGTCCGCCTGTATTTGTGCCTGGGTCAACGCCAGATTATAAACACGCACCTCATCAATGATGCCCCAAAAATACTGGCCATAATAACTGTCGCCGCCGATGGTGAGCGCGCCGGTGGAACTCGCAATGTTCCCCGTTTGGGCCAGGCTCGACACCGGCACGCCATTCACATAAAGCTCGAGCAGCGTTCCGTTATAGGTTACCGCCACATGTGACCATTGGTTCGCCGGCAAACCAATGGTCCCATAAGTCCCAATGTTTAACGTGCCAAACGTGCCGCCACCGTCGGGCGAATAATTGTCGGGCGATGATTCCTCCAGATAATAATTGTCGTTGAAAGTGCCGTTCTTGTTCTCGCCCTGGCCTTTGTAAATGATGTCACTAAAATCGCCGCCAGGATCGGTGCTCACGGTGACGGGATTCACCCATGCTTCCAGGGTCATTCCGCTGGTCAAATGCAGCGATGCCGCGTCCGTTACCGTTACGAACGCGGTAGTTCCATCAAACATCAGCGCACCGCCATAGCGTCCGTAGTGGGTCCAGGCCGCGCTGCCAATGGTTCCGTTGTTGGTGTTGCCCGATGCATCCGTGGCCGTTGTGCCCGCCCCTTCATCAAATGAATACGCTGCAACGAGTCCGGGCGTTTGGGTCGGCACGGTTGTGGCCACGATCAGAAATTCCTGCGGCACTGACAGCGTGATGGGAATACTGTTGGAAAATTCGCCGGTTCCCGAAAATACATTGGTCGCCACCCGCTGCCAAAGGCAACTGGGTTCCGCCGTCAGATTGGTCGAAGCCAGCACATAATAGGCAGCTCCGGGCACTCCGCCCGAACCGCTCACGACCAGATTCGAGCCGGCATTGACCGTCAATAAAACCGTCAATCCGCCCGACCAGACTTCGGCGGGTGCCAATAAGGAACCAAAAATCAACACCAGCTTCAAAATCGCCCGCGTAACACACATCAAATCGGTTTTCATACACCTCCCCGGCGAATTTAATTATTCTTGGTGATAAGATGGCACAATCTGAGTGATAAGTTAGCACAAACGGGCAACATGGAAAGCCACTATTAAAATTTAATTTACGCAGGGGGGGCCAGACTGGTTGAGTGCGAGCGTAACCGGCGGGCGTGTCTGAGTGTTATGATGCAACTGAAATTCCAAGGGGCAGACCATCAAAACAAACCGCGTCCGCAGGATTCGAAAACACGCAACTGATTCATTTTAGCCTTGGTCTCCAAACCACGTGTTGGCCTTCTCTGCTTCCGGGTGCGTCGTGATTGCCGCGCCCTATCCGTCCCGCAACGCTTTGCAAATTGCCTTGCCATCGTGACGCCAAAAGCAGTAGAAGTTACGAACACGCACCACGAGCGAGCCGGGAGATTTGATTGATTTCGTTTTTCATGGCTGGTGTTTGATGTTTGGTGTTCTGTTATGTTCACTGGCATGAACAATCATGCCGGACGGGCGGGAATCGGTTAATGAAATTGCGATCAATCGTTGAAACCGGCCATTTAAACTATACAAGTAGACAAATAGTGATATAGACCGTTGAAACCTATGGGTTCACTTAAAAAACGCCGCAAGGCTAAAATCAACAAACACAAACGGCGCAAGAAGCTGCGTCTGCATCGTCACAAGAAGCGCACCTGGCAGAAGTAATTATCTGCCGCGGCTTCGTTCATCCGTTCCAAGGCGCCTGCGCTTGCGCGGGCGCTTGGAATGGTTTCCATTTCCCGGCTGTGGTTGCATTTATGCAATGAAACATCGTTTCAAAAAACATTACACGCGCGACGAAGCACGGGCATTGCTGCCGCAAATCCGCAAATGGCTGGAGCGGCTCAACCAGCTTCGGCATATATCGGAACGCCATGAAAAACGGCTGGGCGCGCTGATGCAACAGGGGCACGACGCGGGCGGCCAGACCGTCAATGATCAGGTCCGCACGCTGGCGGACGTGCAGGAAATCCTCGCTGAATTCCAGCGCCGCCAGATTTTTATCAAGGACCTGGAACGCGGGCTGGTGGATTTTCCGGCGATTATCGGCGGCAGGGAGGTCTTTCTCTGCTGGGAGCAGGACGAGGACGATGTGGATTTCTGGCACGATCTCGAAGGCGGCTACGGCGGGCGCGAACGGTTGTAAAATTTCCGGGTACTGCGGCAGAAATCAATTTCCGCCTGTCAGACGGCCGGTATGACGCGGGTTGGCGCGGAACATCGGCCAGGAACTTTTCGCCGGCGGCGCGAACCGGCTTGATGAATCCATGGCGTGCAAGTTGTCGCCCTCGGCGATATAAAGAACACCATCGTTGCCGATGTTTGGTGAAGCAATGACACTGGAATCCATTTCCACCATCCATTGCTCCACGCCATCCTGCCGTATGGCTGTGATGGCATGCCATGGCTGTGAAAAATAGACCACTCCATTGGCGGCGACGGCCGGCGTCGCGTCGATTAAATCAGGCGTGCCCAGTGCCCAACGTTGTTTTCCATCGTGGCTGACAGATGCTTTCGTCTGGTTCACCGCCAGATAAATGTTGCCGTTTGCGTCCAGCACCGGCGAGGACTCCGTCGCGCCGCCGGTGTGGAGGCGCCAGCGTTCCGTGCCGTCCGGGCGCAACGCGTATAGGTTGCCGTCCGTCGAAGTGAAATAAATGGTGCCGTCGGCGGCAATGGCCGGGGAGGAGGTAATCTGACTTCCGGTCGTAAACTTCCAGCGCAATGTGCCATCCGGCTTCAGCGCATAAAACTTCTTGTCATGCGAACCAAAATAAATGGTGCCGTCCGCGCCGATGGCCGGGGAGGAATCTATGAGGCCGCCGGTCGGGAAAATCCATTTCAGCGAGCCGTCGGGATGCAGCGCGTAAAAATTGGTGTCCCACGAACCGAAATAGATCGTTCCATCCGCGCTGATGGCCGGGGACGAATCCACCCAGGCGCCCGTCTGGAAGGTCCATTTCAGTTTGCCGTCCGGCGTTACGGCGTAAAATTTCCAGTCGCGCGAGCCGAAATAAATGGTTCCATCACTGCCAATGGCCGGGGACGATTTGATTTCACGCCCGGCTCGAAATATCCATTTCGCCTCTCCCTCGGGCGTGGCCGCCAGCAGCCTTCCGTTGAAGGTCGCCTGATAAATGGTGCCGTCCGGGGCGATGGCCGGGGATGAGGTCGTATGGTAATCCGGCAATTGAAGCACCCAGACATTGGTGGGGGCGGACTCCGCCGGGCAGGGGAATGGCGCGCTGGTCCAAATGAAACAGGCCAGCGCCGCGATCAGACGAATGGCTTTTGGCTTGCGCGGTTGCATTGTTCAAACGAAGTAAACCGCCAAACCGGCTGAATCGCAAATTCAAAGCGCCGAATGTTGTTCCCTGACTCGTCACTTGCAACCCGCTCTTGCGCAAACTACCTTTCGCGCCTTATGGAAAAAGTCATTGTCATCGGTTCGGGTTGCGCGGGCTGGACGGCGGCGCTGTACACCGCGCGCGCCAACCTCCAGCCGCTCGTGCTCACCGGCCAACAACCCGGCGGCCTGCTCACCACCACCAGCATCGTCGAAAATTATCCCGGTTTTCCCGAAGGCGTGGACGGCTACGAATTGATGACGCGAATGCAAAAACAGGCGGAACGTTTCGGCGCGCACGCCAGTTTCGGGTCCGTCGAGGCTGTGGATTTTTCAAAAAAGCCATTTGCGCTCACTGTGGACGGCGAAAAAGTGGACGCGCAAACCGTCATCATTGCCACCGGCGCAAGCCACCGGCATCTCGGCGTGCCGGGCGAGAATCTGCTTGAAACCAAGGGCGTGACCTATTGCGCGACCTGCGACGGCGCGCTGCCGGTTTTCCGCAACCAACCGCTCGTCGTGGTCGGCGGCGGCGATTCCGCCTGCGAAGAGGCGATTTATCTGACCCGCTTTGGCTCGGTCATTCATTTGATTCACCGCCGCGACCACTTGCGCGCGTCCAAAATCATGGCCGAACGCGCGCTGTCGAACCCCAAAATCAAGCCGGTCTGGAATTCCGCCGTGACGGAAGTTCTCGACGTGAAACAGGACAAAGTCACGGGCGTGAAATTGAAAAATCTCAAGACCGGCGCGGAATCCGTGCTGAATTGCGCCGGTGTGTTCATCGCCATCGGCCATGTGCCCAATACTGAAATGTTCAAGGGCCAAATCGAGATGGACGCCAACGGCTTCGTCGTTCCCAAACGGGGAACGATGACGAACGTGCCCGGAGTATTTGTGGCGGGCGATTGCGCCGACCATGTCTATCGGCAGGCCGTCACGGCGGCGGGCACGGGCTGCGCGGCGGCGATTGATGCGGAACGATTTCTCGCGGCACAGAGCCAGTGATCCCGGCCCATCCCCTTCGTGCGCTTCAGGCGCCGTAAGCCTTGAGGATGTCGTCCATTTGCCGGTTCACCGCGGCGTCCACGCGCCGGCGCTTTTTGTCGGCTTCAATCCATGCCACGGTGCGCCGGATGCGTTCGCGAAAGGGGATGACGGCTTGAAAGCCCGGCACAAAGGTTTTGATTTTGCGGTTGTCGAAAACAGCGCTCCAGGATTTATCACCCAGCAAAGTGCCGGCCAGGTCCGGCGCCACCCGCGCAATGAAATCCGACGGGATATGCACGATGTTTGCCTCCACGCGCAACGCCTCGGCGATGGTTTGATAAATCTGGGTCCACGTCAGCACTTCGTCCGAAGTAATGTGAAATGCGTGGCCGATGGCCTGCCGGTTCCCCAGCAAGCCCATGAATCCGCGCCCAAAATCCTCGGCGTGGGTCATCACCCACAACGACGAGCCGTCGCCATGAACGATGATGGGTTTGCCCCTTTTTAACCGGTCGGCCAGGGTGTAGCAGCCGAAACCGCCGACGGCGACGGGGATGTAATGGTCATACGTGAAAGTGGGACGGACTATCGTCATCGGGAAATTATCCGCGCGATAGGCGCGCAGCAAACGTTCCTCGCAGGCGATTTTGTTGCGCGCATAATCCCAAAACGGATTGCCGAGGGGTGTTGATTCCGTGATCACGTGATGAGTCGGCGGCTTTTGATAAACGGAAGCGGAACTGATGAAGATGAACTGCCGGGTCCGGTCCTTGAACAGCGTGAGATCGCGCTCGATGTGCTCCGGCGTAAAGGCAATCCAATCCACGACCACGTCAAATTGCAGGTCCCGCAACGCGGCGCGGGCGGCTTTGAGGTTGTTGATGTCAGCCGTCAGGCTGCGGCTGCCCGGCGGGTTTTTTGATTCGAGTCCGCGATTGAGCAAAAACAACTCATGCCCTTTGGCCAGCACCTGCCGGCTGACTGTGGTGCTGATTTTGCCGGTGCCGCCAATAAAGAGAATTTTCAGCGCCGATGCGTTGTGAGTGATCTTGGGCATAAAATGAAATGGCCGGCCGTTTGAATGAATTGTAATCCGCGCTGCCGACAAGTCGAGCTTGGGAGTTTGATGGCGGCACCCTGCGAGCGCCGCAGTCTTTTGTTTGGGAAAATTGCGACGGTCGCCACCCCGCGCCGCCTTGGGGCTTGACAAACGGCGGCTGCCATTGAGAATGCCCCCGCTGGGGACAATCAGGCGACATGAGCGACATTTCTTTTACTCTGATGGTATTTGGAGTTTTGTTCGTGCTCCTGTTGTTTTTTTCCATCTATATCCAGCACCCGCGATTTAGCGGTTCTTCACCCACAGTCATCGAGGTGGTTGCGTACCGGCCTTTCACCTCTGAAATTGCCTATCGCAAGGACATCACCAACCGTGTCACCTGTGAAAAGGTTTTGAAGCAACTGGGCCAGGCCCGGTTCGCTTTTTTTGGTTTCAAACCGACCGGCGTGCTGAACATCCAATATGGGAATGGCAAGGTGGACCACTTGAAGTTTACCCAGTGCAATGACGGCACCCACTCCCTGACGTTTCATGTGTTTTATGTGATACCGAGCGGACAATTTTGCCGGGCGTTGGTGGAAGCGGGGGTTGATGTTTCAAGATTTGAAGGCGAGGAAACTTGAGTCGCCCAACCCGGCACCGGCGCCAAAACTTCAAATCGAACCACCCACGCACTGCCTTCTGCCGCGCTTGCCTCGGGATGTGAATTGCGGTTACACTGTTCCGTCACGTTTCAACAACCAAAATGCCTTTGACCTCGCTCGAACAACTGATTCCCGAACTCCGGGACGCCATCGGCCCGGTGATTCTGATTTCCGGTGTGGGGCTGCTGCTGCTCACCATGACCAACCGGCTGGGCCGCGCCATTGACCGCGCGCGGTCGCTGAAACGCGAATTACCGGAGCGCACCGGCCACGAACGCGAGCAGGCGCTGGCGCAGGTGGCCATCATTTATCGCCGGGCGCGCATGATTCGATTGAGCATCCTGCTGGCGGCCATCAGCGTGTTGCTGGCGTCGGCGCTCATTATCACGCTGTTTTTGACCGCGCTCCTGCAATGGCAGGAGGCCGCGCTGGCCGGCCTCATTTTCACCGGCTCCATGGTTTCGTTGTTCGGTTCGATGATTGCGTTCATCTGGGACATCAACCTCTCCTTGCACGCGCTCAAGCTCGAATTGGAAAGCGTCCAGACGAAATCTGATTAAGGACGGAAATCATTTTTCGCCCTTGTCCTCGTCCTCGAATAATTCGATTACGAGGATGAGGACGAGGATGATTTAAAGTCAAAAACTTTCCGGCGTTTCGGGAATTTTCGGCCAATTGGCCTGCCCGATGATCACGCCGGCCACAATCAAAATCATCGCCGCCCAAAACGTGGGCGTGACCGGCTCGTGCAGGAAAAAATACGCCCAGGACATGGTGCTGAGCGGAATTAAATTGTTGAACAACATCACCCGGCTGGTGCGCCAGCGGCGGAGGGCGTCGTTCCAGAGCGCATAAGGAATCACGCCGCCGCAAATAACGCAGAACCCCAGCACACCCAGGCACGCGGGATTGAGGGGCAGGCCACGCGCGGCAATTTCCACCAACCCGAATGGCAGCAACAGGATCCCGGACATCCACATTGTGTGCGCCGCGACTTCCGTCCCGCTCAGTTGCACGCTTAGAAACCGCATCTGCCGGCTGAAATGCGCCCACAGGATGCTGGAGGCCAGGCCGAGAAATTCGCCGGGCAAATCCGGCTTGGCCGCCCGCAACGCCGGCCACAACAAAACCAGCACGCCGCTCACCGCCAGCAACGCGGCGCCGTAACGCCTCGCGCTCGCCCAGGTTCGCCGCGGCCGTTCCTCCCACAACAAGGCCCAGACCGGCGACGCGCCGAGATACAGCGCCACGTGGGACGCGCTGGTCAGGCGCAACGCCCAATTAAAGGCCACGATGTAAACCGCGAGACTCAACCCGCCGCGCAACCACAGTTGCCGCCGCAAGTCGGGAGTCGGCGCACGGTATTTGCCGAGCCACGATGTGTAACGCAACACCGCGAGCAATAATGCCCCGGCCAGGAGAAAACGGATGCCGCCGATCCAGATGGGCGGCCAGGCCATGACCAGCCACTTGGTGCCGGCGTTGTTCCCGCCCCACAGAAAGACGGTGAACAACAAACTGCCGGCCACCGCCGCGTTGTTTTTGGATTGCGACACACGGGAGTTAGCCAACGCCTGCGAAGATTGCCAATGAAATTTGTCCGCGTTTGGAAAGCTATGCAATAAAGGCGCAGCGGCTTTCGGCAGAAAACCGCACTCTTCAATCTTCTGGAGTTTGCGGCGCAAGCAAAAAACGGTTCGGGTTTGGCAATTCTGTTCCAGAATTCTGCATTGACGCTGGAGCGGTGGCCGTTAAATTGTGCCATCGGTTTTGCTAAACATCTTATTGAAGAAGGATAAAAAAATATGGCAGTGAAAGTTGCAATCAATGGGTTCGGGCGCATCGGTCGCTTGGTCTTCCGCGCGCTCGTCGAACAAGGCTTGGTGGGCAGGGACATCGAGGTGGTCGCGGTCGGCGATATCGTTCCGGCGGACAACCTGGCGTATCTGCTCAAATACGATTCCATTCAGGGGCGCTTCAAAGGCGAAGTCGGCTCGGAGAAATCCGCCGCCGACAAGCCGGACGACGACGTGCTCATCGTCAACGGCAAGAAAATCAAGGTGGTGAGCGCCAAATCGCCCGCCGAGTTGCCGTGGAAGGCGCTGGGCGTGGACCTGGTGATTGAGTCCACCGGTTTGTTCACGGATGTCGAGAAGGCCAAGGGCCACATCACCGCCGGCGCCAAAAAGGTCATCATTTCCGCCCCGGCCAAGGGCGACTGCCTGACGGTGGTCATGGGCGTGAACGAGGCCAAATACGACCCGAAGCAGCATCATGTCCTTTCCAACGCGAGCTGCACGACAAACTGTCTCGCGCCGGTGGTTTATGTGCTGCTCAAGGAAGGGTTCGGCGTCGAGGAAGGTTTGATGACGACGATTCACAGCTTCACCGCCACGCAGAAAACCGTGGACGGCCCAAGCAAGAAGGATTGGAAAGGCGGCCGCAGCGCTTCCATCAATCTTATTCCCTCCACCACCGGCGCGGCCAAGGCCGTGGGTCTGGTGCTGCCGGAAGTGAAAGGCAAGCTGACCGGCATGGCGTTCCGCGTGCCGACGCCGACGGTTTCGGCGGTTGACCTGACCGTTCGCACCGTCAAGGAGACGAGTTATGCGGAAATTTCCGCCGCGATGAAGAAGGCGAGCGAAACCTACCTGAAAGGCATCCTCGGCTACACCAAAGACGAAGTGGTCAGCTCGGATTTCATCCATTGCGAGCTGTCCTCGATTTTCGATGCCGGTTCCGGCATGGAATTGAACAAAAAGTTCTTCAAGCTGGTGAGCTGGTACGACAACGAATGGGGTTACAGTTGCCGCGTGGGTGACTTGATTAAATTCATGCTCAAGAAAGGGCTGTAAGCCAAAGAGCGAAATTCAAAAGGCGATCCGGCAACGGGTCGCCTTTTTATTTATTGACGGGACGGTAGTGGTGTTTTCTTGTTATTAAGTTGCCAAAAAATCTGGATTTGCCGTCAATCAGAACCAATGGTATTCTAAAAGCCAGTTGCTCAGATTTTCAGGGGTTAAACAAGCGTAAACCGATTATGCAAAAAGCGACCATATGAAAAAATTCCGATCCGAAAGTCATCTGTTCCTGACCATTCTCGTCGCGGCTGGTTTAACCGGTTGCGCAGTGGAATCACACCAGGCCATCAAGCCCGAGACAGTGGCTTCAGCGGGCACACCTTACTCGGGTGCCAGGAGCACTCTGATGGTGGGGCAATTTGACAATCATTCGCCATACATGCGCGGCATTTTCTCTGACGGCGTGGACCGGCTGGGTGGGCAGGCCAAATCCATTCTCATTACCCATCTGCAACAAACCGGACGATTTGTTGTGGTGGATCGGAACAACATGCCAGAGATAACCAATGAAGCGGCCATCAAGGGAGAACAACTAAAATTGAAAGGGGCGGATTACGTGATAACCGGTGAAGTGGCCGAATTCGGACGCAAAGAAGTCGGCGACGTTGAGTTGTTCGGCATTCTCGGCAGCGGCAAAAAGCAAGTGGCTTATGCCAAGGTGAATCTGAACGTGGTGGATGTTATTTCTTCGGAGGTGGTCTACTCAACGCAGGGTGCCGGCGAATACGCGCTGAGCGACCGCGAGCTTGTCGGCTTTGGCGGCACCTCTGGATACGACTCCACGTTGAACGGCAAGGTCCTCGACCTCGCAATTCGGGAGGCTGTCAACCGCCTGGTAGATGGAGTGGAGCAGGGCAAATGGAAGCCGGAGAGACCGTGAACAAGTTCCGACTGAGTTGGCCGCTAGTATGGCTGGTTGCCCCGATGTTGTTGGTGGGTTGCCGGTCACCGGACATTTATTATTGGGGCCACTACGAAAACCTCACCTATGTCATGTATGCGAAACCGGACAAGGTTCCGCCGGAAAAACAGGCTGAGGTAATGGAGGCAGACTTGCAGAGGGCCATTGCGGCCAATAAACCAGTCCCGCCCGGTTTCCATGCACACCTCGGCTATGTTTATTTTCAGTTGGGCAAGTTGGATCTGGCGCAGCGGGAATTTGAAAGCGAGAAAAAGCAATTTCCAGAGTCCACGGTGTTCATGGACCGGTTGCTGACCAACCTGGTGAAGAAATGAAAACTCGCCTTTTGATTCCAAGCTTGCTGGCAATGGCTCTGACGTTCACCGGTTGTGCGACTAAGCCTTACGATTACACCAATTTCCGTACACATCCTCCGCGTTCCATTCTTGTGCTGCCGCCGATCAACGAAAGTACGGATACACGGGGCACCTACGGTTATCTCTCCACCGTAACCAGACCGCTCGCGGAGATGGGATATTACGTTTACCCAGTGGCGGTGGTGGACCAGTTCATGAAGGAGAATGGCCTTCCCACGGCTGGCGAGATGCATCAGGTTCCCTTGGATAAAATCACGGATGTTTTCGGCGCGGACGCCGTCCTTTATGTCACCGTCAAGCAATACGGTTCAAAATATCAAATTATCACCAGCACCACCATCGTCACCGTTGAAGGAAAACTAGTGGATGTGAAAACCGGATTAACGCTCTGGGAAGGGACCGCCAATGTCCAGCAAAGTTCCAGCAGTGGAAACCCTGTCGCAGATTTGATTGCAGCAGCCGTGGACCAGGTGATTAATTCATCCACCGACCAGGCCCATGAAATGTCGCATCAAGTCAATGTCCAATTGTTCATGACCAAGAATCACGGGCTGCTGTACGGTCCGCATTTTCCCGAAGACAGGAAACAGTAGCTTCACTCTTAAATTGAGCGCTTTATTTTGGGCACGCCGCAAGGCGTCATTTTGGCCGCGAGCTCAAGGCTTGGTCTGCGACGTGGTTTGAATCACCTTTTCCTTCTCCAGCTTGTGCAGCTTGGGCGCGATGACCATCTGGCAGTAGGGCGCGCTGGAATTTTGATCGTAATATTCCTGATGATAATTTTCGGCCTTGTAAAATTTCGTGAGCGGCGCGATTTCGGTGACGATGGGGTGCTTGAAGTTCTTTTGCGCCCCGGCCTTGGACTTTTCAGCAATCAATTTCTGTTCCTCGTTGCGGTAGAGAATAATGGAACGGTAGGACGTGCCCACGTCCGCGCCCTGGCGGTTCAACGTGGTCGGGTCGTGCGCCTGCCAGAATACATCCAGGAGTTTCGCGTAGGAAATTTCCGCAGGATCGAATTCGATCTGCGTGACCTCGGCATGGCCGGTGGTTTCGGTGCAGACCTGTTCGTAGGTGGGATTGGGCGTATGGCCGCCGGCAAAACCGCTGGTGACGGAAATCACGCCGGGCAGCCGCTCGAAGACAGCTTCCATGCACCAGAAGCAGCCGCCGCCCAAATCGGCAATTTCAATTTTATTCGTTTCGGATGTGTTCATGGCATTGGTGGTGGAACCGGCAAACGCGGTGAAATTCAACGCGGCGATGGCCGGCCAAAGACAAATCATCTGTTTCATGCTGTTTCGCAACATGTCCTGAACGTAGCACAGGTCCTTCGTCTGTAAAATTCTTGCACTGCTGGCGGGACGCCTGCGTTAGTTGTCAACCCCTTCCGGTTTATCCAAACAGTCACCTTCCGGCTGGCCGGCGTATTTCTCCAGATGTTCCGGTTGTAGCGGCTCGGATATGGCATGCTCGCCCTCCAGCCATTTGCCAAGGTCAACCAGTTGGCAGCGCCGCGAGCAGAACGGACCCCACGGCGTGGCAAACCAATCACCGGACTTTCTGCACGTCGGGCAGGTCACTTTGGTCGCGGGCGGGTCCATTTGGTTGGCTGGCACTCGCCGGGCGGTTGGTTTCCATGAGGGACACGTAATTTTCCAGGATGTGTTCCGTTTCGTCGAGCCAGGGATCGGTCGGCGGCGCATTAGTCCCAACCGAGTTGGCGGTCATGGTGGTGGCCATTTTGATTTTGGTCAAACCAGAGGGAGGAGCAGACTCGGTGACCATGTTCGTTGCCGCGGCCACCATGTTGGTCGGCCAAAGCATGGGCGGCAGGCCGGGCTTATTGGCGTCCTCGACAGTGATTTCATAGATTTGTTCGTCAGGCGCCGGGCGATTGGCGCGTTCAGCGTCGCGCGCCTTTTGGCGATGCGCGTTTTCTTCCGCCCGCTTGAGTTCCTCCTGCTCGTTGAGCGAGGCGGTTTTTTCGACCTGCATGTTTTTGAGTTCGGCAATGTCCTGGCGGATGTAAATGAAGTCCCGATTGGTGGCCACGCGCGTTTCAGAAAGCTTGCGTAATTCAGGCAGATACGGCCGCACCATGTCCAGTGGTTGATGATATTCCGCAGGGGAAATGGTGTCCCACGGCAGGGCGTTGGGGGAAGAACTTTCGCCAATATCGTCCAAATAACTCAAAGTGTCCGGCAGGACAATGTCCGGCACGACGCCTTTCAGTTGAGTCGAGGCGCCGCTGATGCGATAGAATTTGCGGATGGTGATTTTGACGGTCCCCGGGTCGTTGGAGGGGGATTCATTCGGCGACCAGATGAACGGGCGCAACGGATTCAAATTCTGCACCGTGCCTTTGCCGTAGGTGGAGGTGTCGCCCACGATCAATGCCCGGCCATAATCCTGCAAGGCGCCGGCCACGATTTCCGTCGCGGACGCGCTGAAGCGATTGACCAGGGCGATGAGCGGTCCGCGATAAAGGGCATGGGTTGATGTGTTTTGATCCACGATGACGTGCCCTTCCGGGGTGCGGACCTGCACGACCGGGCCGTTGGTAACAAATAAACCGGTAAAATTGACGGCTTCTTCCAATGAACCGCCGCCGTTGTATCTCAAGTCAAGGATGATGCCGCCCACATTTTCCTGTTCGAGTTTTTTGATCAAGCGCCTGACATCAGCGGTGGTGCTCTTTTCAGGCAAATCCCCATTGTCGCCGGGCAGATCAACCGTTGCATAAAATGAAGGCAGATCAATGATTCCCAGGCGATTTGTGCCGCCATGTCCGTTGGGCAGTCAGACCAACTCGGCTTTGGCTTCCTGGTCCGGGAGTTTGATTTCGTCGCGAATCAGGGTCACCACGCGGCGTGAATTCGGATCGTCCACCGGGATGATGGTCAGCCGCACTTCAGTGCCTTTGGGACCGCGGATCATTTGGACGACTTTGGAAAGCTCCAGGTCCACCACATCCACGGGCGGTTGCTTGCCTTGCGCAACGGCAGTGATGCGGTCTTTGGGTTTGAGTTGCTTGCCTTTGGCCGCGGGGCCGCCCGGCACGAGGGAAACAATGGTGCAATAACCGTCTTCGGAACGAAGCTCCGCGCCGATCCCGAAAAGCGCCAGGCTCATGTTGATGGAAAAATCCTGGGCGTGACTGGTGTTGAGGTAATCCGAGTGCGGATCGTAGGCATGGGTGAGCGCGTTAAGATACGCTTCCAATACATCACTATTGTCCCAATTGGTGAACATGCGCAACAGCCAGTGATAATGCCGCGCGAGTTTGTCGGAAATTTCCTGGGGCGCGGATTCGGGCAACGGCAAAATCACGCTGCTGTTGGTCGGCGAAATTTCGCGGCTGAGCACCTCCTGCAAATAATCGTAAAGCAGCCGTTGTCGCCACAGATCCCGTGCCTCGGCCAGATCTTCGGACGGCGCCGCATTGCGCCGGTCCAGGAGAATGGACTGATGGATGTGCAATTTGAACCTGTCATGCTTCAACAACTTGTCCACGTAAGCAACCCGCTGGTTCAGGCGTTCCAGAAAACGTTCGAAAATCTGGTAGGCCGGAGTCAGGTTGGCCGCACCGTGGTTATTGATGGTGAGGGTATCGAGGTTGGTGCGGTAGTGCGCGAATTCCGCCAGGTCCGATTTCAGAAAATAGAGATGCTGCGGGTCAAGCGTGTCCAGGTAGCCGTCAAAAAATTTCTCCGACATCTCCTGGTCCAGGGGATGCTGCGAGTAATGATACTCCTCCAGCAACCGTGCCGTAACGTAGCAATGCGGCCGTCGTTGGTGCGGGCGCAAGGGGCGCCGCGGCTTTCGGTGCCGTTACGGTGGACGGGGTGATTTTGGGGGCCGCGTATCCGGCGCACGAACAAGGCCAACGCTAAGAAAACGTGCCGGCCACGCAAAATTTTATTTAAATGAGTTCATTAAAATAAAATTTTGCGTGGCCAGCACGTTTGCGTTAGCGCTTGGCCTGTTCATCGCCGCCGGATACGCGGCCCCCAAAACCACCCCGTCCACCGTAACGGCACCGAAAGCCGCGGCGCCCCTTGCGCCCGGCACCAACGACGGCCGCATTGCTTACGTTACGGCACGGTTGCTGGAGGAGTATCATTACTCGCAGCATCCCCTGGACCAGGAGATGTCGGAGAAATTTTTTGACGGCTACCTGGACACGCTTGACCCGCAGCATATCTATTTTCTGAAATCGGACCTGGCGGAATTCGCGCACTATCGCACCAACCTCAATACCCTCACCATCAATAACCACGGTGCGGCCAACCTGACTCCGGCCTACCAGATTTTCGAACGTTTTCTGGAACGCCTGAACCAGCGGGTTGCTTGCGTGGACAAGTTGTTGAAGCATGACAAGTTCAAATTTCACATCCATCAGTCCATTCTCCTGGACCGGCGCAATGCGGCGCCGCCCAAAGACCTGGCCGAGGCACGGGATCTGTGGCGACAACGGCTGCTTTACGATTATTTGCAGGAGGTGCTCAGCCGCGAAATTTCGCCGACCAACAGCAGCGTGATTCTGCCGTTGCCCGAATCCGCGCCCAAGGAAATTTCCGACAAACTCGCGCGCCATTACCACTGGCTGTTGCGCATGTTCACCAATTGGGACAATAGTGATGTATTGGAAGCGTATCTTAACGCGCTCACCCATGCCTACGATCCGCACTCGGATTACCTCAACACCAGTCACGCCCAGGATTTTTCCATCAACATGAGCCTGGCGCTTTTCGGGATCGGCGCGGAGCTTCGTTCCGAAGACGGTTATTGCACCATTGTTTCCCTCGTGCCGGGCGGCCCCGCGGCCAAAGGCAAGCAACTCAAGCCCAAAGACCGCATCACTGCCGTTGCGCAAGGCAAGCAACCGCCCGTGGATGTGGTGGACCTGGAGCTTTCCAAAGTCGTCCAAATGATCCGCGGTCCCAAAGGCACTGAAGTGCGGCTGACCATCATCCCGGTGGACGATCCGAATTCACGCCGCGTGGTGACCCTGGTTCGCGACGAAATCAAACTCCCGGACCAGGAAGCCAAAGCCGAGTTGGTCTTGCTGCCCAACGGACACGGCGGCACAAATCGTCTGGGAATCATTGATCTGCCTTCATTTTATGCAACGGTTGATCTGCCCGGCGACAATGGGGATTTGCCTGAAAAGAGCACCACCGCTGATGTCAGGCGCTTGATCAAAAAACTCGAACAGGAAAATGTGGGCGGCATCATCCTTGACTTGAGATACAACGGCGGCGGTTCATTGGAAGAAGCCGTCAATTTTACCGGTTTATTCGTTACCAACGGCCCGGTCGTGCAGGTCCGCACCCCGGAAGGGCACGTCATCGTGGATCAAAACACATCAACCCATGCCCTTTATCGCGGACCGCTCATCGCCCTGGTCAATCGCTTCAGCGCGTCCGCGACGGAAATCGTGGCCGGCGCCTTGCAGGATTATGGCCGGGCATTGATCGTGGGCGACACCTCCACCTACGGCAAGGGCACGGTGCAGAATTTGAATCCGTTGCGCCCGTTCATCTGGTCGCCGAATGAATCCCCCTCCAACGACCCGGGGACCGTCAAAATCACCATCCGTAAATTCTATCGCATCAGCGGCGCCTCGACTCAACTGAAAGGCGTCGTGCCGGACATTGTCCTGCCGGACACTTTGAGTTATTTGGACGATATTGGCGAAAGTTCTTCCCCCAACGCCCTGCCGTGGGACACCATTTCCCCTGCGGAATATCATCAACCACTGGACATGGTGCGGCCGTATCTGCCTGAATTACGCAAGCTTTCTGAAACGCGCGTGGCCACCAATCGGGACTTCATTTACATCCGCCAGGACATTGCCGAACTCAAAAACATGCAGGTCGAAAAAACCGCCTCGCTCAACGAGCAGGAGGAACTCAAGCGGGCGGAAGAAAACGCGCATCGCCAAAAGGCGCGCGACGCTGAACGCGCCAATCGCCCGGCGCCTGACGAACAAATCTATGAAATCACTGTCGAGGACGCCAATAAGCCCGGCCTGCCGCCCATGTTTGGCCGACCAACATGGTGGCCGCGGCAACGAACATGGTCACCGAGTCTGCTCCTTCCTCCGGTTTGACCAAAATCAAAATGGCCACCACCATGACCGCCAACTCGGTTGGGACTAATGCGCCGCCGACCGATCCCTGGCTCGACGAAACGGAACACATCCTGGAAAATTACGCGTCCCTCATGGAAACCAACCGCCCGGCGAGTGCCAGCCAACCAAATGGACCCGCCCGCGACCAAAGTGACCTGCCCGACGTGCAGAAAGTCCGGTGATTGGTTTGCCACGCCGTGGGGTCCGTTCTGCTCGCGGCGCTGCCAACTGGTTGACCTTGGCAAATGGCTGGAGGGCGAGCATGCCATATCCGAGCCGCTACAACCGGAACATCTGGAGAAATACGCCGGCCAGCCGGAAGGTGACTGTTTGGATAAACCGGAAGGGGTTGACAACTAACGCAGGCGTCCCGCCAGCAGTGCAAGAATTTTACAGACGAAGGACCTGTGCTACGTTCAGGACATGTTGCGAAACAGCATGAAACAGATGATTTGTCTTTGGCCGGCCATCGCCGCGTTGAATTTCACCGCGTTTGCCGGTTCCACCACCAATGCCATGAACACATCCGAAACGAATAAAATTGAAATTGCCGACCTGGGCGGGGGTTGTTTTTGGTGCATGGAAGCCGTTTTTGAGCGTCTGCCCGGCGTGATTTCGGTGACCAGCGGGTATGCCGGCGGCCATACCGAGAATCCGACTTATGAGCAGGTGTGCTCCGAAACCACGGGCCATGCCGAGGTGACCGAGATCGTCTTTGACCCGGCCAAAATTTCCTACGACAAATTGCTGAAAGTATTCTGGCAGGCGCATGACCCGACGACCCTGGACCGCCAGGGCGCGGACGTGGGCACGTCGTATCGCTCGATTATTTTGTACCGGGACGAGAAGCAGAAATTGGAAGCGGAGAAATCAAGCTGTGGGCGCAAAAGGGCTTCAAGCATCCCATCGTCACCGAAATCGTGCCGTTCAAGAAATTCTATCCGGCGGAAAATTATCACCAAGAATATTACGACAACAATTCCAACCAGGGATATTGCCAGGTGGTCATCGCGCCGAAACTGGAGAAATTGGAAAAGGAAAAGGTGATTCAAACCACGTCGCAGACCAAGCCTTGAGCTCGCGGCCAAAAGACGCCTTGTCGGCGTGCCCAAAATAAAGCGCTCAATTAAGAGTGAAGCTACTGTTTCCCTGTCTTCGGGAAAATGCGGACCGTACAGCAGCCCGTGATTCTTGGTCATGAACAATTGGACATTGACTTGATGCGACATTTCATGGGCCTGGTCGGTGGATGAATTAATCACCTGGTCCAGGGCTCTGCAATCAAATCTCCGACAGGGTTTCCACTGCTGGAACTTTGCTGGACATTGGCGGTCCCTTCCCAGAGCGTTAATCCGGTTTTCACATCCACTAGTTTCCTTCGACGGTGACGATGGTGGTGCTGGTGATAATTTGATATTTTGAACCGTATTGCTTGACGGTGACATAAAGGACAGCGTCCGCGCCGAAAACATCCGTGATTTTATCCAAGGGAACCTGATGCATCTCGCCAGCCGTGGAAGGCCATTCTCCTTCATAAACTGGTCCACCACCGCCACTGGGTAAACGTAATATCCCATCTCCGCGAGCGGTCTGGTTACGGTGGAGAGAAACCGTAGGTGCCCCGTGTATCCGTACTTTCGTTGATCGGCGGCAGCACAAGAATGGAACGCGGAGGATGTGTACGGAAATTGGTGTAATCGTAAGGCTTAGTCGCACAACCGGTGAACGTCAGAGCCATTGCCAGCAAGCTTGAATGAAGAGGCGAGGTTTCATTTCTTCACCAGGTTGGTCAGCGACCGGTCCATGAACACCGTGGACTCTGGAAATTGCTTTTTCTCGCTTTCAAATTCCCGCTGCGCCAGATCCAACTTGCCCAACTGAAAATAAACATAGCCGAGGTGTGCATGGAAACCGGGCGGGACTGGTTTATTGGCCGCAATGGCCCTCTGCAAGTCTGCCTCCATTACCTCAGCCTGTTTTTCCGGCGGAACCTTGTCCGGTTTCGCATACATGACATAGGTGAGGTTTTCGTAGTGGCCCCAATAATAAATGTCCGGTGACCGGCAACCCACCAACAACATCGGGGCAACCAGCCATAATGTGCCAGTTTAGTCCGGAACTTGTTCACGGTCTCTCCGGCTTCCATTTGCCCTGCTCCACTCCATCTACCAGGCGGTTGACAGCCTCCCGAATTGCGAGGTCGAGGACCTTGCCGTTCAACGTGGAGTCGTATCCAGAGGTGCCGCCAAAGCCGACAAGCTCGCGGTCGCTCAGCGCGTATTCGCCGGCACCCTGCGTTGAGTAGACCACCTCCGAAGAAATAACATCCACCACGTTCAGATTCACCTTGGCATAAGCCACTTGCTTTTTGCCGCTGCCGAGAATGCCGAACAACTCAACGTCGCCGACTTCTTTGCGTCCGAATTCGGCCACTTCACCGGTTATCACGTAATCCGCCCCTTTCAATTTTAGTTGTTCTCCCTTGATGGCCGCTTCATTGGTTATCTCTGGCATGTTGTTCCGATCCACCACAACAAATCGTCCGGTTTGTTGCAGATGGGTAATGAGAATGGATTTGGCCTGCCCACCCAGCCGGTCCACGCCGTCAGAGAAAATGCCGCGCATGTATGGCGAATGATTGTCAAATTGCCCCACCATCAGAGTGCTCCTGGCACCCGAGTAAGGTGTGCCCGCTGAAGCCACTGTCTCGGGCTTGATGGCCTGGTGTGATTCCACTGCGCAACCGGTTAAACCAGCCGCGACGAGAATGGTCAGGAACAGATGACTTTCGGATTGGAATTTTTTCATATGGTCGCTTTTTGCATAATCGGTTTACGCTTGTTTAACCCCTGAAAATCTGAGCAACTGGCTTTTAGAATACCATTGGTTCTGATTGACGGCAAATCCAGATTTTTTGGCAACTTAATAACAAGAAAACACCACTACCGTCCCGTCAATAAATAAAAAGGCGACCCGTTGCCGGATCGCCTTTTGAATTTCGCTCTTTGGCTTACAGCCCTTTCTTGAGCATGAATTTAATCAAGTCACCCACGCGGCAACTGTAGCCCCATTCGTTGTCGTACCAGCTCACCATCTTGAAGAAGCTTTTTGTTCAATTCCTGCCGGGGCCGGCGTCGAAGATGGAGGACTGCTCGCCATGGATGAAGTCGGTGCTGACCAGTTCCTCTTCGGTGTAGCCGAGAATGTTTTTCAGGTAGGTTTCGCACGCGTTTTTATGCGGGGTGATTTCCGCATAGCACGTCTTTTTGACGGTGCGAAAGGTGAGGTCCACCACGGAAACCTTAGGCGTGGCCACGCGGAAGGCCATGCCGGTGAGCTTGCCTTTCTGCCGGGGAGGACCTCACCCACCGCCTTGGCGCGCCGGTGGTGGAGGGAATAATGTTGATGGACGCGCTGCGGCCGCCCCGCCAGTCCTTCTTGGGGCCGTCCACGGTTTTCTGGGTGGCGGTAAGGAGTGAATCGTCGTCATCAGACCTTCCTCGAATCCGAAACCTTCCTTTAGCAGCACATGTACCAGCGGCGCGAGGCAGTTCGTGGTGCAGGAAGCGTTGGAAACGACATTGTGCTTCGGGTCGTATTTGTCCTCGTTCACGCCCA
>CAWAYP010000006.1:0-274896 GCA_963786375.1 uncultured Verrucomicrobiae bacterium
CACCGCCATCACGAAGAACCGCCCAAAAATCTCAACGCCTACCGCATCACCGAGGCTGACCGCCTGGGCGAGGGCGGGCCGAAACTCAAGTTTCAAAAGAACATCGCCGCCATCGAAACGTTGCGGCAACTCGATGCCGAGGAGCGACCGGCGACGCCGGAGGAAAAAGCCACGCTCGTAAAATACGTCGGCTGGGGCGCGATGCCCCAGGTGTTCGACGTGGACAACACCGACTGGCGCAAAGAGCAGTTCCGGCTTTCGGAAATTCTTTCGGACGAGGAACACCGCTCCGCCCGTGCCACCACCCTCAACGCCCATTACACCGCACCGACCGTCATCGGCGCAATGTATCGCGCCGCCGAACGGTTCGGATTCAAGGGCGGGCGCGTGCTCGAACCCGCCTGCGGCATCGGCCACTTCGTCGGCCTCATGCCCGAAGACATGCTCCGCCGCTCGACCGTCACCGGCATCGAAATTGATCCGTTGACGGCGCGCATCGCCAAGGCGCTTTATCCCGATGCGGACATCCGCGCCCAGGCGTTTGAACAGACCAAACTCGCCGATGGATTTTACGACCTCGCCATTTCCAACGTCCCGTTTGGCGATTACACCGTCCACGATCCACGCTGGAACAGCTACAAGTTTTCCATCCACGATTATTTCTTCGCGGCGGCTTTGGAAAAAGTGCGTCCCGGAGGCCTGATGATGTTCGTCACGTCGCGGGGCACGATGGACAAACTCGATTCGACGTTACGCGAACTACTCTCCGCGCGAACGGAGTTGTTGGGTGCAATCCGTCTGCCAAATGACGCCTTCAAGAAGAACGCCGGCACGGAGGTCACGACCGACATCGTGATGCTCCGCAGGCTGCGCCCAGGAGAAACGCCCGCTGGCCCGGCTTGGAAGGAAACCGCCGAACATGCCAACGCTGGCGGCGAGGCATTTACCATCAACGAATACTTCGCCGCCCGACCGGAAATGATGCTCGGTCAAATGCGCCTTAACGGCGGAATGTATGGCGGCAACGAACCGACGCTGGAACCGGACGGTCGCAATTTGGCCGAGGCACTGGCTCAAGCAGTCGAACAACTTCCGCAGGGCGTTTACGAGGCGCAGTCACACAAGATCGCCGAGCCGGCCCTCGAAGAGTCCATTCCCGCGCCCGATTTCGTAAAACCCAACGCCTACTGTCTCCACGACGGCATGGTCTGCATCCGTGAGGAAAATGTTTTGCGCCCGCTCACCGACATGCCAAGCGATATGCGCTCGCGCATCCGTCATTTGATTCCGGTGCGGGATGCAGTGCGTGATTGTCTGCGGTCGCAGATGGACGGCAGCACCGAGGAACGTGTCCTCGAAACGCGGCAACAACTCAATCTGGCTTACGACCGTTTTGTCGGGCGCTTTGGTCCGGTGAATGTTCGCGCCAACCAGCGCGCCTTCGACGGCGACCCCGATTTGCCGTTGCTGCTTTCGCTGGAGAACTACAACGACGAGACGAAGCGCGCGACCAAGGCCACCATTTTCACCGAACGCACGATTCATCATCGCCAGCCGGTTGAATCGGTCGCCACGCCGAAGGAGGCGTTGCTCGTCACCTTGAACGAGCACGGTTGCGTTGACCTCGACCACATGGCCGACCTGCTCAACAAACCGGTGCAAGAATTTTTGCCGGACTTGAAAGGCGTCATTTTTCTGAATCCGCAGACGAATCAATGGGAGACCGACGACCAGTATCTCTCCGGCAACGTGCGGGAGAAACTTTCAACTGCGGATGCAGCGTCAGTGACCGATCCGCGCTTTGCCGAGAACGTCGAGGCATTGAAATCCGTTCAACCGGCAGACCTCGCGGCCACGGAAATTGACGTGCGGCTCGGCGCTGCCTGGCTGCCACCGGAAGACGTGCAGCAGTTCACGAATACGCTGCTCAACATTCCGTCCGGTGTCGAGATTGGCCACATCCACGCGCTGGGCGCGTGGCATATCAGCGCGAATTGGGAGGCGAAAAGCGCGACCGCGAACACGACAGATTGGGGCACCGACCGTTACACGGCGCTCGAATTGATTGAAGACGCGCTCAATCTAAAAACCCCCACGGTCTATGACACGGTGGATAAAAAACCCGTCGTCAACGCGCAGTCCACCGAGGCCGCGCGGGAAAAACAGGAACGCATCAAGGAGCGTTTCAAAGAGTGGGTCTGGTCGGATGATTCGCGGCGGGAACGGCTTTGCCGCCTCTACAATGACACGTTCAATCACACGCGCGTCCGCACGTTCAACGGCGACCATTTGACATTGCCCGGCGCGAGCGGGGCGATTCAACTTCACGCCCACCAAAAGGCCGGGGTCTGGCGCATTTTGCAGACACCAAACACATTGCTCGCCCACGTCGTTGGCGCGGGCAAAACCTACACGATGGTAGCTGCTGCGATGGAGTCGAGGCGGCTTGGCATTTCCGGCAAGCCGATGTTTGTCGTCCCCAACCACATGCTCGGCCAGTTCTCCACCGAGTTGCTGACGTTGTATCCCGGCGCAAACATCCTGGCCGCAGGCAAGGAGGATTTCGAGTCGCAGAACCGCAAGAAACTGTTCAGCCGCATCGCCACCGGCAATTGGGATGCCGTCATCGTCACGCACTCCGGCTTCGAGCGCATCCCGCTTTCCCGTGAAACCCAGGAGCGGTTTTTCAAGGAGCAGCTACACGAGTTGGAAATGATCAAACGCCAGCACGCGGACAGTTCCAACCGGCGCTTGGTGAAGGAACTTGAAAAGGCGAAGAAGCGGCTGGAAGCCAAGCTTCAAACGCTGGCTGCCGAACATAAAAAGGACAACACGTTGACCTTTGAGGAACTCGGCGTGGACCGGCTGCTTGTGGACGAGGCGCACTATTTCAAAAATCTGTTTTACGTCACCAAAATGACGCGGGTTGCCGGGCTGCCGCAAACGGCCAGCGAGCGGGCGTTCGATATGTTTTTGAAGGTGCGCCACGTCCAGTCGTTGAACGGCGGGGGCGGCGTGGTGTTCGCCACCGGCACGCCCATCGCCAACAGCATGGCCGAGATGTTCACCATGCAGCGGTATCTTCAGCATGACGAGCTGAAGAAACACAATCTGCATCACTTTGACTCGTGGGCCGCGACGTTTGGCGAACCGGTCACGGCGATGGAACTTTCACCGGACGGGGCGGGCTACCGGTTGAACACGCGCTTCGCGCGTTTCATCAATGTGCCGGAATTGATGCAGATGTTCCGCCAGTCCGCTGATGTGCAAAGCGCCGCGATGCTGAATCTGCCGCGACCGAAACTCGACGGCGAGAAGCCCACCATCCGTAATGCGCCAGCCACCGAGGAACTAAAGGCGTTCGTGCAATCGCTCGCCGCGCGTGCCGAGCGGTTGAAAACCGGCCGGGTTGACCCCAGCGAAGACAACATGCTCAAAATCACGTCCGAGGGACGGAAGGCGGCTTTGGATCTTCGCCTGATGAAACCGGCCGCGCCGGACGAACCGCAGGGCAAAGTGAATCTGGCGGTCGAAAAGATTTTCAACATCTGGCAGGAATCCAAGCCGGAGCGTTCCGCCCAGCTTGTGTTCTGCGACCTCTCCACGCCGAAAGACCGGGGCTTCTCCGTCTATGACGACATGGCAAAGAAGTTGGAACGGCTTGGCATTCCCGGCAACGAAATCGCCTTCATTCAGGATTACGATTCAGACGTTTCCAAGTTGACGCTGTTCCGTGATGTGCGTTCGGGCAAAGTCCGCGTGCTGTTCGGCAGCACGCAGAAGATGGGGTCCGGGACGAATGTGCAGGAACGGTTGATTGCCTTGCATCACCTTGATGCGCCGTGGCGACCGGCGGACGTGGAGCAACGCGAAGGGCGCATTCTCCGGCAGGGAAATAAAAATTCCGTCGTGCAAATTTTCCGCTACGTCACGGAGGGCAGCTTTGACGCCTATATGTGGCAGACGTTGGAAACGAAGGCGAAGTTCATTGCACAGGTGATGAGCGGCGACATGACAATCCGGCGGCTTGAGGATTTGGACTCCGCTGCGTTGACCTACGCCGAGGTTAAGGCCATCGCATCGGGCAATCCGCTGGTGATTGAAAAAGCCCAGGTGGACGCGGAACTGATCCGGCTCACCCGGCTGCGTTCCGCCCAAGCCGAGGAACAATATCGCATCCGCTCCAATCTCCGCCGCTCGCACGAGGATGCTGAAATGTTCACCACGCGCCTCACCAACTTGCGGCAGGACTTGGGTGTTCGTCTGGACACGTCGGGGGACAATTTCCGTATTGAACTCGACGGGCAGGAATCCAACAACCGGGGCATTGCGGGCGAATTGATCATGCGCCGGGCGGAAAAACTGAAAGCACGGTTTGGCGACGACATCAAAATCGGACGCTTCGCCGGTTTTGATTTGTTCATGCGTCCGAGCTTCAACAATACCACCGAAATGGTCTTGCGCGGCCAAAACAGTTACGGCGCGAGGGTCACAGACACGGCGCTCGGCACCATTCGCTCGCTGGAAGCGACGGTTCAGGGATTTGAAGAACGCGCGGAAAGATTGGAACTGGACATCACCGACGCCCACAAGCGCGTCAAGGAGCTTGGCGAAAAAGTCGGCGCGAAGTTTGAGCGCGAGGAACGCTTTCAGGAACTGACCCGGCGCCAGAGTGAGATTGAGGAAAAACTTGATCTGACCAAGAACCAAGCACCGAGCCAGGTGGAAGCCGTTTCCGCCGGCGACGAGGAACAAAAGATTTCCGAGAATCAAACCCAAACCCATTCGCCCCGGCGCGCACGCGGGGCGGCCGTTCATGTATGAATAAAAACCAACACCTCATCGGGAGACGCATTTGCAAACTTCGGCATCAGCACGGCATCAGCCAGGAGGAACTCGCCGCCATGCTGAACACCTTTCACCCACCCATAACGCGGGATGTGGTCGCAAATTGGGAAATCGGCCGCACCGAAGTGCCGGCTTATTGCATCCAGCTCATCGCCTATTTGCTTGAGGTAAAAGTTGCGGACATTTTGCCCGACCTGACCTTCGAGGAAATAAATGCCGGCCAAACAATGGAGGCGTCCGGCAGCCATCGGCAAAATTGTCAACCGGCCTGGCCATTAACCCCAACCATCGTATGAATATCACCGCCCAGCAAACCGAATTTCTCAGTTGGAAAATCGTTCCCGCCCGGCTCGACGCGACCCAGGCGGCGTGGTATCTCGGTTTTGAACCCCACGAGATTTCCATGCTTGTAACGGCAGGCTTGTTGAAACCGCTCGGCCATCCCGCCCGCAACAGCACGAAGTTCTTCGCCACCGAAACGCTGGAACAATTCCGCCGCGACGAGAAATGGCTCGCCCGCGCCAGCGACGCCATTGCCGCATACTGGCGGGAACGCAACGCCCGCAAGCAAAAGGCTTGCGGGCGTAATGCAAGGCAGAGCGTTCACCCAACCGCCGAAAACGAATGACCATTGCTTCCAGGCTTTGGCAGGGGCGGAAGTAATGGGATGATGCGGCCGTCCGCGTTCTGGCTTTCGTAACTTTCCAGCGAAGGCAGTCTGACTTGCGCCTTGCGGGCGTAGGCGCGATGAACCGCTTTGCTGTTGTGACCAAGTGCTTCCTGAGCAAATCGCTCTGGATAGCCGCATATTTTCGCCCGCTCCGCCCAGGCATAACGGTAACAATGCAGAGTGACGCCGAATATCCCCAAACCGGCGCAGCGGCGTCTGAATTCCTGCCCCCGATACTTTTCCTTCAGCAAAGCGAGCCTCGGGAATAGCAGCCCTTGGGCCGGCAACGAACGGAGAATCGTTTCCAGTGCCGGACCAAAATGAATAAACGCCCGACTGCCGGTTTTTCGGCGAGCATAGGAAATCACGCGGTCATTCCAATCAATGCTCGCCGCCTCCAGGTTAGCGACGTCCGTTTGTGAGCCGCCCAGATGCCAGCACAGTTCATAAAAACTCCGGTTTTCGGGATTTGGTTCCCGTTCGATAATCCTTTGGTGTTCCTCCGCCGTGATGGCCCGCTTGGGCTTGTATTCGATTTTGGGCCAAAGCCGTTTGGGAATGATCGGCCAGGCCAGCCAGTTCATCCCGATGCAGAAGTTGTGCAACTCGCGCAGATGAACATTCGTGCTGACCGTGCCTGCCTTGAGGCAGGCAAACAGTTGCTCCGCCTGCGTCTCGATGATGATCAGCGGCAGAATCAGGTCAAACGCCTTCTGTTTGATGGCGCGCTGCCAGCGCTCCTGGGTTGGTCCATGTTTGTTTTCAGTAATGGCGGTGAACGCATCCTGCCAGGTCCGTTTTGAAAGCCCGGCATCAGTCCCGGCAAGATAGGCCTTGGCGATTTGGAGGTTCAGTTGCGGTTGCCGGAAGGATTCGTTGCGGGCGTTGAGCAGCGCCGTGGCCTCGGCACGATTCCGGGTGCTGGTGGTTTCCTGTTTGTGAGTTTCAGTGTCTTCGAGGTAGAACATGCCGCCGCGCTTGCGGCGGTAGAGGATGAAGCGACGTTTCATAATTTCGGATTTTTTGTCCGAAAGTTATGAAACCGTCCGTGGCTTGGGGTGTGTCAGACACACCAAACGGGCAGCGAATCCCGTCTTCGCCAGTGCCCCAATTATTCGGGCATTTTCCTCAGCTTTTACTCGGTTTTGGCCCTACTGGCACTTTCACTGGCACTGAGACCCGCATTTTCGATCTGCGAGCCGGGTTGTGACCCCGTTTTTGACCAGTATTTACCGAGTAATCGTTGAGTAATGGCCAGTTTTGTTTTCACTGGCATTTTCACTGGCACTTGCCTCCTCTGGTTTTTCCATCTTGTTGAAAACAAGCATTTTACAAGATGGCGGAAGGGGTGGGATTCGAACCCACGGTACGGTTGCCCGTACGCCTGATTTCGAGTCAGGTGCCTTTAACCACTCAGCCACCCTTCCGTGCGCCGGCAAAGAAACATTTTGCGCAGGTTTGACTCGCGGGCAAGCTCATTCGGCACCCGCATAAAATCCGTGGGATGGCTGCGACCGGACTTCGACTTCCTAGAATTACGGCCCGATTTTCAAGCAATACAAGCGCGGACTGTTTCCAGCGGTGAGATCGGAAACGGTCGGCGGGCCACCGGAACCGGTGAAGGTCGAAATGGGAACCCCATAGACCGGATTTGTCGAGACCTACAGCGCGTAACTTGTGCCGGGCGCAGTTGAACGTGAACTGGAATTGCCGCTCTTAAATTGCACCAAGTTAAGAGGCACAACCGGATGGTTGGTGGAGGAGTTCACCGTCAGGGACAGAAGCTGGTCTGCCGTTGCCGTCGTCGCGGCGGTCACCCGCGCAATGAAGGAAGAACTTCCGCTGCTGAGGGGCATGCCTGAGATGAAGCCACTGCCCATTGAAGGATTTTCACGCTTTTAAATCACTTTTTACTTTTGATTGCTTCTGTTAAAATCCAGTCATTTAAATGGCTGACGCGCGCAAACAAAAGCTCCCTGTCACGCTGCCGAAGGCGCGCGGCCGTCGCTCTATCGGCAGTTTGATTGGGAGCGGATTCGCGTTTATAAAGGCGGCATCAAGAAAGATTTTGTCAGCCCTTCACAAGCCGGCAACAGAACCGCTTTTCGCACGCCTGAAAAACACATCCCACCGACGGATCTGAAGGAATTGCAGAAAATGGTTTTAGAAGAACAACCGCGCATTGCCAAAGCTGAACGCGATATTCAAAGCTAATGCCAACCGCCGAAGTTCCCGAACTGAGCCTGGTGATTCCCTGCTACAACGAGCAGGACAATTTGCGCGCGCTCATCCAAGCAATCCGCGAGGCCGTGGACCCGCTCGAGCTGCCTTATGAGGTTGTCATCACTGACGATTGCAGCAAGGACAAGTCGTGGGAGATGCTCAAGGAACTGGCGGCGGACGACGTGCGCATCCGCGTGCAGCGGTTTGCATTCAACTGCGGCGAGAGTGCAGCGAGTTGGGCCGGACTCAAGGCGGCGCGCGGCAAATATCTTGTCACACTCGACGCCGATTTACAGAACGACCCGAAGGATTTGCCGAAATTTCTGGAGGCGTTGAAGCATTTTGATTGCGTCTGCGGCACGCGGGTGAAGGCGCGCGGCGAGGGCGACAATTTCATCCGCGTGGCGTCGTCGCGCATCGCCAACTGGGTGCGGAACAAACTGTCGGGTGAACAAATCGCCGACGCCGGCTGCACGTATCGCGCCTTCAAACGCGAGTGCCTTGCGAACCTGAAATTTTTCAAAGGGATGCACCGGTTTCTGCCGACCCTGTTCAAAATTGAAGGCCACACGGTCACGGAAATTGAAGTGGCAAACCATCCGCGTTTCGCGGGCCAAAGCAATTACGGCGTCTGGAACCGGTTGTTCGCGTCGTTTTATGATTTGCTCGCCGTACGCTGGATGAAGAAACGGATGTTCAAATACCAGATCGCGGAGAGAATCAATTGAAATGCAGCGCTTTTTTATCATTGCCATGAACTGTGGGTTGCTGGCGTTGCTGCTCATCGGTCTGCCGGCGGCAACCCACGCGCAACTGGGTGACTGGCAAATTGCCTACGCTGCCACCGGCCGACGGTTGCTATTTTGGGGACTGACCATCGGGGCGGCGGGAAATATTTTTGCCGGGCTTGCCATCGTCAAAGGCCGCAAAGGGAAAATTCTCTGCGGGGAATGGACGGTGGTTTTTGCCGGATTGCTGCTGGTTTGCTGGGGATTCACACACGGCTACTTCAATTTCAATTGGTTGAAACAGGCGTTGCTCTGGCTGCAAAATCATTTTTGATGCTGGAAATTCGCGTTTCAAAAAGTCCGGTCCGCGGGCTGGCAATGGCATTTCTCATGCTGACAATGTGAAGTGTGGCACCACCTAAAGGACGATGGCGCAATGAATATTTGCGCTGAACTATACACACCGATGCTTTTGTATTGTAAAGTAAGACAGATATGTTAGTTGTGAAACTATGCTAACGGAAAGAAAGTTGGCCAAAAACGGGGAATGTCCTTCTTCAAACCCGGTTTTTGTGGTTGGCGTTCTTCGCTCCGGCACCTCGTTGTTGTACGCTTTGCTGAACCTGCATCCGCAAGTGGCTTTGATGTATGAATGTGATGTCTGGAACTTCCCGGAGGCACTTTGCCAAATGCGGTTCAAGGGGGATTGGTTGCAACGACAGGAATTTTACAACAAGGCACTCTCCCGTCATCGCCTGGCTTTTGGCGGCAGCCTGCGCGGGCTCGAAAACGTCCGTGCCCCCGAGGATTTGTATCGCGTTTTCGGTGAAGGGAAAGATAAACCGCTCGTTGGAGAGAAATCGCCATTTTATTGTGCGCATCTGCGGCGGCTCGTCCGGCGTTATCCCGGATGCCGCTTCATCCTGCTCTGGCGCAACCCGGTTGAAATTTATCGAAGCGTAGTCCAGGCAGCGCGCAAAGAACGTTTCTTCCGACGCCGGGGCATCCTGAGCCGGCTTATTTTTTACCGGGAACAAATGATTCAACAAGCCGCCGAACTCGAGCGCGCCGGGGTCCAGCTTTGTCATGTCACATACGCCGATTTGACGGAGGACACCGAGGAAACCTGTCGGCGAATCTGCCGGTTCTTGAAAATCGAATTCGACAAGAAGATGCTTGATTTGGCCAACGCGGATTTGTCCGCCGTTTTTCCCGGACCCGAACACGATCATTTGCGCCGCGGCAAAATTGAGCGCCAGCAATTTGCAGACGAAACAGAAACTAAAATCATCAAGCCGACGGTCCTTAAAAGACTGCAACGGTTTGGCGCCCGCTGGCACCGGCTCCAAAGCCGATGGCTCGGCCGGCAAGCCGACGTTCCCGCCGGACCGGAACCTTCCGTCGCGGAACGTCTTTACTTTAAAATGACGGGCGCGTTCTTCCGCGCCGTGGATGGCGGGAAACGCGCGCTTTTTGAATTCCTGCCGCTGACATGGCTGCGCACTTACCGTCAGACCAAAAAGTGGTTTCTGGAGCAACGCGTCGAATTGGCCGCCGACCGGCGCTCATTTAGCGAACAATTCCGCACGCACTGGGTCACCATCATAACAAGTGCGGCGGTTTTGGCGTTTGTGGCATATCTTGACATTATTACCGGACCTAACGTTACGCTGTTGCCATTTTATCTGATACCTTGCGCGGCGCTAACGCTGATTGTCAATCACCGCTGGGGAACTTTTGCCGTGGCGACCGCCATGGTGGTTTGGAGCACGATCCAAGCCCATCAAAATCCGAATTTGAATTTGGGACATTGGCGGATGCTTTTGTGGGACGCAGGGATGAGATTTGTTGTGCTCGAAATCATTGTGCTGCTTCTTAACCACGTTCGCGTTCAAGCCGATCCGGCGGGCGAAAGCACCTAATTTTCACTTTCAAGCTTTCGGGCTCTTGCTAATAATCGGGTCATGTTAGCCAAGGTCTGCTCCGCCGCTCTTGCTGGCATTGAGGCTTATCCTGTCGAAGTGGAAGTGAACGCCGGTTGGGGCGACACACTCATCGTCATCGTCGGCCTGCCGGGGCGGGGCGCAGGTGTTGTCACTGGCTCTTGATGTTCTTGCATAGTTGCATGAATGATGGGCTGTCCCCGTGTTTGCGTGCCAACGCCAGCAAGATTTCCGCGCCGCGCTCGGGCAGGCTGACGGCGGCACCGTGCGCATGGGCCAGGCTGCATCGGCCATGCAGGAAATGGAACCTGGCAAGCGCGTGATGGCAGCACTCGTAATGGATGCGGCTCACTTCCATTGTGCCTCCGGGTCGAGGAGTCCAAACAACGTGGCTCGCGGCGAGCACACCTTCGACGCCAAATGATTGTGCTCGACGCAGGTGCGCAGGCCGAACCCGGCGGTGAACAGGACTTTCAGAACGCAAGATGGCTCGAACCTCGCGCCGACCAATTCTGCTTGGCTTTGCTCGGTGGCAAGGGTTTCGCTCGCCAGAGCGCGCGCGGCCAGTTGCAAACCGTCTGCCATTTCGAGCAGCACCGGGTTGAACTGTTTCGAGATTTCCTCCTGCCGCTGTTTGCACTGATCTCGCGCAGTGGCGAATTGCTTTTCCAACTCCTGCTCGTTCGGCAGGGGGCGCAGGTTGGAATTGCCGTCCTTGAGCCGCTGGGCGTTTTCCTCCATGCCCGCCAGCAACTGCCGCCTGAATTCTGCGCGCGTCTGTTTGGCCCTCGCCTCGAACGCCACGTCCCAAGCATCCAACAGCGGCACGACTTTGGCTGCGCATTGAGCGCGCAAGTCATGCAACTTGCCAGAGTCCAACAGCGTCTTGAGCAATGGCCGGGTATCCGAGGCGATTCAATACCGCTCGCTCGACCGGCAGATTTGGGCGTGAAAGCAAAATGATCTCCTCCCGAACCTGAGATCAACGCTTTTGGTGGGATTTATTTCCCGGCTCATGTGGTGCGGCGATTTCAGGTCGCGCCGGGAGGCGATTGACAAGCGCCAGCATGGTTACCGCCGACGCGGCCTGTCGTTCGGCTTCTTCAATGCGGGCGAACTCGCCATAGACCTCGGCACGCACCGGCCCATCGCGCAGGGACAATTCCGGTCCGCCGCCCGCGCGCATGGCGAGCAGCACGTCGTGGGCATTAATGGCGTCGAGCGGGCGGGCGGGCGTGTAGGCGGGCTCCGCGCCGGCAACCTCGGTGACGAGCCGCGCGGTCACGAGGATTTGCAGGACTTGTTGCGCAAGCCGGTCCGGGACGTCGAGGTCAGCCGAAATTTCCTGTAGCGTGACGGGCGGCTGGCCGCGTTGAAAGCATTGCCCGATGCACGTCATCAGCCGCAACGCGATGAATTCACGCCCGCGCTGGTTCACATTTTCGACCAGCTTGTCCTGCAAATACGTCCGGCGGTTTTGGAAGGCATAGGCGACTTGCGCGCCGAACAATAGAATCAGCCAGGAAAAATACAGGCCTACCATGAACACGGGGATCAGACCGAGACTGCCGTAAATTTTGCTGTTGGTGACGACACGGGAGACGTAGAGGAAGCCGAACATGTTGTTCACGTGCCAGAGAAGAGCGCACACGAAGCCGCCGACCAGCGCCGCGTTGAGACGCACCTTGGTGTTCGGGACCAGCAGATAGGCCAGCGAGAACGCCAGCCACAGCACGACGAGCGGCAACAGGTCAAAGATAAGGCCGCCGATGAACGGCATATGGTTGACGAGAGTTTTCGCGGCTTGCCAATGCGGTCCGCCGGCCAGCCCCAACGCCGCAATCAAAAGCAACGGGCCGAGCGTAATCGTGGCCCAGTAAAGCACGATGCGCCAAAGCCAGTTGCGCCCGCGCGTCACGCCCCAGATGTCATTGAAGGTGGCTTCGATGCTGGCCAGCATTCGGATGGCCACGACAATCAGCAGCACCATGCCGGTGACACCGAGCGCGCCGCTGCGGGTTTTCTGCACAAAATTGTGAATGTACTTCGCCGCTTCCTTTTGGGCGGTCACAATGCGGGGGTTGTTGCCGGCCACCACCGGTGTCCCGCCAGGCGGGATTTCGTCCGCGATGACGGCGGACGAATTGGTCAATCCCGCGGTTTGAGAATTTGTCTGAGTCAAAGCGACCGACATGGCGGGGCTGAGATTCAGTGAGACTGCGGGGCCGTTGGTGTTGAGGCTGGCCGGTGGCATGACATTGGAAACCAATTTGTCAATCGCCTCATAGATTTTTTGCTCGCCCTCGCTTTTAAGCAGGCTGCTGGTGACGCTGATGGCCACGGCCAGCAGGGGAATCAGGGCCAGCAGGGTCGTGTAAGACAACGCCGCCGCGCGGATCGGGCAGCGGTTGCGCGCGAAACTTTTCCCCACGAGCACCCAAAAGTGCGCAAACCGTTCCAGCCGGTTGAATTCATTTTCCGCGCCGGCGCGGTCGCCGGTCAAAATTTCGACAAAGCGCGAGAACGGCCTTTTTGCCATGACGATCCGCACGCTAACGGGAGCCGCGCGGCAAGTCAACCGGCGCGCGAATCCGCTTTATCGCTGATGGGAAATGGGCAGACTGGTGAGGGGCGTCCGTAGCTCAATTGGATAGAGCTTCTGACTTCGGATCAGAAGGTTGCAGGTTCAAGTCCTGCCGGACGCGCCAGCAAAAATGCGCCGCCAACGCTCCTCCAAAGAGAGGCACCCAACCGCTTTAAAATCTGAGCGTCAGGTCCACCTGGTAAATGTCAAAGTCGTTGATGGGATTGATTTGGGGAATGTCCTGGCCGCTGCCGCCGGTGCCCAACAACTTGTTGATGCGGCTGGCGTGGCCCCAGCGCAAGGCGCCGATAAGGTTGTCGGTGAAACTGTAGGCTGCGGCCACATAGATGCCCTGCAGGTTTTCAACACCCTCGAAAAAGTCCGTATCGAGCAGATTGGGATCCAGCGAATATTGTTCGATGTGCTGCCAGTAGGTCTTCACCTCCCAGGCGTGCCTCCGGGAAGCGGTTCCGCCAACCAATCCCAGACTGTCGCGGCTGCCGATGTCAAAGCCGATTTGGTAGGCCTTCACGTCGCTCGTTTGCGCGGGGAAATTGGTGGCTATGGCCTGGCCGCCACTGATGTGGGTTGGTGAATTTTGCAATAAAATCTGCGAATAGGCATTGGCGGCGTCTTCCGCGCGCTGCGCGCCTTGCAGGTTGTAGGCAAAGTCGCCAAACACCCGCGCATCCAGCCTGCTGATTTTGAAGTTGAATTCAAAGGGAACTTCCACCACCAATAGATGGTTGAGGCCGACTTGATTGAAGGGGAAACTCACGCTCCCATAACCTCCCGCATTGTAACCGCCATTAAATGTCTGCCCGGGGGCGTATCCACTGGCACCGGGAACGTAACCTGGGTTGAGTGCGCTGGGCCCGCCATATAAGTAATAGGCACCCTCACCGACATAGGGATCACCGAAGTAGGGAGACACAGCAGTATTTCCGGAACTCGGCTGGAGTCCCATGTAATTGTATAAGGTGGCCGCGATCTTCGCGGAAGTGTTGGTGGTAATGTGATAGTTAAAACCTCCCTGCCAGGCGAACATGAAAATATTGTCCGTCTTTTGTCCAGATCCTGGTCCAGATGAGGTGCCCGATACGAGTCCGATCCCCAAACCTTTGCTGGCGGAATCGGGATTGAAGTCGGCGTAAAGAAATTGTCCCAACGTGGCAAAGAAGTCTGCCGGGCCAACGGTGTATTTCAAGTGTTCCGCAAAGCCTTCCGGGCTGATATTCCCGCTCCAAACCAAGGGCGTGGTGTAGAGCGGATTGGGCATCCTGCCCACTGTCAGATCCAACCAGTCCCATGGCCGCCAGCCCAGATAAACCTGGCCGATGTTGATGCCCGAATTCGATTTGCCAAACGGCCCCTGGTAGGGCGAGCTGTTCGCGGAAGTGCCCAAGGTGACAAAGGAGGAACGCGGATTGGCGCCGGTGTCCAGCCTGACGCCGTAGTAGAAATTGTCAAAAGCGTCGCCGCGCAAACCCACCCGCACCGAATAACGAAAACGCTGTAGGTCAATGCTATTGCCCGCAGGATCTTCCGCCGAACGGTCCTCATAACGCAGCCGGATGTCGCCGAACAATTCCACGTTTTTGATGCCCTCGCTGATTTTCCATTTGGACGGCGGGAATGCCGCGTTGGCCAGTTGGTTGGTCTGGTTGGACTCCGCCTCGGCTTCGACCTGCTCGGCCTCCTGCTGCGTGACAAAGCCTTTCTTGATGAACAAATCCAGGAGCGGGTCGGTGGTGTTGGTTGAATCCGCGCACCATCCCCGGGTTGCCGCGCTCACGACGGCCAGCATGACAATCCCAGCGACCCAGGTTGCCCGGCGTCTAGCTATGATCATTCGCATGAGTGGCGAATGCTGCCGGTTTAATGCGGCGAATTCATGGCGCAATGGTTACAACTTGGTGACAAACTGCCGCGCAACGGTCAGCCCGGTTTACCCTCCCTTTAATCTCCCGTTTCCGTCGAGCCGATGGAGGTTTATTTTGCAGAATGGAGCAGAAGGACAAAGAAGGCATTCGCTAATCAGGGGGCTAGAGAATTTTCTATTTAGATAGACGCATATCGGGCATGACGAAAGAAGCCCCGGCAATGTTGAGCTGAGAAGGAGTCCAGGGCCGTGGCCAAGGCTGAATGAAGCTCACCCAAGGTCCGCGCCGCTGCGTGGCGCAGGTGTGCCTTGAGTTTGGCGAAAGCTAGTTCAATGGGATTGAGATCAGGGCTGTAAGGCGGCAGGTAGCGAATGCCAACTCCGCGAGCCGAGAGCAACGGGCCGATCTTTTGGATTTTGTGAGTGGAAAGGTTGTCGAGGATGAGCGTGTCGCCTGCACGCAGTTGCGGACCAAGCACCTGCTCAAGATAAACCGTGAACACCTCGGCATCGACGGGGCCTTCGACCAAAAAGGGGGCTTCAACGCTTTCCTGGCGCAAAGCGGCAATGAAGGTGGAGCTTTGCCAGTGACCGTGCGGGATGGTGCTGAGGCAACGTTGGCCAATCGGACAGCGCCCGTAACCGCGGGCCAGCTTGGTGTTCAGGCCGGTCTCATCGATAAACACCAGTTGGCGAACATCCCAGTCGGGCTGTTGTCTGCGCCAAAGTCTCCGAGCGGCTTTAACGTCCGGCCGATCTTGCTCGGCGGCGCGCGTCGTTTTTTTTATAGCTCAAGCCCAGTTGCTCTAGCCGATGCCACAAAGCGGTGATGCCAATGGAAACATGCAACTGCTCCAGACACCGCTTTTGGAGTTCGTTGAGCGTCAGATCGGCCTGGGCTGCAATCCAGCGGCGCAGCGTTCGGTCATGCTTTTCCAAGCGGGAGCGCCGGTAACCGCCGATCTTTTGGGGTCGGCACTGGCCCGTTAGATGGTGCTGCTTCCAAAAACGCTCCACGCTTTTGCGGCTGACGCCAAAACGCTGGCAAACGTCGCCGGTGCCCTCCCCGCGCTCTCGCGCGGCGATGATCCGCTGTCGTAAGTCCTGGCTCAAAGGCCGCATAGTTCCCTTTTCATGAAAAGAGAATAGCACCAATGGCCAAATGCGTCTATCTAAATAGAAAATACTCTAATGAATTAGCCGCAGCCTTTTTATCAGGCAACTGCCCGGTTGGTCCGGTCCTTACAACAAGTGAAATTTTTCTTAAGCGCGTTAAGTTACCTTCTTGCGACAAAGTCCGTCAAAAGGTGGTTGCGGGCCAAAAAATTCTCTTAATCAACAGGAGCATAACCACTTGCATTGGCAATTCCCAAGTCCTGAAATAGGCAACCCTTGTCCTCTGACATGCAGCAAAAGGGAGTTGACCCATGATAAAGTCATCATCGTCAAACCACTTTCGTGTGGGAGGCCAAAGCAATGACTCAAAAGAACAAGGCAACAAAACAGAGCAACAGACGCAAATTTATGAAAAAATTAACTAGAGCGGCATTACTGGTTGGCGGGGCCATTCTGGCTTCCCAATCGGCATTCGCCCAGTCCACGTTCGGGAACAACGACCTGTATCTGGGTTTTCAAAACTCGGGCGGTGGTGGTTCGGCGGATTATATCATCAACCTCGGCCAGGCTTCCGGTATTGTCGGCGGCTCTGCGGTGGTGAATCTCAGCAGCGACATTTCAACAAGTCTTTTCAATGACCCGTCCCTCCAAGGCACGTCGCCCCAGATTTATTTTGGCGTGATTGGCGCTTCCGCTGCTCAAAACCCATCGGACGTTTATGGAACGCAGTTGCGCACCAGCAATTTTGGAAATCCGGCGGTGGCCGGCTCCCCTCGGCCCAACAATGATCCGTCACTTTGGCTGGACACCGCGCAGGATACCCTCGCTGCTCAAAAACTCTCAAGCCTGGACGCGCCAGCCGCCGGGACGGGTGTTCTCGATGGCAGCAAGTCGTGGGAAGCGGTTGTTGAGCCGACTCTGACCGGCAGTAGTTTCCTCGGGACCGTCGGCTTCAATCCGGATTCGGCCGTCAGCACCTCCACGCCCGTTTACGAGGACCTTTGGGAGACCAGTGATTCGTCTTCAAGTCGCGGCGATCCCGGCCAGCCCTTCGTCTATTTGGGTTATTTCACGCTCGACCTCACCGGCAGCAACCCCAGCCTGACCTTCACACCTCAGGCCGTGCCCGAACCGACTGTCCTTGGTCTGCTCGGCGGCGCGGGTTTCTTGTTTCTTTCGTTCCGCCGTCGGTTAAACAGCAAGAATTCGTAACTAGTTTCGCCACTCAACAACAATGCACAAAACCAAACAATAAACAGTAAACACAAACAGACTAATAAGATTATGAAAATCAGCACTCAAATAACGGCCGCACTGGTCGCTATGGGCATTGTTTCCCAAGCGATGGCGACGGACCCCGTCGTTTATCTGACCGGTTCGTCGGCCTTCCGTTCGACAGTATTCGCTTCATTGTCCGACAATACAGGCACCAGCAATGCCGTGTTTCAAGCCGGCACGCTCACTTATGGGACATGGGGCAACTCCAGCGCCGGCAGCGCCAATTACATGGTTTTCCATGGCACCCTCACCAATGGCCAGCCCGTGTATATTGACTGCGCGTGGAGCGGCTCGGAAGCGGGCATCGCCTCGGCGTGCAATGCCACGTTGAAAAACACGGACCGCAGCGGCAACCATCCCAACCTTGCCGGCTCACCGGAAACCTGGGTTGATTACACCACCGCCACCCTAAGTTCCGGGGGCAACGTGCAGTCCGGCAGTCCGGGAGCCAATGGCTCTCTCGCCAATGGCGCCCAACTTGAAGCCGGTTCACATGGCGCTGATTTGGCCCAGGCGGATACGTCCCAAACGGTTTCTTGGACGCCCGCAACCAATAACACCCCAACGGACCTGAAAGATTACGGTTCGGAAGGCGTGGTCACCTTTACGATGAGCCGAAACGTGAATCCGGCTCCTTCACAGGACTGGCTGGATTGCAGCAACATAACCCTGCCCCAGATCATCACGATATGGCCAACGGTTATGCGCCGGCCTGGTTCATCTCCGGCAATCCGAACGACCTGATGGATGTCTATGTGGTCGGCCGCAACCTCGGTTCCGGCACCCGAATGAACGTTCTGTCGGACAGCGGTTACGGCCCCATAACAACGTGATCCAATACTCCATCGGTTATGGTGTTGACAGCCGCGACCCGGCACAAAGCCCTACCACGCTCATTCTCCAGAATGAGGGGGACAACGGCTATGAAAGCGGCGGCGGCGTGGCCAAGGCGTTGGCGGACACGGGCGGCAGCAGCAGCCAAGGCAGTTGCCAGCAATCGGACCCGGTTCACAACAGCGGCACCGACTGGTTTGCCATCGGTTATCTTAGCCCGAGCGACGCCCTGAGCACCGGAAATAACGGCGGTCAATCTCCCATTCTTTATCCCAATACCAACAACTGGGTGACCGTGGACGGCGTGTTCTCAGACAACAACAACATTGAGAACGGCCAATGGTGGTACTGGGGCCATGAACATCTGTATGGCAAATACGGAATTACCGGCAGCATTGCGGACCAAGTGGGCAACGCCCTCTTTAACGCGGTCTCGAGTAAAATAATCTCGTCGGGTTTCGGAGTTGCTCCGGGCGGACATGATGCTGCGATTCCGTACAGCCTCATGTATGTCAGAAAGGGCACCGACCTGGCATTCCCGTCGTTCTAATGAGTTGGCGATGAGTTGAAAGGCGTTTCGACACACGGCCAGCGCGGGAACAATCCCGCGCTGGCCTTTGGATTTATGCGAACGTACAACCAAGCACCATCCAAGTTTGCCGCCAGGTTTTGGAGTGCGGCCGCCCTCCGGCGCTTTTCACACCGGGCGGAATAGAAAGCGGCAAGGGAACTGCCCGCACTCCAAGACGCGGGCGCGATCGAGTTAACCGATATTGAAAAGAACATGAAAGTGACGTTGAAAATTTCCATTTTACTGAACCTGGCTTTGCTGGGCGGCTTGATTTTTTCCCTGACGAACCAGCGGAAGGACGAAACCGCCCCCGCGCCAGTCTTGTCCGAAGCCGGACCTCCGGCGAAGACAGCGGCGGTTCCTGCTTCAGCGGCGCAATCAAACGCGGAGTCGGGGTCGTTACGCTGGAGTCAGCTGGCGTCAACGATGGATTATCGGGCTTACATAGCAAACTTGCGAGCCATCGGCTGCCCGGAACCGACCATCGAGGATATTGTCCGGGGTGACACCGAGCGGGCGTTTTCCTGGGAACGCCGTCATCTGGGGTTGGAGGAGGTCAGCCCCGGCCCTTGGTCGCGGCAGGCGGAGATGCAACTGGTCGCCAGTCTGCTCGGCAAGCAGCCAACCGCCGCTGAAACAACGACCTTGGCGCAAAACACGGATAATGGGGTGGAGAAGAACGGCAGTGGCAACGAAGTCGCAGAATCCTCCGTCCCGGCGCAAAGCGCGGTGAATCGTATGCGGGGGGGGGGTATTGCCGAGGGGGCCGAAGCTCCCGGGTCGTCTTCGAGTTCGGGAACGTTAGCATCAACCTATCCGTCGTTCCGCCAGAATGCGAATTGGAGCACCTTGAGTTCCACTGCCGATCAACCGGCGGCTACTGCACAGGCACAGCAACAATATGGAAACGAGAATGGCGGTTCAACTCCAAATCCCAACAACCCGGCGAGTCAGAGCGCAGGCACAGCAAACCCTGATCCGTTCCCTAGCGCCCAGGAACGCATGCTTATTGAGCAACAGCAATATAATGCGTGGTACCAGCCCCAGGTGGCGGCGGCGGCCGCCAGCGGGGAACCTTTGACCATCAATCCGGCTGCTTTTCATTGAAATGAAGGGGATTCCTGAATCGCAGGGGATACGGCGGCACAGTGTGGTTGAGCCAAAGTTAACTTTCGATGACAAAGCCCGTCGGATTCCATACTTGGGTGGATTGTCAGCTTTAAGTTTCATGTCCATAGGAAGTTATGGCTCAAATTTTCAAGTCCTAAAACAGGCTGGCCATGTCCTGCATCTTGCAGAAAAGCAATCCTAGCCCTGATAAGGTGTTCGCCGTCCATCACGATTCTGTGAACGAGGCAGGAGACAAAAAACTCGGGGAAGCCAACTGCAAGTTGGTACTACCGGGTTGAATGACAATCCGCTTTACCGCGTCGGCGCAATTTTTCTGCGGGAAAGCAAAAGGTTTAAAATCAATGGCACAATAAAACAAACACGAAATATGAAATATTTGACAACAGCAGCGTTATTAATCGGCGGAGCAATCTTGGTGTCACAATCCGGATTTGCACAGAATACGTTCGTGAACAACAACCTGTATATGGGTTTTCAAAACTCGGGCGGCGGTGGCACGGTGGATTACATCATCAACCTCGGCGCGGCTTCCAACATTGTCGGCCAGTCCTCCGTGGTGGATATCAGCAGCGCCTTCTCGTCGAGCCTTTTCAACAGCTCGTCCCTCCAAGGCACCTCGCGCCAGATTTGGGGGGGCGTGGTTGCCGCTTCCGCTGCTCAAAACCCATCGGACGTTTATGGAACGCAGTTGCGCACCAGCAACTTTGGAAATCCGGCGGTGGCCGGCTCCCTTCGGCCCAACAATGATCCGTCACTTTGGCTGGACACCGCGCAGGATACCACCGCCGCTCAAAACCTCTCAACCTTGGCCGCGCCGACCGCCGGGACGGGCGCTCTCGATGGCAGCAAGTCGTGGGAAACACTGGTTGAGCCGAATATCGATGAAAATAGTTTCTACTACTATTCTGTCGGCTTTAATCCGGACTCGCCCGTCAGCACTAACACGGTCCTTTACGAGGACCTTTGGGAGACCAGTGATTCGTCTTCAAGTCGCGGCGATCCCGGCCAGCCTTTCGTCTATGTGGGTTATTTTACACTGGACCTAACCGGCGCCAGTCCGAAGCTGACCTTCACTTCAACGAATGTTCCCGCATCGCTAACGACGCAACCGGTCATCGTGTCGATCCAAAAGGCGGGGAGCACCGTAACGGTGGTTTCGAGCAACGCGGTGCCGCCCTTCAATTATCAATTGCAATACACCGCCAGCCTGAATCCCACCAACTGGGCCAATGTGGGTAGCTCGGTGGTGGCCGGCAGCACGCTGGTAACAAATACCGATACCACCGCGACTTCCACAAACCGCTTCTATCGAGTCCAAGGGCAATAAAGTCCCAAGATCCTTCTGGAAAGTCAGGCGGGGGCGGACAGGCAACTGTCCGCCCCTTTATGCTGGTTCGAGACAAGTATTTGAAGTTGTCCCTTCCCTTTAATCTTTAATCGCCCGCGCCAAATCGGGCGCACCGGCCCTGCCGTCGTTCGACGTTCAGGCCCGGCGCGAATCCGGGAATCATTGAAGTTTCGCAGGGATCAACGGCCGGCGGCAGCGTTCTTAATTTGCAGGGCGTGGGCGAGATTGTGCCGCGCCGCGGCGTAATCGGGTTGGAGGTGAAGGGCTTCTTGAAATTGAATGATCGCCTCGGCAATCCGGCCTTTCATGCCCAGAGCAGTGCCTAGGTCGTAGTGGAACTCGGCGTTGTCCGGTTGCAGGCGGACGGCATCGCGGAACTGGCCAATCGCCTCGTCCAGCTGGCCTTTCCTGCTCAGAGCGATGCCCAGATTGACGCACGCCGCCGCGTAGCCGGGTTTGAACTGAATGGCCTTCTGAAACTGTACGATCGCCTCATCGGTCTGGCCTTTCACGGCGAGGGCGGCACCGAGATTGTAATGCGCCTCGGGGAAATCGGGTTCCAGGCGGAGAGCTTCCCGGTATTGGTTGATCGCCTCGTCAATTTTGCCCTGCTTGAAAAGAGCAAGCCCCAGATTGTGATGCGCGAGGTAATTGTTCTTCGTGACCGCCAGCGCATGCCGATAAAGAGTCTCGTCGTTCTGCCAATACCCGAGTTGTTGCCGGGTCAAGCCGGCGCACAGGATGATCACAGCACAACCCGCCACCGACAACGCCGGCTCATGATAACGCCACCGTCCGGCCAGTTCACACACTCCCCAAACAACCAGGATGAATAATCCCAACGACGGGATGTAACTGTACCGGTCCGCCATCGCCTGTCCGCCCACTTGCACCAATCCAATCACCGGCACCAACGTGCCACAATACCACAACCAGCCCACCGGCAGAAAAGGATGCCGTGTCCGCTGCACAAAAACGAACGCCGAAAAGCCGGCCAGTAACACGCCGGCCAGCAGCACTTGATACAGCGGCCAATTATGCCCAGGGTACGGATAGAAAATGGCCAAATCCACCGGCCAAAACAGCTTTCCCAGATACAGGCAATACGAAATGAGCGCGTTTGCAATACGGGCGCCCGGCGGCACGTTTTCAAGCGAATGCATCATGCCGGTGCGCTGTTGCACCACATAGGTCACCACGCTCATAACCATCGCCAAAGCAAAGAAAGGGATTTTTTCGAGCAGGAGCCCGGTAAAATGCCGAATGCGATTCAGCGGCCAGTAATCCAGCAGCAACAGGACGAATGGCACCGTCACCAACATCGGCTTGCTCATCAATCCCAGCGCGAAAAAGAACAAGGCCAGCCAATAATATCGGGAAGCTGGATTCCCGACTTTGGACTCCTCGGCATAACGCGCATACGCCATCAAACAGAGCAGCCCAAAGAACGTGCTCAACACGTCCTTCCGTTCCGCCACCCAGACCACCGATTCCACGTGCAACGGGTGCAGCCCGAACAATGCCGCCACCATCAAGCTACGCCAAACCGCCCCGGTCAGACCCCGAAGCAGCAGAAAAACCAGCACGGTATTGGCGCCATGCAGCAGTACATTCGTCAAATGATGGCCCCAAGGTTTCAAACCGTATATCTGACCATCCAGGATATGCGACAGCATCGTCAAGGGGTGCCAGTTGCCCACCACCGGATTGCAGAACGCCCACTTGATGTTGTCCCAGGTCAACCCGGTTTGGACGTGAACATTCGAGGTGACGTAGAACGGGTCGTCATAGTTGATGAAATCATGGCTCGTGGCCGGCCAGTACACGGAAACCGTCACCAACCCCAACACCAAGGCCAGCACCCATACCGGATAACGCGGCCGATTCATAACGGTGGTGGCCGCCTTCGCCGGGCCAAAAACTTTTCAACGGGCGGATTCAGTTTGGCCCTCCAGGGCGCCGACGGGCTGGTTGGTGTGCGTTTGGGTGTGAAATACAGCCACCAACCGCTGCGCTTCGGCGGTTTGTTCGGGCGTGAGCATGTGGTGCAATTCGAATTCTATGACATCATGGCGCCCAAGCCCGCTTCCCTGCTCCGCGCTCAACAGAAACCATTTGTAGGCCTGCACCTTGTCTTGGGGAAGCCCCCCGTTTCCATTTAGATACATTTGTCCCAAATTGTCCTGCGCCGTGGCGTCGCCCTGTTCCGCCGCCGGGCGATTCCATTTGAGGGCCTGCTGCCAATCATGCCCCACCCCGACGCCATATTGATACATGTATCCGAGAGTGCCCATGGCCGGCGCATAACCCTGCCCGGCTGCCTGGCGAAGCCACTTGACGGCCTCCGCATAATTGACATGGCTGGTGTCGCCGGGATGTTCACCCTGAAAGTAAAACTGGCCCAGTGCGCTTTGCGCATAGACCTGGCCGTGTTCGGCGGATTCCCGCCACCATTTGAGGGCGGCATCAAGATTCGTTGGCGTGCCTTTGCCATAGGCATAAGCATACCCCAGACAGTATTCCGCCAAGGCATCGCCGTGCGTTGCGGCTTTGCGATACCACTGGACCGCTTCGGCATAATCCTGCTTGACGCCCCGGCCGTGGGCGTAACAGGAGCCCAGCCCGGTTTGGGCGGGGGCATATCCTTGCCCGGCGGCTGCGCGCAGGTATTTAACCGCCTTGGCATCATCGTGGGGGACACCGACACCATCGGCATAGTGCCGGGCAAGAAAGACCTCCGCCTGCGGATCGCCCTTGTCGGCGGCCGCGCGGGCGGTGTCCAGGGTAAATTCACCGGCGGCAAACAACGGGGACGCCGGGAGAAGCCACAGTGACAAGGCCAGGCCAACGCTCCATGCCGGCAGAAATTGGGTCGTCGTTTTCATAGTATGGCGTCAAATAATTAACGGAATGAACAAAAACTTGTCATGTTAAAATATGGCTGGCCAGTGTGACAAAATGGTTGCAAAAGTTCGCTGCGGGTGGTGTTTTGACAAGCATTGACAGCAGGCGGGAGCGGATCAAATGTTGAGGTTAGCTGGCCTCGGGCAGTATGACCGTGACCCGGCCGACGGTCCGAACCAATTCAGCCTTTTTCCCTTTCTTTTCGTTATTGTCGTTGCTATTGCTGGCGACCTGTTGCTGGTTTTCGGTACTGGTCTGCCCGGCGGCACTTTGGCTGGCGCTGGAAGCGGAGGAGGAAGTGGCCAGCGTGCCCGCGCCGCCATTCACAGAAGCACTAAACACTTTCGCCGTTATGGGCAAGCCGCCGGAGATGTTCACAGGTCCCACGCTAATAATGAGGCTGGGACCGACATTCGGGGTTGAAAGATTCACCGGCCCGCCGGAGAGGACCGTGCCAGCGAAACTTTGGTCCGCGGTAATGTTGGCGCTCAACTGGGAGATAATCAAACCAGTAATCTTTCCGGTAGCCTTGGCATTTACGTTTACTCCAATGACGCCGGAAGTGCCCAGGACAATGTTCCCGATATAAAGCGGTGGTTCCTTTGAATTCCAGTCGTCATTAAAGGGCGTGCCGGCAAACAAGTTGATGGTGGAGCTGGCAGAACTGGATAGGACCCCACCGAACGTTTCCTGGGAAATACCTCCCAGATTGGCATAGATGCTTCCTTGAGGCGTGGTCACCGTGATATTGCCCGGGAGACTGGCGGCGCCGGGAATGTCGGACGCGTTCAGCAGGGTGTAGGCCACAATGCCATTCGCGGGAACATACTCTTTGCCGGAATAAGCCGGAGAAAAGAAGCTGACCGGTATGACCACCGAGCCACCGCTGCCGGCGTTGACATCGCCGGTTTCTGAGATGACGGTGACGTTTCCACCGTCGAAGGTGGCGATGCGGGAACTGTCAATATTGATCGTACCCAAGGCGGTCACATTCACATCGCCGCCGCCTGTGGAGTAAATGCCCAGACCGAGGTTGTTGGCATTCATGATTTGCGTTTCGAAGCTCAACAGTTCCTGGGAGCCTAAATCCATCGAAACGCCGACGCCGTTGTCATTCAGGGGGCTGTCCGGGATTTCGCCCGTGCAGTTCACCGTAACGCTGCCACCGCCGAGGGAGGCAATGGTGGATGCGGGCATGACTAAGGAGCCGGTGGCGTCGGGAATTGCCGAATTGGCAATCACCTGGACGTTGAGGTTTGCCCCGGAGGCAATGTACGGCGTCAGGAAGGAATAGTTCTGCCCCGAGAAATTGCCGTTGCCAACGGAAAGAATTCCCAGGGAATTGCCGAGGGAGATGGCGCCGGCGGTGACATTAAACTGGCCCGCGCCGCCAACGATATAACCACCGGCTCCACTCAACGCAACCGCTCCCTGGCTTTCCGTGTTGAGGGAGTTAATCTGAGGGAAATCAGCCAGGGGAATCCAAGTGCTGGCACCCTGGGGGATTGGTTGGCTGGTGTAGTTGTTATAAATCGTATCCAGTACAATATGTCCGGTGGTGGGATCCAGCGCGGGCAAACCATTTGGCCCGAATTGCACCACCGTGAGGGTCGGACTTTGCAACGCGGCCTGCAAAGCCGATGACAAGGGGCCGATGGCGGTCAACGTCATGGTATTGGGATTGTAAGTCAGACCGCTGACATCGAGGCCTGGGAATTTAAGGGCACTATTTAAGAGACCACTAGCACCACTACTATTGCCAAAAAGGTTGGCCAATTGTGATGGACTGTACCCCGAGTACGATTGGTTGAACAATGGGCTGCTTGGATCAACGGCCAGGGCCAGGATCAGATACCAACTGCTTAGCGAAGTTCCCGGCGGGAGCTCGCTCTGCGAGCGGGGTGTCCGCCGATGGCAGCGTGGGCAATCCATCTTCCAAAGTAACCTGAGTGAACGAACCCGCGTTGGATATCTGGCCGCCAACGGTGATGGAGGTCACCGAAGCCGGGCCGCTGGCCAGCAGGTTCTCCCCGCAAAAACTGCAGCCGATCATGTCGCCGGCTATGTTGATCTGGGTCGCCTTGTCGGTTTGCAGAACAATGTTCTCCATGCCGGCCAGGACCGGGACATTGTTGACCATCTGGCTGCCCGACAAGTTAATCATTACCGGCTCATCGTTGTTCAATAGCGCCGGCACACTGGCGTGGTCTTGCGGGCCGAATGGCTGGAGAGCGGAGCCGCCGGAGGCGGTGTTATACCACTGCGTCAGACCGCTATCGGACATGAGCAAGTTGGCATCGGTGCCAGCGGCATTGCCACTGCTCAACCAGCCTCCTCCCGTGGTCGTGATTTGAAGGTTCTGGTCAGGGGAAGGAAACAGGATGATGTCCGGGTCCAACAAGGCAACGTCGTTAGCTTTCTGACCGTCAGTCGCAGTTGGGGTGTCCAGGACGACGCCACCGGGGCCGGCGTTGATAATCAAGATCGGGGGCAACAACATGGGCACGGCGTCATCGGGTCGCGGGAGGCCGGAACCCGTCAGATAAACGCCGTTGCCAGCCGTCAGTGTCACGGAAGCCTGCGGACCATAATCAAAAAGATGACTCCCCGGGGTCGGCTTAAGCGGAGACCTGGTAGTTTGCCTGGTTTGAAGATTGTCGAAAACGCCGTTGGGATTCCGCACTTCCTGCAAATAGATGTCACCCAACCCGCTCTGCACCGTCTGCGTAACCGGGTCCCAACCCGCATTCAAATTCCAACTGCGGTTGACCAGGCTCAATGCCACGTTTTGGAGGGCAGTGCCGATATTCTGGCCGGCATTGATGGTGCCCGTGCCATCAGCCTCCACAAAATGTCCATAAACGCTGCCGCCGGCGTTGATAGTCACATTTCCCAGTTCCGATCCGAATGCCCCCGATCCGGGGTCCGACCACGACGCTGTAGGATTGAAAACCACTGTTGCGGCAGGAAAGCTGATTACGTCTCCACCCGCATTAATGGTGACATTGCCGCCCGCAGCCGTGCTGATGCCGCCGAGATTCGGGTCAGGCGTATAATAGGGTGCAGTCGGCCAATAATCATAACCGGCGGTGTTCATTCCGCTGTTGACATTTCCATATTCCGCAGTCACTTGGATGTTGCCGCCACCCTCGGTGCGGATGGCGCCGCCGCTGACAATGACTTCGTTGGCGGCATAAAGATTGATGTCGCCATTCTGGGTTTGGATATCGGAAATGCCATTCAGATAAATCCCGTCGTTGCCGGAAACCGGTTTGGAGCTTGAAGGAAGCGTGCCAGCAGTCATATTGACAGTCCAATTGTTTCCGACTTGGATTCCCGAACCGTCATCCAAGATGATGTTGTTGCCCGCAAACAAATTCAAGGTGGTGGGGGTGCTCGCGTCGCGTGGCTCCCATTGCGAACTCAGTTCAATGTTATAAAGACAAATTTGCGAATACGGCAATAGATCATTTACATTCAAGTTAGGATATGAAGAGGAGGTGGACGTGGCGCTGGTGGACAGCGTCAAGTTATTGGGGTTGACAAAAAGCGCGTCATGACTGCCAATGCTCGATCGAAGACTTGTGGCATCCACTAAATTTTTGCCAAAAACCTCAATGATACCAGCTTGTCCCCCACCCGCGCCCGTCCCCCCGGAAACGGAGATTTTTGAAGTGGACGTATCGGTGAACGAATTGTCCGATTTCAAAACCACAAATCCTCCCGGACTGGGGGTGTCTAAACTCAATTGACCGCTGGCTGAAATAACGGAACTGGCACCCAAATTCAGGCTGCCGCTGCTGCCGCTCGCATAAATTTCAATGGCACCATTGGCGTTCCCGATTGAATTGGCTTGAACAGATCCGTTCAGATTCAACGTTATCGCGCTCATGGCAATCCGCCCGGCGTTCGCTTCGATTCCCGCGCCGTTGTCCACCGTGATCGTGTTTCCCGCCAGGAGCGACAGCGTGCCGGGGAGGCCATTCTGCGGCGCCATGTTCCACAGCGCACTCACTTCGATGTTGTTGGCTGCCTGTAGATTGATTTGCGACAATCCGGCGGTCAAGGAATTGATGTTGAGCGCAAGCGCGCCCGCCACGGGGCTGCCGTCGCCATTGAGCGCAATCTCCGCCGTGTCAATGGAAAGGCTGGCGTACGCATAATTGGCGGCTGCCTCGCCGCTAATGGTTGAGTTAAGGGCGCTCATCTGGGGAGCGGAAATTGTCACTTGTCCGCCATTGCCGCCCTGTGCGCCGCCGGAAACATTGATGGTCGAACCGGCTTGATCGGAGAAGCTGTTGCCGGATTGAATTGTTACCGAGCCGCCGGAACTCGCGCCCTGTGTATCTCCATGGGCCGAGATGACGGAGTTAGCGCCCAGATTGACCGAGTCACTTCCAACCAGTTCAATCGTTCCGTTGACATTCTGAGCGGAATTGGCTTGAACCAAGCCGTTCTGATTAACCATTTGGGCCTGCAAGGTAATGCTGCCGGCGTCGGCAACCAAGTTTCCGTTATTGTCCACCACAACCGGGTTTCCATTATTGTCCACCAGACCTTGAGGAATGGTCGCCTGCGCGCTTAATCCGCGCCCGTCAGGCGAGGTAGAAACTAAAACTGTTTGACCAGCATAAAGACCGATTTTCCCTCCCGGCGCTGAAATCGTGCCATTGTTCTCAATATCATTGGCAATCAGAAAGGCCTGGCCCCCGCCAGCAATGTTGATCTGGCCGTAGTTGACAATTTTGGCGGTGGGCGGAGGCGTGTTAAAGGACCAGGGGCCGCCGCTGGAAAGATTGAGCGCGGGCGTGGAAGCCGTGGTCATGATCAGGCCGTGGGTGTTAATGGAAGCCTGGCCGCCCACGTAAAAGCCGGAGGAATTCTGCAGAACCACGTAGCCGTTGGCATTCAATGAGCCAAGAATTTGCGACGGGTTTGAATCGTTGATTTGGTTCCAAGCCACGGAAGTGGCTGAAGGCTGGTTAAAGGTTGTGGTTTCCCCGGCGGCGATGTTGAAACTTGTCCAGTTGATGAAGGCGTTGGCGGCAGTCTGGTTGATGGTCACCTGCGGCGTACCTGAACCACTGATGGTGGCATTCGCATTGCCGCCCACCACCGAGCCGCCAGACGGATTGGCTTGGAGCACATTTCCTCCCAGAGCCACCAGAAGGATGCTCAACCCAAGAAGCTCGCGGTGACAGCAAACAAAAACATTTTTTAGGAACCGATCGAAATGCCGCCAGGTTTTGGAGTGCGCCAGTCCTCTGGCGCTTTTGACGGGTCGAAGCGATCGAAAGCCGCAGAGGGCTGCCGCAGTCCAAGACGCTAGCGCGCGAATGCAAACACCCTCCTGGAAAAGGCGCCCATGCGCGGTTCGAGAATTGTCGAGGCTTTTCATGGCAACTCGTCCTTCATCGGCCAATATAGGTCCGTCGCATCGGGAATAAATTTGTTTTTTGTAACATTCAGGTGACAAGTCAGAACTGCGCCGTCAGCGCAAAGTTAAAGAACGGCCGATAGGCCGGCACGGTGCCGGCGCTCAACAGCGGCCAGGAAAACAGGAATTGCGCCTGCCAGTGGGAACCGGCCGCGGCGGAGAATCCAAAGCCCGTGCCGCAGAGCGGGGTGCTGGCCCGGCTCCCAGGGGGAGGATCGAGCAAATAGACCCTGGCGTATTCCATATAGACCGAACCGCGAATCGTCAGTGGCGCCCCGTCATAAACGGTGCCAACCACGTGCGGCGGCGTTTGCTGTTCCAGGCTGACATGCCAGCCTTCGTCGCCAAAAACTTCGCCTTCGTGATAACCCCGGACGCTGTTTACGCCGCCCGCGCCGAATTGTTCGACACTGATCAGCGGTTCGCTGGCCCACTGGCCATCCGCGCGGAAGCTCGTTATCCAGTTGGTGTAAAATTGGATTTCCTGCGAGAAACTGGGCCGGAGAATCACCCAATAGCCGGTGGATTTGGTCGAGCCGGTGATATTTGCAAGTGCTGAATCGCCGTGAATTGCAGTCGTGGTGGTAATGTTATTAGTGCCGGTCGAGGTCGTCGAAAAAAGGCTGGAATACCAAAGGTTGGCGCTTAAACCCAGTCCCCAATTGGCGGGGCCAAAGGCATCTTGCAGGCTTGCGCTGTAATTCAATGATAAGGGCAAGTAGTCCAGTGTCGGGTGTGTTGTCGGGGTTGGCTGGGGAGTGTATGTCGGTGGATTCTGAATCGTCTGGCCGTTAACCGTATATGAACTCGCATCAATAGTAAGGTTGGTGTCGTAGGAGGTTAAGGAATAGACTTTGTAATCCAGCCCTCCGGACAAGGTGGAACGCAAACCGTCCATTTCCGGCAATGGTTTGGTGAGCTGGAACCCTATCCCTTCATTGATTGTAACGTCCTGATGAAGCTCCTGACGGGTTAGCACCCTGTTGGTAGATCCCGTAGTGGGGCCAATAAGGGTCTCGCTGGAGAGCGTTTTAACGCCGGTATCAATGGTGGCGCGGCTGGCGTACACATTCAATTCGGTCTGTCCGGAAGGCGGCGGCAGGCGGAATTGGCGCGTGGCTTCGCTGTAACCGAAATTGCCGGGGTTGTTTGCCACCACGTTCTCAATTGCCTCCGGGCTGCCCAGCGGAAAGCGATAGAACCCGCTGTAGTAGGCTATCGTCGGTTGATCATAAAAATCCCATTGATTCCCGGTCTTATAAACTTCGGGCGCAAAACCGTACTGCACGCCAAGCGAATTTTCGGCCTGCCAGAGGTTATTATACTCGGCCGAGGTGTTCACACGCATATCCGGAGTGCCGGGCGAATTTTGATTATCGAATTCCAGCTTGGCGTGGAGCGGCGGGCGGTCCTTGACGTTGAGAGTGAGTTCGCTGGTGCCCGGCGCGGGGCCGGGACCAATAACAGGATAAATTTGCCGGTCTTGATTGGCGTTGGCCCGGTTCAGTTCGGCGTTGAAGATCGGGCCGTTAAGCACCATGTTCGTGTGCAGGCTGGGCAATGCGCGCATCACGTTGTTGGAACTGAAGTAGCGGTTGCCGGCCACTTTGATGTCCGCCAGCCGGCCTTCCAGCACGCGCAGCTTCACGGTCGCATTGATGAGTTTCTGCTGGGGCACATCCACGGCCACCGCCACGTAACCGCGTTCGTGATACGCCTTTCCCAGTTCGGTCACCACGGTTTCAATTCCGTCAAAACTGACATTGGTGCCGAACGCGCCGTCAATGTTGGTGATCGTCTGGCCGATGGCCGCCAGGGGGAGAATGGAGTTGCCGCTGACCAGATATTTCTCCACCTCAAACCGGGGTCCGGCATTCGTGGAGACCACGTGGACCCGGGTGTCCTTTGCCTGGATGTCGAGTTCGGCCATCTTCAGGTGCAGGGCGGTTATCGCCTCGACCATTTCGTTATAACTGGCCCGCCTGGCTACCAGATTGTTTGCCGGCGGAATGGTGTTCGTGGCGGCAGAAGGGATGGCATTGGTGGCGGTAACAGCGGCAACCGGCGGCTTTTGGGGAAGCAGGGCGGGGGCTGCTGGCGGCCGGGAGACAATTTCCACACCGTTGCTGAGACTGAGGTAACACTCGCCCGCCACCACAATCTGGGGAATTGCCGTTTGAGCGACGTTAAACGTGACGACCCCGCCGGTGATTTGCCCCGGCACGAAGGCGACGCTCATCGCCGGGCAGCCTTGATTGTGGTATTCCAATTGCAAGGCTGCCGCTGCCTTCACAATCTCGTCCAGGCTGATGTGTGTGCCGGTATATGGTGAGAAAATGGAGACCAAGGTGTTCGTGGGCAGCAATGGATATCCCTCAACCGTGTAACCCCGGACGTTAAAATGCGGCGTGGCGCTGGCGGTCTGCGAAGTGACCGGAGAATTTTGAGCAGGGGCGGACTCAGCCGCCCGGGCGGACATCCCGCAACAAAAACAACACAGCAGAAACACGGCCGGGCCGCGCGCCACCATCATCCAACGGTGAAAACGCCGGCCGGTCATACGCACTCGTCCGGGTCAACCGACTGCGATGTTGGGACCAGGGCGCGTTTCATCGTGGGTTGATGATGGTCAAGCAGCCCGGGCCGATGCGCGTCCACGGCCACGACCGGTTCCTCCCCCGTGAACTTTGGGCGGAATGAATGGCGGAAAAAATGATCAAATTCATTGGTTGCAATCACACACTTGGCGCCTGGCTCTCCCGCAATTGGCATCGTCGGCAATACCGGGACCGGCACAATCAACCCGCACGATGAAAAATCCATGGCACCGGACAGCCACGACTGGTCCGGAGGCGGGCGCCCGAAAATTCACATCGGGAAAAACTGGGCCAGCTATATTACGGGCTTTTGTCGGAATTGTGACAATACGGAAACAATGAGCGCAAAAAACGATGGACGGCTGCGAATGGTAGCCGCCCAATTGGGCGGCATGTGTCCCCTCACAGCCCAATGGCGTTCTTTAGGGCAAACAACCGGGCCGCGCGCCGCGGAATCAGTTTTCAGTCATTTTTCACAACCGACATCGTTTTGTAACACGGATTTCGTAGTTTGACTGGCCACCAGCCTGACGGCACGCCGCAGGCAAATGAGCAAATGGTCCGGCAAACCGGAGATGATGATGCATGGGGCGCTTCAGGCTGCGAACCGAACGAGGGGAAAAATGCGCTGTGCCGGGCAACGGAATTGATCGGAAGCCGAAATCGCCTGATTGCGGAAAGAGAATTGTGAAAGCATGAAAAAACCGGAGCGGATATACGAACCTCATTTGGTGATTCGGGAATTTTCCGTGCCGCCGGGAGGGGAATGGGCGCCGCGCTCACCCGGTTGGTCCCTGATGCAAATCACGCAAGGGACCGGTTATTGCCTGCAACCCCAATTGAGCCGGGAACTGGAAACAGGGACGGTGTTGCTGGTGGCGGGCCGCGCGCCGGGGCGCATTCGCGCCAGCCAACTGGGGGGGTTGTCTTTGTTTTCGTTCAGCGTGATACCGGCGCGTCTTACCGGGTTGATTACACTGGGCGAACAGGACTTTCTCGCGCTGGCGGCGTCCCGGACAGAATTTTCCCTGCGCCTTCTCCCCCCGCCCAACCCGATTGCCGTAAAGATGAAGGAACTGTGCGCCGGCGGGGATTCCCAGCGGATTGATGTTCCGGCTGAATCTGCTCCGACTGTTCGTCGAGGCGTTTGGCAATGAATTGCAGCAAGCCGCCTCCAATTGGGAAACCGCCGATGCCAAGGAGCGGCTGCGGATATTGTTGGAACGGACGCCGCCGGCCGAGTTGCTGGAAATGAATTTCGACGAACTGGCGCGGAGCACCCATTGCACTCCACGGCACTTAAGCCGGATTTTCCGCGAACTGGTGGGCATGTCCTTTCGCGACAAGCGCGCCGAACTTCGGTTGACGCGCGCCCGCGACCTGCTCGCTTCCAGCAAGTCCAAGGTGGTGGAAGTGGCCCTGGAAAGCGGCTACAAATCTTTGAGTTTGTTCAATCTGATGTTTACGCGCCATTTTGGAACCAGCCCCGGCCGATGGCGGCAGAAACATCGGGACCACGAAAACGGCAAAACCATTCGGGTCAAAAGCGTGCAGCCATTTGCGATGTGCCGACGATAGTCGGCAGGTTTTAAAGGTGAATCCGCCCGAACCCCTGCTTCGGTAACTGTTCAATCCAAGGCCCTTCCGTCACGGCGGGATGATTTCCTGTAAAGTTAACTCCGTCGGGTTGTTTCAAAAATGTCGCAATTCCGACACGCGGCAGTCACACCCCACCCTTAGTCTTTATGACGATGATTGCCGAGCGACACCTCATCCTACAGGAGTTGACGCTGCCGCCCTCCACCGAATGGCTTCCCCGTTGCAGTGGGTGGCTGATGGCGCGCGTCGCCGAGGGGACGGGGTATTGGCTGCCGCAAGCCGCCGCCCACCGGGAATTGAATGTTGGCGACGGCTTGATTGTGGTTCGCAATGCCGACGGGATCGTGCGCGCCAGCCAGCTGGGTCCGTTGAAACTGCAATTTTTTACCGTCCAACTGCAATACCTCAACGGCATGCTTACGGTGGCGGAATGGCAGCAATTGGAGGTTGCCCCGAACCGGCCCGAGCCGCCCGTTTCCCTTTTTGCCGCCAGCGAGCCGATCGGCCAAAAATTCATGCGGCTGGCCGACCAGACCTACAGTAACCGGCTCCCCATGCGCTGTGCGTTGCTGCAGTTGTGGGCCAATACCGTGGCCGGCCTGTTGCCGGTTCCGGTCCCTCCCTCCGCCAGCGGCAATAAACTCCGTGATCATATCCGGGAACTGGTCGGACAGATGACCGAAGCCGAACTGGCCGAGCGTTCCTTGACGGAACTGGCCCGGCAATTGCATTGCAGCGAACGTCATTTCAGCCGTCTGTTCCGCGAGGAATTCGGCGTGCCGTTTCATGCGCGCCAGATTGAATTGCGCCTTCAGCGCGCGCGCCAGTTGCTCGCGGATTCCGACGTCAAAATCATCAACGTCGCCAGCATCAGCGGCTACCGGCATCTCGGTTTGTTTAATGCCATGTTCAAAAAGCGCTTTGGGGTGACGCCCGTCGAATGGCGCCGGCAATGCCTGCGTAAAAGCCATTCGCCCGCCCAGGGAAATCATTTTCCCCATTTGGCTGGACGCGCCGCTGTTGCCGTGCTTGCCCTGCTCGGCCCGTATTTTATTTCGTACGCTTGTGCCTGGGCATCTTGCAAAATGGAATGAATCATCGCGGCGCCGGGCACATTTGCCCCGGCACGGGTGCGTAATTCGTCACCCCATCAAACCGAACTTGAATGTCACCTATTTGTAACCTGCGCGCCAAAGTCATTGGTATAAAATGCGAGAGCATTGTTATGTGTGTGGCCCAAATCAATAACCTGATTTATGAACCGTTGCCGGGATTCGGTGCCGTGGCTTCGTCATCAACCGGCGGGTCCCGCCGCAAACCTGACCTTGGTTTAACTGGCAAGGAATTGTCCGCACTCCAAACCTTAACCCCATTGCTATAACCACCATGTTTGTTCAACCTCTTTTTGCCGCCAATGCCGCGGTGTACGCCATCCAAAACGCCACCACCGAAGGCAAAATCACCGTCATCGTGCTGCTGATCCTGTCGCTGTTCAGTTGGACGATCATCATCACCAAGTTCCGGCAGTTGATGATCGCGCGCAAGGCGACCAAAAAGTTTTTTGCCGCCTACAATTCCACGCGCGACCCGCTGGACATCCAGCGCAAGGGCGAGGAATTCGACGGCGCGCCCGCCTACCAGCTTTACATCCGCGGCGCGGACGAACTGGCGTATCAGTTGAAAAACAATCCGGTGCCGGTCGCAGACCGTTGCTCCCTTGAACCCGGAGGAAGGCGAGGGAACATACCAACACCGATTTTCTTGCCCGGTCCACTGACGGTGAAGATCAGCATGGCGTCGTTTGAAGCGGTGAAGGTGGTATTGGAGGAAGCCGCCGGCGGCGGAGGCGATGGCCTTGGAAAAGGGGATGATTGTGTTGTCCACGGCGGTGGCGGGCGGGCCGTTCATCGGGTTGCTCGGAACGGTCTGGGGCGTCATGTCCACCTTCGCAGGCATCGCCGAAAGCCATGCCGCCACGCTCACCGCCATGGCGCCCGGCGTGGCCGCCGCGCTGGTCGCGACGGTGACGGGCCTGCTCGTGGCCATTCCGGCGATGTTCGCCTACAACTTCATGGTCACCACCATCCGCGCCATCACCCAGGAACTGGACGGGTTCGCCAGCCGTTACGCCAACCAGATTGAACACGTCTATGTGGATCACCGTCCGCTGGCCGAGGAAATCCGGAGCGCCAACGAAGTCCTCGCCGGGCGCATCGTCGGCGCGTTGAAGAGCAACGAAGCGCCCGCGCTCGTTGAATCATGAAGAAGTGTTCGAAGTCGGCGCACGATTCGTTGACGGAGTTGAACATCACGCCGCTGCTGGACCTGGCGTTCGTGCTGCTGGTGATTTTCATCATCACGACCATTCCGCCGGTCAATGATCTGGATTTGAAACTGCCGACCGCGGCCAAACATCTGAAAGACCCGCCGCGCAAGGCCAATTACATCACCGTCCAGGCCGACGGCACGATGTATTTGAACAAGAAGAAAATTGCCAGCGCTTCCGACATGCTGCAGACGCTCATTGGCCTGCGCTTGGACGACCCGGACTTGAACGTCATCATGCGCGGCGACAGCCAGACCAAATACAGGCAAATCCGCGCCGTGCTGGATGTCTGCCAGCAGGCCAACGTGCCCAAGGTGGATCTGGCCACCGAAGCCGCCAACGGGAAATAACATGCTGCCGCATACCCAGGCGCGAAAAAAGCGCAACTCGTCCAAGGTGAACCTGCTCATCTCGTTCATCTTCCACGCGCTCATTGTGGTGGTGGGGTTGTATTTCGCGGCGCGCGGAGGATTGCTGGGCAAACAAATCCAGAAGATCTCGGTGGAGATGATCAAGGAAAAGCCGCCGGAGAAGCCCAAGCCGCTCGAAAAGCCGAAGGTCGAGCCGCCCAAAGAGCCGCCCAAAATGGTTGCCGCGCCCAAGGAAACGCCGCCCAGGGAGGCGCCGCCGGCGGCAGGTCCGCCCACGGTCGCCCCGCCGGCGGCCGAACTGCCGTCCTTTAATTTCAGCGGCGGCAGGACCGTTGAGAGCAGTTCCGATCCCGTGCAGCTTTACAAGGGATTGCTCGAATACGCATTCCGCTCGAAGTGGGACCGTCCCCAGAACCTGCACGATGACGATTATGTCGCGGAAGTGAGCGTGAAGGTTGGCCCCCACGGACGGGTGAGTGACCCGGTGTGGCTGAAAGGTTCGGGCAACTCGCGCTGGGACGATTCGGTGCGCCGGGCGATTGCCAAGGTCACGAACCTGGACAGCGCGCCGCCCACCAATTTTCCGCCGCAGGTGGTCATCCGCTTCGACGTGCAACAGGAAACCGAACCGGTGTTGCAATGAAAAAAACCTCCCATTCCCATCACGGTTCGCTCAGCGAGTTGAACATCACGCCGCTGCTGGATCTGGTGTTCGTGCTGCTGGTCATTTTCATCATCACCACGCCGCAGATGATGAACAATCTGGAGATGACGCTGCCGTCGGGCACACCGCCGCCCAAAACCAACCAGCCCAAACCCAAAATCAACAAGATTTTGGTGGACGCCAAGGGACAGACCTTTTTGAACGATGAATTTGTCACCATCCCCGAACTCAAGGACAAACTACAGCAATTACAGGCGGACAATCCGGACTTGAGCGTGGTGGTCAAGGGCGCCGACGCGGTGGATTATCAAAACATGATCAGCGTGCTGGATGTCCTCCGCCAACTCGACATCACCAAGGTCGGCCTCGCCACCGAGGAAGCGGCAGTTCCTTGAGCGGGACCGGCGGCGAATCAGTTCGTTGGTTCGCAACCGAACCGGGCAAACCAAATCATTCCCCGCCGTTATTGCCGTTCTTGCGCTCCCAGCGGCGCGGCGTGCGTTCGGGCGGTGAAGTATCCACTTTCGCATAATAAGTTTCCTCGCCGAAACGCGCATCGGCTTCCTGCTGCAATTTCAGCGACGGCGTGACGCTGAACCGCTCGTTGGTGTCCACGAAAATGACTTCGCCGCCGGGCCGCATGAAACACAACAACAGCGGGCATTTGCCCGGATGCGCCGCGACCAGTTCGCGCACGGCATCCAGATTGCTCCGGCTTCAAATGCGCCGTCTGCAGGCGCAAATGGACCTGTTTCGTGAATTTCTTCGGCGCGTCCTCCAGCGGCATGATTTCCTGCGGAAAAATTTTCGGGCGGTCGTCGCCGGTGTTCACTTCGCCGATGACCAGCATGGCCTTGTTCGGCTCCAGCAACCCGCGATATTTGTCGTAATTCTCGTTCATGCACAGCATCTGCACCGAACCTTCCAGGTCCTCGAGCGTGACCATCGAATAGGGCTTGCCGCTCTTTTTGGACACGCCGTTTTGCACCGCCGCAATCAATCCGCCGATGCGCGTCAGGCTGCGGTTCGGCAGTTCTGCCAGCTTCGCGGTGTTGGCCAGCGCGTATTTTTCCAGGATCGGCGCGAACGGCGTCAGCGGATGGCCGGTGACGTAAAAACCGAGCAGTTCCTTTTCGTGCGCCAGCAGTTCGTGCTGCGGCCATTCGGGCAGATTGCTGATGGCCTCTGGCATCGGCGCGCGCTTTTTCCTCCAACGCGCCGAACAGCGAGCTTTGGCCCTTTTGTTTGTCGGATAGAATGCTCGCCGCGCGGGCGAGCGTGCGGTCGATCTGCGCGAACAGCGTCGCGCGCGTCTGGCCGAGGCAATCGCACGCGCCGGATTTGATGAGCGCTTCCAGGACCTTGCGGTTCACCGTCCGGCCTCCACGCGCTCGCACAAATCGGAAAGCGATTTGAACTTCCCGCCTTCATTGCGCGCCTTCAGAATGCTTCGACCGCGACTTCGCCCACGCCTTTGATGGCGGCCAGGCCAAAGCGAATGGCCTTGCCCGTTCGCGCGCCGGCTGCAAAATGCACCCGCTCTCGTTCACGTCCGGCTGCAGCACTTCGATGCCGAAATTCGCGCGCTTCGGCGATGTATTGCGCTCAGCTTTTCCGTGTCCGCCATGTCGTTGGTCATCATCGCGCAGAAAAATTCGACCGGATAATTCGCCTTCAGATAGGCGGTCTGGTACGCGACGATGGCGTAGGCGGCGGCGTGCGATTTGTTGAAGCCGTAACCGGCGAATTTTTCCAGCAAATCGAAAATCTGGTTCGCCTTGGCGGCCGGGATTTTGTTCTTTTCCGCGCAGCCTTTGACGAACTTCTCGCGCTGCTTCTGCATTTCCTCGACCTTCTTCTTGCCCATCGCGCGCCGCAGCAGATCCGCGCCGCCGAGCGTGTAACCGGCCAGAATCTGCGCCGCCTGCATCACCTGCTCCTGGTAAATCAGAATGCCGTAGGTCTCCCGGGCAATCGGTTCGAGCAGCGGATGCTCGTATTCGATCTTCACCTCGCCGTGGCGGCGCTTGATGAATTCCGGAATCAGGTCCATCGGCCCGGGCCGGTACAGCGCCACCAGCGCGGTGATGTGCTCGACGGAACTGATTTGAAATTTCCGGCACAAATCGCGCATCCCGCCGGATTCCAATTGGAACACGCCCAGCGTTTCCGCGCGGTTGAGCAGGTCGTAGGTCTTCTGGTCGTCGAGCGGCAGATGATCAATCAGTCAATCTCGATGCCGTGCGTGCGCTTGACCATTTCGCAGGTGTTGCGGATGACCGTCAGCGTCTTCAGCCCCAGAAAATCCATCTTCAGCAGGCCGAGGTCGCCGACGGGATTCATCGCGTATTGCGTGACGAGCGTGCCGCTGTCGTCCTGCTTGAGCGGCAGCAGGTTCACCAGCGGCTGGTCGCCGATGACCACGCCGGCGGCGTGGACGCTGGCGTTGCGCGTGAGGTCTTCCAGGATCAGCGCCGTGTCAATCAATTCGCGCGTGACTTCCTCGGTCTCGTAGGCCTCCTTGAGTTCCGGCGATTGTTTGAGCGCCTTTTCGAGCGTCATCTTCAAATCGAACGGAATCATTTTCGCCAGCCGGTCGCAGTCGCCGTAGCTCAAGCCCATCACCCGCGCCCACGTCGCGCACCACGGATTTGGCGCCCATCGTGCCGAAGGTGATGATTTGCGCCACGGCGTCGCGCCCGTATTTTTCGCGGACATATTCAATGACGTCCGCGCGCCGGTCGTCGGCGAAATCAATGTCAATGTCCGGCGGATTGACGCGTTCGGGATTCAAGAAACCGCTCGAACAGCAGCCCGTAGCGGATCGGGTCCACGTTGGCGATTTCCAGCAGATAAGTGACCAGCGAACCGGCGGCGCTGACCGCGCGCCACGCAGGCAATGCCGTGCTCGCGGCCATAACCGGATGAAATCCGCGACAATCAGGAAGTAGCTGATGAAACCGGTTTTCTCGATGACCTTGAGTTCGAGCTGAAGCCGGTCAATGACGACTTTGAGCGCGTCTTGGAGGGCAGCGCTTTGTCGCTGCCCTGAATTTGTGGGCACTGACGAAGCAGTACCTCCCCTTGATACGTCGGCAGCCGCGTGGGGTCATCAATTCCCGTCGACCAAAATTCCTTCGCCCTCGGCTTTCGCATGAATCGTGTAGCGCCGGAGCAGCCCTTCGCGAGCCAGCTTGCGCAGATAACCTTCGCGCGTGAAATGTTCCGGCGGGTGGAACACGGGATAATGCAGCTTGCCGAACTCGATTTCCAGGTTGCATTTTTCGGCGACTTCCAGCGTGTTTTTGACCGCCTCCGGCGTTTCGGCGAAGCGCGCCTTCATTTCCTCCGCCGTCCGCAGATAAAACTGCTCCGGCTCGTAGCGCATCCGCTTGGTGTCGGCCAGCTGCGTCTGCGTGCCGATGCAAATCAGGCAATCGTGCGCGTGCGAATGGCTTTTCTCGATGTAATGAACGTCGTTGGTGGCGACCAGTTTCAGGCCAAACTCCTTCGCCCATTGGATCAGATGCCGGTTGACCTTGGCCTGCTCGGCGATGCCGTGGTTTTGCAGTTCGAGGATAAAAATTGTCCGCGCCGAGCGTCTGCTTGAACCAGTCCACCGTCTCCCGCGCCTTGTCCAATTGGTCCTTGGCGATCAAATCGGGAATCTCGCTGGCGAGACAGCCGGACATCGCGATGAGACCGTCCTTGTGCGCGGCGAGCAGTTCCTTGTCAATGCGCGGCTTGTAATAATAGCCCTCCAGATGCGCGGCGGTGGTGAGCTGGATGAGATTTTTGTAGCCGGTGTCGTCCTTTGCCAGCAGGCCGAGATGATGATAAACGTCGCGTCCGCCGCCGGGGCTGCCGGTTTTCTTTTCCAGCCGGCTGCCGGGCGCGACATAAACCTCGCAGCCGATGATGGGCTTGATGCCTTTTTCGCGCGCGGCCTGGTAAAAATCAATCGCGCCGTGCATCGCGCCGTGATCGGTGATGGCGAGCGCGGGGAACTTCAATTCATGCGCTTTTTCCACCAGCCGGTCCAGCCGGCAGGCGCCATCGAGCAACGAATACTCGGTGTGCAGATGAAGATGAACAAAGTCCGCATGCGACATGGAAACAGATTAACTTTGAAACGCCGCCACACCAAGACACAAAGTTTTAAAAACCCCTCGAGGTTTCCATGAACCTTTTTAAGGAACGCCGGCTGCCGAAACTTCAGCGTTTGGCAGCGAGCTTCTGCACGTGGCGCTCAATCCGGTCGGCCGCTTCGATGAGCTGATCGTAGCTGGTGGCAAAGCATGCGCGGCAAAAGCCGGCGCCGTTCTCGCCGAAGGCCGTGCCGGGCACCATCGCCACTTGTTCGGCCTGCAACAGACCGACGGCGAAATCCTTTTCGCTTCAGCCCGGTTTTCTGCCACGTCCGGGAACGCGTAAAACGACCCGCGCGGCAGATGGCATTTCAGCCCGATTTCGTTGAACCGGCGCACGATGAAATCGCGGCGGCGATGGTACTGCTCGCGCATGGATTTCATGCGCGTCCTCGCCGCGCAACGAGCGCCTCGATGGCGGCCTCCTGGCTGATGATGGACGCGCACATCATCGAGTATTGATGCACCTTCATCATCGCCTCGATCAGCGTCGCCGGCCCGCACGCGTAGCCGATGCGCCAGCCGGTCATGGCAAATGCCTTGGAAAATCCGTGCAGAAAAATCGTCCGCTCCTTCATGCCCGGCAGGCTGGCGATGCTGGCGTGGCCGCCTTCAAACGTCAGTTCGGAATAAATTTCGTCGCTCAGCACGAGCAGGTCCTTTTCGACGGCAGAATTTCGCGATGGCCTCGATTTGCGCGCGGTCGCAGGTGCCGCCGGTGGGATTGCACGGCAGGTTCAACATGAGCAGCTTGCAGCCCGGCTGCCAGGCGGCGCGCAGCGCCTCGGCGGTCAGCGCAAAATTGTCCTTCGCGTAGGTCGGCACCGGCACGGCCACGCCGTGCGTCAGCGTGATGCTCGGATGATAGCTCACGTAGCACGGCTGGTGAAACATCACCTTGTCGCCGGGATTCACCAGCGCGCGAAAGGCGATGTCGAGCGCCTCGCTAACGCCGACGGTGACGAGGATTTCGTCCTCGGGCCGGTAGCTGATGCCGAAGTTTTTCTCCACGTACCGGTTGATGGCGCGGCGCAGTTCGATCAGGCCGAGGTTCGAGGTGTAATGGGTCTTGCCCTTTTCCAGCGCGTAAATGGCCGCCTCCCGGATGTGCCAGGGCGTGTCGAAATCCGGTTCGCCGATGCCCAGCGAAATCACGTCCTTCATCTTCGAGACCACCTCGAAAAAGTCGCGGATGCCCGAGCGGGGCAGGTTCACGACGTGCCGGGCGATGAAGCGGGTGGTGTCCATGAGCTTGGTCTAAAGTCCAAAGTCCGAAGTCCAAGGTTGGCTCACGGCGTCACCTTGAGCCGCTGTTCTCCTCGGCTTTCACGTCCATGAGGAACCCCTGTTCCTTGTAGGAACGCAGCAGGAAATGGGTGGCGGTGGACAGCACGCCTTCGATGGTGGAAAGTTTCTCCGAAACGAACCCCGCCACCTTTTGCAGGCTGGTTCCGTTCACGAACACCAGCAGGTCATAGCCGCCGGACATGAGATAGCACGACTCGACCTCGTCGAACCGGCTGATGCGCTCGGCCAGCCGGTTGAAGCCGCCGCCGCGTTCGGGCGTGATGCGCACTTCGATGACGGCCCGCACGATGCCGGCGTCTTCGTCCGCGAGATTCAACACCGGCCGCCAGCCCAGCAGGAGCCGGTCCTTTTTGAATTGTCCAACTGACGGTTGACCTCGGCCTCGGTCAGGTTGAGCACCTGGGCCATCTGGGTCGTGCTCAAGCCGCCACCTTCGAGCAAAAGTTTGATTAACGGATTCATCGGAGCATCAGTTTCGCAAAAATCCGCCGTAAATCCATAAATAATTCTTGGTGTTGTTTACGGTGAATTGCAGACAGCTTTTGAAGAAAATCCGCCCGCGCGCGAACTCCGACCCAACTCTAATTTACCAGCCGATACCAGTTGTCGCGCTGATGCGGTTCGTAGCCGAGGTCGCGAATCAACCGTTTCATGTCGGCTACCCCCATGCGAAAAGTTGTGCCCGCCTGGCTCACAACATTTTCTTCAATCATGATGCTGCCGAGATCGTTCGCGCCGAACTTGAGCGCGACCTGGCCGATTTCCTGGCCCTGCGTCACCCACGAGCTTTGGACGTTGGTAAAATTATCGAGGTAAATCCGGCCCAACGCCTGCGTCCGCAAATAGTCGTGTGCGCCCACCGTTGGCGCCTTGAGCTTCGTGTGCTCGGCCTGGAACGTCCAGCAGATGAACGCGGTGAAATGGCCGGGGGTAGGGACGCCGCGCTGCGGCGTCCGGTCGGCGCAGCGCGCCGACCCTGCCGCGTATTGTAAAGACTTGTCCTGTTGCTGCCGCAGCCGCTCCAGATGTTCGATGCGATCTTCAACCATCTCCACGTGCCCGAACATCATGGTGGCCGAGGAATAAAGGCCCAGCTGATGTGCCACGTCCATGACTTCGAGCCAGTCGTCGCTCATCGCCTTGAGCGGCGAAATGCGCTCGCGCACGCGGTCCACCAGAATTTCGCCGCCGCCACCGGGAATCGAACCGAGTCCCGCCGCCTTGAAATCGCCGATGATCTTCTCCAGCGGTTCGTTGAACACTTCGCGGAAATGGATGAACTCGCTCGGGCTGAAGCCGTGGATGTTCACCTGCGGGAATTTGCCTTTGATGTGCGACAGCAAATCGAGATACCACTGCTTCGTCAGTTTGGGATGATGTCCGCCCTGCATCAAAATCTGCGTCCCGCCGAGCGCAATGGTTTCCTCGATTTTCTTGTCCATCTCGTCGAAGGTGATGACGTAGGCATCGTCGTCCTTTTCCACGCGGTAGAAGGCGCAGAACTTGCAATAGACGTTGCAGACGTTGGTGTAATTGACGTTGCGGTCAACGATATAGGTGACGATGTCGTTGCCGCGCCCGTCGAAATCCTTCGCCTTGGCCAGTTGCCGGCGGCGGTCGGCGAGCGCGCCGAGTTCCTCCAGCGGCAGATGATACAGCCGCAGGGCCTCGGCCGGATTGATGCGCTGGCCGTCCCAGACTTTCTGGAGCAACTCGTCCAATGACGCGTCGTAAATCACGGCCTGAAACTAACGGATGACCGGCCTCAAAACAAGCCGCCCGGTTCAGGACGCGCGCCGGAAATTTTCCGGTTCGAGGGTGGCCAGTTCGCGGCAGACCTCCTGGACAATGTCCATTTTCCCAAGCGCCCGGGCGGCGGCGGCCTTGGACAGATGGGCTTCGACCAGTTTGGGGTCCAGCGCAATGGCCTGATCGGCGCATTGCAGCGCCTTGTCGTGGCAGCCCATCCGGCCGTTCAGCGTGGCCAGATTCAACCAGCCAAGCTTGTGCTGGGGATTGAATTTCAAAGCCTGTTCCAGACATTGAACTCCGTCCGCCTGGCGCCGCAGTTTACGGCAAAGCAATTCCGCCAGACCGTTCCACACCTCGAAATCGGTCGGGTTTATCGCCAGCGCGCGGCGGTAGGCCGTCTCCGCCTGCGAAAACTTGCCCAGCCCGGCCAGGCCCAGGCCGAGGTAATAATGCGCCTGGTAGTCCGCCGCGTTTTCGTCACGCCATTTTCGGGCGAAAGCCAGCAGTTCCCGCCACAACCCTTTTTCGCACAACCCGCCGGCCATTCGCGCCCTTTCTTCCGTGCCCGGTTCCATGATGAAATGGCAACCATAAAAACTGGCACTGCCTTCGACAACTGAAATTAATCCGGCATTTTCGGCCGGCTCAAAGCTCCAATCCGGGTCCGCGCGGCCAGAGGAGATTTTTCAGCGCGAACAATTCCAGCGCGAAGGGAATGTAGCCGCCGTAACCCAGCAGCGGCATTTCGAAGACGTGCAGGAACTGCGCGCCCGGCGTGTGATAAATCCATTGCGGCCAGGACCAGTAATTCCACATCTCCCAGAAAAACCCGCAGATCAGCGCGCCGAGCGAGAGCGAAATCACCGGGCGCCAGTCGCCGTGTTGCAGCCATTCCAAAAAATGCCGCCGGCCCAGCCACCGGTTTACCGGCTCAAAGATCAACACCAGGGAAATCCAGACCAACGGATAGAAGAACTTTGGCCACGCCAACGTCAGCGCCAGCATGACCAAGCCGGCGATCGCCATGCTTAGATTTACCCGGCGCGTGTCCGGAATTCGCGCGCCCGCCGGAAGCAATTTCACCCAGTGGAACGTCCGCACGAACTCCGCGGTTTCAAACACGGCGGGCATGACGGTCGAGAACGACAGCGTGCAGAGCGTGTAGTATTCGAGCGGCGTGAATGTGGCGGCGCCGAGGTATTCCCAGTTGCCCATCCGGCGGTTGATGATTTCAAACAGCCACCAGGCCGGCGCGGACAGGATGAAAAGCTGGACAAACCCTTTTCGCGAACGCGTCCACAAGGATGCGCCGGCGCGCCGGCAGACCAGCGCATCCATGACCAGGATGTAACCCAGCCACAGCGGGAAGAACAGGTAAGCTGTTCGCACGCCCGGCAGCGTCCAGTTCAAAGGCCAGCACACCGCCAGCAGGAGCAATCCCACCCAGCCTTGCGGCGCCATCCGCGGCAGTTGTCGTGCGGCAATCATTGCGTTACCGGCAAAAGTAACCGGATGCGTTCCGCTTGGGAAGCCGGGCGGATTGAAGTGCAATGGTATAGTTTGGTGGGGCGGGGCTCCCGACGAGCCAGCGCTTCGTTTTAACGCGCGGATCCGGCTCGCGAGGACGCTCCCCCCGCCGAAATCCTCAACTTGCGCCACCACTAGCTGAAGAGATGGGGAACGTTTTCCTCATTAAAACTTCCACACCAGCGCGAACAAAATGGAGTGGGTCCGGGCGCCCCTGAAGCCGACATCGAAATTGCCGGGCGAATGTTCGTTCGGATAACTGAATGTGGGATCGCCGGTGGCAAAGTATTTGTAACCCAGGTCGAGCGATATGTTTGGGTTCAATTGGAAACGCAATCCCGCGAAAACCTGCCCGGCAAACACCACGTCATTTTCACTGCCGAACACATAATCGCTGGAACTGGGGCCGAATTGGTCAGTATCAAAAACCACGTCGGCGCCGCCAACGCCCGCGCCAATGTACGGAACCAGAATGGTGCGCGGAATGGGATAGGATAATGTGAAATTGACGAGAAACGGCACGTTGTAAAGGCGTGAGTTGTCCGAAATATATCCCGGCACGTTGTTGATTTTCGCGCCGATGAACCCGGTTTCAAAATCCAAAGCTGCATACTTGTTGAAAGCCCAGCCGAAGGCCGCGTCAACGGCCAGGCCCGTATCATAATCCACCGGGCCGGAAACGGATGGGCCATACTGGGTGAGACGGCCATCCTGGAAAAAGGACGGACCGATGCCCACGTGAAAAACCGGGCCGGCGTTCGGGGGCAAATAGTAATAGTATTGCGCCCGCGCCATGGAGACGCCGAGGCAAAGTGACAGCGCAGCAACCATTGAAACGTACCGGACTTTCATAATTCTCTTCTCGTTCTTTTGCGGTTATTCGACTTTCCCATTCGACCAGCCAGTTGGCAAATCAGTTCAATGCAAATAATACGAGCGTGCAAAGCAAAATGTTACAACGCCCGTGTTTCGCGCGTCGTTCGGGTGGGACGCCCGAAATCACCGGCGGATGAAGTTGTGCTGTCCGGTTTAAAGAAACACGCCATCCTGAAAATCGCACTAAAATCAATCCCGGTATCCCCGCCAAACAACCGCCGTCGAGGTGGCCGGATCAAACGCCGCGTAAATGCTGCCGCGCTCGTGCTCTTCGCCCTCTTTGAAGACGCGCTTGAAGCACAGTTCATTCTTCAGCGGCGGCAGACTCTGATACAATCTGGTCTGCTTGAGGGCTGATGGTTCGAGCATTTTTCTGAATTCAAAGTCGTCCACCGGCACGAGGTCCGCCCTGGCGACCATCGTTTGAAAATCCTTTTGCCCGACGTGGAACACGGCCAGCCACTCTTCGCGCAGGAACGTTGAATAGCCGGTGACTCGGACATGGCTGGCTGACGCGGGGACATTCCCATGACAAATGTAGGGCAGCCGGTGAGCGGGCGACTTGCCTGCGCCCAACAGCCCGAACAGCAGGGTCAACAACAGTCCGGGCCCGACCAGCAAAGCCAGCGCCGTTGGCGCCTTCAAGGAGCGCTTCTTGATCATGGCCTTGGTCAGGATGAAGATGGTGCTGCCCGCTCCCCCGACCAGCACCACGACCGGGATGAACGGCAACAAGGCCATAAGACACGCCACTCCGAAGAATTCGTAGGTGCCGTATTGGACGGTTAAGAAAAAAAGCGCGCCGGCGCCCACTAACACCGCGTTCAAGAGCCAGAGTCGCCAGTAATTGATCGGTCGCCAGTTCGCACCGGTTTTGTCTTCTGCAATATTCACGTCGGTATCAGGAAAGCTGACTGGTTTGCAAACGCAAGGTTTTATGGCGGCGACGCGTAGCTGCTGGCGTGAGGAGGCTCAAATTGGTTTCCGCTTCACCGTCTTATTTCGGCATTTGCAATCCTACCTTATCCGCCACCTGCGCCACGTCCTTGTCGCCACGACCGGAGAGGTTCACGATAATGAGTTTGTTCTTGCTCATCTTTGGGGCGCGTTTCATGACTTCGGCAATGGCGTGGGCGCTTTCCAGCGCCGGGATGATGCCTTCCAGCCGCGCCAGTTTCATAAACGCTTTGAGCGCCTGTTCGTCGGTCGCGTAGGTGTATTCCACGCGCTTTTGGTCGCGCAGCCAGGCGTGTTCCGGCCCGACCGCCGCGTAATCCAGACCGGCGCTGACGCTGTGGGTGAGCTGGACCTGGCCAAATTCATCCTGCAACAGATAGGAGCGCGCGCCCTGCAACACGCCAAGCGAGCCGCCTTGGAACCGCGCCGCGTGTTTGCCGGCTTCAATCCCTTCGCCACCCGCCTCCACGCCCACCATCTTCACGGATTTGTCCTTCAGGAACGGATAGAACAGTCCCATCGAATTCGAGCCGCCGCCGACACAGGCGATGAGCAGGTCAGGCAGGCGCTCCTCCTGCTCCAGAATTTGCCGGCGCGCTTCGTCGCCGATGACGCGCTGGAAGTTCCGGACCATGACCGGATACGGATGCGCGCCATAGACCGTGCCGAGGATGTAATGGGTGGTGCGCACGTTGGTAACCCAATCACGCATGGCCTCGTTGATGGCTTCCTTGAGCGTCTGCTGCCCGGCCTTCACGGACACCACCTCCGCTCCGAGCATTTTCATGCGATACACGTTCAGCTCCTGCCGCTGGCAATCCACCGCGCCCATATAGACGACGCATTTCAAGCCGAACATTGCCGCGACGGTGGCCGTGGCGACGCCGTGCTGGCCCGCGCCGGTCTCGGCGATGATGCGGGTCTTGCCCATGCGTTTGGCCAGCAGAATCTGGCCGATGCAATTGTTGATCTTGTGCGCGCCGGTATGGAGCAAGTCCTCGCGCTTGAGATAAATTTTCGCGCCGCCGAGCTCCTTGGTCAGCCGTTCGGCGAAGTAAAGCGGCGTGGGCCGGCCGCAGAATTCCCGGAGATAATACTCGAATTCACGCTTGAATGCCGGGTCCTTCTGGGCGCGCCGGTATTCATCCTCCAGTTCCTGCAATGGGTGCATCAAGGTTTCGGGCACGAAACGGCCGCCGTAAGGCCCGAAATGGCCCTGGACGTCCGGAACTGTGGCACTGGAACTTTTGCTCATAAAACGGCTGGTAATCTCGCGCAAAGGCGCCAAGACGCAAAGGAATTTATTTTGGAGGGCACTGCTTTGTCAGTGCCCGAACGTCAGGGAAGCGACGAAGTGCTTCCCTCCGTGTCAACCTGCCTTCACCGCCGCGATGAGCGCGTTCAGCGAAGCCTTGGCGTCGCCGAAGAGCATCCGGGTGTTGTCCTTGTAGAAAAGATGGTTTTCGATGCCGGCAAAGCCCGTGGCCATCGAGCGTTTCATCACGATGACGGTCTTGGCATGGTCGGCTTCAATGATGGGCATGCCGTAAATCGGGCTGGATTTTTCCTCGCGCGCGGCGGGGTTCACCACGTCGTTGGCGCCGATGACGAGGCAGACGTCCACGCGGTCCATCGAGGGGTTGATGGCTTCCATTTCCAGGAGCTGGTCGTAGGGCACGTTCGCCTCGGCCAGCAGCACGTTCATGTGGCCGGGCATGCGGCCGGCGACCGGATGAATCGCAAACTGCACTTCCACGCCGCGTTTGCCGAGTTCGTCGGAAAGCTCGCGCACCTGATGCTGCGCCTGCGCCACGGCCATGCCGTAACCGGGAACAATCACGACGCGCTGCGCGTAGGCGAGCAGCAACGCCGCTTCGTCGGCTTGAATCGGTTTGACGGTCCCGGCGACACCGCTCAGCGGCGGCCGTGACACCGCCGCCGGAGCCGAACGCGCCAAACAAAACATTGGTGACCGGCCGGTTCATGGCCTTGCACATGAGCAGCGTGAGCAGCGTGCCGGAGGAACCGACCAGCGTGCCGGCGACGATCATCGAAAGGTTGTTGATGGCAAAACCGTCCGCCGCCACGGCCAGGCCGGTGAAGGAGTTAAGCAGCGAAATGACGACCGGCATGTCCGCGCCGCCGATGGGCATGACCATCGCCACGCCGAACACCAGCGCCAGCGCGAACATGACGATGAACGCCGCCGAGTTGCGTTTGGCCGCTAATCAAGTAGCCGCACAAGCCGAGAATCACCAGCAGCATCAGGCCGTTCAGAAAATTCTGGCCCGGAAACGTGTGCGGCTTTTCAAATTTTCCCTCCAGTTTCAAAAACGCGATGATGCTGCCGGAAAACGACAGCGAGCCGATGAGCGTGGCGAACAGCATCGGCACCGCGGCGGACACGGTGACACCTTCGAGACTGTGCGCGCGCCGGAGAAATTCCAGGCTCGCGACCAGCGCCGCCGCGCCGCCGCCCAGGCCGTTGAAGGCCGCGACCATCTGCGGCATCGCGGTCATCTTGACCGAATACGCGCCGATCGCGCCGATGACCAGACCGATCACAATGCCGACGGCCATGAGCGTGCAGTTGAGATTCCACTCGTGCAACTGCATCAGCGGAATCGTGGCGAAAAACGCGATGACCATGCCGGCGGCGGCGATGAGGTTCCCGTAACGCGCGGTCTTCGGCGAACTCAAAAATTTGATGCCGAGGATGAACAGAACCGCGACACCGATGAAAATGAGGGCAAGCGTGGAACTCATGGTTACTTCTTCTTTTTCTTGAACATTTGCAGCATGCGGTCCGTGACCATGAAGCCGCCGAAGACGTTGGCCGAACCGAAAACCACCGCGACAAAACCGAGCGCCCGCGCCAGCGGCGTGTCCGCGACGGCGAGCACCAGCATGCCGCCGAGCAGGATGATGCCGTGAATGGCGTTGGTGCCGGACATCAGCGGCGTGTGCAGCATCGAGGGCACCTTGGAGATGAATTCAAAACCCACGAAAAATCGCGAGGACAAAAATGAACAGGACGAGAATTTCTACGCTCATAAAAATCAGTTGGGTTTGGCGATGAGTTTTTCGTTCACAATTTTTCCGCCGTGCGTCACGAGACAGCCCTTGATGATTTCGTCGTCGAGCTTGAGGACGAACGTTTTGTTCTGCTTGTCCCAGAATTCCTCGATGAGGTTCACGAGGTTCGCGGAATAAACCTGGCTGGCATGCAGCGGCGCGCGGCCTGGCAAATTCGCGATGCCGACGATTTTCACGCCGTTGCGGTCAGTCACCTGGTCATAAACGACGCCCTCAACGTTGCCGCCGGTCTCGACGGCGAGATCCACCACCACGCTGCCGGGCTTCATCGCGTTGAGCATGTCGGCGGTGACGAGAATCGGCGCGCGGCGGCCAAACACCTGCGCGGCCGTGATGACCACGTCGGAATCGCCGCACACCTTCCTCATCGCGTCCCGCTGCTTTTGAATTTGCTCCTCGGTCAGCGCCTTGGCATAGCCTTCCTTGGTCTGGCCGGTTTCGCCGATGTCAATCTTCAGAAATTGCGCGCCCAGCGACTTCACCTGCTCCTCGACGACCGGCCGGGTGTCGTAGGCGGTGACCTTGGCGCCAAGCCGTTTGGCGGTCGCGATGGCCTGCAAACCGGCGACGCCGACGCCGATGATGAGAACTTTCACCGGCAGGATCGTGCCCGCCGCGGTGGTCATCATCGGGAAAATCTTGTTGGCATAACGGGCCGCCAGGATGACCGCCTCGTAGCCGCCCAGGTTGGCTTGCGACGACAGCACGTCCATTTTCTGCGCGCGGGTCGTGCGCGGGATGAATTCCACGCTGATGGCGCTGATGCCGTGTTCGGCAAATTTCTGGACCAGTTCCTTTTCGTTGAAGGGGTCGAGCAGGCTGGCGTGGATGGCGCCGGATTTGAGGAGCGCGATTTCCTCGACCGGCGGCTTGCGCAGGCGCAGCACGATGTCGCCGGAGCCAAGCAATGCCTTGCGGTCGGTGGTGAGGGTGGCGCCGGCGGCGGCGTAGTCGGCATCGGCAAAACCGCTGCCGAGGCCGAGGCCCGCTGCCACTTCCACCTGCGCGCCGAGTTTGACCAGCTTGGCGGCGTTGGCCGGCGTCATCGGTGTTCTGGTTTCGCCCGGATGTGTTTCTTTGGGGACAGCAATCTTCATTTCTCGAAAAACGTGGCCCGCAACTTATCACACCCTTTTCCCGCCGTTAACTCAAAAGTTGCCATTCTTTGCACGAAGATTGTCGTGCTTAATGAACGCCATGAATTAACATTTAAGATGCTAACGTGTCAATGATTTAACAGATTTAATAAAGGCGCGCACTTTGGCGTGGTCCTTGTTCCCCGGCGAGGATTCCACGCCGCTCGAAACATCCACGCCAAACGGCTGCACCTGCTGGACGGCTTCGGCGACGTTTTCCGGGGTCAATCCGCCGGCGAGAAAAACGGGCTTGCCGAGCTTTTGCGCCTCCACGGCCAGGTCCCAATTGAATTTTTCACCCGTGCCCCCGAGGGTGTCGGACGAATAAGCGTCCAGCAACCACGCGTCAGTCTGGTATTTCGGCAATTCCTGCAGCGACCCGGCATCGCGAATACGAAAGGCTTTCATGCTCATCAGCCCGAATTGCGTGCAAAATTCCGGCGCTTCATCGCCGTGAAATTGCAGCAGATTCAAGCTGCATTCGCTGATGGCGTGCCGGACAAGTTCTTCGGCGGGATTCACAAAAACGCCGACGCGCAGGGTGAACGGCGGCAGCGCGCGGGAAATTTCCGCCGCGGCTTTCACCGGGATGAACCGCGGGCTTCGGTCGTAAAATATGAAGCCCAGCGCGTCCGCGCCCGCCTCGGCGGCAACCTGCGCGTCTGCCAGGTTCGTTATGCCGCAAATTTTGACCCGCACACTCATTTATGATTGATGATTTTTGATTTTACGATTGGCCGGGGGCCTTAACCGCGCAGAAAATTATAAATCAAAAATCATAAGTCGTAAATTTCAATGCACAAAGTGGCTGACGGCCTGATACACGATGAACGCGGCGACGTAGGCCAGGCCGGTCATGTAGGCAATCTGGAACAGCGGCCATTTCCAACTGTTGGTTTCGCGGCGCACGACCGCCGTGGTGGAAAGGCATTGGGCGGCGAGGATGTAAAAGACCAGCAAACTGGCGCAGGTGGCCATGGTGAACATCGGCGTGCCGTCGGACCGCGTGGCGCGGCGCAGTGAATCGTAAAGCGACGAGCTGTGATGTTCCGCGGCGTCCTGGCCGACGCCATAAACGATGGCCAGCGTGGAGACGATGACTTCGCGCGCGGCGAATGAACTGATGATGCCGATGCCGATCTGCCAGTCGAAACCAAGCGGCTTGAGCACCGGCTCCAGGAGGTGGCCCATCCTGCCCGCGGCGGAATTGCGCAGCGAGAATTGCGCGGTCAGCCGGTCGGCGTCCGCGCGTAGTTCCGTGGCTTTCTGCGCATCGCCGGTTTCCTCCCATTGTGAAGCCTGCGCCGTCAGTGCCACGGCGTCGGGCGGCGGCGCGGATTTCGGATAATGCGAAAGCGCCCACAACGCGAGCGAGACCAACAGGATGATGGTGCCGGCCTGCTTGACGAAAATTTTCGCGCGGTCGAACGTGTGCAGCAGCGCCGTGCGCAGGCCGGGCAGGCGATACGGCGGCAGTTCAATCAACAGCGGCCGGCTGCCGCCCGGCAGAATCGTGCGGTTGAACACGAGGGCCGACAGCACCGCCGCCAGCGCGCCGGTCGCGTAGGCCGCCGTGAAAACCAGCGCGGCCTTGAGCGGCGAATGCGGAAACAGCAGCGCGGTGACCATCGCATAAACGGGAATCCGCGCCGAGCACGTCAGCAACGGCGTGACGAGGATGGTGACCAGCCGGTCGCGCGGATTTTCGATGACACGCGCGGACATGATGGCGGGAATCGCGCAGGCGTGCGCCGAGAGCATCGGCACGAACGCCTTGCCCGGCAACCCGAGCCGGCGCATGATCTTGTCCATCACCAACGCCGCGCGCGACAGATAGCCGGTGTCTTCCAGCAGTGACAGCGCGAAAAACAAAATGCAGATTTGCGGCAGAAACACGAGCACGCCACCGACGCCGCCGATGACGCCGTTGACCAGCAGGCTTTGCACATCGCCCGCCGGCGTGTGCGCCGCCACCCAGGCGCCAACGGTGCTGAAGAGATGGCTGATGAGATTCATCGGAATTTCCGCAGCCCAGAAAATCAGCACGAACAGCAGGACCATGACGATTTGAAAAACGACAACGCCCGCGACCGGATGCGTGAAGAAATCGTCAAGCTTTTCCGTCCGGACCGAACGCCGCGCCGCTGACGCGTCCATCACCTTCGTCGAAATCTGTTCCGTCCATTCGTAGCGCGCCTGGTAGGGACAGCCGCTGCAACCCTGTGCGCAGGCGGGTTTGTCGTGGGTGGCGGTTTGGGCGACCCCGCCGGTGACGAGCCGCTCGATCTCGTTCTTGAGTTCGCCAATCCCCATGCCGGTGCGCGCGGAAATCGGGACCACGGGACAATTGAGTTCGGCGCGGAGTTTGGCGACATCAATCCGGATGCCGTCGCGTTTGGCCGTATCCATCATGTTCAGCGCCACAATGACCGGGCAATCCAGTTCCAGCACCTGACTGACGAGAAAAAGATTTCGTTCGAGGTTCGTTGCGTCCACAACGACCAGCGCGGCATCGGGCGCGGGGTGATTCTCCAGCCGCCCGCGCAAAGCATCGCTCGCGAGCTTTTCATCCGGTGAAGAGCTTTCCAGGCTGTAAAGTCCCGGCAAATCCACCACGACCATCTGGCGGTCGCCGAGGTGTACGCGGCCGACACGGCGTTCGACGGTGGTGCCGGGGAAGTTGGCGGTCTTGGCGCGCAGGCCGGTGAGCGCGTTGAACAGGGTGGTCTTGCCGGCATTGGGATTGCCGACCAGCGCGAGCGTGAAGGCGTGGTGCGTCAATTGCCCTGGAAGCTTCTCCCCGCCGCCGGCCGGCGCGGACCGGAATTTCACGGCGTCACTCATGCCCGGGCACTTCCCGCATCGCGCAATGGTCGGGCGTGCAGACTTCCAGCCAGACCCGCGAAGCCAGCGAGGCGGACAGCCCCAGCCGCGAGCCGAAAACACGGACCACGAGCGGGTCGCCGGTCCGGACAACCTCCAGCCGGCGTCCGACGCAGATGCCGAGCGTCTTGAGCCGCTGGATGTCGTCGCCATCGGTCTCGATGCGGCGCACGACCGCGCATTGCCCCGGCGGCAAAACGTCCAGCCGCGTCTCCGGCGTTGGCGTTGTCGCATTCGTTGTCATCGTTGAATAGTTTAATTCGGGGGGCGATTCCTCGCTGTCGGCGGCTTGCGATTTGTTGGCGGTGGCTTGCGCCCGGCTGCTTTGCCGCCGCCTGACAAGATAATCAAACCGCCCCTGCTGTCAAACCAGCCCCTTTGGCCGCAGCCAAGTTTTGTCTCGTCGGGCGGACGCGGTTTTTCAACAATCAGCCATGCCGCGAACGATTTACTTCGATTACAACGCCACGACCCCGCTGGATCCGGCGGTGCGCGAAGCGATGCTGCCTTTTCTCGGCGAAATTTGGGGCAATCCGTCCAGTGTGCATCATGTCGGGCGCCGGTCGCGGGCGTTGCTGGACGACGCACGCGAGCGGGCGGCAAAAGTCCTGGTCTGCAAACCGGGCGAAGTTGTCTTCACCAGCGGCGGCACGGAGAGCAATAATCTGGCGATTTTCGGCACGGCGCGCCTGCTCAAATCCAAGGGCCGCCATTTGATCACGTCGTCCATCGAGCACCATGCGGTGTTGCATTGTTTCGATTACCTTGAAAAAAAAGAGGGATTCGAGATCACACGGTTGCCGGTGGACTCCGAGGGGCGTGTTTCCGTGGATGACTTGAAACGAGCGATCCGTCCGGACACCATTTTGGTTTCCATCATGGCGGCCAACAATGAAATTGGCACGATTCAACCGGTGTCGGAACTGGGTGCGGTCTGTCGCGAGCGCGGCATTGTTTTTCACACGGATGCAGTCCAGTGGTTTGGCAAGGAGCCGTTTGAAAACGTTGGACTGTTTAACGCGGATTTGGTTTCGATTTGCGCTCATAAGTTTCACGGGCCGAAAGGAGTGGGACTGCTCTATGTTAAATCTCCGCTTCATCCCGACCCGGTCCTTTTTGGCGGTGGGCATGAAAACGAGCGGCGGGCGGGCACGGAAAATTTAGTCGGTGTCATCGGACTGGTTGCGGCCATGGAAAGGTTTCTCAAACCACCGGTTTTCCCGGCTGAGTTTTTGGTCCCATTGACTCGACAACTGATTGATTGTGTTTCCAAAATCAAGGGGGTGGAGTTTGTCGGTTCCTTTAAGCAGCGCTTGGCTAACACTGTTGCTTTTGTTGTCAACGGCACCGATAGTATTATTCTGCTGGGTGGATTGGACCTCGAAGGAATTTGCGCTTCGAGCGGTTCCGCGTGTTCTGCCGGGTCCCTTGACCCTTCACATGTCATTGCCGCATTGGGTAAACCGGCTTCTGCGAATGCCCTGGTGCGCTTCTCTCTGGGACGGGAATCCACTTGTGAAGAGGTGGGTCTCGCCTGCCAAGTTCTGCCTGAAGTGATTCACCGTGCACAACTTGGCCAATAAGTGACCAACTCATTGTTAAAACTTTGTTAAATTTGCCGATAACTCCGACCTTTGAAACTTTCTCTTTTTTTCTCTTCCTAAACATCCCGTTTTCCCCTTACTTTCCACCGATGAAACCTTGACATAAAGGGTTGTTTGTCTTATTCACAACCCTTAATACTGATACTATTTTATAAAGAAAGATACTATTAACCGCCCATGAACCTCACCATTTCCAAGGAGCAAATTCTCAACGGACTGCAGGCGGTTCAGAACGTGGTCGGTTCACGGACGACGCTTCCCATCCTTTCCAATGTCTTGATGCGGGCTGAAGGGGAGCGGGTTGAATTTACCGCGACAGATTTGGATGTCTCCATCACTTGTTCGGTGGAAGCAAAGGTGAAGAAAAGCGGGGCGGCTACCGTGCCGGTCAGGAAGCTCTTTGGAATTGTCCGTGAATTAAACGGTGGGGAGATTGACCTTGAAGTGGATGATAAAAACGTATGCAGCGTCCGCTGCGGCACTTCCTTCTACAAGATCCATGGAATTGGAGCAGATGAATTTCCTCCCCTGCCGAAATTCAAGGATGACAAAAAAGTGACACTGACTCAGGAGACGACCAAGTCCATGTTGGGGAAAACATCGTTTGCCATTTCCACGGATGAGTCCCGATATGTGCTGAATGGGGTTTTTATCAGTCTCAAGGACCACAAAATGACGGTGGTCGCAACGGACGGTCGCAGGCTGGCGCTGGCGGACGAGGAAGTGGAAATTTCAGAAAAGAGCCAGGGAGAATTCATCATTCCCGCCAAGGCGGTTAATGAATTAAACCGGCTTTTGCAGGAAAAAGGAGACGTGGAAATAAAGTTTGGCGAAAACCAAGCCGCCTTTAAACTTAAGGATGACAAGGGTTTTTCCGTCCTCATTCTTACAAAGTTGATTGAGGGAAATTACCCCAATTACCGCCAGGTCATTCCCGCCGAAACCAAGGAACGCGTGCCACTGGTGCGCGAGGAATTTCTTCATGCCCTCCGGCGCGCCGAGATCATGACCAGCGAAAAGGCCAATTCAGTCAAGCTGACCTTCGGCAAAAACACCCTCGCCATTACCGCCAACTCGCCGGAGGTTGGGGAAGCCCGCGAAAGCCTGGCAGTGAACTATAAAGGCAAGGAAATCGCCATTGCCTTTAACCCAAAATTCCTCATCGAACCGCTCAATGCACTGGCCGAGGACGAGGTGTTTTTTGAATTGTCAGACGAACTCAGCCCCGGCGTGCTGAAGATAAACGGGCCATTCCTCTACGTGGTCATGCCGATGCGGCTGAGTTGAGTTTAGAGGGTGGTTACTTGACCGCGGCCCAGACGCGGTGAACGTCATCGTGGTCATCCAAACTTTGAAGAAACTCGCCAACCTCGGCGCGTTGCTCCTCAGTGAGCACTGGAAAATTCTTTGGCAGATAACCCGGTTCGCTGGTCACCACCGTCCAGCCGTTTTTTGACAGCCAGGCGGAAACGGCGTGAACGGCCGTGCGGTCGCAAATGAACCGCGCGCCGGCCGTGCCTTCCGGGATGTCATCGTTCTGATCGCCCGTCAAGGTTTCAACCTCATTTGCGCCGGCCTCAATGGCGGCGGCTTCACGGTCAATGTTCGCGTCGGGATGATGCGCCTCGACGAGGCCGGCGTGGTCGAACAAAAACTTGTTGCTGCCCGCCGTGCCGAGCTGGCCCTTCTTAAACAACAGGCGGATTTCCGGCGCGGTGCGGTTCACGTTGTCGGTGAGGACCTCGACAATCACCGGCACCTTGTGCGGCGCGTAACCCTCAAAGACCACATGCTCCATCACGAGCTTTTCGTCGCCGGTGCCCGCGCCCTTTTTGATGGCGCGTTCAATGACATCGCGCGCGACGCTGTCCTTGCGCGCCTTTTCAACGGCGGCGAAGAGGCGCGCGTTCATTGCCGGGTCCGCCCCGCCCATCTTGGCGGCAACCGAGATTTCACGGACAATTTTGCCCGTCGTCCGGCCTTTTTTCAGCCCGGCGACCAGACGTTTGGCATGTAACCACTGGCGTCCCATGGGGAAAGTTTAGCAAACAAGCGCAGTACAATTCAATGGAATCACAACCGTCGGTGTCTCCACTGCAACCCGGCTCGCTCCACAAAACTTCGGGTAAACCTGGATGAGCCTCCACATGGTCACTCCGTCAAGCCATGGTGTTCTCTCTATCGGCCAGTCGAATCGGCGGCCCAAAGGCGGCCCCACTCGCTGGTGACGGCGGATTGAGTCGGAAACAGGAGCAGTCCTTCAGTTCCGGCGGCAATGGAAACCCAGCAACAACGCGACAAAGCCCATCCCGAGCATTATTCCCGTGGAAGGCTCCGGCGCAAATGTGGGCGCGAAGGCAACCGCTGTCGGGTTGAGCAGGCCTGAGGCAAAAACGCTTTGATCGCCACCGGGTGTGAATTCGTTAATCTCGCCGCTGCTGGAGTCCGCCTCAAAGAGATTTCCGGCGCTGTCAAAGGCCAGACCACAAGGATAACTCAGCCCTGAGGCAAAGGGGCTTTGCGCCCCGCCAGGGGTAAGTTCAAAGATGGTGTTGAAGCCCAAACTCGCTGCAAATAAATCGCCGGTGCTGTCAAAGGCCAGACCGTAAATGCCATCCAATCCCGAAGCAAAGGTGCTTTGCGCCCCGCCGGGCGTGAATTCATAGATATTGCCGCTGTTGTAATCCGCCTCAAAGAGATTGCCCGCATTGTCAAAGGCCAGACCGGTGGGATTATTCAATCCTGAAGCAAAGGTGCTTTGCGCCCCGCCGGGCGTGAATTCATAGATGTTGCCGCTGCCGCTGTCCGCCTCAAAGAGATCGCCCGCATTGTCAAAGGCCAGACCGGTAGGAGCATTCAATCCCGAAGCAAAAGTGCTTTGGACGCCGCCGGGCGTAAATTTGTAGATATTACCGGTGTTGTCCGCCTCAAAAAGGATTCCCGCACTATCGAAGGCCAGACCAGCAGGATTCAATCCCAAAAAAAAGGTGCTCTGAACGCCGCCGGGCGTGAATTCATAAATGTTGCCGCTGCCGCTGTCCGACACATACAAATTTTGCGCCGGAGCGCTGGCCGCCATCAGCCCGGCCATGCTCACCCAAACTATTCCCCCGAACACAGAATGCCTGGCTCGGACACCAAAGCAGAATTTAGTTTTCATAACTTCCATTTCCCGGTTTTACACTTGTCTTTTCGGCGCGCGGCGGCGCTTCCACCACTGTTTTGGAACTACGGACAAACAGTTGATGGGCAGCAACTATCATGCCCACAATGGATTAAGATACACCCAGCCAAATGAATGTTTTATGCCGGAATGGCGCATAAACGCGGGGAAGTTGGCTTTTAAAGCTTCGGAAAATCTTCCGGCATTGCCGTGGGATGATCATCCATGGCGTGAACCCGCCTTGGTGGGTGTTCGCCTTCGAAGGCAATCCAAACTCGCCTGTCAATAGGCGGAAGCGCCGCTTTGGATCACCGTAAGAACAATCGCATTACGCCCGCCGTTCGCGGATAGCGGCAAGAATGTCGGCAATCACTTCCGCCTTTGGCTTTGCGCCCAAATTTCCTTTGCCGTGCAGACGGACGGAAACATTTCCGGCTTCCATGTCGCGGCCGCCGATGACGAGCATCGTGTGGACCTTCGCAAGTTCCGCTTCCTGAATCTTGCCGTTAATTTTGTTGGTCGAATAATCCGCTTCGCAACGGACGAAATTCGCGCGCAGTTCGTTCACGATGGCCTTCGCGTAATTCACCAGCGGCTCCTCCTCACCGATGGTCATCACGCGCACCTGCTCCGGCGCGAGCCAGAGCGGGAAGTTGCCGGCGTAATGCTCGATGAGGAAGCCGATGAACCGCTCGTGCGTGCCGAGCGGCGCGCGATGGATGCACAGCGGCGTCTTGTCCGTGTTGTCCTTGTCGCGATAGACCAGGCCGAATCTTCGCGGCACGGCGAAGTCCACCTGGTTCGTTGCCAGCGTGAATTCGCGGCCAATGACGCTCCAGACCTGCACGTCAATCTTCGGCCCGTAAAACGCCGCCTCGTTTGGCACTTCCACGTAAGGTATCTTCGAATCAATCAGCGTCTGGCGCACCATGTCCTCCGTCTGCTTCCACAATTCCGGTTCGTTAACGAATTTGGCGTTGTCGCCGGTCAGGCGCGACGGGTCGTGCGTGCTGAAGCGCATCACATACTTTTCAATGCCAAAAATCTTGAAATACTTCAGGTACATCTCGTTCACCGCGTTGAACTCGGCGGCGAACTGCTCCGGCGTGCAATAGATGTGCGCGTCGTTCATGTTGAGCGAGCGGACGCGCATGAGGCCGAACAATTCGCCCGACTGCTCGTAGCGGTAGCAGGTGCCGTATTCGGCCAGCCGCAACGGCAAATCCCGGTAACTGCGCGGTTCCGCCGCAAAAATGCGGTGATGATGCGGGCAGTTCATGGCTTTGAGGTAATAGCGATGTGAAGACAGAATTTCTTCAGACTCCGCGCGAAGCCGACGTTCTCGCTTTCGTTCTTCATCCAATTCAGCTTGTGCTTCTTGTTGTTGCTTTGCACTTAAATGTGCGTGAGGAGTAACTCGAATCTGATCCAATCGCCCCTGAATCTTCGTCATCAAAGCAGAATTTTCATCCAACTCACGCCTTACCTTAATTACTCTTGCCTCTAACTCTGGATCGAGCTTCAACTGCATCGGCGGAAACATTGATTCCGCATACAGAATCGGAAGATGCCCACTCGTCAGATACATTTTTTCCTTGGCGATGTGCGGCGTTTTCACGCGCACGTAGCCGGCGGCAAATTCCGTTTCCTTCGCCAGTTTTTCCAGTTCCTCGACGATGGCGGTGCCTTTGGGCAGCCAGAGCGGCAGGCCCGGCCCGGTGTAATCCGGGTCAATCGTGAACAGCCCCATTTCCTGTCCGATCTTGCGATGGTCGCGCTTTTTCGCCTCTTCGAGCATCTTGAAATACTCATCCAACTGCGTCTTGTTCTTGAATGCCGTGCCGTAGATGCGCTGGAGCTGCGGGTTGCGCTCGTCGCCCTTGTAATACGCGCTGGCCACACTGGTGAGCTTGAACGCGCCGATGTTGCCGGTGCGCATCACGTGCGGCCCGGCGCAGAGGTCCACGAAATCGCCGTTCTTGAAATAGGTGATTGGCTCGCCTTCGGGAATGGCTTCGAGATTGCCAAGCTTGAATACCGACGGGTTTCCCGGCCTCTCGCCTAGCGCCCCAAGCCTTCCCGCCTGCGCGTCAGCGATGGCCTGTTCGCGCGTGACGGTGATTTTCTCGAAGACGTTGTTCGCCTTGATTTCCTTTTTCATCTCCGCCTCGATGGCCGGGAAATCCTCCGGCGAAATCCGGTGCTTCAAGTCCACGTCGTAATAAAAGCCGTTTTCGACCGGCGGCCCGGCGGCGAATTGGGCGTCCGGCCACAAGCGCAGAATGGCGGTGGCCATGACATGCGCGGCCGAATGCCGGATGCGCTCCATCTCCGTCATTTTCTGGCGGTCATCCACTGTTTTTCGTTCATTCATAAAAATTCACCGCAGAGGCGCAGAGACGCAGAGGGTAGGGTTTTCTTTCAGATTTTCAAACCACAAAGACACCAACAAAAAGCTGCAACGGCTCCTCGCCCCGTCCCTCTTCCCGCTTGGCGGGGAGAGGGTGGCGCAAAGCGACGGGTGAGGGTTTCAAGTATCCTTAAAATTTCTCTGCGCCTCGGCGTCTCTGCGGTTTAAGAGGTTTGACGGTCAGTCATGCGGCAAACTGTCGGGGCTGATCTGGAGTTCCTGACAGGCGTGGATGTAAGCGGCGGCCGACCAGGCCTGGAAACATTTGCCCATGGGCTTGCCGGTGCGGCCGTGGACCCATTCGTTGAATTCCCACTCCTGATTTTTGCCGAGCCGGTTGAGTTGCGCGAGCTTGAGCAGCTCGCGGCAGGCGACTTCGTAAAGGCCGAGCCGGTGAATGAACCGCACCCACATGCCGCCGATGAAGGGCCAGATGCCGCCGTTGTGATAATGCCCCGGCAGGTTCAACAAATTGACCGTGTAATAGGCGCGCCAGTCGGGGTCGCCGGCCTGCACCGGCGGGTACAGATTGGCCACGGGCCAGGGATCGTTGACGCCGACGGCCCACATGAACTTGAACGCGACGCGCGCGCGGTCCACGTCGAGCACGTTGTTCAGGAAGGCCAGAATGTTCCCCAGCACGTCGCAGCGCCAACTGAAACTGAAGGGCGTGATTTCCGCGAGCAGATAACTGGAATCCCCCAGCGAAAACTGGCGGTCGGCAAAGCTGACATGCGCGGCGGCATCGCGGGGCTTGGTGGACGGCCAGAAGGACGCGAGAATTTTGCCGCGAATGAACTGTGACCAGCGGAGATAATCCGCCGCCGGCTCGAACTTCTTTTGGAATTCCAGCAGCCGGCCAAAGCAGACGTTGGCGCGATACCAGAGGATTTCGTCGTAAAGCACATGGTAGCTGCGTCCGAACAGGTCGGTCCAATCACCGGCTTCGGGGATTTCCAGCAGGCCGTCGTTGTTGCTGTCGAGCGCGCTGAGTCCGCTCATTACGCGCTGCAGCCGGTCCGCGTATTCGTTCAGCAAATCGTTGTCCTGCGTCTTGTTGATGTAGTGATAAAAGGCGATGATGGCCAGCAGGCCGCCGTCAATGGAACAAATGCCGCCCACGCCGCTGTAATCGGGCGTCTGATCGTCAATGCGCACGTAGGCGGGCACCTGGCCGTTGGGCGAGATGTGGTCCAGGAGGGTCCGCAGCGTTTGTTTTTGCGCCGCGCGGATTTGCGGGTCTTCCAATTCAATCGTGCTTATGAGCGTGATGGCCCCGTCCCGCGCCCAGACGCTGTGATAGTTGGCGTCGGTGCCCGTCACTTCGTTGTCTTCGAGCGAACACGCGGAGAACCCGAGCGGCGTGATGTTTTTCCGCAGCGCGGCCAGTGCCTGGTCGTAACCCGTGCAGATGAGCTGGCGTTCCTCGGACGTGAGGGTGCCCAGCGCCGCCTCGGTGAACAGCATCCGCAGGGTGGGATCCATTTCATGGCCCCGCAACGCGGAACTTTTCAGCGACGGAGTGTCGGGAATCACGCCAAAGTATTTCAAGCCTTCGATGACGCCGTCGGCCATCACCTGGCCGGCGCTGAAGGTGGGGAGTTTGACCACCGCTTCGAAAAGCTCCGGCTGGGCGTTTTCCACCACGATGCCCCGGACGCCGGGCAGGAGAAACATGCTGCTGTCGTTGCCGGTGTCGCCGGCGACCAGCACGTTGGTCAGCGGGACGCCGGTTTTTTCGCAGAGCCATTGCAGGGCGTAGCCCTTGTTGGTTTTTTGCGGCATCACGTCCAGGTCGCGCATGCTGGAATAAATGACGTTGACCTCCAGTCCGGCATCGGCCAGCAGTTTTTTCAACTGCTCAATGGTTTCCGGCGGCGCCTGATGCAGATACCAACTGGATTTGTAGGGATGCAAAAACTGGGGCGGCTGATGGGTGACGCCCGGAAAGGCTGAAAGAATCGCCTCGATTTTCTTCAGGTCCCAGCCCGGCCGGAAAAGCTTGTTGTATTCGTTGAACGGCCGCTTTTGGCGCCCGTCGTAAATTTGCGTGCCCACGCCGCCGATGATGTAGTCCGGCCACGGCAGGCTTTGGGTGGCGAGCAAATCAATGACGTTCTGCACGAGCCGGCCGGAATTGTAGCCAAGCGCCGGGCGCTGTTTCTTGGGCATGGCTTCCCAGGTGTCCTTGAACCGGCGCGTGGCTTCGGGATTGCCCAGCAGCGTGCCGTCCAGGTCCGCGCAGAACAGTTGAACTTTATCGTATGTCATAACCTTCTGACCTGTTGGTTGGAATCGTCATCCGGTAAAACCGTTCAAATCTAATCCGCGTCGTTCCAGGGTTCGTCCCATTCGTTGTCCGTCAACATCAGGCTGGCGCTCTCGCGTTGTTCGACCACGGCCACCAATTGTTGCGCCACGCCCGTCCAAGTGAACAGGCTGCGCGCCTTGTGCGCCCCCATCCGGGCCAGCCGCGCCGACAGCCGCGGATGCCGCAATACCTTGTACATGGTGATGCCCAAATCCTCCTGGTCAAAAGGGTCCGCATAAAGCGCGTGCCGCCCGAACGTCAGGGCGCGGTACAAGCCGCCGTGGACCGTCACCACCGTGGGCGCGCCCGAGGCCATCGCTTCAATGGCCGTCATGCCAAACGGTTCATACCGGCTGGACAGCACAAACAAATCCGCCGCCCGGTAGTAATCCGCCATCACTTCGTCGGGAATGAATCCTTCGAACCGCACGCGCGACTCGAGTTTTAACTGGACGGCCTGCGCCTTCGATTCCGCCAGCAGCTTCTGTTCGTGCCCGCCCAAATCCGTTCCGCCGACGGCCAGCCACAGGATCGCCTCCGGCTCGCGCTGCGCGACGACCTGAAAGGCGTTGATGAGCAAATCATAACCCTTGTTGCGCGCCAGCCGCCCGATGGCCAGCACCACTTTGCCGGAAAAGCCGAGCCGCTGGCGGATGGCCTTCCGGCTCGCCTCGCTCACCGGAAAAAAACGGTTGTCGTCGTAGCCGGGCGGGATCATGCGGCATTTCGCCTCCGGCACTTCATACTCCTGCTGGAGCAGGTCCAGTTGCTGCGGCGTGGTGGCCACCACCATGTCGCAGTCCGCGTACAGCAGCCGCTCGTAGTGAATGCGCTTGGTGAAATTGTATTGTTTCTCGAATTTTTTCTCGTCGCCGGGGAAGTCCGCCTCCATCTGTTTTTTCTTCCAGACACCGAGCGAATGCGGCGTGTGCAAATGCGGCACGTCCAGCACGTCGCTCAAATGCTGGCCGGCCACGCCCGCGTCCCAGTAATGGCTGTTGATGAATTCGTATTTGAGCTGGTGTTTCTTGATGAAACGCAGGGCGTTCTCACCCCATTCCGGCAGCTTTTCCAGCAGATATTCCTTGGGAATGAAATCGCGCCCGCCGCACTTGGCGCGAATGACGCGCACCTGATCGCTCACCAGATCCATTTCCGGCTGGTCCTCAAAGCGCCGCGTCCAGATGTCCACTTCGTAGCCCAGTTGCGCCAGCTTCTTGGAAAGCTCCAGCACATACACCACCTGCCCGCCGGTGTCCGCCGCGCCCAACGGCGGATTGGCCGCCACGTAGCCGTGCGTGGAAACCATGGCAATCCGCGGCAGGGAACTGGCTGCGTTCAAGAGATCTTTTTCCATCCAGCAGGATTCTACGCTTTTCCAACAGGGGGTTTCAACCCTTCAGAAATTTTTTGCGGATTTTTTTTGGTAGGAACAGCGCGCTGCGCTGTCCGCGCCGCGTTAAGCGGCGCAACGAAAAGACCGCGTTTCCCTCCCCATTCCACCCGCTCTGCGCGGGCGGAGACGCCGCAGCGCGAGGCGTCCCTGCTATTTCACCGGCGGGAACGGCTGAACCATTGAATGGCAACCAGCGTCAGAAATCCCAGGGACAGCAGGCCGCTCACGGCCAGCACGCCGCTGTGCGCGACCTTGGGAAAAAACTGCAACGAAGCCGCGCCGACGGCCGGGCCGGCGAAATTGCCCACCCCAAGGGCCGCCTCGTGGATGCCGCCGTGTTCGCTTTTCGTTTGGCCCGCGTCCATCGAATAAAACAGCGACGAGTAATAAATCAGGCCGATGGCGGCGCCGAAGAAAATTTGCGCCGCCAGCAACACGGCGAGATTGGGCGCGGTGAGAATGAGCACGAACACGACGATAAGCGTGGCAAACGCCGTCACCAGCCAGCGAAAGTGGTAATGCCAGCCGGTCCAAAACCACAATACCAGAAATGTGCCCAGCCGCACGAAGCCCCACAACGAACAGGCAAAGCCCGCCATCATTGGCGTGAGTTGAAAGCGGTTTGCCAGACCGGGCAGCAGCGGAACAAACGTGTTGATGGCGATGTAGGCGAACGGATTCGCCAGCCAGGCCATCCACAAGAAAGCCCTGGCCTTCGCGGGCGAAGGCCGGTTCGGGTCGGGCGCCGGCGGTACGGGCGCGGGTTCATGGTTTGAAGCCTCCGCCATGTCCTGCGCGTGCTTTTCCAGCCAGTAGTTCAGGACCAGTTGCGTGAACAAAAGCGCGACGGGCAGATAGAAAAGGGTTTTGAATCCGAATTTTTCCACGAGCGTGCCGCCGCCGAACAGGCCGAGGGCGTTCGTGGAAGCCCAAACGACATTGTAGGTGCCCACGGCGCGCGGCAGGCCTTTGGCGTCTTCGCCTTCGCTTACCAGCGCCTCAATGGTGGGCCAGAGAAAACACTGGCCGATGGTGACAAACGCGGAAGCCAGCACCACGCCGGACATGAAATAGAGTCGCGAGCCGATGGCCAGCGCCAGAATCATCACGATGAAACCAACCTTGAGCGCCGTGAAATAGCCACGGCGTTGCGCAAACCGTCCGGCCTGCCAGGCGGAGAAGACGTAAATGAAACCCATGGCCGCGGCGAAGGCGAGGTTCTGCTTGTTGCCGAAACCAAAGTGGTCCCGCATGAAAAAGTAGATGTAATAAAAATAGAAGGACACCGAGAAGGAGCCGACGCCTTCCAGTGTGAAACAGGCGGCCTTGAACCGGCGGCCCTTTTTAGTAGTCATATAATCCGCTGTCGCGGGTGAAATTGCCGCTGCCGCCGCCTTCCTCGCCGCCCATGAAATCGCCCAGCACGTCGCCCAGGTCAGCCTCGATTTTTTCGGGGTCTTCGCCGGCTTCAAGCCGTTTGATGGCCGTGTCCAATTCCTTGGGCACAGAACCCGGCGGCATGAGGTCTTTCATCTTTTTCATCATGTGGGCCATGTGCCGGGGATTGTTCTCGTCCAGATGCTCCATGTCGCGTTCGAGTTCCATCATGGCCCGCTCCACGCGCGGGTTGTCCAGGTCCGGCATCGGCGGTTCGCCGGAATCACCTTTGGCGGCAGGCTCGGAGAGTTTGCGCGACAAGGCAAAGCGGCTGACCTGCTTGGACATTTTTTTATGGCCGCACTTGGGGCAGACCGGCGGCCGGCCGGGATTCACGCGCTTGGAGAGGAAACTGTAAATCCGCCGGCATTTCGGACAGGCAAATTCGTAAATCGGCATCGGATTTACGATTTACGATTTACGAATAACGCGCCAGAAGAAAATCGCCGGAAGCCGGGCAGACCCATTGTCCGCCATAAGGCCCTCGGCCAGGCATGTATCTTATAAAATATTTTAGTGAAGCAATTTTTTGAGGTGGTTTATGATTATAGAACCTACAGAAACGCTATCCGAAAACATGTTGGCGACCTGGCATGTGAACAGGAAAAATCCCGCATAAAACAAGCCCGGATGTTTCTCCATAAACTGAAAAGCTCTTTTGGAAATAACGCCCTTGATGTTTTTTTGATTGGCCAAGAGACCGATGCCAACCCCAATGGCTGCCCCGGCCAATACATCCGTCGGATAATGGATGCCCAAAAAAACCCTTGGCAGGCAAACCAGGAACACAGAGTCCAGCAAGGCAATCCATCCTAAAACCCGTGAAATAAAGAAAAGGGGGATGGTAAGGGTAAAGAACATTATCGCGTGATCGCTGGGAAAGGAACTCCAATTGTGCCAGTTGATAAATGACTCTTGGGGAAAGTGTAACCCATTTGTTGGGTCAGCCAAGGGCCTGACTCTAAATGGAAATGCCAGGACGGCCAGCCGGATGACAATAACTGCGGCAACGCAAGCCAGCATGGCAGATATGATAATTTCACGAACATCTTTATTTTTATTATGGTCTTCGCCATTCTTGAACCACGCCCACCAATACAAAGCGACAATAAGACCAGCTTTACAGAACGCACTCGCCGCACTCAAAGAAAGTAATGCCTTATCGAATGAAGGACATTGATCTTCAAACCGGTTGAGAAATGAAAGGATTGAAAAATCAAAGGCATTCATTTGTGATGTTTTGGGTTATGATTGCCACAACATTGTCCGCACGATAGTCCGTTGCAACCGCAACTTTTTTCGAGTGGAAGCATTGCCGGTGCCAAAAGCAATCTTCACGAAGCCTTCAACGATTGTTTCAATAGGACCGCGTTTTTTCAAACCTAATTGGATCACCGCCGGCTGGCCTGCCGTGCCGAAGTTGGATGAAGGCGGGTGGTCCAGAAAGATACGCCCGATGCATGCCTTGGAGTTGTGGCCCAACGCCTGTTGCGCGAACCGCTCCGGAAATCTTCCCGGCGCTGAAACCATCGCGCGGCATTCATGCCCGCAGTTTAATCCGCCGCACGGACAACCGCTGTCCAACCGCAGCCGAGAATTGACGCTGTCGAATTTGCCGCGCACACTCCGGATTGCCCAAGCCATCTGAACAATTGTGAGTGATCAATTCCAATTCGACGTTTTCTTGAGCCATAGCGCAAAGGACAAGGCGGTGGTGCGCGATGTGGCCGCGCGATTGAAGCAGGACGGCGTGCGCGTATGGCTGGACGAGGAGCAAATCAAGCCTGGCGACAGCATCCCGGCAAAGATCGAGGAAGGGCTGGAGCACTCGCGGGTGCTGGTGCTCTGCATGTCGGCCAATGCGTTCGGCTCGGACTGGGCGCAGTTGGAGGCGGGCACGTTTCGGTTTCGCGACCCACTGAACAAGGATCGCCGCTTCATTCCCCTGCGGCTCGACGACGCCCCCATCAGAGGCTCCCTGACGCAATTCCTTTACATCAACTGGCGCCCGGCGGAACGTGGGCAGGAGTACGCGAAACTCCTCGAAGCCTGCCGACTAATAGCGACGGAGTCGGCACCAGAAGCCAAAGCTGCGCGCGAGCAAGTCGTGAAGAAGATTCTACGAATCAACTCTAAGGATGGTATTTGGACCTATGGCTTTAGCTCGGATGGAGAGTGTTTTCTTACCGGCGGGGACGAAATGACCGTGCGGCTATGGAATCTCAGCACGGGCCGCTCTCTACGCACGTTCGAAGGTCACACCGACCGCGTCGATTGTGTAGCACTGAGCGCTGACCGACACCGTGTTCTTTCTGGTGGGGTGGATCGAACCTTGAGGCTTTGGGATAGTTGTTTGCGCTGGAATGGTCGCCGCCAACAGCAGCACTCCGGTGATGATAAGGATTGGTTTCACGGTTTGTTTTTCAAAGTTTGGAATTTCTGATCTCCGCCACTGGTCAACCGCCCTGTGCTTCAAACGGCAATGGTTGCGCTGATCGGCTTGCTCAACGGGCTTTTTTCGTGCGCGACCCGGCGCAGTCAGTAAGTTCCAGCAGTCCGGTACGGAAGGTGTTGCTTTCATAGTATTAGCTTAAGGTTTTTGAAGCATGCCCGTGGCAACACGAAGTTTCTGCCGCGCCTGTCTGTCCCATACGCAGATACGCGAACCAGTGGAAAATCTTTCAATTTTCACATAAAATTTCCCGGTGATTAATGTGTGTGTTTGCAAACTCGCATTTGGATTTGCGATGAAGGCATCACAAAAAATACGAGCCTGGGAAATCCTCAGGCTCGCAAATCGTGTAACATCCACCCTCCGCAGTATTGCTACGGAGGACGGGCAAATCGTAAATGAAGATTATTTCATCCGGTCGAAGTTCTTTTGCAGAATCTGCCAGTCTTTCAGGCCTTTGACCTTTTCCATCATGCCGCGCTGGATTTCGGCTTCCTTCGCGTTTTTGGTCGGCTTCAGGTTTTTGTAAAAAATGCCGAAATAACCGGGAAAATCCGCACTGGCCAGTTTGTAGGCGGCCAGTTCGTTGGTCACGTCGTGTTCCTTTGGCACTTCCCGGAACACGCCGCCTTTGCGCGGATTCGCGGCGTCGAACGCGCCTTCGTAAAATTCCACGCATTCGCTCAGGCATTCGACGAAACTGAAGCCGTCGTGGTCCATCGCGGCTTCCATCATTGCCAGCACATGGTTCGGGTTCGTGGACGTGGTGCGTGCGACAAACGTGGCGCCGGCGGAAATCGCCTGTTTCATCGGGTTGATGGGATAATCCACCGCGCCCCATTGGTCGGTCTTGCTTTTGAAGCCGAGCGGCGACGTGGGCGAGGTCTGCTTTTTGGTCAGGCCGTAAACCCAGTTGTCCATGACCACGTAGGTGAGCTTGACGTTTTTCCGCGAGGTATGGGTGAAATGATTGCCGCCAATCGAGAACGCGTCGCCGTCACCGCCAAAAACAAACACGTGCAGGTCCGGCCGGGAAAGGGAAATACCCGTGGCAAACGGCAGCGCGCGCCCATGGATGTAATGCACGCCGTGCGCCTGCACGAAGTAGGGGAACCGGCTGGAGCAGCCGATGCCCGCGACGGTCGTAATTTTCTCGTGCCAGATTTTTCGCTTCTCGATGAGCTTGAAGTAAAGCGCCAGCACCGAGAAGTCGCCGCAACCGGGACACCACGTTGGATGGTCGGCGGCAATCTCCTTTTTCGTCAGGCCCTTGCGCTCGGCGCCCGGCGCCGGCGGCGCAACGGAAAGGTTTTCACGCGCGGGTATTTCAGCAATGACTTCGCTCATAAATTCAAATTTTTTACAACTTCAACCATTCAGACCGCCTTGGCGACCTTGCCGTTCGAGGACAATTTCATTTTTACGGCGGCAAGGATCTCCTTCACCTTCCACGTCAGGCCGTCGGTCTTGTTGATGCCCCGGATCCGGGGATCGCAAAAACGGGCGCGCAACATGCCGCCCAACTGGCCGTAACCGTAAAGCCCCTCGTCATTCATCTCCACCACGAACACGTGATGGAACCCGGAGAAAATGTTTTCCAAACCGTTCGGCAGCGGGTTGAGATGTTTGATGTGGAGCGACGAGATGCTGTCGCCGGCGGCGCGGGCGCGGTCCACGGCTTCGCGAATCGGGCCTTGCGTCGAACCCCAGCCGACGAGCAGGACGTTGCCCTCCGGCGGGCCGTAAACCTTTGGCACGGGCAGCGTCGCCTGGAGGGCCAGCAATTTCCGGCGCCGCTTGGCGACCATGGCCTGATGCACCTTGGGCGCGGCGGACGGGTGGCCGGCTTCATCGTGTTCGAGGCCGGTGGCGACGGGATATTTGCCGCTGGCAATGCGCGTGCCGGGCACGACGCGCGGAACCACGCCGTCCGGGGTGCTCAAATCATACGGCTTGAAATCGGGCACCGTTGTCAGGTCGGGCGAAATGTCCTGGCAGAGTTTTTCAAGGTCCGGTTCGGGAAACGCCTCGATGCGCGTGGCGATGGCCTGGTCGCTCAGGATGAAAACCGGGACGTTGTATTTGCGCGCGATGTTGACGGCCTCGATGGCGGTGTAAAAACAATCCCCGACGTTGGCCGGCGCCAGCACGACGCGGGGCGAGTCGCCGTGGCTGCCGAAGCGGGCAATGTTCAGATCGGATTGCTCGACGCTGGTCGGCAAACCGGTGGACGGCCCGCCGCGCTGGACGTCCACAATCACCAGCGGCACTTCCGCCATGACCGCCCAGCCCAGCGCTTCGCTTTTCAGGGAAATTCCCGGCCCGCTGGAGCCAGTGACGGCCACCCGGCCCGCATAGCTCGCGCCGATGGCCATCGAGATGGACGCGATTTCATCCTCGCATTGGATAAACGAGCCGCCGTATTTGGGCAATTCGCGCCGGAGCAATTCCATGATGTCGGACCAGGGCGTGATGGGATAGCCCGCGCCGAAACGCACGCCCGCGGCAATGAGACCGTAACCCAGGGCTTCGTTTCCATTCATGACGACCTGATGGCCGCCTTTGTGCAGGCTTTCAGTGAATTTGAAAGTCTCCAGCAGATTGCTGGTGTCATAGGCATAACCCGCGTGAAACGCCACCAGCGCGTTCTTTACGATGCTCTCATCCTTGCCGCCAAAGCGTTCGGCAATCAACTTTTCCAGTTTCGGCAGGTTGAGATCGAACATCCGCGCGATCAGGCCGAGCGCATAAATATTTTTGCCCTTGTCCTTGGCCGTGCCGCCAATGGCCTCGACGGCCAGCGTGGAAATGGGAATGCCGACGTGGTGATAGTCTTTTTGCCACTCGGCTTTTGGTTCGACGTGGTCGGCATCAAAAAGCACGATGCCGCCCTTCTTGAGCGAACCGATGTGGTCTTCGTAGGAATGCTGGTAAAGCGCCAGCAGCACGTCGGCTTCGTCGCCCGCGCTCAGCACTTCGCCCGAACCGATGCGGACCTGAAAAATGGATGGCCCGCCGGAAATGGTGGCCGGGATGGTCATGAAGGTCATGACTTCCTGTTCGCTGCGGCCGGCGAGGCGCGCCAGAAATCCGCCGATGGCCTGAATGCCATCCTGCGAATTGCCGGCGATGCGGATCACCGCTTCGTTAATTTTCGAAACCTTCGGTGCGCCGCCCGGAGGCGACGCGGTTGCCATTGTGTCACTCATAAGGACCTCAAACCAAAATTCATTCCATGCAAGGTGAGATGCATCACGGAAGGCGAATCAACGCTGCACCTTTGCCATGTCACACTAAGGCACAGGAAGCGAGTGTGTCAAATTCTAATCCTGTGTATATCTCATTGATCATTAGATTATTACACTAATTCGCCGGATTGCTTTTAGGATAACAACAAATGTAAATTAGATATAATTATATCATTGCCGGCTCAATGAAAGGCTTCTTTTGCCGTTCCATGCCGCTTGCGCGGGGACCGCCGGGTGCGGTAGCGTTCGCCGGGTCCCATGACATTGCAGGAACAATACGACGACGCGATGTTCGATTTCAGCCGCGGCGACTTCGACGGCGCCATCGCCAGGTTCAGGGCGGTGCTGGGCGCCGACCCCGCGCACTTCGAAGCGCAACTGGCGCTGGGCATGGCGCTTTACCGCAAGGGCGATTATGCCGCCGCCATTGCCGAAGGCCACAAAGCCGAGCAACTCCGCCCGCGCGAGCAGCTCGTGCATACGAATCTTTCGCTGTTTTACATGAAGGCCGGCGACAAACCAAAAGCCGAGCACCACGGCTTGCAGGCCAAAATCGAATCGTGGCGCGCCGATGCCAGCAAGGCTGGCGAACCGGACGCGAAAGCCGGGGACAATGCCGAATTGCAAATCGCGCGGCCCAAGCCGCCGCCCATCAAATTTCCGAGCCAGCCGTGGAAGAATAAAAAATAAACGGGAGGGACGGCGTGTCGCCGTCCCAAAAATAAAACCAGGGTCGCCGGCACGGCAACCCTCCCAAATTGAAATATGAAAACCGCCTATGAACTTGCGATGGAGCGTTTGAATAAGAACGCGCCGGCAAAAAAATTGAGCGAAGCGCAGAAAAAGGAACTTGCGGAATGGGATTCAAAATATGCCGCCAAAATCGCCGAACGCGAGATTGCGTTGAAGGATGAAATCGCCAAGACGGTCGCGCCGGGCGATTTCGAAAAGGTTGAGGCGTTGCGGCAGCAGTTGGCCGCCGAGCGCAAGAAACTTCAAGCCGAGTTGGAGGAGAAGAAGGAACAGGTGCGGCGGGCGGCCCAATGAGATTGTGCCAACGCCTTGCCGTGCCGCAGCTTGGGACGCATTTATTTCTTTCCGTATCGTGGCCCGCCTTCGCGCTCTGCGTGGCGGCGCGGCATTTTTCACTCCACGAAAAAGTGGTGCGCGCGAGAGGACTTGAACCTCCAACCCTTGCGGGACCAGATCCTAAGTCTGGCGCGTCTGCCATTCCGCCACGCGCGCTATCCACGACAAGTTGCGCCCCGGGCCATGGAATCTCAAGCCTGCTTTTGAGGATGGGGTGGCCCGGCCTGGCATTGAACCAACGCGCGATTGCGCCCGTCAAAGGGTTCGTTTAGGTTCGCATCATGTCATTTGGGAATCGTCTCTGGCCCGTCTTGGCTGCCCTTTGGGTTGGCATCGCTTTGAGCGGCTGCGTGCCATCGGGCCAGAACCAGTCGGACGACGAAAAAGAGCCGCATTTTGTCCTCGGCAAGGGCCGCATCAACACGATGGATTACCAGGGCGCCATTCAGGCATTTCAGGAATCATTGGAAGTCAATCCGCATTCAGCCGCGGCCCACTTTGAACTCGGCTGGCTTTACGACGAAAAGGAATCCGATCCGGCTGCGGCGATTTACCACTATGAACAGTACCTGCAACTCTGTCCGAACGCCGGCAACGCGGAGGTCATCAAGCAACGCATTGAAAGTTGCAAACAACAACTGGCCGCCGATGTGCTGCCATTGCCCAGCACGCCCGCCGCGCAACAACAGATCAACCAGTTGATTGAGGAAAACCAGCGATTGCAGGACGAGGTCAACAAATGGCGCGCGTATTACGCGAGCCAGCAGGCGACAAAAAATCAATCCTCCGCGGCGCCCGACCATGCCGCGACGCAGCCACCCGCGAATCCAATTTCGCCGCAGCCGGCACAAAATGTCTCCCCGCCGGCGAGGAGTTTGGCCGGAGATAATCCGGTGCATGCCACCCCTACCGCGGCGACACCACGCAGGCACACGGTCGTTGCCGGTGAAACGGCCGTCCGCATCGCCCGCCGCTACGGAATTTCGCTGGACGCCTTGCTGGCCGCCAATCCAGGACTGGAACCCCGGCGGATGCGGGTCGGCCAGGTTTTGAATATTTCCTCTCCGTAGGCGATCGCATGATGCCGCGCATCACATTTCTGCTGATTGCCGCGTTTTGGGTGGCAATGAATGTGCTTTTGTGGCGCGCGGAGTACGATTCGCACGGCACGGGCGTTCGCGTGCCCGCGGTTTTGGTCTGGCAAAAAATTTTGACCGCGCCGGACATTTCTTCGCTGAATGTTTTTCAGGACGGCCGGAGGACCGGTTTCTGCGAATTTTTCACGGGCGTCGAGCAGGAAATGGCCAATCTCGACGAAGGCGAACCGCCGCCGCCCGGCGGTATTTTAAGCGCAGATTATCAGGTCCACTTCGATGGCAACGTGAGTTTGGGTGATTTTACAAACCGGCTGACTTTTAACGGCCAACTGAAATTCTCGCGCCAGCGCGAGTGGCGTGAGTTAAATCTAAAATTGTCCTCGCATTTTGGCGCGGTCGAAATTCACTCTCTGGCCGCCGAACAGAATGTTCACCTGAAAATCATCAGCAACGGCGTTGGCACCGAGTATGTGTTAAAATTTGACGATCTGCAAAATCCAAACACCTGGTTGCATTCGCTCGCCGGTTCCGGGGCGTGGGATGACGGCGGGTGGGCCGCCGGATTGAATTTGCCGGCGGTTTCCCCGGCGGCGGGCGTGCTCGCGCAAGACATTCATTGGGAGGCGCATCGTGACCGCCTGGCCCTTGGCAACGAGCCGGTGCCCGTGTATCGCCTGGAAACGCGCGTGCTCGATCATCCCATTGTCATTTACGTCAGCACGCTCGGCGAAATTTTGCGCGTCGAACTGCCCGGCGGCGTGACCGCATCGTTCGACCAACCCGGCAACCTTTGAGACGCGCGCCGTGATTGAACTCATCCATCTTGTTAAGAAATTCGGCGACCTCGTCGCGGTCAATGATATCACATTGACCATACCCCGCGGGGAATTTTTCGCGATGCTGGGGCCCAACGCCGCCGGCAAGACGACGACGCTGAAAATTCTCGCCGGACTCATGAAGCCGACCACCGGGCGCGCGTTGCTTTGCGGTTTTGACACGCAGGCGGAGCCGTTGGAGGCGCGCCGCCGCCTCGCCTACGTGCCGGATTTCCCCTTTCTTTATGACAAGCTGACGGCCTGGGAATTTTTCCGCTTTACCGGACAATTGTTCGGCCTGGCCGACGCGCAAATCGAAGCGGGCGCGGAAAAATTAATTGCCCGTTTTCATCTGGCCGATTTCGCGAATCTCCCGCTCGAAAGTCTTTCGCACGGCACGCGCCAACGGGTGGCCATTGTGTCCGCGCTGTTGCACGACCCGGAAGTCTTTGTGATAGATGAGCCAATGGTCGGCCTTGACCCGCAGCACGCGCGTGTCGTGAAAGACATGTTCAAGGAACGATCCCTTGCGGGCATGACCGTGCTGATGTCCACGCACGAACTCAGCGTGGCCGAGGAAATGGCCGACCGCATCGGCATCATTCACGGCGGAAAACTGATTGCCGTGGGCACACGCGAGGAGTTGCGCAAGTCAAGCGGTGCGTCCGGCCCGCTTGAAGAGGTTTTCCTGAGGCTGACAACCGAGGGAAAATGATGTGCCATAAGAACCCTTGCATTTTCATTGCCGGCCTCTAAACTGTGTCAGTTTGACACGAGTATTAACGGTGAATTAGTTGATTTTAACCAATGATTGCGCCAAAATCTAGTTTTCTTGATAAAGTGCTTGGCCGCATCGGTCGGCTGGATGCCGAAGGTTTGCAGACGGTTGTTAAACGACTGGCGCGCGAACGCAGTTTTCTTGAAACGCTGTTCAACACGATTGAAGACGGTGTGCTCGTGGCGGATGAACAAGGCCGGATTATTTACTTCAACCAGGCCGTGACGCGTTTGCTCGGCGTGCAGCCGGGGACCGAAGGCCAGCACGTTACGCGCTGCCTGCCGGAACTCGACTGGGACAACCTTTCACGTTTTGACAGCGAAGGCGGCGCGCGCGTCGCACGGCATGAATTCGAAGTGAATTATCCGCGCCCGCGCTTTTTGCGTTTGTACGCCGCGCCACTCGATGGCGAAGCGGCCGGCAGTTCGGGCGTCGCGCTCATCTTGCACGATGCGACCGAAACCCGGCAAAAAACCTTTGAGGCGATCGAAAGCGAACGGGTCCAGGCGCTCACCTTGCTGGCCGCCAGCGTCGCCCATGAAATTGGGAATCCGCTCAACGCGCTGCACATTCATTTGCAGCTCATGGAGCGTGAGTTGAAGAAATTCAAGGCCGGTGCGGCCGATTCAAAATGGATTTCGCGTCCACGTTCACCAAGGCCGGACCGGGAAGCGGACCGGGTGGAGATTTCGCACAAACTCTCGCAATACCTCGACGTGGCCAAAGGCGAAATCAACCGGCTGGATTACATCATCACGCAATTTTTGCAGGCGATCCGCCCGGCGGCGCCGCAATTAAAATTGGTTTCCCTAAACGACGTCGTCGAAAAAACCCTGGAATTGCTGCAACCGGAGTTGAACAACCGCGGATTGAACGTGAGCGCAAAATTGGCGCGCCAACTGCCGGCGGCGCCGGCGGACGCGACGCAGATGCAGCAGGTATTGGTGAATCTCATCAAAAACGCGATGCAGGCGATGACCAAAGGCGGCACGCTCACATTGCAGACCGGCGAGGGCGCGGACGGGGTGTGGGTGAGCGTGGCCGACACCGGCGGCGGCATTCCCCAGGAACAGACCAACCGCATTTTTGAGCCGTTTTTCACAACCAAGAAGAAGGGCACGGGGCTGGGTTTGATGATTGTGCAACGCATCGTGCGCGCGCACGGCGGCAGAATCGAATTGGAAAGCCACACCGGCCGCGGCACGACGTTTCGCGTATGGCTGCCATTGCACGAACGGAGACCGCGATTGCTGGAGCAAAAAACCGGGGAAGGATCCGCGAATTTTGCGAACGAGCGCGAATTAAAATCGGAAGCGTGAATTTATGAAAATTCGCGCGGTTCGCAGGTAAAAATATGACTGAAAAGCCGACGCTGTTGATTGTGGACGACGAGAAGCCGACGCGGGATGGTTTGCGCGCGGCGCTGGAAGATCGTTACGATGTTTATGTGGCCGAGGACGCCAGGGCGGCCGGCGAACTGCTCGAGCGCGAAAACTTTGACGTGTTGCTCACGGATTTCCGCCTGCCCAGCGAGGACGGTTTGAAGCTGGTGGCCCGCGCAAAATCGCTCACCCGGCCGCCCATTTGCATTTTAATGACCGCCTACGGTTCGGAGGAACTGGCGGTGGACGCCATGAAGCGCGGCGCGGACGATTACCTTGCCAAAGGCCGGTTGCAAATTGACGAACTGGAAATGCGCATCGCGCGCGCGCTGCGCGGGCAAAAGCTCGAAATGGAAAATGTTTCCCTGCGCCGGCAGCTCGACACCAAGTTCGGCTTGGAAAACATGGTCGGCGAATCGCCCGCGATGAGGGAAATTTTCGAGCTGGTCCAGCAAGTTGCGCCGACGCGCGCCACGGTTTTGCTTTCGGGCGAGAGTGGCACGGGCAAGGAGCTGATCGCCCGGGCGATTCACCAGCTCAGTCCGCGGGCGAAACAGCCGTTGGTGATTGTGCATGGCGCGGCGCTGGCCCCGACGCTGTTGGAAAGCGAATTGTTCGGCCACGAAAAGGGCGCGTTCACCGGCGCGCATGAACGGCGCATCGGCCGGTTTGAGCAGGCGCAGGGAGGGACGTTGTTTTTCGACGAAATCGGCGAAATTGACGCGGCCATCCAGGTGAAACTGCTGCGCTTTTTGGGGGAGCGGACATTCGAGCGCGTCGGTTCGAACAATACGCTGACAGCGGATGTCCGGCTGATCGCCGCGACGAACAAAAACCTGGAGGAACTGGTCAAGGCCGGAAGTTTTCGCGAAGATTTGTTTTTCCGGCTGCGGGTGGTGGAAATCCATTTGCCGCCGTTGCACGCGCGGTCGGGCGACATTCTGCTGCTGGCGCAGCGGTTTTTGCGTGAGTTTGCGCGCGAGAACGGCAAGGCGGTGAATGAATTTACGGCGGACGCGCTGGAACGGCTGGTAAATTATGCGTGGCCGGGCAACGTGCGCGAATTGCGCACGGCCATTGAGCACGCGGTGGTGCTCTGCCGGGGCGAAAAAATTTTGGCGCGCGATCTGCCCCGCCAGGTTTCGCTGGGGGCGCCCGGCGGTCCGGCCGGGCGCGCGGGCGAGGCGCCATTATTTGCGCGAAATGATTTGACAGTGAAGGAGGCGGAGAAACAATTGATCATTCACGCCTTGAAAGAGACAAATGGCAATCGTACACTGGCCGCCAAAAAGGTCGGCATGAGCCGGCGGACATTTCACCGCAAACTGCATACCTACCATCTGGAAGGGCTTTAATTTATGCCGTTTTTACAAGACGCGATTCATAAACTCGAAGAAGGCACATGGGCGCGTTATTTAAAAATCGCCGCTTTCAGCGTTGCGATTGTCTTCCTGGTGCTCATTTATAATTTGTACGCATACCGCAACCTCGCCACGCCGGAAGCGATGGACTCGGCGCAACTGGCGCGGAACCTCGCGGAAGGCAACGGTTATACCACGCTGTTCATCCGTCCATTCAGCCTTTACCTCGTGCAGAGCCATAACCAGGCCAAGGCCGCGGACGCGCTGGCGAGCGCCGGGACGGATTTTGCGAAAATCAAAACCGCCCACCCGGATATTGCCAATCCTCCGGTCTATCCGCTGGTGCTGGCCGGGTTGATGAAAGTTCTGCCGTTTCATTATCCCCTGGATCTTAAAAGCGCCTTTTGGAGCAACAGCGGAGCTTTCTGGCGTTATGAACCGGATTTTGTGATTGCGTTGTTCAACGAAGCGCTTTTGCTGGTGTTGGTGGCGTTGACGTTCTTTCTGGCGCGGAGATTGTTCGATGCGAACGTGGCGTGGCTTTCCGCCATTCTGGTGCTGGGTTCTGAATTGCTGTGGCGGTTTAGCGTGTCCGGCTTGTCCACGATGTTGCTGCTGATTATTTTCATCGGCTTGATATGGTGTATCCTGCGCATTGAAGAAGCAGCGCGCGACCCGCAGCCGCAGTTCGGGCGGCTGCTGGGGCTGGCTATCGCGGCAGGCGTGGTGGCGGGTGTGGGCGCACTCACACGATATGCCTTTGGCTGGGTGATTATTCCGGTGATAGTGTTTTTAATTATTTTTGGCGGGCAACGGCGGGTGGTGTGCGCGCTGGCGGCGTTGGGCGCGTTCCTGCTGGTGCTGACCCCCTGGGTCATTCGCAATTTTGCCGTCAGCGGCACGCCGTTTGGCACGGCGAGTTTTGCGATCGTTGAAGGGACAAGCGCCTTCCCCGAATTTCAACTGGAACGTTCCATTCATCCCGATCTCTCTTCCGCGTTGGGGGTGGCCTTGTATGTGCATAAGTTTCTGGGCAACTTGCGCCCAATCCTGCAGGACACTTTACCCAGGTTGGGCGGTAGTTGGGTGAGCATGTTGTTCCTGACGGGATTGCTGTTGAATTTCCGCAGCTTGGCTGTGCGGCGGATGCGTTATTTTTTGTTGATGTGCCTGGTGGTCTTTATCGTGGTGCAGGCTTTGGGGCGAACGCAACTTTCGGAAGAATCGCCCGGGGTTAATTCCGAAAATCTTTTGGTGTTGCTGGCGCCGCTGGTGTTTATTTATGGCGTGAGTTTATTTCACATCTTGCTTGATCAAATGTCGTTGCCAATCAGGGAATTGCGTTATTTAGTGAAGGTTGTGTTTGGGGCGTTGTGCTGCGCGCCGTTGATTTTTACACTGCTGCCTCCCAGGACACCGCCCGTGGTTTTTCCGCCGTATTATCCGCCGGACATCCAGACGATCTCCGGCTGGATGAAACCAAACGAACTGATGATGAGTGACATCCCTTGGGCTGTGGCGTGGTATGGCCAGCGCCAATGCGTCTGGCTGACCCTAAACGCGAAGGACGACTTTTTCGCCATCAACGATTACCTGAAGCCGGTACAGGCGCTTTACCTCACGCCCGAGACCATGGATGCCAAACTGGCGGCTGATTGCTTGCGCGGTGCCGATCAGTACACTTGGGGCAACTTCGTCCTGCAAGCCGTGGTACAGAGCAAAATTCCGGTCGGTTTTCCCTTGGTTCACACGCCCCCCGGATTTTTGCCAAACCGCCTGTTCCTGACCGATCTCGCCCGCTGGAAGCTGGAGAATTAAATTCCCGCGTGCCGGTCCCGGAAGTCACATGGCGGCGCGCCGCAGCCGATCGGCAATGGCCGTCCACTCCGGCAAATCCGGCGGCGCTTCGATGACAATCCATTCCGCGCCCGCCTCGTCGCACCGGTGCAATTCGGCATAAATCGCCCGCGCGAATGCCTGGGCATCGTGCGGGATCACACTCACATTGGCCCAGTCACATCCCGATGGAATTCGCGTGTGAGCAATCACGCAACACTTTTCAAAGTGCGAAGTGTGAAGCGCGAAGCATGAGCGAAGTTCATTATCATCTTTCCAATTCAACACGACCAGTTTTGCCTTCGGCGAATAGTGTTTTTTCAACAGGCCGGGGCTGCGCAAGGCAGACCCTGAACTTCGGACCTCGAATTTCGGACTTCGAATCTTGCCGCAAACGGCCGCCAGCGATTCGGCGTGAATCATGCCTGGACGCAAAATTTCCGGCGGCGAAACCGTCAAATCCAAAACCGTGGATTCAATTCCCACTTGCGACTGGCCGCCGTCCACGATCAGGGAAATTTTGCCGCCGAGCTGTTTACGCACATGCTCCGCATTCGTCGGTGAAATGAGGCTGGACAGATTTGCGCTGGGCGCGGCGAGCGGAAAATCGCAAGCGCGGATCACGGCTTGAATAAATGGATGGCTCGACCACCGTACACCAACCGTCGCGCCGCCAGCTGTCACGATTTCAGGAATGTCCGTGGCGCGCGGCAGCACCACCGTCAGCGGGCCGGGCCAGAACGAATTTGAAAGTTTGTCCGCGATTCCCGGCCAGTTGGCCACGCATCGTTCCGCCATTGCATTGCCGACAACGTGAACGATGACGGGGTTGTCCGCCGGCCGGCCCTTGATTTGGAAGATTTTAGCGACGGCCTTTTCGTCCAGCGCATTGGCGGCAAGGCCATAAACGGTTTCCGTCGGCAGCGCGACCACTTCGCCGACCCGCAGCAGGTCCGCCGCGCGCTTCACAGCGTCATCAAACAATGCGGGCGTGTGCGTGGGCAGGATTACAGCAGTCACAACCTATTCGTACCGCAACGCGTCAATGGGGTCGAGCTTGGACGCTTTCCAAGCGGGGTAAAAGCCGGAAATGACCCCGATAATCGCGCTGGAAAGCGAGGCGATGCCGATCCACAAGACCGGCGTGAGTGTGGGCCAGTGCGTGAGGGAACCGACGAGGCGCGAAGCGCCCATGCCGGAAGCAATGCCAATCCCCCCGCCAATGATGCTCAAGGTGACGGCTTCGATGAGAAATTGCACGAGAATGTCCCCGCCGCGCGCGCCCACCGCCATGCGGATGCCGATTTCGCGGGTGCGTTCGGTCACGCTGACGAGCATGATGTTCATGATGCCGATGCCGCCGACCACGAGCGACACGGCGGCAATGCCCGCCAACAGAACGCTCATAACCCGGGCGGTGGCGGTGGCGGCTTCGGCAATGTCTTCCTGGCTGCGCACAAGGAAGTCCCGGGGGCCGTCTGGCTTGAGATGGTGGCGCTGAATGAGCAGGGAGGTGATTTCCTGCTGGACGATGGGCATGGCCGCTTGGGAAACCGCCTGGACGTTGATCTGATCCACCCAGTCTTCCCGGCTGATGCGCTTTTGAATGGTCGTGTAGGGCACGAGGACAATGTCATCCTGGTCCTGGCCCATGGGGGACAGTCCCTTGGCCTGCAAGACCCCGATGATCTGGCAGGGAACGTCGCGGATGCGGATCATTTTGCCGAGCGGATCCTCGTAGGGAAACAGTTCCTTGACGTCGGTCTGGCCGATGACACAGACCTTGGCGGCGGTGCGGACCTGCTGGTTGTCAAACATTTCGCCTTCGGCCAGCGGCCATTGGCGAATCTGGAGATACTCGGGGGATTCGCCCTGGACGCTGGTGTTCCAGTTTTGATTGCCGGCAATGACCTGGGTGTGGGTTCTGTTTTCCGGGCTGACGGCGGTTACGCCCTGAAGTTGAGTTTGAATCGCCAAAGCGTCTTCGAGTTGCAGGCTGTGCCAGTTGCCCCAGCCCAGCCGCGCGCCGCTGGAGCTGAACGAGCCGGGAAAAATGAGCAGCATGTTCTCTCCCAAACTGGCAATCTGCTGCTCCACCTGCTGCTTGGCGCCGCTGGTGATGCTGACCGAGGCGATGACGGCGCCGACGCCAATGATCATGCCCAGCATCGTCAGCACGGTGCGCATCTTGTTCCGGCGCAGCGCGCGAAGGGCGGTTCGGAGCGTGGCAAAAATTCTCATGCGGTCAGCTTAATGGCTTGTTGGGCCTCCCGCAAATTGTGCAATTCCGTCTCGGCCCTCAATCGGTTTTGGACTACCTCATCGGTGACCACGCGTCCGTCCCGGAGCACAACGGTGCGTTTGGTGTAGCGGGCGATGTCCAGTTCGTGCGTGACCATGATGATGTTGATGCCCTGGTCATTCAATTTTTGGAACACGCCCATGATTTCGATGCTGGTCTGGCTGTCGAGATTGCCCGTGGGTTCGTCGGCGAGCAACAAGGCCGGCTGGTTTACCAGGGCGCGCGCGATGGCCACGCGCTGTTGCTGGCCGCCGGAAAGCTGATTTGGGTAATGGTCTGCACGTTGAGCAAGGCCGACAAGTTCGAGCGCGGCCAAGGCGCGTTGGCGCTGCTCCTGTGCCGGGATGTGCTGATGGCGGTAAAGCATCGGCATCTCCACGTTTTCCAGCGCGGAGGTGCGTGAGAGCAGATTGAAACCTTGGAAAACAAAGCCGATTTTCCGATTGCGGATGTCGGCCAGCGCGTTGCGGTCCAGCGTCGAAATATCAATCCCGTCCAAGTCAAAACGGCCGCTGGTCGGGCGGTCGAGACAGCCGATCAGGTTCATCAAGGTGGATTTGCCCGAGCCGCTGGCGCCCATGATGGCGACAAATTCGCCGGGCAAAATTTCCAACGAGATGCCCTGCACGGCATGCACGTCCACTTCGCCCGTGTGATAGGTCTTGCGAATGTTTTCCAGTTTGATAACAGGATTCATGGGCGGCGGGTCGGCGGCGCGATGATGCAAGACTCACTCATGGAAGTTATATCCTGGCTGGATGCTTAAAAGCGCCGGCGCATGGCGAACGGATTTTGCGTCTCCTGGTCGGAGGTCAAGCCGGGAATCGCCAGGCCGGTGACCACCCGGTCGCCTTCCTTCAATGCCGACAACACTTCGGTGTCAATATTGTCGGTAATGCCGGTCTTGATCTGCACGGCTTTCAATTCGGTGTTTTTGCCCGTGGCATTGTTGCTCAACACATAAACCGTGTGAACCACCGGGTGTTCGCCCGGCCCGAGAGCGCCCTGACCGCCTCGCCTTCCCCCACGGTTGCCCGTTCGTTCGCCGTTGGTGTTTTGGGCGCCAGCGGTGGCTGGCGCGTTGGTCTCGACCGTGGCCATGTCCACCGGCTGGAAACGCAGCGCTGCATTGGGGATTTCCAAGATATCGCTATGTTGGGCGACGACGATGGAAACGCTTGCCGTCATGCCGGGCTTCAAACTGTAATCCGAGTTGGTCACGCCGATGACCGTGTCGTAAGTCACCACGTTGTTAACCGTGGTGGGCGCGTTGCGCACTTGGGTCACAATTCCGTGAAACGTGCGATTCGGGTAGGCATCCACGGTGAAATCCACGGCCTGGCCTTCCCTGACGCCGCCAATATCCGCCTCGTCCACGGCGGTATCAATCTGCATCTTCGTCAGGTCGTTGGCGATTTGAAATAGCGTCGGCGTGTTGAAACTGGAAGCGACCGTCTGCCCCAGATCCACCGAGCGCGAAATCACCACGCCGTCCACCGGCGAATGAATTTTGCAGTAGCCCAGATTGGCGAGCGTGTTGGTGAGCGAAGCCTCTTGAATTTGCACCTGTGCCGCGGCTTCATCCCGCGTGGCGACGGCCGTGTCATAATCGGATCCCGAAATCAGATTGTTGGTGTATAATTTCGCATCGCGTTGCATCTCAACCTGCTGCAATTCCAGATTGGCCCTCGCATTGGCCAGATTGGCCTCGGCCTGATGGACTTGGGCTTCGTAGGTCGAGGGGTCGATTTCCGCAATGACTTCATTCGACTGCACAATGGAATTAAAATCCACATAAAGTTTGGTGATGATGCCCGAAACTTGGCTGCCCACGGTCACATTCACCACCGGATTCAGCGTGCCCGTCGCCGTCACGGTCTGCGTCAAATCCCCGCGCGTCACCGCCACCGTCTGATAAGCCGGCGCGTCATCGTGCCCGTGATGAAAATACCAAATGCCAGAACCAACGATGACCATGGCAACGGTTATGATGATTCCCCACTTCATCCACGAATTACTGTGATGTTCTGCCATAAGTTCAATGCCTTCGTCGTTTAAAGATTGAGACAGCGACCGAAAACGACAAGTTACGGAATTTCCCGCGTCTGTCCATATTTTCGTCAGTCCAATTATGTGTAATCCAATGCACTTTCCGCTTTCAGCGGCCATTTCTCATTCCTAGAATTGTTCCGTGCTCGAACAATTCACGCGACAACTCGCTTACGCGAACCCGCTCACGGATGAACAAATCCGCCAGGCTGTGGATCAACTCGCGGATGAAAAAATTCCGGCGGCGGTCAAAGCCGGCTTTTTGACCGCACTTGCCCAAAAGGGCGAAACACCCGATGAGATCGCCGCGTTTGCCCGCGCCCTGCGCGACAAATCCATTCCGCCGCCAATTGATCCCGCCTGGCGCGACACCCGCGAAATCCTCGACGTGGTCGGCACCGGCGGGGACCGCCTTGGCACGTTCAACATTTCAACCGCCGCCGCGCTGATCTGCGCCGCTGCCGGCGTCACGGTCGCCAAGCACGGCAACCGGGCGGTTACTTCGCAGGCCGGCAGCGCGGACGTCCTGGAGGCGCTGGGCGTGCGGATAGATTTGACCCCGCCGGAGGCCGCGCGTTCATTGCGCGAGCGCCGGTTCGCTTTTTTCTTTGCCCCGGCCTGGCATCCCGCGTTCAAGCACATCGCGCCCGCGCGAAAACTCTGCGCCGAGCGCGGCCAGCGGACGATTTTCAACTATCTCGGTCCGCTGCTGAATCCCTCACGCCCGTCCGCCCTGCTCGTCGGTGTGCCACGACCCGAACTTTGCGAACCGCTGGCGCGCGTCCTCCAATCGCTCGGCGTCCGCCGCGCCATGGTGGTGTGCGGAAAGGTCCACGACCCAAAGTCCAAAGTTCAAAGTGCCATTGACGAACTTTCGACGCTGGGCGAAAACACCATCGCCGAATTTTACCAGGAACGCGGTTTTGCGACTTCAACCCTGTCGCCGGAACAATTTCCGTTGCAGGCCGCGACACTGGCCGATTTGATGGGCGGCGACCGCCACGCAAATGCGGAAATCATCCGCCGCATTTTCCGCGGTGAAGAGCGCGGCCCAAAGCGCGACGCGGTTTTGCTCAATGCCGCCGCTGCGTTGTTCGTTGCCGGCAAAACGAAATCCCTCGTCGAGGGCTGGAGTTTGGCCGGGGAGACAATTGACGGCGGACAGGCAAACGCGAAACTCGAGGAACTGGCGCGTTAGCTCGCGGGCGCAGGGCTTTCCGGTGATTCTTCCACGGCGGCCGCGGTGGCTTCGGCCGCCTCCGCTTCTTTGACTTCCATCTCGGCGTAGTGAAGACCGAGATTATGTTGCGCGGTTTTGTCGCCTTGCCGGGCGGCGCGGATAAACCATTTCATGGCTTCCTGTTGATTTTGTTCCACGCCGCGTCCCGTCTGATAGCACAAGCCGAGGTTGCATTGAGCGGGCGCGCATTCCTGTTCGGCGGCGGCGCGGTACCATTTGACCGCCTCCGCAAAATTCTGTGGCACGACCTGCCCGGTCTCGTAAAAAACGCCCAGGTTGAATTGCGCCGCGGGATAACCGCGTTCCGCCGCTTCGCGATACCATTTGACCGCTTCCACGTAATTTTGGGAAACACCCTGCCCGGTTTCGTAAAGCACGCCAAGGTTGAATTGGGCCGCGGGATCGCTCTGTTCGGCCGCCTCACGCAGCCACTTGGCCGCCTCGCCGAATTCCTGCGGCACGCCAGCGCCATGCAGGTAGCACACCCCCAGATAGCATTGCGCCACCGAATCACCTTGCTCCGCCGCGCGCCGGAACCATTTCACCGCCTCCTGATGATCCTGCGCCACGCCCTGGCCGGTTTGAAAGCACACGCCCAGATAACACTGTGCCTGTGGATCGCCCTCGTGGGCGGCCTGGCGCATCGCCTCAAATGAATCCCATGTCCGGCGGCTGCTTGGCATTGCAAAACAAAAGTTAAAGACACTTTTCGTGCCGCATCTATCATAAATCTTCGCCACGCAAATTCAAGTCGTGAAATAACCCTGTATTTTCACTTCCGTTCCATCAGATGGCCTGCTACAAAATTTTCATGGCAACCAAATTCACCATCGGTTTTCTCGGCGCGGGCAAAATGGCCGCCGCGCTGGCGCGCGGCTTCATCCACGCCGAACTTGTTGGTCCCAAAGACATCATTGCCGGCGACCCGCACGAAACCGCGCGGAAAAATTTCGCCGAAGCAGTTGGTGCGGAGGTCACCCAATCCAACGCCGACGTCGCAAGCTTTGCCACGGTGCTGATCCTTGCCGTGAAGCCGGACCACGTCACAGGCGCCCTGGCTGAATTGCGCGGTGAATTTACCAACGATCACCTGCTCATTTCCATCGCGGCCGGGGTAACGCTCGCAAAGCTTGAAGGCACGTTGCTGGCGGGGGCGCGCGTCATTCGCGTCATGCCCAACACGCCGGCGCTCGTCGGCGCGGGCGCCTCGGCGTTTGCGCTCGGCAAATCCGCGACCGCGACGGATGGTGAACTGGCGAAGAAGCTGCTTTCCGCCGTGGGCATTGCATTTCAGGTGAAGGAATCGCTGCTCGACGCGGTGACCGGCCTGAGCGGCAGCGGTCCGGCCTACGTTTATCAATTCATCGAAGCGTTGAGCGATGGCGGCGTGGCGGCGGGCCTGCCGCGTGACGTGGCCACCAGGCTCGCTGCGCAAACCGTTTTAGGCGCGGCCAAAATGGTCCTGGAAACCGGCCAGCATCCCGGCGCGCTCAAGGACCAGGTCACCAGTCCCGGCGGTACAACGATTGAAGGTCTGCACGAATTGGAAAAAGGCCGGCTGCGCGCCATCGTGATGAGCGCCGTCCGCGCTGCGACGGAGAAATCGAAGAAGCTTGGCCAAAATTGATCCAAAGCAAATGAAAGAAATTACAACACATCCAAATCGAAAGGACTGGATAACGGCCATAGTGTTTTTTCCAATGTATGTGTTATTTGCGGCGATACTTCCGTGGGTCGGATTGAATTACTTTTATTTGCACTCTCCGACTGGCAAGCCGCCTCTTTTACTTGATATTGCTGCATTTATTTTTGGCGCTGTTGTCGCTTTTTGGTTTTTCTGGCGAATAATAAACCGCCAATACTGGCAGTTGACCGAATCTGAACTTATCTTTGGCATACGCCGCACGATTAGACTTCAATTGGCGGAAATCGATAAAATTATTGTTGGAATTCCGAGAGAATATCCCATGGAAAAGTTCGCTAATCCGATGCAACAACAACTTTTCGCTACCCAAAGAAATCTTTCTCTGCTTCTCGTTTTTAGAGACGGAACATTATTACCGCTGTATCTTTATCTCATTCCTCATGGGTCTGAATTGATGTCCGAACTTGAATCCAGATTTCAAAACCGTCTTGTCAAAAATTATACTTACACGCCGGATGCGATTCGTGTTCTCAAGCGAGTAGATTTAAATGCTTTGATTCGGTCAAGTGGACTGCAAACGACACAGTTTTAAATTTTTTGGCAATTAGCTTTTCGAGTCGCAATTAATTCCCGCACGTCCACCGCTTCCATCCCCGCGGCGCGAATGGCTTGCAGGCCAAGGTCGGTGTCTTCGTAACCGCGGCAGAATTTGGGTTCCACGCCAATTCGCCGAGCGGCTTCGAGAAATATGTCCGGCGCCGGTTTCTGGTGCTTTACCATTTCATTCGTCACCACCGCATCAAAGAGATGCCGGATTTTCAAGTGGTCGAGCACCAGGCCGATGATTTTTTGCGTGCCGCCGGAGGCGACGGCCATCGGAATTTTGCCGTGATTCGCCTTCGCAATTTCCACGACGGCATGGATCGGTTCGGCCTTCGCAATCAACGGCAGATACGTCTCCTCCTTTTCATGCGCGATGGCGACGTGGTCGAGCGAACGGCCCTGTTCCTCGGCGAGCAATTTCAAAATATCGCGTGACGGCACGCCGCCAAAGGCGTAAAAACGGTCTTCGGGGAAATGGAGATTGTGACGGTGCGTGACGATTTGCCAGGCATGCCAATGCAGCGGCATGGTGTCGGCCAAAGTGCCGTCGCAGTCGAAGATCAAACCTTTGATGGGCATGGAAGTCAGGAGTCAGAATCCAGAAGCCAGAATTTTTGCCGAGTACGACCCGAGCAATTTGCTTATTTCTTCGAGTTGGGAATCAAGTTGCACGGTTTCGCCGTAATGCAAATCTTTTGCGAGAATCAGGTAGCAGCGACATTCTTCCAGCGGGCCTTGAGCAATATTTAAAAAACGCACCTTGTCCGCCCGCCCGAGTTTCTTAAATCCTTCCGCGAGGTTCGCCGGGATTGAAACTGCCGCGCGGCGAAGCTGCGCGGTCAACCCATAAATCTCGTTTCGAGAAAAGGCGTCGGTAAAGCGATAAACACCGAGAACAAACTGATGTGACTTCTGCCAGACGTTCAATTGCTCAAAGCTCTTTGCGGGCGCAAGCCGGTTTGATTCTGGCTTCTGACTTCTGACTTCTGGATTCACAGTTTCACCTCCGCCAACCTTTCCTCCAAGTCGTGCGTCATCAGCGGATCAATCATCGGGTTGAGATCGCCGTCAATGAATTTGGCCAGATTGTAGAGCGTCACCTCGATGCGGTGGTCGGTGACGCGGTTCTGCGGGAAATTGTAGGTGCGGATTTTTTCGTTGCGCTCGCCGGAACCGACCTGCTGCTTGCGGTTGGCGGCGTATTTCGCGTTTTCCTCGGCGATTTTCGCCTCCAGCAAACGTGAACGCAGGACAGTCATCGCCTTGGCCTTGTTTTTCTGCTGCGAACGTTCGTCCGCGCAACGCACAATCAGCCCGCTGGGCTTGTGCTGGATTTGCACGGCGGAGTCGGTGGTATTCACGCCCTGGCCGCCCTTGCCGGAGGCGCGGCAAACGTTGATTTCGATGTCTTCCGGTTTGATCTCAATGTCCACTTCCTGCGCTTCGGGCAGCACGGCGACGGTGCTGGTGCTGGTATGGATGCGTCCCTGCGCCTCGGTGGCCGGCACGCGCTGGACGCGATGCACGCCGCTCTCGTATTTTAACCGCTTGTAAACGTCTGTGCCATTGATCTGGAAAACGATTTCCTTGAAGCCGCCGAGGTCGGACGGACTTGAATCAAGTGTCTCGACCTTCCACCCTTGCGCTTCGGCGTAACGACAATACATCCGGTAAAGGTCAGCGGAAAAGAGCGCGGATTCCGAACCGCCCGCACCGGCGCGGATTTCGATGATGGTATTGCGCGAGTCAGTCGGATCCGGCGGCACCAGGCCGAATTGGATTTGCTGCGAGAGTCTTTTCTCGTCCGCTTCAAGCCGGGTGATTTCCTCTCTGGCCATCAACGCCAGTTCGGATTCCGCCGGTTCGGATTTCAACAACGCACGGTTCTGCTCCAAATCGGCGAGCGTTTTCAAATAATTGCCGCCCTGCGCGACCAGCTCCTTGAGCCGGGCATATTCGCGGGACAATTCCTGCGCGCGCTGAGGGTTGTCGAAAACCTTGGGATCACTCAGCGCGGTTTCAACCTCGGCGTAGCGGCGTTGGAATTTTTCGATGTGCGGGCCCAGATTCATTGACGAGAACTGCGGATGAATAAAGACGGATTCATGCAAAGCGGGAAATTATCTGTGTTCAGTCTGGTTAATTTGAAAAAGAAATCCGCCCACCTATGCCAGCGCACAAGCAGGCGGACTGAAATCGGGCGGCTAAACCTTCTTTTTCTTTTTCGTGGCAAACGCGGCTTGGACGGCCTGCGTCTTGGCGGCGCGCTGCTGGAATTTGTCCACGCGCCCTGCCGTGTCCACGAACTTTTGCTGGCCGGTATAAAACGGGTGGCAAACGTTGCAGATGCCCACGATAACCACGGGCTTGGTGGAGCGGGTCTTGATCACGTTGCCGCAGGCACAACGAATCTCCGCGTCCACATATTTCGGATGAATGTCCGTCTTCATAAAAAGGGGCGTCAAGCTACCATGAATCCGTCGGATGACAAGACGCAATTTGCGGGAATTAGACGCCGCCAATCCACTGACGGTCTTCCCAAACGGCCTTGAGGGAAGTCAGGTTGCGCGAATCGAAGATGTTTTTGGCGGCGGAAAGCAATTTGCCCTTTTTCAAATTGTTAAAGGCATCGCTGGCATTGATGGCGACATGTTGTAGAACACTCGGGTCCCGGTAACAATCAATCATGCAGCGGGTACAGCCGTCGCGGATGAGCTTTGACTCGTCCCATTCCCAAACTTTGCACATCGGCCTTTCCCAATAGTGGCAGCGGTAAAGGTCAAGATTCCAGTCGAGGTAAAAATACTTGTGCCCGCCCAGACAGCCGAATTTCTCCTTTTCACCGCGCAAATGCCGTTGCATTTCAGTGAGTGATTCCATGGGATTGACGACTGGGAAATGGCTCTGCCGTTTCATGCGCTTGATTTTCTCAAACACTTGCAGCAGTTCGTCTTTTGAATAATTCACCAGGCCGCTATCGCTGAAACTTAAATAACTGCTGGCCAGTGACGTGAGCGGATAACTGAACGTGCAACTCTTGAATCCAAGCGTCTCGAGAAAGGCGGGCAACTTTTCGTAATCGTCAATCAACCGGCTGGCCGTGATGCTGGCCGTGGTTTGAATGCCGGTCGAATGGAAAAAATCGTTGGCGCGTTTGATTTTCCTGCAAACGTCCGGCAAGCCGCGGTTGCTTTCGTGCTTCACCGCGTCATGTGCGTCAATAGACATAATGACGCTGCTCAAGCCGTCGTTGGCCAGTCCGCGAATGTTTTCCTCGGTCCATAGACCGCCGTTGGTGCAAATCATCGGGTGGATGCCGCGCTCCGTCGCGTAGCGTGTCATGGCGCGCAAGTCGCGATGCACCATGGGTTCGCCGCCAACGAAGAGCAGGTAACCGATGTGGTTTTTAATCGCGATGTCAATCGCATTGCACGCTTCCTGCAACGTGACATTGCGTCGGGCTTTAGGATTAAATTTCGAGCGCGCAAACCCGCAAAAATCGCAGTCCGCATTGCAGATATTGGTAATGGCAAACTGAAGATAACCCGGCCCGCCGTGATGCAGAATTTCGCCAATGAGTTTCAACGTGCCCTTCTTTGGCCGATCGACCGGCTTGGACAAGTCCGGCGTTGTCGCCGCTGCCGGGACGACTTCAGCAACGGATGGCTGGGGCGCAGTTGAAACGTTACTATTCATTGCAAACCGTGACAGTGTGGTGCCAAATAACGGTGCGGGCAACCTTCTTTCATCTGCAAAGACTCTAGGCCGCCATTTTCGCTTTGCGCGGAGAATGTGAAACGATTAGTTTCCGTGAGGTTTGTCCGATGGTGTAATGGTAACACAGCGCCCTTTGGAGGCGTTATTCATGGTTCGAATCCATGTCGGACAGCCAATAATCCTCAACAAATCGAGGTTTCAGGCAGTCCTGACACAACTGCGACACAAGAAACGGCTGAATCCGAAAGCGCGAAAGTGAAGTTTCCAAAGCGCATCAAACACCGTGGCCATGTTCTCGCCACGATCTATGCCAAGACAAAAGCCCGGCGAAGCTACCGCGTGGCGTGGCAAGTGGCCGGACAGCGGCACATGGCTTCGTTTCGCACCTACAGTGAAGCCAAACGTCACGCCGACGGGCTGGTGAAGGATTTGGCCAAAGGCTCGCAAGTCACCGCCTTGAACCCCGCGCAAGCCCGCGACGCGCTGGCCGCGCTGGAACGTCTCACGGACTTCTATCGCACCACAGGCCGCCGCGTGTCACTGTTGGCTGGCATTTCCGAATTTGCCGAGGCATCCGCCAAACTGCAAGGGCGCAACTTGGGCGAAGTCGTGGAAGGCTATCTGAACACCGTTGCCAGCGTGAAGCGGAAGGACATTTCAGAAGCCGTCGAGGAATTTATCGCCATCCGCAAACCGCTCACCGAAGCCAAAGCCGGGAAGCGGGCGCAACTATCAAAAAATTACGCCTACTCGGTGGGCTTGTGGCTCCGCGATTTCGCCAAAACTTTTCTGTCCACCGCCGTTTGTGATCTCGGTAAGGAGCATTTGAACCTTTTCATGCAGAAAAGTGCCACACAATCGCCCAAATCCCGCAATCACTACCGGGGCGCGGTCAAAATGTTTCTGACATGGTGCATCAAGCGCGACTATCTCTCACCCGCACACCGGCTGTTTGAAGCGGACAGCATGGCGACCGAAGCGGCGGATATGCCGGAGCTTGAATACTACCGGCCAGAGGAATTGCAGGCCATGTTGCAACGCGCGGGCGAAAATCCAGATTTCAAAGAATTGCTGCCCGTCATTGCGCTGGGCGGATTGGCGGGATTGCGGCTGGAAGAAACCCTGCGTCTGGAATGGGCGGACATCTGGCGCGTGGCAGGCCATGTGGAAATCAAAGCGCAGAAGGCCAAAACCCGTTCACGCCGCCTCGTGGAAATCTGCCCGGCGCTCGCGGCGTGGCTCGAACACTATCGTGAATTTTCCGGCGTCATATTTTCTAAGTGCAAAGATATGTTTCACGCTGATTTCGTCGCGCTGCGTGAATCGCTCGAAATTCCCGCCCGTAGAAACGGACTGCGCCACGCCTTTTGCACCTACCATTTCGCGTTGCACGCCAACGAAAATTTGACCTCCGCGCAAGCGGGCAACTCGCCCGCGATGATTCACGCGCATTACAAGGGACTCGCCACGAAAGCCGAGGCGGAGAAATGGTTCAACGTCATGCCGCTGGGCGCTGCAAATAACGTCATCCCGCTACGAAAAGTTAAACCATGAAGGCGAAGTCACGGAAAAAAGCAAAGCTCGTCAAACAAAACATGGCGGCGGAAACTTCTGCGAAGTGCCAGTCATGCCCGCACACGATAAATTTTTTCAGCCACTTTGACCCCGACGAAATTGCTAAAAAGAATTTTGAGAACGAGATTTTGGTGTGGGGATTTTTCACCGGAGCAAATAAACCTTTTCCGCTGCACCTACCCGTTCTGGAAAAATGTTCAGACGATGCCTTTGCTGGAAATCAGGCGGCTGTAAAATGGCTTGTGGACTTAGCCACGCACTTATCTTGGCGAATTTCTGCGCTTGAGAAGAAACAGCCGAAAATCATGTCGGAAATCGCCCGCAAGATAAACGTGTGGCCTGTAGTTGCAGATACGCAGCCCGGCTCTAATGAGGAGACGCTGGCACGGTTGGATGAACTAGGTTTGGGTAAAGATATTCCTCCGCAAATTGAACCTAGTTTTCGCAAAGCGCGTGGTTGCGACGAAAATAATCCTGCCCGCCGTTGGGCGAAAGCAGCCGTGCGTTGCGTCAACACGACGAGATTTTGGCAACGCCAACTTGTTTCCCGCAAAGACAGTGTGGACAAGAAACTTGAGCAAGGAACTTGGAAGCGCGGAATTGAACCGGCGTGGGTGTCAAAGACGAAAAACTTGCCCGACTTCACACAGACGCCAATTGTGCGGAAACAGTGGGCAGATGTAATCCGCGAAATGATACGTCAGGAATTGCCGGATTTTCACACGCGGCCTGAATGGAAAAATCAACAGAACTCTTGTAAGCCGAGTAGTAAGCTGCCGGGTGCACACCCCAGTAAAGGAGACATTCAGAACGCGATTTTCGATGTCATTATTCCTGCACTAAACACAATCGCCCGCGCAGACATAACAACTTCCTGAAACTCACATGCCGAATTTCAGGACATGAGTTAATGGATGATGACGATTCTGCCTGCCGTAAGTTGCAGGCATGGTGACTGAATCGAATCAAACGGCAACGGCGGAAACGCCGGACTTTATCAACGAAAAAGAATTGCTGAAACGGATTCCCGTTTCGAGGCGAACACTATTCGCATATCGCAATTCAGGAAAAATTCCCTGCGTATGTCTTGGCGGGCGGCGAATTTTATTTCACTGGCCGTCGGTCGAAGCCGCACTTTTGCGCCAGCAACGTGGAGGTGTCGAATGACATCCTTCGATGAACCTGAACAAATTGACCGGGCGGCAGATACCAAACGCCAATTCGCGGAGCGTTTCAGCGTGTCACCACGGACGGTTAGCACATGGCTTTCACGCGGCCTCCCTTTTTTGAAACTGTCAGAACGGGCGGTTCGCGTGCCAGTGATTGAAGGGACGGCGTGGGTCAAATCAAATTTCCTAACCTATCGTCGGCCACGCGCCAAGACCGGCGAGGAAATGGATGTCACATAACTAAAAAGTAAAACGCCGCCGCGAAAGTTCCCACAGCCGCGACAGCGTTTTTCAAACGACAATGAATACTACTTCGATTTTATCCCGGTTGCAAGGCGTGACGCGCAATGGTGACGGCTGGAAGGCACGTTGCCCGGCGCACGATGACAAAAATCCATCCCTGTCCATTTCCGAATCTCCTGACGGGAAGATTTTGATTTACTGCCACGCTGGATGCACACCGGACGCGGTTTGCGCTGCGCTCGGCGTGAAACTTTCAGATTTGTGCGGTGGCAATGGACGTGCCGCGAACAAGCGCAATGGATCGCCCGGTCGAATCGTGGCGACGTATCCTTATCACGATGCGGCGGGCAAGTTGCTATTTGAAGTTGTTCGTTACGACCCGAAAGATTTCAAGCAGCGCAGGCCGGATTCGACGGCGATTGACGGCTGGATATGGAACACCAAGGGCATCAAAAAAGTTTTGTTCCGGTTGCCGGAAACTCTCACGGCGATTGCCAGCGGCAAATCCATCTTAGTTTGCGAAGGCGAAAAAGACGTTTTGGCAATGGTTCAGCGCGGATTCTCGGCAACCACAAATCCTGGCGGCGCGGGCAAGTGGCAGGACGGTTACACGGAAACCTTAAGCGGCGCGGACGTTGTAATCGTCGCGGACAAGGACAAGGCTGGACACGACCACGCACAGCTTGTGGCGGCCAAACTTCATGCCATCGCAAAATCCGTTCGTGTGATTGAACTGCCTGACGTGAGTGGCAAGCCCGTCAAAGATGCAGCGGATTTTTTTGCGGCTGGCGGTGACGCCGGACAAATTGGCGAACTCTTGGACACGGCGCCCGAATGGACACCGGGCAGCATGGCGGGTGTGCTGAAAACTATTCCAACCGAACCGTGCCGCCCGCTCCGGCTTGAATTGCCGACTACGCCGATGGATTTCATACAATGGAAGGCGGTGATTACAGCCAACTTTCCGGCGTATGTCCGCCCGGCGGAAATTTGCGCCAGTGTGGTTGCTCAACTGCTTTTGAACGACGTAACTAATCCCTTTGCCCTCGCGCTGGTGGACGTGCCTTCAAGCGGCAAAACCATCACGCTGAATTTTTTTGATGTGCCAGTGTTGGCCTACACGACGGACAATTTTACACCGGCGAGTTTCGTCAGCCATGCCAGCAACGTGAAACGTGAGGAACTGGACAAGGTGGATATGCTGCCACGAATCCGCTACCGGACTTTGATTGTGCGCGACCTGGCTCCGATCTTTGGCGTGAAGGAAGATGAATTGCTGAAAACAATGGGCATCCTCACCCGCGCTCTGGATGGTGAAGGTTTGGAAACAGACAGTGGCGTTCATGGCAAACGCGGTTACACGGGCGACTGGCTGTTTATGTTGCTCGCGGGCACGACGCCAATTCCGCCCCGCGTGTTCAAAGTCATGGGCACGCTGGGCAGCCGTTTATTTTTTCTCGCGCTCCATCCAACCACCAAAAGCCACGACGAACTGATTGCCCAAAATCGGGGAACAGCCCGGCGCGAAAAAGAACGAGCTTGTCGGGAAGCAACCGATTTATATTTGCGGACTTTGTGGGCGGCAAATCCCGGCGGTGTCGGGTGGAACAAGGACGGCGACCTGGACGACTGCTTGCGCGTCATAGCGCGTTGCGCGGAATTGCTCGCGGCACTGCGCGGTGCGATTCAAATGTGGCAATCCGAACACGACGGCAGCGTAAGCCATAATGTGCCGGTGATTGAACAGCCCGACCGGATCAACTGCCTGCTCTACAACCTTGCTCGCGGCCACGCATTGCTTTGTGGACGGACGCAGCTCGCAACGGAAGATTTAGCCCCTGTTTTGGAAGTGACGTTTGACTCCGCGCCGACGATTCGCTCAAAAGTCTTTCGCGGCCTGCTGGATCACGGCGGGACACTGAAAACCAGCCAAGTCGAAAAACTTCTGCGATGCAGCAAACCAACCGCGTTGAAGGAAATGGGCGCGCTGGCCGTCTTGGGTGTCGCCGACGAAACAGAAGCCGACCCGGAATATGGCCGCCCGGAGCATGAACTGCGGTTGGCGCAAAGATTTGAATGGTTTGCCACTGTCGAGCGCAAAGCTTTGTGCTGGCCGTCCAAGCAAGCACAGGGCGGAAATCCTTAATAAAGTATTTCCAGCCTGTGCAACTGCCATCCACCAATGAACATCATGCGTGACACGAAAAAACCACCCATCATCCGTCCCGGACAGCGCAAGTCCTACGTCAAAGCCACGCGCCAGCAGACTGACGAGCGGCGCGGCTTTGTCGCCCGGATGCTCCGCGCTGGAAAAACCAAGTCGCAAATCCACCGCGCAGTCCGGGAGAAATTCGGCGTCGAATGGCGTCAGTGTGATCGTTATATCGCGTGGCTTAAAAAATCGGATGCCCCGGATACATGACTCGCGCACACGCGCCCGCGCGCGGAAGCTCTCTTTTTTATCGGGCTGACAGGCTGGGTTCGCGGTCAATATGCCCAGGTTCGCGGGCAGCATCTACTGCGCAGACGGTAGGTAAATTTCAGGCATCGTTCGTGCAAGTTTCAGTTTGCACGATGCTGACGGATAGAAAGCGGGAACTTGCATGAAAATTGCCCGGTATATTCTGGTGTCAAAACTGAAATTTACATGACTCGCGCACGCGTGAGCGTTTTCGCCCTCTTTCGCGGGTTTTTGGGCGTTTGATGGATTGCGATTGCCCATACAACGTCCTTTACTTAAATAAGTTACTATTTACTTACCCTGAAAGTCAGAACCGGGCAATACTGGTCTGAAATATGCAGTCTTACGTGGCGATTTGCGCTGTAATCTGACGAATTACGTTCCAATGAGGACGCAAGGAAACCAATGCCATGAACCGGATGAAAGAATTTCTAAAATCTATCGGTGGTTTTGTTTTGGGTATCGTTTTGTTGCTTGCCCTTCTAATTTTGGTTGACCTTTTCCTCTACGGATCGGCTTGGCTTTCAGAAAAGGTGCTGCCCGTGTTGAACCTGATTGTTGCCGTCACATTCTATTTTCTCCTGTTGGTTTTTCTTCCATTGTCAATTTTCAGAAAATGCCGGGGCTGGTGTGCAACTCCCTTTGTTTTATGGAGCTACCTTTGTGGGCTTTCCTTGTGGATGTTTTCGCTTTTGGTGACTTTGAATTTGTGGGGGTTCGTCGCTGCGATAATCGGCCTGCTATTCATGGGCGTCGGAATTTTGCCAGTAGCTTTACTGGCCTGCATTTTCAAAGGCGAATGGAGCACTTTTTTTCTGATGATTTTACAGTTAGTATTGTTGATTGGATGCAGGTTTTTCGGTTTTTATTTGGCTGGAAAGGCAGAGCAAGAAGTCGTTAAAGGCGAACTTTTGGACGCGGTTCAACTGCCATGAACGAAAGCCGTCCCTGGAACAACGGCGAAAAGCACAACGACTTTCCGCTGGTGCGAAGACCGTCCAGCGCGGTTGAAAGAGCCGCGCCCGGTGCAAAACGTATCCTGTCCGGCATGGTTTCGGACACACTCGCGTTGGCAAAAAAGGAGCTACCTCGCAAGTCCCGCCCGCTCAGGATCGTTATGGTTAATGACGAACCAAGCATCCTTCAAATTTTCGAGATTGTGATTCGGGATTGGTTCAAGGATGCCACAATGCTATTTTTTGATAACGGTGCTACAGCATTGGAGGAATTGGTGCAAACAGACCCTGATCTGTTGATCACGGATGACAGAATGGCTGTAATGAGCGGTGGTGAATTATGCCACCATTTGCTCGATAGGAAGGTCACTTACCCGATAATTGCGGTTTCCTGTGTGGGCCTATCGGAACAATGGGTGCGGGAGTTTGCCAATCGGGGGCTGAATGTTTCGTTGCTGGATGGACCACCATTTGATCCCGAAAGCTTTTTGAAGGCAGTGGAAACCGCTTTGAATATCAAGCGCGTCGCAATCGAAAAGCCAAACAAACTCACGTCGCAAGCCGAGCGCCGCTATAATGAATTCAAGTCAGGTGTGCCGGAAACGCGCACCCACAATGAAGATGTAGAAACCATATTCAAACGCGGCCTGAATTATTCTCGCGGTGAAGGTGTCCCGCAGGATTATGCAGAAGCAGCCAAATGGTTTCGCAAGGCTGCTGAAATGGGATTTGCTAGAGCACAAAGCGTCCTTGGTGTGTGCTATGGCAATGGCGTCGGTGTGCCCAAGGACGAGATTGAATCTTTCAAGTGGTGTCAAAAAGCTGCTGAACAAGATTTTGCCGAAGCCCAAGACAACCTTGGCCGATGTTATGAGCATGGGCACGGCGTGCAACAGAACTTCGCGGAGGCGATTAAATGGTATCGAAAGGCGGCGGAGAACGGTGAAAAAAACGCACAATACAAACTTGGTCGTTGTTTAGATGATGGCACCGGAGTTCCCAAGAATATCGTTGAGGCTTACAAATGGTATCACAAAGCAGCAGAACAGGGCTTGCCCGAAGCGCAGTTTATGAGTGGTCATTGTCTAATGACTGGTGAAGGTGTTACGCCTGACATAGCAGAAGGTGCGAAATGGTATCGCAAATCGGCAGAGCAAGAGTTTTCGCCTGCCCAAATAAATTTAGCCATGTGCTATCGGCATGGACAGGGAGTGCCGAAGAACTTGACGGAAGCTGCCCAGTGGTATCGCAAGGCAGCAGAGCAACGCGACGCGGAAGCGCAATTTTCCTTGGGCGATTTTTACCGCAGAGGCGAAGGTGTCCCGCAAGATTACACCGAAGCGGCGAATTGGTATCGCAAGGCAGCAGAACAAGGCGTTTTTGCTGCCCAGAATAATCTAGGGGTTTGCTACGAAAAGGGATTGGGTGTTCCAAAAGATCAAGCCGAAGCAGACAAATGGTTTCGTAAAGCAGCGGAACAAAAGAGTCTGTGAATACAAAAACGCCATATCTATGTCAGTCCAGAGTTGGAAGAACTGCGTCAACTCGTGGCGGGCGCACGGGCGCAACTGGCAGAATTGGAAACAGCTTACACCAAAGAGAAATCGCGCGTTGACTTGGTGCAAGCGGTGTTGTTCCGGCACTTGCGCGAGTATTATCAAAAGCGCGACCGGCTGCGGCTCACGGTGGATTACCGGCGGAAGTTTTTGGATTCGCTCATGCGCGGCAATTCGGATGAAGCAAAACAGGCCGAGAAGAAATTCGAGCAGGCCAAGACGCAAGTCGACAAGGATTACGAGGAACTGTCGGCAGCGGCGGACAAAAAACAGCAATTGACCGCCGAGCAGGAAGCGGAGTTGACGCGGCTCTGGAAAAAGCTGGTGAAGCTGTATCATCCCGACCGCTTCGCCAATGAGCCGGACAAGTTGGAGGCGTATCACAAGCTGACCGCCGCCATCAATCAGGCGAAGGACATCGGCGACATCGAGACGCTGCGGGAAATCGCGGATGACCCGCAAGGTTTCATGCTGCGTCAAGGCTGGGCGAGTCTGGATTTCGGCGACGTGGAAGAACTGGCTCAATTGCGCCGGCTGCATGAAACATTGCAAAAGGAAATTGCCTCCGTCACAGAATCGCTAAAGCACTTGCGCGAAAGTCCTGATTACGAACTTTGCCAATTGAGCGAGCAAACGCCAGGCGTGCTGGATGAATTGGCGGCAGAACGAACGAAGCAGCTTGAAACTGAAATTGTGGAGTTGGAAAAACAGGCTGAACAACTTGCCAACGAAATCAAAAAGCTGACGACGCAAACGCCGCCGCCGGACAAGCGGGCGGAAATTGTTGCCAGTTCAAACCATGCCGGGGCATCTTCGACAAAGGGCAGCGCAGGTCAAAACACCATGAAAATGAATCCGGTCAATTTGGGCAGCATCATCGCCAAGCTGATTGCTGTGGTGATGCTGTTTGCGGCTCTTGGCCGTCATCCCTACGACTATTACACGATCCTGCGATGGATTGCTTGCGGCGTTTCCGCGTTCACCGCATTTCAAGCCGCAGAGACGAAAAAATTTGGCTGGCTTGCGGTTTTTGTCATCGTCGCCATTGTGCTAAACCCTATCGCTCCACTTCACTTGAAGCGTGACACATGGGCGTTGGTTGACATTGCCGCCGGAGTGCTGCTGCTACTATCAGTCGCCGTCATGGACATTCGCAAGCCGCGCCCGTGATTCGCCAATCATCATCGTAAAGCAATTCTCTGGGCGCAGAATCATAAAGGCAAAACTCCCGGAGCCGGGCGGCGTGTCAATTTGGAGCGCAGTTGGATGAGACGAGCAATAGATTGACGCGACGACCGGCGACACATAATCGCGCCCCTGATTCACGCGCACAGTTTCAACGCGGATGCACTGCGATGGTAGTTGCAGGCGGCGAGCGGTTGGCCAAAATAAAAACGCGCCTCTTAACGGGTGGAGATTAAGAGGCGCAAACCATGCCTTGCCACGCACCCACACGCCGTTTTCACAGCGAAAAGTCTCTGCCTGATTCCACCGTTTGGTTCACCGTGAGACTTGTGGTTATCCCCGTCTTGGGGTGTTTCCGGTTTTTCAAAAACTTGGCTAACATAAACAGCCTCGCTTTCTAGGCCAATGGCCAAACGAATTGTATTTCAGATAACTAAACAGGTCAAATTTGCGTTAGCTAAATACTCTCGGCAGTTGCCCGGATGCTACCCGGACATTTCAGCGGACAAACCGCCAGACAGACGCTGGCAAGTCTGTGGACTGTGTGCGGACATTTTCCGGCCAGCCAAGTATCGGGACACGGACGGCCTACGGCCAGAATGCGGACATTCGCGGCGCGGTCACGGTCACGGATATGGACTGCCCACGGAATGCTTACGGAGGTGGATGCGGTCACGGACTGGACGCGGACACGCCCGGTTGCGGACTGGACACGGCCCCGGATCGGACACGGCCTGCCCATGGCTGCGGACATCGGCGCGGGCGTTTAGCCGGACAGATTGCGGATTCACCGCGACTGTTTCGCGGACGCAAAAACCTCGTTCTGACGAGGAGTAAGGCTTGTCCCGTCCAAAACCGGTAGGTTGCAACCGTGCGAATGCCAGTCCACTGCGGATCAGGTGTGAGCCGATTTGCCCACTTCGCGGATGCGATTGGACAGATTGAGGGGACACTTTCAATTTCGACAACGTGTCCCGCTTTTCACATCCCGTGTGTCTGGCACGCCCGCCCGGTCAGTGTTTAGCACAAAGTCTCCAGTGTATGAATGGTGAACGTAAAGATTTTTTAAGTGTCATGCAGCCCGCAAGTTTGGACGCAAAGGAAAACGGTGTGTGCGGCGAACAAATTTTTATTGATGAAAAGCAACTCCTAGCGCGGTTGCCAATCAGCCGCCGCACTTTGTTCAACTGGCGCACGACCAACAAAATCCCCTATGTGCGGCTGGGCGGGCGTCGCATCCTGTTTCACTGGCCGTCAGTCGAAGCCGCGTTGCTGCGTCACCAGCACGGCGGCAACTTGTAAGTAACGTTTGCAAGTTCATGTGTTCTCACGTTTGATGAGTTAAGCCTTGCGAAAAGAGCGCAATCCACAGGAGAATTTGTCTGTGAACATTTTGATGCCAGCACAAATCAACGCCAATGGCTTGCTGCCGTTCCTGGCGATTCTGGGCAGACCGCTGGCAGTAGGTGAGGAGGTTGTGTTGGATTTTTCCGGTTTGCGGCGTGTTACGCCTGCTGGGTTGGTCGCGTTGGTGGCCACTGTCGTCCGCTGGCGGCGCGAACATCATCCAGTGACATTTGCAGGATTGAAAACCTGTTCAATCCTCGGTTATTTGCAACGGATGGATGTTTTCAAAGCTTGCGGCGTGGAGCTTCAAGAAACATTTCAACGGCATGAAGCGACAGGCCGTTTCGTGCCGGTTCGCTTCATTGACCACCAAATAGATGTGATGGGGACCGATTTGGCCGGCTGTCTGGCTCCCGGTGGTGAGGAGTATGGCCACCCCATGTGCGACCTGTATGATTTGTCGTGGTATGTTTTGACGGAAATCGCAAACAATGTGCGCCAGCACAGTCATGGGCTTGGCTATGTGTCGGCGCAGGTCAACCGCACGGAAGGTTTTGTGCGGTTGGCGCTGGCAGATAATGGTTGCGGCATCCTCAAAAGCTTTCAGGATGCTGGATTGAAGTGGAGTGGGGGAATGACCGATGCAGAGGCAATTTGCAAGGCGTTGGAACCGACTGTCTCATCCAAAGGCAGCCCCGCGAATGAAGGTGTCGGTCTGACGCTAGTTGCCGAATTGGTGCGACAGACAAAAGGCTGGCTGATGATCGTCAGCGGTTGCGGTGTATTGCAAATTGGTAATGCTCTGAAGCCCATAGCGACAAATCTGCCAGAAGGCACACGCTATCAAGGCACACTGGTAGTCTTGACTTTTCGCCAGCAAAATGTGCGTGATTACGCCGCGCTGTTGCACGCGGCAAAAACCAACGCTGGCCTCTTGCAACGGGCAGGCAAAGAGATTAGATTCTCCCCGTGAACTTGGAACTTTCTATACGCGAGCATTTCGGCAGTCATTTGGCTGACGGTGCCAAAGCAGCCGAGTTTCGTATGGGGCGCATTGAGCCTTATGTGGAGATTTGTCCTCAAATCGTTTTGGACTTCACGGGCGTTCGCAACGCGAACAGTTCTTTCATCAACGCGCTGGTTGCCGGCTTAATTGAGCAACACAGCGTGAAAGTTTTGAAGAAAGTTGTTTTCAAAGGGTGCAATCCCTCGATTCAGGTTTTGATTCAAGCTGCCGTCGAATTGGGTGTTCAGAAAATCGCTGGCCGAGTCAACGCTTGATCGCCTGCTCCCTTCCTTTACCGAACTACTAGCGGAAAAATGCTCTTTCTCTGAAAACCTCCCCTGTGCGGGAAAACGGACGCGGTTTTCCCCTCCCCACCGGCACCCGTGGGACGGGTCGCCGCCCGCGAAAAAAGAGATTCCCTAAATTCCAAACCTCACCCGGACACTTGCCACGATGCCCGCCTTGCGTCGCGTGGCTTCGCAGGACGCGCGTTTGACTGGCTGGACGGCTTTTGGGACACAGCCCCGACACAGAATCAGTCCTGACACAGCGCTGACACAGCCCCAAAGTCTGACACCGACCGACACAACTTTTTCTACTGCTAGTTGCCCACAGATGCGAAAGAAATCTTGCAATAATGCGGGTATTGCCGTAGTCTCTTGGGTAGTCATGTTTTGAGAAAGGCAATTATGAGCAATGATGAAAACGGTCTAAATTATGGTTCGAATCCATGTCGGACAGCCAATCCCGCACTATTCCTCAAGTCCAACTTCACCAAGACCGTTGGCATATGCGCTTGGTGCAGTATCGTCTTTCCGGTTGGTGGTGGAATTACGCTTCAACCAAACCAGTAAAATTCCAATATCGGCGGGCGATACTCCAGAGATGCGGGCGGCTTGACCAATGGTCGCTGGCCGAATGCGGGCAAGCTTTTGCGAAGCTTCCAGACGAAGACTTGGCACTGTGGAATAGTCAAACGTGTCAGGGATGCGCTTGTCTTCCATGCTCTTGAATTTTTCAACTTCCAGTTCCTGGCGATCTATATATCCGGCGTATTTAACCGCAATTTCGACTTGCTGAATTATTTCGTCAGACAAAGTCTCGTTTTGACCTGGCAAACCTTTGTAGCCAACTTCAGGCCGACTCAAAATCTTAAACAAAGTATCAGAACCACAACGAGTTATGTTAATCCTGTTTAATTCATTGGCGATCACTTGTTGCTTGATGCGAAATTTCTTGTAGTTGCGATCAGGTAGAAGGCCAATTTCATGGCCGATGTCAGAAAGCCGCAAGTCAGCATTATCTTGACGCAGCAGAAGACGATACTCTGCCCGGGAAGTGAACATACGATAAGGCTCGGCAGTTCCTTTCGTAACCAAATCGTCAATTAGTACGCCGATGTACGCTTGGTCGCGCCGCAAAATGATGGGATCGAGTTTTTTAACCCGCCTTACCGCATTTACTCCGGCAATAAGACCTTGAGCACCAGCCTCTTCATAACCTGAAGTTCCATTTATTTGACCTGCTAGGAATAGATTGCGGCAGACTTTCGTTTCTAGTGTCGGCAACAGTTGTGTCGGATAAACGAGGTCGTATTCGACAGCATACGCGGGGCGCATAATCTCGGCGTTTTCGCACCCAATTATCGTTCGAACCAATTCAACCTGTACCTCAAATGGAAGACTGGTTGAAAAGCCATTCACGTAAACCTCATCCGTCTCGATGCCTTCCGGCTCAAGAAAAATTTGATGCCGTTCTTTATCGCTAAATCGCACTATCTTATCTTCAATTGATGGGCAATATCTTGGCCCAACACCTTCAATGATACCTGAATACAAAGGAGATTTGTGTAGATTTTCTCGAATCAATTCAGCAGTTTTTGAAGTCGTATATGTGATATGACAAGGCATTTGGCCATTGATTCGATCAATTATTGATCGAGGGGGGTATTTCCCGTTCGATGCTCCACCTGCTGGCTGGTTTTGATGATTTTGTTCCATGTGGAACAAATCGTCCTTCCAGTACGTAAAGTATGGAATTGGCTCATCACCGGGCTGTGTCTCAGTCTTTGAAAAATCAATTGAACGACGAAGCAAACGCGGCGGGGTTCCGGTCTTAAACCGGCCAAGCTCCAATCCGAGTTCATGGAGCGAAGACGAAAGGCTCATTGCGGAAACGTCACCGGCACGCCCACCGGCTTGTTGGTTTGACCCGATGTGCATCAAGCCTCTTAGAAAAGTACCCGTCGTTACCACCACGGTTTTCCCGTGAAATTGAACTTGCATGGTTGTCTCCACCCCAAATGCCTCGCCGTGTTTGTGAAGGATTTTTGCCGATTGGTCCTGTCTGACATCGAGATTGGATTCCCTCTCACATACCCATTTTAGCCGGAATTGATAGGCCTTTTTATCACATTGAGCACGCGGGTCCCAAACGGCTGGCCCATTTTTGGTGTTCAGCATTCGGAATTGAAGCCCGGTCATGTCGGTGTTCTTCCCCATCTCACCGCCGAGTGCATCAATTTCACGGGCCAAATGCCCTTTAGCCAATCCTCCAATCGCCGGGTTGCATGACATCTGACCAATTGTATCAACATTCATGGTTAGTAGGAGTGTTTGACAGCCCATACGTGCGGCAGCTAATGCGGCTTCAACCCCGGCATGACCGGCTCCGACAACAATGACGTCGTACTGTTTTGGATAGACGAACATGAGAGAGTTAAATTAAGCCATACTTTGCATCGAGCAAATTGTCAGTGTTTCCCGATCCTTTTCGGCCAGTGCCTGTCGTGTGCCCAAATAGAACCCGTGAAGAAAATCTCCAGCCGTTACTTTATCCTCGACCATCAGATCCGTGCTATGACCGTCCTTCAAGACCTCAATAAAAGCAACAAAGAAATCGTTTAAGCCATCCCTCAATTGCTGTATGTACGAATGCTGGTCTGTGGAACCTTTGTTGCCAAGAACGGTAATCCCTTGATTGACGACATTCTGATTCAAATCCAGCTCCTTGCCCAATGATTCCGTTACGAGTTGTTGAAGATACTTAAAGAATAGTTCCAAACGGTCTTTGTACGGCAGAACGACCATATTCTTAATGCATTTATCGTTACCGTACTCAAACCATGCCAAGGTTAACTGCATTGTCAGGTTTCCTTTAACGTTTGTGTTTCTCGTTATCTTATCAATATCATAACATCCTAATAGCAAATTTGCTATATCTATTCCTTGCAACGCTGCTGGGAGTAAACCGGCCGCAGATAATTCGCTGGTTCGTCCTCCCACCCGATCCCACATCGGAAACTTTGCCAACCACTTGTTTTGGTCTGCGAATTTATCAAGATCACTTCGCGCCATGGTGGCGGCAACAGTGTGTGACCCAAAATCGAGACCGGCTTGTTCATACGCCGCCTTGGCAACAAGCATCCCGTTTCGCGTTTCCTTTGTGCCTCCTGATTTGGAGATAACGATGCACAACGTCCGGCTTAAATCGTTGCCAATCGTTGCGAGAACCCGGCTCATGCTGTCAGGATCGGTATTGTCGAAAAAGTGCGGTTTGAGCTTGTCCGAGTGAGGATCCCCCAATGTATTAGCTAAAAATTGAGGACCGAGCGCAGAGCCGCCAATGCCAATCAGCAGATAATTTTTAAACACGCCGCCCTTGCCACGGATTTTACCCGCGTGAACTTTAGTGGCAAAATCTTTGATTTGGGCGGTGGTTTCCTCAATTTCCTTGCGGAATTCCGGGGACGGCGCGAGGGCGGGATTCCGTAGCCAATAGTGGCCAACCATGCGGTTTTCATCGGGGTTGGCAATGGCACCCTTTTCCAGTGCCGCCATATCGGCCAGCGCCTTTTTTACGCGCAGTTCCATGCTCGCAAAAAATTCGTCGGACACGCTCATGCGACTCAAATCCACCGCCAGACCCAAGTCGGGAAATTCAGTGTAATACATTTGGAATTGCTCCCACCACTGCAACTTTGTGCAATTCATAAAATTTATTTCAATATGGTTGAATAAATTTGATGGCTGTTTCTGGCAAGAAAATAGCGCAGGCATTTTGCCGCGAGAGCAAAGGCCGGGAAACCCGAAGCACTTTTTAACCGCAACAGATGACGTGCCTGTGCGCTTACTACACCGGCAGCGTGATGATGATGCTGGTGCCGTGTTTGAGGCGGGATTTGATGCGGATGTGGCCGCGATGCGTTTCGATGATACGGCCGACGATGGCCAGGCCGAGTCCAGTGCCCTTCGATTTTGTGGTGCTGAGCACCGCAGTGAAGGCGCGCTTCTGCAATTCCTCGCTCATGCCTCTGCCCGTGTCCTTGAATTCCAGCGAAACATGTGTTGGCCTTTCACTGGCGCGCGGCAACCGGACGGCCCGGGATTTGATGGTGAGCGTGCCGCCTTCCGGCATGGCTTCGGCGGCGTTGAGGATCAAATTCAAAAACGCCTGTTCCAGTTGCGGTGCGTCACCCATGACCATTGGCAAATCCGGTGACAATTCACCGGCCAATTTGACATTCTGATTGGCCAGCTTGTGGCGCACGAGCAGGCCGAGTTCCTCAATCAATTCGTTCAGATTCACCGGCGCCAGTTGCGGTTCGGTCGTGCGCGTAAAAGCGAGGATCCGCTCCACGATTTTGTTCAAGTGCTCGATTTTCGCGTCAATCAGCCGGGCATCCTTTGCCCGCGGGTCGCCGTCGGGAAACTTCAGATTCAGCGAATGATATAGCAGCTTCATCACCGTAAGCGGATTGCGGATTTCATGCGCGACTTCGGCGGCCAGCAGGCCCAGCGCGGACAGTTTTTCGTTTTGCCGCAATTGTTCCTCCACGTCCACGATGCGCTCGTAAAGTCGCGCTTTTTCAATGGCGATGCCCGACAATTCCGCCAGCGCGCCCAGGATGCGGATTTCCTCGTTGGAAAAATTATAAGGCCGACCGGTATAAACACTCAAAGTGCCGATGGACTGGCCGGCGAACAGCAGCGGCACGCTCAACAGCGAAACCAAACCCTCGCGCCGCGCAACCTCGACGTTTTGATAACGGCTCGAGGTCTGGACGTTTTCCAGTTGCAACGGTTTTTTGCGGCGCACGACGACGCCGAGAACGCTCTCTTCGACGCTCAACCGCGGCTTTTTGAGATAAGCCTTGCCCGCGCCGTAGTTCGCGCGCAAATCAAGCCACTCGCGGCTTTCATCGAGCATCATCAACGAACACATGCGCGCCTGCATGAGCACACACGCTTCGCGGGTGATGACGCGCAATGCCTCGTCAAGGTTCAACGTGGAATTGATGGTGCGGCTCACGCTGGCGAGCGATTCGAACAGGCGCGCCTTCAAGCGCAATTGCTCGTAGAGCCAGGTGTTTTGAATCACCTTGGCCGCCTGGACCGCCAATTCCTGCAACAGTTCCTGATCGTCCACGCTGAAGGCGTCCAGCCGGTCCGAATCCACGTTCAGCACGCCGCGCGTTTCGCCGTCCACTTCCAGCGGCACCGCCAGCTCCGAGCGCACGCCCGACCGGGCGGCGACATACCGCGCATCCTGCGTCACGTCGCCGACGCGCGCGGGTTTGCCTTGGCGCGCGACCCAGCCGGTGATGCCCTCGCCCAGCCGCAATTGCAGCCGCGCGGCGCTGGCAGGCAATCCTTGTGCGGCATGAATTTCCAGAAAACTTGAGGTAGGATTGATAAGCACCACGGAACCGCTGGACGCGCGCATGACGCGCACGGCCTCGCTCACAATCAACTGCAACGCCTCCTGCGAATCCAGCGTCGAGTGGATGACGTTGCTCACCTGATAGAGCAGATTCAACCGCTCGTATCGCAATGTAAGTTTTGCAAGTTCTTCATTCACAAGTCATTAAATTCATCGGACGCGCACCATCAACAACAATCCAGTTGCCGCAAAAGCCATGTTTGGCAGCCACGCCGCCAGCCACGCGGGCAAATAACCGCCCGTGCCCAGCGCCAGCCCGACCTGCTGGAGCACAAAGAAAGTAAAACAGATGAAAACGCTGCCCGCCACGCCGACAAAGAGATTTCGCCGGCCCGACGCCACGCCAAAGGGAATGGCGATGAGCACCACCACCAAGCACGTCCACGGCTCCGCCAGCCGCCCGTAAAACTTGGTCCACCATTTGGCCGCCTCGGCGGGCGGCAAATTTGGATGCCGCCACAGGTACTCCCAAAGAACCGAAAGCGGGATGTTTAGTTTGTGCGAATGCAGGCTCTCATATTCATTCATCTGGATTTCGTTCTCAATTTCCGCCGGCGTTTCGTCAAATTTCGGCATCGCCAGCACGTTGGTTTGCAACGATGACACAAGCTGCGCCCCCGCTGGCGCAACTTCCTTCATGCTGACATCGTAGAATGTCCAGACGCCGTTCGTGCGGATCGCGCGCGCCGCATTCAATTGACAGCTTAAACCTTCCGGCGGGTTCCAGTTCACCTGCACGCCGGCCAGCTTGGCCTTGTTGAAATTGAAATTTGCAAACAACCACTTGCGATGGGCGCGGTCATTTTGAAACACCTGCATTTCCATTTTTGCCGCGTCGTCCGCCTTGTGTACATAACGATTCAAAATCCGTTCCGCCCAGTCCGTGCTGCGCGGCACGCAAATTTCATTCAACGCAAACAACGCGGCGCTGGCGGCGATGCCGACGAGCAAATAAGGCACACACAATCGCCACAGGCTAACCCCCGCGGCGCGCAGGGCGGTGATTTCATTGTGGCGCGCGTGATGGGTGAGCGAGTAGAGCAGCGCCAGCAAGAGTGCGATGGGCAGCACGGTCACCAGACATTCCGGCGTCCACGCGACGCACAATTCAATGACATCCAGCAGATGCAGTTTGGCCGCCTGCAAATCATCCAACCGCGTAAACAGGCTGAAGGAAATCCAGAAAATCAGGAAGCCACCCAGGCAATACGCCAGCGGCGTGAGCAGTTCGCGCAACAGATATCGGTCAAACAACCGCACCAAGGCAGGGTAAACGGCTGGCGGGGAAGTGAGCAAGTCTGGCCTGACGCGTACTATCCAAACCAAACGGCGCGACGTTGACCGGCGCGTGAAGGAATTGGAAAAACGGACGAGATTTTAAAGCCGCACGTGACTGCTAGACGCTCAAGGAAAAGCCTAGGCTGTATTGCGACGAGTAACAATCAAATCACACTCAATTGGCCACAGCTGTCTGGTTACGCTCTCGAAAGCTCAACGAACCTTTTATTTGCGAATTGGGTAACGGTAACAAATCCTATTTTTTCTGTTAATGGCAGGTTTTGGATGACCAATTCAATAACCGGCGACACGCTTTTTTACCGGTTAAAAATGCCACAGGCGACAAACTGAAGTAGCAGACAATTGCAGAATTACCGGTCCCGCTTCAGCAAAAATTCCGCCAACGCTTCGAGCACGACGGCTTTACCCTTAAAAGTTTTCAACGCGGCAAAGGCTTTGGTTGTCAGTTGCTCCGCAATCCTTCGCGATTTTTCCAGACCGACAATCGCCGGATAGGTCGCCTTTTGCGCCGCCGTGTCCTTGCCTGCCGTCTTGCCGAGCTGTTCGCTGGTCTGCGTCACGTCCAGGATGTCGTCAATCACCTGGAACGCCAACCCGACATGATAGCCAAAATCCGTGAGCGCGCGGAGTTGCACGGGCGAGCAGTTGGCGCTCATGCCGCCGAGCCGCACGGAACAGCATAGCAACGCGGAGGTCTTGCGCTCGTGGATGTAGCGCAGTTCGTTCGCGGAAATTTTTTTGCCTTCACCTTCCAAATCCGCAACCTGCCCGGCGACGAGTTGCAGCGAGCCGGACGCCTTGGCGATTTCCAAAATCAAATCGCGGTGCGGATAACGCGGCCAGCCTTTGGCCTGCGCGGCAATCTCAAACGCCTGCGTCAACAGCGCGTCGCCTGCCAGCACGGCGATGCCTTCGCCAAAGACCTTGTGGTTGGTGGGCTTGCCGCGGCGGAAATCGTCGTTGTCCATCGCCGGCAAATCGTCGTGGATGAGCGAATAGGTATGGATGCATTCTACGGCGCAGGCGAGCGGCAGGGCGGCAGCATCGCTGCCGCCACAGGCCTCGGCGGCGGCCAGACACAATGCCGGACGCATCCGTTTGCCGCCGGCGAAAAGCGAGTAGCGCATCGCCTGGTGGATGGTCGCGGGCTTGGTCTTTTCGGACGGCAGAAATCGGTCAAGCGCCCGGTTGACGGTATGGGTGCGCGAGGCGAGAAATTTTTGCAAATCGAATTGGGGCTTTGCGGACATGCGCCATTATTTTAGAAAAAAGGCGTGCCGGTGCAAGCTGCGGCTTTCTGCCGAAAGCCGCCACACCAACACGCTGGAGGGCATTGCTTCGTCAGTGCCCAAAACAGGGAAGCGACGAAGTTGCCATATCCGTGGGAAGTAACGAGCGCTTTCATCATTCGCTCCATTTCATTCGATTTGTTCCTAAAATGGCGTCAAATCCGTTTTCCCAGAAAGGTCAAATTTTCTTATTGCATCTATGGGTGGAGCGGATAGACTGTTCCGCTCGTTTTCTCGACCAAAATTGTGAACGCTGAACTTTGCAAGAAAGCCGCCGAAAAAGTCGGCAACCCCAATGTGCTGGTGAACCTCATTTCGCGCCGTGTCCGCCAGCTCAACTCCGGCGGCGGCGGCCTGAGCCGTCCGCTGGTTGACCACGCGACGAATCTCGGGGTGGCGGACATTGCGCTGCGCGAAATTCTTGAGGAGAAAATCGGCTGGGAACTGCCCGAACTGGTCGAGTTGGAACGCCCGCAAACCAAGAAACGCCGCAAACGGTAAAGGGTTGTCCGCAGATTGCGCGGATTTTCGCAGATCAAGCCCGCCTTACCGCGGGCTTTTTGCTTTTTGTGAACAATTTTAATCTGTGAAATTTGCGTAATCTGCGGATAAAATGAAATTCATGGCCGACATCGTGACCAATCACAAGGCGCGGCGCGATTATCACATCCTCGAAACGTTCGAGGCGGGCATCGTGTTGCACGGCACGGAGGTCAAATCGCTGCGCGCGGGCAAGGGACAGATCGCCGACGCCTTCGCGCGCGTGGAAAAGGACGAGGTCTGGCTTTACAACGCGCACATAGACGAATACTCGCACGGCAACCTTCAGAATCATCAGCCCAAGGCCCGCGCAAATTGCTCCTGCACCGGTCGGAGATCCGGAAATTGTTCGGCCTGGCCTCGGTCAAGGGCAATGCGCTGGTGCCGCTGGCGTTTTATTGGAAGAACGGAAAGGTAAAGGTCGTCGCTCGCCGTCGGCCAAGGGCAAACAGCAGTTCGACAAACGTGAGGATTTGAAGCAGCGCGAGTCCGACGCGGGAACTCAAACGCGCGACGATGAACCGGTACCAAGGGGAAATAAAAAACGCGGAAACAGAAATCTTTCCGCGTCTTTGCGCCTTTGTGTTAAATCACGCCTTTGCTGCTTCCGGCTTCTTCCAATTGCGTTTTGGCGCCTTGACGACGAGGCCCTTTTTGATGGCGCTGGCGGAGACGCGGATGTAGCGCACTTCGCCGTTGGGCAATTGGGCCTTCACGCGCTGCAAGTTCGGCAGGAACTTGCGCTTGGTGATGGCGGTGATGTGCGTGCCGATGCCGCCCTGTTTCTTGGCTTTGCCAGTGCGCCAGATGATGCTGCCCTTCATCGGGCGTTTGCCGGTCAATTCACAAATGCGTGCCATAAAATTCCAATTAAAGAGCCCCAAAGCTTACCCGTGAAACCCGCCGTGGCAAGCACTATTTCCGCAGTTTCGGCGTGCCTCGAATGGGAATTGCCCGTATCTTCGCGCCGCAATTATGGCTTTGGTCAAACCATTTGCCGCGCTGCGGCCCAAACCGGAACTGGCCTCGCAAATCTGCGAACTGCCCTACGACGTGATGTCGTCAGACGAGGCGCGCGCCATTGCCGCCGGCAACCCATTCAGCTTTCTACACGTCAGCAAACCGGAAATTGATCTGCCGCCGGGAACGGACCCGCACGCGCCGGAAGTGTATGCGCAGGGCGGGGAGAATTTTCAAAAGCTCATCCGGGACGGCGTTCTCAGACCGGATGCGCAGCCGTGCTTTTATTTGTACCGGCAAATCATGGGTGCGCACGCGCAGACCGGCCTCGTTGCGGCTGCGAGCTGCATGGAATATCAGCGCGGCGTCATCCGGAGACACGAGCAGACGCGCGTGGACAAGGAAAACGACCGTGTGCGGCACATCGAAATCTTGAATGCGCAGACCAGCCCGGTGTTTTTGACCTACCCCGCCGTCCATAGTCTCGACGAGTTCGTTGCCAAAAAAGCTTCTGGCAAGCCGGAGATTGATTTCACGGCCAAGGACGGTGTGCGGCACGTATCGTGGACGATTCAGGACCCGCACGATGTCAAATTCGTCGAAACGCAATTTGCGCGGATTCCCAACCTGTACATCGCGGACGGCCATCATCGCAGCGCGGCGGCCTCACGCGTCTATGAATCGCGCCAGGGCGCGGGGCAGAGCGGGCGATTTCTGGCCGTGATTTTTCCACATAACCAGATGCAAGTTTTGCCGTATAACCGTGTGTTGAAGGATTTGAATGGCTGGACGCCGGAGCAATTGCTGGAAATGCTCGGCACGGTTTTCGCCATTGACCCTCACGGCACGGCCGCGCCCACGCGCGAACATGAACTCGGCCTTTATCTGGCCGGTAACTGGCACACCCTGGGGTTCCGCCATAACGTGCTGGCGGCGCGCGCCGCCCGGGAATTGCTCGACGTGACCTTGCTGCAAAAACACGTGCTCGAGCCGGTTTTCGGCATTGACGATCCGCGCACGGACCAGCGCATCCATTTCGTCGGCGGCATCCGCGGCACGGAGGAACTGGAAAAGCTGGTGAACCGCGGCGACTGCGCCTGCGCCTTTTCCATGTTTCCCCTGAGCATCGAGACTTTAATGGCCATCAGCGACGCGGGGGACGTCCTGCCGCCGAAAAGCACGTGGTTTGAGCCGAAGCTGCGCGACGGGATGTTTTGCCACCTGATTTGAGGGAAAGCACTGCTTCGTCAGTGCCCTGGTTGATTTGGGCAACGACGAAGCGTTGCCCTTCATGACAAACGTTGATTAACTTCCACCTGTGTCACTGAACCGCCTCCAACGCGGCCTCCGCGCCACCTTTGCAGGCATGGCGGTCAACGTCGTGTTGTCAGGCTCGAAACTCGCCGCCGGCATCATCGGCCATTCCCACGCGCTCGTCGCGGATGCCGTCGAATCCTTCGCCGACATTTTCAGTTCGCTCATCGTGTGGCGCGGGTTGGTCGTGGCGGCGGCCCCGGCGGATGAAGACCATCCCTACGGCCACGGCAAGGCCGAGCCGATAGCCTCCGCCATCGTGGCCGCGATGCTGTTGGGGGCGGCATTGTGGATCGTGCTCACGGCGTTTGGCGAAATCACAGAACCGCACCGGCCGCCCGCCCCGTTCACGCTCATCGTGCTGGTGGCGGTCGTGGCCGTGAAGGAGGGCCTGTTCCGGTTTGTTTCGCACGAGGGCAAGGCCGTGGACAGTTCGGCGGTCAATACCGACGCCTGGCATCATCGCAGCGATGCCATCACGTCCGTGGCCGCGGGCATCGGCATCAGCGTGTCGCTCATCGGCGGCAAGGGATTTGAGGCCGCCGACGACGTGGCGGCGATTGCGGCGGCGGGGGTCATCGCGTGGAACGGCTGGCATTTGCTTCGGCCGGCGCTCAGCGAACTCATGGACGCCGCGCCCAGCCGCGAAATTATTGACCAAATCCGCCGGATTGCGACCGCCACGCCCGGCGTGGATCGCGTGGAAAAGTGCATCGTGCGCAAGGTGGGCTATCAGTATTTTGTGGACATGCACGTGGAGGTGGACCCGCAGATGACCGTGCTGCACTCGCACGAAATCGCCCACGCCGTGAAGGATAAAATCCGCGGCACCATGCCTTCCGTCAACGACGTGCTCGTGCATATCGAGCCGCTAAACATCGCGGCGCGACAAAGGGAGAATTGAACATCGAACATCGAACATCCAACGCTCAACATCCATTTGTCGGCGTTTGGGAAATCATTGGATGTTGGTTGTTGAATGTTTTCCACAAAATTTTTGTTCCCTTTTTTCCGTCAGCGGACATTTATAGGTAATGCTGGAATCAGATGACATCGCCTTGCTGCGGCAATACGCCAACGACAACTCTGAATCCGCTTTTGCGGCGCTGGCGGAGAAACATGTCAACCTGGTGTATTCCACCGCGTGGCGCAGCGTTGGCAACGCGCACGCCGCCGAGGAAATCACACAGGCCGTTTTCATCATTCTGGCGAAGAAAGCGCGGGGATTATCCAGCCGTACCATTCTTTCCGGCTGGCTGTATCAAACGGCGCGGCTGACCGCGGCGAACTATTTACGGGCAGAAATCCGCCGCCAACGCCGCGAACAGGAGGCTTACATGCAATCGCTTTTGAACGAACCGGAACCCGAAGTCTGGCCCCAGATCGCGCCGCTCCTCGACTTGGCAATGGCGGGCCTCGGCGAAAAGGATCGGAACGCCATCGTGCTCCGGTTCTTCGAAAACAAAAATTTGGATGAAGTCGGCAAAGCCCTGGGCGCGAGTGAAAGTGCGGCCAAAATGCGCGTGAACCGGGCGCTGGAAAAGCTGCGGAAATTTTTCACAAAACGCAGCGTTGTGCTTTCGGCGGCGACGATTGCCGGGGCCATTTCGGCCAATTCCGTTCAGGCCGCGCCGGCTGGTTTGACCATCTCTGCTGTTGCCGCCGCGAAAGGGTCGGCGGCTACAGCCTCAACCCTGACCCTGGTAAAAGGAGCATTGAAACTTATGGCCTGGACCAAAGCAAAAACGGCAATTGTTACCAGTGCGGTGGTGTTGCTTGCCGCCGGAACCACCACCATCACTGTCAGAGAAATCAAAGAGCACCGGACGCCCATGGGGCAGGAAGCCAACGGTCCGGTGGAAATGAACATCAAATGGACGGTCGGCAAGGAATATCCCATGCACTTCGAAATGGATCAAACCACCAAAACGGATGTGCCCGGTCAGTCGCAGCCCGTCATGCAAGATGTGAATATTAATCAGGATTTTAGCTTTTCGGCGCTGAAGGAACTCGATAATGGCGGTCGGCAACTGGAACTGACATTTTGGAACGAAACGGTGAATGTCTCTCAAGGCGGCCGCAGTGTGTTGAGCTTCGATTCCGCACAAAGTCCGGCGCAAGACGCCAATAATCCGTTCGCGTCGGGACTGCGCGCCATGGTGGGCGTCCCCATTCAATATTTCACCGACGCGAATGGCCAGGTTGAAAAAATGGAAGGCGTGGACGAATTGACAAAGCGTATTGCCGCGATCGGAAACCCGCAGGTGCAAACCATGCTCAAACAAATGTACAACGAGGACACCCTTAAGCAATATGGTTCATTCGCTGATGCCATGCCGAACCGCATGGTAGCCATTGGCGATAGTTGGATGTCGAAAAAAGACGTATCCAGCCCTATCGGCGTTTTGACTTTGGATCTTAAATATACCTTCAAGAATTGGGAGCAGCATGGCGGCCGCAAATGCGCGCATGTTGAGGAGGAGGGTAGTATTTCGACTAAAAGCATTTCCACAGCAACCGGCATGGCGGTTGAAATCACGAAGGGGAACATCTCGGGCGAATTTTGGTATGATCCGACGTTGGGCATGATCGTAGAAGTGAATAACGATCAGAATCTGTCGCTGAAAGTCACCACCCGGGCACAGACCATGACATCGCAATTCAACCGAAAAGTCCGGCTTGCGCTGGTGGATGGGAAATGAAATTTTGAACCAAGCAACTTACCGCGGAAAACTATGAAACGGGTAGGCAGCGACGGTGGCTGGTCAGAAGTGGATTCCCGGCGGGGATTCACCTTGATGGAATTGCTGGTCGTCATCGCCATCATCGGGATTCTGGCGGCGTTGTTGCTGCCGGTCCTGTCCATGGCAAAAGAGAGGGCCCTGCGGGTCAGTTGCTTGAACAATCAAAAACAGCTCGATCTGGGCTGGCAGATGTACGCGGACGACAAGCGGGGCGGTTTGGCGCTCAATGACTCGGATTTTCGTTCGCCGTCTGTGGCTGAAAGCACATCCAACTCGTGGGTCACCGGCAATGCTGATTTGGATACGAACACCACGACCATCACCGACGGCTCGATTTATCCGTATGTGAAAAATATCAAATCCTACCGGTGTCCGGCCAGTCACACCCTGGTTTTGGCCACGAGCGTCCCGATGTTACGCACCTATTCCTTGAGTGGTTATATGAGCGGACCGCCGGCGGACACAAATTACGGTGTCCTGCCGGTGTGCCAAATGAGTCAAATCCGGAATCCGTCCAAGTCGCTTACGTTTCTGGAAGAAGACTATTCAACGATTGACGACGGGCATTTTCTTTACTCACCTACGATCAACAACTGGTTAAACATTCCGACCTGGTCGCATCAGAACGGGGCGACGCTTTCGTTCGCCGACGCCCACGCGGAATACTGGAAATGGCGGAGTGCGCGTCCCACCACCACCTACTTCGACGGCGGCTCGCCCACCGACCCTCTGGCGCTTCAGGACATCGCGCGCCTGCAACAGACGGCAGTCGTCTCAAATTGATTGCCGCGGTGATTTCCCCTTTGCGTTTGGGGCGTCCTGACGGACCGGTCGCAAACCGGGCAAAGGGAATTCATCTTGAACTGCCAGGCTCGTTTTTGGGTTGAAATTAAGTTGTTAGCATGAAACGAATCCGTTGTAGTGGTGTCTTATGAGCATGGAAACCAGACATGGTTTCACATTGATGGAGTTGCTGGTGGTCATCGCCATTATCGGAATTCTGGCGGCGCTGCTGTTGCCGGCGTTGGCCAAGGCCAAGGAGCGCGCCTGGCGGATTACCTGCCTGAACAACCAAAGGCAGCTGGGTCTGGCTTGGGAGATATATGCCGGTGACAACAAAGGCATGCTGGCGTTAAACGAGGTATATACTTCCGGCGGTGGAATACCCCAAAGCGCGACGAATTCCTGGGTCACCGGCAACTGCGCTGTGGATGCCGACCCGGCGACGATCACCCGCGGAACCATATACCCGTATGTGAAGACCATCAAGGTGTATCATTGCCCGGCGGACCGCAGTTTGGTCAAAGGCACCGGCACTCTCCGGCTCCGCAGCTTTTCCTTGAGCGGCTACATGCACGGCGGCATTGATGACACCAACTACGGTGTTCAACCCCTGATCCAATCGGGCCAGATTCGGAGTCCGTCCAAAACCCTCACGTTTATTGACGAGGATGATCTGACCATTGACGACGGTCATTTTCTTTATTCTCCCACCGTCAACAACTGGCTCAACATTCCCGCCTGGCGGCACCAGAACGGCACGGTTCTTACCTTCGCCGATTCCCATACGGAATACTGGCATTGGAAAAGTGGGGAACCCACCTCAACCTGGTTTGATGGTGGTGACGATCTCAGTGACCCTTTGGCGCTGGCAGACCTCAAACGCCTGCAACAAACGGCGCCGGGTTCCAATTGATTGCGCGGGTTGACGGTCATTTCCACTTTGCGTTCTTGGCGTCTTGGCGGTTTAATGTCCGCTTATGAAAATTGTACTGGCATATTCGGGCGGCCTCGACACCTCGGTGCTGCTGTCGTGGCTCAAGGAAACCTATGACGCCGAGATGATCGCCTTTTGCGCGAACATCGGGCAGGCGGAGGAATTACGCGGCCTCGAGGCGAAGGCGAAGAAAACCGGCGCGGCCAAAATCTACATCGCGGATATGCAGGCGGAATTCGCCCGCGACTTCATCTATCCGATGATCCAGGCCGGCGCGATTTACGAAAGCCAGTATTTGCTCGGCACCAGCATCGCCCGGCCGCTCATCGCCAAGGGCATGATTGCCGTGGCTAAAAAGGAAAAGGCCGACGCCATCGCCCACGGCGCCACCGGCAAGGGCAACGACCAGGTGCGGTTCGAACTGGCCGCCGCCGCGCTGTCGCCGGATTTGCAGGTGATCGCCCCGTGGCGGGATGCGCGGTATCGCACCGATTTTCCCGGACGGCAGGAGATGATTGATTACTGCGCCCGGCACCGGATTCCCGTCCAGGCCAGCGCGAAGAAACCGTTCTCCAGCGACCGGAACCTGCTGCACATCTCCTACGAAGCGGGTATTCTCGAAGACCCGTGGCTGGACGCGAGCGACAAAAAATATCGCGGCCCATTCACCACGTTGTCCGTGTTCCCCGAAGACGCGCCGAACAAACCGGAATTCGTGACGCTGGGTTTTGTGAAGGGCAATTGCGTGGCGGTGAACGGCAAAAAACTGTCCCCGCTCGGCGTGATGCAGGCGCTGAACAAAATCGGCGGCAAACACGGCGTGGGCCGGGTGGACATGGTGGAGAACCGGTACGTGGGCATGAAATCGCGGGGCGTGTACGAAACACCCGGCGGCGCCATCCTGCATTTTGCGCATCGGCAGATGGAAAGCCTTACTATGGACCGGGAGGTCATGCATTTGCGGGACTCGCTGATTCCGCGGTACGCGGAGCTGGTCTATTATGGCTACTGGTTTGCGCCGGAACGGCTGGCGCTACAGGCGCTGGTGACCGAGAGCCAGAAAAACGTGACCGGCACCGTGCGGGTGAAGCTGTACAAGGGCAACATCATGGTCGCCGGCCGCAAGAGCCCGGTGAGCCTGTACAATCCGCACATCGCCACGATGGAAGCCGATCCGACCAAGGCGTACAACCAGGACGACGCCACCGGCTTCATCCGATTGAATGCACTGCGTTTGAAAGTCGCGGCGAAGGTGAGGAAAAATATATGACCCAGAGACACGGGAAACCGCAGAGGTCTCATTTGAGAACAACAACGGGAATCTTGTCATCGCTGTTCGCGGAACAGAGTGGGTAAGATTGGAGGCACAAAGACTTCCCGCCTCACTGGCCGAGCAATAGCTCGAATTCCCAAGCGCCGTAGGCGCGCCATCTTGTAGAATTGTAGAAACCCGCCGCAAAAATTTCCCAGCTCCGTCAGGAGCGGCAGCTTCAGAGTATTTCGTTCCTGCCGGAACTGGGTCATTTTGTACATTGGCATTCTACCATGATGCCGCGCCTCTGGCGCTCGGATCCCAACGGGATTCAAATCCTTCAGCCCAGGGTTGGGCGAAGCGACCATCTTGGATTCGACCCTTCCAAAAGCAGGGAAGAGTGTTCATTCCTGCGTTGTGAATATTTAGCCAGGGCCTGCCGGGGACTGATTTCTTAATTGGATTGACGGACAGGGCTGGCAATGGCGCCGGAACCAAAAGTCCGAGACATTCGCAGGGTTGGCTCAGTATCTGCTAGATTGTGCCCCATTGGACCAAAAAACCAATAAAACCAAACAATATGAAATCGAAAATGCTAATTGCCACGCTGTGTGTGGGGCTTGTCTCGCAATGGTGGGCTATGTCTCAAACTGATACCAACAGTGTCGCGACAAATGAACCCGCGATGAATGAGGCCGTTCCCGCCACCCAGCCCGCCGGTTCCGCCGCCGCTGCCGAAACCACGGCAGTTGTTGCCACCAACGTGGCAGTGACGCCCGTTGCCGGCACCAACGAATTCCCCGGCGCGACCAACAGCACCGAAACCACCGGTGCCACCGCCAGCAATGCACCGGCAATGACCGCTACGAGTTTGGAGAACACCAATGAAGCCGCCGCTGCCAGCGCCAATCCGTCAGCCGCGGCGTCCCCGACCGTGCTGCCCATTCAATTTCAAGATGTGCCGATCACGACTGCCATCGAAAATCTGGCCCGTCTGGCCGGCATCAATTACCTCCTCGACCCGAAAATTGGTTACGGCCAGCCCGACCAAAATGGGCAGATCAAGCCGGAACCGACGATTTCCGTCCGTTGGGAAAATGTCTCCGCCCGTCAGGCGCTGTTGGCGATGCTGGATAATTACAACCTCCAACTCGTCGTGGACCCAAAGACCAAAATTGATCGCATCACCATTAGAAATCCCAACGCGCCGCCGCCACTCATCACGCGGGTCGTTCAGCTTAAATACGCCAGTGTCTCCAACATGGTGATCGCCGTTGATAGCGCGCTGACCGACAAACGCAGCCGGGTGGTGCCCGACACGCGCACCAGTCAATTGATTGTGGTTGCCACTGAAAGCGAACAAGACGCCGTGGACACGTTGGTGGATCAACTCGACAAACCCACCCGCCAGGTTTTGATTGAGACCCGTTTTATGGAAGTTTCCAGCTCGCCCAGTACCAGCAAAGGCGTTGACTGGTCGGGTACTCTCCAGGGGCAGAACATCAGCTTTGGCAACGGCACACTGTCCGGCAATACCACTGTCAATACACCCGCTCCCGCTACCTCCACCACCACCACTTATCCCGGCGGGCGCGAGGTGACCGCCAGCACCCCCGGCAACCCCGTGTCCAGCGTTTTGAATTACGCCCTCGGTAACGGTGGCTTGTCGCTGAGCACCGCCAGTGGTTTCTCGCCCTCAACGGCATTTCTTAATGCGGATGGGTTAAAAGCTGTCCTTTCATTCTTAAACTCGGACTCTGACGCCCAAACCATCGCCACCCCGCGCGTGGTGACGTTGGACAACGAATCCGCGCACATTGAAGTAACCCGGGCCGAACCGATCTTCAACACCACTGCCGGCACCCAAGGTTCGCCCGGCGGTTCTCAAGTGGCCTATACCAATTTGGGTACGATCCTGGATGTGACCCCGCGCATTTCCGCCAACGATTACATCTGGCTCAACGTTGCGCCGGAAGTCTCCAGTGATTTTGGCACCATCACCAGAATCGTTGCCGGTGTGGAAAACCAGGCGGACGAATATGACTTGCGCAAAGTTACCACCCAGGTCTTGATTCCCAATGCGGACACGCTCGTTATGGGCGGCTTTATCAAGGACAACACCGCAAACAACTACACGAAGGTGCCGATTTTGGGTGACATTCCGGTTTTGGGATATGCTTTCCGGTCTGAAAACAAAAGTCTCGAAAAAGACAATCTGCTTATTTTTCTAACTCCAACAATTGTCAAAGACAACGACTTCCAGTCCAGCAAAACAGGTTTCTTGCAGTCCAGTCCTGACTTCTTGCCCAAACCATCACTCCGTCCCCAAAGCGCGTGGGACAGCGCCAAACCTTATGACTGGAGCAATCCTCGGGAAACCGATCCCTATATGAACGTCGTCAATCAAGACTCCCAAAATAACACAACAACCCCCGCCGCGTCCCCGGTCCTGGAATCTAAACCGTCGGCTCCAATACCCGGATACTAACACGCGAACTAGACCCACATCCATCCCAAGACACATCATGAAAACGATCCTTTTCAAATATCCGTGGCTGAAATGGCCAGCGGTATTGGGGCACGCTGCGATGGCGGCAGGGCTGCTAATATCCATCCAAGTGTCGGCGACCACGGTGGCCACTTTGGGCGGCGGCCCTTACCAGGGCAGTCCTAACTATTATGGCTACGAGGATGGCAATACAAAAGATGTCGCACAGTTTCACACGCCCATCGGACTCGCCCTGGACGAATCCGGCGAGTATTTGTATGTGGCCGATCGGGATAACAATGCCATTCGTGAGGTGGACCTGCTCGGCGGCAACACGTACACGTTTACCACCAACCTGATCAATCAGCCGGTGGGCGTCGCGGTGGACAGCGCGGACAATGTCTTCGTTCTGAACCGCGGCAAGGGCACCAATGGAACGGTGCTCGAATTTGATCCTTTCGGAGACGTAGTGGCCACCAATGCAACTTCCCTGACCAATGCCGCCGGCATCGCGCTGGACTCCGTTGATGACATTTACGTCACCGCCAGCAACCAATTGTTTAGAATCACCGCGCCAGGCGTCGTGGCCACTGTCGCCACCATCACCAACGCGGGCGCCTCGCTCGCCGGCGTGGTTGTGATGCACAACGGGCAAATTGCCGTCTGCGACGCCGGTCGCAACGGGATTTGCACGATTGACCCCTCCAGCGGAATGGTGACCAACATCACCGGCTTCAACGGAGCGGGCGACCATTTCGGGCCCAAAACGGTTTCCCAATTCCTTCAACCTTACGGCCTGGCTGAAGTGGGCAATGGGAGTTTGGTGGTGGCCGACTACGGCAACAACCGCGTCAAAGTCGTGAACTCGCTCGGCACCGTCACCAACCTTTACGGTGTTGATTCCAATTATTGGGTCACGGGTCCGGGCACTTATCCTGGCTGGTATGACGGCACTGTGGTTTACGGGCCGCCCTCCCAGAATTACGACATTGAAGGCAGCGTGGAAGCGCGTCTGCCCGCAGGCGTGGTGGTTGACGGCAACGGCAATGGCTACGTTACCGAAGATTATTATCACATCATCCGCGAAGTCACGGGAGGGCTGACGCCACCACTGCCTTGGGCCCCCGCAGCACCCACCATCTTGACCGTCACCACAAATTACGGACAGGTCAGTTTGACTTGGTCAACGGTTGCCGGCGCGACCAGTTACAACGTGAAACGCTCTCAATCCAGCGGCACCGAAACCACCATCGCCAGCGCGACCAGCACGAGTTACACCGATACGAGTGTGAGCAACGGGACGACCTATTATTATGTCGTTTCAGCCGTCAATGCCGGGGGTGAAAGTCCAAACTCGGCTGAAGTCAGCGCCACTCCGCCGTTGCCGGCGGTTACCAGCCCGCAAATCGGCTATGTAGATTTTCCGGCCACATCCACGCCGATTGCGTACACATCAGTATTTCACCCCGTTTCGTCACTGGTCTTAAACAATGACGTGCTGATTGTCATTGAGAGCGAGTATGGAGCACTGACGTATTATACCTATGGGAACACACCACCTTCGGGCAGCACCAACACAATTCCCGATCCAACATCCGCCGACAATTCGGCTCCCCCCGGCTACCAGGACGGGCTTTCTCCCAGCCAAGCCAGTGCTTATGCCGTCGCGCAAACTTTGCCGGACCTGACTATCAAGGCCATCAGCGAAAAAAGTGACGGCAGTCCCAACAGTTCGGTTGTTTCAGCTCGGTTCCAATTTGTCACGGCCAACCCGCAGATTGTAGGGAATAACGCCGCCCAATTCACAGTCAACGATATAACCGCCAACGCACAGATGTGGTACACCACGGATGGCACCGATCCCACCAATGACGGTTCCGGCACCAGCATGGGTCCGATTTCGAGCAACGCAACGCTGTCGCTGCAAATTCCAAGCGGTACTAATTTGACGTTTAAAATCCGCGGCTTCAAAGCCAATTACCAGCCCAGCAGCATTGTTTCCAATGTTTTCACGGCAGCCAACTTCATGGCCAACACCATCAGCTTCGGTTTCGCCTCCGGCGAAGCTTCCAGTGCTTTTGTCGGTTCGCCCGGCCAGACGTTTTACGCTCCGGTCACTTTGACGACTCTGTCCAATCCAGTGATGTACAGCCTTCAATTTAATATGACCGTTACCAATGCCGGTACCAATGCCGGCCCGTCAATCACACCGGGCGCATTTGGTTTTCAGTCCATGCTGATGGAGCCCATTCCGGGTACCACTCCGGTTTTGTATCAATCCATTCCGCCGCTTATGTTTTCGGCTTACGCGGTCAATCCACCGCCGCCAAGCCAGATCATTACTTATGATGGGTTGCCTTTTGTCAATTTGACCACCGTAAACACGAATCTCAATCTCCTTGGCGTGGGTTGGCTGGAACGCTATACGCAAACCAACCTTTATAACACACTGTCACAGACGCTTATTACTTATTCCATTGCGCACGACGATCTGTTTCCCAACTCTCAAGATCCCAATGGGGTTATCGTTGGCGGCTATCAGTTTGTGATTCCAGGCGCCGCGACAAACGGCCAAACTTATCAAATCCAGATTGGTCGCCCGTCCGCAACTTCGGATGGCATTGGCGCGCCCGGCTCCGATGTCTACATCGCCACGCCGACCAACGGTTCATTGTACGCTGGCGCCATCAATGCCATCAAAATTGTCACCGTCGGCCAGCTCAAATACCTTGTCGGCGATGCCTATCCATTCCGTTGGTTCAACGCCGGCGATTTCGGCGACACCAATCTGGATAACGCCGATGTGGAACAGGTGTTTGAAGCGGCCATTTACCAGCTTAATTCTCCAGCCTTTCAAGCCCCTGGCAGCGATTTCTTTGACGCCATGGATTCCTGCGGTGGTTTTGGTGTGAATAACGGTTCTGGTATTTATACCAACGCCGGTCCCCTGACAGTCGCTCAGGAAAACCAATTGTTCAGCGCTAATGATTCGACGATCAATCAAATCGCCTTTGGCGACGGCAACCTGGACGTATGCGATGTCTATGTCACCTTCCGCCGGTCATTGGATCCGAGCCTGGGCTGGTTCGATCGTTTCTGGCTGAACGGCCAGCGCGTGGCGGAAACCGTTTCAAACGTGACGCCGCAAATGGAAATGCAAATCCAATCCATGAGTGGCGCCCAATCACAAACCCAGTCACTGTCACCTGCCACGAATGCTCCTGAAGTTAATTTCGCCGCTACGGATATTCAAGGTTCGGCGGGACAAGTAGTTCAGATTCCCGTCACCGCGCAAATTTTTGGAGCGTATCCGCTGCGGGTGCTGATGCTCAACCTGACCGTGGACCCGCTAGACGGTTCACCGTCACTGACGACGCCCGTCTCGTTCTCGCCCAACCCGGCGCTGGGATCACCCACGTTGACGGATTCCACCGGGAACAACAATTACGCCGCCGCGTGGCTGGATAGCACCAATTCCGGTCTTACAAGCAATGTCACACTCGGCACGCTGACGGTCACCATCCCGAACAATGCGGTCAGCCTGTCCGCCTATGCCGTTCATTTCGATCATGCCTCGGCCTCGCCGAACGGCCTCGCGTCGTTCCCCAAACAGACGCTGACGGGTTTGGTTACACTCTCCAGCCGCACCAATTCCTATTACAACGACGGCATCCCGGATTCCTGGCGGTTGCGCTGGTTTGGCACCATTTACAATCTGCTCTCCGTGTCCAATGCCTGTCCCTCGGGTGATGGTGTTGACAACTGGGAGAAATATGTCGCTGGCGTTGACCCCAACACGCCCAATGATTTCCCGAGCTTGAATCCCAAGATGCCAATCCCCACCGGGGCAACCGCCGCCATTCACTGGCCGACGGTCAGCGGCAAACAATATGTCATCCTCCGTTCCAGCAGTCTCTTCCCAGGCAGTTGGACGGCCATCTCCACCAACACCGGCACCGGTATGGATATGGAATTTGACGACACTTCCACCACTCAGGCACGGTTCTATCGGGTGCAGATTCTCCAATAAAAATCGCAGTTCAATTTAAGGCGCGCTCAACTGGGCGCGCCGTTTCTTTTTCAATCAGTCGAACTTTCGACCGCCACTCTTCTCAAATAATCAAAGGAATAAATCCCCGTCGCGTGTCCATCCGCCCAAACCGGCTGAATGGCATAACCGCCCACGCTGGAGAACCGAACCAACTGGAACGCCGATGGCGTCAAGGGCCGCCCGGGATTTTTGTAAACGTTCCCCAAAATGTCCGACTCGCCCTTGCAGTCAGCGCAGGGGCAGCATTGCCGCAATGCTTTTAGAGAAATGAAACTCTCACCGCCATCTTCCCATTTGATGGCCAGTTCATTGCCGATTTGCTGAACATCCCGCGGTCGCATCAGCGTTTTTTCAGACGCCGCTCAAAGGCGGCCAGAGTTTCGGGGCTGACATGATGTTCAATCCCCTCGGCATCCATCTCGGACGCCTTCTCCGAGATGCCGAGCGAACGTAAAAAAGCCACCACCGTTTCGTGCCGCCGTTTGCATTCCTTGGCCAGCCGGTGTCCGGCTTCGGTTAGAAAAATGGACCGGTAAGGCTTGCTGTTCACGTATCCGGCCTGTCGCAGCCGGGAGAGGGTCCGGTTGACCGTCACGTGCGTCACCCCCAGCCGGCGCGCCAGGTCCACCACGCGCGCTTCGCCCAGGGCAGCCGCCAAATCGGCGATGGCTTCGACGTAATCCTGCACAACTTCCGTGGCGCGATCGCGGCGCGAACGGCGGAAGTTTTCGGCCTGTGGCGCCGGCGGGCGCGCGGCGCGGGGCGCGCCGGATGATTTGTGGACGGGATGCGGCATAACCGGGAAAAGTAAAGACCGGGCCAATCCATTAGTCGAGGTTTTAATTTGTAACCGAAGCTACATGTTGATTGACAATTGGCGTTTTGTAATGTAACCAAGGCTACATGTTTTTGTTTAGGCTAAAAACGGCCGGCTGGGTTCTGGTCGTTGATTTGGTGAGCGTGCCGGTGTTCCGCGCGCCGGCGCAGGAAACCAATTCCGTTCCACCGGACAAGAGCGGCTGCAACCTTTTCCATCCCGTGCCGGAAAATTTGATGCGCGATTTAAGCCCCGACCGGCCGGACGCAACCGAGTCGCCTTATACGGTGGACGCCGGCCACTACCAGTTGGAAATGGATTTTGTCAATTTCACTTACCACAAGGTGGCCGGCACAACCACGAAGACATGGGAAACAGGTGATTTTAATTTCAAAGCCGGACTGCTCAATAATGTGGATGTCCAACTCGTGTATGACAATTACCTGAATGTGCACACGGAAGACAGTTCGGGCAAATCAACCACGCAGTCGGGCTTCGGCGATTTCACCACGCGGCTGAAAATCAATTTGTGGGGCGATGACAGCGGGCAGACGGCATTCGCGTTGTTGCCGTTTGTCACGTTTCCGACGAGCACGGATGATTTTGGAGACAACGCGGTCGAAGGCGGCGTGATTTTTCCGCTGGCGGTGAGCTTGCCCTATGATTTCGCCCTGAGTTTGGAAACGGCGGCCAGTTTGATGAAAAATGACGACGGCGGCGGTTACCATGAAGAATTCATCGCCTCCGCCAGCGTGGACCATCAGATCATCGGCAAGTTGAGCGGCTTCTTGGAATTTTTCAGCAACTGCTCGACGGAAAGTCATGCCGGCTGGGTGGGAACGGTGGATACCGGCCTCGAATATCTGGTGACGAAAAACATCCAGCTCGATTGCGACTGCTACTTTGGCGTGACGGCGGCGGCGGCCGATTACAATCCGTTTTGTGGAATCACCGTGAGATTTTAACCGATGAATAAGACTCTATGAGCGACGACAACAACCAGCCCGCGGATTTGTGTGAACCGGCGAAGGACGGAATCGCTGTGGTTTCGCGCCCCGGCGCCATGTCGCTGGAAGGATTGCACAACAGCGTAAAAGTGCCTGACAGCCAAGCCGGCTTCTGGAAGCAAATGGCCGCCTACTTCGGCCCGGCGGTTTTGGTCAGCGTGGCCTACATGGATCCAGGCAACTGGGGAACTGATCTTCAGGGCGGCGCCCAGTTCAAATACGGACTGCTTTGGGTGGTCGGCCTCGCCAGCGCGATGGCGATCTTCCTGCAGATTATCGCCGCGCGGCTCGGCATAGCGACCGGGCGCGACCTGGCCCAGTGCTGCTATGATTGGTATCCCAAATGGACGCGCGTTCCGAACTGGCTCATGGCTGAAATTGCGATCATCGCGTGCGATTTGGCCGAAGTCCTGGGCGGCGCGGTGGCGCTGAATATGTTGTTCCATATCCCCATTTTCTGGGGGGTCATCGTCACGGGCGTTGACGTGCTGCTGCTGCTGGCGCTGCAAGGTTTGGGCATGCGGATGATTGAAGCAGTGGTGTTGCTGCTGGTGGCAACCATCGGTGTTTGCTATTTCATCGAAATTTTTATTCTGCCACAGACGCAGCCGAGCTTTCTGGAAATGGGCCGGGCGATGTTCACGCCCACATTAAGTTCGGCCAGCATGATTTATGTGGCGATCGGCATCATCGGCGCGACGGTCATGCCCCACGTGTTGTATTTGCATCCCGCTTTGGTGCAGAGCCGCAAATTCCAGAAGGACGACGAATCCATCCGAACCGCGATCCGCTTCAACACCATTGATGTCACCGCCAACCTGTCGGTCGCCTTCCTGATCAACGCCGCCATTCTGGTGCTGGCCGCAGTTGTCTTTTACGGCAAGACCAGTGTTACCGTTGCCGGCGGACAGGTGGTCCAGTTCAACGATGCAACGGATTGGATCCAAGCGGCCAACCTGACGTTGGCACCGCTGATGGGTACGGCGGCTGCAAGTGTGCTTTTCGCCGTCGCGCTACTGGCCAGCGGACAAAGCGCCACCATTGTCGGCACGATGGCTGGCCAGGTGGTGATGGAAGGCTTCATGCACTGGAGAATCAAGCCGTGGTTGCGGCGTCTGATTACACGCTCGCTGGCCATCATCCCCACGGCCATCTATATCGGCATCCGCGGGGCCAATAACATCACCGATCTGATAGTCTTGAGCCAGGTGGTGCTGGCGCTTCAGCTTCCGTTTGCGATGTTCCCGCTGCTGCACTTTGCCAGTTCCCGCCAGCGGATGGGAAGATGGCGGCTCGGCTGGCGGCTGCTCATTGCCGGGTGGGGATCGGCATTGCTCATCACGGCCTTTGACTTCTACGGCCTGCCGGACGCCGTGAAACAGGCTTGGCACGTTATCAGCGGCGGATAAACTAAAAAGGCTGACCCATGTATAAAACCATTCTCCTGACGCTGGACGGCACACCGACCGACCGCGCCATTATCGAACATATCAAACTGCTCGCGAAACTCGCGCAAAGCCGAGTGGTATTGTTGCATGTGGCGGATGGCTGGGCGGCGCGAACCTTTGGCCCGGACGCGGTCAGCCCTGAGATTACCGAAGATACCGCGTATTTGAACCGGGTCCGATTGGAGTTTCAATCCGCCGGCATTCCCGCCGAGGCGGAACTGGCTTATGGTGATCCGCCAAAGGAAATCGTCAAATGGGTCGAGCAAAAGGGCTGCGACCTGGTGGCGATGAGCACGCATGGTCACCGGTTTTTGGCCGACCTGTTTCTCGGCACCACCTCCAGGCACGTCCGCCACAGCATCCGCGTGCCCGTGCTGCTGCTTCGGGCAAAGTAGGAACCGGCGCAGGGAGGCCCTGCCGAAGTCCGCGATCAAAATTGAAATGAACCTCGTTGCCCCGGCTCCTACGACAACTTGAAATCCCCCGGTCGCTCGACCAGATGCAGCAAATTCCCCTCACCGTCCGCAAAGAACAAAACCTTCCCGCCGCCCGCCGCCGGTCGGATTTCTTCGCTGAACTTCACGCCGCGTTTTTCCAATTCAGCTCTCGCCCGGTCAATCGAATCCACGCGCAGCGCGACGTGACGGAAACCGGCCAGTTGGTTGTTGCCGCGATTTTCCGGCGCGCCTTCCGCCGCGTAAATCTCAAACCATCCGCCGCCGGGCAAGGCAATCAGCAGCGTCGGCGGATTCCGGCCATTGTTGAAGATTTCGCGCGCGCCGAGCACGCGGGCATACCAGTCTCGCAACGCGGCAGGATTGGGAGACGGAATGGCGATATGTTCGATGGCAATGTTCATTTGACCGCACATTAAGCGGCTGGCCGCACCGAGGCAAGGCGAAGGCGGAATACCCGCGGATTCTCCAATGAAGGCGCTACTTCGGCAGGTTGTGCATAATTTTCTTCGCTTTCTGATTGACCAAAGCCACCACTTATGACGAAATGATAGCCTAGTCTTTTCAAATGCCGAAAGTCTCAGTCAGAAACGGGAACGGCTCGCGGACGGCGGGCACGACAAAGTACGACGCGCATCACAAGGTGCTGTCGCAAACCTACGGCGCATTCGCCGATTTGCGCCGTGAACTTTCTGATTCAAAGGCCACCGTCACCGAGCGCGAGGACATTCTTCGCGGCTTCGCGGCCTGCCCCGATTCGCAACGCTCGTGGCTGCTGCTCGAGGATTATTTTGAAAAACTGTCGCTTTCGCGCAAGGATTTTCCCGACACGAACTGGTGGCCGCGGCTCCTGAATGCCCAGGGCAAGACGCGCTTGGAAGAACTCGCCTTTCTGTTTCTGCGGGCCAAGCGTTCCGTGCCGCCGGAACTGCAGCCGCACGCCAGCCTCGACCGTTTTGCCCAGGCCGAGGAAACCGAGCAGGAACAAAAGCTCGTGCAGGAACTGGAAAAATGGCTGGCGCCGCCCGCGCTGCCGTTGCTCGACACGCCACGCGCCGTGTTGCGCGTCGTCTGCCGCTCGCAACCGGACGAGGAGGAACCCGCGCGTTACCGCCTGGTTGTGCAATTCCTTTTGTCGCGGCCGCGCACCGGCGAAAAGGCACGCACGCTGCGCGAAATGATTGATCTCGTCGTCCGGGCCACCCATGAGCAGGAGTTGTTTCCACCGGCCGACTGGGAATTCATCCAATGGATTGCCGATACGCATCGCAATCCCGCTCTGCGGGACGCGGACACGTTGATTTTGTCCGACGCCGAATTGCTCCAATGGCTGGCCCGCTGGGGCCACACAACGCGCCTCGAATGCGACGGCAAACCGCTCCAGTTTCACGGCCAGGTCGCCCTGTTGTCGCCCCATCTCGAAAACGGCGACAAGGAACTTTCGTTCACCCATTACGTCGTTTTGCCCGACGGCAAAAGCCATTCCGTGGCCGGGGTGAAGTTTTTCAACCGCCAGTCGCCGCTGGCGCTGGTCAACGGCACATTTTATTTGTTGCGCAACGCCCCGCCGCCGGCCGTGTTGAAATACCTCGCGCACAAACCGTCCGTGCCGGTGCGCAAACTCAGCCATCGTTTGCTGCTGCACTTGCGCAAGACCCAATCCAATCATGGTGTGAATTGGGAGCAGCTTTGCGTCACCCACAAGGCCGCGCCGCAGTTTGTCTTTGAATTGCTCGACGACACCGTGCGTCTGCGGTTGCTCGCCAAAAGCCAGCGCGACCACAGCGTCTGGTTTTGGAACGGCCATGAATGGGTGGCGAACGAATCCCCCAAACACCCGGCTGGCAAACCGGAGATTCTTGACGATCCGCGCCTGGAACCGGCGACGCATTGGCTCCGCAAACTTGACTGGTTCACTTCCGAACCCGGCCTGTGGATCGGCGATGCGAACGAAAATTTCCTCGGTTCCCTGGCCAGCGCGTGGGCGGACCGCCCGAAGGAGGCCGAATTTCTCGGCAACCCGGCGTTTCATCGTTTGTTTCTGCAACCGCGCCAGCTCAAGCCGCGGCTCGTCGTCAAGGGCAGCGGCATTGACTGGCTGGCCGTCTCCGCCGAGTGGGAAGCGGAAGGCCTCAAGCTCAGCAAGGCGGACCTCGAACGCCTCGCCAGCGCCACGGGCCGGTTTGTCAAACTGCCCAACTCCGGCTGGGTGGAACTCGACACCACCGCCGTGCAAGGCGCGCACGAAGCGATGGCCGACATGGGCGTGGACGGCCTCATCGCCGTGCCGCAAAAAGTCGGCCTGGAACACGTCGCGCATCTGGACGAGGACGGGTTCGCGCGGTTCATGGATTCGCCGGAAGCCAAGGCCTTGCGCGGGCACATCCGCGACTTCAAAGGCGTGCCCGCCATTGATTTGCCCAAAGGCCTGAAGGCGGAGATGCGTCCGTACCAAAAGGACGGTTTCGATTTCCTCGTGCATCTGACGAAGATCAAGCTCGGCGGGATTCTGGCGGATGACATGGGGCTGGGCAAAACACTGCAAACGCTGGCATGGCTGGCGTGGCTCAAGGAGCGCAATACCAAAAATCCCAAGCCGTCGCTGGTCATCTGTCCCGCGTCCGTGCTGCACAACTGGCGGCGGGAAGCGAACCGGTTCACGCCCAACCTCAAGGTCCTCGTGCTCGAAAGCGGCGCGGCCCGCCACAACCTGCGCAAGCAGATTCCCCAGCACGATTTGATCGTGACCAATTACGCGCTGCTCCGGCGCGATTTGGAGGAGTTGCAAAAATTTGCGTTCCGCGCGGCGATCCTGGACGAGGCGCAGTTCATCAAGAACCCCGGCGCGCAGGTCACCCAATCCGTCAAACAGCTCAAATCCGAGCATCGCCTCGCGCTTACGGGCACGCCGCTGGAAAACCGGCTGCTCGACCTGTGGAGCATCGTGGATTTCATCCAGCCCGGTTACCTCGGCAACCAGGAACAATTCATCGAGACCTATGAACCGCGCCAGCGCGCCGGCGAGGAAGCCGCTCCCACGGTGGAGGCGCGCGGGGAGAAAACCGAATCTGCCCAGCGCATTGCGCGCCGCCGGCTTTCGGCAAAATTGCGGCCGTTGTTGCTGCGCCGCTTGAAGAAGCACGTCGCCAAGGACCTGCCGGACCGCATCGAGGAGCGGCGCGATTGTCCGCTCGGCGACGAGCAGCGGAAACTTTACCTCGCCGAATTGCGCCGCAGCCGCGAGCAAATCATGCAGGCCGTCGCCGAACAGGGCCTCAACAAGAGCAAAATGCACGTGCTGGCCGCGCTCACCCGCTTGCGCCAGATTTGCTGCCATCCGCACCTGGTCGGCAGCGACACCGCGTCCGGCAAAACCGAGACGCTGTTCGAGTTGCTGGACCCGCTGGTTTCGGAAGGGCAGAAGGTTTTGGTGTTCAGCCAGTTTGTGCAGATGCTGCACCTGCTGGAAAAGGAGTGTCAGGCGCGGCAGATCAACACCCACATTCTCACCGGCCAGACCAAGGACCGGCAGCAGGTCGTCAGCGCGTTTCAGGGCGACACCAGCCCCGGCGTGTTCTTGCTGAGCTTGCGCGCGGCGGGGACCGGCTTGAATCTGACCAACGCCAGTTACGTGGTGCTTTACGATCCGTGGTGGAATCCCGCCGTCGAGGCGCAGGCCATTGACCGCTCGCATCGCATTGGCCAGACGCAGACCGTGAATGCCTACCGGCTGATTGCGCCCGGCACCGTTGAGGAAAAAATCTGGGAGCTGCAACAGAACAAGGCGCAAACCATCGCCGACGTGCTCGGCGAGGAAGGCTTCGCCCGCAGCCTCACGGCAACGGATTTGGAATATCTGTTCGCGGAGGATTAAGCTGAAGCCATTTCAAAAAGCCGATGAGAATTGCTAGTAGTGGGCTGCTTTGAAATTGTTTTATGAAGCGGGCTTTAAAAGCACGCCAAGCGCAGCTCGGTAGCAGCTTCCTTCTAGAGAATTTTCTATTTAGATAGACGCATATCGGGCATGACGAAAGAAGCCCCGGCAATGTTGAGCTGAGAAGGAGTCCAGGGCCGTGGCCAAGGCTGAATGAAGCTCACCCAAGGTCCGCGCCGCTGCGTGGCGCAGGTGTGCCTTGAGTTTGGCGAAAGCTAGTTCAATGGGATTGAGATCAGGGCTGTAAGGCGGCAGGTAGCGAATGCCAACTCCGCGAGCCGAGAGCAACGGGCCGATCTTTTGGATTTTGTGAGTGGAAAGGTTGTCGAGGATGAGCGTGTCGCCTGCACGCAGTTGCGGACCAAGCACCTGCTCAAGATAAACCGTGAACACCTCGGCATCGACGGGGCCTTCGACCAAAAAGGGGGCTTCAACGCTTTCCTGGCGCAAAGCGGCAATGAAGGTGGAGCTTTGCCAGTGACCGTGCGGGATGGTGCTGAGGCAACGTTGGCCAATCGGACAGCGCCCGTAACCGCGGGCCAGCTTGGTGTTCAGGCCGGTCTCATCGATAAACACCAGTTGGCGAACATCCCAGTCGGGCTGTTGTCTGCGCCAAAGTCTCCGAGCGGCTTTAACGTCCGGCCGATCTTGCTCGGCGGCGCGCGTCGTTTTTTTTATAGCTCAAGCCCAGTTGCTCTAGCCGATGCCACAAAGCGGTGATGCCAATGGAAACATGCAACTGCTCCAGACACCGCTTTTGGAGTTCGTTGAGCGTCAGATCGGCCTGGGCTGCAATCCAGCGGCGCAGCGTTCGGTCATGCTTTTCCAAGCGGGAGCGCCGGTAACCGCCGATCTTTTGGGGTCGGCACTGGCCCGTTAGATGGTGCTGCTTCCAAAAACGCTCCACGCTTTTGCGGCTGACGCCAAAACGCTGGCAAACGTCGCCGGTGCCCTCCCCGCGCTCTCGCGCGGCGATGATCCGCTGTCGTAAGTCCTGGCTCAAAGGCCGCATAGTTCCCTTTTCATGAAAAGAGAATAGCACCAATGGCCAAATGCGTCTATCTAAATAGAAAATACTCTATCTTCGTGAAAACCGTCGTTCCACCAAACTTGGCAGGGTAAAGACTATTCGTATCTCAGCGACTCAATGGGATCGAGATTGGCCGCCTTGTAAGCTGGGTAGGTCCCAAAAACGACTCCGACCACCGAGCAAATCAGCAGTCCCAGCACGATCCAGTCAACCGGAATGGCGGGCGGGGCTTTCATGTACCAGGCGAGGATGTTGCCGCCCAGAATGCCGCACACGACGCCCATGACGCCGCCGATTTCACACAACACAATGGCTTCCATGATGAATTGCCCCATGATGTTCCGTCGTTTGGCGCCGACGGCGCGACGGACGCCGATCTCCCGGGTCCGTTCCGTGACCGAAACCAGCATGATGTTCATGATGCCGACGCCTGCCGCAATGAGCGCGATGGAACTGACCACCGTCACGCCGATACGCACGGCGCGAGTGAACGTGTCGAATTGTTCGATCAGCGAATCATTGGAGAACAGCTCGAAATCGTCCGGGGCGCCGGGCCGGACCTTGCGGGCCGCGCGCAGGATCCCGCGCACTTGTTCCTCGCAGTCGGCGTAAACAGCCGAACTGCGCGCCTGAACCAGAATGCTCAGACCGGTCCAACGCAGACCGTAACGGTTGAGCGCCGTGGTGAGAGGCACGACCACAAAGTTGTCCTGGTCGCCGCCGAGTGAGCCGCCTTTCGGCGCCAGAACGCCGATCACTACATTATTGATGCCGTTGATTTTGAGGTCTTCGCCAACGGCGGAACCAAAGGGGAAGACCGTTTTGGCCAGCGCACTGCCCAGCACACAAACGTCACGGGCATTGTCCACGTCGTTGTCCATCAAAATGCGGCCCTCCGCAACGACCCAGTTATGTGCCGGGAAGCAACCGGTGGTTTCGCCCAACAGTTGCACGGTAGGGGCGGTCTGGGCGTAACGGGTCTGAATCTGGCCCCGCCAGAAAGTGCCTTCGACACCAACGGCGGCGGCGAGCGTGGCTTTATTCTCCACGATTTGTCCCTGCTCGAGCGTGATGTCTTTGCGCCGCCAGTATTTGACCCAGTCGTAGTTGTTGCCAAACTGGACTCCCGGCCATTTCTGGACGGCGAACGTCTGGCCACCCAACTGGCTCAGGTTGTTTTCAATGTTCTGTTCCAGCACCCGCATGGCGGTCATCACGACGATGATGGAAAACACGCCGATCAACACGCCGAGCAGCGTGAGTGCCGAGCGCAGCTTGTGCGCCGCGAGCGCGTTCATGGCCATGGAGAAACTCTCCTTGATTTCCGCGAGCAACCTTGTCGGCGGGTGAATGCTCATTCGCTCCTCAATGCTTCCACCGGATCCATCCGCGCCGCGCGCCAGGCCGGCAGGAAACCGGAAACCACCCCCGTCAACAGCGACACGATTATCGCGATGACGACAATGCCCGGAGACAGGGTGGCCGAGAACAGCCATTGGGTGACCGCCAGCGTGATCAGCCAGGCGAGGCCCAGTCCGATCACCCCGCCAAAGAAACAGATGCAGGCGGCCTCAATCAGAAACTGCAGCAGTATGTCGCGGCGCTTGGCGCCCATCGCCTTGCGCACGCCAATTTCGCGCGTCCGCTCAACGACCGACACAAACATGATGTTCATTATGCCAATGCCACCCACGAAGAGCGCCAGGCTGGTGATGAACAGGCCGATGATGGCAATGGTGGCGGTTTGTTCATGAAACCACTTCACAATCTGGTCCTGCTGGTTGATGGAAAAATTATCGGGTTGATCCGGCCGCAGATGGCGGACCCGGCGCATCGCCTGATGCAATTCCTCACGGGCTTCATCCAGTTGCACCAGCGAGTTCGCCTTCACCTGGATTTCGAGGTTGGGCCGGCCCCAGATATCCGCCAGAAATTCCCGGAGGGGAACGATGATGCGGTTGTCGAGGCTCCACCCCAGAAGATTTCCCTGTTTCTCCAGCACGCCAATCACTTGAAAGGACTGGTTCGCAATCTTGATGCGCTTGCCCATGGGGGTTTCCCCACGAAACAGATTCGTGGCGACATCGCTGCCGATGATGCAAATTGGCTGGCTGCCGCCGGAATCGGCGGCGGTCAAGAAGCGGCCTTGCGCCACCTCCGCGCCGCTGGTCAGCAGGTAGCCTTCAGTCGTGCCAATGATATCCACGCCGTCGGCGCTGCGGGTCTTGTATTTCACCAAATCATCGTCATACGCCGCGGGCACAACGGCCTCGGCGAGGGTCAATTGCCGGGTCAGGGCTTCCGAGTCGGCCACCGTGATCATGGGGCGCTTACGCATATTGAGCCAGTCTTCGTAGGAATCATTAAACCACTTGAAGCGCGACACGTAGAACACGTTGGCGCCGAGCGCGGAAACGTTTCGGATGAACGCCTGGTTCAGCCCATTGATGGCCGCCCCCATGAGCGTGACGGTGATGATGCCGATAACAATGCCCAAGGTGGCCAGCGCCGAGCGCATCTTGTTTGTGCGCAGGGCATTCCAGGAAACGCCGAGGCCTTCTCTAAATTCGGCAAAGAGGTTCATGGCTGGCCGGGAGGCGAGGGTCGCGGGTCAACAGCCGGACGGGTTTTGCCCTCGTCCCCCGACCCTCGTTTCTCAACTTGTTTCTCGTCGCTGGCGATCAGGCCGTCGCGGATGCGGATGATGCGGCGCGCCTGCCGGGCAATGTCCTCCTCGTGCGTGACGATGATGATGGTGTTGCCTTTGCGGGAAAGCTCATCGAACAACGCCATGATTTCCGCGCCGGTCTTCGAGTCGAGGTTGCCGGTCGGCTCGTCGGCCAGCAGGAGGGAAGGTTTGTTGACGAGCGCGCGGGCGACGGCGACGCGCTGGCGCTGGCCGCCGGAAAGTTCGTTGGGTTTGTGATGAATGCGATCGGACAAGCCAACCTGGGCGAGCGCGTCGAGCGCGATTTGGCGGCGCTCCGCCGCCGGCACGCCGGCGTAAATCAGCGGCAGTTCGACATTATGCAGCGCGTTCGAGCGCGCCAGCAGGTTGAAGGTCTGGAAGACGAAACCGATTTCGCGGTTGCGGATTTCCGCGAGCTGGTTGTCGTCCATGTCGCTGACGTGGGCGCCATTGAGTTCGTAACCGCCGGCGCTGGGCGTGTCGAGACAGCCAATCAGATTCATCAAGGTGGATTTGCCGGAGCCGGACGGCCCCATGATGGCGACATATTCGCCGCGCTGGATTTCGAGCGACACGTCGCGCAGGGCGTGGACGGTTTCCGCCCCCATCTGATAGCGCCGCGAGATTTTCTCAAGCCGGATCAGCGACATGGGATTGAAACGCGTTGGGTGTTGCGCGGTGCGTGTTCCGCAAGCCATCCGCCGGAGCGTGATAACACAACCGGCGCCTCACAGGCCACGGCGGATTTTTCACGGCTTTTCCTCCTTCGCGCCCGTTTCAGCCGGCCCAACGCGAATTTTCGAGCCGTCCTGAAGGTCGCGCCCGACCGCGCGGTAACCGCCGGAGACAATCTCCTCGCCGTTGGTGAGACCACCGGTAATTTCCCAGTAATTGTCGTCGCAAAAGCCGATTTTCACCGGTACGGTCTTAACGTGGTCGCCCGCCACCACAAAGACCACGTCTGTCGGCTGGGAAGATTCCTTGGCCTTCATCGCGGACGTCATGGTGTTCGTACCCGAAGCGGCGGAAGCCGTGGCGTTCGTTTCACCCTTTTTTGGTGGATCGATCTTCGGCACAGGTTTTATTGGCCGGGTGGTGACGCTGGCCAGCGGAACCGTCAGGGCGTTGGTGCGATATTCGGTTTCGATCTCCGCCGTCACCGACATGCCGGGCCGAAAGGCCAGTTCCTTTTCGCTGACGCGGATCCGCACCTCAAATTGCGTGGCCTGCTGCGACTGGCTGCTGCTGCTACTGCTGCCGGGCAAACTGCTCGTACCGGAACCCAGGGCGGAATCGGCGACAGCGGTTACCACGCCGGTGAATTTGCGGTCTTTGAAGGCGTCCACCTCCAGCCGGGCCTTTTGACCGGGCGCAATGCCCACCACGTCTATTTCACCCACATCCACGCGGGCCTCGATCTGATTCAGATCCGAAATGGTCATGATTTCGGTGCCGACATTTTGAATGGTTCCCAAAACACGCTCACCCACCTCGGAATTCAAGCGGGTAATGGTCCCGGTGAGCGGCGAAACGATGGTGGTTTTGGCCAGTTCTTCCTCGGCGCTGTCCGCCGCCGCCCTAGCCACATTGACTTGATCGTCGGCGCTGTCCAATTGCGCCTGGGCCACGTCGCGGGCGGCTTTGAAGCCGACGAAGTCCGACTCCGAAAGCAGTTTGCTGTTGAACAACTCCAGATTGCGCCGGTAGTCCGCCCCGGCCTTTTCCAGATTCGCCGCCGCCGAGGCCTTGGCCGCCAGCGCGGATTCGTAACCGGCCTTGGCCTGATTGACCGCCGCGATGTAAACGTCCGGATTGATTTTCAACAGCAAATCGCCCTTTTTGACGCGTTGCCCTTCCTTGACCGGCAGGGCGATGATTTCGCCGCTGACCTCCGGGCTGATGGTGACCTGCACAACGGGCTGGATTTGACCGTTGGCCACGACAAGGTTGGTGAGGCTGTGGCGCGAGACCTTTTCCGTTTGCACCGTGATGACCGGCTCGCGTTTTTTGAAGACGGCCACCAGCACCAGTGCCACGAGCACCAGCCCGATGACCAAAAAAATGATGAGCTTCCGGCGTTTTTTGGATTTTGCCATGTTGTTTGGTATTAAGACAAAGTGGAGGGGAATTTGTTTCGGGAAATTAAAGTTTGAGGATTTTTTACAAGGCCCATTGTCCCAGACCGACGGCAATGAGCAGTGATTCAATCAGCACCCAAAAGCCAAAAACGACCGCGAATGCCTTGGTTATTGAACCGCCCGTAAGTTTGGCCAGCCCGATGGCCAACACCCCCGCGTGCCAGAGATAGATTATATTGGCCGCGCCCAGCAGGAGATGACCGCGATTTTTCGGATCAAATTCGCTCACCAGCAACGCCAGGCTTGGCCCGGCATAAAGCCGGCCGAGAATCACGGCGAGCAACGTCGAAATAATGATGCCCAGGACGATGATCATTGAAGCCAACCCGGCGACCTCCACGGCTTTCAGATAGTCAAACCGCGCCTGAAGAAACCAGCGTCCGAGGAGCCACAACACCAAAGCCCATCCGAACAGCGAAACAAAGCTGTAAATGACAATGCCGACGCTGCCAAAAACCGCCAGCATCGCCGGCCCCATGAACTTCTCCATCACCGGCAAGGCCTGATCCTCCTGCGCCTGGGTCATCTTGCCTTGTTGCACCAACTTGTCCATGGCCTTGACCTGCTGGTCATGAATGGTCTGTCGAATGGCCGGCTGGGCAAAAATGATGCACAGGGAAATCACGCCCGCCAACGCGTAAATCAGTACCGGCACGAGCCAGTTGGCGACGCGTGGTGGCGCGGCCTTGATCTCACCAAATACGTCACCCGGCGCAGCGAAGACGTTCAGCAACCTTCCGGCCAGCGACATCGTGGGGGCCGGTGGTTCGATGGACGGCGCTTCAACGGTGGGCGGAATGGGTTCCATATCGTCAACAGGACTTATCCGTTACTTAGGCAAAAAACAGCCAAAGTTACAAGCAATGTCGGTGAAATTTTTGCGGGTTGAAATTGCCGTGCTGACCGCAACCGCCTGCTATCGTGGAGGATCTGGAAGATATCGCTCCTGAACGGAGCTTGATTCGTTTTGTAACCGTAATCTACAAAGATGCCAGCCCTGACGGGCTTTAAAATCCGTGCCCATCCGTATCCTCCGTGGTTAAAAAGTTTGGTTTCGTGTTCATTTGTGCAATTCGTGTCAAAAAACCCTGCTTTAATCATCATCCACCATCTTTACCGCCCAGGCCGGATACGGCTTCTGCGAACCTTTGGCCGCGCGCCACAAAATGCGATTGAACACATCCTCCGGGCATTGGTCTTCCTTCTTAAGCGGCAGGCGCGCGGAAACGTAGGCGTCCTTGCGCAGCAGCGAATCGAAAATTTTCTTTGGGTTCGGATTCATTTCATCGAGCGGAATCCGGTTGGTCACGGCGGTGAACGGCGTGAAATCCGGGCCCTGTCCGGGCGGGACAAAACAATCAAACATCGGCGTGGCTGTCGCGTCCATCTGGTTCATCGGTGGCAAACCGAGCATGAGTTCCATCGTGCGCAATAAACTCGTCTGGTTGTATTGCGTGTTCACCACCGCGCCTCGTTTGGTGTAGGCGCTGGCCACGTAAGCCGTCGTGCGATAGCCGCTCACGTGGTCCCAGCCGTTCTGCGGATCATCTTCCACGGCAAAAATGCAGGTGTTCGTCCAAAATTTGCTGTGGCTGACGGCGTCCACCACCTGGCCGACGGCGAGATCATTGTCGGCGACCTGGGCCGCGGGCGTGGGCAAACCGAACTTGGTGGCGCTGGTGTGATCGTTCGGCAGCCAGAGGATGACCAGGTTGGGCAGATTGTCCGCCGCTTCAAATTGCTTCAAGTCCTTGATGAATTGCGCGGCGCGCCACACATCCGGCACGTCCAAATCCCAACCAATGGTGTTCGTCATGAGATAAGGCCGCATCGCTTCAATATCCGGTTCGCACGAATAGGCAATGGCATTCGAGCTGCCCAGAAAATCGCGGTAGGTGTCGAGAAAAGTGATATTGGTGCTCCCGGAGCTTTTCCAATATTTTGTGTCGGTGGTAAATTCACCAAAATCGCGACGGTTTTCCCGTGCGCGAGCGCGTCGTTCCAGATGAAACCCGCCGGCGAATAGGCCAGCGCGTCCCGGCCTTCCTCGCCAAAGCCGCCGGCCGGATAACTGCGCGGCCAGCCGGCAAATTCGCGCTCCACGTAATCCGTCGCCATCGCCGTGTCCGTCCATTGATGGCCGTCCGCGCTCAAAATGCTGCAGCAATATGTGTTGTCCAGCAGTGCAAAATCGCGGACGAGCTTGTGCTCGTTGGGCGTGACGTCCTCGCCGAAACATGCAAAAATTTGTGTCGCCATTGCCTTCCTGGATGTCGCCCAGAACCTGATCGTAAGTGCGGTTCTCCTTGATGATGTAAATGACATGCTGGAACACGCTCGGCTCGCCCACACGTTCCGGCACCGGCCGCGCGGGTTGATCCGGTCGCGCCGGCAATTTCGCCTGTGCCAGCAGCGGATAACGCAAATCCGCCAGCGCCGTTTGAGTGTAGGCCGCCAATTCCTTTTCCGACGGCACCGGCACAAGCGACAACGAGCCGTAATATTGCCTGGTGTTGAAACCAGGGCCGTTGCCCAATCTTTTGGTTGCCATTTCCGTATCCGGACTGATGCTTTTGATGTTCGCCACATAAATTTCCTTCCGCTTCGCATCATAGGCGATAGCGCCGGGGAACCAACCGACGGGAATGAGGCCGAGCAATTTGGATTCGCCGGGCTTGAAGTGAAAAACGGCCACGGCGTTTTGTGTGCCGTTACAGACGAACAGCGTTATGCCTGATTTGTCGAAAGCCAGCGCGTTCGGCTGCGCGCCGAACAAATCCGCCGGGTTCTGCCGCGCGCAGATTGTCTCCACGATTCTGTCCGTGCGCGTGTCAATCACGCTCAACGTGTCGCTGCCCGCGTTGGCAACCACCAGCCAGCGGCCGTCCGGCGACAATGTCAGCGCGCACGCGTGCAGGCCGGTGGGGATTTCTTTTGCCGGGAGCGCCGCCGTCACGGCGGCGTGTTCCGTCAAGGCACCCGCCGGCAAGATGCCGGCGCTCCCGGGACTCAAATCAATCACCGAGACCGAGCCTTCGCTGGCGATGGAACGCGAGTCCACCCGCACCCGCATGCCCTCGCCGGCGGGACCGGTCACGCTGTCCGCGTCCGGCCGCCGTCCGCCCCAGTTGCTGACGTAAATTTTGTTTCGGCAAAGGACAACGTCGAACGGCGCGACGCCCACGCTCCACATCCGCAGAACTTTTCCGGTCGCAGCGTCCAATTCGAGGAGGCGGTTGGAAAGATTGCCCGCCACGTAAATTTTTTTGCTGTCCGGCGAAACAGTGATGCCGGCGGAAATTTCATTCGTACGGTCAAAGGCCTTGACTGCCGGCAGCCCGAAGGAAACCAGCGGTGAGATTTTTTTGCCTTTGCCAACTGTAAAAACTTTGATGTCACCATTGACGTTGGATAAATAAATTCGCCTGCCATCGGGCGAGAATGTCAGGCCGGTAAAACTCAACTGTGCCTTTGTGTGCAAAACGATACCTTCCACGGAAACCGCCTCGTGTTCTGGGGCGACGTCGGCCGGAAAAGGCACACGCGCCAAAATATTTCCGGTCGCGGGACTGATAACCATGAGTTGATTCGTGTGGCCGGAGGTGACTAAAATTTTCCCGTCGGGGCTCAGCGCGAGCGCGTTTGGCCTCACGCCGGGCAGCTCAATCAAGGCACCGGCGGACGTGACCAGTTGATTGACCGGCGTCTCCAGGCCGTTGGGATTGCGACCGACGGTTTCAGTGGTGGCGCCATTTTCTCCGGCGAAAGCTCGAAGGCCGAACCCGGCCAGCGCGACCATTCCGAGGTGGATGACCCATTTCCCTTTCATGCGACAAGAATTGCCGCGGAGGACGGCGACGGCAAGTCACGTTGTGGTGAAATTTATCGAAATAAGACCGCCAAAAAATGTAGCGGCGCTCTGCGAGCGCCGCAAACGAATTGATTCTTTAAGAAATTATGCGGCGGTCATAGACCGCCACTACACGCCCGGGTCCAGCCGTTTGTCCGGTACCAGATAATTGCGGACGTAATCGCCCACGGCATCTTCGAGCGGGGTCACGAGCGCAGTATAGCCGGCGGCACGCAACCGCGCCAGGTTCGCCTCCGTGAAATACTGGTATTTGTCGCGAATGTTCCCGGGCATCTCGATGAATTCAATTTTGGCTTCGCGCTTCAACGCGGTGAAAACCGCCCGCGCCAGAGCCAGCCACGTCCGCGCCGCGCCGCTGCCGATGTTAAACAGGCCGTTCGCCTTTTCGTTGGCGGCCAGATGCAGCGTCATGGCGACGGCGTCCTTGACGTAAAGAAAATCGCGCTTCTGCTCGCCATCGCGGTAATCCGGGCGGTAACTTTTGAACAGGCGGATGACCCCTTCGGTTTTCACCTGCGCAAAACTTTTGTGGACAACCGAGCGCATATCGCCCTTGTGATCCTCGTTCGGGCCAAACACATTGAAATACTTCAGCCCGACAATGCGGTTTAAGAATCCGGCGCGCTTGGCGTGCAAATCGAACAGGTGCTTCGAGTAGCCATACATGTTCAGCGGGCGCAAGGCGTCGAGTTTGGCCTCATCATCTTCCATGCCCGCCGAGCCGTCGCCATAGGTCGCGGCGGAGGACGCATAGACAAACCGCGTTTTCTGGTTGAGCGTCCACGCGGCGAGGTCCTTGGTGAACTCATAATTATTGCGGATGAGAAAACTCGCGTCACGTTCGGTCGTGGAAGAACACGCGCCGAGATGGAGGACCAAATCAAACTTCCCCAACGCGCCGTTCTGCAGCCGCGGCAGCAGCTCGTCGGCCTCAAGGTAATTGGCAAAGCGCAGTGGCGCGAGGTTGCGCCATTTTTCGCCCGTGCCGAGGCGGTCGCAAACGACAATGTGTTCGCAGCCGCAGCGGTTCAGCGCCCAGACCAGCGCGCTGCCAATGAACCCCGCGCCGCCGGTGACGAGCACGCGCGAGTCGGAGAAATCGTTTGGCTTCATATTTTGCCGGTAGCAGGCTTGAGCATGGCGGGAACCGGACAAGAATTCAATCTCGCGCTGTCAATTTTTCTGGAAGCGATAGAAACGGTGTGGATAGTTTGTGGATTCGAGGTCCCGGAAATAGAAAACGGCATTCGTCAGCGGCGTCCATTCAACGAGATTTGTTGAGGTCTCAATTTGATATGTGGGGACAATGTCACCGGGCAGACGATAACCAAACAACGGATCAACCGAAAGCCGGTTCGTTGGGAAAACCGGCGTGCCATCTCCCCAATAGACCGGCGCGGGAGGCGGGGCTGAGTTGGTCATTTCCGGCTGGGTCGAAATGCGCGCCTCATTGGAAGTTGGGCTGGTAGGTGAAGAAAAATCCCAACTGATCAGATCGTGGTTTTGCCAGCCGTCACCGGTTCCGGCAGTGAACCCCACCCAGGCGCGGCCATGATCCAGGTTCATGACTTTGGCCAAATTCACATAAACGGTCATCAGGGGATTTTCCAGGTCGTCCACGGACACCTGCAGGTTGCCGGGAACATAGACGAGTCTCACCGTGTGAATCTGCCCGTCGGAGAAAACGCCGTTTGTCGTAGCGGCAATGGTGTTGCTGAGGCTGTCCCAAAGCGGAGTCGTTGGCGAATGTGGCACCAGCACCGCAATGAGGTCATACTTTCCGCAATCATTACCATAGGCATGGTCGGGCCAATGGTAATTGTTGAATTTGACCACCAGCAAATTTGTGATGCCTCCGTAGCCGATGTTGCATCCGGGATAACCGAGCGCGGGAGCGGGATTGTTCTGAATCACAAACGCCAGGCCGTCGGCGCCGCTGGCATATTTTTGGGTGATTTGCACCTGGAACGTCGTGTCAAAACCGTCCTTGACAAATTGTTTCGAGTCCAGCCATGCGCCACCCGCCGCTCCGTGAATCGCGGGCGTAAGTCTCAGTTTTCGGTCAACTGCGCTCGCATGGGACTGCAAAATCAGCCCCGCCGTTGAATCAAAATTATGGTAGATGAAGGTCGCCGCAAAAGCGTGGTTGCTGTCCAACGTAACATTAACCGCTGCAAGCATCCCTATGCCGAGACAAGCAGATTTTATCCGTCGCATGGTATTTGGTCGGATTTCTTATTTGTCAAAATTCAGGTCAAATCCGTTCAAAATGGGCAGTCCTTTTTTTCCAACGCCTGTTGCTTACTTGTTGACATGCACCACGGTCGCGGGCGGGAAACCATTGAAATACGTCGAGGAGGCGTGGCTGTAGGCGCCGATCTGTTCGCTGTAAAGCAAGTCGCCGAGTTCGAGGTTCGTCGGCAGGTTTTCCGCCATGGACACCACATCCAGCGCGTCGCACGTCGGACCGAACACGGAACAGATTTGCGTCGGGCCGGACTTGAACGCCTTGACGTAGTAGTGGCAATGGTCAAAGATGACACCGGAAAACGTGTGATACACGCCGTCGTTGATGTAGTAGCACAGCTTGCCGTCGCGCACGGCCTTGCCGATGATTTTTGAAACCGCGGTCGCGGCGGTCGCACAGAGGAAACGGCCCGGTTCGGCAAGAATTTGGATGTTTTTCGGAAACAGCCGGTCCAGTTCGCGGTTGATGACTTTCGCCAGCTCGCGAAACGGTTTGACAGTGGCGTCATAAGGCGCGGGAAAACCGCCGCCGATGTCGAGCAGGTTCATCTTCGTGTAACCGCGGTCGCGCGCTTCCTTGAAAAGGTTCGCGGCCAGATTGATGGCTTGGACATAGTTCTCAAAGTTCGTCGTCTGGCTGCCGACATGAAAACTGATGCCTTCCACCGTCAGACCCGTTTTGTCCGCCTCGAGAATCAAGTCCACGGCTTCGCCGGGTGACGCGCCAAATTTGGAGGAGAGTTCCACCATCGCGCCGGTGTTCGGCACCTTCAAGCGAAGGGCAAGCCCGGCCTGCGGCGCATATTTTTTGATTTTTTTGATTTCCTCAGAATTGTCGAACGTGACCAGCGGTTTGTATTGGTTGAGTTCCTGCAACGTCTCGATGGCCTTGACGGGATTGGCGTAAATGATCTTGTCCCAAATCCAGTTCTGTCGCTCCTTGGCCGGCAGGTGCCGGATGTTTTGATAGACGTTCTCGAACTCCGGCATGGAGGCGACGTCGAAGCTCGCGCCGGCCTCGTAAAATGTCTTTACGATGGCCGGATCGGAGTTGGCCTTCACCGCATAGTAAACCTGAATGCGCGGCAGATATTTTCTGAACATCGCGTAGTTGCGCCGCAGCTCGTCATGGTCCAGCACGAACAGCGGCGTGCCGTGTGCGGCCGCCAGTTTTTTCAACGCGCTTTTTGTGATCATTTATTCTCCGTTGGTGACCAGGAAATTCTTGAATTGCCACGGATCGGCCAAATCCAGTTCCGGCTGGTTGTAGCTGTCGAACGGGTTGGTGCGGTGTTTCAACGGCGTCCAGTCCGACGGCTTGGAAATCCATCGGCCGAGATACGGTTTGGAAATTTTCAAGACGTAATCGTGCGGCAAGTCGTCCGGCACGAGGACGCCGCGCGCCGGATTTTCAATCATCCACATCACGGCGGCGATGACGGAAATCGCCACCTGCATCGTCGTCGCGTTCTGGTGCGGCACGAGCCGGCGCGATTCCCCGATGCTCAAGTCGCTGCCGATCCACCACGAATTGTAGGCGTGCCCCATCAGCAGCGCGCCGAGAATGTCCGCGCCGCTGGTGATTTCATCGTTCAAAATGCGCGCCTTGGGCTGCAATTGGTAATCGTAACCGCGCAGTTCGTTAAGCGACGCGATGGCCACGTCCGCCGGGCAATAGGCGTAATGAACGGTCGGGCGATAAACCGGCCGCCCGTTTTCCCTGACGGTCAGCTTGTCGGAAATCGTGAAGGCCTCGCCGTGGCGCACGACCATGCCGCGGATGCAATAATCCGGCACCCAGGAGCGCACCCAGGTGTTGATGCCCATGCGGGCGAGGCAAATCTGGTTGCGCGGGCCGTCGGTGTGCTCGTGCGCCAGCGCCGGCAATTCCTTCTCGTGCGTGCCCCAGCCCATCTCGGCGGTCGTCGTGCCTTCCTCGCGGAATCCCTCGACGCTCCACGTGTTGGCAAATTCGTCCACCGCCTTCGGCTGGTCCGTGATTTGCGTGTCGCGTTCGCTGCAATGAATCACCTTCACGCCCAGCTTCATCGCGAGCAGATTAAATTTCCGCCCGGCGATCAACTGCCGGATTTCCTCGGCCGCCTTGCCGGCCATTTTTTTGTCCTTGATGGAACGGTTGCCAATGTCAATCAATCCCTGCTTGGTGAAATGCGAAATCAATCCCGGGTTCGCGCCGTGCTCCAGCACCGCCGTCGGGCCGGGCCGGTCCCATTTGGCAATCATGCGGCGGAGGTTCATGTGCCGCCAGTAAAGTGTCATTTTCTGCGGCGGCGCGTCCTTGGAATTTTCATACGGGTCCCACAGCTCGACCGAGGTGTTGACGTAAAGCACGCCGCGGTCGTGGCACCACTGGAGGATTTCGCAGCAGTCAATGTTCCATGCGAGATCAATCAGCAGGTCGCCGGCGGAAAGATGTTTGCCGAGCAGCGCGCCCATGTTTTCGCGCGTCACGCGCTTGCGCGCGAACTTCACGCCGCGCTTGAGCCATGGTGACAGCGCGCCGCGCCGGTCCTCGAAATCCATGACCGTGACGTTTTGGGCCGGGGTCTTGAGGTGCTTGAACAGGATGGGCAGGGCGCATTGCGCCACGGCGCCGTAGCCCACAAACAGGATTTTGTTTTTGAATTCCAGCATGGCAGAACTTTTTTGGCGCGGCACTTTGTCCGAAAATATTTTCCCTTACAAGCGTTTATTGGAAAAAATGGCGGGTGCGTTTCGTTTCCGCATTACCATCCCAGCACGTACGCGAAAATCAGCGGCGCGACAATGGTGGCGTCGGATTCGATGATGAATCGGGGTGTGTCCACGCCGAGTTTGCCCCAGGTGATTTTTTCGTTGGGCACGGCGCCGGAATAACTGCCATAGCTCGTCGTTGAATCGCTGATCTGGCAGAAGTAACCCCAGAGCGGCACACCCTGGTAACCCAAATCCTGATGCAGCATCGGCACAACGCAAATCGGGAAATCGCCCGCGATACCACCGCCAATTTGAAACATGCCGAATGAATTCTTCTTCGTCGCGTGGATGTAAAAATCCGCCAGCCACGTCATGTATTCGATACCGTTGCGAACGGTGTGGGTTTCCTTCAAATCTCCCCGGATGAGCGCGGCGGCGTACATGTTGCCAATGGTCGAATCCTCCCAGCCCGGCACGACGAGGGGCAGATTTTTTTCACACGCGGCCAGCATCCACGAATCCTTCGGGTCAATCTGGTAATGCTTCCGGTATTTGCCGCTGCGGAGGACCTGATAAAAGAACTCGTGCGGGAAACGGCGTTCCCCCCTTTGTTCGGCGGCAACCCAGACTTCGAGCATGGCCTCTTCCATGCGGCGCATCGCCTCGTTTTCCGGGAATGCACGTGTCGGTCACGCGATTGAGATGGCGCTTGAGCAGTTTTCCCTCCTCCCGCGGCGTCAGGTGCCGGTAATGCGGCACGCGTTCGTAGTAATCATGCGCCACCAGATTGAACACGTCCTCCTCCAGATTCGCGCCGGTGCAGGTGATGAGATGCACCTTGTCGCGGCGGATCATCTCGGCCAGGGACAACCCCAGTTCGGCGGTGCTCATCGCGCCGGCCAGCGTGATCATCATGCGCCCGCCGGCGTCCAGATGCGCCCGGTAGGCCCGCGCGGCGTCCACCAGCGTAGCGGCGTTGAAATGCCGGAAATGATGCTGAATGAATCGGGAAACCGGCCCGGATGGTTTGGGTTGTTTTTTTGTAGTCATGTGGACTTCGAAAAGTTCCGCGTGCTCCACGATACAATTGTTCGCGCGAATGCCAACCCCAAATTCGCAATCCGCCAGCGCCGCGCAAAATTTTTACCGCCCGAAACGTTTGTGGCAATTAAAACCTGCGAACGGGTATCCGTCCGCTGAATTGAAATCGCGCTGCCCGGTGTGGCCGTGCGCGGCAAATGGAAGGTGGCCGGCGGAACAAACTTGGAGCTACTGCACAATCACCAAATCCGGCCGGACCAGTGAGAGTCCGCCCTCGACGTCGTTATGAAACTGGGCCCCGATGATGATGTTGTTGGTGCAGGTGGTGTCGTTGACCCGAAAAGCCGCGCTGCCGCAGTTGCTGGCCATCAGGTTGGTAAAGGAGTTGTGGACACATTCGGTCCCCGGGACCGGTCGCCAGCCCCGCATGGTCAGCGCCTCGGTGTGCGCCATAAAAACCCCATAATGGTGGCTGTCGCGGATGGAAATGCCGTAAAATTGATTGTGACTGCTCGCCCGCATGAAGATGCCCAGGTCGTTTGCGATCAAGGCGGCGTTGCTGATGACGTTGTTATCGAAGGCCAGGTCGAGTGATATGCCGGCCCCAAGGTTGTTATAGAGGTCGAGCTTTGTGAACAAACAGTCTTCTGTTTGGTAACAGGCCAAGCCGTCGAACTCATTGTCAAACGCCGTCAAATCCCGCACCGTCAGCCGGCGCACCCCCAGTGTGGTGATCAGCCCCCCGGAACGGCAGCGGGCACAGGTCACATCCTCCACCGTCGAATCGCTTACGCCCTGTACCGTGATCCCGTTGTTGCGGATTTCCGAGCCTTCGCCGCGCAATCGCCAGAGTTCGCGCTGCTGGTGGCCGCGATTCCCATCAATGAACAGGTTGCTTACGCGCAGGTCTCGGATGGTTTGCTGTGGATTATTGACCGGCTCGCCCATGATGATGACCGGGCAATTGGCGCCGTCCGCCAGGCGAAGGACTGTTGTGTCCCCCGAACCACGCAAGGTCTGATGGTCGCGCTGCAACACAATGGGCTGATGAACCTCAAAAACTCCGGGCGGTAACACCACTTCTCCACCGTTTTCCGGCAAGGCATCCAGTGCTTGTTGGATTTTGGCGCTTGTCGCGCCGGAAGGCAACGTGATGACCACCGGTTCCGCGGCAAGTATTTGAGGAACAATCAGACCTGCCGCTGGAAAAACCAATAGCCATACAAATGTCGCACCGGTCACGGCCTCCCAACCTCTGATTTGATGCCATCTCGTTTTCATAAGACCGGAACAATGGTGACCCATCACTGTTCCCACTTTAGTTTCGCCCACCCCGGCTGAATTTTCATCAGTTCCCGCTGACTTTTAGTGAAATTTTTTATTTGAACTAATTCACAATGTGGACGATGGTAATAATTGAGAAGTCGAATGGTTCCCGTTCTGGCGTTGTTTCTCCGGTGGCTGGTTTTGTTTCGGGATTTCCCCGGCACTGCGGAATGGCTATGCTCCGGGCAACCTTATGGCGAACCGGCAATCCGCGAACACATCAACACCCGCCGAACTCGGCTACGCGATGCCCGCGGAATGGGGACCGCATGAAGCCACCTGGCTGGCTTGGCCGCACAACGCCGGCGACTGGCCGGGCAAGTTCGCGGCCATCCCGTGGGTCTATGGTGAAATGGCGCGAAAAATTTCCGCAGGCGAAATAGTCCGCATTCTCGTCCGCCACCGGGCCGAGGAAAACCTTGCGCGCCGCGTCCTTCAGCGCGCCGGTTGCGATCTAAAAAAAATCCGGTTCGTTGTGCATCCGACGAACCGCAGTTGGGTGCGCGACAGCGGCCCGATTTTTGTGAAACGGCCCCCACCCTTGTCCCTCTGCCATCCGGTGGGAGAGGGTGGCCGAAGGCCGGGTGAGGGCAAATCCGACACCGCCATTGTTCATTTCCACTTCAACGGCTGGGCCAAATACCACGACTGGCATAAGGACACGAAAGTGCCCGAAACCGCCGCAAAACTTTTGCGCAAGAAGCTTTTCCACGCCGCATATGTCTCAACTCAAAACTCAAAATTCAAAACTCAATATTTTGTGATTGAGGGTGGCGGCATCGAGTTGAACGGACGCGGCACGCTGCTCTCCACCGAGCAGTGTTACCTCGACCCCAAAGTTCAGGTTCGCAATCCCGGCCTCGGTAAAAAGGAAATCGAAGCGACGCTGAAAAGTTATCTCGGTGTTACGAACATTTTCTGGCTGGCCAAAGGTCCGGCTGGCGATGACACGCACGGCCACATTGACGACATTTGCCGTTTCGTGAACCCCAAAACGCTCGTGCTCGCGCGCGAAAAAAATCCCCACGACGAAAATTATCGTCCACTCGCGGAAAACTGGGAACGCATCTGTGATTTGCGTCTCGAAAATGGTTCAAAGCCCGAAGTGGTGCCGCTGCCCATGCCCGCGCCGCTGTATTTTGACGGCGTCCGCCTGCCCGCCAGCTACGCGAATTTCTACATTTGCAACGCCGCCGTCATCGTGCCGACGTTCAACGATCCGAACGACCGCGTCGCGCTCGGTATTCTGGGTGAACTGTTCAAAGACCGGCCGGTGGTGGGCATTCACGCCGTGGATCTCGTTCTCGGTCATGGCACGTTGCACTGCCTCACGCAGCAACAGCCGGTAGAAGTTTAAACAAGAAAGCAACGAAGGAACAAAGCGGAATTCAACGTTACTTTGTTTCTTTGCTGTGTAATTGAAATTGCTTCACTGCCTCGACGCAACGACCGCAAATTGTCGGATGCTCTGGATTTGAGCCAACGTCTGTTTCCCAATGCCAACAGCGCTCGCATTTCTGGCCGTCGGCTTTGGAAGCTGTAAACGGAGTGCCTTCACCCATTTTAATTTTCAAACTTGAGACGTTTGCAAGTTCGCGAAGTAGCTCTTCATCGGTCGGGTTTTGAATTTTTTGATAACTTTCGTTGACGATAAACTCCACCTTCGCTTCAAGTGCTTTGCCGATTTTTTTGTCCTGACGCATCAATTCTAAATTAGCCAAAATTGCTTCTCGCCAAGCCATGAGCAACACCCATTTGTTCGTTTCATCACGTTCTAAAGCGAATGCGCGCGGCTTGAATTCGCTTTCATGCACGGAGCCGGTCGGTTTGCCCGGCACAAATTCCCACGCTTCGTCCGTTGTGAACGCCAGAATCGGCGCGAGCATCTGGCACAGGCCGGCCACAAGCCGGTGCAGCGTGGTCTGGGTCGAGCGGCGGCGATGCGAATTCGCCGGGTCGGTGTAAAGCCGGTCTTTGATGACGTCGTGATAAATCGAGGACAGCTCAACGGCAATGAACTGGCTGACTTTTTGATAGACGACGTGGAATTCGTAATTGTCGTAAGCCTTGAGGACTTCCTGCTCCAGCTTGGAGAATTCACCGAGAATCCAGCGGTCAAGACCAGTGAGTTTGTCGTCCGGCACGGAATGCTTTGCCGGATCAAAATCGTAAAGGTTCGAGAGCTGATAGCGCAGCGCGTTGCGGATGACGCGGTAAGTTTCCGCCACTTTGCTGATGCGTTCCTCGCTCACAATGATGTCGTTGCGGAAATCCTGCGATGAAACCCACAGCCGCACGATGTCCGCGCCGTATTTCTTCACGTAAGCCTCGGCAGTCTGCGGTTTCTCGTAGCCGCCTTGCTGCTGCTTGCTCTTGGAAATCTTTTCGCGGTCGGCGTCCACCATGAAGCCGTGCGTCAAGACGGTCTTGAACGGCGCCGCGCCGTTGCCCGCCAGCGACAGCAATAGCGACGACTGGAACCAGCCGCGGTGTTGGTCCGAGCCTTCCAGATACATGTCCGCTTGCCACGGTAGCGCAGGTGTCTCGCCTGCGTCTTTACTTCCGGCGGGCAGGCGGGACGCCTGCGCTACGTGATGTAGTTCTGACCGCCGCATCAGCACAGAACGCGACGAACTGCCGGAATCAATCCACACATCGAGTGTGTCATTCGATTTGGCGGCGGCTTCCGCGCCTTTCCAATCCCTCGGCTTCACGAGCGACCACAGTTCGGCGGCGGATTTCTCGAACCAGACATTTGAGCCATGTTTTTCAATCAAATCAGCCGTATTGCGGACGGTTTGGGCGTCGAGAATCGGTTCGCCCTTGGCGTCGTAAAACGCGGGAATTGGGACGCCCCAGGTTCGCTGGCGCGAAATGCACCAGTCGGGGCGCGATGCCACCGCGCCGATGATTCGAGCCTCACCCCAATCGGGAACCCATTTTACATAGTTAGTAATTGTATATTTGGCAAACCAACGAAAAGTCGCTTCCCTCGGATCGCGATCTGGAAACTTCTGATCAAAAAATTCGCGAATGCAATCAGATGGGTGATCAATCTTGATGAACCACTGATCCATTGCGCGGAAGATGATGGGTGTTTTGCTGCGCCAGCAGTGCGGGTAGCTGTGATGATAATTTTCCTGGTGGAGCAAGGCGTTGTGGACGCGCAGCTCGTGCAACACCGCCTCGTTGGCGTCGCTTTTGCCGTGTTTTTCCAGAATGGATTTGCCGACCATTTCCTTCGGCATCTGTTGCCCGACCGGCAAATCATTCGTGTAAGCGAACTTGCCATCGTCGTCCACGGGCGAATAGATTGGCAGACCGATGGCTGAACCAAGGCCATAGTCTTCAAGACCATGTCCCGGTGCGATATGAACGAAACCGGTGCCGGTGTCGCTGGTGACAAAATCGGCGGCGCAGGCTTTGCCTTGGCGCGCCGGAATGAATGGATGCTGGTATTCCAACCTGGCGAGTTCCGCGGTGGCGACAGGTGTTTCAGTGTAATTCACCCAGCCGCATTTTTCTGCAACGATGGGCAACAATCCCCGGAATAAAATGTATTTTTCGCCACCGACTTCGACTTGCACGTATTCCAATTTGTTGTTGTAAGCAACAGCGAGGTTGGCGGGCAAAGTCCAGGGTGTCGTCGTCCAGATCAACACAAACGTGTTCGGCGGGCCGATAATGGGGAACTTCACGTAGATGCTCGGACTGACGTGGTCTTTGTATTCGACTTCGGCCTCGGCCAACGCGGTACGGCAGGGGATGCTCCAGTAAACCGGCTTTTTCCCGCGATAAACAAAACCTTGTGCGACGATGTCGGCGAACAGACGCAATTCCTCGGCTTCATATTCCTTGTTGAGCGTGAGGTAGGGATTGTCCCATTCACCCAACACGCCGAGGCGTTTGAATTGCTCCATCTGGATCTCAACGTATATGCGCGCGCGTTCTTCACAGCGCGTTCGAACCTTAAGCGGGTCTGTGAATGCCTCTTCAAGAAACTTTTTTTGGAAGTCCTTTGTAAATTCCCCTTTTTTATCGTCAAGAGTTTTCTCCACTAATTCGCTCCTCAGGTCTTGCATCACCTTGTATTCGATAGGCAGCCCGTGGCAGTCCCAGCCCGGCACATACGGCGCGCTGAAACCGCGCAGGGTTTTGTATTTGACGATGATGTCCTTGAGGATCTTGTTCAGCGCGGTGCCGATGTGGACATCGCCGTTCGCGAACGGCGGGCCGTCGTGCAAAACAAATTTTTCCGCGCCGCTGCGGGCGGCCTGGATTTTCCCGTAAAGCCCGGACTGTTCCCACTTTTTCAGGCGTTCCGGCTCCCGGGCGACGAGGTCGGCCTTCATCGGAAAATCGGTGCGCGGCAGGTTTAATGTGCTTTTGTAGTCCATTTTTGACGTTCAGGAAGAACGAAGCTAACAGCCGGCAAAAACGGTGTCAACGAACGCGCAATATTGGCAGCGGCGCGTTTTGAATACTGAAATCTCCCATTCTTGTCCGCATGGCCGGGGCGGGGGTCGAGCGGCGCAATTTCTTGCGGGGATTCAGCCGATTGTCTCCAGGACATGCGATTCTCAAAAGGCACTCACGCAGACTCAAATCTCGCCGGATGTCTTCGCTGGCGCGGGGTTTGATTCCGCACCATGGTCGGGCTGGCCGGCCGGTTTGCGATAATCACCCCGGCTGAAATATTTTTCCAGCCACACGTACAGGCAGATAAAAAGATAACGGCTGCCCATTTCCTTGATTTTTAATTTGGGGACGCCGGTGCGGCGATTGCGCCAGGTGATCGGGATGACCGTCCAACTGTAACCGCGCACAATGGCTTTTAGGGGCAATTCGACCGTGAGGTTGAAATGCGGCGAGATCAACGGGCGGCAACCGTCAATCACTGTGCGCCGATAGGCTTTGAAGGCGTTGGTCGTGTCATTCAATTTAAGGTGGAACAGCATCCGGATGAAAAAATTGGCCAGCCGGTTCAGCGCCAGCTTTAGACGCGGATAGTCAATCACGCCGCCACCCCGTGTGAACCGGCTGCCAAACACACAATCCCACCCCTGGTTCAGTTCCTTCCAGTAGCGCACCACGTCATGGCAGTCGTCAGACTCGTCAGCCATCATGATTACCGCGGCATCGCCCCGCATGTGGTCGAGTCCGTGGATGATGGCGCGGCCAAAGCCGCGCTGGCCCTCGTTTTTCACCGGCGCCAGTTCCGGGAGCCGGGCTTTGAGTTGCGTGAGCAATTCCCACGTTCGATCCGTGCTGCCGTCATCCACCGCCACGATCTCATGCGGCACCTGGTGCAACTGCAATTCCAGATGCAAGTGCCCGATGGTCGAGCAGATGCAGTCTTCCTCGTTCTGCGCGGGGATGACGATGGACAGCAGCCTGAGCGGGACGGGATTCGGCAAGGGTTCGCTCATAAATCCGTGGCGGCTTCCAGCCAATGCGGGTGCGTTTCCGCGTGCCCGGCGATTTCCGTCCAGATGGCTTCCAGCGAAGTTCGCGGCTTCCAATTCCACGTGCTTTGCGCCCGCGACGCATCCAGCACCAGCCACGGCACATCAAAGGGGCGGGTTGTCATCTCCGCCGCCACCGGCAAGGCCCCAAACCGCTGTTCACACCAGGCGCTCAACTGCCGCAACGAAGCGCTTTGTTCGGGCCCGCCGCCGACATTGACAATTCGCGGCGCCTTTGCGCCCGGTTTTTGCATCTGGCGGATTAGAAGCGGCAGCAGGTCGCGGGCGTGCAGGCAATCGCGCACCTGATGGCCGCGACCGCCAAAGCCGATGTATTTCAGCGGCCGGCGGGCGTGCCAGGAATGAATCCAAAACGAAAAAATCCCCTGGTCAATTTTGCCAAACTGGCCAGCGCCCGCCAGCACTCCGCAGCGATTGATGAAGAGCGGCAGACCAAATGTTTCGGCGTATTCGCACGCCAGGACCTCCGAGGCCCGTTTGGTGCTGCCGTACAGCGACAGCGGCGGTTCGGTGGAGAAATTCTCGGCGACTCCCCGGCGGGTCAGGCCGACGATCTTCGCATTGGGGCGGGGCGCGAAGCGGTCGCCCTCCAACCTCACTGGAATGGCCGCCAGTTCACGGATGGAATAGACCCGGCTGGTGCTCAACATCAAAAATCCAGCGTTCCACTGGCGGGCCAACTCCAGCAGGTTCACTGTGCCGGTCAGGTTGTGCTCGATCAGTTGGCGGCTGCTGGTCTTGCCGTCCACGCCCGCCAATACGCTCGGATTGGCGGCGGCATCGAGAATCCAATTGCAGCAAGGCAGGGCTTCCAGATCGCTCGGATTGCGAATGTCACCGTGAACCAATTTGATTCCGTGCTTCAGCAACCGGGGACGGTTTATTTCGCTGCCCGCGCGGACGAGACTGTCGAGGCCGACAATCTCCCAGTCCGGCCAGCCCTCTTTCAGCCCCAAGGCCAGGGTGCTGCCGACGAATCCGCAAGCGCCTGTGATGAAGATGCGCATCAGGATTGGAGTTGGGTTGGGGGCAGCCGCTGCCGCCACGATTCGACGATTTCCCCGAAAATTCCCGGCAGATCGTGCGCCAGGTCCCACTTTGGATAATGCGCCCTCATCTTGGACAAATCACTGTAATAGCAGATGTGGTCCCCAATCCGGGCCTCGTTCGCGTACGTATAAACCTGCTTCCGTCCGGTGCAGGCTTCGGCCAGCTTAAACGCCTCGAGCACCGAACACGAGTTTCCCTTGCCGCCGCCCAGGTTGTACACCTCGCCGCAACGCGGCCTTTGATAGAATTCAAACATGAATCGTGCCACGTCTTCGGAATGAATGTTGTCACGCACCTGCTTGCCCTTGTAGCCATACACCTTGTATTCCCGGCCCTCCAGGTTGCACTTGATGAGATAGCTGAGGAAGCCGTGCAATTCGACACCGCTGTGGTTTGGACCAGTGAGGCACCCGCCACGCAAACAGCACGTCGGCAGGTTGAAGTAACGGCCATATTCCTGCACCAGCACGTCCGCCGCCGCCTTCGAGGCGCCAAAGAGCGAGTGCTTGGACTGATCAATCGAAAAACTTTCCGGAATCCCGTTCGCAAACGCCGGGTCCGCGTAATCCCAGCGCGTCTCCAGTTCCCGGAGCGGGATTGTGTTCGGCCGGTCGCCATACACCTTGTTGGTGGACATGTGAATGAACGGCGATTCCGGACAACTGCGGCGCGCCGCCTCCAGCACATTCAGTGTCCCGACGGCATTCACGTCAAAATCGTCAAACGGAATTTTCGCCGCGAGATCATGGGACGGCTGGGCCGCCGTATGCACGATGACCGCGGGTTGGATTTCCTCCACCAGCCGCAAGACGCCCGCGCGATCCCGCATGTCCAGTTCGTGATGCGTGAAGCGCGCGAGTGTGCGCGCCAGCCGCTGCTGGTTCCAGCGCGTGTCGCCCGGCGGCCCAAAGAAAACTTCACGCTGGTTGTTGTCCACCCCGTGAACCGCAAAATCGCGCTGGTGGAAAAAGGCGGCAACTTCGGATCCGATCAGACCGGATGAGCCCGTAACCAGACACACTTTGTTCATTTCAATGGGCATTTTGCTCATGTGAGCGCCAAAATCAACCAAACAGTCTGCTCCCGGCGGGAAACGAACGCCGCGCTCTCACCCACCCGCCGCCGACGCAGGCCGCCGATAAAAGATAGCGCGGCGTTCCCATTTAAATCTCCACCACCTGCTTGTATTCTGGCACGAGGACTTCGGCCCTTGGTTTCATGGCCCGCAGAGTTTCGGCATGGGCGAGGCATTGCGCTTCCTCGCCGTGAATGCAGCAGATTTTTTTGAGGTCGCCGGAGATGTTTTCAACGTAATGTTTCAATTCATTCCGGTCGGCGTGGCCGGAGTAGGCATCCAGCGAGATGACTTTGGCGCGCACCGCGTGCGGCTCGCCGAAAATGTTCACCGGATTTTGTCCGGCCACAATCTGCGCGCCAAGCGTGTGTTCGGCGCAATAACCGATGAATAAAATCAGGTTGTTCGCGTAACCGATGTGGTTTCTCAGATGGTGGCGAATGCGGCCGGCTTCGCACATGCCCGAAGCGCTGATGATGATGGCCGGTTCCTTGAGGTCGTTGAGTTTCATCGAATGCGCGACTTCACGGATGTAGGTGAGGTTTTCCATGCCGAACGGGTTCGCCTTTTCGTACAGGAATTGATAAATCCCGGCATTGAAACATTCCGGGTGCAGGCGGTAAATCTCGGTGGCATTCACGCTCAACGGGCTGTCCACGAAAATCGGCACGCGCGGCAGTTTCCCGGCCAGCGTGAGCTGGTGCAACACATAGACGATGTCCTGGGTGCGTCCGACGGAGAATGCGGGGATGATGACCTTGCCGTTTTGCTTCAGGGTTTCCAGCACCAGGCGGCCCACGATTTCATCGGCATCGGTGCGGATGGAATGTTCGCGCCCGCCGTAGGTGGATTCGATCTGGAGGTAATCCACGTTCTCCACCGGCTCCGGGTCGCGCAGGATTTCGTCGTGGCCGCGGCCGACGTCGCCGCTGAACAGCCAGCGGAATTTCCGCCCGCCGTCCCGGATGTCCAGAACGACTTGCGCGGAGCCAAGGATGTGTCCAGCGTCACGAAAGGTGACGGTCACGCCGTCGAGCACCGGAAACGGGCGGCCATAATTGAAGGTGACGAATTGCCGGAGCGTCTTTTCGGCATCGGTGGCGGAGTAGAGCGGTTCGACCGGCGGCAGTTTTTGTTTGGCGCGCTTTTTGGAAACGAACGCGGCGTCATCCATTTGAATGTGCGCCGAATCCTCCAGCATGATGCCGCAGAGGTCGCGCGTGGCGAAGGTGCAGTGGATGTTGCCGGCGTAACCCTGTCTGACGAGATTCGGCAGGTTGCCCGCATGGTCAATGTGCGCGTGGCTCAAAACCACGGCGTCAATCTGGCCGGGGTCAAACGGAAAACAACAGTTGCGCCGGATGGATTCCTCGCGATGGCCCTGAAACAGACCGCATTCGAGCAACAGGCGTTTGCCATTGACCTCGATGAGATACATGGAACCGGTGGTGGTTCGCGTGGCCCCGAAGAAGTGGATGCGCATAAGGAAGCGTGTTGCGTGTTGCGGGTTCCGTCAAGAAAATGGCGTGGATGTTACAGGTTCTTTTTCGCGACCCGGAATCCGCAACCCGTTCAACTGTGCCGGTAAGTGATGCGGGCCTTGTTCAAATCGTAAGGTGACATTTCAACGTTGACCTTGTCGCCGACGCTGATGCGGATGAAATTCTTCCGCATTTTGCCGGAAATATGGGCCAGGACTTCGTGGCCGTTCGGCAACGCGACCCGGAACATGGTGCCGGGCAGCACTTGCGTAACGCTGCCACTTAATTCAATAGGCTCTTCTTTGGGCACAGTTGAATTCGCCGGCCGTTATGCCAGCCGGGGGGGCTTGAAATCAATCCTTTTCGCCCCCAAAAATCGTGGTGGACATTTCCGGCCAATTCGTTACATTCGCCGCAACCGTTATGAAAAGTGATACCACGAACACTGTTTTAACCTGGGTGCTGGCCGTGCTGGTGCTGGCCGGCGTGCTTTTCGCGTTGCAAACGATATTTCGCACGCGCGAGTTTCGGACGCTACAGGCCCAGACGATTGCCTGCCAAAGCACCATGAACCGTTTGAATCTTGTGCTTAACGAAGCCCTGCAATACGGCAAGACGCATCCCGACATTGATCACGTTCTTCAACCTTTTGAATCGAAACCCGCCGCCCATTGATTACCATGAACGAATCTCAAGCGAACTCTCCCGTTTCGGATGATTTGGCCGGCCAGGTTGCCTCGCTGCGCCGCCAAATCACACTCCTGCTCCTCGCGCTGATTGTCGTCAGCGGCACGCTGACAACCTTTTTGTTTTATCAGGCGCACACCTTGGGCCGCGACCTCGGGAACTTTGAACCACAAGCCCGAATGGTGGTCCAAAATTACAACAAGAACCTGCCTAATATCCAGAAATTCGTCCAAGAGCTGGTTGCTTATGGACAAAAGCACCCGGACTTCCAGCCGATTTTGAAACAGAACGGAATTCCGCTGACGTTGCCTGCCACCACCAATTCCGTGCCTAAGAAATAGCCGCGGCCAGTCGCGCGCCGCAGTTCGGACAGAAATTGGATTGTGGCGGACAGCTTTTCCCGCAAGCCGGACACTTCGTGTGCGCCTTTTTGTGGCGATAATGAATTATCAAATTGCGCGTATATGGCACCCACGGGAAGAGGTAGGCGTAGATAAAGACGGAATCGGTCTGGCGAAGGGCATAAATTAAAAGCAGCAGCGATCCGGCCAGGCTTAACCACCAAAATACCGTTGGCACTACGACCTGCTTCTTTTTTTCGGTGGCATACCACTGCACGAGAAAACGCGAGGAAAAAACAGCGTTCCCCATCCAGCCGACGACTTTCCAGGCACTCCACTCGATGCCAAATAACTTGCCGTTATGCCAGATGAGGTCATGCCAGATGAGATGGGTCAGCCAATCCATAATACGCGCAGTTTATACCGGCGCCGTCAGGATTTGGAGCAAATTATCGCCCGCGCGCCCGCCGTCAGCCGCCGGCAACGATTTTGACAATCTCCAAACAGTCACCCGCCTGGAGCGCGCGTTCGGCAAATTCCGATGGCGCTACCGCCTCGCCGTTGTGTTCCACCACGACGCTGCGCGGCAACAGTTTTTGCGCGACGAGAAACTGCTCCAGTGAGCACGGCAGCTTCACTTCGATTGGTTTTCCATTGGCGACAACAACGCTCATTTTTTTAACGTCGAACATCAAACAGCGAAGCCTGAACATTGAATCCTGTCTGCGGGGCATTTAACATTCGACGCTGGATGTTTTCGTTTCATGCCGTCAGCGCCGCGTCCCAATCTTTCCATACCGGTTCGTAGCCAAGGCGGCGGATCAAATCCGCGACTTCCTGCGGCGGGCGTTCGTCGGCGATGTCGAATTGTCCGGTCGCATTCGTCGCGCGATTCGGCTGGGGCACCCATTCGCTGGCGCCGGAGGCCAGTGCCACAATCCGTCCGCGCACGGTCTGGTGCAATTTCTCCCGGCCGGCGCCGGTGTACCCGCCCGGCTCGGTGTGGCTGCCCGCGCTCATCAGCGTAATGCCGAGCGGAATCAAGCCGTTGCGCAACTTTGACGATTCGCGCGTTGAAAGCACCAGGCCGGCATCGGGAAACATCAGCCGGAACGCGCAGACCAGTTGCGCCAAGTCGCGGTCGCTCATGTGCGTGAGCGGCTGGAATTCCCCGGCGCACGGGCGGAGGCGCGGCAGCGAAATGGTCACCTGCGCCTTCCAGCAGTTCCGCAACAGGTAATCCGCGTGCGCCGCCACGCTGATGGCTTCAAACCGCCAGTCCGCCAGACCGTAAAGCGGGCTGATGCCGAGCCGCCGGAATCCCCCGGCATAAGCGCGTTCCGGTGTTTCGAGCCGCCAGTCAAAATTTTGTTTCGGGCCGGCAGTGTGCATTTGCACGTAAATATCGCGGTCGTAGGTTTCCTGATAAACCACGAGGCCGTCCGCACCCGCCGCGACCAGTGAACGATAATCCGCCGTTTCCAGCGGCCCGACTTCCAGCGATACGCTGGGGATTTCCTCGTGCAACGCCCGCACGCAATTTTCGAGATAGGCCGCCGGGACAAATTTCGGATGTTCGCCCGCCACGAGCAGGATGTTGCGGAAGCCCTGTTCTTTGAGCGCCTGCGCTTCGCGTTGCACCTCGTCCAGCGACAGGGTCACGCGCAAAATCGGATTGTCGCGCGAAAAACCGCAGTACTGGCAGTTGTTAATGCACTCATTGGAAAGATACAACGGCGCGAACAGGCGGATCACCCTGCCAAACCGCTGCTGGGTCAACTGATGCGAACGCCGTGAAAGTGTTTCGAGAGATTCCGAAGCCGCCGGGGAAATCAAATGCGCAAAATCCGCCAGCGACAATTTGGTTCTGGACAGGCTCCCGCGCACCGCCGCAGTGCCAGCCGTCAGCGATCTTCGCAACAGCAATGGCATGGGCAGGGAATTGAATTCAACGACAAAACTCACGGCTCAAACGTAGCAAACCGGCGGGCAAAGTCGAGTGAACGAAGTGTGGGAATTACCTGTCTTTTAAGATGAATGTGGCGGACAGGGCCAATTTTAGAATGTTGGACGGTGTCCAGAAACATTGCAGAATGTCCCAAGACCACAAGGCATTATAGAACAAGTAAGTGATAATTATTGGCAGTGGGTATCGGCGGAGCAATCCGGGATTGCCATATACGCATGACTATGGCTCAATTATGGCCAGCCTCTGAGAAGAAGCTGGCACTGCCCCTTGGGGTAGTTATTGGCATTGAGGCTGCTGGTCTTTATTACAACGCGGTTGCGACAGGCAATAAGTGAACAAAACTGAAATCATAGTAACCCGCCTGTTGCGTCGTTCACACCGCACAAGCAGAAAGAAAAGTAGTAATATGAAAACTAAAACGTCCCGCAAAGCGGGTTTCACACTGGTGGAAATCATGATTGTGGTGGCCATTATCGGCCTGCTGGCTGCCATCGCGATTCCCAACTTCCTGAGGGCGCGTTCGACCTCGCAGCAGAATGCGTGTATCAACAACCTGCGTCAGGTTGACGGCGCCATCCAGCAATGGGCTTTGGAGACCGGGGCGCAACCCACGGCTACCGTAGCCGGTTCCAACATTCAACCTTACATGGGTCGTGGCACCTCCGGTACACTGCCATGGTGTCCGCTGGATTCGACGAAAAAATTCGCTACCAGCTACAACATAGTAAATGCCTCAACGGCGCCAACCTGCAACATCCAGAGCGCTGGAGATGCCAGCGGCAATTACGTACACGCGATGCCGACCGGCGGCTGATGCTTGTTCGAAACAGTGTAAATTCAAGAGGCCTGAAGTGATTGCTTCAGGCCTTTTTGATTTCAGCCGTCTGATGATTAAGAATTGAATGGATTTTTTTACTGGCCTGTCGAATTAATTTTGGTATTGGGAGAAGACATGGATGCAATTCTACAAACGGAAAATCTTTCTGTCGAGTATCGCACACGCGGTTTGAAACGGGAAGCCAAGCCGGCCTTGAAAGAGTTGAATCTTTCCGTTCATGCCGGCGAAGTCTTCGGCTTCCTCGGCCCGAATGGCGCGGGCAAAACCACGATGATCAACGTGTTGCTCGGCTTCATTCCGCCCACGAGCGGCACGGCCTATCTGTTTGGCATTGACGTGCGCCAACCCATCGCGCGCCAGCGCATCGGTTATCTGCCGGAGTTGACCTATTACTACAAATTTCTCACCGCCGAGGAACTGTTGCGCTTTTACGCGCGCATTTTTGGCCTGCCACGAATGGAGGCCGAAAAACGGATTGATCGCCTGCTGAAGCTGGTCGAATTGGAACCGGCCCGCAAACGGCTGATTAAAACGTACTCCAAGGGCATGCAACAGCGCGTCGGCATCGCGCAGGCGCTCATCAACGATCCCGATTTGCTGGTGCTGGATGAACCCACCAGCGGGCTGGATCCGCTGGGCCGCATGAAGGTCCGCGAGATTATTCAACGCCTCAAAAATGAGGGCAAAACCGTTTTCTTTTCCTCGCATGAACTGGGCGAAGTGGAAACCGTCTGCGACCGCGTGGCCATCATCAACCAGGGCGAATTGAAGACGTTGGGCCGGGTGGATGACCTCGTGGCGCAACATCACGCCAACCTGGAACAGGTTTTCCTGGACATCATTGGCTATCAGCCGCTAACCCGCGTTATGAACACCATCTGGGCATTGACCGGCGTCGTCATCAAGGAACTGTACCGCCGCAAGGATTTTTACGTGCTGTTTGTGCTGACCGCGCTGATCACCGTGGCGGCCGGCAGCGTGCAATTCTTTCACGATCCCAATATCGTGCGTTACGTCAAGGACCTGTGCCTGTTGCTCATCTGGGTTTCCACCCTGCTCATCACCATTGTGATGGCGGCGCGCCAGATTCCCGCGGAACGCGAAAACCGCACGATTTTTCCGCTGCTGGCCAAGCCGGTCACACGCGGACAGGTCATTCTCGGCAAATTTTTTGGCTGCTGGCTGGCCAGCGGCATCGCTCTCGTGGTGTTTTACATCTTCTTTGCGATCGTCACGGGTTCGCGCGAGCGGTATTGGCCGGTGCTGGATTATTTTCAGGCCATTTTGCTGCAATGGATCATGCTGGGCATCGTGACGGCGATGACGCTGCTCGGTTCGATCATTTTTGCCGCGCCGTCCTCCACCGTCACGATTCTGTTCATCGTCGTTGCCGGCATTTTGTTTCTGGGACGCCATTTGAACACGATTGCGCTGCACAATCCCGAGCCGATGCGGAGCGTGATTTACACGATCTACTTCATCATTCCGCACCTGGAACTGTTTGACGTTCGCGAACGGGTGGTCAACGACTGGGGATTGGTGAACTGGCTGGATTGCGGACTGGCGGCGCTCTATGCGGCGGCATACACCGGATTATTTTTGCTGCTGACCTGGCTGGCGTTCCGCCGAAAAAGTTTGACCTGATGAAAACAATTTCACCCGCCTGGCTGCTGGTTCTGCTGTTGACGGTGTGTTTCACGCTGTCGACGCTGTTCGTGCCACGCGCGGCGTGGTGGAATGCCGTGCCCCGCGCCGCCGACTGGGGCAAAGGCCGGTCGCAATCGGACAACGTTTTCAAATTGCTGTTCGGCGAAGGGCGGCGGCTGTTTGCCAATGAGTTTTTTGTGATGGCCGACGTGTATTTTCACAGCGGTTATTATCCGTCCATCTTTGACCGGCAGGATACGGACCACGACGTTGCGATGCCCGCTCACGGGCAAACCGAGGACGAGGATTCGACCAGCGACGATTTTTTGGGGCCGCCGCCGGATTGGATTGCCGCGTTGGACCGCCATTTTGTTCCCAACCGGCATACCCACCTAAGCTCAGGTGGCCCCTCGGGACACATGGAGACTTCCAGCGTGCAGGAAATTCTGCCGTGGCTGGAACTGGCCTCCGACATGAACCCGCAAATGATCGAAACCTACACGGTTGGGGCTTACTGGCTGCGCCGACTCCATAAGCCAGAGCAAGCCCGGGATTTTCTATTTGATGGATTGCACAACAATCCGGGCAACAGCGAACTTCTGTTCGATCTGGGCTGGCTTTACAACGAAGACTTTCACGATGCCGGCCGCGCCCGTAACGTCTGGCTGGCGGCGCTGCGGTGCTGGCAGGCGCAGAACGATGACATCAAACAAAGCGTGGAAGCCAAACGACTTCGTGATAACATCACCATAAACCTTGCGCATTTGGAGGAAGCTGCGGGAAACTGGCCGCAGGCCATCAAGTATCTGAAACTGTCCAAACAAGTCTCGCCCTATCCTGACGCCATCCAAAAACAAATTGATGAGGCTGAGAAGAAAGCAGCCGATGGCAAGTGAGAGGATTTCCGCATCACGCGACACGCGAAATCCTCGAGACGGAAAGCCCTTCGGTGGCCAAAGTGAACACCCCATCGCGGAGATGGTTGCTGAAACCAGAGGATACCGCTGCGGTGCGGGGCAAAACAATTGGTTGAGAACATGAATCCAGGGCCGGATGACCAATCAGATGTTTCTGCGGAAACGCCGCTTCAGGACGAAGCATCGTCGTGGAAGGATTCATTCACGCCGGGGCGATTGGCTGGCTTGATCGCACTTTTTTTGTTCGCCCTTTATCCGGGCGTGATTCTGGGCACGCACAGCTTCTTTTTTCGCGACTTTGGGCTTTTTACTTATCCGGTTGCATATTTTGCGCACGAAAGTTTCTGGCAGGGACAGGTGCCGCTTTGGAATCCGCTGAACAATTGTGGCGTGCCGTTTTTGGCGCAGTGGAACACGTCGGTTTGTTATCCGTTGTCGCTCCTCTACCTGATTTTCCCGTTGCCGTGGTCGTTGAATTACTTTTGTCTCGGTCATCTGGTGCTCGCCGGTGTGGGCATGTACTTGCTGGCCTATCGCTGGACCCAAAACCAATTGGCCGCGAGCATTGCCGGACTGGTCTTCGCGCTGAATGGCCTCATGCTCAACAGCCTGATGTGGACGAGCAACCTCGCCGCTTTAAGCTGGCAGCCGTTGGTCATACTTTGGGCCGAGCAAGCTTGGCGAACCGGCGGCCGCCGCGTGGCGATCGCCGCCTTGGCCGGGGCGATGCAGATGTTGTCGGGTGCGCCGGAAATCATCATCTTCACCTGGGTCATGCTGGGGATGCTCTGGCTCAGCCAAGCGTGGCGGCGGCAAATCTCATTTTGGCCGGGACTGCGAAGATTCGTCATCGTGGTGGTACTGATCACCGGGCTTTCCGCCATTCAACTTCTTCCGTTTTTTGATTTGTTGAGACATTCGGAACGCGGGTCGTCGTACGTCCTGGCGGACGCCTCGCCGATGCCGCTTTGGGGATGGGCCAATTTTATTGTGCCGCTGTTCCGTTGCATCCGGACCAGCTTTGGAACCTGTCTGCAGGCGGATCAACCCTGGACGGCCTCCTACTATCTCGGCATGGGAACCGTGTTGCTGGCGGCGGTGGCGGTCTGGCGGTGGCGACGGCAGCCGGAAATTTGCGGTCTGGCCGGGATGACCCTGGCCGGACTGGTGTTGGCGCTGGGCAACGGCGGTTATGTATACGCCTGGCTCAAACACATTGTGCCTTGGATTGGTTTTGCCCGTTATCCAATCAAATTTGTCTCGCTGCCGGTCTTTACGATTCCATTGTTGGCAGCGTTTGGTTTCAATGCCTTGCAAAACGCAACTGGTCTGGACCGGAAACGGCAGGCGCGCGATCTGCTTATAATTGCAGCCGTCCTGCTGTTCACCGCCATCCTCATCCTGGCGGCGGCCCGCTGGCTGCCTCATTTCGGATATGACTGGCAATGGGCATGGCGGGACGGTGTCCTGCGGGTGTTTTTCCTGATCGGCCTGGTCGGCGCCATCAGCGTCTTAATCCGGGTTTCGACCATGAGGTTGCGCGGATTGATGGGGCTTGCCGTCCTGGCCCTGGTCGGTTTTGACCTTGTCACCGCCGGGATGCATGTCAGTCCCACGGTTGTCACCAAGGCCTTTGGCCCGCTGGAATTAAATATGACCTTCCGGCCGGAATACCCGGAATCGCGCGCGATGTTGAGCCAGCAGATTACATCGTATCTCTCTCTGGCCTGGACGGACAACCCGCTTTACTATTATGTGGGTGTCCGCGGCGCGCTTTATGAAAATTGCAATATTCCTGAAAATATTCCCAAAGTGGATGGCTTCTGCTCGCTGCATCTCAAGGACGAAATGGACATCGAAGAAATTTTATACGATGTCAACCTTGGTTTCACCGCGACCAACGTTCCGCCCGCACCACCCATCTTGAATTTCCTCGGTGTTTCCCAGTTGTCCGCCTCCAATACCATCTTTGCCTGGCAGGAACGCAAGTCTTTCCTGCCGCTGGTCACCGCCGGACAACGCCCGATTTTCGCCGGTGACGCGGAAACGATGAAAAAGTTGGAAAGCGCGGACTTTGATCCACGCCGCGCGGTTTACCTGCCTTTGTCCGCACGGGACAGGGTCGCCGTGACCGATGCTTCCGGGACCGAGGTTATTTTTCAACAGTTCGGCGCCCAACAGGCTCATCTCACGGTCCAGGCTCCTGCGCTGGCCTTGGTCGTCATGGCGCAAGCGTATTATCACGACTGGCACGCCTACGTGGACGGCAAACCGGTTCCCCTTTTGCGCGCCAACCACGCGTTCCAGGCGCTGGAAGTTCCCGCCGGACAACATGAAATCGTGCTGCGTTATGTAGATTGGATGTTCCGCCTCGGCGCGGCAATTTCAGCGCTGACGTTGCTCGGCTGTCTGACGGGCTGGTTCAGGAAACCAAGACCGTAAACGCAGGGCAAACGGCGGAAGAGCGGCTGGACGAATGCCAATCCCCGGTGAAATCGGCATCACAATTGCGCTTTGTTTTTCGCGGGTGGCTTTGGTTTAATGGCCGCGATGAAACCTCGGCAGGCAAAAATCGCGCGGAAGACCAAAGAAACCCGCGTCGCCGTCAGCCTCAACCTTGATGGACAAGGCAAATCCTCGGTCAGGACCGGCATTCCCTTTTTTGACCACATGCTCGCGTTGTTCGCGAAACACGCGGTGGTGGACTTGAAGCTGCGTTGCGCCGGCGATTTGGAAGTGGACGCGCACCACACCGTTGAGGATTGCGGCATCGCGCTCGGCCAGGCGTTCACGCTCGCGCTCGGCGATAAAAAAGGAATCCGCCGTTACGGGTGGTTTGCACCACGGCCACCGGGAAAAAGGGTGGGCGCACCGCCAGGTGCCGAGGCTTACGTGCCGATGGATGAAAGCCTCGCGCGCTGCGTCATTGATTTCGGGGGCCGGCCGCACCTCGTCTGGCGCGGGCTGGACAAATTTTCGCAGAAGATCTCCAACGCGGAAAAAAATCAGGACCTGTCGAGCGCGTTCCGCTTCGGCCTCGCGCGCGAATTTTTTCAGGCCTTCGCCAACGAAGCCCGCTGCAACCTGCACCTGGAACTGCTTTACGGCGACGAGCCGCACCACATCGTCGAGGCGCTGTTCAAGGCGTTTGCGCGGGCGGTGGACGCCGCGTGCCAGCGCGACCCGCGCATTGCCGGCCAGTTGCCCAGTACCAAGGGGAAATTATGAAATTAAGAAGCGCGTAAATGAATGTCCTAATTTTTCCGCTTATTTTGATCTTCCCAATTATCTGGTTGTATGCCGAATTCAAACTTGGACGTCGAGCACGTCTAATCTTCGGTTTCATTTCTATGCTTTGCAGCGCCTTTTTGATTTATGATTTTTGCCAGGTTAAGCCTTTTTTTACGAAAGCGGCTGGCATCGTACTTCCATCAGGGATGCCGAAGTTTTGCTGAAGCAAGGGCAAACTAATGTGGTCATTTCTGCTTTTGAAACTTACAGCAGTATTGCCGCGACAAATTCTACTTTTCGTGCTTCTGAACAAATGATGCATATTTTACAGCGTGGGCGGACTGAATAAGAAATAAAACCGCCCCGCAGTTTCCCGCGAGGCGTTTTGTGTTTTTAGAATTTCTTCAGGCGCTGACGCTGGGCGCAACAATAAATGACCGAAGTGGATTGGTTTTTACGTCCGCCCTCACCTTTAATCCTCTCCCCCGGGAGAGGAAATAACTACAGGCCGGTTCTTGTTTTCCGGCTGGCCGTCCGGCAAATCCCACCGCGCGAATTTTCAAGGAGGCGGCGAACAGTTCTCCTTCTCCCTGGGGAGAAGGCCGGGTTGAGGGAGAACGTGACACCGTTCCACAAACACTGGGCGGCGGGGAATGGGTTGCGGGGGGAAATAAAAAGCACCCCGCAGTTTCCTGCGGGGCGCATTGTGTTTTGGCAGGGCGGTGCGGCCGCACCGCCCTGACTTGATTTGGGCTGCGCGGCAACGCAGCCCTGCCATTATAGTCAAGCGCCGACGCTGGCCAGTTCCTCGTTGTTTTCGACGTTCACAATTTTGAACTGTTCGGCGTGCATGCCGGTGTCGGCGCGGAATGACAGCTTGCCGAAATAGCGTTTCTCCATCTCGATGAGATGTTTTTCGTCCTCGGTGCGGAGGCGGTCCAGCACGGTCGGATGCACGACGATGCGCAGTTGAAAGTCCGATTCGTCGCGCGTGCGTTTCTTCAGGATTTCCTGGAGCTTGCGCTGGATTTCCACGCTCATGGTCACGGCGCTCTTGACCTTGCCGCGGCCTTTGCAATACGGGCAGTCGTCATAGACGGCGGAGCGCACGCTTTCGGTGTGGCGCTGGCGCGTCATTTCCATGAGGCCGAGTTGCGAGATCGGCAGGATGTGCGTCTTGGCCTTGTCGCGGCGCAAACCTTCCTTCATGCGCTGATAGACCTGCTGCTGGTCGCGCCGGTCTTTCATGTCAATGAAATCAAGCACGATAAGTCCGCCCATGTTGCGCAGGCGCAGTTGCCGGCAGATTTCCTCGGCGGCTTCAAGGTTCACCCGCAGGATCGTGGATTCCTGGTCGCGCGCCGCCCTTGTGCCGGCCGGTGTTCACGTCAATGGCCACCAGCGCCTCGGTTTCGTCAATGACGATGTAGCCGCCGCTCTTCAAATGGACCTGGCGCGAGAAGGTGTTCTCCAATTGCTTGGTGATGTTGAACCGGTCAAAAACCGGCTGCGCCTCGGCGTAGAGCTTGACCTTGTTGGCGGAGCGGGTGGAGATTTTTGAAATCATCTCGCGCATCCGGTCGCAGGCCTTCTGCTTGTCCACGACGATGCGTTCCACGTCTTCGGTGAGAAAATCGCGCACGGTGCGCTCGATCAAATCCGGCTCCTGGAAGACGCAGGTGGCCATGGGCTGCGACTTGATGTGTTCCTGCACGCCGCGCCATTCTTCGAGCAGCAGGGCGAGGTCGCGCACGAAATAACGCTTCTGCTGGCCTTCGCCGGCGGTGCGCATGATGACGCCCATGCCGTCGGGAATGGACAGTTCGCGGAGGATTTTTTTGAGGCGCTTGCGTTCCTCCTGGTTTTCGATTTTGCGGGAAATGCCGCTTTGATCGGAGTTCGGCAGCAGGACGAGGTAACGTCCGGGCAGCACCAGATTGGTCGTGACGCGCGGGCCTTTGGTGCCGATCGGTCCTTTGGTGACCTGCACGATGATTTCGCTGCCGGGCGGATAAAGGCGCGGAATGTCCTTTTGGGTGATTTTGGGCTTGTCGCGTTTGCGGCCCTCGCGCTCGACGATTTCCACGCCGCTGTCGAATTGGTTGGGCACAATGTCCCAGTAATGCAGAAACGCATTTTTTTCGAAGCCGATGTCCACGAACGCGGCCTTGAGGCCGTCTTCGAGGTTGCGGACCTTGCCCTTGAAAATGCTGCCGACGAGGCGTTCCTCGGTGGTGCGCTCGATGTTGAATTCCTCCAGTTTGCCCTCTTCCAGCACGGCCACGCGGGTTTCGAGCGTCTCGGCGTTGATGACGACCTCCTTGTGGATTTTTTTCTCCGGCCGGATCAGCCGCTGGACTTTTTTTACGAGGTTGGTCGCCGCCTGTTTGATGGTGTCGAGGATGCCCTTGGGCTGTTCCGTCAAGGCCACCGGCTCGAAGGGTTTTTCCTCCTCCACTTGCGCGGGCGTGTCGAGATGGGGTTCGCGGAAATCCTTTTTGTCCGGGCCGGCCGGCGGCTCGAGGGGTTCCGGGGCCGCGTGCGGGGGCAGCCCGGCGGCGAGATTTTCGGCGCGTTCGATTTCGTTCGCATGCCGTTTTTCAAACACGCGCTCGGCGCCGCCCTGTTCGCTGACCACCTCGGCGCGCGCCTGAACGGCTTCGCGGTCGGTTTTTTGCGGAGTTTGACCGAGACCGCCCTTGGGGCGGAACCGCATTCCGCGGCGGCGCCGCGAAAAGTTGTTGTTACTCATATAATCAGTATCCTTTTCGATGGATGTGTACGTTTTGCATCAAGCCCACGGCGATCAACGAGCCCAGCACTGAAGACCCGCCGTAGGAAAGCAGCGGCAGTGGGACGCCCGTCACGGGCATGATGCGGATGTTCATGCCGATATTGATAAACACGTGGCTGAAGATGAGCGTCACCACGCCCACCGCCACGAGTTTGCCCAGGCGATCGCGCGCCTGGCCGGCGATTCTCAACCCGGTGAAGAGAACCACCCCGTACAGCGCGAGCACGGTCACGCTGCCGACAAATCCTTCCTCCTCGGCAATCACGGAGAAAATGAAATCATTGTGCGCCACCGCCCGCGGCAAATAACCCAGGGCGTTCTGCGTGCCCCGCCGCCAGCCTTTGCCCATCAGCCCGCCGGAGCCGACGGAAATCAACGCCTGCCGGACATTGTATTGATCGTTCAATTGTTGTTGCCGGAGACTTTGCAGTTCCGCCGGAGTGGCGTTGGCCGGCGCGAAATCCGTGTAATCCCGTCCGAAATAAACCATCAGCCGGTCGCGTTGATACGGTTCCATGGAAATCTGCCAGCCCAGCGGCACAAAAAGCACGTCCACCAGAAACAGCGCGCCCAGCAGACCCACGGCGCCGGTCAGTTTCAGCAAATAACGTTTTGGCGTGCCGGCCACAAACATCATCACCAGGCCCGTCGGCAGCAAAACCAGCGCCGAGCCCAAATCCGGCTCCTTCAAGGTCAGGGCAAACGGCAGCAGCAAAAGTCCGATGCCCTTCCAGAAATTCAGCGGCAGCCGCAATTCGTCCGGCGGCCGGCTGAGAAAATGCGCCGTGGCCAGAATAAACGCCAGTTTGGCGAATTCGGACGGTTGAAATTGGAACGGGCCGAAATCAATCCAGCGCCGCGCCCCGAAACGCATCGAGCCGATGTGCGGAACCAGCACAATGACCAGAAAGAAAATCGTCGCCCAATACGCCACAAACGACCAGCGCGCGAGGGTGTGATAATCCAGCAAACAGAGCGCCGCGCCCGCGCCGATGCCGAGCGCGTACCAGACGATCTGCCGGACCCAGCTTTGGTCATACCACGGCAGCGCCGCCATGGCCGGATTGGCCATCGTGGCGCTGTACACGAACGCCGCGCCGATGCACATCAACCCCGCCAGCGCGGCCAGTTGCAACCGGTCGAACCGTTCATGCCGTTCCTGATTGAGCAAGGTGGGGGTCATCAATTTGCCCGCGCCAGGGTTGCGGGCGCGTCCGCGTTGCCCTGTTTCACAATTTCCTCATAAATATCGTGCGCAATCGGCGCGCAGACGCTGCCGCCGGAGCCGCGGTTTTCCGACTGCACCATGACCACGACGGCGTAACGCGGGTCCGCGTATGGCGCAAAGGACGCGAACCAATAGTTCCAGCCGGTAATCCGGCCTTGCTCGTCCTGCACCTGGGCCGTGCCGGTCTTGCCGCAGATGCACAGGCCCGTCACGACCGCCGCCCGGCCCGTGCCGGTTGGGTCCTCGGTTTCGCCCAGCATGGCGGTTCGCACAATGTTCAGGCTTCGGGGATGAACACCGATTTCATCCCTTACCACGCCGGACGGGAAATTTACAACGGTTCCGCCCGCGTCCGGATCCTGCGGTTCGAGGCGTTTGACCAGGCGCGGCCAAAGAACTGTTCCACCATTGGCGATGGCGGCGTAGGCCACGGCCATCTGCAAGGGCGTCACGGTAATCTGCCCCTGGCCGAAGCAAATGTTGGCTGAATCGCCATCATGCCAGCCTGGCTGTTGCACATCAGCCAGTGAGGGCAAGTCACCGCCAGTGTCTTGTCCCGTCGGCAAACCGGTGCGTTCGCCGAAATGAAATTTTTCGGCCAGCCGGATAATTTTCTCGATGCCGGTGCGCAAGCCGTTGTAGATGAAATAGGCATTGCTCGACCGCTCGATGGCGAGTTTGAGATTGTAGGAGCCGGGCGGCACCGTGTCCTCGATTTTTCGGCGGCCGACGTAAATGCAGCCGTGCCACGGCTGTTGCGGGTCAGGCTCCACTTCGTAAGTTTCATTGGGATTCAGTCCATTTTCCAGCGCGGCGAGGGCGACAATGGGTTTGAAAATTGAGCCGGGCGCGTAATTTCCCTGCGTGGCGCGATTGATTTGCGGCCGCAACGCCGGATCATTGAGGTGCTGGAGATCATTGACGGAATAATCCGGATTGATGGCCGGCGACGAAACCATGGCCAGCACGTCGCCTGAGCGCACGTCCATGACCACCACTGCGGCCGTGGCATTCGTGCCCAGCCGGCGTTCAATGGAGTCAGTCGCCGCCTCTTCGAGGCCGAGGTCCAGCGTCGTTACAACATTGCGGCCCGGTTGGGGCGGACTCAAAATGGTCGTGGACTGCCGATAGCCCATATTGTTCACCAGCACGGCTTCCGCGCCCGCCCGCCCCCGCAATTCCGCGTCAAAACCGCCCTCAATTCCCACGACGCCGCGATAATCGGGCAGACGATAGGAGAAATAGGCGTCCTCGCCTTGTTCCGAGCGGTTGTCGCGCACCAGATAGCCCAGCACGTGTCCGGCCAGTGTGCCGTGCGGGTAAAACCGGTCGGATTGCACGGCCAGGTCCACGCCCAATCCGCCCGCGTATTGCTCTTCAAACCGCGCGATCTGCGCTTCATTCAAATTGGTCAACACGGTCACCGGCAACGCCAGCCGGGTTTCGTAATCGCGCGCGAATTTGGCCGCGTCAAACGCCAGGGGCTGCCCCAGTTTCTGGGCGACCTGGGCCACGATGTCGTTGGCCACGCGGAACCGGGCCTGATCGCGGATTTGCTCGCGTTGCCCCGCGGAAAGCTCGAATGGCCGGCGCTCGTCCTTGGTCAGGGAACGGCCCAGTTTTTTCTCCCCGGCCGCGATGGCCTTTCTTTGGTTGGCGTACGCCTGCGCCAATGCCCGGTTGCAGGCGGCATTGAACTGCTCGCGCAGGTCGCCGAGATAAAGATCCAGATCGTAGCGCGGCAAATTTTCCGCCAGCACCTGGCCATGGCGGTCGAGAATTTTTCCGCGCACGGCCGGAATGCGCACCGTGCGGTACGACTGCGTCTCCAGGTGGCTTTCATACTCGCGCGCGGAGACGATTTGCACCCACCACAAGCCGGCGAGCAGAATGCCGAGGCTGCCGGCAATGCCCAGTGCCAGCAGGCGGAGCTGCGGATCGTTCTTTTTCAGTTGATCAAAAAACAGCATGTCAGCTTCACTTCAACGTTTTGTCCCGGCGGATTTCGCGGTCGGGGCGGAAACTGGTTTCGGTTTGCGGCTGATAGCCGAGCGCGTGGTGGCACCGGTTGAAAAACTCGAAGATCACCGGCGTCGCCACCGCGCCGCCCGCGGTCATGACCAGCCATTGCCAGATGGAACCCCAGCCCAACAACGGATTCTGGCCGCCCGTAAGCAGCAGCAAAACGGTCAGTCCCGGCGTCACGGCGCTGACCATGGCGCCGAGCACAAATTGCGCAAACGGCAGTTCGCGCAGAATCAAATCGCGTTTCAGATAAATCACAAATCCAACGGCAAAGAGCGGCAGGATGCTGACGCCAAACGGATTCGCGGACAGCGCGTCAAACCACGAGCCGCCGAGCACGGCCAGCAGGGCGATGGTTCCGATGCCTGCGTTCAGCGCCGCGTACACCATGAGCGCGGGCAACAGGTTTACCTGTGCGCCCAGCCAATGAGGCAGCAGGGGGAATGCCGCTTCGCCGAATACGGCCAGCAACGCGGCGGACAGAATTAAAACCGTGTTGAACATATTCATGGGAAAAGCACCCACACCTGCTCCAGCGTGCCGAGATTGGCCGACAGTTTCACCCGCGCCTCGGTGTACAGGCCGAATTCCACCGGACGCGAATCCACGATCTGGCCGATGAGGATGCCCCGGGGAAAAATGCCGCCCTCGCCGCTGGTGACAACGTTTTGGCCGGGCTTCAAATCGGCGTTGCCGGACAGGTAAGTCAAATCCATGAGTGAGCTGTCCAGCGGCCCGCTGGCGGTGATGATGCCGATGTCGTGCGCCGGGTTTTCGACCAGCGCCGAGACGCGGCAGTTAGGGTCGCCGAGCAAAACGACCTGCGAACGCGTGAGCCCGACGGAGGAAACGCGCCCCACCAGTCCTTCGGGGGTGAGCACGGGCTGGTTTTCCACAATGCCGTCCCGCTTCCCAAGGTCAATTTGCACGGTGCGCCACCAATTGGCCGGGTCGCGCAAGACCACGTTGGCGAGCTTGAGCTTCCATGTTGTTTGCCGCTGCCAGCCGAGCAATGCGCGCAATTGCTCATTCTCCCGCGCGATGGCGGCGGCCTGCATCATTTGGATGCGGAGTTGCTGGTTGTCATGCTGGAGGTTGCCGATTTCTTTGAGCAGCGCTCGGCGGGGCATGACCGCATCCGCGGCGTCCGCCGGGAGTTGTTGCGCGGTGTTCAGCAAACCGAACAGCGGCAGAAAAAGGCTGCTGGCGGCGAGTTTAAGGCGGCTGGTTGCGCGCTGCGGCAGGCTGAAAATCAGCAATGCCACCAGCACCACCGCGCCGAGCGCGAGATAATGTTTTTTCTTAAGCATCCTGCGATGGCGGCTGAATTCAACTCAGCCGCCCGCAGGTGAACGGGGCGGGAAATCAATCAATACTTGGCATTGGTGGCGACGCGCTTGAGGAATTCGATTTCCTGCAAGACGCGGCCGGTGCCTTCGGCCACGGCGCTCATGGGATCGTCCGCGAGATGCACCGGCAAGCCGGTTTCCTCGGCCACGAGACGGTCTATACCGCGCAACAGCGAACCGCCGCCCGCCATCACCAGGCCGCGGTCCACAAGGTCGGCGGCGAGTTCGGGCGGACAACGTTCCAATGTGAGGCGGATGGACTCCAAAATGCTCGAAAGCGGTTCCTGCAACGCCTCGCGAATCTCTTCGGAACGGATGGTCAGGGTCTTGGGCAGGCCGGAACTCAGGTCGCGGCCTTTCACATCCATGGTCAATTCCTGCTCCAACGGAAACGCGGAGCCGATGCGTATCTTGATTTCTTCCGCAGTACGTTCACCTATCATCATGTTGTAGGCACGTTTCATGTGGGCGGTGATCGTTTCGTCAAATTCGTCCCCGCCCACCCTCAGGCTGCGGCTGAAGACGATGCCGGCGAGGGAGATGATTGCGATTTCGCAAGTCCCGCCGCCGATGTCCACGATCATGTTGCCCGCCGGCTCATGCACCGGCAAACCGACGCCGATGGCCGACGCCATCGGTTGTTCTATCAAATACACTTCACGCGCTCCGGCATGAGTGGCGGAATCCTTGACCGCCCGTTTTTCCACCTCGGTGATGCCCGACGGCACCGCCACCACGACGCGTGGCGCAATTAATTTGCGATGGTGGACCTTCTGGATGAAGTGGCGGAGCATGGCCTCGGTGATTTCAAAGTCGGCAATCACGCCGTCTTTCATCGGGCGGATGGCCACGATGTTGCCGGGCGTGCGGCCCAGCATTCGTTTGGCTTCTTCACCGACGGCCAGCACGTTGGTCGTGCCCGCCTGAATGGCCACCACAGAAGGCTCGCGCAGGACGATTCCGCGGTCCCGCACATAGACCAGGGAGTTGGCTGTGCCCAAGTCTATTCCAATATCATTGGAAAACAGGCTTTTAAGTTGCGCAAGCATGAATATGCCTAACGCCGCCCAGTTAATCGGCTGGACCTCAAAACGTCAAGCGGATTACTGAAATTACTGAAATCGTTAAAACCGCAATTCCGGGCCAATTGTGAGCAACCCGCGCATGTCCGATCTTCCCGGGTCTGTTAAGTTTTTCAAATTACAACCTGAAGCAGGTTTGCCGGCAGCCACCGCGATTTCATCAGCCTTGCCAGAACAGTCGGCGTTTGGGTTGGCTTGCCGAGCCGTAACGCTGTAACGCAATTTTGATTTTTTGCGGTTTCCAGCAATCTTCTTCGGTTTGGAGGTAAAAAAATGAGGACACAAAAATTGCGCACCCTTTTGGCGGGTGTGCAAACCGTTTTTCAAACCCGGTTACGCCGGGGTCAAAATCATCGTCGCGGCGCGCTCGCGCAACCGTTGCGGCGTCTCCGCAACGTCGCTGCCAGCAGGCTGCAACTCATCAGCAGCCAACGCGCGGCGGTGCTTGCCGGCCCGTCCAGATTCCAGCACGCGCACAAGCATGGTGTCAGACGGGATTACAGATTCGCGCATTGCTTTGCGCACATCATCGGCTACAACTTGGACACGGCCGGCGCGTTCAGCGAGGTAGCGTGCGCGCTTGATGATAGTGTCAACGGCGGCGAGATACCGCGCCGATGTGCGCGCATAACCCGCTAATGCGCGCAATGTTTCCGCGTCACCTTCAGGTAAAAGAGTTTTAGCCACCGCCACCAGGTCTTTCACGCTCAGCTTGCTTGGCAGCCGCTCACGATGTCCAAGCCTGCCGATGAATTGGGCATCATTCCATCCAGCAAACTGACGGGCGGCGATTTGGCGTTCAATAAATTGCGGCGTGGCAATTATGCAGATCGGAACATTTTGATTGGCCATGCTCATCACCCAATTGATGCGCCTTGGATAGGCGTAATCACGTCGCCTCCAGTGACGTGTTATGCCGCCCGCGTGGACTGCAAAAAATGTGGTGGCGATTGCTTCCTTCCGATGGTGGCACTTGAGCCATGTGAGGAACTTCATCGTGTCGAAATGCGTCTGTGTGTAAAGTGCTGGAACCAACTCCAAGCCGATTATGGCCGATATATACATAGGCGGCATAACTCACCACTGACCAAAACCGACATGGCCTTGATGTTGCCTTTGATAAAGCGCACCAGATATAAAGCGCGCCAGATAGGAACCACTGCAACACCCTTGATCGCGAACTGACTTGGCCAAGTAATCCGCGCCGGCTGGCCCGGCACTTTCTTTTGCAGGCTTCCTGCCGCGCCGCTGCAATCGAACCGCAGCGGCGCTTTTTTGTGCCTTTAACCGCTCGTTAAATGGCCATATTTGACGTGGTTTGCCAGGTTGTGGTATTCTGTCCAGGATGCTGTTGGAGCCGGTGGTGGCGTTGAAAACAGCAGCCGTGCCTGAGATCACCCGACGACACGGCATTATCAGCAACTCGCTTCAATTTTTTACCGGCACAACTGCTACACGCCCTTCCTAAAAGTGAGGGCTGCACGATCCTAGAAGGTATCCGTGGTACGCCGGTGAAAATCCCGTTAACCTTAACGCAACCTATTTTGATTTTTTGCGGTTTCAAGTCACAACCTATTGATATTACAACACTCCGGTTCAATCGGTGTTGATCTTTTACGGTTCTGTTTGCAAGTCCTTGATTTTCCGCCTATTTCCGCTTGCTTCCGCCTCTTTTCACTTCCGAAGAAAATCAACAGCGACCATCAACGCGGGCGAAGGCTGGTGCCAGAGGAGGGAATTGAACCCCCGACCAAAGGCTTATGAGTCCTCTGCTCTACCCCTGAGCTACTCTGGCAACCGAAGGCAGTGTTACATTTTGCGGACAATTCCCGCGCTGTCAAACCGAGAATCATCAGCGCCCGCAGCCAGGGTCTTGCCACATGCCTTCCGCCAGCCTGCTTGTTAAAACCCAACCAATTTCGGGATAGTGCCCCTCGAAAAATCAAACCCTCCCTAAAATCTGCGAAAATCGGCTTGGCGGATTTGCTTTCATACGACCACCACGGTTTTTAAAGCGAGGAGCAGTTTTCTCTCGGCACTTGACGCCCGCCCGCCCCCATTTACGATGCCCGGCATGAACCCGGAAAATAAAAGTCCTTTCTTTCGTCCATTCCGTCTGGCTGCACTCGCCGTTCTCTTGTCGGTTCTGTGCGCGGCTGGCGTGCGGGCGCAGGCTGAAGATAATTCGTTGCCGCATCTCGTGACCCAGGACGGGCGCCATGCCTTGATCGTGGACGGTGCGCCGTTCCTCATCCTCGGCGCGCAATGCCACAACTCCAGCGCCTGGCCGGCGCTGCTGCCCAAGGTCTGGCCGGCGATTGATTATCTCCACGCCAACACCCTGGAGCTGCCAGTCTATTGGGAGCAATTCGAACCGGAACCGGGCAAGTTCGACACGTCGGTCATTGATACCATCATTAAACAGGCGCGCGAACATCACGTGCGGCTGGTGCTGCTCTGGTTCGGCACCTGGAAAAACGGCAGCTCGCATTACCTGCCGCTCTGGATGAAAAGCCAGCCGGACAAATACCCGCGCATCATCGGCAAGACCGGTCGCCGGGTGGATTCGCCGTCGCCGCACGCGCCCGCGACGCTCGCGGCGGACATTCACGCCTTCAGCGCGCTGATGCGCCACCTGAAAAAGGAGGACCCCCAGCATACGGTCATCATGGTGCAGGTTGAAAACGAACCGGGTTCCTGGAACACCGTCCGCGATTTTTCGCCCGAGGCGCAAAAGCTTTTCAACGAACCCGTGCCGGTTGAACTGTTGAAGGCGATGGGCACCAATGCCCCGGCCGTTGACGGCACCTGGTCCGAGGTTTTCGGTTCCAACGCCGATGAATACTTTCACGCCTGGTCGGTCGCGCATTACATCGGGCAGGTCGCCGCCGCCGGCAAGGCGGAATATCCGCTGCCGATGTACGTCAATGCCTCGTTGCGCGACCCGCTGACCCCGGGTCCGGCCAGCACCTATGAAAGCGGCGGGGCGACCGACAACGTGCTCTGGATTTGGAAGGTGGCGGCCCCGGCCATTGATGTGCTGGCGCCGGACATTTACCAGAACGACAGCGCCCGTTACCTCAAGGTGCTGGAACTTTACGCCCGCCCGGACAACGCGCTGCTGGTGCCGGAGACGGGCAGCAGCCCGGAGCAGGCGCGGATGTGCTTCGCCGCGCTGGGACACGGCGCCATCGGCTGGTCGCCGTTTGGCCTGGACTACACCAAGTATGCCAGCCAGCCTTTCGGCGCGCCGCGGGTGACGGAGGAATCGCTCGCGCCGGTCGCGCTGGACTACAAAATTCTCGGGCCCATCATGCGCGAAGTCGCCCGGCTCAATTTCGAGGGCAAACTCCAGACGGCGGTCGAGGAAAAAGGTGAAACCACCCAAACCCTGGATTTCGGCAACTGGCAGGCTGTCGTCAGTTACGGCGTGGCCCGCAATGGCTCGCCGAAAGGGAATGACGAACCCATCGGTCGCGCCTTGATTGCGAAAATCGGCGAGAACGAATTTCTGGTGACGGGCGCGTTTTGCCGGGTGGATTTCAAGGCGGCCTCGGGCGGGCAACGCGATTTCCTGCGGGTCGAGGAAGGCGGTTACGAAAAGGGTGTCTGGCATCCGCTTTACATCTGGAATGGGGACGAAACCGACTGGGGCCTCGACTTCAGTTCCGCGCCGCAAGTCCTGCACGTGTTGCTCGGCACCTACTGACCGGCTTACCGAATCCACAGGTCAATCCTCCGCCTGTTCGCCGGCCGGGGCTGCTCGATTTGGCGGGGAAGATTTGGAGAAAAATTTCTCTGCGGCTTTGCGTCCTCGCCTTGGCGTCCCGTCCCGCCATGGCTTCCAGCGAAGGCGGAAGTCTTTACGCGGAGCCTGGGTCTGCTTAAATTAAGCGGATGTTCGATTCGTTAAGCGGCAAACTCCAGAATGCCTTCCGCAACCTGCGCGGGCTGGGAAAAATTTCCGAGGCCAACGTCGCCGATTCCCTGCGCGAGGTCCGCATGGCGTTGCTGGAGGCCGACGTGAATTTCAAGGTCGCCCGCGATTTCATCGAGCGTGTCAAAACCAAGGCCATCGGCGCGGAAGTTGTCCAAAGCGTCCAGCCGGGCCAGCAGATCATCAAAATCATCCATGACGAACTCGTGGACCTGCTCGGCGCGACCAACGCGGCGCTCAAGCTCGACGCCAATCCAACTTCGATTTTGATGGTCGGCCTCCACGGTTCCGGCAAGACAACTTCGAGCGGCAAGCTCGCGCGGCTGCTCCAGAAACAAGGCCGCCAGCCGTTGCTCGTCGCCGCGGACGTTTACCGCCCGGCGGCCATGGACCAACTGGAAACGCTCGGCAAACAAATCGAAATTCCAGTTTTTTTGAAACGCGGCGAGACGGACGTTTTAAAAATCGCCCGCGAAGCACTCGATTTTGCGCGAGCCAACAGCCGCAACGTTTTGATTTTCGACACCGCCGGGCGGTTGCAGATTGACGAGCCGCTGGTGCAGGAACTCGTCCGGCTGCGCGACCTGGTGAAACCGCAGGAAATTCTGCTCGTGCTCGACGCCGCCACCGGCCAGGAAGCCGTGAACGTCGCCACGCATTTCGATCAGGCGCTGCAAATCACCGGCTCCATCCTGACCAAACTCGACGGCGACGCGCGCGGCGGCGCGGCGTTGAGCATGAAAGCCGTCACCGGCAAGCCCATCAAATTCGCCGGCACGGGCGAGAAGCTGGAAGAGTTCGAGCCGTTTCATCCCGAGCGCATGGCGTCGCGGATTCTGGGCATGGGCGACGTTGTCAGCCTCGTCGAGAAGGCCGCCGAGGCGGTGGACATGGAAGACGCCAAGCGCATGGAAGAAAAGATGCGCAAAGGCCAGTTCACGCTGGAGGATTTTCTGGAGCAATTGCGCGCGATGAAAAAGCTCGGCTCGCTGGAAAGCGTGGTCGGGATGCTGCCGGGCGGCGCGGAGATGTTGAAACAGCAGGGGGACTTGTCGAAGCAGGAAAAGGAATTCCGGAGCATGGAAGCGATGATTTGCGGCATGACACCGCAGGAACGCAAAAGCCCGCAAATCCTGAACGCCAAGCGCCGCATCCGCATCGCCAAAGGCAGCGGCGTGAGCGTGACGGAGCTGAACACGATGCTGAACAAGTTCGGCCAGATGCAGCAGATGATGAAAAAGATGGGCAAGCTCCAGAAAATGATGGCCAAAATGGGCGGCGGCCTGCCGGGGATGTTGCGGAGATAATTATTTTGAATTATTGGAAACCTGTGCTTTGTTAGCATTAATATGAACGAATTAATTTCAAACGAACAGCGAGGTTTTCCGGTTAAATGCGACGAGGATGCCGTCTCAAAATATGACGAGAAAACCGTTTTGTTCAAATGGCAGCGAGAGGCAGAATCGGTTTTGCTGATTGGGAAATTTATTGTGCATCTTGGGGTAAACTGTTTTTACGTTGACATAGAATATCGTGGGATTCTTTATCATTTTGAGAGTCCCAATACCTTGGGACATTGCCTTCACCTTTCTCAAGGGCTTGTTGATTCCATTGTCCGCGCAGAGCCAAACGATTTGGGAATTGATTTTGCAATTGAATTACCTTTTGAACGCCGTCGTTACAATCGAGATGTGCCGTACCGCCAATAACTTGGCTATGCCAGTTTACATTTACGACATCTCAAAAAAACTGGGAATAGAAATTAGAGAAGTTTTATATTTAGCGAAGGACCTCGGAATTGTAGAAGCGAAAGTCCCTTCAAGTTCTCTCGACGACATTACGGCAGCGCGATTGGAAGAAGAATGCCTCAAAAAATACCGTTCATACCATGAAAGATGCGTGACGAAAGCACAGGCTGCGAAATCTTTTTATAAAGCTGCCGAAGAGGGTGACGCCGATGCGCAATTTAATCTCAGTGTTTGCTACCACACAGGTGATGGCGTGCCACAAAGTGATTCCGAAGCTATGAAATGGCTATGTAAAGCCGCTGAGCAAGGTCATGCTAACGCATTCAAGCAGTTGGTGAATAAGATGGGTAGTGACGAACGGTGGAGAAAAGCAGTTCCAGGGTTGGCAAAGATGTTGGGCTTGAAATCTAAATAAAACCGAGGGCCAATCTTATCGTTTTACACAGAGCCAGAAAATTCTCCGGTTTCTAGGTCTTGCATCATGAAATTCCAAGGCTTGCCTTCTACCCAAGTAATAAATTGCGCGGTTTTTTTGAGAACCGCTCGCACCTCCTTGATGAATGTATCTTCGTCGACAGGAACACTTAAACCATTGGCCCGCCCACATTGATTCCGTGCTTCAAGCAATACGCGCCGTTGTCCACGTATTTTTCCGCCCACCATTTGAGTCCGGCGCGTTCTTTCTTCGTCAATTTGCGCACCACTTTGGCCGGTGCGCCGAGGACAAGCGAGCCGGGCGGGATTTTCGTTCCCTGCGTCACCAGCGCCTTCGCGCCGATGATCGTCTGTTTGCCGATGACCGCGCCGTCCAGAATCACCGCGCCCATGCCCACGAGCACTTCATCACCGACCTGGCACGCATGGACAATCGCCCCGTGGCCGACAGTGACCCAGTTGCCGATGACACACGCAAAATCGTCAGCCAGATGCAGCACGGCGTTGTCCTGGATGTTCGAATGATGGCCGACGACGATGCGGTTGATGTCGCCGCGCAACACTGCGCCGTACCAGACGCTTGAATGCGCGCCGAGGGTCACATCACCGAGAACGACGGCGGTTTTGGCGAGATAGACGCCCCGGCCGAGTTTCGGCGTTTTGCGCAGGAACGTGTCGAGCTGCCGCACTGTTTTTTTCATGAGGTAAATTTAACCGCGGCGCGCGCCGGTGTCGCGGAAAAATGGAGCGCGGACGGCTCGTCCGCGTATAGCGGAGTTTAAAACCCGCGGGCGGGCCGCCCGCGCTACGTGCCACGGCGGATTTTCCATTTCATTCACCGGGCGGCGGGGGTAAAATCCAACCGTCGTATGACGAAACCATTTTCGCAACGTCCGGTGTTGCCACGCCGGAAATTGCCACGCTCGTTCAAGGATTTGACGCCGTCCAAGCATTTCAATCCGCGCACGTTTTTTCAGGAACTGATCTGGAAGGCCCTGCTGACGCCGCGCACCGGACATCCGCGCCGCCCGGTCTTTCCCAAGCTCACCCACGGACAGGTCGCCGTCACCTGGATCGGCCACGCGTCGTTTCTGGTTCAGTTCACGGACTTGAACGTGCTGATTGATCCGAACTTTGCGAACTGGCTGTTCCTGCTCAAGCGCATCAAGCGTTCCGGCCTGAAAATCCGCGACCTGCCGCCGATTGACCTGGTGTTGCTGACGCACGCGCATTTCGATCATTTTCACAAGCCGACGCTGCGCCGCCTGCCGCACCCGAAAATCGGCATCATGCCGTGGGGCGTCGCGGACCTGGCGTTTGACCTGGGGTTTTCCCGCGTCATCGAACTGGCCTGGTGGGAAAGTTTTTCGCACCGGGATTGGAAGGTCACGTTCACGCCCAGCCAGCATTGGGGCGCGCGCACCCTGGCCGACCATCATCGCGGTTACGGGGGATTTGTCCTGGAACATCAGGGACGGAAAATTTATCACGCGGGCGACAGCGCGTACTTCGGGGGTTTCAAACAAATCGGGGAAAAGTTTTCGCCGGAGATCGCGTTGCTGCCCATCGGCGCCTACCACCCGGAATCGTTCCGCCGCGTGCACATGGGCCCGGACGAGGCGGTGAAGGCGTTCAAGGATTTGCGGGCGCGGTGGCTGGTGCCGATGCACTACGGAACGTTCAAATTGTCATTCGAGGCCCTCGATGAACCGCCGCGGTGGCTGCGGCAAATCGCCGAAAAGGAAGGGCTCACGCCCCAAATGCGGATGCTGGAAGAAGGCGTGCCGGTGGTGTTTTAACCCCGGGCGGCCGGCAGCCGGTCAAATTTCCCGGCCAATGCGAAATCCTTTTTGGTCAGGCCGCCGGCGTCGTGGGTCGTGAGCGTGAGGGTCACCTGGTTCCAGCGGATGTCAATGTCCGGATGATGCCACGCCTGCTCGGCAAGTTCGGCGGCGGCGTTCACAAATTGGATCGCCGCCGGAAAATCCTTGAATTGAAACGTCCGCGAGATGGTCGCCCCTTGCCGGGTCCATTCCGGCACGGCGGCGAGCGCGGATTTGATTTGGGCGGCGCTGAGTTTTTTCACGGCCTAAAACCATTCCTTGCGTCCGTCCACGTAAGTTCGCACAAACTCCTCGTCGGGCTTGCACAGGTAAATAATGCCCTCGATGAGACCGATGATGTGCATGACGGGCGCCAGGATGAAACAGGAAAGCACGCTCACCAGCAACATGACGAGTCCCGCGCCGGTATATCCCAAAATGAATTTGTGAATGCCGAGGCCGCCCAGCAAAATTCCGCAAATGCCCGCCGGGATTTTGTTGGACGCGCGGGCGGCAAGCGTGGACGGCGGCGCAATCGTTGGCGGGACTGTCTTCAATTCGGCCGCAAATTCAGGGATTGTCCCCAGCGATTTCCAGTCCGGCGCGCCTTCGGTATGAACCAGCGTTTGCGCGTTGACACGATTTTCGGCGATCCAGCGCCGGATTTGCTCCGCATTGACGGGGCCGTAGGGCTGGCCGTCGGTTCCAATGATTTTGTACATAACAGACCTTGGTTATTGATGATCTGAATTTTTCTTTGGCAAATCCGCCAGCCGGGGCGGAAGATTTTGCGGATTTTTCCGCTCTTCCGCTTTGGCCCGCCGGAACAAATCCACGCAGGTGATGAACGTCCACGACCAACTCACGGCAAAACCGACCACTCCCCATTGCCACAACCAGCCGATTGGATGCGGCGGGGCCGGGGCGCCGGCCTCCTTCTGAATGACCGCCCACGTTGATTTGAGGATCCACACGGAAATCAAGGCCGCGCCGGCGACGGCAAGCAACAACTGGCAAACACCGGTGAAAACCCGGCCCGCCCGCATCGAGCCGGTCCCCGGCGTCGCCACATTCATCATGATGCACGACCACGCGCGATCGCGGCTCAACGGACGTTCAGGCGAAGCAGGCATCAGCGATCAATGGAACTGGGATTTGGTTCCCGCCTTGCTTAACGCCCCCACTGCCCAGATGCCAAAAGGCAACCCAATGACACAGCAGGGTGTCAGGCACGGCACCATCGCCAGAATGGCCGCGGTAAAAGCGAATTCATAACTTCGCAATGACTGCATTTTGGTTGCACCGATATAAATCAACACCGACATGGCCAGGCCAAACAGGCTGTTCGCCACGCCGAACGGCCCGTAGGCCATGTGCAGCCATTGTTGGGCCAATTGTTGGATTTGGGGGTCGCCGATCTGTTGCAACGTCGAGTTGAGCTGGTCCAGATTCGGGCGGAAAATCGTCAGTCTCACCAAGCTCCACGCCGCCAGAAGCACATTCAGAATCGCGTTGACTTTCAAGGCAATGGCAGGCCCTTTGACCCGCTGCAACGCCGCCTGACGCTCACTGTTTTCCGCCGAACCCAAGGGGAGCGGCGGGATCAGGGTCGTGGGTTTCCCGGCCAGTGCCTCGGCAAACTCGGGAAATGAGGAGAGCGGTTTCCACTCAATGTCGCCATGCACCTGCACCAGGGACATGGCGTTCAGCCGTCCGTCGGCAATCCATTTGCGCAGGTCTTCCGTCGAAACCGGCCCGTATTGTTTCAGGTCGCCGCCGATGACTTTGTAGTTTGCCATAATCGCGCTGGTTTTCTCCGGGTTCTAGTCGGTCGAACGCGATTACGCAAGCCTGTTTCAGCGCCCCGCCTTCCGCGCCGACGCTTCCATCAGAATGAAAAATGCCTGTCCTTCCGTCGAGATGCCCGGCCGATTGAAACCCGGCGCGCCGGCCACGCCTTGAACAAATCCGAACCGGTCCACCTTCGCGCGAACCGCGGCGCGCATCCGGTCGGCGTGAACCAGATAATCCTCCGGCAACCACTCGCCGCGCACGCTTTCATAAATGGCGTAGGCGAGCATGGCCGCGAGGTCGGTCTCGACGTACGAGGACGGATTGTCCACCTCGTCATAAAACAGGCCGTCCGGGCGCTGATGCGCGAGGCAGCCGTCCAGCAGTAACCGGAGCATCCCGGCCAGTTGGGCGCGCTCGGCCTGGTGGTCGGGGGGCAGCGAGCGGATGACCCGCGCGAAAGCGGCGGCCGTCCAGCCGTTGCCACCGCCCCAAAACATGGGATCGGCCAGGATCTGCTTCGGTTCCGACCAGCGGTGGTGCATCAATTTTTTGTCCGCGTCCCACAGCCGGTGGTGAATACCCAGCAATTGGGCAATGGCGGCGTCATATTGTCCGGTGGCAGCGAGAAAAGGCGGCGCGGTGAAGCTCTCATCGGACCACATTTCGCGCGAACCGGCCTGATGATACAGGGTGCCGTCCTTGGCGCGCGGCGCGCCCTTCAGCGCGAACTGAAGCATGTCATCGGCGGCCTTCGCGAGCGCCGGGTCACCGGTCTGGCGCGCCGCCCACCAGAGGCAATCGCCCAGCATGAGCGGATCGGCAGTGGAACCGTCAATGGCCGCGACGACACCGTTTTTGTTGACATGCACAAGCGAGGCGCGGGCCAGGGCGATGGCGGCATCCCGTTCCCCTGCTTCGAGCAACGCCTGCCCGGCGACGCCCTGTTCCCAGGACGCGCGCTGAAATCCCAGCATGGCGGACATGGCTTTTGCTACCAGCGGGTCCTGCCGAAGTTTGGCGGCAAAGGCGGCATCGGCCACCCAGGCAAATCCGGGCGCGTCGCGGCCCCAGGCTTCAAATTCGCAGAGGGCGCACCATTTGTCGGCGGCGGGCTTCAGGTTTTTCAACACAAGCCAACTGACCGTCCGTTTTGGAAAAGAAAATTCCTGTCCGGTGGCGACTTGTTTCAAAGCCAGTTTTTCACAGGAACCATCCGAAAATTCAACGGTGGCTTCCCGCCAGTAGGAATCGTGAGGCGCATTCTGCGGCGTCCAGGCGGCGCGGAGGAACAGGGTCACTTTGTCAATTTCCACCGGCCGTCCGAAATCGAGCCGCCACCAGATGTTCGTTTCCTTTTGCGGCCCCCACGAGCCGCAGCCATGCACGTCGTTGTTGCGGCAGTTCCCGTCAATGGCGCAACGGGCGGCAAATTCGCGCTGATTGTATTCACTGTTGCTGGTGGCGTGCGGAAAGAAAACCGGCTCGCGATTGGTGGTGTCCTCCGGATTCAACGCCACGTTGCGGTAATCGGCCGCGGTCTTTCCGGGTTCGAGATAAGCGCCGTGAACGACGTCCGCCTGCCCGTCCGCCGCGCCCGCCACCGCCGCCAGCGTGAACAGGGCGACGAAGAATTTCATGGTTCCAATATTGGCCACGCTCACTGGTTGCGCACGAACAATTTTCCCGGCAATTGTTTGACCGCCCGTTTCATTTCCAGACCCAGCAACGCCACCGAAACCGCCGAAGTCGGCAGACCGCTCCGCCGGATGACTTCGTCAATGGCCGATTCCTCGTGACTCAACGAGTCGTAAACGAGTTTTTCGTTGTCTGACAGTTCCAGCGCCGGCAACACGCCGGTTTCGCCGGCCGACGGCGGACGATTGCTCCCCGGAAACAAATACTCGAACTCGCTTAAAACGTCCTCGGCGCTTTCGCACAGCTTCGCGCCCTTTTTTATCAGGTCATGGCAACCCTTGCTGCGCGGCGAATCTATCCGGCCTGGCACGGCGAACACCTGCCGGCCGTATTCCGTCGCAAAATTCGCCGTGATGAGCGCGCCGCTGTGCAGGTCCGCCTCCACCACCACGGTGCCGAGCGTCATGCCGGCGATGATCCGGTTGCGAATGGCGAAGGATTGTTTATCGCCGTTGCGGTTGAAGGGGAATTGGGTGATGACCGCGCCGCTGGCCGCCGCCCGTTCAAACAATTCCCGGTTCTCCGGCGGGAACACGACATTGATGCCCGTGCCCAGCACCACGACCGTGCGGCCTTGGGCCGCCAGCGCGCCCTGATGCGACGCCGTGTCAATGCCGCGCGCCCCGCCGCTCACGACGGTCACGCCCACATAAGCCAGTTGATACGCCAGCTTGCGCGCCGTTTCGAGGCCGTAATGCGTCGTCATCCGCGATCCGACCATCGCCACGGCATTCTTGTCTTTCGCGGTCAATTGGCCTTTGACGTACAACACCATCGGTGGATCGTAAATTTCGCGGAGCAACGCGGGATATTCGTCGTCGCCCTGAATCAAAACGCGGCAGCCGGATTCCTGAATGCGTTTTAATTCGCCCGCGAGGTCAATGGATTTTTCCCATTGGATGATGGCCTCGGCGGTTTCGTCGCCAATGTTGCGGACCCGGAGCAATTCGGTTTTGGAAGCGGCAAGAACCCTGGGTGCGTCGCCGAAATGTTCGAGCAGCAGCCGCGCGCGGACCGGCCCGACATGTTCGATGAGGTTCAGCGCGATTAGGGCTTCGCGGCAATCCATGCCCATTGGATAACGATTGCGAATGGGCATCGCAAGCCGGGAATCGCGAAGGCAGTTTGCCGTCCCATTTGCCACAAATCCCGCTTGACAGTTTTCAGCCGGCGGGCAATAACCCGGCGAAGTCAAAAATCCCAACTTTTTGAAAATCAACCTTTTCATCCCGGGCCGGTGGACGGCGGTCTTCGTTCTGAACTTGCTTCTGTTGATCCCGGCCCGTGCCGATGACACCACGCCCATCATGCCGTTGTCGGAAATCAAGCCGGGCATGAAAGGCGAATGGCGCACAACGGTTTCCGGCAGCCGGGTGGACAGCTTCCCGATGCAGGTGGTGGGCATCGCGGAAAATTTCATCGGCCCGCAACGGCCCGTCATCATCTGCCAGGCGCTCGACGCGACGAACAAACTCACCGGCCCGGTGGCAGGCATGAGCGGCAGTCCCGTGTTCATTGACGGCAAGCTCATCGGCGCCTATGCCTACGGTTTCCTTTGGCCCAAAGACCAGGCGCTCATCGGGGTCACGCCCATCGAACAAATGCTCGAAGTGGAATCAAATTACCCGCCAACAACCCTGCCGGCGGGCACGACCGGCACGGCGCAAATTGAAACCGGCGCGGACCCGGAATGGCTGGTGGCGCCGGCGGCCGGCGCGGATTTGCCGCCCCCCGCCACCTTGCAATCGGCGATGAAGCCGCTGCCGACACCGCTGATTGTGTCCGGCATTTCGGAGCGGGTGCTCCAGAGATTTTCCCCGCGCCTGTCCGCGCTGTGCCTGGACGTGATGCAGGCGCCGTCCGGCCGCGCGCACGACATTGACAACGACCCGAAGCCGGGCCAGCCGCTGGCCGGCGTGTTGATGAGCGGCGATTTCGATTTTGCCGGCACGGGTACGGTCACGTGGCGGCATGGCAACCGCATCCTCGCCTTCGGCCATCCGTTCCTGGAAAGCGGCGCGAGCGAAATGCCGATGGCGTCGGCGGAAATCATGACGGTGGTGCAATCGGTCGCGCGGTCGTTCAAGTTGTCGAACACCGGGCCGATCATCGGCACGATATATCAGGACCGGCTGACGGCCATCGCCGGTGAAATCGGCCGCAAACCAAACACGACGCATTTTGAGGTGCAGCTCGACGCGCCCGGCGGCAAGACGCGCACATTTCAGGGCGAAATGTTCCAGAACCAGATGATTACGCCGATCCTCTCCGCCATCGGGCTGCTTGAATCCATTTACGCCACGATGGAGTCGGAGGAGCAACAGACGATTTACCTGGACACGACGCTGGATATTCCAGGCCACGCGCCGGTCAAATTGGCCGACGCGGCCGGCGGCGAGGACGCGGGGTTTCAATTGGTCATCAATCAATTGATGCTTTACGAGTCGCTGTTGAATAATCCGTGCGAGTTCCCGAACGTTAAGTCGCTGACATTCCGCGTCCGCATGGTGGACGGCTGGAAATCGTCCCGGCTGGACTCGCTGAATCTGGACCGCGATGAGGCCCGGCCGGGGACGACGCTGCACGCGGTCATCGGACTGCGCAATTATCGCGGCGGGCCGTCGTCCATTCCCGTTTCCGTGCCAATTCCGGCGGACCTGCGCGCGGCGGAAGTGCAGCTTTTCGTCGGCGACGCCGACGCGGCACGGCGGATGGACGAGCCGCCGCCGGTGCCGCCGCAGACGCTGGACCAGGTGCTCGACCGCCTCCGCCAGACCCGCTCGCACCAGGACATCTGTGTGAAGCTGCTGGAAAACACTCCCGGCGTGGCGGTGGAAGGAAAAAACCTCCCCGATTTGCCGCCGTCGGTGGTGGCGCAATTTGAATCGCCCAACGCCAGTTTTCAGCGGGCGACGCTCCATCACATCACGCTCTGGGAAACAAACTTTCCGGCGGAAGGAACGTTCAGCGGACAAATCACATTACCCGTGAGGATCAAATGAAACGACTGTTCAGCAACCTGAATAACATCAATGTTTTTAACCGGTTCGCCTTCCTCGTCGCGGCGCTGCTCGTGCTGGGTCTGGTTCCGGCCGCGCGCGCCGTGGTCACGGAAAAGGTCATCCACAACACGTTTGCCGATTTCAGCGCGGGCGAATTTGACAACGTGTCACTCACCAGCGACGGCCATCTGGAACTTGCGCCGGCCTTGACGAATCTCGCCAGCATCACCGACCCGATCATCTGGGCGGCCGTTCAGGACGAAAAAGGCAACGTGTTTTTTGGCACCGGCAACCAGGGCAAGGTTTACAAGCTCACGTCGAAGGGCGAGCTTTCCACCTTCTTCGCGCCCAACGAGGTGATGGTCCATGCGCTGGCCCTCGACGGCAAAGGCCGGCTTTATGCCGCGACTTCGCCCGATGGCCGGGTGTATCGCCTGGACACCCAGGGACAGGCCGAGGTTTATTGCGCTCCCGGCGAGACGTATATCTGGGCGATGACCTTCGGCAAGGACGGCTCGCTTTATCTGGCCACCGGCGACCATGGCAAAATTCTGCGCGTGCCGCCCGGCGGTTCCGCTCCGGCGAAGGCCGAGACCTATTTTGAAACCGACGAAAAAAACATCACGGCGCTGGCGTGGGACAAGGATGGAAATCTTTTGGCCGGCACCAGCCCGCACGGTTATCTTTACCGGATTGAAAAGGCCCGCCACGGATTCGTGGTGTTCAATTCCGGTGAAAAGGAAATCAAACAAATCGCGGTCGCGCCGGACGGAGTCATTTACGTCTCCGCGTTTGAGGGAAAAACCGGGCCGGAGCCCTCCGGGTCTGGTTCACCCGGCATGATGATGCTTTCCGGTGGCGGGAACGGAAGCTTTGACGACAGTTCGTCCAAAGCCGGCGCGCCTTCCAACGCCCCACCGCATCCTTCCGCCCCGAATGAAAGCGGTCCGTCTTCTTCCATCGCCGCGGAACTGGCTGCTGCCGGCCGGGGTGCCGCGGGAACGCCGGGCGGAACCGAAAAGTCGCTGGGCGCCATTTACCGGATTGACACCAACGGGTTCTACGAAAGTTATTGGAGCGCGCCCGCCGGCGAGGCGATTTACTCCATGATTTTGCTGCGGGACGGCGGCCTGCTGGCCGGCACGGGCGACAAGGGCCGGATTTATTCCATCACTGACGCGAACCACTGGAAGCTCCTGCAAAAAACCAGCGACGGCGCGCAGGTGGCCGCGCTGTTGCCGGCCGGTGGCGAAGCGAAAGAATACCTCGCCGCGACCAGCCATCCGGCAAAAGTTTACCGGCTCGATTTTTCGCTGGCGGAAAGCGGCAGCTACACGTCCAAGGCGTTTGACGCGAAGCAAAACAGTCAGTGGGGCAAATTGCATCCCGACGGTATCGCGCCCGCCGGCGCCCGGCTGGAATTTTCCACCCGCTCCGGCAACACCGGGAAGCCGGAAAAAACCTGGAGCGACTGGTCGGAGCCGAAGCCGTTGAGCGCCGAAATCGCCGTCACCAGCCCGGCGGCGCGGTACTTGCAATATCGCGTCGAATTCAAGCGCAACGCGGGTTCGCCGAGCGCCACGGCGCAGTTGCGCCGCATGGAATTTTATTACCAGAATTTCAACGCCGCGCCGGTTATTGCGCGCGTTAGGATTCATAACGAAGGTTTCAGCATCGCCAAAATGCCGGCGCCGCAAATGGAAACGCCCGCGGTCAATTTAAACCAACTGCTGAACGACGGCGGTAGCGATCCAGCGGCCAATCCCGCCGCGGCGGTGTTGATGGCAATGCTCTCGCATCCGCCGTTGCGGGAAACCAAAAGCCCCGGTTACTGCACCGTGGTTTGGGATGCCAGCGACCCCAACGGGGATAAACTGGTCTATTCCGTCGCAATCCGCGCCGAATCCGACAAGCCATGGACCGCGCTCGTGGACAAAACCGAGGACACCTTCTACTCCTTCGACACCACCGGCTTGCGCGAGGGCCTTTATTTCATCAAAGTGACCGCTTCGGATTTGCCGTCCAACACGCCGGAAACCGCGTTGACTGCGGAGGCCGTCAGCGAACCGTTCCTGATTGACAACACGCCGCCGGTGCTGACCGTCCAAAGGCAAACGGTGGGAAAAGACCATGCCCGCATCGTCGTGAACGCGGTGGACGCCGCCAGCGTCATCAGTTCCGCCGGGTATTCGCTGGACGGCAAGGACGAAGTGGGCTTGCGCCCGGATGACCTCATTTTTGATTCCACCAGCGAAACGTTCACCATTGAACTGAACGACTTGAGTCCGGGCGCACACAGCCTGCTGTTGCACGTGCAGGACGAGGCGAAGAACACCTCGGTGCTCAAGCTGAACTTTGAGTCCCGATAAGGACGGGTGTTTAGCGCCGCCGGCGGAATCAGCGCGGTTGCGTTTCGCCGATTTTGTGCTACTCAATGCCCGTGCCCGAACCCAGCCTGTTGCTCCTGATTCCGGCTTACAACGAGGAGCGCCGCATCGAACCGGTGTTGCGCGACTACGCCCGCTTTTTTCAGGAGCATTATCATGGCAAGTTTCAGCTTGTCGTCGTGCTTAACGGCTGCACCGACAACACGCGGGCCGTTGTCCAGCGCGTGGCGGCGGAATTTCCGGCCGTCAGTTCCTTGGAATTCAAGGAGCCCATCGGCAAGGGCGGCGCGCTCATCGAAGGTCTCAAGCTCGCGCCGCTGGGTGATTTAATCGGTTATACGGACGCAGACGGGGCAACGCCGCCGCACGCATTTTTTGAACTGGTCAAACATATTGGCGCGGCGGACTGTGTTGTCGGCTCGCGCTGGCTGCCGGATTCAGTCATTCACCAGGAGCAGGCGAGCCACCGGAAATTTGCCAGCCGTGCCTTCCATCTCATCGTGCAGTTGCTTTTCCAGTTGAACATTCACGACACGCAATGCGGCGCGAAGGTGATGAAACGCGAGGCTGTCGAAAAAATTCATTCCTTCCTGCGCATCGCCGACATGGCGTTCGACATCAACCTGCTGGTCGCGCTGAAGCGCGCGGGCTTCCGCATTCTCGAAGTGCCGACCGAATGGACCGACCAGATCGGGTCAAAAGTGGTGCTGGGCCGCACGTCACTGACAATGTTTCTCTCCGCGTTGCGCATACGATTGATCTACTCCCCGTTTTACAAATGGCTGCGGCCGTTGCGTCCCCTGGAAGGCTGGATTTACCGAAAACTCCGCGCGCCACAACCATTGTCTTCGTCTCAAGTCCAAAGCCCCAAGCCCAAGGTTGAATGAATTTGCGGCCCCCGATTTTTAGACCTTGGACTTTGGACTTTGGAAGGTGAACCACGCGCAAGCTCCCAGCAGCAACAGATTGAAAATGCCGAGGGTCTTCAGCACCGTGATCAGGCTGCCGTGAAATTGCGTCAGCGCGATGCCGTAAGCCGCGGCAAGCAGCAACAGCACCGGCACGATGCGGAATTGCGACCGCGCCATCAGGTTGTTCACCAGCGCGTAGGCCAGCGACAACGGCACCATCGCCCACGCGTACCACGGCATCACCGACGCGGCGACGGAAACATATTCGTTTGAGTACGCCAGTTTGACGGCCCAAGGTCCCAAGATAGTCAAGCCCACCGCGCCGCCCGCCGCCAGAATGCCCGTGCCGAGCAACACCACGCCCAGCAGGTTGCTCTTTTCCGACCGCGCCACGCTGTGCACGATTTTCGGAAACATCACCGTCGCCAGCGGCACCACCAGCCACATCAGGCCGCGCGACAACGTCCCCGCGCTCAAATAAAACGCCGCATCTTTGCCGGAAAAACAGGCTTTGACGAACATCATGTCCGCGGTGAAAAAAAACTGGACCGCGCCGAACCCCAGCATCAGCGGGGTGATTTGTTTCAGCAAACCGCGCCAGTCGAACGGCTGCGCGTGCAGCAGCCAGAGCGACCGTGTTTGCCAGACCGCCACGCCGACGCCCACGGCCAGCCCCAGGCACACGCCCATCATCATGCCTCCCGCATAGGCGCCCAGCGCCAGCACGAGGAACGACGCCACCCCCAGCCGTCCCACGCCACTGAGAATGTTCGACCAGCCAAACCAAAGAAAATTCTGTTGTCCTTGCAGCACGCCCCAAAACATCGGCAGCCAGAAGGAAAACAACACCACGAACAATGTGATCCATAAATCAGCCGGATTGGTGATCTGCCAGCCCGCAAGAATGTCCTTTTGCCAGATGAACGTGCCTATCGCCAGCAGCAGAAACAGGCCGAGCGTTCCGAGCCACGCCAGCCGGATCATGCCCGCCAGCTCGCGCCTCCGGTCCGTCGCCAGCGCCTGCGCCGTCTGCTGCGCGAAGACCATTTGCAACGGCATGTTCGGCACGAACATCGCCACCGCCAGCAGCACGCCGAAGATGCCGTATTCCGCCGGCGGGATTTTTTTGTTCAACAGGTGGACCGCGTACATCATCACACCGCTGCCGACATTCGCAATCATCAGCCAGCCGCTCTGCCGGAAAAAATGCCCGTGTTGCGAAGCCGGGGCCGCCGAAGCTGTTTTAATTTTTTCTGCCGCCATGAGTGCCGGAAAATACGAAACCGAAACACTTCGGGAAAGCGAATTCAAATTGGGGAGGGCCGCCGTGCCGGCGTCCCGAATTAAATCAAAATGGGATGGCGATACGCCCTCCCTCCCGCAAAAATCAAGGAAGCGAATTCAAAAAACGCAGCAGCAAATCCTTGCCGCGCTCCAGCGACGCCAGCGAAATCCACTCGTCCGCCGTGTGCGCCTGCGCAATGTCGCCGGGACCGAAAACGACGCTGGGAATCCCGCCCGCCGACAGCACCGCCGCATCGCAGAAAAAATCCACGCCCGCAGGCCGTGTCTGGCCGATGCTCCGCAAAAACTGCCGGACCAGCGGCAGCTTCGGGCTTGTTTCCAGCGGCAGGCAGGGCGCCAGCTTGGTGCTGGAAATTTTCGCGCGCAATCTTTTCGCGCGCAACCGCGCGGCGATTTCCCGCCGAACGCCGCCGTCCGTCTCGCCGGGCAGGGTCCGCCGGTCAATGGTGATGGCGCAACGGTCGGGCACGATGTTCGGTTGTGCGCCGCCGCATATCGTGCCGACGTTGATTGTCGCGGCGCCAAGCAACGGATGCCGGTATTGGCTCAACCGTGCCGCGTAATCCGTTTCCAAAACCTCCACGATGCGCGCCATTTCGTGAACGGCATTTTTGCCGAGCCGCGGCGTCGCGCCATGCGCCGCTTTGCCGCGCGTTTCGAGCTGCAACCACAAACTGCCCTTGTGCGCGGTAACCACCTGTAACCGCGTCGGCTCGCCGACGATGGCCAGGATCGTAGCGCCGCCGTCCCGGCTGCCGCGTTTGGTTGCAAGTTGCAGGCGGGGTGCCTGCGCTACGAGCGCGCGCGAGCCGGCTTGCGCATTTTCCTCATCCACCAATCCGGCGAAGACGATTTCGGTTTCCCGCGGGCGCGATTTTGCGTTCGCCAGCTCGCAAAGCGCGGCGAGCATCGCGGCCACGGAACCTTTCGTGTCGCACGCGCCGCGGCCGTAAAGGCGTCCGTTTTTCCGGCGCGGAACAAATTGCGCATCATCGGCGCCGACGGTGTCGAGGTGCGGCGCGAGCAGGATGGTCCGGCGGATTTTGTTTCGCGGCCGCAAGCGCACGATAAGATTGGAGCGGCCATGGTGACCGTCCGCAAGGACCTTTTGGAATTCGACCTCGAGTCCGGCGCGTTTGGCGAACGTGGCGAGAAAATCCGCGATGTTCTTTTCGCCATAATGAAGGTAGGGACGGCTCGCCGAGCCGTCCGGGCGGACGCGCGGGACGCGCGCCCCTACCACGCCTTGCGGAACGAAGGCTGGATTCACGCTGGGCAGCGCGATGAGTTCGGCCAGCAGCTTTTCCGTGCGCGTCATGCAGGGCCAGCTTAAAGGCCGGAAACGCGGGTGTCGAGGACGGGGAGAAAGGCACAGCGGGCGTTGAGAGACATACAAACGCGGCTTACGACTTGTATCCAACGCCCGCCGGTTAAACTTGAACTACGCTGCCATCCTAAACCCGTTCCCCGCTTTTACAAGTGACGTTATGATTTCAAATTCGTGACGAATCAGACAATTTCCACCGGACATTTCGGCAGCGTCATCCCAGTAGAAATACATCGCTTCAAAATCCCGAGGTTCGCAAGAGTGTTGTAGCTGGCGGGGTTATGGTCAAAAAGAGCGTGTCACGTTTGGGCTTTACGTTTCGAAATCAAAAGCTATTCCTTTGCGAGGTATGGCTTCGGAACCAACCAATGACGGCCTTCACGACGAGGTGAAAACAGTTACCATTCGCACTTTCAGCAATCGCGACACCGCAGGTCTGGCCGCCGCAAATCTTGAAGCTCACGGTATCGAATGTTGGGTTAATGCCGATGACGGCGGTGGGATGTATCCAAATCTGTCGGCACCAGGCGGCGTGCGCCTGCTGGTTCGCGCTTCGGACGCCGAAGCGGCCATTGCTTTGCTGAATGCACAGGCGTCGCCCGCAGAAATGAATCAAATCGAAGCCGAAGCTACTGCTTCTGCTTCGCCGGAAACTGTTCCGCCAAAGAAACCAGCTCTGGTTCAAATCGTCTCCGGCCTTGTTGTTGGAATAATCCTGGGGATAATGCTCTGTCTATTTTATCAAAGGACTAACGAACTCGGAACGAAAACACATTATCATTACGCCGCTGACGGGAAACGTGATGAAGCATGGGTTTATCGCAACGGATACTTGGTCGAATTCTTAAAAGATCGAAACCATGATCGGAAGTGGGATGAATGGACTTATTACGAAAACGGACGCGTGGTACGCTCGGAATACGATAATAATTTCGACGGGAAACCAGATGAATGGTGGACATTTTCAAATGGCATTCCTGTAAGCATGCAAAAAGATACTGATTTCAACGGCGTTCCGGACTGTTTTTGCACATATAAGGACGATATAATTCATGAGATGGACATGAGGCCTAACGGCGCAAAATTCACGACGGTGCGCGAAATTTTCCAAAACGGCGTGCTGACAGAAGTTGAGCGCGGCGGTGACAGCAACGGCAATTTCAAAGAAAAAGTGCGGTACGATCCATTTTTCAATCCAGTTGGTTCAAATCCCATTAATACAAAAACAAACAGTCCTGCTGCGTTTCAACTATTGACGATTCCTGCCAAGTAGCGCTAAACAATTTCCACCGGGCATTTCGGCAGCGCATCGAGGAAGGACTGGCCGTATTGTTTCGTCAAAACGCGATTGTCCAAAACCACGATGATGCCGGTGTCGGTCTTGGTGCGGATCAAGCGTCCGACGCCCTGGCGGAATTTCAGGATCGCCTCGGGCAGGGAAAATTCGCCGAAGGAATTGCCGCCGCGCGCCTCAATCGCCTCGAGACGCGCCTCGATGAGCGGATGGTCGGGCACGGCGAACGGCAGCCGCGTGATGATGACGTTGCTCAACGCCTCGCCCGGCACGTCCACGCCCTGCCAGAAACTGTCCGTGCCGAACAACACCGAGTCCACGTCGTCCTTGAACTTTTCCAGCATCGTTGAGCGCGGCGTGCCGGTGCCCTGCACCAAAAGCGCAATGCCCAGTTGGTTGAAAAGCGGCTCCATCCGCCCGGCCAGCTCCTGCATCAGTTTGTAGTTGGTGAACAGCACAAACGCCTTGCCGTGGGTCTGTTTCACGAAATGCCCGATCCAATGCTCCAACGCGTCGGCGTAACCGGCTTCTCGCGGGTCGGGCATTTTTTGGGCGACAAAAATCCTCATCTGCCGCTCGTAGTCAAACGGGGTGCCGACCTGCAAAAGTGTCGCCGTTTCGGCTCCGACGCGCTTTGAAAAGTAGTTCAGCGGCGACGTCGAGGGTCGAGGGTCGAGGGTCGAGGGCCTTTTCCGGCCTTCGTCTTTCGACTCTCGACTCTCGACCTTGGCCTTCACCGCCAAAGTGGCGCTGGTCATGATGATGCTCGTGTCGGTCTCGAACAGCCGGCGGCGCAGAAATTCCGCCACGTCCACCGGCGCGGCGTTCAATGCGAGATTTTTGTGGGCCTTGCCGCCGCGTTCCACCCAGTAAACGTGGCCGGCGGCGCTTTGTTCGAGAAAAGCCTTCACCTCCCCGCGCAACTCGGCCAGCCGGCGGTTGCACTCGACCAGTTCCTGCCCGATGTCCTTGTCCTCGCTCAATTTGATCAGCTCGCTCACGGCTTCGCGCAGGCGCTGGATGGGCAGCGTGACGTTGTCCTTGACCAGTTCGGCGCGGCGGATGCGGAGTTCGGTCCAGGCGCGGCGGCGTTCGCCGGCTTCACCGCCGCCGAACCGGTTTTTGCCGGCGGATTTCTGGATTTCCTCGCAGGCGGCCTCAACGTTTTCAAAAAACTTGTCCGACTCGTTCAGGATGTCGGCCACCAGCTTCACCGCGCCGCCTTTGCGCAACGTGGCCAGCAGCCCCTTTTCCGTGCGCGGATTCCACAGCCGGTTCAGCGCATAACGCACCTGCCCGCTGGACACGCTCAGCCCGATGTGCCTGGACGCGACCTGCTCCATCTGGTGCGCCTCGTCGAAAATCACGAAGTCGTTCTTGAACAAAATGCCGCCGTCCATTTCCTCATCCACCCCGCCCAGCAGCGTGAAAAACAGCGTGTGATTCAGCACCAGCACGTCCGAGGAAAGAAACTTATTCCGCGCGCGCTGGAAAAAGCAGACGCCGTGGTCCTTGGCAAAATCGGATGGAAAGCCACAAACCTTGGGCGAGCACAGCCCGCGTTCGGAACAAACCTGGGTCCAGACTTTCGGGTCCGGCTCAACGTCAAAATCCGACAGACTGCCGTCCTTGGTTTCCTTCGACCACTCGTAGATGCGCTGAAGTTCCTCGGCTTCGGACGAGGTAAACAGGTTGCCGGATTGTTGCATCGCTTTTTGGAGCCGGCGCGTGCAGAGGTAATTCGCGCGACCCTTGAGCATGGAAAAGCTGAACTTCACCGGTTCAGCCAACGCCCCGAGGACGCCGGTGAGCATCGGCAGGTCCTTCTCGGTGAGCTGCTCCTGCAGATTGATCGTGTGCGTGGAAACAACGGCCTTTTTCTTCTCCGCCACCGCGAACAAAATCGCCGGGACCAGGTACGCGAGGCTTTTGCCGACGCCGGTTCCGGCCTCGACCGCAAGGTGTTCGCGGTTTTGCAACGCGCGGGCCACGGCCACGGCCATTTCCTGCTGTTGCGGACGGAATTCAAAATTCTTCGCGCGCGACAGCAAGCCCGTCGGAGAAAAAATCTCCCCGACCTGTTTTATCAGGTTGGTGGCCGCCCCGGCGGGTTGAGGTTCTATAACGGAAATCATCCGGTCAAAGTGGCTGGCTGCTTAAAATCACCTTCAAGCTGGTTGTTTTGCCGGGGGCGAGCGAAAGCTGGTTCTGCTTCACGTTGCCGGATTCCACGCAAACCATGCTTTGGTGTTCCGCCGGGTCAAAGTCGTCCGGCATTTTCTGCGTCGTCCACGGGTTCCAGACCACGGTGGAGTTGGAACCGGATTTCTCAATGCGAATCACGCGCTGGAGCTTTTCATCCCGGATTTCCACCGCCCCGGCGTGATTGGGGTAAACTCGGTTGATCTCCTTCGCGATCCGCAGCACCGGATCGTCCTCCATCCGGCGCGTTCCCGTGGCGCCGGCGGCGAAATCATCAAACGGCAGGCCCCGCAGCCCTGCAATGGAAACCTGGTTGATGTCGCCGGCGTAAAAATAGGTGTGCAGGCAGTCCTCAATCGCCACCGGCTCGCCGCAGGAATCGTTCGCGACGGTCAATTCCATCGTCAGCGTGTCGGCGACGGTCACGGTGAATTCCGTGCGCAGTTTTTTCCAGGCGTCGCGTCCAGGAATCGGCGGCAGTGCAAAAGTCAGCGTTACCACACCATCCGGCGCCGCGGTGGTTTTGAGGAGTTGCCACGCGGTGATGCGCGCGAAACCGTGCGACGGCCCGCCGGCGCGGTTGCCAAACCACGGAAAACAGATGGGCACGCCGCCGCGAATGGCCTTGCCGGCGGCGAAATGACTCTGGCGGCTGACAAACAGCAGCGGTGACTCGCCACTTTTCTGGAAATGCGTGACATGCGCGCCATGCAGATAAATTTCCGCGGCGCTCCTGGGCGTGCGGATTTTCACCAATGGCAAACCACCCTTGCCCGTCGTCAGGTCGGCGGAACCGGTCTTCATACATTTATTTTCCAAACAAATCCATCTGCGGCGCGGGCGTAAGATTTTTCAGTTTGTCGCGGTCCTGCTGCCGGCGCGGTGCGCGCACATTGCCTTCGGGCGTCAGTTCGGATTCCTCGAGATTGGACAAAATCTGCTTCGCGCGCTCCAGGACCTCCTTCGGCACGCCCGCCAGCCGCGCGACATGGATGCCGTAGCTCTTGTCGGTGCCCCCGGCGACGATTTTTCGAAGAAAAACTATCTGGTCATGCCACTCCCGCACGGCCACGTTGAAATTTTTCAATCGCGGCAGGCGCGCCACCAGTTCGGTCAGCTCGTGATAATGCGTGGCAAAAAGCGTCTTCGCACCGACCTGGTTGTGCAGGTGCTCGACGATGCTCCACGCCAGACTCAGGCCGTCGAACGTGCTCGTGCCGCGCCCGATTTCGTCCAGCACCACGAGACTACGTGGCGAAGCGTTGTTCAGGATGTTTGCCGTCTCGGTCATTTCAACCATGAAGGTGGATTGTCCGCGCGTGAGATCGTCGCTGGCGCCGATGCGGGTGAAAATGCGGTCCACGAGATCAATCCGCGCCTCGGCCGCCGGCACGAACGAGCCGGTGTGCGCGAGCAACGTGATGAGCGCCACCTGCCGGATGTAAGTGGATTTGCCCGCCATGTTCGGCCCCGTGATGAGCGCGATTTGGGGAGAGCATAAATTGGTTGCCCTCGCCCCGCCCAAAGCGGGGAGAGGGTCAGGGCGCGGGGTTTGAGAATGCGCCACCTCGTCCCGGCCCTCTCCCCCGCTCCGCGGCGGAGAGGGAAAATCAAAGGTCGCCACACTCCCCAAGTTTGTGTCATTTGGCACGAAGCGCTCCTCGACGAGTTGCTGTTCCAAAACCGGGTGTCGCCCGTCGCGGATTTGCAGCACGCCTTCGTCGGCCACCTGCGGGCGGCAATAGTTGTGCAGCCGTGCGGTTTCCGCAAAGGCCGCGAGTACGTCGAGTTGCGCCAGGGCGGCGGCGGTCTGCTGGATTTTTGGCAACTGGCCCAGCACCTCCTCGCGCACGCGCTGGAACAGCTCGTATTCCAGCTTCACGCCGCGCTCCTCCGCGCCGAGGATTTTGCCTTCCATCTCCTTCAGCTCCGGGGTGATGTAACGTTCACCGTTCGCGACGGTTTGTTTGCGGATGTAATGCGGCGGGACCTTGTCGAGGTTCGCCTTGGTGACCTCGAGGTAATAACCGAAAACGGAATTGAAGCGAACCTTGAGTGACGAAATGCCGGTGCGCGTGATTTCGTCCGCCTGTAGTTTGGCGATCCAATCCTTGCCGCCGCGCTGGGCGGTCCGGAGTTCGTCGAGCGCGGGGTCGAACCCGTCGCGAATCATGCCGCCTTCCTTCAACGCCAGCGGCGGGTCCTCCACGATGGCGCGCGCAATCAATTCCACCAGATCGGGCGATTCGGAGATGAGAGCATTCAATTCCTCCAACCAGATAGGGACGCGCTGCTGCGCGTCCGGGCTTTCTGCTTTGACCAAGGCCGGGCGGCCGCCCGGCCCTACCGAACTGAGAATCTGTTTCAGCGCCGGAATTTGTTCCAACGCCAGGCGCAAGGCGATGAGGTCGCGCGCGTTGCCGCTGCCGGAACTCAGGCGGCCAAGGGTGCGTTCCAGATCGCGCACCTGGGCAAGCTGCGCGCGGAATCGGTCCAGGCTGGCGGAATTTTCGATGAACGTTTGCACCGTTTCCTGCCGGCGACGAATGGGCTCGACCGCGGCGAGCGGTTGCGAGAGCCAGTTGCGCAACAATCGCGCGCCCATCGGCGTGACGGTGCGGTTGACCGCGCCGTACAGCGAGGCGTTGCGCGGGGCATCGTGCTGGAGCGGCTCCAGAATTTCGAGGTGCAGCAACGTTGTGTAATCGAGCGTGAGGAAATCAGTGCGGCGATAACACGAGAGCCGGGTAAGATGCTTCACGTCCCGGCGCAAATGCTGCGTGAGATAATGCAACGCCGCGCCCGCAGCGCCGACGGCCGCCGGGCGGTCCTTCAATCCAAAACCGTCGAGCGACGCGACCTTGAAATGTTCGCGCACGGCAAACTGCGCCGTTTCCGGGGCAAAGGTCCAGTCATCGTAGCCGTTCAAAATCTTGAAGGCGTCCCGCAGCAAATCCCTCAGCGCGGCCGCCTCGCCGGGATAAATGATTTCCGCCGGCCGCAACCGTTCGAGTTCGGTGAGCAACGCCGGATGGCCTTCGACCTCCGTCGTCAGAAAATCGCCGGTGGTCAAATCCACGAGCGCCAGGCCGAATATTTTCCCCGCCGGACAAACCGCCGCGAGGAAGTTGTTCCGCTCGGCCACGAGCATCCGTTCGTCAAAGTGCGTGCCGGGCGAGAGAATTTGGGTGACCTCACGTTTGACGAGTTTGCCGGGCCGGGCGTCTTCGAGTTGATCGCAGATGGCGACTTTGCGTCCGGCCTTGAGCAGCCGGCCAATGTAGGCATTCGCCGCGTGATGCGGCAGGCCGCACATGGGGATGCCGTTGCGCGAGGTGAGCGCGAGGTTGAGGATTTGCGCGCCGACCTGCGCGTCCTCGAAAAACATCTCGTAAAAATCGCCGAGGCGGAAGAGCAGCAGCGCGTCCTTGGGCAGTTCGCCCTTGATGCGGCGATACTGCGCCATCATGGGTGTGAGTTGGGCTTCGGCGGCCATCGGCAGAACGATAGTCGGGAAGCGGAAAGCGTCGAAGCGAAATTTTTGCCTTGGCCCGTCTTGGAAAGGCATTCCAGCGAAGTCGCTTGAACGAAACCTTGACCGCGCGCCTCAAGTCAATTTGCCCTTGATGCGGCGAATCCGGAAAATTCCTGAGGTCCGCCGGAGGGAAAATCCTTCCCAGTCAGGCGACACGACTCGTATGGTCACCCTATTTTGGCAAAGCATTCGCTGGAGTTGTCAAAGTATTGACAAAACTAGTCTGACCGACAATCTAATCGAGCATGACCCCGTTCACCCGTCTCACCGGTTTGTCTCGTTTGGTCTGTTTGTTGTTCATTTTAACGACTGGCTTTGGCAATTCCGCCCTTGCCGCGGACGGCACCCCCGGCGGGGAATATAATGTGGCTCAACTGGAACAGGTTTCCCCTGTCAACAACACTCCTGTCATCAATTCCGGCGACAATGCCTGGTTGCTGGCCAGCGCCGCGCTCGTCCTGATGATGACGGCGCCGGGGTTGATTCTGTTCTACGGCGGCTTGGTGCGCACCAAGAACGTCCTGTCCACGATGATGCACAGCCTGATTTTGATGGCGGTGATTTCCACGTTGTGGATGGTGTTCGGCTACAGCATGGCGTTCAGTGAAGGCAACACATTTTTCGGCAACCCCTTCACCCATCTTTTTCTCAAAGGCGTTGGCGGCGCGCCGAACCCGGCTTATGCGGCCACGGTCCCGGCTGAATCCTTCATGCTGTTTCAAATGATGTTCGCCATCATCACGCCGGCGCTCATCAGCGGCGCGATCGCGGAGCGCGTCAAATTCAGGGCGTATCTCATCTTCATGGTGCTGTGGACCGTCGTGGTCTATCTGCCGCTGTGCCACATGATGTGGGGCCAGGGCGGGCTGTTCAACTGGGCGAACGGCGGAAAAATTCCCGTGCTCGATTTCGCGGGCGGCACGGTGGTGCATATCAGTTCGGGTGTTTCGGCGCTGGTGTTTGCGCTGGTGCTGGGCCGGCGCGACGGCTTCCCGCACGAACCGATGATGCCGCACAATGTCGTGCTTTCGCTGATCGGGGCGGGGTTGTTGTGGGTGGGCTGGTTCGGCTTCAACGCCGGCAGCGCACTGAACGCGGGCGCGCTGGCCACCAGCGCGTTTGCCGCCACGCATTTCTCGGCGGCGGCGGCGGCGTTGAGCTGGACCTGCACGGAATGGTGGCTCAAAGGCAGACCCAGCGTGCTCGGCACGGCGTCGGGCATGGTCGCGGGACTGGCCACCATCACGCCCGCGTCGGGATTTGTCAGCGTGCCGGCGGCGTTTGGCATCGGGCTGGTTGCGGGCGTTGTTTGTTATCTGGCGGTCACGAAACTCAAAATGACCCTTGGCTATGACGATTCGCTGGATGTGTTTGGCGTTCACGGCGTCGGTAGCACGGTAGGCATGTTGATGCTCGGTTTTCTCGCCAGTTCCGCCGTGAATCCGCTCATTGCCACCGCCTTCCAGAAAAACGGCGTGACCGTTTCGCTCGCGGGCGGCATGCACCAGTTTTGGAATCAACTGGCCGGTGTCGGCGCCACCGTGGCGCTCGCGGCCGTCGCCACGTTTATCATTGCGAAACTGGTGGATGCCACCGTCGGACTGCGCGTGGATCAGGAGGACGAAAGCCTGGGCTTGGACCTCTCCCAACATGGCGAGCGCGCCTATAACGAATAATGGGTGAATTATGAAAAAAATCGAAGCGATCATCAAACCGTTCAAACTGAACGAAGTCAAAGAGGCGCTTAATGAACTGGGTATCCAGGGAATGACCGTGACCGAGGTCAAGGGCTTCGGCCGCCAGAAAGGTCATACGGAAATCTATCGTGGCAGCGAATATACGGTGGATTTCCTGCCCAAAATCAAAATTGAAACCGTGCTGCCCGATGCGCAGGTGGAAGCCGCCATTGATGCCATCATCAAGGCCGCCAAGACCGGGAAGATCGGCGATGGCAAGGTGTTCGTATCCACCATTGACGACGCCCGGCGCATCCGCACCGACGAACGCGGCGACAGCGCGGTGTAACCGCGACGCGTGACACGAACTAAAAATCGGCGGAAAACCAGGAAAACAGAAGCGCTTCTTCAAGGTCCATCCGGGAGGATGTCCAATCCACCCGCCCGTTCGAGCCGCAGAATTTCAGCAGTATAACCCTGGCGAAAGTTCGGATACTTGAAATGACAACCCAACTCCATTTTCAGTTTCCGGTTTGACACGCGTTTGTTGGTCACGCCGCGCCTGCGATTTTCGCCGGAATCTTCGGCTACGGACGGCGGTGGAGATTTGCCCAGTTCTTCCGCCAGCCATTGGAAAAAATTCGCCTGGCTTACCGGCTCATCGTCCACCGCGTTGTAAATTTCTCCGGCGCGCCCGTCCTTCAACGCCGCGATGATGCAGCCGATCACATCGTCACGGTGAACCATGTTCAGGAAACGCGAGCCGTCGCCCTCGATGTGCGCCTCATTTTTCAGGAATTGCTTGAACCCATGCCCCCGGTTCGGGCCGTAAATGCCGGCCACCCGCAAAATGACCGCCGGAAATTTTTTCTTTACCGTGGCATCGAGCAAAACTTTTTCCGTCTCCAGGAGAACCTTCGCCGTTTCCGCCGGTGGGTGGGCCGGACTGGTTTCCTGGGCCTGCGAGCCATCGGCCTGGCCGTAAACGCTCGTGCTGCTGGTATAGACAAATTTTTGGGGCGGCGCGGACGAAAGCCATTCAATCAAATGGCGCGTTCCTTGCAGATAAATCTGCCGGTAAGCTTCTGCGCTTCCACCGCGGGAAGCGACGCAATTGACCACCCAATCAAATTCGCGCGGCAACCCGGCCAGCGTTTCCGGTTGGGTCACGTCACCATAAAGCGGCCGGATGCCGGCGGCTTTCAATTCGGTTCCGGGCGCAACGTTTCGCCGCAGACCGGAAACCTCGTGGCCAAGGCGGACGAGTTCCGCGCCCAACGGCAAGCCGACGTAGCCACAACCGATAATTAAAACGCGCACGGTTATTTGTAATTTACGATTTTCGATTTACGATTGCTCCGGTGATTGGAGCGCGATGGAAAATCGTAAATCATAAATCATCAATCGTAAATTTTTGTCATGCCATCACCGCCGCGAAGCGCAGGCCGCGTGTGCTGACGCGGAGTTGTTGGAAGCCAAATCCCTCCATTACCGCCTCATAAATTACGACGCCGGTGAGGATCACGTCCGCGCGCAACCTTGGCAAACCAACGACCTCCTTGCGCCGGGCCAGCGGCAGGCCCCAAAGATGTTTTCGGTGAGCGGTGATTTTTTCCCGACTTAAAACCGTGCTTTCGATGCGCTCGCGTTCGAAGCGGTCCAGCCTTTTCTCCATCCGCGCCAGAATGCTCGTCGTGCCGCCCGTCCCCACAAGTTGAACCGCGCCGGCTCCGGGACCGGGTTTTGCTCCACGGCGCATGGCGGGCTCCAGCCTGGGTTGGACCTCGTTTTGCAGAAAAGTTTTGACCCAGTCACGGCAGGCAGTGAATTCACCGCGCGTCGGCGGATCGCTGTGCGGAAATTGTTCGAGCAACCGCACCGTGCCGAGGGGAAAACTTTGGGCGAAGTCCTTGTGCGCGCCATGGCCCAAAATGAATTCCGTGCTCCCGCCGCCGACATCGAGCAGCAACCGGGGCTGTTTCGCCAGTTCCATGTCGGTGCTCACGCCTTGAAACACCCATTCAGCCTCCTGTTCGCCGGAGATGATTTCGACCTTGAGATCCGCCGCGCGTTCGATGGCCGTGGTGAGGTCGCCGGGATTCACCGCGTCGCGCGCCGCGCTGGTGGCAACGACGCGAATGGAGTCGGAGTTTTTTTCGCGCGCGATTTGGGTGAATTCCCAGACGACCGCGGCTGTGTGCGCGATGGATTCCGGCTGGAGGCGGCGCGTGGCGTAGAATCCCTTGCCGAGGCGCGTTTGCCGGCTCTCCTCATGCACCGGCCGCACTTCGCGCCCCGACACGTCGGCCACCAACAATTTGATCGAGTTGGTGCCCACGTCAATGACGGCGCGCCGCACAGCTTCCATGAGGTGACAAAGCTACGTGGCAACCTCGTTAAAACCCAAGTGAAAAAATGTTACATTTGGCGGGGTTGCGCCCGGCACGCGGACGGATATGCTGTCGTTGTGAATCTTTATATTTTGCGGCATGGAATTGCGGTGGAGCGTGGCACGCCGGGGTTCAAAATGGATGCCGACCGGCCGCTGACCCCCAAAGGCAGGCGCCAACTCCGGCAAATTGCCGGCGCCATGAAAAACATGGACTTGCGTTTCAATCTGGTTCTTTCCAGCCCGTTTTTGCGCGCGCGCCAAACCGCCGAAATCGTCGCCCAATCGCTGAAACTGAAAAAACACCTTGCATTTTCGGATGCACTGATGCCGGACGGCGATCCGAAGGCGTTGATTCGGCAACTGAATGAACTGAAACCGGCGTCGGAACATGTTCTGCTCGTCGGCCATGAACCTTACTTGAGCCAATTCATCGCCCGGCTGATTTCGGGCGGACCCGACCCGGCGATTGAGTTGAAAAAAAGGGGGGTGTGTAAATTGGAAACAAATTCGTTGCGCGCGGGCCGCTGCGCCAGGCTCGCGTGGCTGCTCACACCCAAACAGATGAAATGGATGACATGATGGGAGCGCGGGCGGCTCGTCCGCGAGTTTTGGGAAAGCGTTTCACGCGGCGGGCCGTCCGCGCTCCGATCACCCGACGCGGAACGAAATCTTCTGAATCAGATTTTTCCCGAAACTGTGCTGCAAGCGGTCGAGAATTTCCTTGCGGCGATAACGGACGATCTCGGAAAGCCACACGTTGCTGTCCACGTTCACAAACAATGTCCCCTTGCGCAACCCGGCTGGCTGCGCGTGTGCAACGATGTTGGGATCGATCAGCGAATTCCAAACCTTGACGACCTCGGCCTCCGCGCGGCGGTCATCCATGCGCAAACCGGTCAGCACTCCTGACAACACGTCGCCGACGGCGCGGGCGCGCACCGACCGTTCGTTTTCCAGCGGCGCGAGGTCCACGCCGCGCCACTGGGCGAGCACGCGCTGGCGGGCGGGAATTTTCTTGGGCGGCGGCATATAAAGGAAAATCTTCAACTGAACGAATGAGGAAAGCAAGAAAGCAGGAAACGAAACAGTGAGGTTTACGGGTTTCCGCATTTGTGGTTTGAATCGGCATTTTTCGGTTGTCAAACACGACTTTGCATCGCAAAGTCGATGGATATGGAAACCAACTGGGCCGCCGAACAACTCCAAACCATCCGCACCCTGATGGAACGCTCCGCAGTCTATCGTCGGGCGCTTGCGCCAATCATGCTTTTCGCCGGCACCGTGGGCGTGGCCGCTGCTGCTGCAGGACTTTGGTTTCATTTTGATTCGCTGCGGGCCTTTGGCGCGCTCTGGCTGGGCACGGCAATCATTGTTGTTGCCGGCGCATTTGTCATCGCCCGGCGACAGGCCCTCAAAGATCACGAGCTTTTCTGGTCGCCGCCAACGCGCCGGGTGGCACAGGCACTTCTGCCGCCACTCTTGGCGGGGATGTGCCTGGGCCTTGTATTCGTATTGACCGGGTTGGCAACTCCGGTAATCCTGACCTTTATTTGGCTGCTCTTTTATGGGTGCGCATTGCACTCGGCAGGGTTTTTCATGCCGCGGGGCATGAAATGGTTCGGCTGGATTTACGTTGGATTGGCGTGTGGAATCTTGTGCTTTCTGGCCATTGTTCAGCCGAAAGTTGAGTTCAGGGCGCACTGGATGATGGGGTTCTTCTTCGGCGTATTGCATCTGGCTTACGGTGCCTACCTGTATCTGACCGAGAACGGAAAGAATGCGGCGTGAATCCGGAACCTTTTTTACAGCTCGACCGCGTAATTCACGAGAAGGGCCGGCTGGCCATCATGTCCATGCTCGCCGCCTCGCCGGAGTTGTCGTTCACCGAACTGCGCGACGCGCTGGCCATGACCGACGGCAACCTCACCACCCACATCCGCGCCTTGCAAGAGGAAGGCTACCTCGCCGTGGCCAAGTCGTATCAAAACCGGCGCCCGTTGACCACCTGCTCGCTCACCCCAGCCGGTCGCGAGGCCTTCTCCGGTTACATCAACCTTTTGGAACAAATCGTCCGGCAAAACCGGTCCAAATGAAATTTCTTTGAACGCATTCAAACCATCATGGTCTTTTACTTTGTATCACAAAGTACAATCGTAAATTAACCTAAAAACCTATGAAAGACATCATTACTGACGGTCTCCGTTATTGGGAGCCACGCCGGGTCGCGTATAATGCCGTCCTCGGACTGGTGGTCGCCGGCTCATTCGTTTATCACCAAGTACCCTTCGCCGCGCTGACCTGGCAGCCGGTGCTCGGCTTGTTGCTCGCCGCCGTGCTGGCGAACGGGCTGTATTGCGCCGCCTACGCGGCCGATCTCCTGGTCCAGCTTTCCGATTATCAGGCGGCCTGGCGACGCCACCGATGGTTGCTGTGGGTGACGGGAACTGCGTTTGCCACCGGGCTTTTCCTGTTGCATGAATGAGCCGCGCCGGCGCCGCAGCGCGGCCCCGGCGTTGGGAAACGGAGGATAAATGAAAATAATTCGAGCGGAACATCTGGGCATGTGTTTTGGAGTGAGAGATGCCATTGCGCTGGCGTCGGAAACCGCGAAGCGAGAACCGCTGACCATCCTGGGCGACCTCGTCCACAACGAAACCGTGCTGGCGGAGTTGCGTGCGCGGGGCATCCGCGTGGCGCAGCAACCGGCTGACGTCGGCACGCAGACGGTGATGGTCACGGCCCATGGCGCATCGGAACGCGCCATCCACGAAACGCGCGGCCGCGGCCTGAACGTGCTCGAAGCGACCTGTCCGCTGGTGCATGTGGTCCATCGCAGTCTGGCCAAACTCGTGCGCGAAGGCTTCCATCCGGTCGTCATCGGCAAACGAGAGCACGTCGAGGTGCGGGGCCTGACCGGTGACCTGGACGAATTTGACGTGGTGCTGGACAAGGAAGACGTGGCCAGGCTGCGTGAGCGCCCGCGATTGGGCGTCGTTTCACAAACCACGCAGCCGATTGACAAGGTCCGGCAACTCGTGCAACTGATACGCGAGCGCTTTCCGCAATCGGAAGTGTGTTTCATTGACACGGTGTGCCAGCCGACGAAACAGCGGCAAAACGCGGCTATTGAACTGGCGCAGAAGTGCGACGTGGTCGTCGTCATCGGCGGCGCACACAGCAACAACACGCATGAACTGGTCAAGACTTGCTCCCGCTTTTGCGCGCGGGTACATCACGTGCAGACTGCCGTGGAGTTGCGCGATGAATGGTTTTGTGCGGACGATACGGTTGGAATCACGGCCGGAACTTCGACGCCAGATTCGGTCATCGTTGCCGTTGAAAGGGCCGTTGCCACTCTGGCTGTGAACAAGGGAGAATTTTCACGGGCAATTGGCCGCTAAACCAAAAACGAAAGGGAAAATGAAGACTCAATGGTTCAAACGACTGGGCTGGTTTTATCTCCCCGTTTCATTGCCGGGCGGCATTATCACCTTGGCGGCGCTGGCATTTTGCACTCAAGTGTTTTTTGCAATTGACCGGAGATCGCATTCGGTCAGCGACACGCTTTACGGCGTCTTTCCGTTCTTCGCCTGCGCCTTTCTTTTGTTCGACTGGCTGGCCGGGAAGACCAGCGGCAAAACCTGACGCAATTATATAATCGCCTTTCCCGCTAGACAAATTCCGGCGTTCGGCGCGTCATAGTGGTAAACATGCGGCGCGGGACCGAACTCGAACGGCTCTACGACGGGCACGCCCAGCCGCTTTATGCCTTTCTCCTGAATCTGACCCGCCATGAAGCCGACACGCGCGACCTGCTCCAGGAGCTTTTCGTCAAAATCGCCCGCGACCCGGATTTGCTCGCCGGCGTGCGGGACGAACGGGCGTTTCTCATCCGGCTGGCGCACAATGCGGCGATTGATTTGATGCGGCGGCGCGGCACCCGCGACCGGACCCGGGAACAATTCACCGCCGAAGGCATTTCGCCATTTGCACCGGGCGCCAACCCGGACGAGCAAACCTTTCGCGATGCGCTGGCCGGGGCGCTGGCCGAACTGCCGGTGGAACAGCGCGCCGTGGTGCATTTGAAGCTTTGGGGCGGGTTGACGTTTGAGCAAATCGCCGAAGCGCTGGACGTTCCGCCAAATACGGCGGCCAGCCGGTATCGCTACGGGCTAGACAAATTGCGCGACCGGCTGCGTCCTCTCTACGAAGAAATCCAGTAACGCCGCAAAAATGCACAGAATGCACAAAACAAAACGGCCCGAAAAACGGAAAGACATTTTGAGCGTTATGTGCCTTTTTGTGGCAAATCCTTTTTATGAAGCCTGACGATTTTGAATCACAATTGCAGCGTCAGCCGTTGCGGCGGATTCCCGCCGGGTGGCGTGCGGAGATTCTTCGGGAGGGACGGCGTGTCGCCGTCCCTGAAACCGGGAACATCAACGCGGTGTCCCCATCAAAATTGAATTGGCGTGCGATGCTCACGAATATTTTTTGGCCCAATCCGCAAGCCTGGGCCGGGCTGGCCGCGATTTGGATTTTGATTCTGGCGGTGGATTTTTCCATGCGTGACAAATCGCCGGTCGTGGCGGATAAATCCGCGCCGCCGTCGCCACAAGTCATTGCGGAATTGCGGCAACAACAACGTTTGCTTGTGGAATTACTGGGTTCGAGCCAGACACGCGAAGCCGAGCCACCGAAATTTCTACCACGGCCACGAACCGCGCGCGCGGAAATTTTGACGGCGTGAGCCGGGAGGGACGGCGTGTCGCCGTCCTGCTTTTTTGATTGGGGACGCCGGCACGGCGTCCCTCCCAAATAAAAAATTATGAACGAAGAACCCAAAAACATCCGGAAAAAATCGTGGAACGGCCGGCACTGGCTGCGAGCATGGCTGATTGTGGTGGTTGTGACTTTTTTTATCGGTTTGATTTTTTGTCTATGCGGCGACATTCCCGGCGCGCCGCCAACCATCTGGCCGGAACTGGTCTTCTTGCTCACGGGCAGCCTGATTATGGCCGCCATATTTGTCGGCCTTTGGGCTTTTATCCATTGGCTCTGCTGCTGGCGCAATTTCAAGCGGTTCCTCTTCGGCATCGCCTGTTTCATCACGCTGATTGCGCTGTTTTACGCGGAGGAGGATTGGCGCGGCTGGCACGCTTGGAACCAGTTTAAACACAAATGGGAAGCCAAGGGTGAACGCTTTGATTTTGCCAGCGTCATTCCACCGCCGGTGCCGGATGACCAGAATTTTGCAATGTCACCGGTTTGGATCGCGGAAGAAAGATACGATTTTCAAGATCAGCCAGAAAGGGCAAAGGCATGGTACGACGACCGCATTTACAGCGAAGACGTTTCCAAAATTTTCCCGCTGGTTCCCGTTTCTGTTTCATGTCTGGTTGGAACTAATTGGTCGTCGTGGCTCGGTTTGCCCAAGACGCCGGAAATATCAACCCGTTGGAGAACGGCCCAGATGACAGATTTGAAGCCGTGGCAGTCGTATTATCGAGACTTGGAGGAAACAAATCCCAAAGCAGAAATTCCCATCACCCCGCAGCCGCAATCACCCGCCGCCGATGTATTGCTGGCGTTGAGCAAATTCGCTCCGGTGATTGAAAGATTGCAACAGGACAGCGCACTGCCGGGCGCGCGTTTCCCAATCCAGTATGACACCGATTGCCCAGCTGCGATTTTGCTTCCCCATTTGGCGGCTCTGAAACGATATGCTCAAGTCTTGCAACTGCGCGCCGTCGCCGAACTGCAAAACGGCCAAAGTGACCAGGCGCTGGATGACGTGAAACTGGCGCTGCGGCTGACTGATTCGACTCGCACCGAACCATTTTTGATTACCCATCTCGTTCGCATTGCGATGTTACAAATCATGCTCCAGCCGGTATATGAAGGTCTGGCTGAACACAAATGGTCGGATGCACAACTGGTCGAACTCGACTCGGAACTGGCGAAAATGGATTTTCTGTCCGATTACGACACCGGTATGCACGGTGAAATGGTCCTGTGCCAGATTGGCGACATTGAATATCTGCGCCGGCATCCGGAGCAAATCCGCAATTTGAGTGGTGAAATGGACGCCTCACCGCCCGTCGTTGCGCGAATCATCTGCCGGTTGATTCCCAACGGCTGGTTTTACCAGAATGAACTGCGCTGCACCCGCCCAATGATGGAATTTCTGTCGCTGGCGAATCTTGATAAGAAAAATGTTTCACCGACAGCCGTCCGCCGTGCCGATGCGGCAATCGAAGCCGGCACTAAACGGTCCAACCCTTACAACTTTGCAGAAAGGCTCTTTATGCCAGCACTTGGTAATGCCCTGAGAAAATTTTCCTGGGGACAGGAATCAGTGGACTTGGCGCGCGTCGCCATTGCGCTGGAACGTTACCGGCTGGCACACGGTGAATATCCCGAATCGCTCGACGCGCTTGCGCCGCAGTTCATGGAAACCATTCCGCACGACATTATCGCCGGCCAGCCTTCGCAAGGCTCCGGCCCGGCAAGCCAGCCTTTGCATTATTGGCGCACTTCAGATGGCCAATTCGTTCTCTACTCGGTCGGCTGGAATGAAACGGACGACGGCGGAGTGGTTGGTTTCAACAAAGACGGTCGCATGGACATCAATCAAGGCGACTGGGTCTGGCGGTATCCGGCCAAATAAGAGTTTTTAGTCTTTAGTTTTAAGTTTTCAGAAGAGGCACGGTTGGCAGGTTGAAAACTGAACACTTGCCCGCCTCGGCGTAGCCTTGGTGAAGCCGGTAAACTTGAAACTCCTACAAATTGCTCGCCTTACCCGTACTCCGACGGCATATTGCGGCGCGAATTTAAGCTGATTATTTGACTGAGAACCCAAGGTTTGCCAGATGAACCCGATTCCTTATCTCGACCTGCCCGCGCAAATCCGCGGCATCCGCAAAGATCTCGACGCCGCCATCGCGCGCACGCTCGACCAGTGTTCCTTCTGCCTTGGCCCCGACACGGCGCAGTTTGAAAAGGACTTTGCCCGGTATTGCGGCGCGGAGCATTGTGTTGGTTTTAACAGCGGCACCTCAGCGTTGCACGTGGCCATGCTGCTGCTCGGCGTCGGCCCCGGCGACGAGGTCGTCACCACGCCGTTCACGTTTGTCGCGACGAGCTGGGCGATTTCCTACGCCGGCGCCAAACCGGTGTATGTGGACATTGACGACGCAACGTTCAATCTCGACCCAAAACTTCTCGAAAAGGCCATCACGCCAAAAACGAAGGCCGTCATGCCCGTGCATCTTTACGGCCATCCGTTCGACCTCGACCCGATCCTCGCGATTTGCCGCAAACATGAACTGCCACTGGTCGAGGACGCGGCCCAAGGGCACGGCGCGAAGTACAAAGGCAAAACCATCGGCACCTTCGGGGAAATTTCCTGCTTTAGTTTTTATCCCGGCAAAAATCTCGGGGCCTGTGGCGAGGGCGGCGCGCTCGTAACGAACAATGCCGCCTTCGACAAGCGCGCCCGTTCCTTGCGTGAGCATGGCTCGACCGTGCGCTATTATCACGATGAAGTTGGGTACAATTACCGGATGGAAGGCATCCAGGGCGCGGTGCTGGGCGTGAAGCTGAAGCACCTGGCCAAATGGACGGCGGAACGCCGTCGCGTGGCGCATCGTTATCACGAACTGCTGGCTGGCACGCCGCTGCAATTGCCGCGGGAAGCCGCCGGGGGCGAAAGCGCGTATCATCTTTACGTCGTGCGCCACCCGCGCCGCGACGATTTGAAAAAGCATCTCGATGCCCATGGCGTCGGCTGCGCGCTGCATTATCCGGTGCCGCTGCATTTGCAAAAATGTTACGCCAGTCTCGGTTATCGGGCCGGTGATTTTCCCCTTGCCGAAAAGGCCGCGCGGGAATGTCTCAGCCTGCCGATTTATCCCGAATTGACCGACACGCAAATCCAGCGCGTGGCGGAGGTCATCCAGGATTTCTTTCGCAAATAGGCGGACGTTTCTTGCACCGGCACACGGCAAAATGTGTGTCGAGATGCGGTTAGTTTCTTCTGTCCAACGCTGGCAAATTCAGGGCATAATGCAGTCTCGGCATGTTTTTAATTCATTCGCGTCCATGAAAACAACAAAATCAAAAGATTCCGCCACCAGCCGCTGGCTTTCCTACCGGCCCGAAATCAAAGTCCTCGATTGCACCATTCGCGACGGCGGCTTGATGAACAACCACCATTTCGACGACAAAGTCGTGAAGGTGGTTTATGACACCTGTGTGGCCGCCGGGGTGGATTACATGGAACTCGGCTACAAGGCGTCGCGCAAAAACATCAAAACCGGCGAACACGGCTGCTGGAAATACTGCGTCGAGGATGACCTCCGCCGCATCGTTGGCGACAACCCGACCGACCTCAAGCTCACCGTGATGGCCGACGCCGAGCGTTGCGATTATCACGAGGATATTCTGCCGAAAAAAGACAGCATCCTGGACATGATCCGCGTGGCGACCTACATCAACCAGATACCCACCGCGCTCGACATGGTCAAGGACGCGCACGACAAGGGTTACGAGACGACGGTGAATCTCATGGCCGTTTCCACCGTGCCGGAAAGTGAACTGGACGAAGGCTTGGAAATGCTGGCCAAGTCCGAGGCGAAGGCGATTTACGTGGTGGACAGTTTCGGCGCGCTTTACAGCGAGCGGGTTCACGAGCTGGTGAAGAAATACCTGCAGCACTGCAAGGCGTCGGGCAAGGAAGTGGGTGTGCATATGCACAACAACATGCAGCTGGCCTACGCCAACACGATTGAAGGCATCATTGAAGGCGCCAATTACCTCGACGCCACGATGGCCGGCCTCGGCCGCGGCGCGGGCAATTGCCAGATGGAACTGTTGCTCGCGTTTCTGCACAACCCGAAATACAAAATCCGTCCCGTGCTCGACTGTGTGCAAAACCACATCGAACCGCTGCGCGCGAAATTATTGTGGGGCTACGACCTGCCGTATCTGCTCACCGGCATGTTGAACCAGCACCCGCGCACCGCCATCAAGTTCAAGGAAGCGGAATTGAAGGGCGAGAAGGGCGACATCCTCAAGTTCCACGATTCCGTCACGGATCAGGAATAAATTGAAACCGCAGCAACGAGCGCTCTCCAAATGGGAACCAACGGGGTGCAAGCCGGCAAGCTCTCAGCCGCTTGATTTCCCCGCGCCGCGTATCGGTGACGGAGGAGAAAGCCTTGTTCAAGGCGGAGGTTGGGGTGGCCAACGGGATTTGAACCCGCGACAGCCAGATCCACAATCTGGGGCTCTAACCGGGCTGAGCTATGGCCACCAACCAGTTTGTAGAGACTAGATTTTCAAACGCCGCGCGTCAAGGTTGCGAGTGTCGCGCGCCGGCCGCGAACAAATTGGAGGAAGATGGATTCGCCTTCGCCGGGCTTCGCGTTCTTCGCGCGAAACCATCCCGGTTCCTTCATTGCAAACCTCCCGCGCCCGCCTTAGAATTTTTCCCGGTCATTCGGCACATGGCGGAATATAAAGTCCAGTTCGAGGTCTTTGAAGGCCCGCTCGATTTGCTCCTTTATCTCATCAAGAAGGAGGAGGTGGACATTTACGAGGTCAACCTCACCAAGCTCGCCACCCAGTTCATCGAATACATTGACCTGATGCGGCAGTTCGACCTCGAGATCGCCGGCGAATTTCTCGTCATGGCCTCGACGCTCATGTACATCAAAAGCCGCGAACTGCTGCCCGTGGACCAGCAGGTGGCCGTCGAAGGCGAGGAGGAAGGCGAGGACCCGCGCTGGGAACTCATCCGGCAGCTCGTCGAATACAAGAAATTCAAGGACGCCGCCTCGCAGCTGCAAACGCTCGAAGCCCGCCAGGAAAATGTCTTTCCGCGCGCTGCCCGGCCAAGCTGGAATTCGAAAGTACCGCGCCGCCGCCCAAACCGGACGTGTCCATCTTTGACCTGCTCAACGCCGTCAATGCCGTCCTCAAACGGTTCGAGAAACGCGACGACGCCCGCGACATTTTCGAGGACAAATGGACCGTCAGCGAGAAAATCGAGTTTATCCTCAAGGTGATTGCCGAACGCGGCTCCGTGCGCTTTGCCGAATTGTTTGAAAGCGCCGCCGGCCGTTCCGAGGTCGTCTGCACCTTTCTGGCGCTGCTGGAATTAATCCGCCTGAAACAGCTCGTCTGCGTGCAACCCGAAGCCTTCGCCGAAATCGAAATCCGCCGGGCGGAAAACTCCGCGTCAGCCGCCGGAGCGCAGGTCTCCGACCCGGCACGAAGTGATGCCACGCCGGCGCCCGAAACCAATCCGCAATCAACTTAGCATGGAACTCAAATTCATTCTCGAATCCGTCCTGTTCTCCGCGCAAAAGCCGCTGAGTGTGAAGGAACTGCGCGACGTGTTCGTCGCGGCTGCCGAGGCCGAGGATGCCGATGCCACCGCCAAATCGCTCGCCAAAATCAAGGACAGCGAAATCACCGCCGCGCTGGAGCAGCTCGCGGGCGAGCATGAAACCGCCGCGCGCAGCTACCGGCTCGCGTGCGTCGCGGGCGCGTGGCAATTCGTATCGCAGCCCGAATACGCGCCGTGGCTCAAGGCGCTGGTCGGCCAGAAAATCCGTCCGCCGCGATTGTCGCAGCCCGCGCTGGAGACGCTGGCCATCATCGCCTATCGCCAGCCCGTCACGCGCGCCGAGGTGGAGCAGATTCGCGGCGTGAACGTGGACGCCGTCATGCAGACCATCATGGAACGCGGTCTGGTGGAGGCCGTTGGCCGCGCCGAGGTGGTGGGCCGTCCGCCGACCTACGGCACCACGGCACTGTTTCTCGAATACTTCGGTTTGAGCGGCCTGGGAGATTTGCCCGCCGCGGACGAACTCCGCCGCATCGTCGTCGAGAAACCGCCGGCGCCAGTGACCGTCGAACCCGGCCTGGCCACCACACCACCGGAACAGTTGGTTTTGGAAAAGCAAAAAGACGACGGTCAAGAGCAGATGAATCCCCAAGCGTGATTTTGTTCCAAAACGATGCCCTTTTGGTTTTGGTTTGTCCCGGAGCGAATTGTGCCAGCGTATGGCTTAAAACCTCGTCAGCTTTTCCAGTTCCTTCACGCGCCGGTCAATGTCGGCGCGTTTGGTGTTGGTGGTGCGCGTCAGGCCAAAGCCTTCGCAGCAAAAGGACGCCGTGACGCTGCCATAAATCATCGCGCGCCGGAAATTATCGTCCACCGGACCGCGCGCCGCCGCGAGCCAGCCCATCATGCCGCCCACGAATGAGTCGCCCGCGCCGGTCGGGTCCACGACCTTGTGCAGCGGATACGCCGGGCAGATGAAATAGCCACGCGGCCCGGACAAAATCGAGCCGTGCGAGCCTTTTTTGATGATGACGTATTTCGGCCCCAGTTTGTGGATTTTTTTCAGCGCGGCAAAGACGTTGTCCTCCTTGGTCAACTGGTGCGCTTCGCTGTCGTTGAGCACAAAACCGTCAATGCGCCGGAGCAGCCTCAGCAAATCCGGCAGCGCGATGTTCAGCCACAAATCCATCGTGTCGGCCACGACGAATTTCGGGCGGCGCATCTGGTCGAGCACATGGTGCTGGAGCGCGGGCGCGATGTTGGCCAGCAGGACAAACCGGGCATTCCGGTGCGCCTTCGGCAGCGTGGGCGTGAAAGTCTCGAACACGCCCAGTTCGGTCAGCAGCGTGCGGCGGTTGTTCATGTTCGCCTCGTATTCGCCCGACCAATGAAACGTTTTGCCGGGCAAAACCTGCAACCCTTCGAGATCAATTTTGTGCCGGCGATAAAGTTCGAGGTATTTTTTGGGGAAATCCTCGCCGACCACGCCGACCAGTTTCACCGGGCTGAAAAAGCTCGCGGCGACGGCGGCGTGGCTGGCCGAACCGCCCAACAGGCGCGGGTTTTCGGCCCTGGGGGTTTTGATGGAGTCCAGGGCGGTGGAACCGACAATGAGAACGCTCATGAGTTTAGGGTCTGAGATTTGGGTTCTGGGGTCTTGGTTTTGCCCTCACCCCGGCCCTCTCCCATCGGATGGGAGAGGGTGGCGCGAAGCGACGGGTGAGGGTTTTAGAAAATCACTTTATTTCAATGGCTGCCTTTGCCTTTTTGAATCAGTTCAATTTCGTAGCCTTCCGGCGCGTCAATGAAGGCAAACGTCGTTCCGCTCGAACTCGTGGTCGGCCCATCGGAATATTTCAGGCCGTGTTTGGCCAGATGGTTCGCAAATTCATCGAGGTTGTCCACCTCGAACGCCAGATGCGTTAAATCCGGCTGCACCTGAACCGGATGGCTGCCGGGAAAATGGCAGATTTCAATCTCCTCGGCGCTGCCCGGCGCCTTGAGAAAGACGAGTTCCGAGCCGCGCGGCGATTTGTGCCGTTTGATTTCTTCGAGGCCGAGGACTTCGCGGTAAAATTTCACCGTCCGTTCCAAATCATTCACGCGATAGCGTGTGTGCAGCAATTTGGTGACCTTGCTCATGTGCAAAATTTACCAATCCGATGTCCAATGTCCAATGTCCAAAGCAGCATCGCATTATTTGACTTTGGGCTTTAGACTTTGGGCTTTAGACCTTAGAATCCGATTATGGGCAAACGCCGCGAGGCGCGCGAACGCGCCGTTCAGTTTCTGTTTCAGCACGATCTGAATCCGCCCGAGGATTTGGACCGGGCGCTGGAGGAATTCTGGCAGACCCAGCGCGCGGCGGCCATCGCCGAGGAAAAAGGCCCGGCGACGTGGGGCCAGCCCCACGAACTGCCGCCGCCGACCGCCGAGGAGGCCGAGACACGCCTGTTCGCCGACCCGCTCATCCGCGGCGTCATCGGGCATCGCGATGCGATTGACGAGCAAATCAAGAAACTGGCGAAGAACTGGGAGTTCCATCGCATCGCCGCGGTGGACCGCAACATCATGCGGCTGGCCATCTACGAAATGCTGCATCGCGAGGACATTCCGCCCGTGGTCAGCATCAACGAAGCGGTGGACATCGCCAAAAAATTTTCCACGCAGGACAGCGGCAAATTTGTGAACGGCATTCTGGACAAGGTCAAAGCCGAAGTGATGCGGCCCGCCAAAATCGTGAAATGAAATTCGCGGACCTGCATTTGCACACCTATTTTTCCGACGGGACGTTCTCGCCGGAGGAGCTGGTCGGCCATGGCCACCGGCTCAGTTTCGCGGCGCTGGCGCTGACGGACCACGATTCGGTCGAGGGTTGCGCGCGCATGGCCGCGGCGTGCGACGCGGCGGGCATTAATTTCATTCCCGGGACCGAACTCACCGCTGAACACAATGACATCGAGATTCATCTCCTCGGTTATTGCGTGGACATGCAGAACGAAAAATTCCTGTCCGATATCGCGAAATTTCAGGCCGTCCGACAAAACCGCATTCGCGAAATGGTTGCGCGCCTCAACGGTTTGGGCGTGCCGCTGGAGGCCGAGACTGTTTTTGCGCTGGCCAATTGCAAATCGCCCGGACGCCCGCACGTGGCGCGCGCCTTGGTGAAGGCCGGCCTCGTCGCGAATCTGGATGAGGCCTTTGAACGTTTTCTGAAGAAGAACCGCCCGGCGTGGGTGCCCAAGGCCAAAATGTCCGCGCTCGAAGCCATTGAACTCATTCATCAAGCCGGCGGCGTTGCCGTCATGGCGCATCCGGGTTTGAACCGCACCGATGACGTGATCCCGGTCCTGGTCGAAGCGGGTCTGGACGGCATTGAATGTTTTCATACGAAGCACTCGACCGTCGCGTCCGAGCGTTATCTGGAGATGGCCGACAAATATCATCTGCTCATCACCGGCGGCTCCGATTGCCACGGCTTCAGCAAGGGCAAACCGCTCATCGGCACCGTCAAGCTGCCCTACGAATACGTTGAGAAACTGAAAGCAAAAGTTGAAGAACGAAAACTTTCAACCGCGAATGAACACAGATAAACACGGATTGTTGTCCGCGAATTTCACGAATTTCCCGGAATTCAAGTTAATCTCCAAGAGTTCGCGCCCATTTGCGCAATTCGCGGATTCTGTTTTTTTTCTTCAGTGTCCATCCGTGTCCATCCGTGGTTAATTTCAAATGGGACTTTTTCAAAAATTCAAAGCCGGCCTGCAAAAAACGCACAGCAAGCTCGCGCACGAAATCAAACGCATCGTCACCCGCTCGCCGAAGCTCGACGCGGCCACGCTCGAGGAATTGGAAGCCGCGCTCATTGCCGCCGACCTCGGCCTGGCCATGACCACGCAAATCGTGGATGCCGTCAAACACGCCTATGAAACCCAGGGCAGCGCCGGTTTGGACGTTTTTGCCGTCGCGCGTGCCGAAGTGGAGAAGAGTCTCGGCTCGAATAAAACTGATTTGATCAAAGCCGCGCATGACCCGACCGTGGTTTCCATCGTTGGCGTCAACGGCACCGGCAAGACCACCACCGCCGCCAAGCTCGCGCATTTGATTCAATCGCAAAAGAAAACCACGTTGCTGGCCGCGTGCGATACGTTCCGCGCCGCCGCCATCGAACAAATCAAATTGTGGGGACAGCGCTTAAAGATTGAAGTCATTGCCGGCGCTTACGGCGCGGACGCCGCGTCCGTGGCGCATGACGCCGTCACCGCCGCGCAGGCGCGCAAGACGGAATACCTCTTCATTGACACCGCCGGGCGGCTGCACACCAAGCACAACCTGATGCAGGAATTGCAGAAGCTGCATCGCGTCATCGGCAAGCAACTGCCCGGCGCGCCGCACGAAGTGCTGCTGGTGCTCGACGCAACCACCGGCATGAACGCGCTGAACCAGGCGCGCGAGTTCAACAAAGCCGTCCAACTCACCGGCCTAGTTGTGACCAAGCTCGACGGCACTAGCAAGGGCGGCATGGTGGTGGCCATCCAAAAGGAGCTGGGATTGCCCATCAAATTCATCGGCCTCGGCGAGCAACCGGACGATTTGCAGCCGTTTGACGCGAAACAGTTCGCGCAGGCGTTGTTTGAGGAATGAAAAGCTTTGCGCGTTTGCGTCAAAAATGAACGCGGATTTCAAATTCATGCGCCTCGCCCTCCGGCTCGCCCGGCGTGGCTTTGGCGCGACCTCGCCGAATCCGATGGTTGGCGCGGTGCTGGCGAAAGGCGGCAAAATCATCGGGCGCGGCTGGCATCGGCGCGCGGGTTTGCCGCACGCGGAAATCGAGGCGCTCCGTGACGCGCAAAAACACGGTCACAATCCCAAAGGCGCGACGCTTTACGTCACACTCGAACCGTGTTGCACGCGCGGGCGCACGCCGCCTTGCACGGACGCCATCATCGCCGCCGGAATCAAACGCGTGGTCATCGGCGCGCCGGATCCAAATCCGAAACATTCCGGGCGGGCCTTCAAAATTTTGCGGCGCGCCGGCATAGAAGTTACCGCGATCAATGAAGTGACCAAGAACCAGCGATGCACCTCCTCTCGGCCTTCGGCCACCCTCTCCCCCGTTGACAACGGGGGAGAGGGACGGGGCGAGGGGGCTTTTATTAGCAAACGAATGCGCCCGGCTCAACGAGGTGTTTAACCACTGGATTGTCCATCGCACGCCGTTCGTCGCCGTGAAGGCGGCGATGACGCTGGACGGCAAAATTGCGACGGCCAGTGGCGAATCGAGATGGATCACGGGTGAAAAAGCGCGCGAATATGGGATGAAATTGCGGCAGGGAGTGGATGCGATTTTGGTCGGTGTGAACACGATTCTGGCGGATAATCCGAGGCTGACGTTCCGGCCAGTCCAAAGCCCAAAGTCCAAAGTCCAGAGTCAACGGCTGCGCCGGATTGTTTTGGATTCCTTGGCGCGGACACCGGTGGCGGCAAAAGTAGCGAGCGACAAGCACGCCGCGTTGACAACCATTGTCGTGAGCAAACGCGCGCCAAAAAGCCGCGTGGCCGCGCTGGCCAAGCGCGTGAATGTCGTCGTCGCACCCGCAGCCAGTTCAAAACTCAAAACTCAACACTCAACACTCGATTTAAGCTGGCTGCTGGAAAAACTTGGCGCGGAAAACGTAACGAGCTTGCTGGTCGAGGGAGGTGGCGAGGTGAACGCATCATTCCTGCTCGACGGCCTGGCGCAGCGCGTGGCGTTTTTTTACGCGCCCAAGATTTTAGGCGGTCGTGATTCACGGAAGGCCGTTGCGGGCGAAGGCGCGAAGAGCCTGGCTGACACGCTTGAGCTTCACGACATTGAGTGGAAGCAAATTGGGCCGGATTTGTTGCTGACGGCGCTTGTTGCCAGGCGTCAAAAATTATAGGCTGGTCGAATTATTGGTTCGGGCGGGACGCCTGAATCCGCCCGCGGGACGCGGGCGCCACCTTATGTTCACCGGCATTGTTGAAGAATCTGGAACCGTCGAGCGCATCAAGCCGACGGCGAAATCCATCGAATTGACCGTGCGCGCCAACGCGACCGGACGCGGTTTGAAAACGGGCGGCAGTCTGGCGGTGAATGGCTGTTGTTTGACGGCGGTAGCGGTTTCCACGCGCGGCGAATCCAAACGGGCGCAATTTGATTTGCTCCAGGAAACGTGGCGGCTCACGAACCTCCAATTCACCAGGCCGGGTTCGCTCGTCAACCTGGAGCGGCCCTTGCGCGCGGACGGCGAGTTTGGCGGACATTTTGTCACCGGCCACATTGACGGCCTCGGGAAAATCATCCGTTGGGAACGCGCCGGGCAGGACCACGTGCTGGACATCGCCGCGCAGCCGGAGGTGATGCGTTACGTGATTTTGAAAGGCTCGATTGCCGTGGATGGCATCAGCCTGACGGTGGCGGGTGTGCAGAAAAAAAGTTTTCGCATCTGGATCATTCCGCACACGTTTGAAGTGACGGCATTGCGCGAGCGGAAAGTGGGTGACGCGGTGAATTTGGAGGCGGATTTGCTCGGCAAATACGCGGAAAAATTTCTCGCAAACCGATGACTGGCCGGGCCGCAACCGCTCCCCCGAACTGTTTAATCCGCCTTCGTTTCTTTTTGGCGCGGCAGTTTTTGTATTTCGCTTCGTTCAGGCGAAGGTTGGTGCGGATAGCAGGACTTGAACCTGCATGGGTTGCCCCACTACCACCTCAAAGTAGCGCGTCTGCCAATTTCGCCATATCCGCACGACAAGATTTTCAGCCGTAGGGCCTTAGCGGCCCCACCTCACAGTCATTGTCAATGCTTTTAGTGTAACAGTCAAGGATTTCTGCTTGTCGGAAAATCTGTTGCCCGAATCGGTCCCGCTGGCGCCGACTGGCGCCAGCTTGAAGCAGCCAGCGCAGTCGGGCCTGGGGGAAATGATTTTGCCCGGCGTTGACAACTGAACATCAACTGATGAGGCTTCGTGACTTTGCGTTGGATTTTCCGGTCCCGTCAGGAGGCGGTTGCGGTTTGCGGACGCGGCGTGCGGGGCTGAACGTTGGGCACGGCCGGCCCTTCAGCTTGTTGGAAGTGGATTTTGGAACGGAGCAGCAGCGTGCCAAAGCACAAATCGGCCAGCGGCAACACGACGTTGAAGTTTTTGCCCAGGTAACGGTGATGCAGCAGGTGATGGCCGTTGAGCCGGAAGAAAATGCCCGAGCGTTCGACATTGCGTTTGCGCGGCAGGTGCATGCACCAGTGCAAGTATTCGTAGGCGCCGTAATAGGCGCAGCAGGCCAGCACCGCGCCAACCAGGATCCCCCATTTGCCGGAGAAAATCGCCGCGAGCAGGAACGGCATCAATCCAATCAGGATGAGCACCGGCCCGTTCCACCACGCCATGGGAATGGTCCGTTTGTCCGCTTCGTGAATCAGATGATAGGTGTGGTCGGATTTGAAGATGCGATGATGCACCAGCGCGTGGCTTTTGAACGGATAGGTAAACTTACCCCAGGGCCGGTGCATGAGGTAACGGTGCAGCGTCCATTCAAAAAGCGAGGCGTAAACCACGGCGATGACAAAACCAACCGCCGTCCAGAAGAAAAACAAGGAGATCAAGGTGATGGCAGGGTTGAACGGTTGACGGGATCGTTGGTGATGCGCGCCTTCCCGGCGAATAATTTTGTGTTCATGATGACTTTTTCTCTGGACTCACTTGCATTTCCGGACTGTTCCCGACCGCCGGGTTTCAAATCATCATTGAACGGGTCAACTGAAGATCCACCATGCCTTGGAAATTTGGCAATCAAATCTAAGTATGGGAATAAGTTGCCTTTAAAAACCAAGAAGCACAAGAACTATTTTCAACCGGCCAGCCGGCAACCATTCAACCGGGCAATGCGGCCGGGTTGCCTTGCAAATAATTTGCAACTATCTTCTGGACTTGGGGGGACGCAACTGTTCCAATGGAGATTCAACCAAAAGCGTTCATGCCGATCAATTTTTTAGGAAAATTGCTGTTCCCGCGTTTGCAACCCACACAGCGACAGTATCAGATGAAAACCATCATCGCTGCGGTGTTGATTGCGGTTGTCTTCTCTGGTGTCCTGATGGGGGTTATTTTCTGGAAAAATGCCTCATTTAAATAGGGAATTGCGTGCCGGCCACAAGTTGTTTGGCGCGCCGCCTCAAGCCGATTTTTTAAAAACCCGGCGTTGACAACCCGGCGCATTTCTGGTTTGATTATACCCCTTTTGCGGAAAATTTTATGTACGCTGTATTGGAAACCGGAAGCAAACAGTATCGTGTGGCCGCGGGCGACACGTTGGAAATCGAGCGTCTGGCCGTTGAAGCCGGCCAGCCCGTCACGTTTGACCGCGTGTTGCTGGTCAACCATGACGGCAAAGTGGCCGTCGGCGCGCCGACCGTTTCCGGCGCGAGCGTGGTGGCCGACGTGGTCGAGCACAAGCGCGGCGAGAAGACGCTCACGTTCAAGATGAAACGCCGCAAGGGTTATCACAAAACCATCGGGCATCGCCAGGAACTGACGGTGGTGAAGATCAAAGAAATCAAAACTTAAAACCGGCAGGGCCGGCCTGCTGGCCGGCCAGGACGCGCCGCGGCGTGTCCCCATCAAAAACTCTCAACCTTTAACTCTCAACATTTTATGGCACATAAAAAAGGTCAAGGCAGCGTCCGCAACGGCCGCGACAGCGTCAGCAAACGGCTCGGCGTGAAAACATTTGGCGGCGAGTTTGTCACCGCCGGCAGCATCATTGTCCGGCAGCGCGGCGCCAAGTTTGAAGCGGGCCAGAACGTCGGCACCGGCCGCGACTGGACCCTCTTCGCGCTGGTGGACGGCAAAATCGCGTTCGACAAGAACGGCCGCCGCGTGAATGTGAAGGCCGAACCCGCCGCAAAGAATTAAACGGCGCGAAGGAATTTTCCGGCGAGGCCAGGCGCCTCGCCTTTTTTATTTATGATTTATGATTTGCGATTCATGATTTGTCACGTTTGAAAAATCGCAATTCCTGAATCATCAATCGCAAATTCAGCGACATGTTCGTTGACGAAATCAAAATTTACGCGCGGGCGGGGCACGGCGGCAAGGGCTGTGTCGCGTTCCATCGCGAGGCCTTCGTGCCCAAGGGCGGGCCGAGCGGCGGCAACGGTGGTCGCGGTGGCAGCGTGATTTTGCAGGCTGACCACGATCTCAACAACCTCATCGCGCAGTATTACCAGCCGCGCCTGATTGCCCCGGCCGGGGAAGCCGGCCTGGGCAAGGGCATGGACGGCCACGCCGGCAAGGATTTAATCGTCAAAGTTCCCTGCGGCACGCTCGTCTGGCGGCGGGCGGGCGGGGCGAAGGAAATTTTGGAGGACGAGGGCGAAAGCCGGGGTGACAAACCGATGTTCAGCACGAGTGCCAGCAAACGGCCGTTGATCCGCGGTGCCGGCGGCGCGCTGGCGCAGGAAATTGACTTGTCCCAGGAAGACACAGGCGCCGGTTCCGATGCGCGCACCAAAGGCGAACTGGTCGCCGACCTCACGAAGCACGGCCAGCAATTCGTCCTGTGCCCGGGCGGACGCGGCGGATTGGGCAACCGCAATTTTGCCACCGCCGCGCGCCAGACACCGCGTTTTGCACAGCCGGGCGAACCGGGCGGGGAAGGCGATTTTCTTTTGGAACTGCGCATCATCGCGGAGGTCGGGCTGGTTGGGTATCCGAATGCCGGCAAATCCACACTGCTCACGGCCATTTCCAAGGCGCGTCCGAAAGTCGCGCCGTATCCGTTCACCACGTTGCATCCGCAGATTGGCATCGTCGAATACGAGGATTTCCACCGGCTCACGGTTTGTGACGTGCCGGGTTTGATTGAAGGCGCGCACCAAAACGTCGGCCTCGGCCACGCGTTTCTGCGTCACATCGAGCGCTGCAAAGTCCTGGTATTGCTCCTCGACATGGCGGGCACGGACAACCGCGCGCCCTGGGACGATTACCGGCAACTGCTCCGGGAGTTGGAACTATACGATCCGGCTTTGCTCGAAAAACCCCGCCTCGTCGTGGCGAATAAAATGGATGAAGCCGTCGCCGAAAAGAACCTGAAACAGTTCAAAAGGAAAATTCGCAAAGTATCGCCGCTGACCATTTCCGCCGCGTTTGGCGAAGGCGTCGGGAAATTCAGGACAACAATCCGCGAGGCGGTGGCCGGGGCAACGAAGGGTTGAACCAAATTTTGGAGGGCACTCCTCCCGCCGCGCTGTCGCGCCGTCGCAGCGGATTGTCAGTGCCCCAATTTCAGGGAAGCGACAAAGCGTTTCCCTCCAATTCCAAAAACCGCATCATGCTGTCGCCGTGCTTGAGGGTCTTTGCCTCGCGCCAGGGCCCGGCCAAAGTGAGCGTATCGCGTTTGGCGTGACCGAGAATGAATCGGCCGCCGGACGCGAGCAGCCGGGGCAGATTGGGATCGTCGAGCAGTTGCTGCGCAAAGGAGGTGGAACGGCGTCCGACATTTTTTTCGCCGTAGGGCGGGTCGGCGAGAATCAAATCAAACTGCCGGCCGCTTTCGGCCAGTTGATGTACCGCCGTAAAAACATCCTGGGTGCGGACTTCGAGGTTTGGTTCAAACCCGGCCACACCGGTGTTGCGGCGGATGAATTCCGCGTGCTTGTGCGATTTCTCGATGCACAGCGCTGAAGTTGCGCCGCGGCTCAGGCAATCGAGGCTCAACGCGCCGGAGCCGGCGAACAATTCGAGCACCCGCGCGCCGCCGACCCGCGCGCCCAGGCTGTTGAAGACCGCCTGCTTGACGAGGTCGGGCGTGGGACGAACATCGAACCCCTTGGGGACCTTGAGGATACGTCGGGCCGCTTTGCCGCCGGTGATGCGCATGTGTTTTATTTGGGAGGGTCGCCGTGCCGGCGACCTAAAATATGGGACGGCGGCACGCCGTCCCTCCCGAAAAATTATTTAAAAATCTCAGCAAAGAATTGTTTCATATATTCCCACGAGCGTTTATCGGCGCGTTCGTTGTAGGCCACGCCTTTGGTATTGTCGTTGCCGGCGTTCCACTGGGTAAAGCCGTGAACCGCCCCGCCAAATTTGACGAGCTGCCAGTCCACGCCGCCGGCGCGCATTTCGTTTTCAAACGCGGCAAGGTCCGGCGGCGACACGGTGGGATCGTCCGCGCCGTGCAGCGCCAGCACCTTGCACCTGATGTTCTTGCCGTCCGCCGGATTGGGCGAATTGAGCCCGCCATGAAAACTGACGACGCCCTTTAATTCCGCGCCGCTACGCGCCAGTTCCAGCACCGTCGTGCCGCCAAAACAATAGCCGATGGCGGCCATGCGCTTGGGATCAACCAGCGGCTGTTGCCGCAGCGCCTCCAAACCGGCGTTGACGCGGGCGCGCAGCAATTCGCGGTCATTCCTAAATTTGCCCGCCTGGGCGGCGGCTTCCTCCCGCGTTTGGGGACGGACGCCTTTGCCGTAAATGTCCGCGCAAAACGCGACGTAACCGAGTTGCGCCAGCATTTCGGCGCGTTTCTTTTCGTAATCCGTCAGCCCCATCCATTGATGGACGACCAGCACCCCGGGCCGCGCGCCCTGAATGGCGTTGTCACAGGCGACGAAGCCTTCGAGCGTCGTGTCGCCCTGTTTGTATTCAACGGTTTTCGTCTGGATGGCGGCGTGAACAGTCATGATGCAACAACTTAAAGCAAGAAAGACGTGAGGCAAATTTTTCATGGAGATTCACGAATAAACTTATTTACGTGAAAACTCCAGCGCGTTTCAAGCCTGGTCGCGGCGCACGGCAAGCGCCGTCCCTTCCGCCATATTCAAGCCGTCATCACCTCGGCCTTCTCACTCCAGCCGAACAGCCGCTTGGTTTTGATGACCTGGGCAATGGGCGCCGGAACGAGTTTTTCCCAGGAAGGGTCGCCGGCCTTGATTTTGGCCAGCACGTCGCCGGAATAAATCTTCAGATAATCGGGGTTGTAATTGCGGATGTTTTCCACAAAACGGTTTTCCACCAGGTGCGCGTAGAGATGGCGCAGATGCGGCGCGACGTCCATGTTTTCCACAGTGATGAGTCTGCCCGTCTTGCGGTCCAGGGACGGATAGACGTAAAGCTTCGCGCCGTTCTTGAACAGCTGGCCGAGCAATTCCATCAGGCCGCCTTCGAGGTCGGTGTAAAAGCTCTCATCCATCACGTCGCGCCACCGCACCAGGCCCAGCGGCAGACCGATGGTCTTTTGGGTGTGCTTGGAGAGATACATGACCAGCCGATGATAGCGGAGAAAGCTGGAAATTAGGACGGTCTTGCCCAGCGCGCCCAGCGTGTCCACGCGGTCGAGAAAATCGCGATGATTGATTACGTCGTCCACCTGCAACTGGCGCAAGGTCATTTCCGTGATGACCACCGGCGGCTCGCCCTTGAGGGATTCCTCCCGGAGAAACTGTTCCTGCGCGCGCTCCAGCATGTCGAGCATCGGATTGGTGAGGGGGCGAAAACTGCCGCGCTCGACCAGCACGGGTTTCTTGTAGAGCACCTCGCCGGCCACCACCGTCTCGCCGTCGGCGGTGAACATGGCGGCGTCGGTGAGTTTCTGTTCCACCAGTTGCAATGCCATCAGCCGGTTGTCCACGCCGGCGAAACACGGCCCGGAAAATTTGATCATGTCCACCTCGATGCGCTCGCGGGTGAGATCGTCCATGAGCCGGCCGATGAGTTGCTGCGGCTCGGGGTGATGATAAAACGCGCCGTGAATCAGGTTCACGCCGAGGATGCCGAGCGCCTCCTGTTCGCGAACATTGTCCTGGTCGAGCATCCGCACGTGGATGATGATGTCCGAAGGCGGCGCGTGCGGTTCGGTCTGAAATTTGATGCCCAGCCAGCCCTGGCCGTCGGTTTGATGGGAAAAACTGTGCGTCGCGACGGTGTCGGCAAACACGAAAAAGGTGCATTTGTCGCCGCGCGCCTTGTCCAGCCGCTGCAGCAGCAGGTCAAATTCATAATTCAGCATGGACTGCAGGCGCTTGCGGCTGACGTAGCGGTCCGACGGGCCGTAAATCGCGTCGCTCACCGCCATGTCGTAGGCGGAAATGGTTTTGGCCACCGTGCCCGCCGCGCCGCCGGCGTGGAAAAACCAGCGCGCCACTTCCTGGCCCGCGCCGATCTCGGCAAAGGTGCCGTACTTGGTGGCGTCCAGATTGATTTGCAGCGCCTTTTGGCCGGTGCTTAACTTTGATTCATTCATATCATAAGTTTCGACCTCTTCGCGGCGAAAATACACAAAGACGGCATCGTGTCCAACAGGAGTTGCTTTCCGCTTTTCGCCGCGCGAAAATGCGCTATACATGGTTTCCATGTATCGGACGCAGGATTTGCATGTCAAAGAAATTGTCCGGCTGCTGACGCCGCGCGAATTGAAGGCGCAGACGCCGACGACCGACGCCGTGAACGCCACCGTGGCGCGCAGCCGCGAGCGCGTCATCCGCATTTTGCGGCGGGAAGACCCGCGCCTGCTCGTCGTCATCGGCCCGTGCTCGATCCACGACGAAAAGGCCGCGCTGGAATACGCGAGCGCCTGAACGCGCTGCGCAAGGAATTCGCCGACCGGATGGAAATCGTCATGCGCGTCTATTTTGAGAAACCGCGCACGACCATCGGCTGGAAAGGCTTGATCAACGACCCGCACCTGGACGGTTCGCAGGACATCGAAACCGGCCTGAAAATCGCGCGGCAACTGCTGCTGGAAATCGTCGGCATGGGCCTGCCGGCGGCGACGGAATTTCTCGACCCGATCGTGCCGCAATACATCGCCGACCTGGTTACCTGGGCGGCGATTGGCGCGCGCACGACGGAATCGCAGACGCACCGCGAAATGGCCAGCGGCCTTTCCATGCCCGTCGGCCTGAAAAACTCCACCGACGGCAGCCTGCAGGTCGGCCGATTGACGCGATGGGCGCCACGCGGCATCCGCACAGTTTTCTGGGCATCAACCAGGACGGCGCCACGGCCATCGTGCGCACCACCGGCAATCCGCACGCCCACGTCGTCCTGCGCGGCGGCCGCGCCAAGACCAATTACGACGCCGAGAGCATCCGCGCGGCGGAGGAAAAATTGAAGTCGGAAAAATTGCCGCCGGTGCTGATGGTGGATTGCAGCCACGCGAATTCCGAGAAACAATTCGCGAAGCAGGAGGATGTCTGGCACAGCGTCATTCAGCAGCGCGTCGAAGGCACGCGCTCGCTCATCGGCCTGATGGTCGAGAGCAACCTTCACGAAGGCAACCAGCCGATTCCGAAAAACCTGAAGGACTTGCGCTACGGCGTGTCGCTCACCGACTCCTGCATCGGCTGGGAAACGACCGAGCGGATGCTGCGCTGGGGCTGCGAAACGCTGGGAAAATTATCGGAACTGGCGGCCTCGACGGCGTGATTTTTTGTCGGCGGCTTCACTTCGCCAAAGCGGCCGCGCGGACCGCGCTCAACCAAATGGATGGCCAAACGCGAAAACCCTCGTGGAAAAGTTAAAGGCGGAAAATCAGGCGGAAGTGAGCAGTTTTTCCCACAAGTTCTCGTTCAGCAGCGCTTTTCTGAGAAAATCCGTGTCGCTGGCTGAAACGGCCACCGGCTCCGGCTGGAGCGGCAGATGAAGGGTGAAAACCGTGCCGCGGCCGGGCTGGGTCCGGGCTTCGATTTTCCCGCCGTGATGATGCACGATGAAAAAGCAGGCCATCAGGTGAATGCCGTATTCGGACGGCGTTCCGCTGCGCACCACGAACGGATCGAACACCGCGCGCAACGCCTCCTCCGGCAGGCCCGGGCCATTGTCGTTGATTTGGATGACGATTTCCGCCGGGGGACCGTCCCGCAATTCCCCCGTGAGGGTGACGTGGCTGCCGGCGGGCAGCATCGCCAGTTCCTCCCGCAGCAATAATTCAAACAGCCGGTTGAATTTCGGCTTGTCCACGCGCAACAAGGGCAGCGTGTCCGGAACCTGATTTTCCAGCACAATCCGCCGCGCGGCAAACGACTCCCGCAACAGGTTCACCGCCTCGCCGATAATTTGGTGCAGGGAAATCTGGTCGGTGAACGGCGCCGAGGGATTGGACGACGCCGTCCAAAGGTCCTTGAGCAGCGCGTTGATTTTTTCGATCTGTGACTGGACGTTCCGGTGGTAATCCTTCCAGAAATCGGGATTGCGCAGCCCCTGCAAATCCGTCTTTTCCTCGTTCATTTTCACCGGCGCGAGGTCGAGAAAGGTCTTCACCGCCACCAGCGAGTTGCGGATGTGATGGCTCAGGCCGGCGGCCAGCAGGCCCAGGCTCACGATGCGGTCGGCGATCAGCATGTTGTGGAGCACGGACATTTTTTCGCGCAGCAACTGGTCGCGCTCGGCCTGCACCATGAAAAATTCCAGCCCGCGTTTCAGGGTCTGCTCCAGTTGCGGCGGGTCCCACGGCTTGGAGACATATTTGTAAATCGCGCCGGTGTTGACCGCGGCAATCGCGGCGTCCATGTCCGCGTAGGCGGTGACCAGCAGGCGGATGACGTGCGGGCGGAACTGCCGCGCGCGTTCCAAAAGCCACACGCCTTTTTCCCCGGGCATCCGCTGGTCGGTCATCAGCAGGCCGATTTCGTCGGCGTGTTCCTCCAGCAGTTTGAGGCCCTGCTGCGCGGTCGTCGCCGTCAGGATGCGGAATTGATCCCCAAACGCGCGCGTGAAGTTGGTCAATGACTGCTCTTCGTCGTCCACGTAAAGGATCGCGAATTTTTTATAGTCGTACAGGTTCTCCATGTTCCATTTCCGGTTCAGCGGCGGGTTGGGCCTTGATGGGGAAGTCCAGGGTAAATTCACAGAATTGGCCGGGTTCGGTCTTCACCGAAATGCGCCCGCCATAGTTCTGCACGATGCGATGGCAGATGCTCAAGCCCAGCCCCATGCCCTCGCCCACGTCTTTGGTGGTGAAAAACGGATCGAAAATCTTGTCCCGATGTTGTTGCTCGATGCCCGGGCCGTTGTCGCGGAGGATGATGAACCCCCGGTCGCCTTCCACGCGGCTTTGGATCAAAATCGCCGGCGGTTCGTTCTCAAATTTTTTCTTGCGCATCGCGTCGAGCGAATTCTGCAACAGATTCACCAGAACGTGAACCAATTTGTTGCGGTTGGCCAGCACAATCTGCCCCGGCACAAGCTGTTGTCGGACCTCCACCTTGTTCTTCCACTCGCCGGCCAGAAAGCGCAGCGACGTGTTCACGGCCTCGGCCACGTCCACCGGCTCGGCCAGTCCGGCGCCCGGATGCGTGAACATGCGCAGGTCGGACACGATGTTGCGCACGCGCTTCATCCCTTCCTCGACGTCGCCCAGGATTTCCTCGTACTCGCGGCGTTGTTCCGGCGCGAGTTGATGGCACTTGTTGCGCAGGGCGAAGAGGCCCGTGGTCGCGAAATTCAGCGGATTGTTGATTTCGTGGATGATGCCCGCGCTCATGCGGCCCAGCGAGGCGAGCTTCTCGGATTGCACCAACTGCGACTCCGTTTCCTTGAGCTGCTCGATGGTGGTGGACAGCGCCCGGTTTTGCTTGGAGAGCTTGCGCTGGAAATCGTGGGATTCGACGAGGTTTTTGATGCGCGCATGCAGTTCGGTGGACGAAAAAGGCTTGGCCAGAAAATCATTGGCCCCCATCTCCAGGGCGTTGAATTTGGTTTCCTCGTCCGCGCGCGCCGTCAGCAAAATGATCGGCACGGCCGCCGTGTCGTCCCGTTTGCGCAATTCCTGGCACACGGCCAGACCGTCCATCTCCGGCATCATCATGTCCAGCAGAATAATGTCCGGCAAAAATTGCGCCGCCTTTTCCAGCGCCTGGACGCCGTCCGCCGCCTCCAGCACGTCGTAATGCTCATCCAGTTGCGACCGCAAAAAGCGCCGCATGTCCGGCTCGTCATCGGCCACCAGCACCAGCGGGCTGCCGTCCGCGTTTGCTCAATTCCACCGGCTTGGCCGCGCCGCGCAGGGACACCATGGCGGGAAAAGTTCCGCGCGGCGGTACAAATTGGCCAGCCATTCCTCCTTGGCGACCGCGCCGGTTTCGGTTCCGGCCTCTTGACCCCCGCCCCCCGGCTCCCGGCTCTTCATTTCTGCCTTCTGGCACGGCAGCCGCACGGTGAAGGTGGTGCCCTTGCCTTCCTGGCTTTCCACCTTGACTGTGCCGTGCATCATCTCGGTCAATTCCTTGACCAGCGCCAGTCCAATGCCCACGCCCTGAAATTTGCGTTGCGCCGAACTGTCCGCCTGCCAGAAGCGGTCGAATACAAACGGCAGGTTCTTTTCGGCGATGCCGATGCCGGTGTCGCTGACGACCAAGACCAGTTCTTCGCCCTGTTTTTCCGCGCGCAATTCCACGCGCCCGCCGTCAGGCGTGAATTTCAGCGCGTTGAACAAAAGGTTGAGCACGATTTTTTCCAGTTTGTCGGGGTCGGCCACCACCACGCCCAGCCGCAGGTCGGTGTAGGTTTCCAGCTTGATGCTGTTTGTCTTCGGCCACCTGCCGCGCCGCGCTGGCCAGGCCCTTGATGAAGTCCGCGACCTCCAGCGGCTCGTTTTTGACTTCCATCCGCCCGGCTTCGAGGCGGATGAGGTCGAGCAAGTCATTGATGAGTTTGAGCAGCCGCATGCCGTTGGAATGCATCGTCAGCAGCAGATCGTGAACGGATTTGTCCATCTGGCCGGCGAAGCGCTGGAGCAGCGTTTCCAGCGGCGAGAGCAGCAGCGTGAGCGGCGTGCGCAATTCGTGGCTGATGTTGGCAAAGAACCGGCTCTTGAGGCGGTCCAACTCGATGAGCTTGCGGTTGGTTTCCTCCAGCTCATGTTTGTTTTTGTCCAATTGGTAGCGCAGGGTGAATTCCCGGAGGCGCAGTTTATTGAAAAGTTGATTGCCGACGACGACGATGATGCCCGTCAACGTCAGAAAGTAGAGGTTGTTGGCGAGGTTGTGGAAAAACTCCTTGGGCGACGGTTCCAGCCAATAAAAGCGGCAAGCACCCACATACATCAAGATGATCGCGGCCACGCAACACGTTGACTCCCAGAGGTTCCAGCGCACCACAACGCTCACGGCAAGCAGAATCAAATTTAGCGCCGCATAGTAACTCGAGGTTGCACCCGACAGTGGTCCGTGCGCCGCGGCGATAATCCAGCACATGAAGAAGGCTGGCAGAAGGGCAATGGGAATGCCGAGTTGACGATAGTGTCTTTGTCCAAACTCAGTCGTGTGCAAGTACCAGAGCGCACCCACTAGGACGGAACAGAAGATCCGCAATTCAAAAAATTCCCAGCGTTGCGGATAGTAAACCAGCCAGTCCATGACCGAGCCGAGCGGCATCAAGATCACGACCAGCAGTGAGGCCACCTTGCCGGTGCTTAACCGCTCTTGCCGTTCATGGGCAACAAACGCTTCCGCAAAGCCGGGGTCGGAAAATGGAGGGTGATTAACCATGGGCGGGTTTGCGAATTTCAATGAACAGATCCACGCCCGTCGCGTCCGTGCGAACGGAAACAAAATCTTCGATGGCCGCTGCGGGGCACAGGGCGCGCAACTCCGGTTCCCGGCGGTAGATCAAATGCCAGTCCAGCAAATATTCCATGCCGTAACGCAGCGGGTTGGACGGCTCGACATTGGTCGCCACCAGCAGCCCGCCCGGGGCGAGGAAGGCATAAAAAATATTCATCAACTGCCGGCAGGTGGGGTCCGGCAGATAGTCAAAAAGCCCGGCGCAACAGACAAAATCATATTGCGGTTTTTCCCCCGCCGCCGCCGCGCGGCTTTCCTTGAACAGTTGGGAAACGCTCTTTTTTTGAAAATGAACGGGCGTCCGCAGGCGGAGAAAGTTTTTAAGCCCGCCGAGCGTCCGGCGGGTGTAGGCCAGCGTCTCGTCATTGAAATCCGCGAGCGTCAATTCCACTTTGTCGCTGAAGGAAGAGCGGAAAAAATTCTGCACTTCCACCGCCGGGCCGCAGGCGAAGTCGAGCACGCGCGCCGTGCCGCCCGCGCGCGCGACGCGGTGGGCCTCCAATTCAATCCGCTCGGTGAGATATTTTATCCGGTTGCGGTGCGCCGCCGCCGGCGGCTGCCGGACAAACCAGTTGTGAATGATCTTGCCGAACAGGGAATCCCCCTCGTAACCGTTGCGGGCGATCATGTTCACCATTTCGTAATCCCCGGCGTAACCCAGCGGCTTTTCAAACGTGCGCCGCGCGAAGGGCGCGGCCAGGACCAGGGGATGCAGATGCTGCCGCAGATAGCGGGCATGGGCGGCGGTTTGTTCCTCCGCCAGGCCTTTGGCGATGTCTTCAAATTTTTCAAAGAGCGCGTTAATCAACGGGACCACCACCTCGGCGATTTCCCGGATGGTTTTCTGCTCGAATTCCTTCCGTTCGCCCGCCGGCAGGGCCTGGATCCCCAGTTCCACCCGTTCCAGCCACAGGCGCAGGTCATGCAGGAAGGTTTGCAGGTCGGCGACGACGATCTTGAATTCCGGCGACACCTTGTAAAATTTCTGCCAGTCCCTGAGGAACGATTTGAATTCCCGGGCGATCTGGCCGTCCTTTTGCAGCGCCAGCACCAGGTTCAAGTCCATCCATTGCGCCTCATCCAGCGTGGCCTCGCACACGACTTTCGCGCCGGCGTCCACCACGTTGTGCACCACCGCGCGCCCGGAATAGACTGTCCGTCCTTGAAGCGTGATTTGGAATTGGCCCAGCGCCTCGGAGAGCCGCGGGACGGCCGCCGGACTGTACAACTCGAAAACCGCCTGATGGCGCGTGGTCCGCGTCGGCGTCGCGCGCAATTTCAGGCCGTCGTGCGTTTCAAACGTCACCCGGCTTTCCCTCACTTCGGCGGAAGACGGCGCGGCGGACGGCTGCGCGGCCCGTTTTGGGGGTGATTCCAGCACGCCGTTCGCGCCATGGCCATTCCCGTTGCCGTTGCCTTCGAGAAGTTTGCTCATTGCACGGCCAGCATGGAACATTTTTTACGCCAAAACAAAACGATTCTTGACGCTGGCAACTGGCATCGTCATTGCTCTGTCCCTACCGGGCCGTTGACCGGCGTAAGGTCCGGCGCGGCCCCGCAATTGTAACTGGCAAACAGAAATGTTTGTCCTATTGCGGGACAGGCGTCCTGATGAAAATGAGGATGATTTTTTGGAATATGTGCGGAAACGCGGTGGTTGAATGGATGGTCGGGAACGGAAGCGCGAACGCGGGCGCATCCGCCGCAATCAGGAATTTGGAGTTATGGAGTTATGATTAGAACAAGCGAACTTGCACTTGACGTCGTCACGCGGCCTGCCTATGCCGGTCGCCATGCCGCATTGAAAACCTTGAACCCCAAATCGCTGGCCGATGGCCAATCGCATTCCGTCCTGTTCGGCGCGGACAAAATTCACTACGTCACTCTGGGCGAGGGAAAGCACACCCTGGTGTTCGTTCATTGCTGGGCGGGCAACCTGGGTTTCTGGCGCGAACAGGTGCCGGCGCTGGCGGACAAGGCCCGGCTGGTGCTCATGGACCTGCCCGGCCACGGCCAAAGCGGCCGGCGGCACACGGTGTACAACATGGATTATTTCGCCGGCGCCGTCCGGGCGGTCATGTGCGACGCCCGGGTGGACAAGGCCACGCTCGTCGGCCACAGCATGGGCGGGCCCGTCATCTACCGCGTCTATGAACAGGCGCCCAAGCAAGTCGCCGCGCTGGTGGTGGTGGACGGGTTCCTGCGCCGGCCCCGGGTGACGTCCGACCAGGCCGAGGAATTCATCGCGCGGTTTCGCACGCCGGAATATCGCGAGCACACCCGGCAGTTTTTCGGCTCGATGTTTCCCGTTCCCGGCACCGAGGCCCTGCGCGACCGGATTTTGTCCGAACTGCTCGCCACGCCGCAGCGCGTCATGCACCGCGCGATGGAAGGCATGTTCGGCCCGGGCCAGCCGGCTTGGGACCTGAAAGCGGCGAACGTGCCCGTGCTCGTCATCAACGCCAAAGGCGCCATGTGGGAAGCCGACGACGAAAAGTACATCCGCTCGCTCTCAACGCAGACCGATTACCGTGTCATGGACAGCGTGGGCCACTGGCTCATGCTCGAGCGGCCGGTGGAATTCAACGCCCTCCTCACGGACATGCTGCGGAAGTTTAAGCTGATTGCCAGGTAAAGCACGCGTGATGGGGTAGTTCTACTGGTAGGGATGCCGCGCTGCGGTGTCCGGTCACCGCAGCGCGATGACCCTACCACGGCTCAACGAGCCGTCCCCACCCTTAAAAGTGCATCCCCACCGTCACCAGCACGGCTTGACTGATGAAATGATAGGTGCCGTCGGCAGTCTGTCCGGCGATCTCTCCGGATACTGATGACGGGGTACTGCCGGTGACCGTGTGCGCCGGGCCGTAGCCTAATTGGTAGGCAAGGTCGCAATCGAATCGTTTGCCTTTGTATCCGGCTCCGACGCTGAAGAAATGCCGGTCCAAGTCCGCCACCAAGGGAGTGTAATAAGCATCCGGCACCGAGTTCTCGTTATAGACATAGCCGGCGCTGACATGCCAGCCGTTGTCAAAATACCGCGTCACGCCGAACTCATACATCCAGCTCGGTTGCCAATCGAGTGTTAATACCGGGTTTTGCGGTCCACCTGGCGGAGGGGTTCCTTGTTGGAAGATGGTTGTCGTTTCAAAACTGCCCCAATCTGTGTAGTCGGCGTCAAATTCAAGATTCCATTTGGGCGTGGGCCGGTAGGAGAGGCCAAAAACCGCCGACAACGGAAATGTAAAATCCGCCTGCGCGGGCAGAGTTGTGTAAGGTACTCCTGAAGCAAGTTGCTCGTACTCGGTTTGGCCATCCATGGTAATCGTGGTTGCGCTACGGAAGGTGGCGCCAATTGAAATTTGGTCAATCGGCTGCCAGAGTAAGCCGAGGTTGTAACCCACGCTCCAGCCGTCACCTTTGAAGCGATCGAAGTTAGGAGGCTGTGGGACGGGACGCAGCCCTGATTCCAAATCAATCTTCCCATAATCCACCATCACGCCGCCGCCGATGGAGAGATTGGGTGCCAGCTTAAACGCGATTACAGGGTTGACCCTGATGTATTGGAGTGAACTTTTCGTGGCAACCGCGCGAAAGCCCGTGTCGTCGGGCCAGCTTATGCTCCCACCGTAGGGCGCATAAACACCCAATCCAAAACTCACGGGCCAATCCTTGGGAGTGTAAGTGTAAAAAAGCTGGGGGACGGCGGCGAGGTTGTCCGAATTGTGGTAGGTGCTTCCGCTGTTTGGGGCACTGCTTGGCGGACTGTAACTTTGGTCAAGGTAGATTCCATAAAGACCCCCGCGAACGTTGTTGCCTTCTAGCTGGGTGATGCCGGCGGGATTGTAGTAAATGGCAGACGCATTGTCCGCTGTGGCGGCAAAGGCCTCGCCGCGCGCGGTAGCAAAACCATCCTGGCTCGCCAGCCCGAACCCGTTCGCCGAAACATTCCAGACCGAAACGCCCCAAAAGATTAGCGCCAGCAGCCTGGATATGTCGCGTCGGTTCATATTCGCCGGTTTATTTGGTTCAACCACGGAACGGGCACCTTGGGAACGTCTGGGTGTGCATTGGCGCAAGCAGGTTATCTGCCGTTTTACGCTGCGCCAGCAAATTTCCTTTTATTCCCGGAGAAAGAACTCGCGGGTTTTGCCGTATTCTTCCCTGTTGCTGAATGCCGTCTTTACTTTAAGATGGTGTGACATAAACTCATGGCGTGTGAAAGGTTTCATCTGGTTCACATTGTGTATCTTGTCGTTTGGACTTGGCGTTCCTCAGGCACAAGCCACATTCACCTCCCTATATATTTTTGGCGACGGTGTTTCCACCACCACCAATAATCCATCTGCTGGCGAATTGCCTTATTACGGTCTGCGTCGCTCCAACGGCCGGGTGTGGGTTGAACTGCTGGCGCAGCAATTGAATCTGACTAATAATTTCTGGTACTCCAACAATATCGCAAATAATTTGTCGTACACCAACCTGTCCGCTTCCAGCACCAACTGGTCGTACTCCAGCAATAATTGGTCGTATTTCAATGATTACAGCACCAATTTGGTCGCGAATGTCAATGCCTTCACCGCGCCGCCAGATGCCTCTAACGCCCTATTCATCGTCTGGGTCAACGATGCTGATTTTGTCGCTGACATGGGAAATATCTATTATTCCTCCGGCACAAACGTAACCCTATGGACAAATGCCATCAACCAGTCGCTAACCAACCATTGGCAAGCCATCACAAATTTGTATTACGCCAAAGGCGTCCGCACATTGGTCATGCCCAATGCCGTGGATATTACCGAGATTCCAGAATATGACAATTTGTCTTCTCCCAATAAGAGCTTTATCCGCCAAATGGTGATTAATTTCAACACCGCTTTCACCACCACATTGAGTAATGCAATGGCCTCGTGTCCCGGCCTTCAAATTTATGAGCCGGACTTTTTCTCCCTGCTCGACAACATTCTAACGAATGCTGCCGCCTACGGTGTAACCAACGTGCTTTCCGGCGGTCAGAGCATTGATGCATTGGAAAATCTGTCGAATCCGCCCCTGAATGGTCCGGGTGCAAATTATATCTTTTGGGATATCAATGACCCGACAGCAAAGGTTCATGCGATCATGGCCGGCGCTGCCAAGCAACTCATTGCACCGGTGCAATTCAGCCAAATCACATCGCAGAATGGCACCAACCAGTTGAACCTGACCAATGTGCCGGTCGGCTTGAGTGGCATCGTGCAAGGCAGCACGGATTTTGTGAGCTGGACATCCGTGACCAATTTCAACAGCACCAATTCCATCCAACCGGTTTTTGTCCCGATTTCCGGCCCATCGCAGTTTTATCGGTTGAGTTTCCCCTTCACCTGGACCTGGCCGTAACCCGGCAGCCGCCGCGGTCCAAGACGCTGTGCGCGACCCTGGAATTCCTGATACGCGGTGCGCCAAGCGCGTCAGCGCGCCGGCGGCTGGCGCTTTGCCAGCAAACGTGGCAACCGGCGGTATTGATTGAGCTTACGGCAATGGCGGGCCGACCTTGATGCGGAAGAATTGCGCCGGCAGCGTACCCACATTGGTGTCCGTCCACGAGAAGGGCATGGGCGGCGAGTTGGTGATCAAGAGCGTGCTCCAGTTCATCAGGTCCGCGGATGCCTGCACGGCATAGTCAGGTCCGGTCTGGCCGCTGACCTGAAATCCCAGTTGGCCGTTGTTCCAGACGACCGACGATACCGTCGGCAACGTCAGCGGATTGACAGTGATGGTGAAGCTCTGCGTGGCGCTCAGGCTGGGCGAGCCACTGTCGGCGACCATCAGTGAAATGGGATTGACCGTGTTGGCGTTGGACACTGACGGGCGCCAGGAGAAGGCGCCGGTGTTGGTGTTCAACGTGGCGCTGGCTGGCGCGCTCAACAGGCTGAACGTCAGGGTTTGAGGCGGTTGATCGGTGTCGGTGGCGCTGGCGGTGAAGGCCACGGTTTGCCCCACATTGACGGTTTGATTGCTGATGGGCGCCAGTGTCGGCGCGGTGTTGGCCGCCAGGAAACTGGCGCTGACGTTGTCGAGCACCGATGAATTTAACAAGCCGCTGTTGTGTGCGGTAACGGCCAGGCCGGCGTAAGCACCGGAGGCCATCACGATGTTCGTGCTGGAGCCGACCTGGGTCCAAGAGACGCCGTCGGCGGAAATGTAACCGCTGAAAGTATTGTTCGTGCGTGTCAATCGCACCCAGTACGGCGTTACGATGCCGGTTTGGTCGGTATTATAGCTCGATCCACTTGTGCCCGGTCTCCACTGAAATGAGGCGCCATTGGTATAGGAAATCGGCATGTAAACGTTGCGCGCGCCCGCGGCCAACGTTTCGCGGATCATCACCCCGGCCTTGGCCCAGGGGTCCGTATCCTGCATGCTCAAGACCTGGGCGCGGATGTCGCAGTTGGTGCTGACCGGGACATAAACATAGACAAACTGAAACGCGTCAGTGGTGCCCCAGATGTCCGCGCCGGAGCCAGAGACGGTGAATTGTCCGCCACAGTAGGAAGCACTGCCCGGCAAACCCACCGCGCCAATGTCGGCGTTGGTGAATTGCGGCGGGAGTGCGCCCAGCACTGCGGCGCTGGCTTCAGCCGAGGGCAGGCTTTCGTTGCCGGCATTGGTGATGGTGACCACGTAAAAATAAGGCTGGCAGGCGGCCACGCTGGAATCGGTGTAATTGGTGGTGGCGATGGACGAGGCGATGATGTTGTAAGGGCCTCCGCTCACCGTGGAACGCTTCACGTTGTAATCGGCGCCGGGCGAGTCGTTCCAATTCAGCAAAATCTGGCCGGTGCCGGCGGTCGCCGTCAGGCCAGTGACAATGGCCGACGGCGTGGCGCTGACTTCCACTGAGTTGGCGCTGGTGCCGTTGCCATTGGCGCCGTTGGCCGTGACTACATAATAGTACGTAGTCAGATTGGTGACGTTGTTGTCCAGGTAACCCAAATTCACGCCGCCGATGTTTCCGGCAATCAATGTGTAGGGGCCGCCCTCGGTTGTGGCCCGCCACAGGTTGTAGGTGCTGGCACCGGGAACGATGTCCCAAGTGACCGTCACCTGCGCGTTTCCTGCCGACGGCGGCCACGCCCGTGGGTGCGGCGGGCGGCGGCAATGTGCCGGCTGCCATGATGGTGATATTGGTCGGGGTCAAACCGGTTGAAGCTCGCCGTCAGGGTGATGGTGCCCGGCTGGTCGGCGGATTGCACGATCACCTCGGCCAGACCGTTGAAGACCGACCGCTGGCTGGCCTTGTCGGCTTCATGCGAACTGGGATCGCCATTGCCCACGCCAAGGATGGCGCCGCCGCTGACGGTAAAGTTAATTTCATTGGTGGCGGTGGGCACCACGCGGCCCTGCGCATCGAGCACTTCCACCGTCACCACGGACACGTCCCGGCCATCGGCCAGAATCGTGCTGCGGTCTGGCAGCAGCGCGATTGCGGCGGGCGCGCCGGTGGTTGCGATCGTGTTGGTCAGCACGGCCGACTCCGTTGTTATAGCCGATGGCTTGGAGCGTTCCCGGTGCATACGGCACGTTGTCCCATTCGACGTGGCCCTGGACATTGAGCGTTTGCCGTCCCAAACTGACGCCGTTGGTGAACAGTTCCACCGCCTGGCAATTGCCGAACGCCCAGACATTGATCGGCTGGCCCGGCGTCGGACCAGTTCCAGTGCGGAAAGAGGTGCAGCACGGGTTTGAGGCTCCAGTTGGCCTGATAGTAATAGAACAATGTCCTTCGGGAAACCGCACGTGTCCAGGATGCCAAAATGCGAGTTAATGCAGGGCCAGCCGTAGGGCGTCGGCTCGCCGCGATAATCAAAGCCCGTCCAGCAGAAACCGCCGGAAGACCAGGGCCGGGCATAGTAATACTGCCACCAGGCTTCGGCCGTCTCCCCCCAGCCTACCGCGGTTCTCGATGTCGTAACCCCAGACATAGCCGTTCACCGTGTCGTTGGTATATATGCCGCGATCGCGTGACCTGACTGGACGTTTCGGTGCCGATGATGGGCCAGCCCGGATTGCTGGCGTGGAATGAATCCTGAGCACCCAGCGCATAGTTGAAGCCATTGACATCCAAAACCGAGCTGAAGCCGCTGCCCCACGAATTCAGGGCGGCGGTACACAGGCGCGTGGAATCCATTGAATGGACCAGATTCTGCATCACCTGCATGATCGAAGCGCCCGTGGGTGTGCCTTGGAGGGATTCTTCATTCGCCAGCGACCACATGAACACTGAAGGATGATTCCGGTCCCGGCGGATTTGGCGGCTCAGTTCGCTCAACGGCTCCGCATTGGTCCCGATGCGGCGGTTTTCATCCAGCACCAACATGCCCAACTGGTCGCAGGCATCGAGCAATTCCTCCGTCGGCTCGTTATGCGAGGTCCGATATGCGTTGCATCCCATCTCCTTGAGCCGTTCAATGCGGTAATACTGCAAGCGGTCCGGCAGCGCCGAACCGACGCCGGCCATGTCCTGATGGTTGCACATGCCCTGAATCCACACGTGCTGGCCGTTGATGAAAACGCCGTTGGTCGAATCAATCGAAACCGTCCGCACGCCAAACGGCGTGTTGTAAATGTCCGCGACCGCGTTCTGGTTGCTGACCGTGGTCTGCAGGTTGTAAAGATAGGGCGTCTGCAGCGACCAGAGATTGGCGTTGGCCAATGCCATCGTTTGCGTCACCACCAAGTCCTGGCCGGCGGGCACGCTCACCGGCGAAGTAATGGTGGCGACCGGATTGCTGTTGGCGTCGAGAATCGTCGAGGTCAAACTGCCGCTGGCGGTCGCCGTCCCGCTTTCGTTGGTGACATCCGTTTGCACGGTGAGGGTGGCGTTGGAACCCACGAGCGAAGTGGTGGCCACAAACGTTCCCCATTCGGCGACGTGAACGGGATTCTCGGTTGTCAGCCAGACATGCCGGTAAATGCCCGCGCCTTCGTAAAACCAGCCTTCAAACCGGCTGGCATCCACCCGCACCACCAGCACGTTGGTCCCGCCGGGATTGACATAGGGCGTGACGTCAAAATAAAAGCTGGAGTAGCCGCTGACGTTCCGGCCCAGGATGTGTCCGTTCAACCACACCAGGCAGTTGCGATAAACGCCGCCAAATTCCAGCCACAGCGCCTGGCCGGCATCGCTGGCGGGCAGGGTGAACGTGCGACGATACCAGGCAATGGTGTTCGGACCGGTTGATCCGGAGATCCCGGATTTGAAGCCGTGCCCGCCGTCCGCGCCGGAACTGAACGGCAATTCCACCACCCAGTCGTGCGGCAGGTTCAACAAACGCCAGCCGCTGTCGTCGTAATTCGTTTCCACAAACGAAACGTTTTCCCCCGCGTGCGTGGCCATCGGATCAATCCGGATGGTTTCCATGTAGGTTTCGGAACTGGTGTTGGTCGCGGAGCCGACTTCATTGGCATCCAGCTTGGCCAGATCGGAGATTTCAGGATAATAGGTGACGTTCGTGGTCACGTCCGGCGGATCGCCCAACTGGAAACGCCAGCCGTCATCAAGCAAAATCCGGTTGCGGGGAGAGGCGGTGAAACGGACCCGCGTGTTGGCGGCAATCGTGTTGGGCGGGACGGCCTGATCGCGGACGCCATTGATGACGAGCGTGTAGTTGCTGCCATAAACCATCGGCGCGGTGGTGAGCAGGACCGACGAGCTGTTGGCGGCCAGGGACGCGGCCGTGATGGCAAGGCCATTGCTGAAAACATAATTCGCCAGGTTCGTGGCGCTGGCCGCGTCCAGTGCCTTGGAAAAGTCCACTTCCACGCTCGTGGTGCCGACGTTGAAGCCGCTCAAAACCACCGGCGGATTCGTGTCGAGCGTCACCGAAAGCACGACCGGCGCGCTGGTCACCGCGCCATAACTGTTGGTCAGCACGAACTGATACGAACCGGCGTTGGTGACCGCCGCGATGAAGGCCAGCATGTTGGTATTGGCTCCGGGAAGGTTGGCGTAACCGCCGCCGTTGTTGAACTGCCATTGCATGTAGAGCGGCTGCGCCCCCGTCACGCTGGCAGTAAAGGTCACCGGCGTCCCGGAAAACACATTGTTCGTGGGCGACACGGTCAACTGGTTTATGCCCGGCACGTTTGCGGGTACCAATCCCACGTCAAAGACCCCGTCGTAGGCGTGAATGCTGCCGAAGGTGATCCCTCCGCCGGTTATGGGGAAAAGGCCAATCTCGCCGCCGGCATAAAGATTGCCGCCGGCATTTGCCAGTTCCTCCCATCCGGTAACGGCGCTGGAAGCCTTCCCGAACGAATACGCGTAAACGGTATTGGGTGACAATGGCACGGACAAGCCGCTCCATTGCAACCAGTCGCCGTCGTTGAAGCTGACGTTGGCCGAGGAGTAAGTTTGGAGCAAGGTGACATTGCCGCCGGACACGGAATAAATATGCAGCAGATAACTTTGAGGCGTTCCGGTCCCTGAAGTCGTGCCGCCTCCGGTCTTGATGGCGAGGGAATCAAGCACATAGCCGGACGAGTTGTTGAGCGTGGTGAACGTCTGGCCAGGCTCGCCGGCGCCATGATTTGACTGATTGTCGTCGTAGTAATTCAAGCCGTCGGGCATGTCCACCTCCCCGGAAGTGCTCAACTGATAAATATCAACCGCTCCCGGAGTTGGAGCGGTGGCGCCCAGGTCGGCAAGCGTTTGCGCGCGGGTTGCCCCGGCCAAAAGCATGAGGACACTGACCGTCAGGGCCAGTTTCGGGCGAAGGCAAGCAACAACATTTTCAAACAGGAAAGCCGGTTCCGCTTTTATGGAAAAACTAGCAGCAGGCATAAATTACAGTAAGACATGATCAGCAGTGGAAAGCTTGCCATTCATTGTTAAACATTCGCCCAATATTGCGGATTTTCAAGCGGCTGTTGAATTCCATAAGGCAAAGCAGCCGGGTCAAAACCATTCTGGACGAATGCCAGTTACGGGCCCGCCCGCTTCCCGGCCCGCCGAAAAAAACTCGCCGCCATTTCCTTTCCCATTCATTTTCTCCGCGTGCATCTGGCCCATTTGCGACTGCGGGATTTCCGCAATTACGCGCGGCTGGACGCGGATTTCGCGCCCGGCTTCCATCTGCTGTTGGGCGACAACGCGCAGGGCAAGACGAACATCCTCGAAGCGATTTATCTCATGGCCACGCTGCGGTCGTTCCGCGGCGTCGGCGGCGCGCAGATGGTCCGGCACGGCGCAGAAGGGCTATTTCGTCGGCGGCAACGTCGTCGGCGCAGGGCGGGCACGAAATCAAAATGTACTGGTCGGCGCAGCGAACGCAAACTGGCGCTGGACGGCCAGCCGGTGAAAAAGCTCGCCGGATTATTTCGGCGTGCTGCGCGCGGTGGTCTTTTGCACGGAGGATTTGCAACTGGTCAAAGGCGCGGCGCGGGCGCGGCGGCGGTTTCTGGATTTGCTGCTCGCGCAGACCCAGCCGGGTTATCTGCCGCTGCTCCAGCGTTACATGCGCGCCGTCCGCGCCCGCAACGCGCTGCTCAAGCAACGCGCCGTGGACGAGGCGGCGCTGGACAGTTTTTCGCGGGAACTGGTCAAGCTCGGCGACGAAATCATCCGCGCCCGGCGCGAACTGGCGCCGAAATTTTCGCCGCTGGCGCGGCTGGCGTATCGCCGCATTTCCAACGACGCGGAGGAATTGCGCATCGAATATCAGCCGAGCGTGAAGAAGGATTTCGCCGTGGAACTGGCGCAATCGCGCGCGCGCGAGCGGAGCTATCGCTCCACGCTGGTCGGGCCGCACCGCGACGATTTGCAATTGTTGCTGAACGAAAAGTCCGCCGCGCAATTCGGCAGCGAGGGCCAGAAACGCACGCTGGCCATCGCGCTGAAAATGGCGCAGGCGGAATTTCTCGCCGGCATCCACGGCTCGCCGCCGGTTTTGTTGATTGACGACGTGATGGGCGAGCTGGACGTGAAGCGGCGCAGCGGTTTTCTGCCGTTGCTGGAGCACGCGCGCAAGACCAGCGGCCAGGTTTTCATGACCGCCACGGAGGAAAACTGGCCGAGCGAACTGGGCAAGGATTTGCAGCGGTGGGAAGTGAAAGCCGGCGCACTGCGAAAAATGGAGGGCAGCGCTTCGTCGCTGCCCTGACTTTTGGGCGCTGACGAAGCAGTGCCCTCCCGTGAATTTGTGAAAATTCGTGCAATCCGTGTCCGTTTTTCTATCTTTTCCCATGCGAATTTTGTCAGGCATCCAGCCCAGCGGCGCGCTGCATCTCGGAAATTATTTCGGGATGATGCGGCCCGCCATCGAGCTTGCAGGAAAAGGGCGAGGCGTTTTATTTCATCGCCGATTATCATTCGATGACCTCGCTGTTCGATGCCGACGAGCGGCGCAAAAACACGCTGGACGTGGCGCTGGATTTTCTCGCGTGCGGCCTGGACCCGAAACGGACCGTCTTCTTCCGCCAATCCGACGTGCCGGAAGTGACCGAACTGACGTGGCTGCTTTCCACGGTGACGCCGATGGGCATGCTCGAACGCGCGCACAGCTACAAAGACAAAATCGCCAAGGGCATCGCGCCGAATCACGGCCTGTTCGCCTATCCGGTGCTGATGGCGGCGGACATTTTGATTTACGACTCCAACATCGTGCCCGTCGGGCACGACCAGAAACAGCACGTCGAAATGACGCGCGACATCGCCATCAAATTCAACGAACAATACGGCGAGACGTTCGTGATTCCCGAACCGCAAATCCGCGACGACGTCGCCGTGGTGCCCGGCACGGACGGCCAGAAGATGAGCAAGAGCTACGGCAACACCATTGAGATTTTCGGCGACGAAAAGGCGATCCGCAAAAAAATCATGGGCATCGTGATGGACTCCCGCACGCCCGCGGAGCCGAAACCCGACGCGGACAAAAATCTCGCCGTGCAACTGTTGAAGCTCGTCGCGCCGGCCGAGGTCGGCAAAGGATTTTGAAAACCGCCTGCGCGCCGGCGGCCTGGGTTACGGCGATTTGAAGAAGGCGTTGTTCGAGAATTATTGGAATTATTTTGCCGACGCGCGGAAAAGGCGCGCGGAACTTGCCGCCAATCCGGATTACGTCAACCAAGTCCTGGCCGACGGCGCGCGCAAGGCGCGGACGCTGGCGCAAAAAGTTTTGCAGCGGGCGCGGAAAAATTGCGGGTTGGAATGAATGCGCGCGAAGGCGCGGAGATAATGACCGTTAACCATTTGTATTTGTTTTTCCGAAACACGCGCCGGCGCAAAACGTTTTCTGGCACATGACTTGCGGTATGTCCTCCGCATGGCCAAGAAAACCAGTTTGTCGAAAACCCTCCCGCAAACTCGCGCCCGTGGCGAAGCTGCGAATCCGCAGCACGCGCCCCAAGCGGCTGCCTTATGTTTGATGCAACTCCGTTCCCACGTAATGCGAATTTCCATGTCGAAACGCCGGCTCCAGATTGCCATTGAAAATCAGCCCGAAGAAGACGTTCCCCAGCCGGTCAAAATCACCCACGCTGACTAAAATTTAGGCACGTTTTCGTTCGTGAGGCCCGCCGGGCTTTGGTCAACAAATTCCACCAGTTCAAACCCCGCCTGATGCAGGAACAGGGCCAGTTCCAGGCGCGCCCGGTCACCGGCATCCTTTAAAATGCCATCCATGCGCGCGGCCCGGCGGATGTCATCCACGGCATTCTGGCGGGCGGCGGTGGCCAGGGCCAGGGTCGGGTCGGGCGCCCGAAACAAGCCGGTCGAATAATCAATCACACGCGTTTGTTGCTCGTCGAGATAGGCGTCGGTGATTTGCGGCCACGGCAGGTGCAACGTGATTTTTTTGCCGGAAATCGCCACGTCCTCCGGCTTGAGGCGGCTGAGGTCAATGCCCGCCTTCACCGTGCCGTGCGCGAGCAGGAGCACGCGGTTTTCACCGTACCACTTCACATCATTGAGAATGACGACCTTTTCCATGACGTATTTGACGGTGACCAAATCCGAGAGGTGCTGGACCTGCTCCACCACCGTGGCGGTGTCTTCCTCGTGCAAACCGGTGCGGGACGGCAGCCAATGCGTCACCTTGAAGCCGAACCAGGCGCCCGCGATGAAAACCACCGCCACCGCCACGGTCCAGAAAATTTGTTTCACCCGCCGCATGACAAAAATCCATGACACGAATTCCCCGAATTGTCACGAAGGGAATTGGGGTTATGGCGGTTCGCGCTCCGCCGCGCGCTCCGCCTTTCAAATCATCGCCCGCTGGCGGGATTATTGCACTGTCGGTTGCACCCAATCCGGCTGGAAGAGGGTGTGCGCCAGATCGAAATCGCCGGTGAGGGGAATGTCGCGCGAGGAACGGCCAACGAGAATTTTGTATTCGCCTTTCCCGGCGGCCCAGCATCTTGTGCCCGGGTCGTAATAGGCAAGGGCCTTTTCATTGAGCGTGACGGAAACCTGCTTTTTTTCTCCCGGTTGCAGGAACACTTTCGCAAAGCCTTTCAACTCCTTGACCGGCCGGAACACGCCGGGGTGGATTGGTTCGACATAGATTTCAGCGACTTCGGCGCCCGCGCGGTCGCCGGTGTTGGCCAGTTCAAATTCAACCGTCAAGGGCAACCCGGTCGGTCCGTCGTTTCGGACGAGATTCAAATTTGAATACGCGAAATGCGTATAGGAGAGGCCGTAGCCGAAGGGGAACAGCGGTTCGATGTTTTTGGTGTCATACCAGCGGTAGCCGACGAGCAGGCCTTCCTTGTAAACGACCGTGCCGTGCCCGCCGGGATAGGCGTCGAGCGCGGCCGGCGGCGTATCGGACAGCCGTTTTGGAAACGTGCAGGGCAGTTTGCCCGCCGGGTTCACGTCGCCAAAAAGGACGCTCGCCAGGGCGTTGCCGCCTTCCATGCCCGGATACCACGCGTAGAGGAGGGCCGGCACGCGTGAGAGCCAGGACTTGCTCATTTCAACCGCGCCGCCACCCATGAGCACCACGACGGTCCTGGGATTCGCGCGGACGATTTGCGCAAGCAATGCGTCCTGTCCGGCGGGCAGTTCGAGGTTTGAGCGGTCGGCGCCTTCACTGTCAAAACCGATTTTGTGATTCAGGCCGCCGACGTAAATCACCAGGTCGGCCGACTTTGCCGCCGCGACGGCTTCCTTGACCAGACGCGAACGGTCCGCGGCGGTCACGTTTGTGCCATCGGGTTTGTGCTCGGGGTACCCGCGGCTTTCCGGCGGATAATAACCCCCGGCATAAATGATTTTCACCTTTTCACCGACGTAATTGCTGATGCCTTCGAGCGCGGTGACTTCAAACGGCGTCTTGATGCGCGACGAGCCGCCTTCGTAACAGAACCTGGCCGCGGCGTTTCCGCCAATGACGGCAAGGGTCTTGAGGTGCGCGGCGTTGAGCGGGAGAAAATTGTCGTTTTTTAACAGCACGAAAGATTCCTCGGCGATTTTCCGCGCCATTTCCTGGTGCGCCTTTGTGCTCAAGGGCGTTTGCGGCTTGGCGTTGGTGGTGGTGTCCGGGGCGGACGGGTCGTGAATCAGGTTCAACTTAAACATTACATAAAGGTGGCGGCGCACCATCTCGTCGAGCGCGGAAACGGGAAATTCGCCGTTCTGCAACCCTTCCCAAAACGGGTCGGCCAGATAGTTGCTTTCATACGGCGGGTGGGTCCCCATTTCGATGTCGAGGCCGTTAAGCGCGGCCAAGTCCGTATGATGCACCGCGCCCCAGTCGGACATGACGATGCCTTTGAAGCCCCAGTCGCCCTTCAGAATGTCCTTCAACAGATGCGCGTTTTCCGAGCAATACTGTCCATTGACCTGATTGTACGCCGACATCACCGCCATGACGCGCGCTTGTTCCACGGCGGCGCGAAACGCGGGCAGGTAAATCTCGTGCAACGTGCGTTCGTCTATGATTTCGTTGATCGAAAGCCGTTCAAACTCCTGGCTGTTGGCGGCGAAATGCTTGACGCAGGATCCGACGCCCTGCCCCTGCTCGCCTTCGATGTAATTGACGGCCATGCGCGACGTGAGGAACGGGTCTTCGCCCAGGTATTCAAAATTGCGGCCGCACAACGGGGTGCGTTGAATGCACACGGCAGGCCCGAGCATGATGTCTTTGCCGCGCTGCACGGCCTCTTGGCCGATGACCGCGCCGAACTCCCTGGCCAGATTGGTGTCCCACGTCGCCGCCAGACCGAGCGTCGCGGGCATGGCGGTGGCAAAATCATCCACCTGGCCCAGCGTATGAAAATGATCGTCCACCTCCTCGCGCACGCCCAGCGGGCCGTCGTCCATGATCAATTCGGGAATGCCCAGCCGCGGCACGCCCGCCGTCGTGAAATTGCCGTTGGCGTGGACCAGCGAAACCTTTTCCTCCAGCGTCAGGCGTCCGAGCAAATCATTCACGCGCGCCGCGACCGGCTGCGTGTCGTCCAGATAAAGCGGGCGCTCCTGTGCGCGCGCCGCGGCGAAACCCGACAACAAAACGGCCAGGCCCAACACGGGCCACGCGCCGCCAAAAATTTCAAATAACAGTTTCATGCGTTTTCTCCCATTGCCAATAGTTCTTTTTAGTGCGATTGAATTATACGGCATGCTGCAAACTTTCCGGCGGCGTGGCCAGCCAAATCCGCGCCGAAACGCCATTGAATCCGCGCCGTACACCTGACACACTCGCGGCCATGAGCCACCTCGGTCAGGCCCGCAAGGTTTTCGACATCGAAATCGCCGCGCTCAAGGCCGTCCGCGCGCAACTCGACCGCGCGTTTGACGCCGCGGTGGAAATCCTCGCCGCCGCGCTCCGGCAGCGCGGCAAAATCGTCGTCGTCGGCATCGGCAAATCCGGCAACGTTGGCCGCAAAATCGCCGCGACCCTCGCCAGCACCGGCGCTCCGGCGTCGTGCTCGACAGCGTGGACGCGCTGCACGGCGACATCGGCATCATTGCCGACGGCGACGCGGTTTTGGCGTTGAGCTATTCCGGCGAGTCGGAGGAATTGCTGAACCTGCTGCCGGCGCTGAAACGGTTTTCCGTCAAAATTATTTCCCTCACCGGCGGCGCGAAATCCGTCGCTGGCGCGGCACAGCGACGTGGTGCTGAACGTTAAGGTCCCCAAGGAAGCGTGTCCGTTCAACCTCGCGCCGACGGCCAGCACCACCGCAATGCTCGTGATGGGCGATGCGCTGGCGATGGCGGTGTTGCAGGCGCGCGGTTTCAAGCAAAGCGATTTCGCGCGGCTGCATCCCAGCGGCGCGATTGGCCGCGCGATGCTGTTGCGCGTGGGCGACATCATGCGCGCCGGCGAACGCAACGCGGTGGCGAACGAAAACCTGCCGGTCAAGGAAGCCCTGCTGCGTGATGACGCACGCCAAATCCGGCAGTTTGAGCGTGGTGAACGCGCGCGGAAAACTGACGGGCGTGTTCACCGACGGCGATTTCCGCCGGCACATGGCCACAAATGAAAATCTGCTCTCCCAGCCGTTGAAAAAAGTGATGACGCGCAATCCGATTTGCATCTGCGAAAATGCGCTGGCCGTTGAGGCGCTGAAAATTTTCAACGAGCGGAACATTGACGATTTGATTGTGGTGAACGCGAAACGCGAGCCGGTCGGCCTGGTGGACTCGCAGGATTTGCCGAAGTTGAAGATCATGTGAGGAACCGCCGGTGAGACCATGAAGCCGTCCCTCAACCGTCCGACCGTCTTGATTTTCATGGGCGTGGCCGGGAGCGGCAAAACCACGGTGGCCACGCTGTTTGCCAAAAGGACCGGCGCAGCTTTTTGTGAAGGAGACGAGTTTCATCCGCCGGAGAACATCGAGAAGATGCGTCGCGGCATTCCGTTGACGGACGCTGACCGGCAGAAATGGCTGCAAACCTTGAGGGACATCATCACGCGTGCGCTCGACGAGAACCGGTTCACCGTCATGACGTGTTCGGCCTTAAAGGCGGCCTATCGCGATTTGCTCCGGGGCGGTGATGCGCGCGTTCAGTTTGTGTATCTCACCGGACCGCGGGCGGTTCTTGAAGAACGGCTGAAAGCCAGAAAGGGTCATTTCATGCCAGCCACGTTGTTGGAAAGCCAGTTTGCGGCATTGGAACCGCCTTCCAATGCTCTGACTTTCAGTATTGAACAATCTCCCGAAGAAATCGTTACCGAATTGATTCAGAAAATTTCCGAATAAAGATTTTAATCACCAAGACACAAAGGCACAGTTTCTGAATGAGTTTTCAGTTTCAAGTTTTCAGAAAAAACAGTCCGTGACCTTTTGCTGAAAACTGAATACTTGAAACTTCATACACCTTGGCGTTTGGCTTTCGGCAGCAAAAAGGCCAGCCCGGCGGCCACCAACATGGCCACCCCGAGTCCGTTGAACGGAATTGCGGTGCTGTGATACCGCATGGCCAGCCAGCCGACGATGAACGGGCCGGCGAAGCCGCCGGTGTTACCGAGGGCGTTCACCAGGCCGATGACCGGTCCCATCACATTGCGCGGCAGGGTTTCGGTGGGGATCGCCCAGAACGGCGCCAGGGCGGCGAACGGACCGGGGATGGCCAGGCACATGAACGCGTAGGACAGCCAGAAATGTTGCTGCGACAGCACGCTCGCAATCAGGCTGGCGCCGCTGACCGCATAAATCCACGCGACGTGCCCGCGGCGTTCCTGGGTTTTGTCCGAGTGCCAGGAATTGAGCACCATGATGACGGCGGTCACGGCATAGGGCACCGCGAATAAGCATCCATATTGCAGCGGACTGAACTGTTTGCGCTTCAAACCCTCGGTGAAAAAGGTCATGCAACCGTAAGCCTGGGAATTGTGGATGAAATTCATGACGATCATTACGAGGATTTCCCACCGCGCAAATCGTTCCCAAAGCGGAACGGGTTTGACGGGATCCAGCTCCGCCGCCTCCCGCTCCAGGGTCGTTTCCAGGAATTCCCGTTCCGCCGGTGAAATCCATTTGGCCTCGCGCGGATGATCGCTGATGAAGAGCCACCAGATCGGGAGCCAGATGAAGGGCAGGGCGCCTTCCAGCATAAGCATCGTCTGCCAGCCGTAGGCGCCCAGCAACCAGCCGGTGAACGGCGCGGACGCCACCACCGCCAGCGGCTGGCAGAGGTTCCAGAGCGCATTGGCCCGCGCCCGTTCCCGTCGGGGAAACCAATGCGCCAGCAAAACGAGGGTGGCGGGATAAACACTGCTCTCGGCCACGCCCAGGCAAAATCGCATCACTTCAAATTGAGTGAACGTTTTTGCGAGACCGCAACCCACGGCGCAGGCGCCCCAAAAAATCAGACAAACACTGATCAGTTTTTTCGCGCTCCAGCGATTGGCCAAATAGCCGCCGGAGATTTGCAACAGAACGTAGCCCAGAAAAAATATGCCCGCCGCCTGTCCCTTCATCCGGTCATCCATCAACAGGTCCCGCAACATGCTGGAAATCTTCGGGTCCAGCGCCAGGGACACGTTGGTGCGGTCCACGTACGAAATGGTGTACATGATGAGCGCGACCGGGATGATGCGCAGCCAGCGTTGGTGAGTCATGCCGCCGATGGTGTTGAAATCGAATCCCGAGCGCCATATTGAACTGAAATTTCCCGCGCGGGCGGCAAATTCCCCTTCATCAGCCGCCGGTTTTATAAAGGCCAATTCCTTGCCGCATCCGGAAACGGTCTCCCAAAGATGCCAGTCATCAAAGATGGAGTTTCAACAAGCCCACTTCCAGCGCCAGCGCTTCCTGCACGTTGGTGTGCAGCAGACGCTGGGTTTGTTCCAGGGTGTGCAAATTGTCCAAGGCCTGGCGCGGCGTGATTTTTTTGGCGACGGCGTCCGCGCCGGCCATTTGCGGGAAATTCAGCAAGTCCCCGCCCATCGCTAGGGTATGCACCCAGATGTCGCGCAGCCACCATTGCACCAGCAAGAGCAGTTCCGCGCGTTGTCGCCGGTATTCCGCCTCGACGGCGGCGGCCAGTTCGTCCTCCCATCGTTCGCGCAAATCCTTTTCCACGCCGTCGTAGCGCTGCAACGGCGAACGCGCCGTGAGCGCCTCGTCCACCCGCGCGCGAATTTCACCGAGTTTTTGGAGCAGCACGTCGAGCAGGCGATATCGGCCCAGCAGGCTTTTCTGTTCGTTTGCCGCCAGCGCGCCGAAGCGGGCCAGCCATTCGGCCTGCGCCTGGTCGAGCGCGAGGGCGTCTTCGCTGGAGAAATTCAAGCGCAGGCAGCGCGACAAAATCGTCTCCAAAATCCGCTGGGGTTCGGTGGAAAGCAGGATCAAAACGGATTTGGGGGGCGGTTCTTCGAGCGTTTTCAGGAAGGCATTGGCCGCCTGCGGGTTCAGGCGGTCCGCCGCGGTGATGATGGCGACCTTGTATTCGGCCTCGGTGGGTTTGAGTTGAATCTCGCGCATCAACTCGCGAATTTGCTCGACGGTGACAACCCGCGACTTGGATTCGGGCCGCGCCCAATGCACGTCCACGTGTGTTTCGTTGTCAATTTTCCGGCAACTCGGACAGGCGTCGCAACAATCGGTTGCCACGCCGCCGGTTTTGACCGGGTCCTGGCAATTCAACGTCTTGGCCAGGGTGCGGGCGGACAATTCCAGTTCCTCAAGTTGATGGCCGGTGAACAGGTAGGCGTGGCCGAGCCGCCCGCGCGCCAGCGAACGCTGGAGCAACTGGACGCCTTGCGTCTGCGTGGTGAAATCTTTGAAAGCCATGCGCGCGTTCCAAACCGGCTTGCCAAGCCCAAGCTTCGTGCGGCGGAGCGAAGGCTGGTTTATCGAGTCGCAGCCCAAAGGGCAAAGACTGGTGCCGACGGAGGGGGTCGAACCCACACATCCTCACGGATACCAGATTTTGAGTCTAGCGCGTCTGCCAATTCCGCCACGTCGGCACGTGAAAACCAAATATATTTCAGCGCGGGACGAAGTAAATCAATTTCAGCGCGGGAAATGACTTGGTTTAGCTCGTGACAGCCGACATGAGCCGGTTCAAATCAAATTGAAACAGCAGGAATGAGCGGACTCATGAACGGATTTTACCATACGGAACCAGTCAACAGATCGATTCAGCAATTCGTCAGCTGGTTTTCCCCCCAAAAAACAACCGCCGCTTGGCCGGCGCAAATAAATTTCTGGTTCTTGTGAAAAAGAAAGTGGTTATTTTGCGGACATGGGGGCTATCTTGAGTATGTGCCGAATGCATGATTTATGGCAGAACCGTTGAAACTGGAGAAATTTTCGTTTGGAGTCGGTGATCGTTTTGCGCATCAGGCCCGGGCACAGCTTCAGGCGTTCATTCTGGCCGCCCAGCAGGGCGCGGAGGTCGTTCCGGTCTGGAACAAATCCAACCGCGAGCATGTCATCGTCGGCTCCGAGCCGGCCAGCACCCGGGCGGCGGTGGAGGCGGCGGTGAAGGAGTTGCACTGGCAAAAGCCTTATCACGTGGACGCCGACCATATCCGGCTGGAAACCGTGGACCGGTTCATTCCGCATTCGGATTTTTACACGATTGACGTGGCGGATTGGATCGGGAAACCCGCCGATCCCGGGGCCGGGGCGGCTTTTATCAAGCGGCATGCTGAACTGGTGGGAAGGATTTCGATTCCCGGGATCGAATCGCCGTTTCAAACCACGCCGGCGGAGATGGAGCGCATGGCCGGCAAATATCTGCGGCGGTCACGGAAGCGGGAAAAATTCACCGCCACATCGCCCAGAATAAAAGGCGGGAAAAAATTTATCACCGAGGTTTCGATGGACGAGACCGACCATCCGCAAACTCCGGCGGAGCTGTTGATCATCCTGGCTGCCATCGCCGACGAAAAGATTCCGGTTCAAACCATCGCGCCGAAGTTCACCGGGCGTTTCAACAAGGGCGTGGATTACACGGGCGACGTCGCACAATTTGAAAGGGAGTTCAATGAGGACCTGGCCGTGATCGCCTTTGCCGTGAAGCAGTACGGCCTGCCCGGCCCGCTGAAATTGAGCGTGCATTCCGGCAGCGACAAGTTTTCCATTTACGCGCCGATGCGCCGGGCGCTGGCGCGATTTGGCTCGGGCCTGCACCTCAAGACGGCGGGCACGACCTGGCTGGAGGAAGTGATTGGACTGGCGGAAGCCGGGGGCGATGGACTGGCGCTGGCCAGGGAAATTTACGCCGGCGCGCTGGAACATGCGGAAGAGCTTTGCGCTCCGTATGCCTCGGTGATTGATATTGATTTCAAGAAACTGCCGTCCGCGGCAACGACCAATGGCTGGAGCGCGAAACAATTCACTTCGGCGTTGCGCCACGACCAGGGCAATCCGGCCTATAATCCACACCTCCGGCAATTAATCCACGTCGGTTATAAAATTGCCGCCCAAATGGGCGACCGTTATCTTGACGCCTTGGAAAAGCATAAGGATCCGGTGGCGAAAAACGTCACCGCCAACCTTTACGAACGGCACTTGAAACCATTGTTTGTGGGCGTGAACCAGGTTGCGGCCCGTACGACGGCCGCCCCGGCGCGGGGGGCAACGCTGTCGCCATGAAATTCATCCACGAGGATTTTCTGCTGCCAACGCGCACGGCCCGGCGCCTCTACCATCAATTTGCCGGGGCCGAGCCGATTCTGGATTATCACTGTCATCTTTCACCGAAGGACATTGCGGAGGACCGCCGTTTCGAAAACCTGTTTGAAATCTGGCTGGAAGGCGACCATTACAAATGGCGGGCGATGCGTTCCAACGGCGTGGCCGAACACTTCTGCACCGGTGACGCCGATTCCTTTGCCAAATTCCAGGCCTGGGCCGCGACGGTGCCGCATACGCTGCGCAACCCGCTCTATCATTGGACGCACTTGGAATTGAAGCGCTATTTCGGCATTGATCAGTTGCTTGACGAGTCCAACGCGGCCCGCATCTGGAATGAAGCCAACCGGCAGCTCGCGATGCCGGAATTCACGGCGCAGGGCATCCTTAAAAAATTCAAGGTCAAAACCCTGTGCACGGTGGATGATCCGGCGGATGATTTGCGCCATCACCAGGCCATTCTGGCCGGCGGGGTGGCCACGCGGGTGCTGCCCACGTTCCGTCCGGACCAGGCGCTGATGGTGCATCAACCGGAATCATTCAACCGGTGGGTTGGCCGGTTGGCCACAGCGAGCGGCATCGAAATCAGCGGCTTTTCGAAATTTCTCGATGCCTTGCGCTCGCGACACGACTATTTTCACGCGCAGGGTTGCCGACTTTCCGACCACGGCCTGCCCCATTGTTATTCGGATTTTTGCCCCGAAAAAACCGCCGCCGCGATTTTTGCCAGGGCGCAAGCGGGGAAACCGGTCACGCCCGAGGAACGGGCACAATTTTCCGCCTTCATGATGCTTTTCTTTGGACAACTGGACGCGGCAAAGGGCTGGACCAAGCAGCTTCATCTCGGAGCGTTGCGCAACAACAACACGCAGCGGTTCCGTGAGCTTGGCCCGGACACCGGCTTTGATTCCATCGGCGATTCTCCGCAGGCCGGCGCGCTGGCGGCCTACCTTGACCGGCTGGATCAGGAAAAGGCGCTGCCCAAGACCATCCTTTACAACAATAACCCGGCGGACAATTACGTCTTTGCGTCAATGCTGGGCAATTTCCAGGACGGCACCTTGGCGGGCAAAATCCAGCTCGGTCCCGCCTGGTGGTTTCTCGACCAAGAGGAAGGCATCGAGTGGCAGCTCAACGCGCTTTCGAATCTCGGCCTGCTCGCGCGCTTTGTCGGCATGGTGACGGATTCCCGTTCGTTCATGTCGTATCCGCGCCACGAATATTTCCGGCGCGTGTTGTGCCATCTGATTGGGCGCGACGCGGAAAACGGGGAAATTCCCAATGACAATTCGCTGCTCGGGCCGATGATCCGGAACATTTGTTACGCAAACGCAAAACAGTATCTGCAGCTGCCAACCGATGAAGCCAGCGGGGAAGGCCGGAAACGGTCCGCGTCGCGGATTCACCAGGCGCCCCGCCGGAAAAGCTGAAGCCATGATGGCCAAACGAGTCATTCCGTGCCTCGACGTGCATGACGGCAACGTCACGCGGGGCGTCCAGTTCGGCAGGGCCGAGGCGGGCGAACTCCGCAACGTCGGCGACCCGGTCGCCCTCGCGCTCCGCTACAATGAACAGGGCGCGGATGAAATGGTCTTCTTCGACATCACCGCCACCGCGCACGGGCGCAAGACGATGGTGGACGTGATTGAGCGTGCCGCTGATCAGTGTTTCATGCCGCTCACCGTCGGCGGCGGCATCCAGTCCGTGGACGACATGTTCCTCATGCTGCGCGCCGGGGCGGACAAAATCAGCATCAATTCCAGTGCGCTGGCCCGGCCGGAACTCATCCGCGAAGGCGCGGAAAAATTCGGCAGCCAATGCATCGTGGTCTCGATTGACGCGAAAAAAGTCGGGCCGGACAAATGGGAGGTCTTTTCGCACGGCGGACGCAAACCGACCGGGCTCGACGCCATCGAATGGGCCAAGCGCGCCGTGGCGCTCGGTTCAGGCGAAATCGTTTTGAACTCGATTGACGCCGACGGCACGAAGGCGGGGTTTGACCTGGTCATCACGCGGCGCGTCAGCGAATCCGTGGGTGTGCCGGTGGTGGCCAGCGGCGGCGCGGGCAGCCTGGAGCACATGGCCGAGGTGTTGCTCGCAGGCCGGGCCGATGCCGTTCTGGCTGCGAGCATTTTCCATTTCGGCACCTACACCGTCGGCGACGTGAAGAAATTTTTGGCGGAGCAGAAGATTCCGGTAAGGTTGTGATTTTTCTTCAATCTTTGATGGTAACCTCATCTGGAAGCCCGCCGACAGGCTAGAACGGATAAATCATCTCTCTAAAGAACACATTGCCCTGCCGGCAAACTTTCGTTCTTTGAATATTTGTAGTGTGACTCTGATTCAGGTCATGTCAATCTACACGCTAATTAATATAGACAGGAACCAAAAGAATAGTTATCATCAAGATCACCTTAAAATCAGCTGGTTCAATTCCATTGAGTTATGGCACATCTGATCAAGATGTTGGCGGATACTGCGCCGCTCATCCACCGGGCACCCACAACAGCGGGGGTTTTAAAACGGATCAAGTATTGTCTGCGAGGACTGGTCTATCCGCATTACACCAAGGAGTGGTTTGAATTGCTGGAAACGCCTGAACTGGCCATCGTCGTCAAGAACCATCCATATTTGTTTCACAAGCTCCAGCGGCCATATCTAAATCGAAGTTTGAACACACATCAGCGGCTCGAAGCGCTCAAGCAGCATTATGGGTTTGTGGTTGCCCATTTTTCCCCGTCCATGATGCTGGACATCTATGCCACGCCTGGTTTGCTTCTGGCAACGATGCCTTTGGCGGAGATTGGACACTTTGGGCTGCGTCTTGGTTGCAGCCGGAAAGAGAAGGAAGGCGATCTTTCGATTGGCCTGTTGGAGCAAAAATCGAGCGAGGATCTGTTTACCTTGTCATTCAGCTTTTCAAGAAGTGAGACCAACCGCAGAGAAATATTCGTCGGCGGACTGCAGGGCCATACCTTGGCGGGCAAGGATCTGGTTGTGTCCATTACCCGACACATGCATGGTTTGCGACCGAAAGCCCTGCTCATCTTCGCATTACAGCAACTCGCTGCCGGTTGGGGAATCACCAATCTGCGCGCCGTGAGCGATGACCAGCATATTTACCGTCATTTTCAAAAGCGAAGGGAATTTTCAGCTTCCTACGATGAATTTTGGGTCCAATGCGGCGGCCGGCGCGCGGAGGATGGAATGTTTAATCTGCCAGTCACATTCGTTCCCCGGGAAATTTCCACGATCAAGGCCAACAAACGGCAGATGTATCGACGCCGTTATGCCATGTTGTCAAATATCGCGGGACAAATTCGGTTTCAAATGTCACTTCCTGCCGATTGGCATCCCGCTTTTGTCTCATCTGAAGTTCCGGCAATGGCGGTTTGCCGGTAGTTTGCCGTATCTCAAGCGCTTTTATGGATGTTCGCGCGGGCTTCAAAACCGGCCGGTCCCAGCGCCGGTGAAATCGCGGGCTGGCCTGCCAACTGAACCCAAAACGCCAGTGGGCTGCCGTTTTTCCACCCCGCTGCGGTTCACGCTCTAACTAAAGATTGCCCTATTCACGTTTGACTCTATTCGCAGGTGAATTCATTTTTGCGCCATGAATTTTACTGAATCCCGCTGGTTGCCGATCGTGCTGCTGACCTGCTCGAATATCTTCATGACCATCGCCTGGTACGGCCATCTGAAATTCAAAAGCAAACCGCTGCTGCTCGTCATTCTTGTGAGTTGGGGCATCGCGTTTTTGGAATACTGTTTCCAGGTGCCGGCCAATCGCTGGGGCAGCGCGGTTTATTCGCCTTTTCAGCTCAAAATCATCCAGGAAATCATCACGCTCACCGTCTTTTGCGTGTTTGCCTTTCTGTATTTTGGCGAAAAAGTCCGGTGGAACCATTTCGCCGCGTTCGTGTGCATCGTGGCGGCGGTGGCGTTTGCCTTTTTGCCAGAGGAATAAAAATTGGTCGAGGGTCGAAGGGCGAGAGTCGAGGGCAGAGCCATGCCGCGAAATGGCTGAATCCGGCTCTCGGCCCTCGTCCTTCGACTCTCGACAAGCTCATTTCGTTCTGTTTAATTGGCCGCGCCGAATGACAAGAGCGCCCGCCTGCGTGGCCGTAGCCAGCGTTACGTGCATGCCACCTGAAAACAACCACGGTTCGCGTGAATCCGTGCCGGTCAGCACTCCGGCCCTGGCTGCGCCGGAGGCTTCGCCGAGGCGAGCGCGGCGAAGGTCCGCCATCTTCCTGCCCGTTTTTTTTGCCACCCTTTTTCCCGTCATCGTTCTGGCGCAACCAGAGCAAAACTGGGAGGTGGAAGGGCAAAATCAAATCATACCGGGCGCTCCGGAAGGCGGTGTAACGTACGACTTTGCGTCGGGTACGGCGACCGGCACGAACATCTTCGTCAAGTACGGCGATGCGACGCTCATGGCGGACAACGCGACGTTGGATCAGAAGACGGGCGAGGTGGTGGCCGACGGCCACGTGCGCATTGAGTCAGGCGGCCAACTCTGGGTCGGCGAACATATTCGCTACAATTTTTTGACGCACCAGATGCGAAGCTCGGAATTCCGTACCGGCAAGCCGCCGGTGTTTGCGGCCGGCCGCGAATTGCGGGGTGACATCAGCAACCAGACCTATGCCGCACGCCATGCTTTTGTCACGACCGATGACGTGAGCCAGCCGGCCATCCGCGTTCGTGCCAGCCGCATCAAGATTGTGCCCGGTCAATACGTGGAAATGTGGAACGCGGTGTTGTTCATGGACGGGGTGCCGACGTTTTACTTTCCGTTTTACCGGCGCAGCCTCGGCGAGCACGCGAATAATTTCAGTTTTCTCCCCGGCTACCGCAGTGCCTACGGACCATATTTATTGAGCGCATACACGTGGTACCTCGGCGACACCGTGGACGGCCGGTTGCGTCTGGATTACCGTGAAAAGCGGGGCGTCGGCACGGGGCCGGAGTTGAATCTGCACCTGAACCGCTGGGGCGACGCCACGTTCAGGTATTATTACACGCACGACCAGGAACCGAACCAGAGCACAAACGATCTGCCGCTGTTCGGAAACATCCCGGAGAACCGCCAGTGGTTTTATTTCACCTATCAAGCCACGCCGTCCACCAACTTGTACGTCAAGGCGCTGGTGAATTACCAGAGCGATCCGCTGGTGCTGCACGATTTTGCCGAAGGCACTTACACCGGTAACCCGCAGCCGAACACGTTCACCGAAGTGGACAAATACTGGGAAAATTGGGACCTCGACGCCGAGACGACGCCGCGCATCAACACCTTTTTTGATCAAGTCGAGCGGCTGCCCGACGTGAAACTCACCGGCCTCCGCCAGCAAATTTTTGACACGCCGTTTTATTACGAGAGCGAAAGTTCCGCCGGCTTCTATCGCAAAGCGTATGCCGACACGAACAGCCCGCCGCTGCTCGATTATTCCGCCGCGCGCGCCGACACGTATCATCAATTGCTTTTGCCCTGGACATTTTTCGGCTGGCTGAACGTGACGCCGCATGCCGGGGGGCGGTTCACGTATTACAGCGACGAAAGCGGGCCGGGTGGGACGAATAGCGAGACTTACCGCAGGATTTTCGACACCGGCGCGGAAGTTTCCTTCAAGGTTTCGCGCTTGTGGGCGGGCGCCACCAATTCAATTTTGGACATGGACGGTTTGCGCCACGTTATGGAGCCGTCGCTGAATTACGTTTATGTGCCGAATCCGAGCGCTTCGCCGCCGCAGTTGCCGCAGTTCGATTCCGAACTGCCCAGCCTGATGCTGTTGCCGATTCAATTTCCCGACTACAATGACATTGACGCCATTGACAGCGAGAACGTGATTCGTTTTGGCCTGCGCAACACGCTGCAAACCAAACGCAACGGCCAGCTCGACACGTTGCTCGATTGGAACGTCATGCTCGACTGGAACCTCACGCCCCAGGCGCAGACGAATTCCATCTTTTTGCAACCGCAAAAGACTTTTGACGACCTCTATTCCGACCTGACGTTCCGTCCGCGCTCGTGGATCGCGCTGGAATCCCAACTGCGCTACGACATCAATGCCGGCGAGTTGAACATGACGTTCCATCAACTCACGTTCACGCCGAATGACCGATGGAGCTGGGGCGTCGGCCACTGGTATTTGCGCAACGGGTTTCTGGACAGCGGCGAGAATTTCATCACCAGCACGATGTTTTACCGGTTGAATGACAACTGGGGCCTGCGCACCACGCACGCTTTCGACGCCCAAAGCGGCCGCTTGGAGGGGCAATATTACACGATCTACCGCGATTTCCGGAGTTGGACGGGCGCGTTGACGTTTCGCGTGCAGGACAATGGCATCGGCCCGACGGATTACACGGTCGCCTTTACCTTCTCGCTCAAGGCAAATCCGCGCTACCACGTCGGCCAGGACACGGTGGAGCCTGACCACCTCGTCGGGGAGTGACTTCGTGGCAAAAATTCAGGAGGAATGTTAATCGCATTCAACAAACCATTTGGCGTCGTCTCACGATTCACGAATGACGGATCGAAAAACCGCACGCTGGCGGAATTTGGTTTTCCCAAAAAAGTTTATCCCATCGGCCGGCTGGACGCGGATTCCGAGGGCCTGTTGCTGTTGAGCGACGAGCCGGAATGGAACGAACGCCTGCTGCATCCGCGCCACGCGCATGAACGCGAGTATTGGGCACAGGTGGAACGCATCCCCACGCCGGAAGCGTTGAAGAAATTGGAACGCGGTATTTTGATTCAATGCCGGAAGACGTTGCCGTGCCGCGCGTGGATTCTGGAACCGCAACCGGAGGTAGGGGCATCTCGCCGAGATGCCCGTGGCGGACGGCTCGGCGAGCCGTCCCTGCCACAAATTCCCCCGCGCCATCCGCCCATCCGTTTCCGCAAGACGGTGCCGACGTGTTGGATTGGTCTGGAATTGATTGAAGGCAGGAACCGCCAGGTGCGCCGCGTGACCGCCGCCCTTGGCCATCCGACGCTGCGGCTCATTCGCGTCCGCATTGGAAATTTCCGGCTCGGCGATTTGCCCGCCGGCCAGTGGCGGGTTTTGGCGAAACTGAACGCAATTTGTTGAGTGGGAGGGACGGCGACCCGCCGTCCCTCCCGGTTTGACGCTGTGGATTCGCAACAGTAAATTCTTTCCATGATTGATGTCGCTGACATTCCCACCCTGGCTCGGGACGATCTGCAAGTCCGCCCGGCCATGCCGCTCGCCAGGTTCGAGCCGCTGGCGAAGGAAATTATTGCGCTCAAAAAGCAGCTCAACGCCGTCATTCTCGCCCATAATTATCAGGTGCCGGAAATCCAGGACGTGGCGGATTACGTGGGCGATTCGCTGGGCCTGTCTCAACAGGCGGCCAAAACCAGCGCGGACGTGATTGTGTTCTGCGGCGTGCATTTCATGGCCGAGACGGCAAAGATATTGAACCCGAACAAGATCGTCGTGCTGCCGGACAAGGACGCGGGCTGTTCGCTTGAAGAGAGTTGTCCGGCGGACAAGCTGGCCGCGCTCCAGAAGACCAATCCGAATTTCTGGACAATTGCCTACATCAACTGCAGCGCGGCGGTGAAGGCGCTGAGCGACGTGATTTGCACCAGCGGCAACGCGGTGAAAATCGTTCAGGCCGCGCCGAAGGACAAGGACATCCTGTTCGTGCCGGATGAAAATCTCGGCCAATGGGTGATGGAGCAAACCGGCCGCCCGATGACGTTGTGGCAGGGCAACTGTTACGCGCACGTCGAGTTCCGCCGCGAGCAGATGCTGAAAATGCGCGCCCAATTTCCCGACGCCAAGGTTGTGGTCCATCCCGAAAGCCTGCACGAGGTGCGCGATCTGGCCGACGCGGTTTGCTCGACGGAGAAGATGATTTCCTATTGCAAAACGAGTCCGGCGAAGCAGTTCGTCGTCGTGACGGAATCAGGCATCATCCACCGGCTGCAAAAGGAATGTCCGGGCAAGGAATTCCTCTGCGCGCCGGTCTTTGACGTGATGCGGGTGCCGACGGACCATTGCCGGTGCAGCGAGTGCAAATACATGAAGATGAACACGCTGGAAAAGGTGCGCGACTGCATGAAGCAACTCGCGCCGCGCATCGAGTTGCCGCCGGAAATCCTGAAGCGCGCCCGGTTGCCGATTGAGCGGATGCTGGAAATCTCGGCGAAGCCGATTGAAAACGCCGGATAATTCCGATGGGACAAGCTGTTGATTGGATTGGCGTTTTGTGAAGTGGTGCCGGTGGTGAGACTCGAACTCACACGACTTTTTACGGTCCCAGGATTTTAAGTCCTGTGCGTCTGCCATTTCGCCACACCGGCGGCTTCCCAAAACGCTAATCCTGATTTCCAACGATGAAAAGCGTGAACTTCACGGCGTGGCCATGTTCAGCGCCAGCAAGGCGCATAAACGCAAGGATGGAACTGGCGTGTTTGTGAAAAGGCTCAATCCCGGAAATTTGCCGTGTTAATTCTTGAAACCAGGGCTGGCAGCTGTTTTGCCTCAGGCTGTTGATGGGGAGAACACCCCATGGTGGTTTCGGCGTTGTATTAAATATGCTCACAACATGATTAAGTGCCAACTGCGTATCATGCTTATTGGGGTGGCGTTTTGCGGGGCAGTTTATGCGGCCAGTCCGGTTTATCCGGTCAAGATGAGCGCCAACGGCCGTTACCTAATGGATCAAAACAATGTTCCGTTTTTGATGGTTGGCGATGCGCCGCATTCCCTGGTTGTGAACCTGTCGTCGTCGAATGCGGCAATTTATCTGGCCGACCGGGCGACGAACGGATTCAACACGCTGTGGGTGGAGGCGTTGTGCAATACCTATACGGGCGGGCGGGCCAATGGCAGTCTGTTGAACGGGACATTGCCATTTACCAATACCATCCCGAGCACCAGTTCGTACGATCTGACCACCCCGAACGAGGCATACTTCGCGTACGTGGATCAGATTGTGAGAATGGCGGCAACGAACGGAATTCAGGTGATGCTCGATCCGATCGAAACAGGCGGCTGGCTGACCACAATGCTGGCCAACGGCACGACCCGATGCCGGACCTACGGCCAATATCTGGGGAACCGCTACAAGAATTTCCCGAACATCATCTGGATCAGCGGGAATGATTTTCAGAACTGGAGTACTGCAACCAATGATGCCGTGGTAACGGCGGTGGCGTTGGGCATCAAGGACTATGATACAAATCATTTTCAAACCATCGAGCTGAACTACAATGTGAGCAGTTCACTGGACGACCCGAACTGGGCACCCATCGTCCGGTTGAATGCGGCTTATACGTATTACCCGACATACGACGAGGTGCTGCACGCATACCGTCAATCCACCAACCGGCCGGTGTTCATGGAGGAAGCCAACTACGAGTATGAGGCTTTGATTGCGGGTGAGCCGGTGACGACGGCGCCGATCTTGCGTCAGCAGGAGTATTGGACACTGTTGAGTGGTGGGGCGGGGCAGTTGTATGGGAACCATTACATCTGGCCGTTTTTGAGCGGGTGGCAGACGCACCTGGATACGCCGGGAGCGTTGGAGATGAGATATCTGACGGCGTTGTTCACGCCGCGGGCGTGGTATAACCTGGTGCCGGACACCAATCACGTGGTGGTGACGGCGGGGTACGGGACGTATTCGAGCAGCGGATACGTGTCGGCCAATAGTTATATCACGGCGGCCAGCACCCCCGATGGGACGTTGGCCATTGCCTACATGCCGACCGTGCGAACCATTACCGTCAATCTGGCAAAATTCGGCGGGGCGGTGACGGCGCGCTGGTACGATCCGAGCAGTGGGAATTACTCTTCGATCACCGGCTCGCCTTTCGCGAACACGGGCACGCAAAATTTTACGCCAACCGGGAATAATGCGGATGGAGACGGAGGCTGGGTGCTGGTGATGGAGACGAGTGCCACCGCTCCCATTCCTCTGAACATTCAGGTGGCCGGTGGCAAGGTGGTTTTAAGCTGGAGCAATCCGATATTTGTCCTGCAAGCCGCACCCTCTATGACCGGCACCTACTCCAACGTTGCCGGCGCAACCAGTCCCTACACAAATAACCTTACCGGCTCCCAAATGGTCTTCCGGCTTCAGGCGGGGAATTAACGCATCTGTTATCTGCCGGTCGGCAGCCGCCAGCCGGAATCCTTGAATTTCCCAATTCGAATTCAACTGACCGCAATGTTCACCAGCTTTTTCGGCACGACGATGACTTTCTTGATCGTCTTGCCGGCAATGAACGGTTGAACTTTCTCTGACGCCTTCGCGGCGGCTTCGAGCACGGCGTAATCGGCATTGGCCGGGACCTTGATGACGTCGCGCAGCTTGCCGTTCACCTGCACGGGGATTTCCATTTCGCTTTCGACGAGCAACGCGGGGTCGAACTTCGGCCAAGGCGCATAAGGCAAAGAGTCCCAAGTCCGAAGTCCCAAGTCCACAGTCGGATCGCCCGCGGATGTTCTGGCGACGGACTGTGGACTATGGACTGTGGACAGTTTCTCCCAGAGTTCTTCGGCGATATGCGGCGCAAAGGGCTGGAGCAAAATCAGGAATTCGCGCAGCGCGGAAACCGGCTTGGTTTCCCAGGTCATGGCTTCGTTCACCAAAACCATCATCGCCGAAATGGCCGTGTTGAAGCGCAGGCCGTCCAAATCTTCCGTCACCTTTTTGATGCAGGCGTGCAGCGCCTTCAATTGCGCCGGCGTTGCCGCGACGTCTTTGATGGCCGCGTTAAGTTTGATTAAATTCAACAACTCCTGGCCGCCTGGCGTCTTGGCGGTGGTCTCCGCCTGCTCAAATTCCGTTTCGCTCTTTTCATCCACAAACAGCCGCCAGACGCGGCCCAGAAAACGATAGACACCCTCGACGCCCTTGGTGTTCCACGGCTTCACCATTTCGAGCGGGCCCATGAACATTTCGTAAAGCCGGAACGCATCCGCGCCGTGTTCCACGAGAATGTCGTCGGGATTCACGACGTTGCCGCGCGATTTCGACATCTTTTGTCCGTCTTCGCCGAGAATCAGTCCCTGATTGACGAGCTTGAAAAACGGTTCCGGCGTCGAGACGTAACCGAGATCGTAGAGCACCTTGTGCCAGAACCGGGCGTAAAGCAGGTGCAGGACGGCGTGTTCGGTGCCGCCAACGTATAAATCCACACCCGGGGTTTGTAGCGGCGGTCTGTGACCGTCGCTGACTTTTCCGGAGAATGGCGGCGGTCGCAGACCGCCGCTACAGAACCCATCCAATAATTTTCCGCGTCCTTGCCGACGAACGCACCGGAGTTTTTCGCGTCAAGAAAGCGGAGATAATACCAGCAACTGCCGGCCCATTGGGGCATGGTGTTCGTTTCGCGCTGTGAACCATCAGGTAGATTTACCCAATCCCGGGCGCGGGCGAGTGGCGGCTGACCGTCCGGCGTGGGCTTGTAATCGTCCAGCGGCGGCGGCAAGACCGGAAGCGCCGATTCCGGCAACGCTTCGTGGTAAAGATTTCCAGCCGCATCGCGCTTCCAGACAATCGGGAATGGCTCGCCCCAGTAGCGTTGCCGGCTAAACAACCAATCCCGGAGTTTGTAATTGACGGTTTTCTTGCCAAGTCCTTTAACTTCGAGCCAGTCGGTGATTTTCTTTTTGGCTTCGGGGGCAGACATTCCATTAAAGGAGATGTCTCCACTTGTGGAATTTATCAATTCAGTTGCTTCGCCAAAATAATTGAATGCTTTTCCTTCGTCCCAACGGAACTGCGGTTTGCCATTTTTGTCAAACAAGTCAGAGTCAATTCGAGATTCTTCCGATCGAATTATTGCTCCGACAGTTTCCGGTCGGCGATAGCGCCGCCAATAATAGTTTGGCGTATCAGAAGGTTCGATGACCTTGCGAATTTCCAACCCAAATTTTGTGGCAAACTCAAAATCTCGCTCATCATGCGCTGGTACGGCCATGATTGCGCCTGTGCCGTAACTCGCGAGCACATAGTCAGCCATGAATATAGGTATCCGCTCATTGTTGACAGGATTGATGGCAAATAGCCCCGTAAAGACCCAGTCTTCTCTTTCGCGAATTCCGTGCGTTCAAGATCACTCTTTCTGGCAACCCAAGCTCTGTAAGTCTCAACGGCAGCCAACGGAGGCAAATGGTAAATTTCATCAGGCTTAAATCCATGATGTGTCTGGGTATTTGCCCAACTTCTGACCGAATCCTTTCCAAATTTCTGGTGTGTTTTCTGGCCAACGCCCATCTTTCATCAACTCATTTAAAAACTGATGCTCTGGGGCAAGAACCAAGTAAGTTGCGCCAAACAACGTATCTGGCCGCGTTGTGAATACTCTAATTGAATAGCGAAACGAAGCTTTAACATCGATTCCAAATTCGACAGTCGCACCTTCGCTTCGCCCAATCCAATTTCTCTGCATTTCTTTAAGCGAGTCGGTCCAATCGATCGTTT
>CAWAYP010000007.1:0-108940 GCA_963786375.1 uncultured Verrucomicrobiae bacterium
CAGAATGCTCGAAGATTTTCTTGAACGGGAGGGAACGCTCGCGTTGCCGCGATTCAGACTTGAGTACAACGTAAAACTGAACGATGCGCTTCAGGCTCTGGGAATGGCACGCGCGTTCCATGACGCCGATTTCTCCGCCATGTCGAATAAACCGCTGAAAGTCAGCGAAGTGAAGCAAAAGAGCTGCATTGCTGTGGACGAGGAGGGCACGGAAGCGGCGGCGGTGACGACGGTCACGATGGTGGGCCTGGCGATTATGAAACCTCAGAACCCTTTTGAGATGATTGTGGACCGGCCGTTCTTTTTTGTGATTGAAGACAGCCAGACCCAATCCATTCTGTTCATGGGCGTGGTGAATGATCCGGCCAGGTAAACACGAAACTGGACTTTTCAACCGCGGACAAGCACGAGTGAGGACCAATGGATGAAGCCGCGACCCGGATTTAACCGCGAACCACGCCGAACACGCGAATTTTTTCCAACATCAGGTTGGAAGTTCGATGTTCAATATTCCCATTGAAGAGGCCGGGGGAAGCCGGTCCGCAAAGATGCTTTTCGAGTTCAAAATCCGAGCCTGGCCTCGATTTGCGATTGTAACTCTTTTGTACGTTTTTGAGCGTCTTTGAATTGTTGAGGGGTCAGCTCCTTGGCCAGGAGGTCGCGGTTCTTTGCCGCGTCTGAATCTGCCTGGGCAGCCAGGCTGAACCACGCATACGCCTCCACTGCATCCTTGGCCACGCCTTCGCCTTTGGCATAACAGAGTCCGAGCCGCCATTGGGCCTGAGCGATGGTTTGCTCGGCGGCCTGGCGATACATCCTCACCGCTTCCGCCGCATCTTTCTTCACACCTTCGCCATTGGCATAGCAGGAACCCAGAAAATAGTTGCCAATCGCGTCATTCGGATTGAGTTGGATGGCTTTGGCAAGGTCCGCGACGGCGGCATCGGGATCGTCTTTGGCCAATTTCGCCACGCCGCGATCAGCGTAGGCCTCCGCCTCATTCGGATTGAGTTGGATGGCTTTGGTGAAGTCCGCGAGGGCGCCGTCCAGGTCGCGTTTGGCCAATTTCGCCACGCCGCGATTGACACAGGCCTCCGCCTCATCCGATTTAAGCTCATTGGCTTTGGGGTTGCTTGCCATGGCGCCGGCCAGGCCGCCTTTTTCCTCCTTCGCATTATCTCGATTGGGGTTGGCTTCCGCCTGATGTGGTTTGAGTTTGGTGGCTTTGGTGGTGTTGGCAATGGCAATGTCGAGGTCGCCTTTATCCACCTTCGCCACGCTCCGGTTGGTTTCGGCCTCCGCTGCCCGTCGTTTAAGTTCCATGACTTTGTTGCTGTCGGCAATCGCGCCGGCCAGGTCGCCTTTGGTTCGCTCCGCAATGCCCCGATTAACGTAGGCATTTAAATCGTCCGGCTTGAGTTCGATGGCTTTGGTGAAATCCGCGATGGCGCCGTCCGGGTCGCCCTTGGCCAATTTCGCCACGCCGCGATTGACATAGGCCTCCGCATTATCCGGTTTGAGTTTAATGGCCTCGGTGCTGTCGGCAATGGCGCCGGCCCAGTCGCCCTTGGCTATCCTCGCGGCGCTGCGAAGGACGTAGGCATTGGCAGCGTCCGGTTTAAGTTCGATGGCCCTGGTGCTGTCCGCGATCGCGCCGGCCCAGTCGCCTTTGGCCTTCTTCGCAATGGCCCGATTGACATAGGCATTGGCAGCATCCGGCTTGAGTTTGATGGCTTGGGTACAGTCCGCGACGGCACCGTCCCAGTCGCCCTTATCCACCTTCGCCGCGCTGCGAAGGATATAGGCATTGGCATCCTGAGGTTTGAGTTCGATGGCTTTGGTGCTGTCGGCAATGGCGCCGTCCCAGTCGCCTTTGGCCCGCTTTGCAATGCCCCGATTGACGTAGGCGTCTGCATCATCCGGCTTGAGTTCGATGGCTTTGGTGGCGTCCGCAATGGCACCGTCCCAGTTGCCTTTGTCCACCTCTGCCGCGCTGCAAAGGACATCGGCATCCGCATTATCCGAATTGAGTCCGGCGGTTTTGTCATTTAATGCTTCAGCCATACTGCGGTTTGTGGCAAGGGACGAAGCATTGGCCGGTTGGGCAACCGCGCCGCTCAAAATCAAAAGCCAAAAAAACTGATTCATTTTCACGTCGGCATCCTAATTGGTCTGGGCGCGCTGGCAAGCCCTGTGCCTTCAAATTCTTCACGGTTAAACTGACGGCTTGAAGCCGGCAACAGATTGGCCTTGAATATGCGTACAGACGCGGGTGAAGATAGCTCATTTCATGAAAACCAGAATCCTTGTTGTTTTGTCCATCGCCTTGGTTGCGAACTGCCATTCCGTCCACGCGGAGGACACGCCGGCCCAGGCCGCCGCCCTCACGGCCTTGGAACAAAAAATGCACGAGTTGGACCACTCGCAAGCCCAGCCGCCATCGGAGACAAATTCCTTGGTGACGCCGGCCCAGCCCGCTGAATCCGCCACCAACGTCACCAACGCAGCCTCCGACACAGCAGCGGCTCGCCGAACTGCTCCAGCAAGAATGAATCCGGCAGTTGCTCCGGTGACTAAAGTTCCTGCCACTGCCGCTTCCACCAAGGCTGCATCCGTTTCGACCGCTCCGGCTGACGCTGCTTTTGCCCAAAAAATTCCCGCTGCCAATGATTCGGCCCAAGCCGCCGCCCTCACGGCTTTGAATCAAAAAATGCGCGAGTTGAACCGCCCGGAAGACCAGCCAGTAACTGAGACACCAACGGCCGAAGCTCCGGTCGCAATATCCCCGGTGATTGCTCCCTCTGCGGCGGCCCCGCTTTCCGCTGCTCGCGCAGTTTCCATCGCACCTGCTGCCGCGGCGCCGGGAATGTCCAAGTCAGGCCTGGCGCTCCGCGCTGCGACATTACCATTCAGTTCACAAGTGCAGACGAGACCGGCCAATCAACTGGTGACGACGACCGGAGCCATGTATAAAAGTGTGGAAGTGGAAAGAGTTGAACTGGAGGGAATCGTGATCAGTTATACGTCCGTGAACGGCGGCTGGGCCACGGTCAAGATTCCTTTTCAAGAACTCCCCCCGAAATCCGGCAGCAATTCGGGAAATAACAAACCGGCCGGCAACCTCGATTCTTGTCAACCGTCTCTCGAACCCAGCCTTCAGCTTTTAGTCTTTGTCCCCATCCCTCTGCTCCTGTCCCGCATCGCGGAATGCGGCTAGGGGACGACCCGGCTCCGTTTTACTCCGACGCGACAGGGAAGGCGGCCGTCGGCTGACGGCCGCCTGTGTGTTGATGGACGATTAACGAAGATGCCCGTCATGGTTGCGTCCGGCATGCCGGTCATTCACATAAGTGACATGTGCCGGACGATATTGCCACGCGCCGGACACCCAAACCCGCCCGTCCGGGCGATATGACCAATAACCGGGCGCCCAGACGTAATCCACACCCGGACAGGACGGGACCGTTTGCACCACAGCCACAGGCGCGGGTGCGTAAACCACCGGACTTGAAACGACGACCGGCAGTGGCAGCCCGATGGAGATGCCGAAGCGGACTCCGGCGTTGGCAGACATGGCCGCCGCGCCCATCAGCGCAGCGAGGATGAGTATTTTCGTTTTCATGGTATTTTCAGTTCGTTGTTGTGTTACACCAATCCAGACGGCCAAGTAACCATTCAGTTACATTTTCCGATTAATTGTATTTCGCCTTAAATCAGGGACTTGCAGCAAAGCTGTTGCGGGCGGCGAAAACCGCGGTTGGGATTTCCGGTCATCGCGCAAAATGTGCGCAGCCAAAATTGGAATTCAGAAGGCGGATCGCGGATGGGTTAACCGCGAAAGACGCCAAACACGCGAAAAGACCTGCCAATGAAATTGTCGGGAGGGTTGGCGTGTCGCCAGCCCAAAATGCCAGGGACGGCAGGACTTGGTTCCCTTTGTTTAGTGGAACAATCCCATCTGTTCGTGATGCCGGCTGCCCACGAACAGTTCAGGCGGCTGCTGGAGTTGTCGGAAGCGAGGGTTTGACGGGAACATTGGGGGGCGGTTTGGGGATTTGGGCGGCGCGGCGGCTGTTGTAATCGAGCCACGCGGCCCATGGAAACAGCAGGGCGATGACCAGAAGGCCAATCATCGTTTGTGCCGTGTCGGAGAGCGCAAACATTTGAATGGCGGTGGTCGCCGCAATGACCAATGGCAGGTGGAGGGCAAACACGGCGAGGGAGTGCCGTCCCAAGAGCGCCGGCGCCGCCAGGACGCTGCGTGGCGGATGCGGGTTCCACGCCAGCATCAGGACCACCCACGCCGCGAAGTTCAGCAGCCGCAACGGCCCGAGCGTCCATTTGTCCATCCAGAGAAAAAGGTCTGGATTCCACCATGCCTGGGGCCAAAGCCCGTGCCGCGAAAGCAGGCCGACCAGGACGAGGACCGCGGCTGGCACGGCCACGCCAATGCGGTATCCGGGTTTGACCAAGGGGTGACGTTGTGAAGTTTCTCCAAGTACCACCCCGCAGACCCAGAGAAATTGCCAGGCGAGAAGGTCGAATGAACCGAGACGCAAGGGGAGCCAGCGCGATGGGTCGGCAATCAGCCGGGTGCCCAGTTTGTATTGCACCGCGAGCCAGCCAAGCGCCGAGACCGTTAACACAATTCCCCAACCATGGCGGCGCGCGAATGCCAGCAGGAAAGGCGTCAAGCCGAGGAAAATCACGTAAAGGGGGAGAATGTCAAAGAGGGGCGGCTGGTTCAGCAGCAAAGGCATGAGTGCCAGAGCGCCCCAAGGATGGACCAGAAAATCATGAAAGTGATTGGCCAGCGGCACGACCTCGCCGGCAAACGCCCACGCGACCAGCACAATCGGAAACAACACGGCCAGATGGACACAATAAATCCACCCGGAGCGGTGCCACAGGCGGCTCGACATGGTTTGCCAGCCCAACCTTCGATAGGTCTTTCCATAAACCAAACCCGCCAGGCAGGCGCTAAGAAAAATAAAACCCTCCGCCGCGCCGTTGTAACTCAGGGGTTCCTGCACGGCGTGCGATAACGGCGTGGGCACATGCTCCGCCGCCATCAACATCAGAAAGTAACCCCGAAGGGCATCCAGCCGCATGTCACGCGGTTTTTTCGCGCTGCTGGCCGGCAACTCCAAGGGCTTTGTTTCGACGCGCCCGTTTGACACAAGCTTACTATACTTCAACGGCGGCATAAGCAAACAGCTTTCGCTTTCGTTGACCAGCCTTTTTGGTTTTTAGGACGAAATGCCAGCGGGGCTTGACGGGAATGTTAAGAAAGGTTAATCAAAGCAGCGGACTCCATTAAACCAGCGAAAGGACCACCTATGACAGAATCAAACACGGTTCAAATCAAGGATACGACCGCCAATCCCGCTCCGCTGGGATTGATCGGTTTCGGAATGACCACCGTGCTGCTCAACCTGCATAACGCCGGCGTGTATGAGCTTAACAGCATGGTTTTGGCGATGGGAATTTTCTATGGCGGCCTTGGCCAGATCATTGCCGGCGCCATGGAATGGAAAAAGAACAACACGTTTGGGACGACGGCATTTACCTCCTACGGCCTGTTCTGGCTCACTCTGGTGGGATTGGTGCTTCTCCCCAAAACCGGCGCCATCAGCGCACCCGATGAAAACGCCATGGCCGCCTACCTCGCTTGCTGGGGCATCTTCACCGGCGTCATGTTCATCGGCACGCTGTGGTTGAATCGCGCCCTGCAATTCGTTTTTTTAACGCTGACCATATTATTCTTCCTGCTCGCTTACGGTGAGATCGGCGGTGTCAGCCCCGGTTTCAAACATTTTACGGGCTACGAAGGACTGGTCTGCGGCCTGTCCGCGATGTATGCGGGCCTGGCCCAGGTGCTCAATGAATTGGCGCGCCGGACCGTGCTGCCGCTCGGCCCGGTTCAAGTGAAGTGATTAACGGCTGCCACGCAGCGCGGTGCGCACGCCGTCGGCCAATGCGGCAATCATGCGCCTGATCTGCGCGCGGGTTGCGCAATACGGCGGCATCAGAACAATCACGTTGCCAACGGGGCGCGTGAGCACGCCGCGTCTGGCCATTGCCTCGCAGACGCGGATGCCGGCGCGTTCGCGCAACGCAAATGGCTCGCGCGTCCGCCAGTTTTTCACCAGTTCAATTCCGGCGATCAGACCAACTTGCCGGATGTCGCCGACGTTCGGCAAAGCCCAAAGCGATTTCAGTTCTTCATGCAGGCTTTTTTCGAGCGATTGCCGGGCGTGGATGGATTTCTGGCTTTGCAAAATTTCCAGATTCGCCAGCGCCGCCGCCGCGCCCAGTTGGTTGGCGGTGTAACTATGGCCGTGGAAAAAGGTCTTGAACTCTTCATATTCCCCAAGAAAGGCGTCAAAAACTTTCCGCGTCGTCAAAGTTGCCGCCATCGGCAGATAGCCGCCGGTCAAACCTTTGGCCAGGCACAGAAAATCCGGCTGCACACCTTCGTGAAGTGAGGCGAATAAGACCTTTTTGCGGGGGCCGACGCAAGCAGGCTGCGACTTGTTTTTTGTTCTTGAAATCAGACTCCTCGCGTGGTCTCCCGCCAAACCGGTTCTTCCAAATCCCGTCATCACTTCGTCCGCGATAAGCAAGGCGCCGTGGCTGCGGGCAATGTCAGTGGCCTGACGCAACCAGCCCGGTGGTTGCGGAATCATCCCCGCCGCGCCCTGCATCAGCGGCTCGAACACAAATGCCGCGTATGAACCGCCCTTTTTCTTCCGCGCGGAAAACCTCTGCTCAATCTGGCTGATACATTCCCAGTTGCACTTGCGATACTCGCGCGCATCGGTGCGTTCGGGTTTCGCGCGGTTGAACGGACAGCGGTAGCAATAGGGTGACATGACCTGGCCGGTTTTGAACAGCAACCCGGCGTAACTCCGGTGAAACAAATCAATGTGGCCGAGCGCGACCGCGCCGACGGTGTCACCGTGGTACGCGCCTGCGAGCGAAAGAAATTTCGGCTCCGCAACTTTCGCTTTCGCCGACAGGCGGTCCGTGCTCCTTGTGCGCCGCGTGAATTCGTAAGCGAGTTTGAGCGCGACTTCCAGCGCAGTTGAGCCGTTGTCACTGAAGAAAACCTTGTTCAATTGCGGATTGCGGATTGCGGATTGCGGATTAACCGCTTCGACAAGCCTCGCCGCCAGAAATGCTGCCGGCTCATTGGCCAGACCCAGCGCCGAGCTGTGCGCAATTTTGCCAAGCTGCCGCCGGATGGCCGCATTGAGCTTCGGATGCTTGTGCCCGTGCAAATTGGTCCAGATGGAGGAATTGGCGTCGAGATATTCACGGCCCTGAACGTCATGCAAAACTGCGCCTTTGCCTTCCACAATCACAATCGGTTCGTGTCTGAACCATTCGCGCATTTGGGTGAACGGATGCCAGATGAATCGCTGGTCAAGTTGGGCAAGTTTGTTCATTGCGTCCCAAGCTGAAGTCCAAGGTCAAGGGTTTTGAGCGCGCGAACCAATCGGGAAATGTCTTCCGGGGAATGTGTCGCTGTCAGTGTCACACGCAAGCGCGCCGTTCCGCGCGCAACGGTTGGATATCGGATGGCCGGAACGAAAATGTTTTGCCCCCGCAATTTGGCGGCGGCTTCGACAGCCTTGTTTTCGTGGCCGATGATGAGCGGAATGATGGCGCTTGGGATTTGTGACGGCCGATGGCCGATGGCCGATTTTAATTTACCAATCTTCGCCCAAAGCGTTTTCCGCCGCGATTCGCCTTCATTCGATTGCACAAAACGGATTCCCGCGGTGGCGGCGGCGGCGGCGGCGGGTGCGGGCGCGGTTGAAAAAACAAAGCTCCGGGCGCGATTGACCAGAAAATCAATCAACGTTCGGGAACCGCAAATGTACCCGCCGCCGGCGCCAAGCGCCTTGCCGAGCGTGCCCATTTGAATCTCAATCTGTTCACTTACGCCTAATTCTTCCGCCAGGCCGCGGCGGCCCTTCCCGTAAAGACCGGTCGCATGGGCTTCGTCCACCATCAACCAGGCGCCGTATTTGTCCTTGAGCGCGGCGATTTCGCGCAGTGGCGCGGCGTCGCCGTCCATGGAGAAAATGCTTTCGGTCACAATGAGCGCGCGCGCGGCGGCTTGGACTTTGGGCTTTGGACTTTGGATTTTTCCGGCCCATTTCAGCTTGTCTTCCAGATCGCCCAAATCGTTATGGGCAAAAACCCGGATTTTGGCGCCGCTGAGCCGGGCGGCGTCCACGATGCAAGCGTGAACGAGCTTGTCGAGAATGACGATGTCGCCCTTGCCGAGCAGCGCGCAAATGGTCCCGACCGCCGTGGCATACCCGGACGAAAAACCGAGCGCGGCTTCGGCGCCTTTGAAGCGCGCGAGCGCTTCCTCCAGTTCATGATGCGGCGCGAGTGAGCCGCAAATCAGCCGCGACGCGCCGGAACCGGCGCCAAACTTTTCCACGGCCTTGATCGCGGCATCCTTGAGACGCGGGTCGTTGGCCAAGCCGAGATAATCGTTCGACGAAAAATTGAGCAGCGTTTGTCCGCTGATTTGGATGCGCGTGCCCTGCGGCGAATCCAGCCGGCGAAGTTCACGGAACAAACCCCGCGCGCGCAGGGCGTCAAGACGTTCGTTTAATTCGCCGTCGAAATGATTCACAATGTCCGCGGTGGAATCACCCACCGGCCGTCAATCATGCTGGCAGAGACGGGGCCGGTATGGTCAAGCAAGCTTTCAAAAACGTCTTCCGGCCCGCCGGGGAACGGAATCGCAACCAAATCGGCGAACGCTTCTGGCGAAAGCTCGCCGATTTGCCCGCCCATGCCCAGCGCCCGCGCTCCGTTGATGGTGGCCATCTGGATGATTTCCGCCGGAGATATGGTCCGGTCGCTGGCGGCGAGGGCGCGCATTTCCTCGAACAGGTTCAACTCGGGTTTTGGTTTTCCAACCTTAAGAACGGTGGCAAGACTGTCGGTCCCAAGGCACAGGTTGGCGCCGGCGTTGGCAAGCCGTTCACGCAGGAATGGCGGGTGGCGAAAATAAGCATGGCTGCGCGGGCAATGAACGACGTTCACCCGGTGTTTGCCGAGCAGGGCGGCATCGCCGTGCGCCAGCACATTGGCGTGAACGGCGATCAAGTTTTTCCCCAGCACCTTGTTGCGGGCGAGGTGTTCCACGGGCGAGCCGTGGCCGCAATCGGAGTTGTCGCGTTGATTGCGCTGGAGCCAGTCAAACATCCCGCCCCGCGCGCGGACAAACATTTCAAATTCGTCCTCCGACTCGGCCACGTGCGTGCAAAGCGGCCAGCGGCGTTTCCGCGCCACCCGGGCGCTGTTCCGAAGCAATTGCGGCAGGGTGGAGTAGGGGGCATGAGGCGAGAGCGATGCCGAGCAGCGCGCGTGGGAAAGCGAATCAATTTTTCCAACCGACTCCTCCAGGATTTCCCCCGGATTTCTCCGGGCGCGAATGCCGGTCATTTCCAGAAAGGAAAAGACCCGCAACGGTGTGGCGTCCCAGACGTCCGGCAGCAGATCGGGCATGGCTTCAATGTCCGCGACGGTCGTGGTGCCGTTGCGCAACAGCATGTGCGCGCCACGGAGCCAGGAGCGGGCATAGTCGGAATAACTCCAGGCGGTTTTGGCGGCGGTGATGAGCGGAATCCAGTCGGTAAAGGTCCTGGGCGGCGGCAGTTCACCGGCCATGTCGGTGTAATCAAGGTGGCAGTGGGCATTGACGAGGCCGGGCAGCAAAACCACTTCGCCCAGGTCAAAAATTTCCGCTCCGGTTTCCGATTTCAAATCCGGCCACAAACCGACGACGTGAATCCGATTGCCGGCAACGAGCACCGCGCCGTTTTCAATGGGCGGACGGGACACGGGCAGGATCGTTCGGGCGCGCAGAATCATCCAATGGCGGATTCCTGGCGGCGGGATTTGGTGCGGGCGGCGACTTTATGTTTCTTTGCCTTCCGTTTGTTGTGCCGTTTCCGAATCTGCTGTTCGATTTTCCTCGTTACCCGGTCAATGGCCGCATACAAGTCGCTTTCACGGTCTTCGGCAAACAGGTCCGGCCCGCGCACGGCCAGCCGCATGGAACAACTGAATTCTTTTTCAGGGGCCCGCGTGTGGTCGTGTTCCAGGGTGACACGGGCGTCCACGGCGCGTTGGTCAAAATGATCGAGTTTTTGCAGCCGGCCCAGCACATGATCTTCCAGGGCTTTGGTCAGCGTGACGTTATGCGTCGAAAGAATTAGCTTCATGCTCCCAAGATGGATTTAATCGGCGAGAAAATCCAGTTTTTCTGCGAGTTCCAACGCTCGCAGCGAATGTTGTGCCATTTTTGCTTGTGGCTTTAATCATTTTGGGCTAAACTAGAAAGACTGATGGTTCAAAGTTTACAACTATCCGCCCGGCTCACTCAATCGCTGGTGTTGGCGCCCCAGCTCCAACAGTCGCTGGCCCTGCTTCAGGCGCCGACGCTGGAATTGAAGGCGCTGGTCGAGCAGGAATTGCAACAAAATCCCGTGCTGGAAGAAGTCTCCTCACCCGAACCCGATGTGAGCGACCGAACGACCGCGGATGGGGAGGAGAGCGACGCACCTGCTGAACCCTTGGAATCGCCGGAGGCTGGCGCGGGTGACACCACGTTGCTAAAGAGCAGCGAAAATGGTGAAGCCGCGGTGGATGATTTTCAGGTGGAATTCGATCGTTTGGTCCAGCTTGACCAGGAGTGGCGCGACCATTTTGCCCAAACCAACATTCCCATCCGCCAGTCCGCCGAGGACGAGGAAAAGCGCCAGTTTATGTTCGATTCGCTGGCGGCGGGCACCACTTTGGCGCAGGTTCTGATGGACCAGGTGCGCGAGACGGATTTGGACGAGGAACAACGCCAAATCGCGGAATTGATCATCGGCAACATTGACGATTACGGCTACCTCAAGGCGACGGTCGAGGAAATGTCCGCCGCCGCCAACCTACCGCCGGGAAACATTTCCGAAGTTTTGAAAGCGATTCAAACCTTCGATCCGCCGGGCGTGGGCGCGCTCGATTTGCGCGAATGTCTCATGCTGCAACTGGACCGCGCCGGCCGCCAAGATTCCCTTGAATATCGGATCGTGCATGATTTCATGGACGCCCTCGGCAAACGCCGCATCCCGGAAATCGCCCGTGGCACCGGCCATACGGTGGAGGAAGTCCAGGATGCGCTCGGTCGCATCGGCCGGCTGGAGCCAAGACCGGGCCGGGCCTTTTTGCCGGACACCGACCACTACGTTTTACCCGAGGTCTTCGTGCAAAGGACCGGCAAGGATTTTGTTGTGACCACCAACGACGAACACATTCCCCATTTGCGCATCAGCAATATTTACAAAGACCTGATGTCCCAGGGCGAGAATTCCGCCGAGGTGAAAAATTACATTCGCGAAAAAATCCGCGCCGGGAAATTTCTCATCAAAAGCCTGCACCAGCGCCAGCAGACCATCCTGAACATCGCCAAGGAAATTGTGAAACGCCAGCATGACTTCATGGAAAAGGGCGTCGCCCATTTGCGGCCGCTGACGATGGCGCAGGTGGCCGAAGTGGTCGGCGTTCATGAGACCACCGTGAGCCGCGCCGTTTCCGCCAAATACATGCAGACGCCGCAGGGCGTGTTCGAGATGAAATTTTTCTTCACCGCCGGCCTGCAAACCGCCAGCGGCGACGGCGTGTCCAACACCAGCGTCAAGGACATGATTGCCGATATCTTCAACAACGAAGAACCCACCAAGCCCTTGTCGGACCAGGAAGTCGTAAAAATGCTTGGCGAAAAGGGCATCACCATCGCCCGCCGCACCGTCGCCAAATACCGCTCCGAACTGAACATCCTGCCTTCGAACCTGCGGAAGGTTTATTGACGGTTTTGCCGCGCGAACTTTTCAGCCAGAGTTAGGCTTGAAATCGGGTCGCGCGTTGAATCCGTTCCAATGCCCAGCGAGCGGGTTCGGCAATCAACGGCTCGGGGTCCTTCGCGGCCTTTTGCAGGTGGGGCAGGGCGGAGGCGTCGCCAGTGTTGTTGCCAAGCGCGACACAGACGTTTCGCAGCAAGCCCCGGCGTTTGGTCCGCAAAATTGGCGTTCCGGCAAAGAGCGCTTTGAAACCGGCTTCGTCGAGTTGCAGCAATTCAATCAAATCCGGCGCTCCCAGTTCCTGGCGCGCGCGTGATTTCATCCAATTGCCCTCGCGCGCAAAGCGGTTCCACGGGCAAACCGCCAGACAATCGTCACAGCCGAAGATGCGATTGCCAATGGCCGGGCGCAGTTCAATCGGAATCGGTCCTTTCAATTCGATGGTCAGGTAGGAAATGCAGCGGCGGGCGTCCATTTGGAACGGCGCGGTGATGGCGTTGGTGGGGCAGGCGGTGATGCAGCGGACGCATTTGCCGCAATGATTTGCCTCCGGCGCGTCGGGCTCCAATTCCCAGGTCGTGATGATTTCCGCGAGCAGAATCCAGTTGCCAAATTTCCGGCTGATAACGTTCGTGTGTTTGCCCACAAAACCCAGTCCGGCGCGTTGCGCGAAGTCGCGTTCCAGCAACGGCCCGGTGTCCACGTACCACAGCGAGCGGGTTTGCGTGCCGCCCAGTTGATCCACGAACGCAGTCAGTTGTTTCAGGCGTTCGCCCAGTACATCGTGGTAATCGTCAAAGCGGGCGTAACGGGCGATGAAGCCCGGCGCGCGGCGCCTGGCGCGCGGCGAAGGATCAACAACGCGTCGGGCACTTTGCCCTGCTCTCGGCTCTCGATCCCCGACCCTCGCCGCGTAATTCACGGCCAGACAAATGACGCTTCTCGCTCCCGCAAGCACGCGCCGCGGATCCATCCGCTTTGGCGCGGTGCGTTCGAGCCAGGCCATTTCACCGTGACGTTTTTCCGCCAGCCAGTTTTGGAATGAACCTGTGCTCGCTGGTACGGCGGCGCTGGTGAAACGGCAGTCGTCAAATCCCAGTTCACGCGCCCGTCGTCTAATGGCCTCCTTCATTGCTGCCCGGATTGTGCCAGCTTGAATTGATGCACGACTTGTTGCGCGACCTCACGGACAGAGCGCAGGTCGGTGTTGATCAACACGTCAGCCTGGCGATAAACCGGTTCGCGGACGGCAAGCAGTTCGCGGATTTTCAATTTGGGGTCAGGGTCATGCAACAAGGGGCGGTGGGTTTGATTCCGCACCCGTTCCCAGATCTTGTCCGGCGAGGCCCAAAGGCAAACGACCAGGGCGTAGGTTTTTAGACTGGCGAGATTCGCCGCAATCGTCGGCAAACCGCCGCCGGTGGAAATGACCGTTCGCTTCCGCGCGGCCAGTTCCCCCACCAGTTGTTGCTCGAGCTTGCGAAACGCGGCTTCACCTTCGGTGCGAAAAATGTCGATGATCGTCCGGCCGGTGCGCGTTTGAATCATTTCGTCGGTGTCGAGATAATCGAAATGCAACTGCTCGGCTGCCAGCCGCCCGACGGATGACTTGCCCGTGCCCATGAAGCCGATGAGCGCGAGATTAACCAGGTGACGCACGTTGTTCACGGCAATGAATTAGCGGATTTTTAAATACGACGCACGCCGATAATTGCGGCGCGTTCCATGAGCGTTATTCGTAAAGCGGTTTTCCGACGGTCATAGACCGCTGCCACCGCCACTCGACACGTTCGCCAACTACGCTTAGATTTTCCACATGAGTTTGCCGCCGCTGATTCTGGCTTCCGCGTCGCCGAGGCGCGCGGAATTGCTGCGGCAATTGAGTCTGGATTTTCAAGTCGTTCCCAGTGACGCCGCGGAAATTTTGGACGACCAATGGTCGCCGCTGGAGCTGTGCCAGCTTAACGCGCATCGCAAGGCGCGCGTCATCGCCAAAAAACATCCCGACGCGCTGGTGCTGGGCGCCGACACGCTCGTGTTTCTGGACAATGAAATCATGGGCAAACCCGCCGATGCCGCCGGGGCGCGGCGGATGCTGGCGCGATTGCAAGGCCGGACGCATCGCGTCGTTACCGGCGTGAGCCTGATTCATTTGCGCGCGCATCGCGAACGCATTTTTGCCGTCGGCACCGATGTAACGTTCCGTCCGCTGACCGCGGAACAAATCAATGTTTACCTGGCGAAAACGAATCCGCTGGACAAGGCGGGCGCTTATGCGATTCAGGAACATGGTGATACAATTATCTCAGGAATTTCCGGTTCGTTCAGCAATGTGGTGGGATTGCCAATGGAAAAACTGAAGGAGGAAATTCGAACATGGGGAGCGAGTTGACCGAAGCCCATGGCATCTACGAGCGGCTTTGGAGCAAAACGGCTGCGCTTTTCAAATCGGGCGAAGTGCGGATTGATCCTTTCCTGCGGAATAAAACCGGCGATGCCCGGCGCGGCATTACGTTGGTGGCGTGGCCGGACGCGGGCTTGCGGCGGCGGATCAACAAATTTTTACGCGAAGCCGCGGCCATCTGTCCCCGTCAGCATTTTTACCAGCCGGCGGAATTGCACTTGACGGTGCTGGCGGTTATTCCCGGTTCGGAGTCATGGCGCGAACACATCCACCGGCTGCCGGCCTTTCGAATGGTTTTGGATGAGGCATTGAAACATTGCCGCAGTTTTTCGGTTGAATTTTGCGGTGTGACGGCTTCGCCGGACGCGGTGATGATTCAAGGGTTTCCCGCGGATGATACGCTGACACAACTTCGCGACGGGCTGCGGGATGCGTTCCGGCGGCACGGCCTTGGCGAAAACCTGGACCGCCGTTACAAAATCGGCACGGCACACCTGACCGCGGTGCGTTTTTGCAATCCGAAAGAGGACTGGAAAGGATTGCTTCATTTTCTCCAGGTTCATCGGGAAACCGATTTTGGCGAAACGCGCTTTCAATCGCTACAGTTGATCTGGAGCGACTGGTACGCCTCCGCCGGCGTGATGCGGGTGCTTGAGAAATATCCGCTGGAAAATTAAGCGCCGCGCCCGGCTGGAACCGACAACTCCCGCCAGAGCAACGCGCTCATCCGCTGGCCGTTTTCAAAACAATCCAGATCAAACTTTTCGTTCGGCGAATGGGCATTGTCGTCCGGCAAACCCAAGCCGAGCAGCAATGAATCCGCGCCGAGGATTTTTTTAAATTCATTCACGATGGGAATGGAACCGCCCTCGCGCAGCAAGACCGGCTCCCGATGAAACGCCTGGCGCAACGCGCACAACGCCGCCTGCGCCTGCGGGCTGGTTGGTGAAACCAGATATGCCTCCGCGCCGTGGCCGGCTTCGATTTCCATTCTTACAGTTGGCGGGCAGATTTTTTTGAGATAATCGCAGACGATTTTACGGATGCGCGCCGGCCGTTGGTTGGGCACGAGGCGGCAGGTGATTTTGGCGCGCGCCCAGGCGGGCACGATGGTCTTGCTGCCTTCGCCTTGATAGCCGCTCGTGAGACCGTTGATTTCAAACGTCGGCCGCGCGCTGCGCTGTTCCATGGGTGTGAAACCGCGTTCGCCGAACAATTTTGTCACGCCCAGCAATTTCTGGAGTTCGCGGCCGGTGATGGGCAGGCGCTTGAATTGTTTGCGTTCGTAAGCAGAAAGGCGCGCGACGTCATCGTAGAAACCGGGAATGGCAACGCGGCCATTCCGGTCCCGGAGTTTGGCCAGCAACTGGCTCAAGGCCATCGCGGGGTTGTCCACCGCGCCGCCAAAAATACCGGAATGCAAATCGCGCGCCGGGCCATGCACCGTGATTTCAAACGCAATGATGCCACGCAACGAATACGTGAGCGCGGGATGATCGGCATCGGGCATTCCGGTGTCGGAAACAATAACGGCGTCGCATTTCAATTCACGGAGGTGCGTCCCGAGAAATTTAGCGAGACTTTTGCTGCCGACTTCTTCCTCGCCCTCAATGACGAACGTGAGGTCGCAGGGCAGGGGAGTGCCGGTCTTGAGGTAGGCTTCGGCGGCCTTGAGATGTGCGAAGTGCTGGCCTTTATTGTCGGTGGAGCCGCGGGCGAAAATCGAACGGCCGGCAATGCGCGGCTCAAACGGCGGCGTTTGCCATAACTCCAGCGGCTCCGGCGGTTGCACATCGTAATGGCCATAAATCATGAAATGCGGGCGCGACTTGCCGGGCCAGAGTGAAGCGGAGGCGGGCGTTTTGGCGACGACGATGGGATGGCCGCCGGTCGGGCAGACGCGCGCATTGAGGCCGATTTGCCGGCAATGTTTGGCCAGCCATTCGGCACAGGCGCGCAACTCCTGCTTGTGTTGCGCCTGCGCGGAGACGCTGGGAAGGCGGAGATAGTCACACAACTCCGCTACAAAACGGGCTTGGTTGCGTTTCAGATAATTGAGCACTGCTTGCATGGCCCTAGCTAAACGATGAAACGCGCCATTGCCAAGCAGAACCGGATGAAAACTTCCTTTGTTGGAAGTGGGTTAAGGCGCCGCAAGATTGGGGATTGATTGCGGTCGTGGAAGTCATGCGCCAGAATTTGTCTGCCTGTGGAATTGGTCAGAATTATTATGGCCGCTGTGACGCTGGCGACGGTATGTTTGCCATCGGGGAAACAGCCATTTCCCCAATCGGTCCGCTCTCATAACGGTCTCAATTTTGGGACATGTATCTCACCCACTGCTTTCATCAAAATGCCGGCTAAGTCAAACCGGCGCGCAGGTATGCCAATATCGGTAAGGTTTTTGCCAAGATTTGGCAAGCAACACTCCGCCCTGGTAAACGACGGTGCCTTATGAAAGCGGCTTGTGATGAAAATTCGGGCGGTTTTATTTTACCCGTCCGCAAGCCGGGTGGGAGATGTTTATGACAAATCAACAACCCGGAGTCCGGCCTAAAAAAATCCTGGTGGTGGATGACAACGAAGTCATTCGCAAGGCGGTTTCCTTGAAACTCAAAGCCAGCGGTTACGAAGTGTTCACCGCCGCCGATGGTTCCGCGGTTGTGAGAGTCGTGGACAAGGAAAAGCCGGATTTGATTTTGCTCGATCTCCTGTTTCCGCCCGACGATGCGATGGGCGGCATGTCATGGGACGGGTTTGCCATCATGCGCTGGCTTCGCAACATGAGTGAAGACAAAAATGTTCCGGTGATTATCATTTCCGGCACGGATCCGGAAAAATACAAGGAACGCTGCCTGCAGGCGGGCGCGTCAGCCTTCCTGCACAAACCGCTCAACATGGACGAACTCATAGCCACAGTCAGCGCGGTTCTCGGAAAAAATTGCGCCGAAGCGGCATAGCACCATCTGACGCAATAAAAAGGAGATGGTTTTACAGGCCCGAATGAAAAATGTTACTAATCGAGTTGCAAGCGAGGCCGTTCCTTTTTGGTTGAATCCCGGTTCGTGGAGATTATTTTCAGGGTTATGAAAACTATAAAGCGGGGGAAATGTTTCGTGCTCATTTTTATCGTAGCTATCGTCACATTGTTGTGCGTTGTCCCTGCAACAGCTGATGATATTCGGTCGGCAGTTTCCGCCGGCCAGAAAGCTCCGGTGTTCCAAGCCCGGACGCTTGACGGTCAGACCGTCAACTTTCCCGCTGATTACAAGGGCAAGGTGGTATTACTGGATTTTTGGGCCACCTGGTGCGGACCCTGCCGCGAGGAACTTCCCAATGTTGTCGCCACCTACCAGAAATTTCACACCTACGGATTCGACGCGGTGAGCGTAAGTCTCGACGAGCTACGAAATGGGCCCGCTCTCCTGCAATTCCTTCAAGCCCACGGCATGAGTTGGCCGCAAATCTATGACGGTCTTTCTTCAGAAACTCCAGTGGCGCTGACATATGGAATCAAGGGCATTCCGTGTCCCGTCCTCGTGGACGGCGACACGGGAAAAATCATGGCCCAGGGCGTTGACGCGCTGGGCGACCGGCTTCCTGAATTGGTTGAAAAAGCCCTGGCGGCCAAGGGGAGGAAGCTGCCGGCTCCTGTTCCTTACAACCCGAATGCGACTGATAAATTGACCGTCGTCATCAACCATCAGACCATTAACGCTTGGCGCACCGGGCAACTGAAAAACGCCGAGAAGGAGGCCAAGGCCGAACACAAACCGATTGCCTGGATTGCTTCTGATTCTCGTTTTTTGGATGGCATAGGAGAGATTTCGGCGGATGGTTCGCGTGGCGCGACCTTGCATGCTTTTTACGCCTTGCGAGACAGGGCGGTACTGGTTTTTGAAGATGCTGACACGGAAAATGACAAAGTGATGCCGCTCGTGGACAACGCCATTCAAACGCCCGATCCTCATTGGACAACCCCGGTCGTCGTGTTTCTGAATCCGGACGCGACGCAAGTTCTCGCCAAAGTCCTTTTCGAATCCGATTTTGTAAAGCGCGCGCAAGCGTTGGCCAATGCCTTGGGCGAGGTCGCAGCGAAAATGGACGCCGGCGCCACCAACGGCAAATAAATAAAAGATCGGCGTGCCGCCACTTACTTCAAAGATGCCAGTTCAATTACGAAGCGGTATTTCACGTCGCTCTTGAGCAGGCGTTCGTAGGCCTCGTAGATTTTCTGGGTGGAAATGCGTTCGATGTCGCAGGTGATGTTGGGTGGAATCAGCTTTGGCTTTATACATGGCGCTATACTTGGCACACAGTGCGGCAAATGGAAAAGGCGGATAAAATGTAACACAGGCTTCCCGGCTGACGTGTCAGGTCAAAGGCGGCGAAGGCCGGGCAGCAGCAGATTTAGCTGGTTTAATCAAATGTTTCAGTGCAAGCTCCGACATGATAAAAAGCAAGCCTTCGTGCCGGGTTCGAATGCCGCCGCTGGAAACCGGTCAGGTCTGGCGGGTGACGGGGTTGAATTTCACGGTGGGACTCATTGGCAAATGGCTGGTGCATTACAAATTATCCAAGCCCAACGCCGTCCGGATTCCCAACTCGGTTGGCGGCCGGACGACCATTGAGAAGTACCTGAAAAAGAACAAGGCCGTTCTGATAAAAAAATGAATTCATGCGGAGGTGGCGCCGGTCATTTATCCGTTGAACTTCCGCCGCCGGACTGGAGTTTTTCAAACTGTTTCGCCAGATTGTTGTACTTGTTCACGATGTCGTTCCGCTCCTGGATACTGTCGTTCCATTTCCGGACAAACTCGTCCCGCTGGGCGGTTAGTTCCTTGATGGCCGCATTCTGTTTTTTGATGCCGTCGTAGGCTTCGTTCAGCTTTCCTTCCAGCATGCTCACGGCATTCGTATATTGAGCAACCTGGTTGGTCAGGATTTCGTTTTCCAATCCAAGCCGGCTCAGGTCGCGCTTTTGACTGATTACCAGTTGTTCGCTGGCCCGGGCGCTTTCCCGGAGTTTGGTGAGGCGCGAATCCATTTCGGCGATTTGTTGATTCATGGTGGCAATGGAATTGGTGTAGCCCTGGATGGCTTTGTCCTTTTCGTAAAGGCGCTGGTTCAGGCTTTCAATCCGGTCGCGCTGGAGCGTCTGGCCGTACCATTGCCAGGCGCACAGGGCGCACAGGCCGAGCGCCAGAACGATGAGCAGGTTTTGTTGGAAGTTCTTCATGGTGATTCGGAGTTCTCCGCGCCGGTTTTGACCGCGATGGCGACGTGCTGGATGCCGGCTCGTTTTACGAGGTCCAGCACGTAAATGACCGACCCGTGCGTGGCGTCGCGATCGCCGGAAATATAGACCGGCACGTTGGTGTTAAGCTCGTAGCGATTGGTCAGGGCGGTGAATAATGCGGGAAACGAAATCGGTTTCCTGTCCATTGCCACCTGTCCGTATTGGTCCACGTTCAAATTGATGATGTCCGGTTTGGTGGCGGACGCGGCAATGGTCGCGGTGGGCAGGCTTGCGCGGAGCGCCCGGACTTTTTGCATCTGCAGACTGACCATCATGAACGACGCCAGCAGGAAAAACATGATGTCAATCAGCGGAATGATTTCCAGTCGCGTCTGCCGGCGGGGCAAGGGAGAATGAATTTTCATGGGCGGGTCTGAGTTTTGTCTTCGCTCACCGTAAACGCCACCTTTTGAATCCCCGCGCGGCGGACAACGTCCAGCACCTCGTCCATTGCGCCTTCGAGCGTGGCGCGGTCACCGCTGACATAGACGGGGAGATTGGTGTTGAGCTGGAAACGGTTGCTGACCATGAGGCCCAATTGCGCGAGCGTTACCGGTTCCTTTTCCACCCAGACCCGGCCGGCTTGATCCACGGCGATGTTCATCATGTCCGGCTTGAAATCCTGCCGCGCCTCCCCGGACGGCGGCAGATGGACCTTGATGTTCTGGGTTTGCTCCATTTGAAGGCTCACCATCATAAACGACGCGAGCAGGAAAAACATGATGTCAATCAGCGGAATGATGACAATCCGCGAGCGGCGGCGCTGAATGGGCGAAACGATTTTCATTATCGAAATTTCAATGGCCCGGAGTCCGGTGCGGCGGCGGCACGGCCGGCAAATGAGCGGTGTCACCCGGTTTGCCACCGCCACCGGTCATGACTTCGACATTCGTTGCCGCCGTTTCCAGTTCAAATTGCAATTGCGCCACCTTGGCGGAAAAAAAGTTGAAGGGAATCAGCGAGAAAATGGCAACGCCCAAACCACAGGCGGTGGCAATCAGCGCCTCGCCGATGCCGCCGGTCACGCCTTGGACGGAGAGTTCGGCGCTGCCGACGTTGAGAAAGGCCCGCATGAGGCCGGTCACCGTGCCGAGCAGGCCGAGCAAGGGCGCCAGAGTCACCAGCGTGTCCATCACCGTGAGGAAGCGCCCGGCGCGCTTTAGTTCAATTCCCGCCGCCAATTGCAGCGCCCCCAGCAACGAGGTGTGGACGTGGCCGACGTGACTGAGGCCGCGACGAGTCATGCGGAGGACCGGGTCTTCCGAGCCTTCGGCGATTTTCCGGGCCGTGGCGACATCGGAATTTTCCAGCGCGGCCAGCAGTTGCTCCAGTTTTTGCGGATCGCGCCTCCGGCTTTCGCGCCACCACCAGAAGGAACGTTCGCCCACGACAGCGACGGCCACGAGGGCGCACATCAACATCGGCCACATGACCGGGCCGCCTTTGAGAAAAAATTCAAGAATGATGTTTGCCAGCATAAAAATCAGGAGTTGAGGTTGACGATGTGTTTGGTTTCATTTTGGTTAATTCAATGTCAGTTTGTAAGTGATGGTCGCTTCATAAATCCGGGTTCCCTGGCCCGGCGGCAATATCCAGCGGCGTTTGATAAAATCCAAGGCGCTATGATCCAAAAGAGGATAACCGGACGATTCCTTGACCTGGACGTCGGTGACGGCGCCGGAAGCGTTTGCGGTAATCGAAAGAGTCACCGAACCTTGTTCGGCTTCTTCGAGTGCGATTTGGGGATAGGGCGGTTCCGGGCGCTGGCCGCCGGCGCCAGTACTGTTGATGCGAATGGCCAATGGTTTCAACCGCACCGCCGGCGGCGCCTGGGCCAACGCCTCCGGCACCACCAGATTGCCGACGGTGGGCACGGCAAAATCAATGGCCGGTGAATTAAGGGTGACCGCCACCACTCGCGGCGCGGGTTGGTTCTGGTCGGGCTGTTCCGGTTTTTGATTTTCAGTGGCGGCCGGTGGCGGAGGCAGCGGCTCGATCACCGTCGGCACGACCTGCGCCGCCGGCGGCGGTGGGGCGACAAAGCCGGGCGCGCGCCTGGCTCCCATCAGTCCGATGATTAAAACGAGGAGGCAAATCGAATTCACCCAGGCGAGTTTGCGTTCCGGTTCGCGGCTCGTTGTTGGCAGGCACAACCGCGCCAGCTCGTCTTTTAAAGTATAAGCCGGCGATGTTCGATTTGCATCCATATCACTCACAACATCGAGTTGCCATAAGTGTTCGCGAGGCCAGCCAGCAAACGGCTGATGATCACGAGGAGAAATCCGACAAAGAACAGCGAGCCGCACCAAAATAGCAGGCCCATTTTGGCATCGTTTAATTTGGCGTTGAGCTCCCGGTTTTTTAAGAGCAACTGGATTACCGCAAGTTCCGCGTCGTTGTCCGATACGTTTTCAGACTTCAAGGTTTCCCAGAGTTTGTCTCCGCGGGGATAACCGGCATAGCCTTTAAGCCGCATGGTGTAAAAGGCAAATAGTAAAGAAAGGCTCAAAACTCCCAAAGACAGATAACACGAATCGTTGACCCAACGCGAAGACGGGTCCAACAGACCTGTCACATCCCATAGCTGAAACCCTGTCACGATGACTGTACCCGCGGCGAATTTCTCCGCCCGGCCGAGCAGTTGTTTGGCGCGATCAGTTTCAGCAGTCATTGCCTTTTCGGCCGTTTCCATAATGATTGAAATCTTATTCATGGACGTTCAGTGTCGGGCGGCTGGTTGTTAAACAATTAATGCGTTTAAATTTTCATTTTTCATTTGGAGGGTTGTCCCCATAGGAAACAACTCTCCAACTTTTGATTCAAAACGTCAGGCTCAGCGAGCCGAAAAAACCCAGGCGCTCGCCGTATTGGGCGGCGTTGACGCCGACGCCGCTGCCACTACGGAGTTCATAAATGTTGTCCGTGAGGTTCACAACATCAATCCGTGCCGTCAGCGTTCGGTCCTGGGGGAGTTTGAAGTTCTGGGCCGCGCCGAGGTTGACAGAGTAGTATTGGGGCACACTCGCGCCGTTGGGAATGGGATCGCCGGTCGGTGTCCCATCCACCGTTCCGTCGCCGTCCTGCCGCAACCCGCTGCCGTATATGGCATCCGTATAGAACAGCGTGCTGATGTGATCGGACTCCTTCCAGAGATAGGACACTCCGAAAGTGCCGGAGACGCGTTGATCGTGGTCGAGATAAATCCAATGGCTATTGACATAATCTATCGTCGGCTGGTCCGGCCACAGGAATTGCGCCGAGGCAGCGCCTTTACCTTGCGCGACCGACCAGGCGAGGTTGGCGTAGGCGGAAAAGCCGCCTTGGTTGTATGAGCCGTTGAATTCCACGCCATAAACCCGGCCTTTGGCATAGTTGAAGGCCGACAGGATGAGAGATTGCCCAAACAGACCGTCGTCAAGCTGATTGCGGGCGTTTTTGTAATAGCCATCCACGCCTACTTGCAGGTGTTTGGTGATTTTTTGCGAAATGCCGGCGTCGAAATAATTCGCGCGCTCGGCCTTGACCGGATCGTCCTGCTGAATGGCGGGGTAGCCCGACGTGTCTTTGAAAGCCGACATGTTGCCCGAGGGCACATTTTCCAGCGGCGGCGGCGTGAAGTAACGCGCGTAACCGGCATGCAACGTCGTCGAATCCGTCGGCTGATAAACCAGGTTCACGCGCGGGCTGGGTTGGTTTTCCTTGTCGTAAGTGGCGTAATACTCGTCAAAACGTGCGCCGTAGTTGAGCGTGACTTCGGGGCAGGATTTTCCATTCGTCCTGCAAATAAACGCCGGCAAACAAGGCGTGCGAAACGCCATTTTGCATGATGGGCGAACCGGTGCGTCCGGTTGGATTCCCATTGCCGTCCACCGGGAACACCGTCGTGGTGGTGTTGGCGGACAGATATTCGTCCAGCAACATCACGCCAGCGCGGATGGTGTGTTTGTCACCAAGGGCGTAACTGGCGTCAACTTGGAATCCGCCGGAGTAGAGATTGCGGTCCACATCGCTGGCCTCGCCGTTGAGGTAGAGGTCGCCGAAAGGGTCGGGCATGAAATGCACGCCGCTGATCCGTCCGTACGCGGAGGCTTGATAATTCAAATCGCCCGCCGATTTCTGATAGGTCGCGACGCCGTAGTAATTTTGCTCGGTTTGATTTTCGTTCAGGTTCACTGAATCGAAATTCGTCGGGTACATATAGGTGTACCACGGCACGGAGGTCGGATCGCCCGTGGCGGCGGGCGAGTTACCCGCCGGAACACCCGGGGTGTTGGGAACCTGGTAAGTGGCTGTATGAAGCGCTGCCCATGAAACTGACCCGGCTGGTGTCGCTCAAAAGGCGCGACGCGTTAATAAACGCCTTGTATTGATCCGTCTGGTCATGGATCGCGTTTTTGCTGGGCATCGGATTTTCTATGCCCAGACCATTCTGATCATAACTGCCGTCCACAAAGTAATCCCATTTCCCCTGCGCCCCACCGAAATCGAAGCTTGGGCGGAAGGTGTCGTAACTGCCGCCATACAGGGACAGGTCACCGCCGTGTATATACGCGCCGCTCCTGGTCGTGATGTCCACCACGCCTGCGGTCCGAAAGCCATATTCCGCCGGCAGCGAACCGTCGATGAGCTGCATGGATTGCACAAAACGCGGGTCCAGTTCCAGCCCGAATCCGCCTGTAATGCCTTCCGGCAAGAGCACACCGTTGATGCGATACTGCAAATTCGCGTGCTCGCCGCGCACGTGCAAGTCACCGTTCACCGCCGAATCCTGCGCCACGCCCGGCGAACGCAGGATCACCTGGTTGAACGGCGCGTTTTCGCCTTGTGATTGGGCCACAATTTCCTCGCTCGTGTGCGTGTAGGCCGTCGCACCGAGGTCGGGCAAAATCTGGCTGCGCGCCTGATTCAGTTTGCCAATGACGGTGATGTTACCGAGATTGGTGACATTAGTCGAACTGCCCGACTCGTCAGCCTTGCTCGCCGACGCCATATTGGTTTGGGCCAAAGCCGTCCCGCCACCGGCCAGGGCCACCGTTGAGATGACCGCCCAGTAAACTCTGCTCTTTCTACGTTTATTTTTTTTCCACTCTCTAAAATCGTTCATATATTCAATGGGTTAAAGTTTTCAAAACCCTTCCGCGAATCCACACGGACCCGCGCTTTGTGAAATGCCATGCGGCACAACACAGGGATTTGGTTGGGACAAACACTTTCAGACACGGCGACCGGCCAGGTCTGAATCCAACAGGAATCAGGAAATGGAGAAGCGGCCGGGCGGGGCGCGGCTTGGGGGAAGATTTTCAATGGCCGGGCTGAAAACCAAAATGGTGAAGTGCCGGAAGGTTTCAAACCAGGCCGTCGGCGGAGGAATGATGATTTCACAAATGGCCGAATCCATTTTCCCCAGTGCGAGCATGGTGACCGCGCAGTCGTGATCTTCCTTGCCCGCGTCGTGGTGAATCATTTCGTGCAGCGCGGGGCACGCCGCCATCGCATCCAGTAAAAAAATGATGCCCACCAGCAAGCCGGCCAGGGCCGGCCTGCCAAACCGAAGAAAATGGCTCGCCTTTAATTGCAAAGCGTTTGCAATATAGCAAGCGACGTGCCGCTGGCAAGCCCGGTTTTCAAAAAATAGCGTGCCGGGATTGGAGCAAAAAGTTCCCGAAATGACACCTGCCCTTCATGCGGATGTAACGATTCATATGCAGTGTGGCTGGAGATTGGATTTGAGCCTATGCACACCGAAACTTTTATTGAGCGGGAAACGGAGGCAAATGGGAAATTGCATTTGTTCTCTTTATATGTGGATTTTGCGGCTTCGCTGCACGCCCGGTGGACCACCGGTACGATTGCCAAACTGGCCAGCCCGCGTTGGAAAACTTCCGCGGAAATGTGGAATCTGGATTCCTTTCATGCCAGCCAACCGGTGCGGAAAATAATGATTCAGGAGGCAACCGATGCCGATGTGCTGATCGTCGCGCTCAGTTCTTTGGATCAGCGCGAACCCAAACTGGTTGAATGGCTGGGGGCATTGGCGGCCGGGAAGTTGGAAAGCCCGGTTTCCGGATTATTCATCGGCCTGCTGGGTGATGAAGAGCATGAGGCGGGCGAGCTGGAATGGACGGTGAAACAATTCATGGGTTGCGCTCAAAGGATGGGAAGGGATTTCATCTGGCATTGGATGGGGCAGGGGGCGATCAACGACACCACCTGGCTGGACGACAATGTGGGGAAATTTTTGTCCCGCAAACAGTCCCGGTTCAACATGAACTGGCTGCAAGAGACGGCGGTCAGCGTTGGTTAAATAGCCAGCCGGTTAAAAAACATCGGCCGCAAAGACCATGGAAAGGCATCATCGGCGATGACGCAGGTCAAATGTTTGCCAACGACGCCGGCGATGTGGTAGTAGATGACCAATAAAAATTAAACTCACACTCCCCTGCTTGCTTGTGGCCGTTTCGACCGGATTGGCGCTGCCAACAAACTATCCCGCCATTCCCTACAACCCGGTCCAAGTACTTTTGATCCCTCCTGTGCAGCGATCTACGAGTACGCCCGTCCCATATAAAGGCTTCAACGATTGGCTGCTGTATGGCGGTGACTGGACGGCTGCGCAGCTAAGTAACCAGGTTTTGCAAACGGCTTCCCTGCCAGGCTACGACACAGTCATTATTTCTGACGGCGCATTTTCGGGGCGCGATGCCAACGGCAATCTTGTGGCCAAGACGGTCTATTTGCCGCAAGGCCTTTCAAACATGGTGGCTTGGATTCATAGCCAGGGGATTCGACACGTCGGCATTTATCGTGAGTTTGACACCACGACTCTGGCAGGGTCGCCTGGAACAACGTTGCCCCACATCGAACAGGACGCTAATTATCTTCTCAGCTGTGGTATTGACTTTTTTGACCTTCAGGCCGGGCACCTGAATGACCGCAAACACTGGCCAACCTTCGTTTATGCGGTAAACCGTTTTTGCGCCGCACTCGAAAAGTCTGGAATAAAAACATCTGTGGACGCGGCAGGCGGAAATGGTTTTGATATCACTGCCTGCTCCAAAATGTGGGCTGCGAACTATTTCATTTGCCCCGGCCTCGATGGCAACGGCGCCGACTTTAATTACGCCCTGACCAACACGCCAACTTTTCCCGGCTACTGGGTCCAGTTGATCCATGATTGGGATTGCTGCTGATGTTGATAATCAGCCCGCTCTTGCGCTCCCGGAAATGCGGCAGAACGGAGCGCGTGACATCCATCACGCCAAAAACGTTAACGTCGAATTGCTCCTGAATCTTCTCCCGTGGAATCGCTTCGAAAAGGCCGTACTGGCCGTAGCCCGCATTGTTGATCAAAACGTCAATCCCGCCGAAACACGCGATGCCGGCCTCGATCGCCTGCTTGATGCTTTCGCCGTCCTGAACGTCAAGCCGTGTCACCAAGACGTCTTTAAGACGGGCCAGTTCCGTTTCCATGGCCGGTTTCCGCATCGTGGCGATTACGTTCCAGCCGTTGCCGGCAAAAAGTTTTGCGGCGGCCTTGCCGATGCCGGAGGAGCAACCGGTTATGAGAACGGTTTTCTTCATTTCTTCCCGTTGTTATCAATCATGGTGTCAAATTTCCTTTTCTTCAACCGCTTTCCGGTTATCCTACTTTTCCCTTTTGGGAGGGTTGCCGTGTCGGCGACCCTGAATAATTTTGGGGACGGCGGCACGCCGTCCCTCCCGACGAATTTGTAAATGGACGCAGCGCATATTCGCAATTTCAGCATCATTGCCCATATTGATCATGGGAAAACGACGCTGTCGGACCGGCTCCTGCATCGCACGGGCACCATCGCCACGCGCGACATGGAGGCGCAATTGCTCGATTCGATGGACCTCGGAAAGCGAGCGCGGCATCACCATCAAGGCGCATCCGGTCACGATGCTTTACAAGGCCAAAAACGGCGAGACGTTCGAGTTGAACCTGATTGATACCCCCGGGCACGTGGATTTTTCCTACGAAGTGTCGCGCAGCCTGAGCGCGTGCGAAGGGGCGCTGCTGATTGTGGATGCCGCGCAGGGAGTCGAGGCGCAAACCGTCGCCAATGTCCATCTGGCGATGAAGCAGAACCTCGAAATCATCCCGGTCATCAACAAGATTGACTTGCCGCACGCGGATGTCCCGCAAACGCGCCAGCAATTGGAGGAGATTCTGGCCATCCCCGGCGAGACGGCCATTCCCGCCAGCGCCAAGGAAGGGATCGGCATTGACGAAATTCTGGAGGCGATTGTGGCGCGCATCCCGCCGCCGAGTCCGACCGGCGCACCGTCGTTGCAGGCGCTGGGTTTCGATTCATATTTTGACACTTACAAGGGCGTGGTCACGCACGTGCGGGTGTTCAACGGCGAGTTAAGGGCCGGACAATCGGTGAAGTTGTTGCATTCAGGCAAGAACGTGGAGGTCAAGGAGGTCGGCAGCTTCAATCCCAAGCCTTATGTCCGCGAAAAACTTGAAGTCGGCGAAACCGGTTACATCACGGCGAACATTAAAAGTCCGCAGGAAGTGAAAATGGGTGACACCATCACCGATGCGCGAAACCCGTCGCCGGCGCTGCCGGGCTTCAAGGAAATTCATCCGATGGTGTTCAGCGGCATTTACCCGATCAACACCGCGGATTACGAGCATTTGAAATCTTCCATGGCGAAGTTAAAGCTGAACGACTCGGCGTTCGTTTATCAGGCGGAGACGTCCGTGGCGCTGGGGTTCGGTTTTCGCTGCGGCTTTCTCGGATTGTTGCACATGGAAATTGTGCAGGAACGGCTGCGCCGCGAGTACGACATGGACATCATCGCGACGTATCCGAGCGTGGTCTATCACGTCACACTCACCGACGGCACGTTCAAGGAGGTGGACAATCCGGCGTTTTTGCCGGAGGTGACGTTTATCGAGAAAATCGAGGAGCCGATGGTGAAGGCGTTCGTGATTTGCCCGAACGAAAACATCGGCGACATGATGGCGTTGATTTCCGAGAAGCGCGGCACGCTGGACCACACGGAAACGCTCGACGCCAAGCGCGTGATGCTCACGGCACTGATTCCGCTGAACGAAATCCTGATTGATTTCCATGACCGCATCAAAAGCATGACGCGCGGCTACGGCTCGATGGATTACGAGCTGGCGGGTTACCTCGAAAGCGACATGGTGAAACTGGACATGCTGGTGAACGGCGAGCCGATGGACGCGTTTTCGTGCATCGTGCATCGCACGAAGGCGGAGGGCAGGGGACGCACGCTGGCGGAAAAGCTCAAGGAAGTCATCCCGCGCCAGCAGTTTCAGGTAAAAATCCAGGCGGCCATCGGCGGGAAAATCGTCGCGTCGGAACACGTCAGCGCGTTCCGCAAGGATGTGACGGCGAAATGTTACGGCGGCGACGTCTCCCGCAAACGCAAACTGCTGGAAAAGCAGAAGGAAGGCAAAAAGCGCATGAAATCCATCGGCAACGTAAACATTCCGCAGGAGGCGTTTATTGAAGTGCTAAAGGCGTGAACAAAAGCCGAGGGTCGAGGGTCGAAGGACGCGGGCAGGGGATCGCAGTGTACGAAGGCTTGTTTTTTGGCTCTCGACACTCGACACTCGTCCCTCGACACATTTTATGATCCGCTGGTTATTTTCCAAAACGATTCGTGAGGCCGTCGCGATGCGCAAACAAGTGCATCGGTGGTATTGCGCGCAGCGCGACCTGCTCCCGCCCCAGGCGGTTGGCGCGGTAATGCTCGCTATGAACGAGCTGAACGCGGCCATCAACGAGGCGAAGCTCAACACGGGCCGAATCCGGATCAAGATGGAGGAGCTGGAATTTGCCGCCAACAAATGGCTGAAACCGCATCCCAATGCCGCCTGGCGCGAGAACGTGGAAGTGTTGCTGGTGGCCATTGCCGTGGCCATGGGGGTCCGCACGTTTTTCATCCAGCCCTTCAAAATTCCCACCGGCTCGATGCAGCCGACGCTTTACGGTGTGACGTCCGAACCGGACTTCGCCCCGATCTTCAGCGAAATCAATTCCGGCTTGGACGACAAATCCAAAATTGACGCTGAAGTGAACAAACAGTTGAAGCTGGAAGAGGTGATAAAAATTCCGAACGTCTGGGGGCGCATCCGGGACTGGTTTCATGGAGTTTCTTATATTCATTTTGTCGCCCCAACCGATGGCTCGGTGGATGAAAATGGGATACAAAAACCCTGGCCGCCGGCGTTTTTCTCCATTTACCAGCGGATTGAATTTGCCGGCGAGTGGTACACCATTTGGTTTCCCCCGGACTATGGGGAAGAGCCGCTGAAATACCGGGCTGGTTTGCCCGGACGCTTTTTCCACAAGGGCGAAGACGTGATAAAGCTTCGCGTCCACGCGGGCGATCATTTGTTTGTGGACCGGCTGACGTATAATTTCCGCGAGCCGGAACGCGGTGAGATTGTGGTGTTTGAAACCAAGGGAATTCCCGAAGACATGCGTGACCAATTCAATATTCCCAGCGATGAATTTTACATCAAGCGCCTGGTTGGATTGGGTGGCGAAACCTTGTCCCTTCACCAGGATTACGAAGTTGCGGACATTCCTCAATTTGGGTTTGGAACCAAGCCGGTGGGAAATCTCGTCGTGGACGGCAAGACACTGTCAGCCTCCACGCCGCATTTTGAAAATTTATATTCATTTTCCAACCCGCCCGCCGGAGCAAAAGTCCTTCAGTACCAGGACAACCGTTATTACGGGCACGCCATGCTGCGAGCGCTGGCTCCCGGGCAAAGTTACCAGGTGGAAACCAATTGTTATTTTGTCATGGGCGATAATACGTTCAACAGCCTGGACTCGCGATATTGGGGCGGTTTTCCGGCTCAATACATCGTCGGCAAATCCTTCTTTGTCTATTGGCCGATCACCGGACGGTTCGGGTGGGGCAATTAATGAAAGCGGCGGATCCATCGAGCGCCGCGAACCACGAGACGGTTTTAATCACCGGCGCTTCATCGGGCATCGGTCGGGAACTGGCGAAATGCTTTGCGGCGGACGGTTCCCGACTGGTGCTGACTGCCCGCAACACGGGAGCGCTGCAATCGTTGGCCGATGAATTGCGCCGCGCGCACAATGTCGAGGCATCCGTTTTGACCGCCGATCTCGCCCGGACCGAAACCCCGGAGCGCATCTTCACGGAATTGCAGGGCAGGGGAATCACGGTGGACGTTCTGGTGAACAACGCCGGGTTCGGCGCCTGGGGAAAGTTTGCTGGATTGCCGCTTCAACGGCAGCTCGAAATGCTTCAGGTCAATATCACCGCGTTGATAGAACTGACCGGATTGTTTCTTCCCGGCATGGTGCAACGCCGGCGCGGCGGAATCCTAAACGTGGCTTCGGTTGCGGGGTTTGTGCCGGGTCCCGGCATGGCAATTTATTACGCAACCAAGGCCTGCGTCGTTTCCTTCACCGAGGCGCTCGCCGAAGAATTGGCCGGCACCAACGTGACCGTATCCGCTTTGTGTCCCGGTCCCACGGTAACGAACTTCGACCAGGTGGCGCATATCGACAAGGAGGAACGCAAGATCCGAATGGCCAGAATGTCCGCGGAAGCCGTCGCGCTGTATGGCCTCCGCGCGTTTCGGAGGAAAAGAGTGGTGGCGGTTCCCGGCCTGCAAAACCGTCTCATTATCTTACTTTCCCGATGCCTGCCCCGTTCAATGGTGAGGAGAACGGCGGGCAAAGCCAACGGAATTTAAAGAACGAACGGCTAAAGCCGGGGTAAAATTGGCAAAGAACTAGCTTATGAGCCGGTTGGTCAATAAAGATTAACTTGAATTCTCCAGAAATGTTTAGTTCACCAACTTTTACAATCGGGATTGCGCTTTTGGTCGCCTTCGGCCTCGTTTGCTTTGGCATCATACGGTTAATGAGGCATTTTCAAGGGGAGTTCCGAAAAGATAACAGTGCCAAAGAAACCCCTTGTTCTTTGGACGCAATAAGCAAACATCACTGACCCACAGAAGAAAACGGCGCGATTGGCCCTGGGGACGGACGGTTGACTTAAAAAATGGTGTTTTTCTTTCTCGCCATGTCCGAGTTCCACAAGCTTGTAAGCGTCTAAAATATTTACAGCGACTGTCCCAGAAGAACAACCGAGGCTGTGAGAGTGGCGCTGGCCTGAAAGTTTATTCTGAATAAAAGGTCTTGATGGGAATTCGCTTATTTGTCTAAACTGGCATCAAACTTTAACCGGAAATTCCGTGCCACCGAACAAAAGAGATCAAGCAGACCAAAATGTCCTCTTGCTGCTCAGGGACTGGCTTAGAAAATTATCGTCATTGGGCATCGCCCGCCCGGAGCGTTGGAAGACATCACTATTGGCACGAACGCTTGTCATCGTCACCCTATTGCTCTGGCTGCTGATTTTTTTGTTGAACTTGTCAGCGAACTACGAACAAGAGGTGCCTGCTTTGCCTCTTTTACCACTTTATGCTTTCGTTCCGGGAGAGATTGTGTCGGGACAGGCGGATTCCAATCCAACACTCCTGCATATCTGGGGAATCGGTGCGGCCATTGTCTTTTTGCTGCTGGCTTATGCCGGAATGCGGCATAAAAACAAAACCGCCGCCGCCGCCTTCATGGCTCTATTCCTCATTTCGACACTAATTGTCTATGCAAGAGTTGTAGCTGAAGTGCGTTTTTTTAATTTACACTAATCCACGACAACAGTTATCCTCCAGAATTTAGTTGAGTCTGCCATCCTTTCGCTATTTTTTAAGGAACCCGTTAGCATCAAAATGGCTGTTTTTCTGTTTTTTTAACCTTGGCGCGGCCTTAATAAATGACATACAATGTTTGTTATATTTAATATACGCACAAGTTCATTTGACGAAAATTGAGGCATAGTGTCTAATATGTGTGATGAAATTCAAATTGGCCATGTGTGCGCTGGCCGCATTGGGGGTGGTTTTTAGCGCTTCAGGAATGAACCGGTGGCAAGCATTGTCTATGCTTGAGACCGGGGATAATGATTATGCAATAGGACGTTGCGGGGAAATTTCGCGGTTTCAGATCCGGGCTCAGTTTTGGCCGGGCGGCAATCCGCAAAACCCAAGGGCTGCGCTGGTTGTTGCCCAAAACATCATGCAAGCGCGTGTTGCACGGTTTGAGCAAACCCATAAACGCCTGCCAAACGACTTTGAATTTTACATCTTATGGAATGCGCCGGCGGAAGTGGATCATCCGGTGCCTTGCGTGGCGGAACGCGCCCAGCGGTTCACCAACCTCGTCGAGCGTGACGAACATCAAGCCCAGACGGCCAGTTCCTTCCGGCGGGTGTCAAACGCGACCTGAATTCCGCGCCAATTTGTAGGCCTTCATATAGTCGCGCACGGTCTGTTCCCAGGAAAAAATGGTCTTCATGGCGTTGCGCTGGTATTGCCGCAACAAATCCGGCTGCTGATACAAGGCCAGCGCCTTGCGAATGGCCTTGGCGAGCGCGCGTGCCGAGTATTCGTGGAACTTGATGCCATTGGCGCGACTGGTATCTTCCGTGAAATCCACCACGCTGTCGTCAAGGCCGCCGGTGGCGCGAACGATTGGGATTGCCCCGTAGCGAAGACTGTACATCTGGTTCAGGCCGCTCGGTTCGAAGCGCGACGGCATGAGGTAAAAGTCGCACGCGGCTTCGATGCGATGCGCCAGACCTTCGTCGTAATCCACGCGCGCGGCGACTTTTGAAGGGAAACGCCGCATCAGCTCCAAATAACCCCGTTCGTAGGCGGACGAACCACTGCCCAGCAAAACGAATTGCAGGTCGGCACTCAACATTTCTTCGAGCGCGCCCAACTGAATATCCACGCCCTTCTGCTCCGCCAGGCGCGAAATCGTGGCGAACAACGGCACGGCCCTGCCCTCCGGCAAACCGGCTTCCCTCTGCAACGCAAGCTTGCAGACGGCTTTGCCGGCGAGACGGGTCACGGTATATGAGCTCGGCAAATACGGGTCACGCGCCGGGTCCCACTCATCATAATCCACACCGTTAAGGATCCCCAGGAACTGTTTTTGCCGCCGGCGCAAAAGTCCATCCAGCCCATGACCCAATTCTTCGGTCGTGATTTCGCGCGCGTAACGCGGGCTGACCGTTGTGAGGACATCGGCAAACACGATGCCGGCCTTCAGACAATTCAATTGGCCGTAAAATTCCGCGCCTTCGATCGTGAAAAAATCCGGCGGCAAATTCGTGAGGGCGAAGGCCGCCGGCGGAAAAATTCCCTGGTACGCCAGATTGTGAATGGTCAGGCAGGTCGGCGGCGGATTCCCCCACCCTTCCGCGCGCTGCTGATGCAGCATCAACGCGGGCACCAGCGCCGTCTGCCAGTCATGCACATGCACAATGTCCGGCCGCCACGGCAGGTAACGCGCGAGGTGCGCGGCGCATTTCGAAAGAAAAATAAAGCGGTCCGCATTGTCGGTGTAACTGACATTGTTTTCCTGGTACAGCGACCCCCGGTCAAAAAAATCCGGCTGCTCGATGAAATAAACCGTCAGTCCTTTTCCCGTTTCCAGCGACCACAAAGCCGCTTGAACGTGCCAGTCGCCCAGCGGCAAATCAAATTGCCAGTCCACCCGGCGCATTTCGGGAAATCGCGCGCGGATGCCGCGATACAAGGGCGTGACGATGCGCGCCTCGTGGCCCGCGCCCACCAGCGCCTTGCCCAGCGCCCCCACCATGTCGGCCAAACCGCCGGTTTTGGAAAACGGATGGACTTCGCTGCTGGCCAGAAGAATTTTCATTAACGTTGAGTTTTTGGTTTTGGGTTTTGAGTTGGGCCGGCTTTCAACTCAAAATTCAAAACTAATCTAATAACTTAAAATTGTTCACGCACAAATCCGTTCGGTTTTCAGATAAGGCTGGAGCGGTTTGGGTATCAGCACACCGCCGTCGGCTTGCTGATGCGTCTCAATCAACGCCACGAACAACCGCGCCAGTGCCGTGCCGCTGCCGTTGAGAATGTGCGGAAATTTATTTTCGCCCGCTTCCGCTTTGAACCGCAGGTTCATCCGGCGCGCCTGAAAATCCTCGCAATTTGAGCAACTCGACACTTCGAGATAACTCCCCTGCCCCGGCGCCCAGACCTCGAGGTCGTACGTCTTCGCGCTCGCGAACCCCATGTCGCCGGTGCATAGCAACAGCACGCGATAATGCAGACCGAGCAGCTGCAACACTTTTTCCGCATTGGCGGCCATTTTTTCCAACTCGTCGTAGGCGCTCTCCGGCTTGGCGATTTTTATCAATTCAACCTTGTCGAACTGATGCACGCGAATCATGCCGCGCGTGCCGACGCCCGCCGCGCCCGCCTCGCCGCGAAAACACGGCGTGTAGGCGCAATAACGAACCGGCAACTGCTTCTCCGCCAGAATTTCCCCACGATGAATGTTCGCCACCGGCGTCTCGGCCGTCGGGATCAAATAAAGCTTGTGAAGTTTTTCAGGGTCATCGCCCTCGGCCACTCCGTAATACTGATCCCTAAATTTTGGGAACTGGCCAACGCCTTCGAGACACTGCGGCCCGACCATGAACGGCGGTGAAACTTCCGTGTAACCGTGTTCCTGAACGTGCAAATCCAGCAGAAATTGAATCAACGCCCGTTCCAGCCGCGCGCCCCAATTGGTGTAGAGAATGAAGCCGCTGCCGGAAAGTTTCGTCGCCCGCTCGAAATCCACCAGCTTGAGCGACTCGCATAGTTCCAGGTGCGATTTGGGTTTGAAGGTGAAGACTGGTTTTTCGCCATGCAAGCGCATGACCGGATTGTCCTCCGCGGTTTTGCCAACCTTGACCGATTCGTGCGGCAGATTCGGCAGTTGGAGCATGAGCGCGTCCCGCGCCGTTTCCGCCTGCGCCGCTGCCTTGTCCAGGGCGGCGATCCGGTCGCCCAATTCCCGCGTCTCCTGCTTTTTCGCCTCGGCTTCGGCGGTTTTCTTTTGGCCCATCAGCGCGCCAATTTCCTTCGACACCCGATTGCGCTGGGCTTTGAGCGCCTCGACTTCCGCAAGCGATTTCCGGCGCTGCTCGTCCAGCTTGAGCAATTCATCAATTTTTGCCTCATCCCCCGCCCCGCGCGTCGCCAGGCGCGCACGCACAAAATCAGGTTTTTCACGGATCAATTTGATGTCGAGCACGGGCGCAATTTAAGAAACGTGCTTGGTTCGGGCAAGCCGATTGGATTCAATTATCGCAGCCAATGAAGCCGCCGGAAAAATTAAACCGCGTGTTGCGCGTGCCGAAACTGACCTGGCTGCGGATGGTTCTAGCCATTTCCATTGCCGTCATCGCCGACGGCCTGCAGTTTCTGCTCGGTCAGTTTGGTTGGGCGTTTGGCGATCAAATGATTGACGTCGTGGCCATGATCCTGACCAGCTGGGCGGTTGGTTTTCATTGGCTTTTATTGCCAACCTTTGCCTTGGAGTTCATTCCGGTGCTGGATGAACTGCCAACCTGGACGGCGTGCGTCATCGCGGTGATTGCCTTGCGGAAACGGGAACAACGCCCTTTGCCGCCGGAAACGCCCGTAATCGAAATCTGATTGAAAATATTTCCTGATGTTGCACATTAACCCCATGCAAATTGTTTTCTTGTGATATCAAACCTCAAAAGACTTTTTGCCTGCGCCCACCAACAGGCCATTCGGGGCGCCCTGATGGCGATTTGTGGTTTGTTGATTGCCGCAAGCGCCGGGGCGCAAAGCATCCGGCTTCCGTGGAGTGGTTACGCTCATGACCCGCAGCATGACGCCAGGGCATCAGTTGCCTCCCAGCCGCTCAATCGTATTTTGTGGCATACGCCGGTGGATTTGGATCCGCAATACAGCGGCAGCGAACTGCTGATTCACTATGGCTCGCCCCTGATCACGCGTTCCAATACGGTCATCGTGCCGGTGAAGACCGGCGCCGCGGGTGGATTCGAGGTCGAAGCCCTGACCGGTGGCACCGGCACCACGAATTGGACGCAATCCACGGACTATATCCTGCCGGCCCACAACTGGACTCCGAGTTTTTCACCCGTGCTGACTCCGAAAAACCGGCTTTATTTTGCGGGCGGCGGCGGAACGGTTTATTATTGTGACACTCCCGACACCACGAACCCCGCTCCGGCCATCGGGCAGATCGCCTTTTACGGACTGACCAATTACACCGCCAATACCAATGTCTACCTGGCCAATGTGTACATCTGCACGCCGATCACCTCGGACCGGTATGGCAACATCTTTTTTGGGGTTCAAGTCACCGGCTCCACGCCCATGAACCTCCAGAGTGGAATTGCCCGCATTGATTACAACGGAACGGGCATCTGGATTGCCGCCAGCAACACCGTCACCAATGCCACCGTCAGCCAGGTCGTCATGAACTGTTCCCCCGCCCTGAGCAACGACCACAAAGCGTTGTATGAGGCCGTCAACAACGGTTATTCCGGCTACGGCTATCTTGTGGCTTTGGACAGCCGGACACTCGCGCCGTTGGCCAATGTCCGGCTCAAAGACGTCAAAATTCCCGCCAATGACGCCAACGTGGACGACGACGGCACGGCGTCACCGGCGGTGGGGCCCGATGGCGACGTATATTTCGGAGTGTTGGAGAATCCTTGGTATTCAAATCATGATCGCGGCTGGCTGCTGCATTTTGACTCCACCCTCACCCAGACCAGGATTCCCGGTGCATTCGGCTGGGACGACACCGCTTCCATTGTGCCAACCGCGCTCGTTCCTTCCTATCACGGCAACTCGTCATATCTGCTGATGACGAAGTACAACAATTACGCCGACCCTGGAATCGGAGGCGATGGTGTCAACAAAATCGCCATCCTCGATCCAAAGAACAGTGAAACGGATCCCATTTCCGGCGCGACCACCATGAAGGAGGTTCTCACCATTGCCGGGCCCACGCCCGATGCGGCCTATACCAATACTTATCCGAATGCCGTTCACGAGTGGTGCATCAATTCGGCGGCAGTTGATCCGGCCACCAAATCCGTGCTGGCCAACAACGAAGACGGCAAGCTCTACCGCTGGGATTTGACCTCCAATTCACTGACGGAAACGAACACGCTGACTTCGGGGCTCGGCGAAGCCTACACCCCCACCATCGTCGGAGTGGACGGGGTGGTGTACGCCATTAATAACGCCACGCTGTATGCGGTTGGCCGCTGACATTATCCAAGCCATGCGCCTGAATTTTCTCACGCTTTTTTCCGGCCTTGCCTTGCTGCTGTCTGGCGCGCCGGCGCGGGCGGACCTGGCCTTCTTCCTGACGCCCGCAGTCCAATCGGGTCTGGGGAGCAATGAAGTCGTCTTCACCGGCACGCTGATCAACACCAGCCTGACCGACAATTTGTTCCTCAACAATATCCAGTTCAGCTTTATTGATGAGGCGGCCGGCTATCTTACGGCGGATACCAATGTGTTCTTTGCGAACGTTCCCGGCATTCTGTTGCCCGGCGAGACTTACAGCGATGTCGTCTTTGCCGTCGCCATCAACCCGGCGACTCCGCCCGGCCAGTATTTCGGCTTTGTCACCCTTCAGGGCGGCACGAACATATTCGCGGCGACCAATCTGGCCAGCCCGATCTTCGAGGTCACCCTGTCGCCGGCGGCGTTGAGCATCGCACTTTCCAATGCCAATGTGGTGGTTTCCTGGCCATCGCCGCCGGGAAGTTTCGGGTTGCAGCAAAATTCCGATTTGACCGCCACGAATTGGACAACCGTTACAAACCTGCCAGCGTTCATAAATGGGCAAAATCAGGTGATTCTTCCGGCGCAATCCAGCAACCAATTCTACCGGCTTCAATATCCCTGAACCGGGACCAGCCGGAATCGCTGCGGCCGGGCTGATTTTCAAATTGAAAATTCTCCCCATCACGCGCACATTGCCCTCATGCAATCTGTTTTTACCGGGCCGGTTTACGTGGTGCGCGATAATATTGACACCGATCAAATCATTCCCGCGCAGTACCTCACGCTGGTGCCGACCATGCCCGACGAATACGAAAAACTCGGCAGCTACGCGCTCGCCGGCCTGCCTGAATCGCTCTACCCGGCGCGCTTCGTCAAGGACGGACAGCTCGACACCGAATATCCCATTGTCGTTGGCGGGAAAAATTTCGGCTGCGGCAGTTCGCGCGAACACGCGCCCATCGCGCTCGGCTCAGCGGGATGCAAAATCGTCCTCGCCGAAAGCTTCGCGCGCATCTTCTTCCGCAACAGCGTTGCCACCGGCGAGCTTTATCCGTGCGAACTCACCGAACGCCTCTGCGACACCTTGAAAAACGGCGACGTCGTGACCGTTGACCTCGACGCAGCCACCGTTACGGTCAAGGCGACCGGCAAGGTTTTCAAATTTAAACCGCTTGGCGATGTGCGCCCGGTGGTGGATGCCGGCGGTTTGTTCAATTACGCACGCAAAAGCGGGATGATTGCGAAGTAAGTTTTGAGTTTTGAATTCTTGATTTTTTAGTTGAAGCTTGAGCAAATAAGTTCGGCTCACAACTCAAAACACGAAACTCAAACTTTGAACCTGCTCCCCTGCCCTCGCTCGCTGAAACGGCTTCGCGGTACGTTCACGCTGCCAAAACAGGTAGGGACGCCGCGCCGCGGCGTCCGTTCTATTTTCAAAATGTTTAGGACATCACGGCGCGATGTCCCTGCCTGTCCTGAAGGCTACGCCCTCACGATTTCTAAAGATGGGATCGAGATTTCGTTCCGTGAAACCGGCGGCCTGCGCGCGGCGACGGCAACGCTGCGGCAATTGCTGCGACAATACGGTCGCCGCCTGCCCTGCCTGAAAATCCGCGACTGGCCGGATTTCCCACGCCGCGGGGTGCTGCTCGACATCTCGCGCGGTCGCGTGCCCAAGCTCGAAACCTTGATCGAGCTGGTCGAGTATCTTGCTGATTTCAAAATCAACGAATTGCAACTCTACACCGAGCACACGTTCGCGTATCGCAAATACAAATCCGTCTGGCAAAGCTGGGGCGCATTGACCGGCGCCGAAATCCGCAAGCTCGACGCACGCTGCCGCGAACTGGGCATTGACCTCGTGCCAAATCAAAATTCCTTCGGCCATTTGCGATATTTTTTGGAACACCCGCGTCTCAGGAAACTAGCCGAGGTTTCCGAGCGTTACGAAGGTGGAAGCGACGCCCCGTCGCTTGCCATTCCGCTAGGCAACGAGGGCGTCACCGCCACGAGAGACAGCAATTTCCTCCGCCGCCCGACGACGCTTGCGCCGAATCATCCGGGCACCCTGCCCTTTCTGCGCGGGTTGTACGATGAGCTGCTGCCAAATTTTTCGAGCCGGTTCTTTAACGTCGGCTGCGACGAGACGTGGGATTTGGGTCGCGGCCAGAGCAAAAGACTTTGTGAAACCAAAGGCCATGGTCGCGTCTATCTTGATTTTCTGAAGAAAATTCACCGTGAAGTTTCCAAACGTGACAGGCGGATGATGTTCTGGGGCGACATCATCTTGAAATATCCGAAACTGATTTCAGAGTTGGGGAATATTCCCCGTAGCAGCCGACGTGAGTCGGCGCAAAATAATCAGAGCGGACTGACATCCGCTGCTACAAAGGACATTATCGCGTTAAACTGGGGCTACGAAGCAAACCATCCGTTCAGGCGCGAAGCGGCGCAGTTTGCCAAATCAAGGATTCCCTTTTACGTCTGTCCTGGCACTTCGACCTGGCAGACGCTGATTGGCCGGCATGACAATGCCTTGGCGAATCTGCGCGCCGCCGCCAAAGCCGGGCGCAAACACAGCGCCATCGGCTATCTCATCACCGACTGGGGGGACGGCGGCCATCCACAACCGCTGGCGGTGAGCTGGCCAATGTTCCTCGCCGGTGCGTCGTTGGCGTGGAACGCAAACAATTTTGATGAGAAATTACTCCAGCCGGTTTTGAGCCGGGATGTGTTTGCGGATTCTACGGGCAAGCTTGCTCAAGCTGCGTTCAGGCTCGGATTCGTCCATCGCAAACTCAAAATAAAAGCGCCAAACGAAACGCCGCTTGGCACAGTCATTGCCGCTCCGCCCCGGGAAGAACGAGAATTATTTTGCCGGAACGGGCTGAATTGGTTTAAACGGATTTCCCACCAGGACGTTTGCGCCACACTGCGGGATATAGAAAGGCAGCGCGCCGCTTTGAGATGGGTGTGGAGCGCCGGGTACCGCCCCGGCAAGAAAGGAAACAAATCATTAAAAAGCCGGGACGGTGCCCGGCGTTCCGCACTTGAACTGGACCTGGCCGCGCGCATGGCGGCGCAATCATGCCGGTTCATGTTGTGGCAGCAGGCGGTCGCAAGGCAAGGTAGGGTCGGCGCGCCATCGCGCCGTCGCAGCGGGCCGGACGCCGCAGCGCGGCGTCCCTACCAGCAAATGGCACAAATCGGAATCCGCGAGTTGCACAAGCTGGAGAAGGATTTCAACGCCTATTGGCCAACGCGGAACAAAGCCACGCCGAAACATTGTTCTGCCTTCCTCCGCTGGCGCATCAATGACTATCGGCGTGGCATTTGAACCGGAGGGGCGAGTTACACGAGCCCCCATTCCAAAACATTTCGCAAGTCAGAAACTCGCGTAGCTCTTCGTTCCCAAAAACGATTATCGCCGTTTGCCGGGAAAGTTTGGTCGTGGACGGATCGGCGGCGGCACGGGAATTTTTGGCGGCAAGGGCGGTTGCGCTCCCGCAGGCTTCGGCCAGTGTTTTTCGGCATATTCCGCGACTTGTCCGGCAACCGTCTCCACGGATTCAGCGCCGGGCGCGATATTGCCCGCCGCTTCCTGCGCCTTTGCTCCAATGTCTCCGGCTTTCTGCGCCAGCCAGTCCTCGGCTTTCGTTGCCAATTCGCCAATCTTGGCTTCGGGAAACTTCATCTCGCCCATTTGAAAAGCCGTCATGGATTTCAGAGCGTCCGGCATTGTCCCGGCTGGACTGATGGACTCATCCAAGCGATTGACCATGGTGTCCAGGGTCTGATAGCCATTCACCAGCCAATCCAATTCTCCGGTCTCGATGTTGAGCAACAAACCGTGAACGGGAATCTTCGGGCCGATGAGCGGACTGTGCCGGACAATGTCGCACGCCTTGATGACGTTTTGCCGTTCGCTGCTGAACAGGCCGAAAAATTCATTGAGATTATTCGGCAACAGATGCCGCTCCACGCCCAATTCCTTAAATTTGTCGAGCAACTGCATGGTGGTGGTTTTGCAGACCAGGCAATCCGTGTGGCCGATGATGGCGATTTCCTTGCCACCTTTGACCGCGCACGCCAGCGCCAGCGTGCGCATCATCGAACTCATGGGATCAAAGATGATGTTGCCCGCGTTGCGCAGCCAGATGAACTGTTCCGCCGGCAGCGCCAGTACGTTTGGAAAAAAAACATTCAGCCGCGGGTCAATGCACGTCAGCGCGATGACCGGCAATTCGTTCGCGAAATCCGCCGGATGCAAACCGGCTTCCTTGTCACCGGCCACCGCCCGGTGGTTTGCTTCAATGATGGCTTCAAAAAGACGCATTCGATTTACGATATACGATATACGATTTACGCACGGCTGGAAGTGCGAGCGGTTTTTGCTGATGAAACGACGATGGCCAGAATTTCGTCGGCTTCCTTCATCAATCCGGAGAGAAGATTTGCTTTCACCAGATTGTTATCCACCAGTAATTCCATCCAGAACAAAGACTCGTCACACTCTTCTTCAACAATGCGAAGTTTGTTAATAAAATCCGAGTTGGATTTGACTCGACAGACGGCGCGATAATTTGCACCGACGGAAGTTCCGCTGCGCAGAAGTTGTTTGCCCAATGTTTGCGCAATCGAATTGCCCGAAAGCGCGGAACACAGCTTTACGATACGGTTAGCGTAAACCTTCGTCCGGTTTTTCATTTCTTCGCGCGTCATAATCACTCTAATTTAGCGTCACACCGTTTTGTCAGCGGGCGCGTAAATCGTATATCGTAAATCGCAAATTACTTGTCTTTATCCTCGCCCTTGTTCATCGCCTTTTTCAGCGCCGGAACTTGTTCGAGCAATTTCTCGAACTTCACGCCCGTCAGGCTTTCCAGCACGGGCGGCAACTGGCTGATAATGGTGGTCACGTCGCCGGTCAGTTTGCTCGCGCCGCCGCCGGGGCCGTTGCCGGAGTTGATAATGACTATCTTCTCGGTCTTGCTGAGCGGCTCGCTGATTTTGCCCGCCACTTCCGGCAGCACGCGCACAATCATTTCGATGACCGCCGCCTCGTTATATTGCTTGAAGCTCTCAGCCTTGGCCTGCATCGCGGAGGCCGTCGCCTTGCCTTGCGCTTCAATGACCGATGCCTCGGCCAGACCGCGCGCCTTGTTCGCATCCGCTTCGGCCAGACCCGTGGCTTTCACGACGTCGGCACCGGCAAAACCGGTCGCCTTCGTCGCGGACGCGGCGCCAGCAGCCTCGGTTTCCAATTGGAATTTCTTCGCGTTGGCCAGCGTCTCGACTCGGTAACGCTCGGCGTCGGCGGGCTTCTGGACGGTGGCTTCCAGTTCGCGCTGTTTGCGCAGGATTTCCTGCTGTTGCAATTCGATCTGCTTCTGTTTTTCAACGATGCTGACCTGCACCTCCTCGGCCTTCACGAGCTGGCCGGTCTTGAATTTCTGCAAATCGTAGGCGAGGTCGGCCTGCGCCTTTTGCTGGTTCACCGTGGCCTGATATTGCGCCACGTTGGATTGATAATCGCGTTGCGCCTCGGCAATCTTGGTATCGGCCAGGAATTGCGCTTCCTGCCCGGCCTGCTTCGCCTGCGCGGAGCGGATCTGCGAATCGCGGTCGGCCTCGGCTTGGGCGATGATGGCGTCGCGTTTGACCTGGGCGATGCGCGGTTTGCCGAGGGCGTCGAGGTAGCCCTGGCCGTCGCGGATGTCGCGGATGGTAAAGCTGATGATGTTCAGGCCCATGTTCGCCATGTCGCCGGCGGCCACTTCCTGAACTTTCTGAGGCGAAGGCGTCGCGGTTCTGGTAAATCTCCTCGACGGTCATCGTGCCAAGAATGGCGCGCAAATGGCCTTCGAGCGTTTGCGTGGCGATGTTGCGGATTTCATCGGTGCTTTTCCCCAGAAATTGTTCCGCCGCCGTGCGGATGGAAACATCGTCGCCTTTGACCTTGGTTTGCGCCACGCCATCCACCTTCACCGGCACGCCTTTGCTCGTATAAACTTCCGGCGTCTGCACATCAATGGTCAGCAGTTCCAGCGACAGGATGTCCACCTTCTCGAAAATCGGCCAGACGAACGTGCCGCCGCCCTTGACGATGCGGAAGCCGACCTTCGTGCCATCCTGCTCACGGTGTTTGATGCCGGAAACGACAAGCACCTGGTTCGGGCCGACTTTGGTGTAGCGGCTGAACACCATGTACAGCAGCAGAAAGATAACGATGACGATGCCGCCGCTGCATGACGTTCAGATTCGGCCAACAAGGGAGTTAGGTTCATGTGAGTTGAAGGATGAGAGTTAGGTTGAATGTTAAATCAGTCGGTTGCCTTGACGTAAAATTGCGTGCCGACGATGCGGGTGATTTTGACAGTCCTGCCGATGGGCACCGACGCGTTGTTGTCCGCGCGGGCCGGCGCCGAATAGCGCGTTCCGCCCACGACGTAGGCGATTTCCCCCACGCCATTTTCCGGGATGGGCGTAATGACATTGGCCTCCGCGCCAATCAATTGAGCCACATGGGATTCGCTGGAGCTTTGGGTGTGACGAAACACCGAGCGCAGAAACACGAGCATCCCACCCGCCACGACGAGGCCGCCGAGCATCGAGAGCGGCGCGCTGATTTCCGCCGGGTTGGTTTTGTGAAACTGGCTGAAAATGAGGCCGAACCCACCAAAGGCCGTGATGAAGGAGGCGATGATGGTGGGGCTGAAAATCGAGATGCCCGGCGCATCGCTGCTATCGGCGCCCGCCTCCACGTGGCCGCCGCTGCCATCCACGTGGCCGCCATGCCCGAAGAAGTGCCCGAACAGCACGCTGAACAGGGTGAAAATCAAGCCCGACGACCAGACAGATTCCGTAGATAATCATAAGCCCTCGCTGAGTTGTTGTGGGAGCGAGTAAAATATGAACCCGCTTCCAACGCAAGCAGGAAAGGCGGGGCTGGTGTTATCCGGTTTACTCATACTACACGCTTATCAAACATCATCCGGCCCCTTTCGGCATTTACAATTTCCAACTTAGTTTGTAGTCGCCCGCTTCCGGCTTGCCAGCCATCGCCGGTTTTTTCATTGTCTGGCCATGCAATCCTACGAACTGTTGCGCGAAGTTTTCAAAACCAAGCCGCCCAAACAGGTCGCCGAGCACTCGGCTTGTCGGCCTCGGTGCATTTACAAATGGGCCGAGCCGCCCGAACATGCCGCCCGGCAGCGGCATTGCCAATCCCCTTGACCGCATTGAGGCCCTGCTCCAAGGCACCGGCGACCAGCGCATCGCCCAGTGGATTTGCCAGCGCGCCAACGGCTTTTTCATCCAAAACCCCGAAGAACATCCCGCAGCCGCATTACCTGATTCCCGCCACCAACCAGATTGTGCAGGAATTTGCCGACCTGCTCAATGTCATCGCCAACGCCGCGCATGACAACGAGGTCACCGGCGGCGAGGCGAGACAAATCCGCGCGCGTTGGGAGCAACTAAAATCCGTCACCGAAGGTTTTGTGGCCGCGTGCGAACAGGGTAATTTCGAGCACATTCACAATCATGCGCGCCGTCCCGGTTCCGTTTCCGCTGCGAGGAAGGAAGTTTGAGTGTGGATAGTTTGGATTTAATGAGGAACTCAAGAAAAACCAGTTCCTTGTTTCCTGCCTTCCTTATTCAATAAACCAACGCCAGCAATGACTTTGACTAGCCGCAAAAATGCACAAAAGACACAAAAGGGAAAGTCTCTTGCGCCTTTTGCGCTTCCTTGCGGCAATGAAATCAGTAAACCAAAACGAGAACTGCTGCATCCTGGGCTGACTTTAAATCCGCAAATTACGCCGATTTACGCAGAAAAGAAATCTGCGGATGGCTTAATAGACTAGGACAAGCACTGTGGATTGCTCGGCGGATTATGCTTTCGCCATTCTGGATTCTTCATTTTCCTTTCACATCCCACGCATCGCGCAGGCCGTCGCCAAGGAAATTCAACGCCAGCAACGTTGCCACCAGCACACCGCCGGGAAAAGCAATCAGCCACCAGTAAATGCGGATGGGATTGATTTGCGAAACGCCTTCCGCGATGAGCGTGCCCCAGCTTGCCATCGGCGGTTGCACCCCGAGACCAAGGTAGCTCAAAAATGATTCATACAGAATAATGGCCGGCACCGTGAGCGCAATGTAGGTGATGACGACGCCAAAAGTATTGGGGATGATGTGGCGCGCCAGAATCCGCGCCGGTCCGGCACCGAGCGAGCGGCTGGCTTCCACAAACGCGCGGGTCCGCAACGACAACACCTGGCCGCGCACGATGCGCGCCATCGTCAGCCACGATACGGCCCCCAACCCGACGAACAGGAGCAGGATTTGCATTTCCATGCCCCAGAAGGCGGATTGCTGGACGAAGGGCAATTGTTTGAGCAAGGTGCCCAGCGTGGTCAACAGCACGATGACGAAAATAATCGTGGGTAGCGAATAGAGGATGTCCACAATCCGCATCAGCGCGCTGTCCACCCGTCCGCCGACGTAACCGGCAATGGCTCCCCACAAAACGCCGATGACCAGACTGACCACCGCGCCGACGAGACCGACGAACAACGAAATTTGCGCGCCGTACAGGACGCGGGAAAAAACGTCGCGCCCGTGGATGTCCGTGCCAAACCAATGTTGCGTGTCCGGCACGGAGAATTGCACGTTGGACAGTTGTTCGGGGTCATGGCTTTGGGCAAAGGCGATGCCCGCCGCGCCGCAGTGCTTTGCGATTTTGAGCGTGACCGGCCATCCGATTACCAAAACCAGCAGTGCTGCCAGATACCAGGCGCTGAGGACCGCGGTGCGATTTTTTTTAAAGCGCTGCCAGGCCTGTTTGCCGGGCGAGATGTGTCGAGGGGAACCCTCACCCCTTCCCTCTTCCATCGGATGGGAGAGGGTGTCCGCCAGGACGGGTGAGGGCGCTTGCTTCTGGCTCTCGACATTCGTCTCTCGTCTTTCGTCCGGCTTATTCATATTTCACCCGTGGGTCGAGAAAGGTGTAGGCGACGTCCACCACCAGGTTAAACGCGATGAGCAGCACGGCATAAAGCAGCGCCAGGCCGACGACAACGGTGTAGTCGCGGTTCAGCGCGCCGTTGATCAAAAACACACCGATGCCGGGGATTTGAAAAATGTTCTCGATGACAAACGAGCCGGTCAACAAATCCGCGAGCATTGGCCCGGAATAGGAAACGACCGGCAGCACGGCGATGCGGAAGGCGTGTTTGAACAACAGCCGGTTTTCACCCATGCCCTTGGCGCGGGCGGCGGTGACGAATTCGGATTGCATGGCGCTCAACATGCCTTCGCGGAAGAGACGCGCCACTTTCCCGGCGGAAAACGCGCCAAGCGCGATCATGGGCAGGATGGCCTGGGCCGGTGTCCCCCAAAGCGCGACCGGCAGCCATTTCAGTTTGATGGCAAATACCACAATCAGAAAAGGCGCGATCACAAAACCCGGCACGCACACGGCCAGCGTGGCCAAAAAGCTGCCCGTGTAGTCCGGCCAGCGCCCGCGCCGCGCGGCGGTGAAAAATCCCAGCGGCAGACCAATGCCCAGGGCGAAACCAAACGCGAGCGAGCCAAGGGTCATCGAAACGGGAAAGCCCTGGGCGATGATGTCGTTGACGGTGTGGTCGCGATATTTGAGGGACGGCCCAAAATCGCCATGCGCCAGACCGTCAAGATAGCGCAGATATTGTTTCCAGACGGGTTCGTTGAGGTGATATTTGGCCTCCAGATTGCGTTCGATTTCCGGCGCAGCCGGCGCGCGTTCGCGGTCGAACGGGCCCCCGGGCGCGACATGCACCAGCCAGAACGCCAGCGCGCTGATGACCAGCAGCAGCGGAATCGAGAATATGAGGCGTTTGATGAAATACATTGTCAGTCGAGGGTCGAGGGTCGAGGGTCGAGAGCTGGAGACTTTGCGCGGCTGAATGGAGTTTTGGAAGTGGGAATAAAAAGAGAACGGTTTAAAGCGGCGGTACGCTTTGCGAGTGTTTCCAACTCGCCAAAGAGCAACTCCAACTCGTTTTCCTTGATGTAACCTTCATCGAGTGCAAGATAAAAGCTGGAGGCGACTTCCATCAGCGAGCCATAGGCTTGTTCAAGAAAATGTGCAAAGTCCTTGTCCGAATTCCGACCGGAGCCTTCAGCCATGTTGGAAGAGACGGACATTGACGCACGGCGGATTTGTGACGTCATCGCGAATAATTCTTCGCGCGGAAACTTGCGGGTGAGCCGGTAAACGGCTTGATTGATTTTCCTGGCCTCCTGCCAAACTTCCAACTTCTCAAACCGGAATCGCGTTTTCATGGGTTGGCATTTCGTTGTTCGTTGGCGGTTTCAGGCACTCGACCCTCGACCCTCGACCCTCGACCAACCTTGCGGATGTACTGCAACGGATGGTCGTCGAGAATGTTTTCATAAACCCCCTGAATTTTGTTGGTGTCGAAATAATTCACCCCCACGTAAAAATAGAGCGGAATGATGGGCAAATCGTCCCGGATCAACATCGTTTCAGCCTGTTGAAACAGCTTTTCGCGCTTCTTCGAGTCAGTCTGCTCGTTGGCCTCGCGGATGAGCGCGTCATAACGCGCGTTTTTCCAGCCGGTGCGGTTGTTGCCGCTGTCGCTCATGAACATGTCGAGAAAAGTATTGGCATCGTCGTAATCGCCGATCCAACTGGAGCGTGACAAGTCATAATCGAGGTGCGATTGGGCGGTGAAAAATATTTTGGCTTCAAGCTGGCGCAAATCCATTTGGATGCCGAGTTCGTCATGCCACATTTGCTGTAATTCGATGGCTATGTTTTCATGTATTTTATCTCCGCCGCTGGCGGGAGCGCTGAACACATATTCAAAATGCGGAAAACCTTTGCCGCCGGGATAACCCGCTTCCGCCAGTAATTTTCGGGCGAGCGCGGGGTCGTAACCGAGTCCCGGGGGCGAAGTGTAATCCGCCGTGCCGTCGGGCACGAAATGCGATGCCGGTCGCTCGCCCGCCCTGGTGATTTTTCTGACGATGCGTTCCTTGTCAATCGCCAGCGCGAACGCTTGACGGACTCGCGGATCATCGAACGGTTTGCGGGTGACGTTGAACCGGATAAAATAGATGCCCAAGTAGTTAAATGAGTGAAAATCCGGCCGCTGGATAAGCACATCCATCAATTGCTCAGGCACCAGGTCCTTGTCCCAGACAATGTCCGCCTGGCCGTTCAGGTAGAGATTCAACGCCGCGTTGGGCGAACCCACCGGAAGCAGGTCAATGATGCCGGATTGGGTATGGGCGGCGTCCCAGTAACGCGGATTTTTTTCCAGCCGAACCTTGTCGTTGAGCCGCCAGTAAACGAGTTCGTAAGGGCCGCTGCTTGGCAATGGCCGCGCCATCAGCCAGCGGTCGCCGTATTTCTCAATGGTCTGGCGCGGCACCACATAAGTAATCGGCAAGGCGCAAAGATCGAGGAAGAACGGCGTGGGATGATTCAACTCCACGCGCACAGTGAATTTATCCAGCGCATGAATGCCCACCAGCGACGGCTCTTTGATTTTGCCCGCGTTAAAATCCTCGGCATTCTTCACACAAAAGAGCACGCCGGCATAACTTGAGGCCGTCGCCGAGTTGAGCGCGCGAACCCAGGAATAAGCCACGTCGTCCGCCGTGATTGGCCCGCCGGTGGACCAGACCAGGTTGGTGCGCAGATGAAACGTGTAGCTGCGCCCGTCCGGCGAAATGTCAAAACTTTTCGCCAGACCGGGAATGGGGCGCGCGGTTTTGGGGTCGAGCCGCATCAATCCTTCAAACAAGCCGATGACGATACGCATTTCGATCTGGCCTGAGATGATGGCCGGATCGAGCGATTCAGGTTCGCCGCCATTGATGATGGTGACATCGGCCGGCGCCTCGCGGCGGATGCAACCGGAAGTCAGAAGGCCGAAGGCGGAAATCAGAACCCAGAAAATGATTTTCCATCGTGCAACGAGCGCCTTTTGACTTCCGATTTCTGCTTCCCGGTTTCTGACAGGGGCGCTTTTCAAAATGGGCACGCGTTATTTTGACTGCGGCGTTGCGGCGGGCGGGTTGGTGGGCACATTGCCCGGCGTGGTCAGCGGCACGGACAGCAAATTGTTTGTCCCCGCCGTTGCCAATGGCGCGGCCGCGGTCAGCGAAGGCGGCGGCGTTATGGGCGTTCCCATCTGTTTCTGCTGCACCTGCTTTTCAAACTCCGAGGCGCTGCTTTTCTTGTGCAGTTGGTCCTGCAAATAACCGAGAAACAGCGCCAGCCCGAAGAAAATCACCGTCGCCCATTTTGTGATTTTGGTCAGCACGTTGCCCGAACCCGCGCCAAACAGCGCGTCCGCCGCTCCGCCGCCAAACGCCATGCCCGCGCCGGCGTCCTTTTTGGGCAATTGGACCAACACCAACAAAATCAACAGCAGGCAGTTAAGCACCAGCAACACCGTCAAAATTCCAACAATGAAACCCATAACGAAGTCTATCTTAGATTGAATTTTTTACGATGTCAGCAAAACTTCGCGCTTCCAGCGCCGCGCCGCCCACCAGCGCGCCGTCCACGTCCGGCTGGCTCATCAATTCACGCGCGTTCGCCGGCTTAACGCTGCCGCCGTATTGGATGCGGACTTTTTTGGCCACGGCTTCTCCAAACAGTTTCACCAGCAAACCGCGAATGAACGCGTGCGCGTCCTGCGCCTGCTGGGTCGTCGCCGTTTTGCCGGTGCCGATGGCCCAGACCGGCTCGTAGGCGACGATCGTTTCGGCCATCTGCTCCTTCGTCAAGCCGGCCAGGCTGCCGCTGCACCTGTGTCTCCAGGACTTTTGCATCTGCCCGGCTTCCCGCTCGGCCAGGGTTTCGCCAACGCAGACAATCGGCTTGAGGCTCGCCGCGTGCGCCGCCGCCGCTTTTTTGGCAATGAGCGCGTCCGATTCCTTTTGATACTGCCGCCGTTCGGAATGGCCAAGAATGACGTAACGCACGGAAAATTCCTTAAGCATCCCGGCGCAGATCTCGCCGGTGAACGCGCCGAAATTGTTTTCACTCATGTTCTGCGCGCCCAGGCGGATATTGGAATCGTCAATCATGGCTTTGGACACCGATTCCAGAGCCGTGAACGGCGGGCACACCACGATGTCCACTTCCCGCATGTTGGCCAATTCCAGTTTCAGATCGTTGACCAGGGCCAGCGCCTCGGCCACCGTTTTGTTCATCTTCCAGTTTCCCGCAATGATCAATTTTCGTTCTTTATTCATAAATTAAATCGTTCTCTTACTCGTTCTCGTCATTCGTCCTCGAAATTCGATTACGAGAACGAGGAGGAGGACGAGAAGGGAATATTTACTTATTTTTACTTGTCCGACAGCGCCGCCACGCCGGGCAGGACCGCGCCTTCCAAAAATTCCAGGCTCGCGCCGCCGCCCGTGCTCATAAACGTCACCTTGGTCGCCCAGTTTGGCCTTTTTCAGCGCCTTCACACTGTCACCGCCGCCGATAATGCTTTTGGCGCCGTGTTTCTGCGTGGCGTCGGCCACAGCCTGCGCCACGATATTTGTGCTCGCGGCAAAACGCGCGTCCTCAAACATGCCCAACGGCCCGTTCCACAAAATCGTTTTCGCGCCCTTGATGATTTCAGCATAGCGCGCGGCGGTCTGCTCGCCCACGCCAAAACCTTCCGCGTCGTCGGGAATGTCGCCGCTGACGGTGCGGACGTTGGTGAAATCAAAGACCGGCTTGCCCTTTTTGTTGAGCTTGCCCGTGTCCACCGGCGTCGCGATCACCACGTCCACCGGCAGTTCAAAATTCACGTTGAGCTTTTTCGCCTTGGCCTCGGCGTTGAGCGCAGTCTGTTTGTGGTCCGGCTCGACCAGCGATTTGCCGGTTTTTTCGCCGTGCGCCAGCTTGAACGTGTACGCCATCGCGCCGCCAATCAAAATGGTGTCCGCCTTTTCCAGCAGACGGTCAATGACCTTGATTTTGTCCGAAACTTTTGCGCCGCCGAGAATGACGACAAAGGGATGCGCCGGATTTTCCAGTTCGTCGCCCAGGAACTTCAGTTCGCGTTCCATCAGCAAACCCGCCGCGCATTGGCCGCCGCGTTTGGCGACCACGCGGGCGACGCCTTCCGTGGAGGCATGAGCGCGATGCGCCGCGCCGAATGCGTCGTTCACATAAACGTCGGCGATTTTTGCCAGCTTTTCAGCGAACGCCGGATCGTTCTTCTCTTCCTCGTTGTAATAACGGACATTTTCCAGCAGCACCACGTCGCCGTTTTTCATGGCGGCAACCGCCTTCTCCACCTTTTCGCCGATGCAATCGTCCACAAAGGTGACGGGTTTGCCGAGCAGTTCGGACAGTTTTACCGCAACCGGCTGAAGCGACATGGTGGCTTCGCGCTTGCCCTTGGGACGGCCGAGGTGCGCGGTCAGAATCAGCTTGCCGCCCTTTTCAATCAAAAGTTTGAGCGTCGGCAGCGTCTCCACGATGCGCGTGGCATCGGTGATGACCATTTTGCCGTCTTTTTCCTCCAGCGGCACGTTGTAATCCACGCGCAGAAAAACCCGTTTGCCGCGGACATCCAAGTCTCGAACCGTCAGTTTTGCCATAAATTTATCCTGAACTCTAAAATTTTAGAAAAAAGAGGATAACCGGGAAGTATTCCAAGTAAAGTGAATTCAACGCGGAACAAGGCTTCCTAAATTTTCATATCAGCCGGTTGTCCTTTGCGCCTGCTTATACGTAGAGGGCGCTTTGCAGGTCGCGCACGACGACGCCCATGAAAGGATAACGCCGATCGGGTTCACGCTCGATGCACCGAAGAATGACTTTTTCCAGCGCGGCAGGAATGTCGGCGTTATGTTGGCGCGGCGGGAGCGGGCCGGACGGGTCCAATTGCCGGGCCAGGATTTCACCAGGATTTTCGCCAGGAAAAGGCTTTTGGTTCGTCAACAGTTCGTAGGCGGCGACGCCATAGGCAAAAATGTCCGCGCGCGGATCGATCGGTTGCCGTTGCAATTGTTCCGGCGCCATGTAAGCGGGCGTGCCCGGATTTTTCGACATTTTTTTTGCTTTTTCCGGGATCGGCTGGGCAAGGTCGAAGTCAATGATTTGCACGTTGCCATTGCGCGTGACAAGGACGTTTTCGGGCTTGAAATCGAGGTGCATGTATCCGCTTTCATGCACGTGGTTCAATCCGATGGCCATATCAATGAGAATTTGCGCCACGTTTTCGGTCAGCACCGGGTCCTGGCAGCCATATAGTTCCTTCAAATTCGCCGCTTCCACGTAGTCCATGACCAGATAAGGGACGCCTTCCGCCTTGCCGTGTTCGACATAGCCGACAATAAAGTCGCTGTCGTTGAGCTTTGACAGCACCCGGCAGCCATGCAGGAAACGTCGCCGGGCCAGAAAGTTAAAACGCAAATCGGCGCGCAATTTTCTCAGCGCAAACGGCCGGTTGCGTCCATCCGTCACCAGCCAGATTTCCGCCATCCCGCCATTGTTCAGCAATTCCTGAAGATAATATCGTCCGAACTGCTTTTGCCCCGGTACAATCCCCGCCACAGTATCCAACTTGCTCGCCATGCTGTTCATTTAATATCACGCGCCATCAGGCTGCGCGAATAAAATCTTCGCAACCATTTCCAAGATGCTTCCCGATGTGGAAAGCTTAACAAGCATTCGCCCGGGCGTTACTTTCATGTTGCGGCGGCCGATGACCGCCGCAATCGTTTCCTGAACGCCAGGAATGTGGCGCCCACCGAGCGGCGCTACAGCCGCCGAATTAGCGCTTGGCTTGAACCGCCCGGAGTTTTAATGTCGGGTCATGCGGCCTCTGCGGGCGCTGGTCATCTACATTGTGGTGGTGTTTGTCGGCGGCGCGTTGTTGGCGCCGTGGCTTTACTGGCTCGCCCAGGCATTCGCACATTCCCTTCCCAAAATCGCCGCCGAGCCGTTCAACCGGTTTGTGGACCGTTCCCTGCTCATCCTCGCGCTGGCGGGATTGTGGCCGCTGATGCGCGCGCTGCGGATGACTTCCTGGCGGGAAGTCGGTTTGACCGGACTTCACGGACAATGGAAAAAATTGCTGGGCGGTTTGTTGCTCGGTTTCTTTTCACTGGCCGTGGTCGCCGGAATGGCCATGGCCTGTGGCAACCGCGTTTTCAACCGGGCGGCCACCGCCCACGAAGTGGTGGCGACCGTCTTCAGCGCCATCGTCACGGCGGCCGTCGTGGCGGTGATGGAGGAAATTTTGTTTCGCGGCGGCGTATTCGGCGGGTTGCGGAAATTCTTTTACTGGCCGCTCGCGCTGGTCATCAGCAGCATGATCTACGCGCTCGTTCACTTTTTGCGGCGGGCGGATTTTAGCGGAGCGGTCAACTGGCATTCGGGTCTGGTTCTGCTTCCGCGCATGTTGGGCGGTTTTGCGGATTTTAACGCGCTGGTGCCCGGCTTTTTCAATCTCACGCTTGCCGGCGGGCTGCTCGGTTATGCCTATCAACGCACCGGCAACCTCTATTTTTCCATCGGCCTCCACGCCGGCTGGATTTTTTGGCTGAAAACTTACGGCGCGTTCACCACCGCGCCGCCATCCGCCGCGACATGGTTTTGGGGCACGGGCAAAATGATTGACGGGTGGCTGGCGCTGATTGTCCTGGTTGCCGTTCTCGTTCTGTTCAAATTCCTGCCGTTCGGACGCAAAAGCGAACCCTTCACCATTCCATAATGACCGCACCGGCTGCCCCCCTGCAAAGCCGCCTCGACGCCGGCCTGGCGTTTTTCTATCCCGAAACCTGCCAGATTTGCCGGACGGCGCGCGCCACGGCCAAAGACGGTTTTGTCTGTGCTCATTGCCGGGCACAGGTTCATTTCATTAAACCGCCCTTTTGCGAACGCTGCGGCCTGCCGTACCCCGGTGATTTTAACACGCTGTTTGAATGCACGAACTGCCGGGAGATGGAACTGCACTTCAGCTCCGCGCGGTCGGCGGTGGTGGCGCGCAATGTCGTGCTCGAAGCGGTTCATCGCTACAAGTATCAACGCGCGCGCCGGTTCGAACCGTTCCTGGCCGATTTGTTTTTGCGCGAAGCCTTGCCCGCCCTGCGCGAACAACATTGGGATTTCATTGTGCCGGTGCCGCTGCACCCGGTGAAACACCGCGAACGTGAATTCAACCAGGCCGAACGCATGGCGGCGCACCTCAGCGCCGCCGCACAAATTCCTTTGAACCCAAAGCTGCGGCGGCGGGTCAGACCCACGGCCACCCAAACGTTGCTGACGCGGCCGCAACGCGCGGCAAACATGCGCGGGGCTTTCGCGCCCTGTCCCGGCGCGCCATTGAACGGCGAACGCGTGATTCTGGTGGATGACGTTTTTACCACCGGCGCGACGACGAGTGCTTGCGCACAGGTTTTGCGGGCCGCCGGGGCGGGTGACGTTTGCGTCTGGACAGTGGCACGCGGACTTTAGTATGATTGAGCGTTGATGGGCACGACCACCTTCACAAAAAAATCGCTCGGCCTGGAATCAACCGAGCCGGCGGTGACTCCGCCAGCCAAGGGCGCGCAAACGAACTTTGCCAAAAAGCCAAAGCTCGGCGCGGGAAAATCCAAAAAGCGGGACATTCCGGAAGGGTTGTGGACGAAATGCCCGGAGTGTGAAGCCATGGTCTTCGACAAGGAACTGGATGAAAACCTGAAGGTTTGTCCGAAGTGCGAATTTCATTTTCCCATTGGCGCGCGCGAGCGCATCCATTCGCTCGTCGAGACCTGCACCTTTGAAGAAATGGACGCCGAGATGACGAGCGTGGACCCGCTCGGATTCGTTGACAAAACCCCCTACCCCAGGCGCGTTCAGGAACATCAGGCGGCCACCGGACTGAAAGACGCCGTGTTGACCGGGATTTGCAAGATGGGCGGACATCGCGTGGCGCTGGGCGTAATGGATTTCAATTTCATTGCCGCATCCCTCGGTTCCGTGGTCGGCGAAAAACTCACGCGCCTGATCGAACGCGCAACGGAAAAGGAACTGCCGGTGATCATCATTTCCACCAGCGGCGGCGCGCGGATGCAGGAAGGAATGCTCAGCCTCATGCAGATGGCCAAGACCTCCGCCGCGCTCGCTTATCACGCGCAACGCCGCCTGCCCTATCTGAGCGTGCTCACCCATCCGACCACCGCGGGCGTCATGGCCAGTTATGCCAGCCTGGGCGACCTCATTTTGGCCGAGCCGGGGGCGATGATTGGTTTTGCCGGGCCGCGGGTCATCAAGGACACGACGCAAGCCGAATTGCCGCCCGGTTTTCAAACCGCGGAATTTCTGCTCGACCACGGCCTGATCGACGCCATTGTGCCGCGCAAAGAAATGAAGCAACGGTTCATCGGATATCTCGATTTTCTCAATGGCCGGCAAAAAATCGCCACCGCGGCATCGGCGTAAACAATTTACCTTCGCCCGTCGTACCACAAATGGCAGGCCTCGCGGCTGGTCAGGATGCGGCGGTTGAACGCGGCGCGCGTTATCAGCCGGAAATGTTCCCGGAACGAATACAGATAGACTTTCCTGGCTGAAGTGGCGATGGGATGCCGGTGGAGAACGACGATCCGTTTTCCGTTTTCACCCGCCAGTTTTTTGAGCCGCTGGCTCAATTCCAATTCTTCGCCGGCAAACAATTCCTCGCTGAAACCGCCGAGTTTGCGGAACCCTGCCGTTTCGCAAAAAATAAAAGAGCCGGCCAGCAGGCGAAAGCCGCGGCTGAACAGGTTCCAAATCGCATTCACGCCTTGCGCCAGCCAATGACAGTCGTCCAGGCGCACCGTCGCCCCACCCGCGAGACATCGGCCCGAAGCAATCTGGTTGGCGACCTCACCGAACAATTCCGCGCTGGGACGCGAATCGGCATCCACGAAAACCAGCCAGTCGCCGGTCGCCGCCGCCGCGCCGCGATTGCGGGCGCGGGCGATTTGATTGACCGGCTCAAACGTGACCAACGCGCCGGCGTTTCGCGCAATTTCGGCCGTGCGGTCGGTGGAGTTGTTGTCGCAAACAATCAATTCAACCGCCCAATCGCGCCGGGCAAACACGCTCGCCGCCGATTTAATTTGGGCGAGCGATGTGCCCAGCAGGCGTTCTTCGTTGAAAGCCGGGACCACGATTGAAATTTTCACCGGCTTCAATCTGCTGCATTCCCCGCCTGGTTTCAATGCGGGAATCCCGCTCTCGATTAGGTTGCATTTTCCGCGTGCTATTTTCGGGCGGATTTTTGTATTTTGGGGCATGACCATTTGGATTCTTGCTTTGCTATTGCTGGCGGGGGGTGCTGGCCTTGGCCTTCGCCAGGGCGCCATTCAAACGGCGATTTCATTTGTCGGAATCGTGATGGCGGCGTTATTTGCCAAAATATTGGGAAACCTCCTCAAGCCGTTATTTCCCCACGTGGGGATTCAAAATCCCACATTGATCTGGCTGCTCGCGCCATTGATCGCCTTTGTCGTCATCTTTATCCTGTTCACGGCGGTCGGCTTTTTCGTCCACCGGAAGGTGTATCTTTTCTACAAATACAAGGCTGGAGATTTGCGGCTGGCGCTGTGGAAGCGATTGAATTCAAGGCTCGGGGTGTGCCTCGGTTTGTTGAACGGCATGGCCTGCCTCATTTTGGCCTCTTTTGTCATCTACAACATCAGCTATTGGACGATTCAAATCGCTCCCGCCAGCAACGAATTCTTCCTGATCCGGCTGGTTAATCGAATGGGAAACGATTTGGAAGACACCGGTCTGGCCGGTGCCGCACGCTCGGTTGTGACATTCCCGGGCATGTATTACCAGCTGGCCGATCTGGCCGGATTGCTGCGCCAAAACCCCCAGTTGAAGGACCGGCTTGAAAGTTACCCGGCGTTTCTTTCGCTGGCCGAAACCGACGATTTAAGGCAGCTCGGCCAGAACAACGACTTTCAAAATGCCTGGAAGAACCTCGCGCCCATCACCCAACTGTTGAGCAATCCGCAAGTCAGGACGATTCTAAAGAACACCAATTTGACCGCGACGATTGTCGGCGTCGTGCAGGCGAATTGGGACGACCTGAACGATTACCTCAAAACCGGCAAATCAGCACAATATGCTTCTGAAAAACTTCTAGGACGATGGGATTTCAACGTCAATGTAAGCGTGGGCATGCTGCTCGTGGCGAACCCTAAAATTTCGGCCGCGGAAATGAGGGGCCTGCGAAGTTTGTGGTCCAATGCGTATGCCAAGACTGTGTTTGTCGCCGCAGCGGACCATCAGGCCTATCTGGAAAACCTGCCGCGTTTCACCGTGGAAAATGGTGCGGCCACCGTAGCCGAAAAACTGGCCTTTCAGGGACAATGGATAAATGACGGCACCAATTACGAGTTATCGCTCACCGGCAATGGCCAGCACAAATCCATGACGGCCCACACTGACGGACTGCGATTGACGATTAAATCCGCCACTGATTCCTGGGTGTTTGATCGCGAGTAATTATCTCACAAAAATCGCATTTTTATCCAAATTTCAGGCTTAAAACGGCCTGATACTTGCTGCCTTATGAAATATGCGCGCGCTAAATCCGGTCGCAATAGCGTTGATCATCTCCACCGGCATGTTTTTGACGGCCTGTCAAAGAAAACCGGGCGGGCAGACGCTTCATGCGGCTGAAATCAACCACTCCCAGGCTTCTGCGAAGAGTCTCTTGAATACAAAGGACCTCGGTGTGCTGCCGCTCTCGAATCATGTTTCGACCACCATCAACCTCGGCAAAAACCAGGAATGCACCATAACCCCCACTTTGCTTAAGAGCGGAAATGTCCAAATCATCCTGGCCATGGAAACCACGAGCGCTGACGGCAGACCCCAAGGCATGAATGTGGCGCGGGTGCTCGCCCGTCCCGGAGAACCCTTCGACGTTTCAATCGGCGACATGAACCTGGCTTTCACGCCTCAAATGTCCGTCCAATAGGGCAGCACCAAAATGGTCGGGGCGGTGAGATTTGAACTCACGACCTCTTGCACCCCAAGCAAGCGCGCATACCAAGCTACGCTACGCCCCGGACCATCAAAATCATCTTATCCCGCCGGCAGGCAATTTCAATCACGAAACATTGGCTGAATAAATCCTCCTCGTTCTCCCTGTTCTCAGCCTCGAAATTTAAAACCAGGGCGCGGACGATACACCTCACGCGCGCTTCTTCGACATGGTGTGCGTCGCGTGACCGTAAAATGCCTCGGCGCATTCCATCAGCGTCTCCGACAAGGTCGGATGCGGATGCACGCTCAAGGCAATGTCTTCCGCCGTCGCGCCCATTTCAATCGCCAGCACCGCTTCGGCAATCAATTCGCCCGCGCCCGCGCCGCAAATGCCGACGCCCAGCACGCGCTCGGTTTCGGAATCAATGATCATCTTCGTCACGCCATCCGTGCGGTCAAAGGACAGGGCGCGCCCCGAGGCCGCCCACGGAAATTTCGAAACCTCATATTTGAGTCCGCGCTCTTTGGCTTCGGCCTCGGTCAAACCGCACCAGGCCAGTTCCGGATCGGTGAATACCACGGCCGGAATAATAATCTCCGCCAGCGGCACGGTGTTCTCGCCATGGATGCTCTCGACGGCGATGTGCGCTTCCTTGTTTGCCTTGTGCGCCAGCAAAATGCCGCCTGCGATGTCGCCGATGGCATAGATGTTCGGGTCGTTTGTCTGCTGCCGTTCATTCACTTTGACAAAACCCTTTTCATCCAGCTCGACCTTGGTGTTTTCCAATCCCAGATCGGCGCTGTTCGGCACACGTCCGACCGCCACCAGCACGCGGTCGTACAACTCGGCAAGCTTCTGGCCATTGTATTCCATCTCAACCTTGATTTGTTTTCCAACGGTCGCCATTTTGGTGACTTTCGCTTTAAGTCGGATTTCCTTGAACGCGCGTTTCGCGTTCGCGACCACCGGCCGCGCCAGATCGGGATCGGCGCCAACGAGGATGCTGTCCAGCGCCTCGACCAGAACAATTTTGCTGCCCAGACCGGCGTAAACCGTCCCCATTTCCATGCCGATGTAACCGCCGCCGACCACGAGCAGATTCTCCGGAATGTCCTCGATTTCCAGCGCTTCGGTCGAGGTCATCACGCGCGGATTGCCCAGGTCAAACGCCTTCGGCATCGCGGCGAGGGAACCAACCGCCAGAATGGCCTGTTCAAATTGGATGAACTGCTGCCCCTGCCCGGTCTCAACGCGCAGAGTCTGCGAACCTTCAAAATATCCGCGGCCTTGAATGACCTGCACGCCGCGCATTTTGGCGAGTGCGGCCACGCCGCCGCCGAGCTTCTCCAAGATGGATTCCTTCCACGCGCGGAGCTTGTCCAAATCCACTTTGGGCTCCGCAAAGGTAATGCCGCGATGCGCCGATTCGCGCGCGCTGACAATCTGGTGCGTCGCGTACAGCAACGCCTTCGACGGAATGCAGCCGCGATTCAGACAAACACCGCCCAGCCGTTTCTCGCGTTCAACGAGGATGACCTTTTTGCCCAGGTCCGCCGCGTAAAATGCCGCCGCATAACCGCCCGGCCCCGCGCCGACGACCACGATTTCAGTTTTGATGGTGTCCATAAATTAAATTTTTACCGCTGCTTCCTTGAAATCCTGCAACGCCGCCACCAGGTCCACGATAAACCTCGCCGCCGTGCCGCCATCAATCACCCGATGGTCGTATGACAACGCCAACGGCGTCATCAGGCGAATTTCCACCTTGCCGTCGCGGGCGACCGGCTTCAGCGCGCCGCGGCCAAGGCCGAGGATCGCGACTTCGGGTTTGTTCACGATCGGCGTGAAATGCGCGCCGCCAATCGCGCCTTGATTGGAAATGGTGAATGTGCCGCCTTTGAGTTCGTCGCCGGACACTTTCCGGTCGCGCGCCTTTTGCGCGAGTTGTTCCAGTTCCTTGGACAGATCCAGGACCGACTTTTTGTCCACGTCGCGAATGACCGGCACAATCAGGCCCTGTTCCGTGTCCACCGCGATGCCGATGTGGAAATAATCTTTGATGACAATTTCGTTGGCCACTTCGTCAAGGCTGGAATTGAAGATCGGATGTTTTTTCAATGTCTCCACCAGCGCCTTGAGCACCAGCGGCGTCAGCGTCAATCGCACACCCTGTTTCTCATATTTAGGCCCAAACTTCTTGCGCAACGCATTCAACTGCGTGAAGTCGGCCTCGTCAAATTGCGTGACCCGCGGAACGGCGTTCCAACTTTCCGACATCCGCCGCACGATGACCTGGCGCAGCGGCGTCAGCGGTTTTTTCGTCACCGGCCCCCATTGGGAAAAATCAATCTGTTCGGCGGGCGGTTTGGCCGGAGCGCCCGGCAGCGCCGGACGCGGGCTTGGCGGCGGCCTTCATCAGGCGTTGAATGTAAGCGCGCACATCGCCAATGACGATGCGTCCGCCCGGCTCGCTGCCGCGCACCTTGGACAAATCAATGCCCAACTCGCGGGCGACCCGGCGCACCGACGGCGCCGCGGTCGGAACTGCCTGTTCTTCCTCGTTCTCGTCCTCGTCTTCGACAACCTCAGGTTCAGGCGCTGCTGCTACCGGAGCGCGCCTGGCCGTGGGCGCAGGTTCGGTGGACGGCCCGCCGCTTTCATTCAATGTTATCAGGCGTTGGCCAATGCCGATTTTATCACCGGGTTTGACATGGATTTTTGCAACCGTGCCGGCGCCTGTGGACGGAATCGAGGCCACGGCTTTTTCGTTTTCGAGTTCGATGATGGGCTGGCCTTTGGCGACCGCGTCGCCTTCCTTCACGAAGACATTGACCACGACGCCGGAATCGGCGCCCTCACCCAGTTTGGGAAGTTTCACATCCATAAATCAACAGGCCGCGCAACATGGCGGAAAACACCGCCATTTTCCAGAAATAATTTTCACTGACAATAAAGAGAAAGCAACACGAGTACGAAATTCTATTGGGGACGCACTTTCCGCCTAAACTATCTGCGGCTGGATTTTTTCGGGATTAACGCCCAAATCCTTGATGGCCTTCTCAACGATTTGCCTCTCGATTTGTCCTTTTTCCGCCAAGGCGTAAAGCGTGCCAATGACGGTGGATTCGGCGTCAATTTCAAAGAAGCGGCGCAGGCGGGCGCGCGTGTCGCTGCGGCCAAAGCCGTCCGTGCCCAGCGTCATCAAGCCACCCGGCACCCACGGCGCAATCTGGTCGGGCACGGTGCGGATATTGTCGGACACCGCGACGAAGGTCCCCTGCTCTTTCGCGAGCAATTCCTCGATGTAGGATTTTTTTGGCGGTTGCGCCGGGTGCAGCATGTTCCAGCGCTGGCAACGGATGGCGTCGGTGCGGAGCAGCTTGTAGCTGGTCGCGCTCCAGACATCGGCGGATACGCCGTAGCGTTCCGCGAGAATTTCCTGCGCCCTCAACGCCGAGTTGATGATCGGTCCGCTGCCGAAGATGTGGGCTTTGGTGCCCTCACCCGGCCTCCGGCCACCCTCTCCCAACGGATGGGAGAGGGAAAGTTCCGGGCCGGGTTTGAATTTATACAGCCCCTTCAAAATGCCGTCCTCGACGCCGGCGGGCATCGGCGGCATGGCATAATTTTCGTTGTAGAGCGAGAGGTAATAGAAAATGTCCTCGCCTTCGACATACATCCGGCGCAGGCCATCGGCAATAATGACGGCGAGTTCATAACCAAACGCCGGATCGTAAGGCAGGCACGTGGGAATGGTGCTCGCGTGCAGCAGGCTGTGGCCGTCCTGATGTTGCAGGCCCTCGCCGTTGAGCGTGGTGCGTCCGGCGGTGGCGCCGAGCAAAAAGCCCTTCGCCCGGATGTCGCCCGCGAGCCAGAACAAATCGCCAACGCGCTGCGGTCCGAACATCGAGTAGTAAATGTAAAACGGAACCATCGGCACGCCGTGCGTGGCGTAAGATGTGGCCGCCGCGATAAAGGATGCCATGGAACCGGCCTCGGTGATGCCTTCCTCGAGAATCTGGCCGTCCTTCGCTTCGTGGTAGTAAAGCAGCGATTTGCTGTCCACCGGCTCGTAAAGCTGGCCTTTGGATGAATAAATTCCGATGTCCTTGAATAGCGCATCCATGCCAAAGGTTCGTGCTTCATCGGGAATAATCGGCACCAGGTTCCTGCTGATTCCCTTGTGCCGCAGCAGGACACTGACGAGCCGGACAAACGCCATCGTCGTCGAGGCTTCCGAACTGGAACCTTTGAAAAATTCGGCAAAGTAATCCAGCGGCGGCACGTCGAGTGGCGCGGCGGTTACTTTGCGTTCCGGCAAAAAGCCGCCCAGCGCCTTGCGCCGTTCGAGCAGATATTTGATTTCCGGGCTGTCGGGCGGCGGACGGAAAAATGGCGTTTCGGCGATGACATCATCGCTGATGGGAATTTTGAAGCGTTCGCGGAATTCGCGAAGCTCCTTTTCATTCATCTTTTTCTGCTGATGCGAAATGTTGCGGCCTTCGCCGGCTTCGCCGAGACCGTAGCCCTTGACCGTTTTGGCGAGAATCACCGTCGGCTGGCCTTTGTGTTCCACCGCCGCCTTATAGGCGGCGTAAATTTTGCGGGCGTCATGACCGCCGCGCAGCAGCTTGTGAATCTGCTCGTCGGTCAGGTGATTCACCAATTCGAGCAATTCGGGGTATTTGCCGAAAAAATGTTTGCGCGTGTAACTGCCCGGTTCGACGGAATACTTCTGGTAATCGCCGTCCACGGCTTCCTCCATGCGCTGGAGCAGCAAGCCGGATTTGTCGCGCGCGAGCAATTCATCCCAATCGGTGCCCCAAATGACCTTGATGACGTTCCAGCCCGCGCCGCGGAACAAACCTTCCAGTTCCTGGATGATTTTGCCGTTGCCGCGCACCGGGCCGTCCAGCCGCTGCAAATTGCAGTTGATGACCCAGATCAGATTGTCGAGGTTTTCACGGGCCGCGAGCGTGATGGCGCCGAGCGTTTCCGGCTCGTCGCTTTCGCCGTCGCCGAGAAACGCCCAGACTTTGGTTCCTCGGTCCAGTTCACCAGGCCGCGCGCCTGGAGATAGCGGTTGAACCGGGCCTGGTACAGCGACAGGATCGGACCGAGGCCCATCGAGACCGTTGGAAACTGCCAGAATTCCGGCATCAAATACGGGTGCGGATACGACGACAGTCCGCCGCCCTCGGCGAGTTCCTGGCGGAAATTCTGCAAATGCCGTTCGTCCAGCCGGCCTTCGAGAAACGCCCGCGCATACATCCCGGGAGCGGCGTGCCCTTGAAAATAAACAATGTCGCCGGGAAAGCTTTCCGTCCGGCCGCGGAAAAAATGGTTGAAGGCGACTTCGTAAAGCGTCGCCGACGAGGCAAAGGTCGAGATGTGTCCGCCGACATTCGTGGTCGAGTTGGCCTTGACCACCATCGCCATGGCATTCCAGCGGATGTAACTCTTGATGCGCCGTTCGAGGTCGCGGTCGCCCGGAAACGGCGGCTGTTGTTCCGGCGGGATGGTGTTGAGGTAGGGGGTATGGACGCCCCGCGGCGCGGAGCGCAATTGGCCCGCGAGTTTTTCCAGCAGACGCGCCGTGCGTTCCGGTCCCTGGCTCTCCAACGCGAGTTCAAAGACCGATTGCAGCGACTGGCTCCATTTGTCGCCGTTGCCCCCGCTGGGGCGGCCGGCAACGCCGGAACGCGGTTCGTAAATTTCTTTTTTCTCAACTTCCACTGTGTTATCCACTTCTTTCTCAATGGCGCGAAAGGCGCCGAAAATTAAACCATGCCCGCCCACCCGAAGCCAGAGAAATCAGCGCGCCTAAGATGAACTATTGCGACCACACATTCACCTCGCCCGCCGAGAACCTCGCATGTGACGAGGCATTGCTCAACCGGGGCGAAGCCGGCGGCGCGGAGGTCCTCCGATTTTGGGAACCGCGCGAATATTTTGTGGTGGTGGGTTACGCGAACAAAGTGGAGGCGGAGGTTGAGGTCGCGGCCTGCGCCGCGAGGAAGGTTCCAATTTTTCGCCGTAGTTCCGGCGGCGGAACGGTTTTGCAAGGGCCGGGCTGCTTGAATTACACGCTGATTTTGCAAATCGCCGCGCACCCCGCGCTCGCCAGCATTGCCAGCGCGAACAAATTCATCATGGAACACAACCGCGCGGCCGTTGAATCCGTGATCGGTCCCGCATCGCGGGGGCAACCGGCGGTCACGATCCGCGGCCACACGGATTTGGCGCTCGGCGAGCGCAAGTTTTCCGGCAATTCCCAGCGCCGCCAAAAGCGTTCCCTGCTCTTTCATGGAACATTTCTGCTCAACTTCGATCTGCCGCTGGTAAATGACTTGTTGCGAATGCCTTCCCAGCAACCCGGCTACCGCAACCACCGGAATCACATTGATTTCCTGACCAATGTGAAGGCGCCGGCGGCCCGCTTGAAAAGCGAATTGGGCAAAGTTTGGGAGGCCACCGCCGGGTCGGATGATTTTACGGGGCCGGAGACGCACAAACTCGCGGTGGAAAAGTATGCAACCGCGGGATGGAATTTCAAACTTTAGGCCCCCCGCCGCCGCCGCCCGGCTCTCCAGTTTCGCGCGCCGAATTTAAGTAGTTTGACTAAGTGGCTTCTTAACCGTAGATTTCGCACCGAATGCTGGCTGCTGAACCAAAGGTGGCGAGAGCGGAGGCGGCTGATGCGCTCAAAGCCAACCCGAACCGTTCCTGGAAACAAATCGTGGAACCGCTGGAGCCATTTCTCCAGGCGGTCACGCAACAATTGATCGAGCAGGTCAACGGTTTTGACCCGAAAATCGTTCCCTACGCCCAATATGCCCTGAACGGGAGCGGCAAACATTTGCGCCCGACGCTCGTCGCGCTGGCGGCCAATTCCATCGGCGAAACCACCGACGCGCACGTCAACGCGGCGGTCATCATTGAAATGGTCCATCTGGCCACGTTGGTGCATGACGACGTGATGGACGAGGCCGAAATCCGCCGCGGCCAGCCCACCCTGGCGGCGAACTGGGGCAACGAAATTGCGGTGTTGTTTGGCGACTGCCTGTTTGCGCAGGCGTTGAAGCTGGCGGCCAGTTTTCCGACGCCGGAAGTTTGCCGCGCCGTGGCCATGGCGACCAACACCGTTTGTTCCGGCGAAATTTTGCAGACGCAGCATCGCCGGAAATTCCAGGTGTCGCGGCGTGAATATTTCCGGGTGATTGAAATGAAAACCGCCGAATTGTTCACGCTTTCATGCGATTTGGCGGCGATTTCTGGGCGGGGCCAAACCGGAACATCGCACGGCGCTGCGGCAGTTCGGCGCCGCATTTGGCACGGCTTATCAGGTTTATGACGATTGCGTGGACTTGTTCGGTTCGGAAGCAGCGGCCGGAAAATCGCTCGGCACGGATTTGGCCAAGGGCAAATTGACCTGGCCGGTTTTGCTGGCTTGGGAGCGCGCCAATGCCGCCGACCGCGCGCGTCTGGAAAACCTGGTCAGGATTGGCAGCCGGAGAATTTTCCCGTGGTCAACGAAATGCTGGATAAATACGAAACGTTTGAGCCAACGCGGGAAGTGATCGCTCATTTTTTGGACCAGGCCCGCCGGGCATTGCGCGGCCTGCCGGAGTCGAATGGCCGCGCCGGTCTTTTAAAGTTGGCTGATTTTTTAGCGCAACAAACCGACGCTTTGGCTGTTTGTGTTAAATAACATGATTATGGCCGAACCAGTCGCACGCAAGGACTCGGAGACTTCCGTGCCAGCCGAAGAGGCCGCGCTGGTGCAGCGGCGCGCCAGGGTGATTTGGCGGCTTACGACGAACTCGTGCAGCGTTATCAGGAGCGCATTTACGCGACGATTTATCACATGACCTCCAATCACGAGGACGCCAACGACCTCGCGCAGGAATCATTCATCAAGGCGTTTCAGGCGCTTGAAATCATTCAAAGGCGGCTCCAGTTTTTACACCTGGCTTTACCGGATTGCGGTCAATAAGACGATTAATTTCCTCAAACAGCGCAAGAACCGCATCCATTTGAGCCTGAATGACTTGGATTTCAACGCCGAGCATGACCCGGATTTGGTCGCACTGATTTCCGATAAAACGCCGCGGCGGGAGGCGGGTTTGACCGAACTTCAGGAAAAATTGAACGCGGCGTTACTGAAGCTGTCAGAACCCCATAGATTGGTCGTCGTCCTGCATGATGTGCAGGGCTTGTCGCACGATGAAATCGCGAAAGTCATGGAATGCAACATTGGCACGGTGCGGTCGCGGCTGTTTTATGCGCGGCAGCAATTGCAGGCTTGGTTGTCCGATTATTTGAAACCAACATGAACAAGAGCAACATGAGCGAGAATCAACCAAATTTTGAGTCGTTACGCCGTTTGCTGGCGCTCAAGCGCCATGAAACGCCGCCCCCGGGATATTTTAATAATTTTTCACGCCAGGTGATGGCGCGCATTCGCGCCGGAGAAGCCGAAGCCCCGGCCAGCCTGTCGGAACGTTTGTTTGCCGGGATGCCTTGGTTGTTGAGATGGCTTGAGGGTTTGAGACCAAGCCGGTGTTCGCGGGCGGGTTTGCCACGGCCCTCTGCCTGTTGCTGCTGTTTGGGGCCGTGGTCGCGCAACGGCCGGAATCCGTATCCCAGGCATTTCTGCAACCGGCCACCCAAGAAGATGCCCCAGTCGCTTCATTTGCGTCCGCCACCCCGGCGGTGCTGCCGCAGCCCGTCAATCAAATGATGGTTGCCGATAACAGCACCAACCCGCTCATAAATTTTCAGTCCACCTATACCCCTCCCCTTGGCCAAATTCCACTGGGCGCGCAGTTCGTGAACTATTCCTATCCGGCGGGCAATTAAGTTTTCCCTTCAACGCAACTCGAATTCCTCGGCGAGGCTCAAGGCGCTTTGTGCGCTTGTAAACTTGAAACGCCGCCGCCCTTTTCATTAAATCGGGCGGGTGCCAACCAAAGTCATCGCCGTCGCCAACCAAAAAGGCGGCGTGGGGAAGACGACCACCGCCGTCAATCTGGCCGCCTGCCTCGCCGCCCTCGGCCAGCGCGTGCTGCTCTTCGACCTTGACCCGCAGGCCAACGCCACCAGCGGATTGGGCCTGGAAAAAACCGAAGGCGCCAGCGCCTATCGCGTCCTGCTGGGCGAAGGCGGCCTGCTCGACAAAATCAAAACCACCTCCTTCGAGCGCCTCGAAATCGTCCCCAGCGAAGTGGATTTGTGCGCCGCCGACCTCGAACTGGCGCGCCTGGAAAATCATCTCCTCCGCGTCGCGGGCGTCGCTCAAGCCGGTTTTGGACAGTGGCCGGTTCGACGTGGTTTTCATAGATTGCCCGCCGTCACTGGGAATTCTGACGCTGAACGCCTTTGCCGCCAGCGACGGTTTGCTCGTGCCGCTGCAATGCGAGTATTACGCCCTCGAGGGCATCTCGATGATGAACCGGGTGCTTGACGCAATTGCGGGAAACGGGCGTCAATCCGCGCCTCGACATCTTTGGCGTCGTCATGACGATGTTCGACGGCCGGACCAAACTCTCAAACGAAGTCGTCGGCGAAGTGCGAAACCTGCTGGGGGCGCGCGTGTTTGAAACCGTCATCCCGCGCAGCACAAGGCTGGCCGAGGCTCCGAGTTTCGGCAAACCGATCATTCATTACGACAAATACAGTTCCGGGGCGGCGGCGTATGAATTGCTCGCCCAGGAAGTCCTCGCGCGGCTGGGACCTGCCGGGAGCCAGCCGGCAGTTTGAAGCAGTTCAAGATTTGTTAAGAAAAGGGCAATACTGGTTGAGCCTTGCGCGGTATTTACCTTCAAGCTGCGAATACACGCGGGTGGCATTCACCGGTGGGAAAAATGTCGCGAAAATCGTCCAGTTTGGCAGCGCGTGCTTGCCGTCGCTTGAGGGAACCGCTAGAGTTAGTTTTTTTATTATGGCCAGAGAAGTAACTGAAATGCTGATTGAATCGGTGACCATGGAGTTGCCAGACACCAAAACCATCCGCCTCAAATGGACGGACGGTTACAACCCCGACTTCAAGACTGGACAATTCATCACGCTTTACTGGCCGGACACGCCAAACTACAAACGCGCCTATTCCCTGTCGTCCTGCGCGCTGGACCGCGGCGCTTACGAAGTCACCGTCAAACGCGACGGCAAGATGGGCACGCGCCTGGTGGATTGGGCGAAGGCCGGTGACCAGTTGGTTGTCATTCCGCCGGTCGGAAAATTTCTGCCCGTCTATGAGCCGGACAAACATCTTATTTGCGTCGCCGGCGGGTCGGGTGTGACACCCTTTCGCGGCTTTGTGCGCGAAGCCACCCGGCGCAAATTGGAGACGAAAATCACCGTGCTTTACAGCGTCCGCACGCCCGGCGACATCATCTTCAACAACGAATTCCGCCAGTTGGAACAGGAAAATTCCAACTTCAAATTTTACGTCACCTGCACGCGCTTGAAGCCGGAACATTCCTGGAACGGCCGCGCGGGTCGCATCACGCCCGAATGGGTGAGGGAACACGTTCAAGAACTGCCCAAAACGATTTTCTATGCGTGCGGCCCCAACCCGCTGGTCGAGTTTGCCGAGGAAGTGGTGCTGCGCGGCATGGGCGTGTCCAAAGAGCAGATGAAGACGGAAAAATGGGGATGACCAAACTTCCGCGAATTACGCTAACTGTCACAAATTGTTTCTTGGTTGGCGCCAATTTGCTAAATTCGCGGAAAAGATTTTCATGCTCAAACGCACCGCACTTTTTCCCGCGCACCAAAAACTCGGCGCGAAGCTGGTTGATTTTGGCGGCTGGGAAATGCCCGTGCAATACACGAGCATCGTCGAGGAACACCTCGCCGTCCGCAATGCCGCCGGGATTTTCGACATTTCGCACATGGGGGAAGTCACCGTCAGCGGCGCGGGCGCGGCGGAGTTTCTCAACCACGTTTTGACGAACGACCTCCGCAAACACGTGTCCGGCCAGGGCCAATACACCCTGATGTGCAACGAGCGCGGCGGCGTGATTGATGATCTTTACGCCTACCGGCTCTCGGATGAAGTTTATCTGCTCATCATCAATGCCTCGCGCATCGAGGCCGATGTCGCATGGCTGCAGGCGCAGGCGGCAAAATTCTCCGGCGAACTCAAACTCACCGACGCTTCGCATCAATACGCCGCCGTGGCCGTGCAAGGCCCGCGCGTTCCTGAATTCATTAACCAATGCCTCGCGGGCGGCTCGAACTGCGCGACCCGGGTGGGACGCGTCACGGACTTGAAAAAGAACCAGATTGCCGGCTTTTCCGTCCAGGGCAGCGACGTGCTGGTTTCGCGCACCGGTTACACCGGTGAGGACGGGTTTGAAATCATCGGGCGCGACGATTCCATGCGGCAAGTTTGGGACACCATTCTTTCCGTCGGCCGTCCATTGGGAATCAAACCTTGCGGCCTTGGCGCGCGCGACACGCTCCGCACGGAAGTTGGCTATCCACTGTACGGCCACGAATTGGACGAAGCCACAACGCCGATTGAAGCCGGGCTTGGATTTTACGTTTCGCTCGATAAAGGTGAATTTATTGGGCGCGCGGTTCTCGCCGATCAAAAGGCCCGGGGCGTTGAGAAAAAGTTGGTTGCCTTCAAAATGACCGGAAAATCCGCGCCCCCGCGGCCGCATTATCCCATTTGGACGAACGGCGCTAAAGTTGGCGAAGTCACCAGCGGCACGCAAAGTCCGTCGCTGGGCATCGGCATCGGCATGGGTTATGTGCCGCCGGAATGGGCCAAACCGGGCACGCGGATCGAAATTGAAATTCGCGGCAAATGCTCCCCTGCCCTGGTTGTCAAGAAACCGATTTACCAACCCGTTAGACCATGAAGCCGTTTATTTTAATTCTCCTTGCTGTTGTTTCAATCGCGCTGCTGGGCGGGTGCCAGACGCCCGAAGAACAGGAGCAGCAAACGAACCAGCGCCGGTACGATGCGATCATTAAACAAAACCAGAAAATGATAGACCAAAATCAGCAAAAAATACTTAACCAAAATCAATAGCCTTGCGCTGCCTTCGGCTGGTGGCACCGAATTGCGGATTCTCTTGAGCCAATTGGCATCGTTCCCGTAAGCTGCCGCCAAAATTTATGAGCAACGTTCCTTCTGATCTGAAATACACGAAATCTCACGAGTGGGTCCGCGTCAGCGGCGACACGGCCACCGTCGGCATCACCGACCACGCCCAGCATGAATTGACCGACATCGTCTTTGTCGAGCTGCCGGAAACCGGCAAAAAGGTCAAAAGTGGCGACGGTTGCGCGGTGGTGGAATCCGTGAAAACCGCCAGTGACATTTATTCGCCGGTGAGCGGCGAGATTCTGGAAACCAACCAAGCCGTCGTGGACAACCCGGCGCTGGCGAACACCGAGCCTTACGCCGGCGGCTGGTTCTTCAAAATTAAATTGAGCAATCCCGCTGAACTGAATGCACTGTTGTCGCCGGAGAATTACGAGAAGCAGACTGGTGGTTAGCACAGTTCTCTGGGTTTAATCCGCGTTTATCCGTGACCTGACAAAATGACTGCAACCGAGCTAAAACCCCGCCCGCGCCTGCCGGAATGGCTGCGCATCACGCTGCCCACGTCGGACCGCTTCGCGCGCACGCGCAGCCTGCTGGGCGAGCTGAAGCTGCACACCGTCTGTGAAAGCGCCAGGTGCCCGAACCATTGGGAATGCTGGAGCAAAGGCACGGCGACGTTCATGATTGCCGGCGACCGTTGCACACGCGCGTGCGGCTTTTGCGCGGTGTCCACGGCCAAGCCGCTCGCGCTGGAAGCGGACGAGCCGCTGCGCGTCGCCGAGGCCACGCGGCGAATGCGGCTGCGCCACATCGTCATTACCGCCGTGGCGCGCGACGATCTGGCGGACGGCGGTGCGGCTCATTTCCGACAGACGATTGAAAGCGTGCGTGAATTGAATCCCGGCATTGTCATCGAAGTATTGGTGCCGGATTTCAACGACCACGATGAATCCATCGAAACCGTGCTTTCGGCGAACCCGCACATTTTCAATCACAACCTCGAAACGGTGCGTCGCTTGACGCCGGACGTGCGCCATCGCGCCACTTACGACCGTTCTCTGGGCGTTTTGCGGAAAGTGAAGGCCCGGCGCGGCGATACGATTTACACCAAATCCGGGCTGATGCTTGGTTTGGGCGAGACGGAGGAAGAATTGCTGACGGCCATGCAAGATTTGCGCGCGGCGGGTTGCGACATTCTTACCCTCGGCCAGTATTTGCAACCGACGTTAAAACATCTGCCGGTCGTGGAATTTGTCGCGCCGGAAAAATTCGCGGAATACAAGGTCCGCGCCGGGGAGCTGGGTTTTGTTCACGTGGCCAGCGGCCCGATGGTGCGGAGTTCGTATCACTCGGACGATTTTAAGCCGTCGCTTTAACTTCACTTTTGTTCAATAAAAACAATGATTTTATCAATTTTCAGCCGGGCCGCAAATGGCATAACGTATGTAATGCGTATGTTAGACGGTCGAATCATTCACCATTGTTCAAGAACGTGAAATCGTTTATTAAAGCCCTAGGACGCGCCGGGCCGTGTCAGCATCGCGGACGGTGTGTTGCGGCTTGGCGTGGCTAACGTGGTGAAGCAGGCCGGTGTTGTAGCGGGAAAGCGCAAAGGCAGAAATTCATGGCTGATTCCTTGATCAAAGCAGCAATTCTGACAACGGATGATGGTATTAAATTCGTCGCGTTTGCTGATTTTTCTCGAAAATTAAAGAACGTCGAGGCGGCAGAAGCTTTTCTGGCTAATATGGGCTTAATTTGTTCCGTTCCAATGACGATTACATTTTGGTCGCTAGATGAGAAACGAAGAACTCTTGGAAATTTGAAAGAGGCTGTCCAATTTCTTTCTGATAAGTCACTAGCAGACTTACCATTCCAAAGCTTGGTTTTGAACGTTCAATCTCCGCAGCAATCTGGACGGCAGACTGACGAGGGGAGCAACACATGAAATACTTTCCATGTGCGAAGACTCTGCCAGCGATAGGTCGTTCTTTTGTTCCTTCAATCATATCGTTCTCCATTCGGTAAAAGCACGGCAGGCCATTCAATCGTCAGACGCCAGCCGGACGTGTTCAAGCTCGCCATGCCGCTGAGCCGATTCATCGTTTTTGCCGTCCCGAATAAGTTAATTTTTTGCAAAACTTTCATATCTTCCTACCTATAGACCGAACCCGTGCAAAAAAGTCACTTGTGGCTTGCTTGCATGGCCTTATGAAATTTGGCAATCAAATCGTCTCTGGCGCGTGAAATCGTGGAACGACTCACGCCAACGGCCTCGGCTGCTGATTCGCACGTCTCCGCGCCACGCAACGTGAGAAGCGCCGCCAAGACAATCCGCGTTTTTGTCAGATGGCCGCTTTGTAAAATGTTTCTCAAAATTTCGTCCTCAGTCTCGTATGAATGAGGCGGCAAGCGGTCAGTGATGTTCGCGCGGAAAGAAGATTTGCGCCGCCGTGCCTTTTTCAAGTCCGCCGCCGCGCCAGCGGTTGCGGAAACGGATTCAATTTCTCCCAAAGCGCCGTTGCCGTTAGCATCCATTTGTGACACTCCCTTCCTGTAACTTTTCCCGCTGCCAAGAGCGGAGCGATTTTTTTGTCACACGCGGGCCGCGCCGGAGAATTGCTTCAATTCGGCGAATCGTGCTCTTGCTCGCGGCGCTTTTGCGGAGAAAACTTTTGCTCACGATTGCACCGCGCCTTTTCGGATAAACGCGGCCAGTTCAGACTTGCTGAAAAAAACCGCCTTGCCGCGCCGGTAAAGGTTCAAGCCTTCTTTGGCGTATTGGCGAATCGTGTTGCTGCAAATGTCAACCGTGGCTTTGCTTTTGGTAAGTCGGCACAAATCAAAACTTTGCGCGTCTGCGTTTTGAGCCGTAGTGCGTTCAACTGATTTTTCTTTACCCATGCCGCGACTATCGCACGGCATGACGGCCACACGGTAGGACAGGATAATTTGAGAATGTCCTATTGTGAGCGGGAATGTTTGAAGCTGAATCCGGCTTCGTCCATTAGTCGGCGCAACTGGCGCTCGTCCATCTTCAGTCCATGCGCTGCGGCATCGTCAAGTAAATCATCGTGTGTGTAAGACGGCAGGATTCCCTTTTTATTCGGAGTGTGCTTTAGCGCCAGCCAAAGCCTAATCTTGTCGTGTGGCCGGTAGCGTTCTGGAATGTTCGGGCCAGCATCCAGTTTGTTGCCGGTTAAATAATCTGCGAAAGCGTGCAGCTTGTCCGCGTTTCCGCTCCGTACGCAATCAACAACCATTCCGACAAGTCCTGTCATGGGTAAATGGAATTTTAAGTCCGAAATCACCTGCCGAGTAATCGCCGCATTTTGCCCCTTTGCCTTTACATATTCGCGCCAGTGTCCGGCCAAGAGCCAAGCCCAAAATTTCCGGCGCGGTTTTCTGCAATAAGCCAAAGTTACGGCGCGTTGAACATCTTCTTCGCGCGCCTTTTGTGGTGACGGCTTTTTCATTTTGCGATTGGCGGCAGTTGTTTGATTGCTCGCGTCAGGGTTGCTTCGTCGTTGTGGGTGTATAAGTCGGAAATTTCATCGCTGTGATGTCCCGCCAGTTCCTTCGCCGTGGATTGGCTCGCTCCGGTCAATTTCAGCAATGAAACAAACGTGTGTCGCAGACAGTGAAAGCTGATTTCGGATGCCTTGCGGCTGGCGGCTGGCTGGCCATTTTCGCGCTCCGTCTTACGCGGCCTTGACGTGACCAGACCGGCGGGAACAAGCACGTCGTCATAAAACTCATGCGAAATCGGCCCGGCTCCGCGTTCATCATAAAGACGGGCCTTGTCCGGCCATATCGGGTCACTTGGCTTTGCCGCCCCTGCCCTGTCTCTTAATTGCAGCAGGAACGCGCTTAACGTTGGATGCAAAGGAATGACTACGGCCCGCCCGGTCTTGCGAGCCGTCAGCCGGATTTGATCCCGGTCGAAATCAATCGCAGCCCAACGCAGTGTTGCCAAGTCGCCAAGCCTTTGCCCGGTGAGCGTGCCGGCCAGAATCATGTAACGCCAAAAATCGTTTGGTGCCTTGCTGTAAAGCGTTTTCAATTCAGGCAGCGTCAGGGCACGGCGTCCATTGGTGCTATCCTTGTCCAGCTTCAAGGCGCGTGCCGTGGGCACGGGAGAAACGGACAGCATTTGATTTTGGACACAGTAGGAGAAAAAGCCCGAAAGAATCCGGCGGTTCGCGTTGGCGGTCGCGGCTGAAGTCTTGGCGCGTTTGGCCCTGATGAACGCGGCCACGCTTTCAGGCCGAATATCGCGGAGCAACGGCGCGGTGTCCGTCGCATTGACATACTGGCAAAATTCTTCCGACACGCCGCGATAACCCGGCAGCGTGCGCTCGGATAAATCCTTGCATTCATCCAGCCATTGCTTGACAGCGCCACGGAGCGAATCGCCGGACGAGGATTTGCGCGTCAGCAACGCGACAAATTCATCCGTCAAGCTGCCCGCCGCGTGCGCCTGGGAAATGGCGTTGAGCTTCGCCAGCTCGCGCTCGGCCTGTTTGCGGTCTGCCGTGTTGGTCGAGCGCAAAACCTGTTTGCCGTTCACGCGGTAGCCTATCCACCATCTTTTCGAGTCGGGCCTTTGATAGAGCCAAGCCATGCAGACAGCTTAAACCGTATGCAGACCGTATGCAAGCACTATGTTTCACTAAGATTCAAGACAGTGAAAACCCTGTAAAATGAAGGTTTTTGAACCGTAGTGAGGCTGAGGTTGGTCTCACGCGGATGAATTCACGTTGCCGTCATTGACCCGCTGAAAACGGGTTGTGATGGATGAGGAGATAAGCCACAACGCCAAAGCAAAGAATGCCGATCAGGAAGCCGATGACGGTGATGACGGTTTTTAACCGGCGGGCCTGCTGAAAAGCGCGTTCGGTGTTTTGCTTTTCCGCTGACAGGTAGGCGGCAAAGTCCTGGTCCAACGCGTTGGTGATGGTTTCTTCATCCTTAAGCTGGAGCATGAACCATTCGCCGCGGGCTGACTGCCACTCCGCAGGCAGGTCGGAAAGTTTTTTGGCGGCGGCGGAGCGGAACCCCAGTCGGAACCAAAAGGGGGAGCTTTCCTGCGTCCAAAGCCGGAACACTCCGTGATTCGCCGCGAGCGTTCGGATGCGGTCCCAAAACAGTTCCCGCGCCGCGTCGGCATGGGCGAAATCAAGGTAACTTTCACTGTGCAACCACGCATGTTGCCGGACGATTTGAATGCCAACGGCCCCGAGCAGCTTGCCGGCGGCGGTTTCAACCACTTGAAATTCAGTCAGGCGCCTTTCCAGTTCCCTGGCCGGCAAGAGCATGGACTGCCACAACGCCGTGAGGCTTTGACGGTCGTCCGTGGTCGCGCGCCGGACGCGAAGAACCGGCAAATTCATGCCGTAGAAACTGCCCCGCCCGTCGCCGAAAGTCAAAACGACAGTGAAATTTCCATCCGATGATTTGCTTTTCCTTGGACTTATGCCACTTTCAACGGACAAAATTGCCAATTTAAACCATGAATCCAATCACCACCCAACAGCTGCTCGCCGCGCTGCAATGGCGCTACGCGACAAAAGTTTTTGATCCCGACAAAAAAATCCCCGCCGAGCTCTGGTCGGCCCTCGAACGGGCGCTGGTGCTCTCGCCCAGTTCCTACGGTTTGCAGCCCTACCGCTTTCTGCTCATAAACCACCCGGCCAAACGCGCGGAGTTGCTCCCGCATTCGTGGAACCAAAAACAAGTCGTGGATTGTTCGCACTATGTCGTGTTCACCGCGCGCAACACAATGACCGAGGCGGACGTGGACCAGTTCATTGCCCTCACCAGCCGCCTGCGCAAACTCCCCGCGGAATCGCTCAGCGCCTATCGCGGCATGATGGTTGGCGATCTGGTGAACGGCCCGCGCGGCAAAATCGCGCACGAATGGGCGACGCGGCAGGCTTATATCGCGCTCGGCAATCTCATGACTTGTGCCGCTGTCCTGGGCGTGGATGCCTGCCCGATGGAGGGTTTTTCGCCGTCGGATTACGACCGCGTGCTTGGTTTGGAAAACAGCGGTTATGCCGCGGTCGTTTGTTGCGCTTTGGGTTATCGCTCGGCCAATGACAAATACGCCGGCTTGGCGAAGGTGCGTTACGATAGGGCGGATTTGATGCACGTGGTTTGACGGCGACACAAAAAACTCATGAAAAGACTATTCGCTCCCGGAAACGATTCCACGCTGGCCAGTCTCGGACTGCTGGTGCTCCGGCTTTGGCTCGGCTTGGCGATGTTTTTCAACCACGGCCTGGACAAGCTGAATCATTTTGGCGCCCTGTCTTCAAAATTCCCCGACCCGTTGGGCATTGGCCCGGCGCCGAGCCTGGCACTGGTGACGTTTGCGGAAACGGCGGGCGCCCTGCTGCTGGCCATGGGACTTTTGACACGCTTTGCCGCCTTGACGCTGGTCATAGACCTCGGTGTCGCCTTTATCATGGTTCACAAGGCGGCGAGCGGAATGGGCGAACTGGCGTTTATTTACTCGGCGGGTTATGTCGCACTTTTGATTGCGGGCGGCGGCCGCTTTTCGTTGGACCAGGCCCTGTTCGGCAAAAGCAAATCCGCCCGGTCAAAATAGCGGAATCAAAAGTGGCGGAGAGAGAGGGATTCGAACCCTCGATACCCTTTTGGAGTATGCACGCTTTCCAGGCGTGTGCCTTCAACCACTCGGCCATCTCTCCCATTTCGCCGGTCGCCCCCCCCAGAGCAAAACAGACCGGCGGTCTTATTTGCACGAGTCATCGCCAAAGGCAAGCCCATTTGCATTCGACCTTGATCCGGCCGCCTGCCGCCAACCCGCATTTTGCCGGGACCGGACAACACCAATCCGCGGACCGATCGCCGGCCAACGGTGGAAAATAAAGCTTGCGTGAAAACAAATCAAACGTATGTTCCAAACGCATGTTTGAACCATGAAACGCGCATTGACACAATTCGCGCCGCCGCCCGCGGAAACGCGGGAGCGGGTGCTGGATGCGGCGGAACGATTGTTCGCCGAACGCGGCCTTGAGGCGGTTTCCATTCGTGACATCACCCGCGCCGCCCGGGCGAATCTGGCGGCGATCAATTATCACTTCGGCGGCAAACGGGAGCTGGTCGCTGAAATTTTCAGCCGGCGATTGACGCCGTTGAATCAAAAACGCCTCGCCCTGCTGGATGCCGCGGAGCAAATGGCCGCCAGCAAACCGGCCCGGCTGGAGGCCATCCTGGAGGCATTGATTCGTCCGACGGTGGAGCAATCTTTCGCCTGCGCTTGCGGAAGCAAGACATTCATGCAACTTTTCGGGCGTTGTCTCAGCGAACCGGACGCGGCGGTGGAACGGCTGATTCATTCGCATTTTGAAAAGATCATTCAGCGGTTCAACGCGGCAATTTTGCGGGTGCTGCCCGGGCTTTCCGAACAGGAATTGTTTTGGCGGATAGAGTTTTATCGGGGGGGCGCTGCATCATGCCCTGCTGATCAGCGGCAAACCGAGTTTGATGCCGCTCGGAATGCACAAACGATTGCACCCGGAAGAACTGATCCATCGCCTGATCGCGTTTGCGGCGGCCGGGCTGCGCGCCCGGCACGCCAATGAAGCAAATTGAATTGAATGAAAACAAACCGCGTAAACAAGAATGCAAAGATGAAGACGAACTTGGCCGGACAACAAGACCCGACAGGACGGAGGCTTGCCACATTGTTCTCGGGAGTAATGGCTTCACTGGCATTGTTCGCATTGGCCGGCTGCGGCCGCCAGCAGCCGCAATTCGCCATGCCACCGCCGGAGGTCGGCGTCGTCACCATTACACCGGAATCGGTGGCGCTGACGACGGAATTGCCGGGGCGCATTGATCCGGTCCGCGTGGCGCAGGTGCGCGCGCGCGTGGACGGCATCGTGTTACATCGGAATTTCCGCGAAGGCGCCGACGTCACCAACGGTGAAGTCCTTTACGAGATTGATCCGGCGCCGTACCAAGCCGCGCTCGACAGCGCGAACGCCAGCCTGCGGCAGGCGCAACTGCTGGTGCAACGTTACCAACCGCTGGTGGGCATTCATGCCGTGAGCCAGCAGGATTACGACAATGCCGTGTCAGCGGCGGCCCAGGCCCAGGCCGCGCAGGAAATCGCCGCGGTTAATTTCGGTTATTGCACCGTCACCGCGCCGATTTCTGGGCACATCGGCGCGGCGCTGGTCACCGAGGGCGCGCTGGTCAGCCAGAGCGCCGCGACGGAGATGGCCCTGGTCACGCAACTGGACCCGATTTATTGCGATTTCACCGAATCGAGCACCGAACTCCTGCGGCTCCAGCGCGAATTGGAAAACGGCACGCTCAAAACCGCCGCGCCCGGCGAAGCGAAGGTGACGTTGCTGCTGGACGACGGAACGACTTATCCGCAGCCCGGGAAACTGTTGTTCTCCGATGTCACCGTGGACCCGACCAGCGGCATGGTCACCCTGCGGGCCGAGTTTCCGAATCCTGATCATTTGCTCCTGCCGGGGATGTTTGCGCGGGGAGAGTTGGAACAGGCGGTGGACAGCAAAGCCATCACCGTTCTCCAGCGCGGCGTCAGCGTCGGCCCAAACGGCACAGCCAGCGTGATGGTGGTGGGAGCCGACGGCAAGGTGGAAGCCAGGGCGATTAAAATCGGCCAGGCCGTGGGCAACAAATGGATCGTCACGGACGGGCTGAAGGCCGGAGAACAGGTCATTGTCGAAGGTCTGCTAAAGGTTCAACCGGGGATGATGGTAAAGCCGGTCCCCTTTAATTCACCCGGCGATAATTCCTCCGCCTCACCGGCGGCGGCCCGGGGAAATTAACCGACATCGCCATGCCGAAATTTTTCATTGACCGCCCGATTTTTGCCTGGGTGCTTTCCCTGCTCATCATGCTGGGCGGGGTGCTGGCCATCACCCATCTGCCGGTTGCCCAATATCCCACCGTCGCGCCGCCGTCCATCGCCATCAACGCCACTTACGCGGGCGCGTCCGCGGAAACGGTGCAGGACACGGTCACGTCCGTGATCGAGCAGCAGATGAACGGCATTGACAACCTGCTCTACATGTCGTCCAGCAGCAGCGCAAGCGGGCAGTCCACCGTGACGCTGTATTTCCAGTCCGGCACCGACCCGGACATCGCGCAGGTGCAGGTGCAGAACAAGCTGCAACTGGCGGTCCCCAACCTGCCGCTGACGGTCCAGCAGGCGGGCATCACCGTCGTCAAATCCACCCGCAACTTCCTGATGTTTTTCGCCCTGTCGTCCACCAACCAGGACGTGAGCGACATCGCGCTGGGCAATTTTATTTCGGCGAGCGTGCTCGACCCCATCCGCCGCGTCACCGGCGTGGGCGAAGCGGACCTGTTCGGCACGCAATACGCCATGCGCATCTGGCTGAACCCCGGCCAGCTCGAAAGCTACAATCTCGACGCCAACGACGTCATCAACGCGATTCAGGCGCAGAACACGCAGGTCCCCGTGGGACAACTCGGGGCGCGCCCGGCGGTGAAGGGACAGGAAATCAACATCACCCTGCAGGGCCAGAGCACGCTGACCACCGTCAAGGAATTTGAGGGCATTTTGCTGCGGGTAAATCCCGACGGTTCGCGCGTGTATTTGCGTGACGTGGCGCGCGTGGAGCTGGGCGGCGATAGTTATGCCCTGCAGGCGCGCGTGGATGGACGCCCCGCCGCCGCCGTGGGCATCCGGCTGGCCCCGTCGGCCAACGCCGTGGCCACTGCCAATCTCGTCCGGGCAAAGGTGAAGGAGCTTTCCAAATTTTTCCCGGCGGGCGTGCAGGTGGATTTTCCCTATGACAGTTCCGAATTCGTGCGCGCTTCCATCCGGGAAGTGGTCACGACGCTGGTGGAGGCCATCGTAATGGTGTTCCTGATCATCTTTCTGTTCCTGCAAAATTTCCGGGCGACGTTCATACCCACCATCGTCATTCCGGTGGCGTTGCTGGGCACGTTTTGCGTCATGTATGCACTCGGCTTTTCCATCAACGTCCTGACCATGTTCGGCATGGTGCTGGCCGTGGGTGAACTGGTGGACGACGCCATCGTGGTGGTGGAAAACGTGGAACGCATCATGAGCGAGGAAGGCCTGTCACCGCGCGAGGCGACCATCAAGGCCATGAAACAGATCACCGGCGCGCTCATCGGCATTTCGCTCGTACTCACGGCGGTGTTCATTCCGATGGCGTTCTTTGGCGGCTCGGTCGGCGCCATTTACCGCCAGTTTTCCCTGTCGCTGATTTCGTGCATGTTGTTCTCCATCTTTCTGGCCATGTCCCTGACCCCGGCGTTGTGCGCCACGCTGCTCAAGCCGGTTGAAAAAGGGCATCATTTGCGGAAACAGGGATTTTTCGGCTGGTTCAACCGCGGTTTCGCCGCCACCCGGAAGAATTACGAAGGTTTGCTGGCCCGCACCATTAACAAGACGCCCCGGTATCTGTTTATTTATCTGGCGATTGTCGTGGCGGTGGGTTGGTTTTATGTTCGATTGCCCTCTTCCTTCCTGCCGGATGAAGACCAGGGTTATTTCATCACCGTCATCCAATTGCCGGTGGGCGCGACCCAGGAGCGCACGGTGGATGTGCTCAAGCAGGTGGAGAGTTACTATTTGAAACTGCCGGAAGTGGCGGGCATGGTGGGCGTCGCCGGCTTCAGCTTCAACGGCCAGGGACAAAATGCCGGCCTGGCGTTTGTGCATTTGAAGGATTGGAGCCAACGCCACGGCGCCCAACATTCAGTGCAGGCCATCATCGGCCGCGCTTTCATGGCCCTGAGCCAGATCAAGGATGCCGTTATTTATCCGATCAATCCGCCGCCGATTCCCGAGCTGGGCATCTCCTCCGGCTTCGATTTTGAACTGGAAGACCAGGCCGGCCTCGGCCATGACCAGCTCATGCAGGCGCGCAACCAGTTGTTTGCGATGGCCGCGACCAATCAGGACATCACCCAACTGCGCTTTCAAGGATTGGAGGACACGCCGGAACTCAGGGTGGACATTGACCAGGCCAAGGCCAGCGCGCTGGGCGTTTCACTGGCGGACTTGAACACGGCGCTCACCACCTATTTTGGTTCGGATTACATCAATAATTTCGTCAATGGCAACCGCGTGCAACGGGTCATCGCCCAACTCGACGCTCCGTATCGCATGTTGCCCCAGGACGTCAGCAAGGTTTTCGTGCGCAACAGCAGCGGCCAGATGGTTTCCCTGGCCAGCCTGGCCACATTGCATTGGATTTACGGCTCGCCCTCGTTGCAGCATTACAACGGCGTTCCGTCGCTCGAACTCGTCGGCTCCGCGCCGCCGGGCAAGAGCACGGGCCAGGCCATGACCGCCATGGAAAAGCTGGCCGCGAAATTGCCCAAGGGCTTTGGTTACGAATGGACCGGCCAGTCCTTCCAGGAACTCTTGTCGGCCAAACAAGCGCCCATGCTTTATGCGCTCTCACTCATCGTGGTGTTCCTGGCGCTCGCCGCGCTCTACGAAAATTGGTCCATCCCGGTGGCGGTAATCCTCGTCGTGCCGCTCGGCATTATTGGCGCAGTGCTGGCCGCCACCCTGCGCGGACTGCCCAACGACGTGTTCTTCAAGGTCGGTCTGCTGACCATCGTCGGATTGTCCGCCAAAAACGCCATCCTGATTGTCGAATTCGCCAAGGACTTGCAGGCGCAGGGCAAGGGTTTGATTGAAGCCACGCTGGCGGCGGCCCACATGCGGTTGCGTCCGATTCTGATGACGTCCCTGGCGTTCATCCTGGGCGTGTCACCGCTGGCGTTGAGCACCGGCGCGGGATCGGCCAGCCGGCACGACATCGGCACCGGCGTGGCGGGCGGCATGATTTCGGCCACCTTCCTGGCCATCCTCTTTGTGCCGGTGTTCTTTGTGCTCGTCCGCCGCATTTTCAAATCCCAAAAACCAACGCACACCATGATGGCACCCAAACCCGCCGGCTTCGAGGAGGACGAGGACAACAACAATTCGGCAAAGCCATGAGCAAATTTATTAAATCATGCAGCCGCCGAGGTAACGAGGCGGTGCGTCGGGGCAGCCGATCGGCAACGGTCCGCCTCCTTACGTCGGCGGCTGCCGTGTGCCTCCTGGCTCTGGCCGGTTGCACACTCGCGCCGAAATACCACCGCCCCACCGCGGCCTATTCACCAATCTGGCCCAAGGTGCCGGGACACCCGGAAAAACCGACCGTCGCGGCCGCTGTTCCCGCCGCCGACATCGGCTGGCGCGAGTTCTTCCGCGACCCGCGCCTGCAACAACTTATTGAACTGGCCCTGACCAACAACCTCGACCTGCGCATGGCGATGTTGAACGTGGAACAAACCCGGGCGCTCTATCACGTCCAGCGCGACGCGTTGATTCCCACCGTTGACATTAATGCCGACGGCTCACGCCAGCGCATTGCTTACGGTTTCGCGGGCAATGGCGGCGCGACAACCTACAACCAATTCAACGTGAATCTGGGCGTCGCGTCGTATGAACTGGATTTGTTCGGCCGCGTGCGCAGCCTGAAAAAACAGGCATTGGAAACTTATTTCGCCACCGAAGAGGCGCAGAAAAGCGCCCAAATCACGCTGGTCGCCGAGGTCGGTGCGGCCTATTTGACGGAACGCGAAATGGCCGAGCAACTCGCCGTCGCCCGCCAAACCTTGAAAGCGGCGCGCAGCAATTACGATTTGATAAAACGCAGCTGCGAAGCGGGCGTTCTTTCACAACTCGATCTGGACACCGCCCAAACCCAGTGGCAAACCGCGCGCTCCGCAGTCGCCGGCTACGAACAACAGCTTGCCCAGGCTCAAGATTATCTCGTGCTCCTGGTGGGCCGCCCGTTGCCGGATGACCTTCCCGCACCCCGGCCGTTCAATCCGCAAATCTGTTTGTCCGACATCCCGGCGGGACTGCCGTCCGATTTGATTGAGCGCCGTCCGGACGTGCTCGAAGCCGAACATCAACTCGAGGCCGCCAATGCCAACATCGGCGCCGTCCGGGCCAACTTTTTCCCGACCGTCACCCTCACCGGCCAAGGGGGCACCGAAAGCACTACGCTGGAAGGTTTGTTCGCCCCCGGCTCACAAGCTTGGGCTTTCTCGCCGCAAATTCAATGGCCCATTTTCGCCGCGGGCACAGCCTACCACGAACTTCAGGCCGCAAAGGCTGCCAAACTCATCGAAGTGGCCAACTACCAAAAGACCATTCAAACCGCCTTCCGGGAGATTGCCGTTTCGCTCGCGGTCCGCGCCACGGTGCAAACCCAACTCTCGGCCAGCCGGGCCTTGGTCAAGTCGCAAGAAGAAACTTACAAACTCACCGAGGCGCGTTTCCACAACGGCGTTGACAGTTCGCTGAATGTCCTCACCGCCCAGCAAGCCTATTACAACGCACGGCAAAATCTCATCCAATCCCAGTACTCGCGCCTGTTCAATTTGATCAATCTTTATCAGGCCCTCGGCGGCGGCTGGCAGGAACACACTGCCAAGCAATAATCTTCGGAGGGGCGAGTTACACGAGCCCCCATTCTTAGGAATGTTCGTCAGTCAGGGGCTTGTAGAACTCGCCCCTCCGAACTGTTTTACAACGCCTACCACGCGACTTGCCGCCGCCCGTCTTTTTTGGCAACATTTCCTGGCAATGAAAAAATCCAAATCATCCGATTCACTCCGCCCCTTTTCCAGCATCGTTTTTGACGGCGATGAACGCGCCGCCGCCCGCGCCATGCTTTATCCCGTCGGCTTCAAGCCGGAAGATTTCCAAAAGCCGCTCATCGGCGTCGCCTCCACCTGGGGCAACGTCACGCCATGCAACATGCACATTGACAAGCTCGCGCTCGAAGCCGAGAAGGGCGCGAACGAGGCTGGCGGCAAGGCCATCGTCTTCAACACCATCACCGTGTCCGACGGCATCTCGATGGGCAGCGAAGGCATGAAATACTCGCTCGTCTCGCGCGAGGTCATCGCCGACTCCATCGAAACCGTCGTGGGCTGCGCGGGCATGGACGGCTTTGTGGCCATCGGCGGTTGCGACAAAAACATGCCCGGCTCGCATCATCGCCATGGCGCGGCTGAACCGTCCGTCCGTGTTCGTTTATGGCGGCACGATCCTGCCCGGGTGTTTGGTAGGGTCGGCGCGCCGCGCCGACCGGACGCCGCAGCGCGGCGTCCCTACCACAGAACGCTTGCTCGACATCGTGTCCGTGTTCGAGGCCATCGGCGCGCACGCGAACCAAAAAATTGCCGACGCAGAATTTCAGGCCATCGAACAATGCGCCATTCCCGGTCCCGGCTCGTGCGGCGGCATGTACACCGCCAACACCATGGCCAGCGCCATCGAAGCGCTCGGCATGAGCCTGCCCAACAGCTCCGCGCAAAACGCCATCTCGCCCGCCAAGATGGACGATTGCCGCCGCGCCGGCGCGTGCGTGCTTGAAATGCTGCAAGCAAGGCATCCGCCCGCTCGACATCCTGACGAAGAAAGCCTTTGAGAACGCCATCACCGTCGTCATCGCGCTCGGCGGCTCGACCAACGCCGTGCTGCACCTGCTCGCCATCGCCCACGCCGCGAAGGTGAAGCTGACCATCGACGACTTCACCCGCATCGGCAAACACGTGCCCGTGCTCGCCGATTTGAAACCCAGCGGAAAACATCTGATGTCCGAACTCGTCGCCATCGGCGGCATCCGGCCGCTGATGAAGACGCTGCTCGACAAGGGACTGCTCCACGGCGACGCGCTCACCGTGACCGGCGAAACGATGGCGCAAACGCTTGCCGACGTGAAGCCGTATCCGGCGGGCCAGACCATCATCCAGCCGTTCGACAAGCCCATCAAAAAGGACAGTCATCTCGTGATTCTGCGCGGCAATCTTGCCTCCGAAGGCGCGGTGGCGAAAATCACCGGCAAGGAAGGGCTGCGCTTTTCCGGCAAGGCCAGCGTGTTCGAGTCCGAGGAAAAGGCGCTCAAAGCCATCCTCAACGGCACGGTGAAGAAAGGCCACGTCATCGTCATCCGCTACGAAGGGCCGAGCGGCGGACCGGGCATGAGGGAAATGCTTTCGCCCACCTCCGCCATCATGGGCAAGGGCCTGGGCAAGGACGTGGCGCTCATCACCGACGGACGGTTCAGCGGCGGCAGCCACGGCTTCGTGGTCGGCCACATCACGCCCGAAGCCTACGTGGGCGGGGCGATTGCGCTCGTGAAGAACGGCGACCCCATCACCATTGACGCCGAGAAACGGGAAATCGACTCTGGACATTCCCGCAAAAGAAATTGCGACGCGCCGCAAGGCGTGGAAGAAACCCGCGCCCCGCTACACCCGCGGCGTGCTGGCGAAATACGCCGCCCACGTCACCAGCGCCTCACTCGGTGCGGTGACGGATATGGATTTGAAGTTGTAAACAAGTCTGTTTAAGCTACCGATATGTCAGCTTCAACCTACCTTTACGCGGAAAACTTTCGAGGATTCTCGAAAACGGTTATTCCAGTTGAAGGGGTAAATTTCCTTGTTGGCGAAAACAGTACTGGGAAGACTTCAATTCTTGCTCTTTTCAATCTTTTGTCTTCGCATACGTTCTGGTTCAACCTTCAATTTAATGGCCCCGATCACGAATTTGGTGGATTCCGAGATATTATATCCACTCGCGCGACTGAAAATGTCTTTACAGTTGGGGGCATTCAGCGTGTGAATTTCAAACAAGAAAATTTTGAAGGTTGGTTTGGGATCCTAGCAGCTTTTCAGGAATTCGAAGGATTGCCAACACTAGCCTCGATTGCGCAAATAATCTAGCATTTACGCCACGAATCCCAACGGGATTCCATCATTCAGCCCGAGGCGCGAAGAACATAATTCGAAAGCGCCAGAGGGTCGGCGCACTCCAAGACGCTTCGCGCCAGCCGTTGGTCATTAGAATTCGCGTCAGCGTCGTGGACTGCAGCAGCCCTCCGCCGCTTTTGAAAGCGGTTGAACCCAATCCTCATTCCCTGATTCTTCGCAGCAGCGGACATGAGTCCGCTCCAACTTTTCCCGCAGCCAAAAAATGAGCCGGCTCACGCCGGCCGCCACGAGACCAAAACCCGGCGGGACGGCAATCAGTCAAAGATGGTGCCGAACCATTTTTGGTAGAGCGGTCCGACCACCGGCATCGGTTTCATCTCGCCTTTGATCGCGGCCACCAGGCCCATGATCCAAAGCACGATCATAAAGATGTAAAACACGGGGATCAGGATCCAGCCGATGATGGGAATGATAAGGAGAATGATGACGGCTAACCACGAAAGCATAAAGCCAAGCATCTGCCGGAGGTGATATGCCCCGAGCTTTGTCTTTTTGTTGCTGTGAATGATGACGGCCGCAATGAAGCCAATCAGTGTCAGATAAGCGACGATGGCGACCGTTTTGTCTTCACCGGCGGTTGCCGGTGGCGGTGTCGGAGTTTGAGCAGGAGTTGTCGAGTCCATAGCAACTGTCCTTTCAGGGTTAAATTTTTTTGGTTTGCCTGGAACAAACTTGGCAAAGCTGTTTCCCGGCCACCCGGCGTCAAGCGCTGATTTTGAAACTTTACGCCGTCACGCCACCGGTGATGTACTGCTCCATTTGCGCAATCGCCGCGTCCTGGGCGGAAATCGTCCAGTTCACCAAGTCGCCGATGGACACAATGCCGGTGACCTTTTCATTTTCCAAAACGGGCAGATGCCGCACGCGGTTTTCCGTCATCAGTTTCATGCACTCCTCGACGGTGTGATGCGGGGTGACGGAAATAATTTTGCCGGAAAGGACTTCCCGCACCTGCGTTTCCCTGGACTTCTTTCCCTGCAACGCGATTTTGCGCGTGTAATCGCGCTCGGTAAACACGCCCACCAGTTTGCCGCCGGACAGGACCAGCAGGGCGCCGATGTTTTTGTCCGCCATAAGCTTGATGGCCTCAAAAACCGTCAGCTCTGGTGTGATGGACCACAACGCCGTGCCCTTGTGATGCAGCAGCGCACTGATTGGAACGCTCGATTTCATAAGATGATTGGATTAACCCTATATCCACCGCTTCTGCAAATAATTCAAGTGCTTTTTTTCGACCGGAGCGAAACCAGGGCCGCCACCACCACGCACGCCCAGCCAAACCAGTCGCCGTGGCGATGGTAAAACGTCGGCACTCGCCCCGCGCCCGCCTGCGTCACCGGAACGTCAATGGTCATCGCGCCGACGCCGTAAACACTGCCGGCCGGGCCCTGAAAAATTTCCCGCACGCGGCCATGGGCATCAATCCAGCACGTGATGCCGTTGTTCGCGCAGCGGATGAGCGGCAGGTTGTTTTCGACGGCGCGAAAGACGGCGGTGGCCAGGTGCTGCCATTGCGCCGCGCTGTCGCCAAACCAGCCGTCGTTCGTCAGGTTCACGAGAAAATCCACGTCATCCTTTGCGGAAGCGCTCGCGGTTCCCGGAAACGTGTCCTCAAAGCAAATCAGCGGCGCGGCGTTGACGTGCAGATCGCCCAACTCAAACGTCACCGGTTTGTCGCCCGGCGTGAAGCTGCCGGTAATGGGCGTGAGATATTTGATGAACGGCAGCCAATGCACCAGCGGGATGTATTCGCCGAAGATCACGAGCTTGCGTTTGTGATACACGTTCGTCAATTGGCCGTCCGGCGTGACGAGAAAGGCGCTGTTGAAATAATTGGTCGCGTCCGGATGGAACTCAACGTCGTCACCGTTGAAAATGATCAAAACGCGGTTGGATTGCGCGACCTGGCTGATGGCGCGGAAAGTGTCCTCGTCCAAATCCGGCACGGCGGACTCGGGCCAAATCAACAAATCCGCATTGGACGTATCCCTCGACGCATCCTTCTCCACGCCCGGCAGGGGAAGGTTGTCCGCAGGACGGGAGAGGGGTTGGTTGCTTTGAACTTCATCCAGATTTGAAGAGTTGAGGACTTGGATCACCGGCCCTGCGGCGGCTGGCCCCTCTGCGGTTTGATGTTCGTTTTCAACCAGTGCTTTGTCCGTCAATTGAATCAATTGTTGAAACCGTTTTTCGTCTTCGTTCGGGTTCCAAATCAAGGTTTGCGGGATGCTCGGCTGGACCAGCGTCACGCGGAGCGTTGTTTCCGACGCATTTTCCAGCCCTGCCCGTATGTAGCCGAAAATAAACAAGCCGATGACGGCCAACAGCGGCAAAATCATTTCCGCCTGCCAGACAAATCGCCGCGACGGGTCGCCAAAAATCGAGCGCGCGGCGGAAAACAGCGAGAGGGAAAACCACGCGACCAGGAACGAAACGCCATAGACGCCCGTCACCGACGCGATTTGAATGAGCGGCACCATCCGGTACTGCGAATCGCCGAGAAAATCCAACGGAAAACCGCCGAACAACCGGGCGCGCACCATTTCCATCGCCACCCAGGCCGCCGCGCCGGCGAGCGACCAGCGCGTCCGCCGCGCCCAACCGCCTTCGCCGATGCTTCCCGCCATCAGCCAGACCCAGACCGCGGGATACAACGCGAGGAAGGCGCCCAGGGAAACCCAGCCCAGAATCGGAAATCCCGTCACCGGAATCAGCAACAGCCAGTACAGCGATGAAAGAAAGTGCGCCAGCCCGGCGATGTAACCAATGCGAAAGGCGTCGCCGCGGCTTTTGCCCTGGGCGATGGCCAGCAACAAGCCCGGCACAATCCAGGCAAACCCAGCGATGCCGATATTGGGGAATGCCGCCGTCAGCAACAGTCCCGCGCCAACTGCGGCCAGATAACCGCTGCGCAAAAAAAGCTCGTTGAGAAACCGTTTCAGCGTGTCGAACGGCGAATAATCCATCGTGAACGAGGGGCCGGGCCGGGCGCATTTGGCGGCGCGTTTCACCAGCGCGGGACCGGCATTGACCACAATCGCCATGCGCGCGCCGCGCCAGACCGCGAGGTCGGCGGACGAATTGCCGGCGTAATCGAAGCCGCGTTCGCCGAATTTTTCAACGAGCACCTTGAGCTTGTTTTTGCCGCGGAGATTAGTCCGGCCATCGCTGGCGAGCACTTCGTCGAAAAACCCGACGTAACTGGCCACCGGCAGGGCCATGTCGCAGTCGGCGGCCGTGACCAGCACCAGTTTCCGGCCCGCGCTTTTTTGCTCCCGCAGAAACGCGACCAGCGACTCCTTGTAGGGCAGCGTCGCCGGGTCAATCGCGACGCGCCGGGCGAGTTGCTGTTTCAGGAAGGCCCGGCCGCGCAGCCACCAATAAAAAACCGGAAAAAGCTGGAACGGATTCCGCCGGAGCAGCCGCGCCAGCGATTCCCAGAGCAGATCGGTCTTGATGAGTGTGCCGTCCAGGTCCACGCAGAGCGGGACCCGGCTTTCACGTGGCACGTCAGGTGATGGTGGCATGGATTTTGATTACCCTTTGAGTGCGCGTTTCAGCAAGGTTTTTTCGCGTTCACCGTAATTTAATTTCAACGCCTCCGCCCGGGCGGCGGGCGTCATTTTTTGCCAGGACTTTTGCAGCGCGTTGATTGTCTTGTCTTCGGCGGTCTTGGCAGCCAGGCCGGCGAACTGGTGCTCGAGGAACACAAGACAGAGTGCGTCCTCCAAAACGCGCGTTTCCGGGTCGTCAGGAAAATGCTTTTTGAGATTCAAGTCCTGAACGCGGCGAATCACGTCCTCCGCGTAACCGAGTTCGCGCAGGATTTCGCCGGCCTTTTGCGCGTGAAACTTTTTGAGGGTCGCGCGCCACTGCAAATAACCAGCGCGCGTCATCGGATACGAACTGCGCGGGATTTCCCAGCGGCAAAGATGCTGGCACCGCGCCGCCAGCCGCAGCGCCTCGGAAGCGTCCGGGCAAAGCCGCAAGACCCAACCGTTCAATTGCCGCGCGTAACACAACTCGCGCGGCTGCGCAACACCATCGGCGGTTTCCGGGTTCGGATCGCGCGCATTTTCCCCGTCAAAACGGCGGAGCGCGGCTTCAAACTGTTTGATATCGGCCGGTTGAAATAATTCGGACATCGTGGCGTCTTATGCGAGATGCGGCGGTTGTGCAAGGCTGTTTCAAGCCTGTCCTCCCTTTCATCAGCGGATTTCCGTGTCGTCGTCCGACAAGCGGGCGAAGTAGAAACAGCCGGCGGCAATCAAGATTGAAACCGCCACGATGATGACGGCCTGTGTGCCGGGTTGTTTCAGGTCATCGGACCACTCCAAAATCAAAACACCCATTTTGCCGTAAAGAACTCCCATCTGGTGCGATACCGCCTTGGCATTTCCCGGCAGTAACTCGTCTTCCGTTGGTCCCGAGGAATGGGTCCCCCACCAATAAACCGCGCCTGCGCCGGCAAGCCCCAGCAGCAGTACGATAACGCCAATCGTCCTGAGCCTTTTTCGATCCCTGGCGAGACGGATTGGGGGCGGCGGTTTGGTCGTTTACGGTCATGGCGCAAAACGTTCCCCGCTTCCTTCAACGAACACAAGCCCATAAGGATGCTGGACGGTTGGTTCGCCCGCTAGGCGTTATGCCTGGAATGAAACAGGGCGGCCCACCTTGACAACGGGTCCAACCGGTGCATGGTTTGAATATGAACCCGGCCACACAGCCAAAGCACAGCACAGCCGGCGCGGAAGAGCGGGCGCAATGGGAAGTTATGGAAATGGACATCAAGTTGGTGGTTGAAGAATCGGAAAAGATGAGGGAGCAGATTCGAATGCAGGCAACGGAGATCGGTCCGGTTCTGGAAGCGTTGCTCCATGACGCGCACGGGCAAATCCGGTGGGGCTTGAACGAATAAGGAGCCGACCGAATTGTATTGTGCTTGAAGACAGGTCCTACACGCTCGCAACGAGCGCAGGAGTTCGATTGGGACGAGGAATGGGTGCGGCTTGGAAAGAATCCAGGGAAACCGGCAACCGGCGGAGGATTTAATCCATTTATTTTGGACCAAGGATTGTGGATTGCGGCAGGCTGCAAAAAACACAAGGGGCGCAAGTTGATCATGCAATTTGAGCCCCCTGCGGTTTCAGGAATAGCGTGTTCACGCGCCGCCCGCGGATTCAACTCCAGTTGACAAACAGCGTGGTTATGAGATGCTGCGCGTCTTCTTTTTGGGCGCCTCGGTAGCTCAATTGGTAGAGCAGTTGACTCTTAATCGTAAAAAGCAGTTTTTGCTATTTTTGGCTACTGATTGCAATCACTGATTCGCTCAATGTTCATCGCGGTTTTTTTCATTTTGCCTTTTACTATCTTTGACAGTTTTTTGCTTTGAAAATTTGTTCGGGGATACAATGCGGGATACAAAGGCAAAAATTGATCGCGAGTCAACAGCGTTCCCTGGCTTTTGTATCCTTTGTATCCCGACAGTCTTTTGATCCTGGATTTTTTGTGAGCACCAGCCACCATCTCGTGCTTTGGATTCGTCACACCGTCGGATATTTGTGTCAGAAATTTGACATCGTATTTCTGACAAAAACAGCACGCTTTATCAAACCCGCACGCCGTGACTCTGGCTTTGAGCAACTGCCCGCGTTTCGGAAATAGAGCGCGCCATTTTGATCTCAAAGGATTCGATGACGATGCCCATGTCTTGGTGTGGATATTTTTCGTCCAGGTGTTCCCTCACCTGCGCTTTCACGTCGTCTTTCCAAAGATTCAAAACCTGCCGCTGGTCGCGCATGAATTCCCGCAGCACCTCCCGCACGTTGTGGCCGCTGTTCAAAACACTTTTCATTTCCCCGGATTTCAATGGCAGGCATTCCACAACGGCGAATTCCAAACCTGCTGCCGTGCGCCGGTGACAAATGGAAGTGATTTTCGACAAATCAACATCGTGCTGCCATTCCGCGCCGTCGTCGGTTTGAACGGCGCGGCCAGGCGAAAGCAGCGCGGCTTTGAGCGCGTCGTTCCCAATTGCTGACAGATTGCTTTCAATGTCTCGGAGCACGTTGCAAACGCCCTTGAACTGGCTCATGTGTTCCGCAAAAACGGTCATCGCCTCGGCGTTGGCCTTTTCATGCAATTCGGTGGGTCTTTGGTAATTCATAATTCACCTCATTCGGTTGCCAACAATTTCAACAGTTCTGTTCGCGGCACAAGCAATTTGCCGCGCAAGGCGCGACAGGCTTTTAATTTGTTGCGCTGAATCAACCGATAAACGCTGAAATAATTTACGCCAAGCATGTCGGCGGCTTCCTGAATGGAATACGCCAACCGTTCGGGTGCCGGTATTGCCGGTGGTGCTTCAGTTTTGGGAATGGTCTCCATACGTCTCAAGTGTTTGTGGTTTTTCAATGGGGAAACAAATCAACTTCTCGCCCTGCTCGCGCCAATTAATTTCGGCAAGCAAATCACCTGGGCGGATGCCGAGCGCGGTGGCGATGCAATACAACTGGACCAGATCAATCCGCAAAGAGCCGTCTTCGATTTTGGAAACAGTGCTGCGCGTGGCGTTATACCAGCCCGCGAGCTGCAACTTGTCAGCGAACGTGTCCTGCGTCCAACCGCGTCGGTTGCTACGCCATCGGCTGACCAGTCGGCCTATGAAATTTCGCTGTTTCACTAGCTCAAGTTTTCCATGCTTGTGACCGTGTTTTGTCCTCGGTTGAGGACAAAAACGCTTTACCGTCTAAAACCCCTCATTGTCCCGCCGGTCTTTTGTCCAGTTTTCTCACGAGCGCGTTATAGCCGAATCCCGAAACAACATTCTGCAATGGGTGACACAACATTTTTTGCTTTTCTCACGACGCATTTTTACGCCAACCCGCGCCCGCAGGTTTTAATGATTTCATTACATTTTTTTGGGATTCAAAAACCGACTTCTCAAGGCATGGCAAAGCCATGCGATGAGAAGTGGGGGTCATCAAACCTGCCATTACCGGCGACAGGTTCTCGCCATTGGGGCCATCTCGATACGAGGGCGGTTAGGACATTATCGCACCGGCTTTCGCCGGCCTAGTCAAGATAGGAGACACAGGCTCTTTCGTCCTGCCTCAATAAAACAAATAGCACAACCAAAGCCTATTGCAAGTTCCACACAATGACTTTTCCCTGCTGTGAAAAATCCTTCGTGCGCGAAATCCTAACCAGCAAAACCCCGGAGCCGGGCGGCGGGTCAATGTGGAGGCGAGGGCAGCGGGGGCACTACATTGACGCGCCGACCGGCGACATATAATGGAACATTCGATTCACGCGCACGACTCTATGCTGCGGCGCGGCTTGCACCGCTGCCGATTTTGCGATATAGCGGGCCAAACTTTGTTATTTTGAATTTGCCGTTCCCGTTCATGTTTGCGGCCAGTGTTGGCGGATTTTTTCCAGCCACGGATTCAATCCCTGTCGACGAATGGCAGTGTAGCGGTCGAGTGCCACAGCCATCTGCCGCAACTCCGGACTGGCCCATTCGATGACTTCCAATAAGGCGGTGTGCTGCGCGTCCAAATCCGTCCAGTGGATGATGCGTTCGTGATGGAAAACGCGGTTGCGCAAATCGCGAATGCGTTTCCAACGAGCATCGAGCTTGCGCAGGTCGCGTTCGGCACGCGGGGCGTAAGGAAAAGCATGGGCGGCTATCGCATGGCCAAGGCCAGTGCGGGCATGAACTTTGTTGAAGAACCCTGTCCAAAAGCCGAAATGCAATTCGGCCACCATGCGTCCGGGCGTGACGCTTTTGCCAGCGTCGAGCAACCTATGCCGCGCGTCGTTCAACTGTTCCTGTTGCCACACGGGCAGACCGGGGATGACATCATACCAAGCGGGATTTTTGAGGCGTGCGGAGAAAAAATGATGAAGGGAATTACGCAGTGCGATTTCAGCCATTTGCAACGGCGAATAGAGGCTTTCGCACAAGGCCATGTTCCAAAGATAACGGGCCAACGTTGTGACCGGCGGCACGCCGTCCCGCCGGTAAGCATCCAGGCGTTCCGCGTCCAGAATGGCTTCAATGCCTTGAAAAAAAGTGTGATTCATGCTTGCCGGCAAGGGAAAACAGGTGTAATGTTTGAGCGTTGACCTCGGAAGTCCTTCCTTGGCCGCTTGCGGCTGATAGGAGCCGGGGTTTCTTTTTTGCCGCAATCAGAAATCATAACCCAGCCCTTTCAAGTTTGCGCGGATGGATTTGCCGCGCATTTTGTCAGCGGCAGCCCAAAGCGTGGCTTCAAATCCGAGGGCAGAGCCATTTTGCGAGGAATTTTTGCTGGTGACGCGCGGCATTGAAAAATAATGCCAAAATGTGGTGGGAGTGACAAGGCGCGCACGGCTGTTCACGGAAACTGCCATTTTCACGATGCCGTGAACACGGTCTATTTCGTGAACACACTCGCAAGCGAAATGCTTGGTTAACAACCTCACAACCCAGATATTCTGCCTTCGCAAAACAATGACGAAAGCACTTGCCCTCGACTTGGAAAAACTCCAAACCCGCGCCTTTGACCGCGCTGAATGGGCAGAGGATTGTCTGCGCCGTTATCATGCGGCAGCGGCAAAACTGGACGCTTCAAGATTGCTGCCGCTCCGCGGCCTTTACGATTGGATGTTCGTCCCGCCGACGCTCTGGCCGTTCAACATTCAGGACGTGCTGGAGGATTGCCTGACGGCTCTGGAAAAGGGAAAACGCCTGAACGCCCGGCACCGGCTGATCATTGACCTGCTGCCGGACCGCCGGATGAAACCATCTGCGCGGCGGTGGCCGACCACGAATTGCACATCCAGAAGGGCAACTACGAAAATCTGGTCAAGACGCAGGCCAAATACGCCCAGAACGAACTCGCCATCAAAAACGACCCGGAACTGCGCCGGCAATGGGCGGACATCAAAGCCGCGTTCGATGTTCGCGCATTCCAGGATTACAAAGGCGTGATTCGCCGCAGCATGAGCGTTGAGCGCAACTTGCGTCCGACATTTGCCGTGAATCTGCGGCGGCGGGCTGAGGCGTTTCAAGCGGCTTTCGATGCGTTTTGCCTGCGCTGGAATCTTTACGGGATGCGACACGATGAACCGCTGCCGCTCAAGCTCGCGGTCCATCTCACGCCTTACGGGACGATGATTCACGTTCCCGCCTACTGGTCATTCGATCCCAAGCGCGACATCCGGTGGGACGCCATCGCCCGGCTCCATCGCGCCCGCGTTCGTGGCCGACAGGGCGCCGCGCTGGCCGAAGGCGTGGCCAGGCGGATGAAGGAAGCGGAACAACTGCGTCAACTCGATTTGGAAGCGCAACGCCTCGGCTTGAAAGGCGAAAAGAAGCACGAATTTATTTGCGCCGGGCTGGGCTGGGATACGCGCAGTAGCGCCAAGCGCATCAGCCGGCTCCGGGTGGAATTCAAGAACCCGCGACCTGAATTGAATTCTTGCAAGTAATAACATTTGTGGCTACATTGCCGGCATGGTTCTTGAATTAAAACTTCGCAAGGTCGGCAATTCCGTCGGCGTCGTTTTGCCGAAGGAAGCCCTGTCGCGGCTCAAGGTCGGCGCCGGGGACTCCCTGGCGCTCACCGACTCGCCGGATGGCAGTTTGCGCGTCACGCCCGCCAACGATGGCCGGGAACAATTCGTCAGGCAGATGCAGGCGGCGGAAGGCGTCATCCGCCGCTATCGCAACACGCTTCGGGAACTGGCCAAATGAAAGCGCCGCAGTGGGTACTGCGGGAAACGGTTATGGCCCTGCAGGAACAGTTGCTGGCGGAATTTGGCGGACTGGCCGGCGTGCGCGATGAAGGGTTGCTGGATTCGGCGCTGCACCGCCCGCCGCAGCGGTTCCATTACGCCAGGCCCGATTTGTTTGAACTGGCGGCAGCCTACGCCTGCGGGCTGGTGCGGAATCATCCCTTTCTGGATGGCAACAAGCGGATCGGCTTCACCACGGCCGTGGTGTTTCTCGAAATCAACGGCTATGAGTTCACGGCGGATGAGGTGGACGCGACCGTGAAAACCCTGGCCCTGGCCGCCCGCGATTTAAGCGAAGCCAAATACGCCGCGTGGCTGAAGGCGAATTCCCGGAAAGCGCCGTAGGCGCGTCATATTTGTAGAACGGAATATTAACGAAATTTTAGCTCCGTAGGAGCGGAATATGTCGCCCCTACGGGGCTGGAAAAGATAGGGGAACGATTTTCTACAAAGATGTCGCGCCTAACGGCGCTGCAATTCAGTTTTGGAAAATTTCGTCGCGATGATTCAATTACAACGCAGGTTCATGCCGGCCTTTGCTGGTGCCGAGGGGATGGCGGGAGCAGAGATTGTTCACCAAGCTGGCCACGTTGGAAGCCTTCGTTCCGTAATATTTTCAGTATTCACAGAGAAACGCGGTCAAATCTAGTTGCCGTTAGGGTCGCAGTTTTGAACGTTTAATCCGCAACCAGGCTGGTGGTTGCTGCTTTAATAGCATCATTTACATAAACGTCTCTTTTTTTTCGCGATGATGGATGATAAACCCAAACAAGTCTTTGTTCGGATGTAATCTGGACTGACCAAGATGATCCAAACTTCTTCCATTGAGTGGATGAAAAACCTAGGTCTTGCAGAATTAATTCTGCGTGTGGGGAACAGGCAAAAATTATGTTTGGAGCATAGGTTTTGATCTGATCAAGAATGAGTCCACGGTGCTTTTTATATGCTTCGATAATTCTGGGCGACGGAGAGTGTTTGAGACCCGGTTCCTTGCTGACGTTTATAAAGGCGATCTTTTTTAAGCCATTTCGTATTTCCTCACTGTCTCTCAAGCAAGGCATTTCATCCCAATCATGCATACCAGTCCAAATACCGTAATTAATGTAGCATATTGGTTGAAAGGGTTTCATGCGTGACCATTTATCTGTTTCATGATTTATTTCGTAAGGGTAATTCCAACCACCATCTTCGGGATTATCGTAGCATGTTCCGTTATCATAAGGCTCCTTAAGAATCCATAGGATTCGCGGTGACGAAGACAAATACAGTTTGGGGCAAATTATACCGTCACCTATAAGTTCAGACTTGCCAGATGGACCGCGATATTCGATGGCTACTCGTTTTTGGATCAGTTTTTCTTCTTCGATGATAGAATGTAAGTTCATAATATTGTTGGCTTGTTTTTTACAGGCTACTTCCGGTTTTGATTTTTTCTTCCAGCGCGCATTTCGTCCCAATTCTTTTTGAATTGATAAATGAAATAGGCCGCGAACAAGGCAATCGCCAGCCACAGAATTTTCTTGCCGCCACTGGCCGTTTTCCACTTGTTTATCAACTCATCCAGCAGTCCCGGTTTCTTTTCATCTTCACCCTCCATAACACAGAGCAGGAAAAATTGTGTTAAGAGATTTTTTTGACATCGAAATGGCTCTGGCTAATTGAAGTCAGCCGCGAGGCATCTATTCCATACTTACGGACAAATGCCGCAATTAAATCCTTTCCTGAATTACTGAACGGGTGGGATGAGTCTGTCTGAACTTCTACGCTCATTCCTTTGGTGAACTTTGCGCCTGATAGAATGTGATCAGATTTTACGGTTACTAGGAATAGTTTCATAGGATGGTTATTGTATTTATTGGTTATTTGATGTGCCAAATATATTCGTCAATCGCAAAAAAGCTCCGGTTTTATAGACTTGCATTCCAACAACTCGCGCAGCGTAGTTACGCCAATCTGTTCCATCATCGCCAGCAGGACGCGCCCGGCGGCTTCGGCATCAGCTTGGGCGTGATGGTGCTGGAATTCAAGGCCGATGTGCGCCGCCAAGGTGGACAGCTTGTGGTTTGGCAGGTCCGGCCAGACGCGCTTGGCAAGCTGGCAGGTGCAAAGATAATTGAACGGCGGGCAGGCCAGGCCAAAATGGTTCAATGTTTCGCGCAAGTGGCCGATGTCAAAGTGCGCATTGTGGGCCACCACCAGATCGGCGCGGGCCAGCCGGGCCAGAAATTCCGGCGCGATGGCGGAAAATTCCGGCGCATCCAAAACATCCAGATGCGTCAGGCCGTGGCATTCAATAAAACTATCCCAAAACCAGCCATGCCCCTTGGGTGGCCGCACCAGCCAATAGGGAGATTCAGTCAGGACGCCATCCACAAAAACCGCCATCCCGGCGGCGCAGATGCTCACGCGGGAAGGGTTGGCCGTTTCAAAATCAAAGGCGACAATGTTCATTTGGCGGGCGGTTGTTTTTTACATTTCATGCAAGCCGACTGCTCCATCAAATCACCGCAGCCCATACAGGTAAAGCACCGTCGCCCAGCCGGAAGGCAGGACTTGCGGCGGTTCTTTCAACTCCTCGACGTATTTGCAAACCATGAGGAGCAGGTGCTGGGCATGGAAAAATGCCTCCAAAATCGGTCGCGTCCGTTTTGACCAGCGCCGGTTGTCCGATAGTTTGAAGGTTTTGCCGGTGCCTTCCGCCACAATTTGAAGGAAATCCGGGTTCAATTTTATGTCCGGTGCCAAGGCTTGCAATGACTCGACAATTTTCAAGGTCGTTGCTTGCAGGTGAAACACTTTGAACGACTGATGATAAAACCGGTAAATCGGGTCTTCATAATTCCAATGCTCCCAGGTGCTGGCCAGCAGGGTTTTGAGTTCGGGCAGCCTGCGCTTGGCCGTCGCAAGCAATTTTTTCTCCACTTTGCGCCGATCTTCGGCGGTGCTTATTTTTGGGGGTTTCATAATCTTTTCATTGCGGATCATGCCGCAAAGCCAATGGGTTGGCGTTTAGTTTCCTGCTTTTCGTGGTTGGCGAAAATATCGGCCAGAGAATAGTCGCCGGCCACCGGCAATTTCCGGCCCAAGTGCCCGGCCAACCGGAGTGCATCCGCATAGTTCAGCCGGCTGAAGATGCGATGACACAACAACCGGCCCGGCCGCAGCAGTGCCGGATCAATGTCACTGGAAGTGCAATTGATGGTGCAGATGATGTGAAGACGGAGAAAATCGGCGAGCAGACCGTCGGTGAGGTTCAAGATGGCGGCGACCAGTTCGCGATTGTCGGAACCGCGCGTCATCAAAGCCGCATCGGAATCTTCCATGACCACCACAAATTGCCGGTCGGCATTTCGCCGGCGCTCGTCAGTCCAGAATTTGATGAATTCGGCATTGGAAAGAATTTTCAAATTGGCGGTTTGAATGAAGTAGAAGCGGTGCGATTCCTTGAGCACGCTCATAAGGTGACGAATGTAAAAGGTCTTGCCGGTTCCAGGCGGGCCTTCAAACAGGGTCAGGCCGCGATCTTTCCGGCGGAGTTTTTCCACAAAACCCTGATGCCACTCCTGGCTGCCAAGCCCATAATGAATGTCGAGGGCTTCGGCGGTCAGAACAGTGTCCGGCGACAATGACACTTTGTGGCATTTGATGTCCGACGACTCCACCTGAATCAAATAAAAATCGCCGCCCGCATCAGATTTTGCCGGCGGTTGGCTGTAAGCCTTGGCGAATTTTTTCGCCAGCGCCTCAGCTTCGTCCGGGGTGATGGCAAAACCAATGATCCGGTCTTTATCCATATAGATATAGGACCGACGGCCAAGCTGAAACGTGAGGTCATCCCAATACTCGTTATTCGTTTTGGCATTTTGGGTATGAATCCAGCGGATTGAGCGGAACATGACATCGGCATTCTCTGAAGCTGCCTTGTCCAAATCAAACGAACCAGTCAGCCGGCACACATGCAATCGTCCCGCACCAAAGGAGGACATGACAGGAACGTGCGGCTTACGATACGACTCAACAAAGGCATCCGAATCGGCGAGGTCACAGATGATGGTCGGGGAATCGGAGGATTTCCCAGGACCGCAAGGGATCGGCGCGGTTGTCGGCACGGCTAGAGGCGGTGACGTCTTGTTGGTTTCAGGAGCATTCAACATAAGATCATGCTTTCTGATTCCAAGCATGGCCCGGATTCCAGCCGGCTTCAAAGGAACTGAATGTCCCCAAAGTGTGTCCTTGTTTCAACGGGGCTGCGCGCGGTCGCGCCCGGAAACTCGTGGATTGCCACATGAAATTACGCTCATTGATGGTTCATCTGAATCGCTTTGGTCTGGCGTTGGCGGCGGAAAGCGGGAGGCGGTCGGCGGAACGATTTGAGTGAAGCCGCGCGCCGGAGCGGCGCTACCAATGACAGACGGAAGCGCGCCGCATCTGCGGTCATAAAATTCCGCTCACGACGAGCGCGCGCGAAGTGCGTGCCGCGCGGACGAAAGGAGCACGGTCAAACGAAGCGCGCGTTGGTCGGGGCGGACACCATTGGGCTGTTCAATCGGATGATTTCCTGAATTCGTCGGACGATTAGTCATCGGTAGATTCCGACAACGAATCGGAAGATTGTCGGAAGATTCATGCCAGACCTCTCGCACGGTGAATCTGACGATTGCCGGGTTTGACCTGACGATAGTCTGACGATTGCTTTATTGTATTTGCACCTGCTTCGGTCTGGCATTGGCGGCGTAAAGCGGCAGGCGGTCGGCGGAACGGTGTGAGCGAAGCCGCAAGCCGGAGCGACACTGCCAATGACAGACGGAAGCGAACGCGACTGCGTACCCACTTCATCCGTCCGCGACGAGCGCGCGTTGCACGGATGGGCAACGCGCGTTGGTCGCGGACTTTGCCCCGAACGGCCCTTGCGTTTTAATTTGGGCGGGCTGGTTGCCAGCCTTTTACGGCATCTGGCTGGGGGGTTTTTCACCGGCATTACCGCCTTTGACCATTCTGACGTTGGCGATGCGCGGTCCGCGTGATTGCGGTTGGCTGAATGGCGGACGTGCGGCTAATTCCGGCTGGGCGGATGCCGGTGGTTCGGTCGGCGGCGTCTTTGGATGGCGTGGCTTCTTCACCTTGGCTGCATCCAGCACTTCGCGGCAGTAACGGGCGACGGTTTGGTGTGATACCTCGATGCCGGCGTTCTCGTGCAGCATCACACGAATCGTTTCATACGAGGCTTTACGTTCCCGCAACGCAATGATGGATTCCTTGACTTCGTTCAACGAGCGATATTTTTCCGGCGCGGGCGGCGTGTAGTTCTTGACGGCTTCAGCGAAGCGAGCCTTCGCTTCGGCGGATACGGTTGGTGCATTCATAGCTTTTTGATTTTACGATTGTTGATTTTTCTCTGGCGTTTTCGTTGTTACGTCTGCCCCTTGTGGAGACAAGGAGAACAGCGTCCAGTATTTTACTTTGATTATCATTACCACGAACTCGTGTTCATCTTGCGTCACCCATAGCGCAAAATTTGCGGTCTGGTGGTTTACCTTGCCGCCATGCTGACGATGAAGGCTCAATACAGTCTGGGAAATGCGGAATCCTATTTTCGTGAACATTTGCGGGTGGGTGACTACTATATGGAAGGCCGAAGTGTTTCAGGGCAATGGTTCGGCGAAGGGGCAAGGCAACTGGGATTGTCCGGCGTCACCAATGAACCGGAATTCGTGAATCTGTGCCGGAATCTTCATCCGCAGACGGGGGAACAATTAACGCCCCGCCTGAATACAAAACGGGTCCGCGTGGATAAGGATGGGAACGTCCATGAATCCGCCAATCGCCGGGTGTTCTACGATTTCACGTTGTCGCCGCCCAAATCGGTTTCCATCGCGGCACTGGTTGGAAATGACAAACGAATCATCGAGGCGCATGACGAGGCGGTACAGGTGGCCATGCGCCAGTTGCAAATTTACGCTGCCACAAGGGTTCGGACTCAAGGCCAGTATTCGCAGCGGAATACGGGTAATGTGGTCGGCGCAATCTTCCGACATGACACGTCCAGAGCATTGGACCCTCATTTGCACAGCCATTGCATCTTGTTCAATGCCACGCGCGATGCAGTCGAAAGCCGCTGGAAAGCGTTGGAAGCCTGTGAAATGGTCACGGCACAGAGATTTGTTCGGAACATTTATTATCACGAACTGGTCAGGTCGCTACGACGGTTCGGCTACGGTGTCGAGGACAACTGGCGCGGTGATTTTGAAATTGCCGGTGTCAGCAAGGAATTGATTGACCGCTTTTCCAAACGCCATGCCGAGATTGACCAAAAGACGAAAGAACTGCTGGAACGCGAACCGGACAAGGCCGGCCAGAACATCAAAGTCATCCGGGCCAACATCGCGCACAAGGAACGGGCGCGGAAGATCAAGGATGTCGGCATCATCAAATTGCAATCCTCATGGAACAAACAATTAACATGGAAAGAATGGTGGCAAATCCATCATTTGGACAGACATCGCTCACCGGAGATTTCACAGAAGATGACAGCGGGGCAGGCAGTGGGATGGGCGGAGCAGCACCTGTTTGAACGCCGGTCGGTCGTCCATGAGCATGAGATTTGGCGTCACGCGCTCGAACAATTGCGCGGTCAGGATGTGTCACTGGCGGAAATTCAGGCCGTAACCCGACAGCGCAGCTATATCCGTGACAAACAATTTCACGGCCAAATCACCACGCGCGAAGTCATGCAACGCGAGTTTGACATCGTTCAATTGGCTCAATACCGGATACGCCAATACGAACCACTCGCACCCAATTATCAAACAATAAACCACTTATTGGATTACCAACAGGAAATGGCGGTGAAACATATTCTGTCCTCGCGCGATTTCGTCACCCTGTTTCGCGGCGGCGCGGGTACAGGCAAAACTTTTGCCCTGCATGAAGTCAAAGCCGGACTCGCCAGAGCGCGTCAGGTCGTTCATGTCCTTGCGCCACAGCGCCAACAAGTGGCCGATCTGGAACGTGACGGCTTCACCGGCGCGGAAACGGTCAGTGCTTTTCTCGCGCACCGTTCCATGCGGCGCGGCGCGGTCGTCCTTGTTGATGAGGCCGGTCAAATCGGCGGACAACAAATGTTGGAACTGCTCTCGTTCGTCGAGGCGAACCAAGGCCGTGTTATTCTGTCAGGCGACACGCGCCAGCATGGGGCGGTCGAGGCATCAGACGCACTGCGGGCGATTGAAAAGTATGCAGGCTTGAACGCTGCCGAACTGACGAACATTCGCCGTCAAAATCCCGCTTCAGCCAAAACTCAAAAGGAACGTTACTGGCTGGAAGAATACAAGCTCGCCGTGGATGAAGCACAACGGGGCAAGTGTGGCTTATCCTTTGACCGGCTGGACAGGCATGGCGCGATCATTTCCTGCACGCTGGCCAATCAACAGGAAAAGCTGACGGAACACTTTCTTGAACTTTTCAAAAATCAACAATCCACCGTGGTCGTCTCGCAAAGTTGGAACGAAATCCACAAGGTTAACGACCAGGTCCGGCTCGGCCTGAAAGCACAGAAGTTGATTGGCAATAATGAAACAACAGTCACAGCATTGGAACGACAAAATTTGACGGACGCTCAAAAACGCGACAAGCGGTCTTACCAGCCGGATTCAGTCTTGGTATTCAACCGTCCGACGGCCGGTTTCAAATCCGGCAGCGTGGGGAAACTGCGCAGCCTTACCGACAAGCATTTATTGATTGAGGCCGACAACCGTATCCGGCCCGTGCCGTTCAAGGAACTGGATAAAATCACGGTTTGCCAGCCAAAGGAGCTTTCCCTGTCCACCGGCGACCGGTTGCAACTCAAGGCCAATGACAAATCCCAGGATGGTCGCAAGCTTGCCAATGGTGAACTGGTGACGGTGAAGAAAATTCACGCCGACGGGCGCATGGCTTTGGATGATGGCCGGACCTTGCCCAAACATTACCGCCAGTTCGTGCGCGGCTACGCCGTCACGTCTTACGCCGCTCAAGGTAAAACTGTGGATTACGTCCTGTTTTCGGATTCAGCGGTCAAGGCGGCGACCAATGAACAACAATGGTATGTGACGATTTCGCGCGGTCGCAAGGGCGTGAAGATTTTCACGGCGGATAAAATCCAGCTTCGGCAAAACATCACGCATTCCGGCCATCGAACGCTGGCCTTGGACATGAAGCCAAGCGCGTTTCAAAAACTGGCAACGATTTGGGGGCGGGATGTTGCCTTCGTTCTGAATGTTCAACAGTCGCGGCGCGCTTCAGCCAAAGCGAGTGGCGGAAATGGCGCAATACGAAAAATTGGAGCGTCAAGCAGAGGCCGTCCGGCAGGCGGAAGCGTTGCGACAGGAAGAATCCGAGCGGGAATCCCAAGCCGAGCGCCAGCGTGAAGCGGCCAGGCAATCGCAGCCGGCGAAAGAAAGTGAATCCGTCAAACCAACCGAAACTGTCGAGCGGAAAATCCAGAAAACCCAAACCATCCGCGAGCGGATTGAAATGGCGCGGCGGCAGGCAAATCAAAACAAACAAAGTGGAGGCATGAGAATATGAGAGATAATTCCCCCTGTTACAAACTCGGTCGCAACGTTGGCGGCGATCCTGTGCCGATGGACAACCTGCGGCTGGAAATCAACAAGGACTGCTTTTATGTGCTGTCGTATCATCACGTCGAACTGGCCAAATTTGAATCAGCGCAAGGCGCTGACATCATCACCATTTCATTTTTGAACCGCACGGCTTGGATCAAAGGGAAAAACCTCCGCAACTTGGGGATTGCATTGCAGGCGCGGAACGTGGAATCCATCAAGCCGATGGCCGAGCGTTATTCATCGCTGGCCGCCGGTGAAGATGGTTTGGTCAAGGCCATCGAAATCGAGGATGAAAAAGAGCGAGGTTGAATTGCGACTAATTTTTCGCTGCCGCCTCTTTTGTCTTCGGCTCGTTTTCGAGAAAATGAACTTTCTGGGCCATTTCCGCCGAATGAGTATCGCGCAAGTGCCCATAGACACGCATCGCCAGCGCGCCGCCGTCATTATGGCCGAGCCAACGTGATACGGTCGGAATATCAACCCCGGCTTCAATGCACCGCGTCGCAAACAGATGGCGCAAATCGTGGTGAGTGATTCGAGGGATTTTCAAAAGCCGGCAGGCTCGTGTTAAGGATTTTTCGCATTCCCCGACATTACAGACCAAATCCTGTGGCGAGTGCGTTTTCGCAGCCAACCGATTTAAGAGGGTTTTCATGTCCGCGATGATGGGAACATTTCGCGTTTTTGGTGCGTCGTTGGCTTTGCGTGTTTTTACACTGTGAACCGTGATAAAGCCGCGTTCTGTATTCACGTCTGCCCAATGCACCTGCTTTGCTTCGGAGAGGCGACAACCGGAAAAGGCCAAAAAGCGCACGAAGTCCGCACAGTGTTTTGCCTGGCCTGCGCCACTCGTCTCAATTGTTTCGAGCATGGCCTTGAATTGATCAGGTTCGGGCAAATGCAATTGTTTGGGTTTCACGCCGAGCCGTTTTACGTCTTTTGTCGGATCATCAATTCCGACAATGCCCGCGCGTTTGAGAATCCCGCGCAACGTGCCAAGTGTGTTGTTGAAATATCGCTCGTCCACCTGATGCGAAAATTTTGCCGCCCACTCTTTGCACTTGGCTTCCGAAATGGAATTCAACCGTGACTCGTCGAGGCCCGGCCAACTTCCCAATAATTTCTGAATACAATAACGGCGATAGCGTTTTGAACTGTCTGAAAGCGTGTGTTCGTTTTCCAAGTCCTGTTCATACAAGGCGCGGGCGTCGGCAAAAGTGACAGGTGTTCCAACCTGCCGACGCTTCCGCATTTTTGCTCTTACAAAATCGGACAGCTTCAGCTTGGCGGTGCTGAACACATTTGTTTCCAAGCTCTCGCGATAGAGCTTGCCGTCCACTTTAACTCTGCCGTAGAATGAGCCTGTGTTGACGTATTGCAGCAAATTTGGAACTTTTGGAAACGAGCGCCATTTGCCATCTGGCGAAAGGTTGGCTTGGCGCGTGGCTGCTGCCGTTTTTCCGCCCCGATTTGTGTCATTTATTTGCGCTTTCATCGCCACAAATATACGGGATACAAAATCGGGATGCAATCGGAAAAATGACTTCCAAAAATATTCTGTAAGTTGCTTATTTTAATTTGGTTGCCTCGGTAGCTCAATTGGTAGAGCAGTTGACTCTTAATCAATTGGTTTGGGGTTCGAGTCCCCACCGGGGCACCAAATCAACAGCAACAGCCCCCTCCCCTTGCAGCTGGTTGCCACAACGGCGGCGGGGCGAGAGGGAGGACGCGCATCCATGTGCAGGAGCCGGACAAACGGAGCGTCACTTGGGACGTTGCGCCAGGAATCGGTAAATGATGGTATTTCGGTAAACCTGGCCGGGGCGCAATTCGGTGCTGGGAAACTGAGGTTTGTTGGGTGAATCAGGAAAGTGTTGCGGTTCCAGGCAAAGGGCCGCGTAACGTTGATAGGTCGAACCGCCCTTGCCAATGGTGGAGCCGTCGAAGTGGTTGGAAGTAAAGAACTGCATTCCCGGTTCCGTGCTCAATAATTCCATGATGCGACCAGTCGTTGGTTCATAAACGCGGGCGTGCAGACCGAGCTGGCCGGGCGGTTTGGCGATGACGAAGTTCTGATCATAGCCGCCGGCAAGTTTTAGCTGCGGATCGTCCGCCTGGATGCGCGCGCCAATGGCCGTGGGTTCGCGGAAATCAAAAGGGGTGCCGTCCACCGGTTTTATTTCCCCGGTCGGAATAAGCGCGGCGTCCACCGGCGTGTAATGGCCCGCGTTGATGTAAACCTCGTGTTCCAGCACGTCGCCGTTGCCGGCGAGGTTGAAATAGGAATGATGCGAGAAGTTGCAAATGGTCGGCGCGTCGGTGGTCGCGGTGAAATCAATCCGCAGCTCGTTTTCATTCGTGAGCGTGTGAACGGCCTTCACCGCCAGGTTGCCGGGGTAACCTTCCTCCCCATCCACGCTCAAGCAGCTGAGTTCGAGCGCAGGGCCTTTTGCCAATTCCACAACTTTTGCCGTCCAGATGACTTTGTCGAATCCCTTGGCGCCGCCGTGAAGGGAATCAGTTCCGCTGTTTTGGGCGAGCGTATAAGTTTTGCCATTCAACGTGAACTTCGCCCCGCCGATGCGGTTTGCGTAACGCCCGACCAGCGCGCCAAAATAGGGCGAAAACTTTACGTAATCTTTTAAATTGTCAAACCCCAGAACGACGTCGGCGAATTTGCCGTCGCGGTCGGGTGCGGTGAGAGACACCACGATGCCGCCATAATTCGCAATGCGCGCTTCCATGCCGTTGCCATTGCGCAGCGTGTAAAGTTCAACCGGCCGGCCTTCAGCCGTGGCGCCAAAATTTGCATGGCTAATCGAACCCGTTGACTTATTTGAGCGCGACATCGGTGAAATCTTACAGGTTCCCCTGGTTACAGTCCAGTTTTGGTTAAAATAATCTGCAAAAATCAAAGGCAATTGAATTGACATCGGCCATGCTGTTCCGTAAATAGTCGCCCAATCCTTATGCAACCAATTCATCTCGCCTGGGTTGATTACACCATTTTAATTGCCTATGTCGCCTTTGTGCTGGGCATCGGCCTGGTGCTCGCGCGGTACATGAAAACCTCGTCGGATTTTCTGACGTCCGGCCGCTCCATTCCCACCTGGGTGACCGGCCTGGCGTTCATGGCCGCCAACCTCGGCGCGCTCGAACTGGTCGGCATGGCCGCCAGCGGCGCCAAATACGGCATTGTCACCGCTCATTTTTACTGGGTGGGGGCGATTCCGGCGATGGTGTTCCTCGGGATTTTCATGATGCCCTTTTACTACGGCTCCAAGGCGCGCTCGGTGCCGGAGTACCTGAAGATGCGTTTTAATGAACCGGTTCGCGCGCTGAACGCCGTCTCGTTCGCGGTGATGGTCGTGTTCACCTCCGGCATCGCCATGGACGCGCTGGCCCGGCTCCTCACCAACCTGCTGCCGTGGAAATTTGAAGCGAGGCTTTTTGGAATGGACTTTGGCAGTTATGACATTTACTTGTGGATTTGCTCGGGGGTCGTGCTCCTCTACGTTTTGAAAGGCGGCCTGACCTCGGCGATTTACACCGAGGTGCTGCAGTTTTTCATGATCGTCCTCGGCTTCGCCCCGGTGGTTTATCTCGGCCTCCGGGATGCCGGCGGATGGACTTCGGTAAAACACGCATTGCAGGGCGTCGCCGTCAATCCGTCCGCGCTGAATCTCAAGCCCGCCGGCATCCACTACGCGCCGGATGCCTGGACGAGCGCGTGGAAGCCGTTGTTGGGCGGGCCGTCCGCCAATCCCATGGGCGTGGACTGGTTTGCCGTCGTCTTCGGCCTGGGATTTGTGC
>CAWAYP010000008.1:0-93806 GCA_963786375.1 uncultured Verrucomicrobiae bacterium
TGCCGCCAGCGAAGCGGTATTCCGCCAGGCGACACCCGTCGGCGCGCCCGGCTATTCCTTTCTCACCACCATGATCACGGCTGATTCACTGGCCCAGGCGGAAGCATTTGGTGGATCAGGGAGTTGAAAGCGATGGGACCCGTCCCCAACAACCGGTGGTCTTGGCCAAAAGCTCCGACACACTCCGGAACATCCGTTATCCGTTTTTCGACAATGCCATTTTCAACGTGAATATTCTGGGGGTTTCCTCAATTCTGCGCACCAACACCGATTCCGTCTTGTGGCCAAACGGCTGCTTGGGCTATGAAACGGGTCTGGCGCAATTCAGCGTCCCGCAAAGCACTTTTGTTCCGGGTGCCATTGCGGACGGTCTGACATCCTACGGCGGCATCATTTTCGGCGCCAACAGCCAGACGAACTTGCTGGCCTTCATCAATGCCGGCGCGGCCGGCAGTTATGGCACGGTGGTGGAGCCTGAAGACGACACGCAGAAGTTTCCCAACCCCCAGGATTATTTTTATCAGGCCCGCGGCTTCAGTCTGGCCGAGAGCTATTATCAAGAGCATCAATGCGCCGTATCTTGGGTTGATTGTGGGTGAACCCCTGGCCGCGCCCTTTGCCCGGGTGGGTGACGGAGAATGGGATACCAACCTCGTCAACGCCGAGCTGAGCAGCATTACCAATCTATCCGTGCAATTTTCCGCCTACAACGGGAACCATCCTTTGCAGCAAGTTGATTTGTTTGTGGATGGGACGTATTACTGCACATTGACCAACCCGGTTCCGTGTCCCGGCAATCTATTGACCGTTATCCTGAATGGCTATCCCATCACTTACACAGTCCCCACCAACTCAACCTTAAGCACAATCACAACCGGATTGGCGGCCCTCATCAACACCGACACCAACGCCACACAGGTCAAGGCCTTGAGTCATGGCGACCGTATTGAACTGCAATCCATCGCCGGCTATTCAACGTTGGCCCCGTTCTATGTCGCGGATAACACTCCCAAAATCCGCCGGGCCTCTCCTACAGCGTCAATTATCTGCCTGATTCAACCCCGCCGCAGATGCTGCCCGGTCGTCCTGGCACAAGCGGGGCCTTCACGATGGCGGCGGGGCCTTCCAGCGCATTGCCTTATGTAATTTTGGCCTCAACCAATTAATGGATTGGCTGCCCATCTACACGAACTCGGTGCCGGGGCTACTGAATTTTACCGATTTCGACTCCACGAACTATGCCGCGCGCTTTTATCGCATGACCTGGCCGGACGCGGATCGCCTACCGAATTGTCCGCGCCACAGTTTGTGGGTTCGGGCACATTCCAGTTGCATGTGGACAGTGTGGCTGGTTTGCCGTGGGCCATCCAAACCTCCCCGGACCTTGTTAATTGGATGTCCATCTTTACCAATCAACTTGGCGGAGCGATGGACTTTGTTGATGGCAACGCGACGAATGTCGGCGGTGAAGTTTATCGGGTTTGGCATGTGCCGCCGACGCCGCCCGGCTTTACAGTGCTTGATTGACAACTAACCTCACCTTGGCCCGCGTGGACAGTGCCGTGCAGCCTTACGTGGTTGAAGTCTCCACGAACCAAGGCCAATCTACCGTGCTGGCAACCAACTTTAACCTTGCCAATTTTAACCTTGGTGCAATTCAAACCACTGCCGCCAGTGGATGGAAGTGGAGAAAGTCTCGCAACTTTTCTGCGCGCCAGCCAACCCACCTTGCTGGCCTCGGGAGCGCTCGGTTTCCAGGAATCTTTGAGGTGCGCAATTCGATTCCCGCCAATTCTTGGATGGAGTTCACTTTTATCAAAACCAACGGCCAGTCTGTGGTCGTGGCCGTCACCAATCGGTCTTCTGGCAATTCCGTCGCGCTCGCCGCGCAACTGTTCACCTCGATAAACGCGAATTCCGCCTTGCAGGGCAGTGACGGTGTTGAGGCCGAGGATTATATTGTGAGCCAATACGGCACGTTCTTCTTCACCTCCTTTAATCTGTATGCCCGGAGTGCCGGCTACCAGGCTGCTGCAATACAAGCAATCCCCACTGTGTCGTCCTTCAGAGTTCCCTCGTTCACGTCGGGGGGCAGCACCCTCACCGCGAACCTGTCCGATCTTGAGCCTCGAAACCATCTTTACGTCACAGCCGGCGCGTCCAGTTTGTCCCTGACTTTCCCCTTGGACACCACAACCCTGCCTGACGGTTATCACACCTTGACGGCGGTCGCCTACGAAGGCAGCAACTGCGGACCGAAACCCAGGTGACAGTGCCCGTCACGATCCAAAATAGTTCCTTGAGCGCAACGTTGACGCTGCTCGACCTGACCAATCAAGCTCCAGTGCAAGGCACCTACCACATCCAGGTTGATGCCAACACCAACACCGTGAGCTTGATCACCTTGTTCAGCAACGGCGGCGCGCTGGGCATGGCCACCAACTCACCCACGGCGGTCTTCCAGGTGAATGGAGCGGGTTTGGGGCCGGACTGCTCCCTTTCTATGCTCTCGTTCAGACTTCTGACGGACTCGAGTATCGCACGCAAACGCAATGGATCCAACTGGGGTCCACGCCGTAGCGGGTTGAAACCTGCTTTCCGGGCAACCCGGCGGCGGAAGATTTGCCCGACTTCATCTTCCGCCAGTTTTGCATCGGCAAATAATGTTGAAGGTTCAACTCCACTTCTGGCCCATCCCGTCAATCCCGCTGCGCTTCAAGTCGTCCGGTGTCATCGCGATGCGAAATTCAACATCGGCCTGAAAGTCAGAAACCAGGGCTCTGCCAATACCGGGATTTTCGAAGTGTCGGGCAAATCCACAATGAGTACGGCCCCTCGCTGGCCGTTTTGCTCGGTGAAATAAACCGCCTCCGGTTTGATGGTTTCCAGAATTTTGTTCAACTTTGCTCCCACCGAACCGTTTTTGACCGCCGCGTTGAATGGTTGAGGGGGAATTCTGACATTCATTAACATACGCATGATGATTCCTTTGGTTGATATTTAAATTAGACTAACTTTCCAAGTCTGACGGTGCAAAATTGAATAGCAAGCTCGAACGGCGGCGGAAGATTTGGTCATTCCGTTTTAGGTCAATTTGCATGGGGAAATAGTCACGCGAAGGAGACGATTTCGACTTTGTGCCTGGCAGAAAAGGTTTTCTGAAAAAGCCTTCGTGGCCTGCGCGTGACACTTTTACCAAACTTCCACCGGCCCTTTGGGCACGGGAATTTGTTCGCGTTGGTTGACGGCGGGTTCGTCGCGCATGAAGGACGCGACCATCGGCGGCGGACGGAAGCGCGGCTGCAATTCGCCGTTCTCGTCGAGAAATTGCCGCCGCCAGCGGATGTAGTTTTCCAGAACGTCGTGAAATTCCGCGCGCGTGGAAATCTGCACGACGCGTTTGTTGAATTCGTGGCACGGGCCGAACCGCTTGGCATACCACGGCGCGACTTTGCGGAACATCCGGCAGCCGAGTTCCTCGCCAAAAACTTCAATCATCAAATCCAGATGCCGGCACATCACGCGCACGCGCTCGGCAAAGGAAGGGTCAGAAGGGATATTCCTGTCTGTGCCGGAAGTTCGTTCAACGCGGTAGCGTCTTGGAGTGCGGCAGTCCTCTGGCACTTTTCGTGTGCGAACCGTCCATTTAAAATCGGCAGAGGACTGCCGCACTCCAAAATCTGACGGTTGTTCCGCCATTCAGATATTGCAGCGTGCGCTGGAAAATCCACGGATTATAAAATGCGCCGCGCCCGATGCTCACGCCGGCGCAGCCGGTTTCATCGAGCATTTTCTTCGCGGCCTGCGGCGTGATGATGTCGCCGTTGCCGATGACGGGAATGTGCTTCACGGCTTCGACGACTTTGCGGATGCCGGCGAGGTTCACCGTGCCGCCGAAACCCTGTTCGCGCGTCCGGCCATGGACAAAAATGGCCGCGACGCCGGCATCTTCGAGCGCGCGCGCCAAATCCGGCGCGGTGAGATTTTCGTCGTCCCAGCCGAGCCGCATTTTGGCCGTCACGGGAATTTTCACGGCGTTGACCATGCCGCGGACGAGCGCGGCGGTTTTGTCGAGTTCGGTCATCATGGCCGAGCCGCCGCCGACGTTGCAGACTTTGCGGACGGGACAGCCCATGTTGATGTCAATGGAATCGACGCCGCAGTGCTTCGAGCATGAGCGCGGCGTCGCGCATTTCCTCCGGGCACGGAGCCGAAGAGTTGGACGGCCAGCGGCGAATCGGCCGGCCGGGTTTCAATGAGCTTGAACGCCTTGGGATTTTTTTCCAGCAGCGAGCGGGCGTTGACCAGATCGGTGGTGCAAAGGCCGACGCCGCCGATTTCGCGCACGACCAGGCGGAAGGGCAGGTTGGTGTAACCCGCCAGCGGCGAGAGAAACAGATTGGATTCGATGTCAGCGAACCGAGGCGCATGGTTTGATTATAGCAGATTGATTGACATTGGCGAGAAAAGCGAATTCGCGCATTGCGGAAGCGAGAACGGCATGTTAGCTTGGCATGCCAAAGTAAAAATGTTTGACGAAGATCAAAATAACAAAGAAAACGACCGCGGCCACAAAAAGCCGCCGGGCGGTTTCAAATTGCCGCCGACGACGTGGGTGGCGTGGATTGCCATCATTGGCAGCATCGTGGCGTTGATGCTGGTGCAAGACCGCATGACGACGCAGGCGGGCACCGCTGTCTCAAGAGGATTTTTCCAAAAATTCGATCCAACCAGATTGCGCAGGCGACGGTCAGTTTCAATCCGCAGACGGCCCCGCTGACGGAAATCAGCGGTTCATATTACCAGACCGACAAGGATGGAAATATCGTCAAACAAACGGCAAGTCGATCGAAGTGCCGTTTGTCGTCAAAAATGCCTGTCTCACGCCGGACAAAGAGGACCAATTGTTGCATCGGACAAAATCGAGCGCAACCAGCCCAACACGATGCTTGGTCGACTCTGGAGCTATCGCGCTGTTTTTTTTGATCGGCATCGCGTTGTTGTTTTGGTTTTTCTTCATCCGCCAGATCAAGATGGCGGGCAAGGGCGCGTTGAGTTTTGGCAAGAGCAAGGCGCGGATGCTGGCCAAGGACCGCAACAAAACGACCTTCAAGGACGTGGCCGGCGTCGAGGAAGCCATCGAGGAGGTTTCCGAACTGGTGGAGTTTTTGAAGGACCCGAAGAAATTCCAGCGGCTCGGCGGGCGCATTCCCAAGGGCGTGCTGATGGTCGGGCGCGCCCGGCACGGGCAAAACGCTGCTGGCCAAGGCCATCGCCGGCGAGGCGGACGCGGCGTTTTTCAGCATCAGCGGCTCGGATTTCGTGGAAATGTTCGTCGGCGTCGGCGCCAGCCGCGTGCGCGACATGTTCGAGCAGGCGCGCAACAACACGCCGTGCCTGATTTTCATTGACGAAATTGACGCGGTGGGCCGCAGCCGCGGCGCACGGCCTGGGCGGCGGCAACGACGAACGCGAGCAGACCCTCAACGCGTTGCTGGTCGAGATGGACGGCTTTGACACGCAGGAAGGCATCATCATCATCGCCGCGACGAACCGGCCGGACGTGCTGGACCCGGCGCTGTTGCGTCCGGGCCGTTTCGACCGGCAGGTCGTGGTCAATCTGCCGGACGTGCGCGGGCGCGAGGCGATTTTGAAAGTCCACGCCAAAAACGTGAAACTCGCGCCGGACGGTGGACTTGTCCGTCATCGCGCGCGGCACGCCGGGTTATTCCGGCGCGGAACTGGCGAATTTGTTGAACGAAGCCGCCTTGCTCGCCGCGCGACGAATAAAAAATCCGTCGGCATGGAGGAACTGGAGGAGGCGCGCGACAAGGTCCGCTGGGGCCGCGAGCGCCGCAGCCTCGCGATGACCGACGAGGAGAAGAAATTCACCGCCTGGCACGAGGCCGGCCACGCGCTGGTGAACGTGTTGCTGGAACACACGCATCCGCTGCACAAGGTCACGATCATTCCGCGCGGCCAATCGCTGGGTTCGACCATGTCAGTTGCCGGAGAAGGATATTTTGAACCGCCGCCGCAAGGAAATGCTGGACGACATCGCCGTGACGATGGCCGGGCGCATCGCCGAGGAAATTGTTTCGGGCGACATTTCGAGCGGGCGCGGCCATGGACATCCAGCAGGCCACGAACATGGCGCGCGCGATGGTTTGCCAGTATGGCATGAGCGACAAGCTGGGCATGGTGCAATACGGCGAGTGACGACGAGTATGTTTTCCTCGGCCGTGAAATGAGCGCGCGCCAAGGTCTACAGCGAAAGCACCGCGCAGGAAATTGACGAGGAGATCAAGCGCATCATTGATGATGGCTACAAGCGGCGCGCAGAACATTATTTTGACCAACCGCGACAAGCTGGAGTTGATTGCCGACTCGCTGCTCGAATACGAAACGCTGGATCGGGCGCAGGTCGAGGAAATTGTCAAAACCGGCAAGTTCACGCCGCCGCCGCCGAAGCCTGAAAGTGGAATCATTATGGGCGCCCCGGCAGGCACGCCCCTGCCTGAAACACCGCCCAAACCCGCTCCGCCAAAATTGCCCGGTCTCGGCACTCCGGCGCCCGCGCCGGTTTGAGATTTTAAGTTACTGCGAACCTTCCGGTTCCAGCACCACCCGGAACCCGTAGTCGTTTTTGGTTTTGTCAGGAGCTGAATACTCACGAAAGGCAATCCGTGCATTGATGTCAATGTACGTGTCCCAGGCGCCGCCGCGCAAAACATGATAGGGTTTGTCCTGCGGATCAAGGCACCATTCCATGACGTTGCCGCGCGTGTCATAAAGGCCGAGATGGTTCGCCCCCAAACTTCCCACCGGCTCGGTGGAGGAACGGCGTTGCAAATTCAAGCTCGTCACCGCATCGCTCAGGGAAGCATCGTCCACGAGCTGTTCCCATTGGGCCTGCGTTGGCAAGGTATAGATGTAACCTTTCGGCAATTCTTCAGCCTTTTGTTCCTTCTCGGTCAGCATTTTGCAGAACGACGTGGCGTCGTTCCAGTTCACGGAGTCCACCGGATGATCTTCGCCTTGAAACGCACTGGGGTTGCCCGCCATTACTTTTTGATAGGACTTTTGCGTCACTTCATACATGCCGGCCCACAAGGTCGGTGAAATTTTCACCAGCACGATGCCGACGGTGTTGGTCACCTGGTCGTTTTGGGCCATCAATTCCTTGAGTGTGGGCGGCGCGTTGGTGTCGCTGTCGGAGGTCGTCGTGTCCTGTGTGTCTTCCTGCGCGTGGCATAAGGCTGGCAGGGAAGACAGCAAAGCCATGGTCAAAAGTGCGATAATTCTCCGGTTTATTTTCATAACGCAAACAAGCTTGTGGTTGGCAATCAAGGTCACATAGCAAGCCACGTGCCGTTACGGGGAGTTTTCAGGGGGCTTCAAGTCCTCCGCCAAAAAACGGGCCACGTCCTTGAACCAGGCGGCGTTATCGGGATTCACGGCCATAAGCGACTGATGGGCTTCCAGACAGGTGCGTGTGATTTCTCCGCGGGTCGGATTCGTGGAATTCGGTGTTTGCGTTTGGACATCATCAGGCAACTGCAACGTCCCGCTGATTACTTTGAAAAGATGCAACACCCCCAGATTTTCAAGCAGGTCCGTGATGCGCGGGCTGGGATTCAGCAATTCAATCTCGCGTTTGTCCGGCGCGGTGGACTGATTCAGCTTCAATCCGAACCCGGCCAGGATGCCGAGAAACGTGCTGTCCATGAGCGCGCATTCGGACAGGTCAATGATGAGATGGCCGTAACCCTTCTGTGCCAGTTCGGTCAGCAGCATTTTGAAATCGGGGCCGTACGTGAAATTGGCACGGCCCATGATTTTCACGCAGGCGAAACGCTCGCATGCCATTACCAGTATTTTTGCCGCCGAAGTTGCCATATTTTAAATTCTTCCTTTTACGCGGCGGCGGCCTGCGGCGTGACGATTTGCACCAGGGTTTGCTGCAGGACCAACGTCTCGTCGAGGCCGCTGGACACCAGCCGCTGGTTGCAGCGCAGCAACAAATCCATCGCCCGGATCAATTCGGCCTCGGTATAACGTTTCACCTGCGGCAGCGCTTTGAAAAGCACATACGGATTCAGTGCCAGCGGATTGAAACGGCGGTCGCCGGGCAGCTGGTCCGCCGGGACGCGCTCGAAGTTGCCCCTTGAAACGGTTGTAATCCGTCTCCGGCTTGATCCAGCCTTCGCGCAGCATTTCCTTCAACAACAGCATCGCGCGGACTTTGGCGATCAAACCATAGAGCAGGCCGATTTCGGATTTCTTGCGAATCGAACTTTACCTCCCACAATTCCTCGTCCAGCCGCCGCAGCAAACGGGGCAAATCGCGGTCGCCCAGGGCGTCGCCGAGCGCAAAGGCCCGCGCCGTCTTGTTCCGGACGCAAACCGCATTGACGTCACCGGCCTCGATTTCTTTCGGTCGCCCGCGAACAAAGGCGAGTTTCTCAATTTCATTGTCGAGCTGGCGCGCGATTGGGTCCCACGCGGCTGACCAGTTCCGCCAGGGCTTCCTCGGAAATTTCCTTCTTGCGCTCGCGCACGGCTGTTCGCGCCGCAACTTCCGCGCGCTCCGCCCAGTCGCGGTCGTCGACCGACCAGCCGGCAAGGCTTTCGACCGAACCGATTTTGTCGAGCGTCTTGAAAAACGTTTTGCGTTTGTCCACCTTGCCCGCGCTGATCAAAAGCCGGATGCCGCTGTTGCCGACCACGCGAACGCCTTCAATTCCTCCGCCAGACTCGGCCAGCGATTCGGTGACCGCCTGGGCGGACGCCACCCGCTCCTCGCCGAGAAAATTGCAATCGCGCAGCCAGATGACCTTGCCCGTGCCGAAAAACGGCAGGGTTTGCAATGCTTCGCGCAAGACGGGCAATGGCGGCGAGGGCTTCGCCACTGTTGGAAACGGTGGCCTCGATGATTTCGTGATCCATGCCCCCGATTTCCTCGCACCATTGCTGGTAGAGTTGTCTGGGCGCGCTGCTTGATGGCGAACTCGTCGTCACCACAAATGAGAGCCAGTGATGGGGTTTCGGCGGCGGGCATTTTATTCAGCCTCGCTGCCGGTTTCGTTGATCCGGTTCAGCACTTCGCTCATGTCCTCGACCTGCTCAAAGAGGGAGGCGGCCACAAAAATCGTCGAGATTGACGCGCGCCCCAGCGATTGCCTGGCCCTGGCCACCGCGCAGAAAACGCCCCATTTACGTCACCAACGCGCTCTTCGAACAAGTCGAGGACATGAGCGAAATCCTCGAGCGAATCAATGAAAACGGCGGCGAGACCGAATAGGAAATGGCCCCATCTGCCGCAAGCAGTCTGCCCCGTGGTGCTGGTCTGCGGTGAGGATGAGTTTGCCGTCAAGCAGCGAGCCAAAGAGATTATACCGCAGTGGACGCGAGGAACTGGGCGGCATGGACCACGAAATCATCGATGCCGGCGTCTCCAACAGCGGCGAAGCCCTCAAGACCTGCGCCGACTGCGCGAGGCGCTCCAGACCCTGCCCTTCTTCGGCACCGCCAAGGCCATCTGGCTCCAGAACTGCAATTTCCTCGGAGACGAACGAGTCGCCCTGGCGCCAGGATGTCACCGAATCCCTCGCCTACCTGGCGCAGGAACTCAAGGAGTTCTCCTGGCAAAACGTCCGCCTGCTCATCAGCGCCGGAAGGTGGACAAGCGCAAGGTTTTCTACAAAACGCTCGACAAGCTCGGCACCGTCGAGAATCTTCGCCGCGATGGTCCGTGGATGACCGGGATTGGGCGAACCAGGCGGAAGCCTGGGCGCGCAAGGCGTTGCGCGCCCGCCAAAAGGAGATTTCCGACGAGGCCCTGGCCGAACTGGTCAACCGGGTCGGCCCGAACGCCCGCCAACTGGACAACGAAGTCGAGAAGCTCGCGCCTCTACGTCGGCGACCGGCCAGGAAATCGAAATGGCGGACGTGGCGGCCGTTTGCACCCGGAACAAGACGGCGCGGGCCTTTGCCCTGGGCGATGCCCTGGGAGACCGGGACCTGCCGCGTCTGCTGCGGTGCCTGGACGAGGAGTTGTGGGAGGTAAAGCTCGATCCGCAGAAATCGGAAATCGGCCTGCTCTACGGCCTGATTGCCAAAGTGCGCGCGATGATCCTGCTGAAGGAGATGCTGCGCGAAGGCTGGATCAAGCCGAGAGGCGGATTACAACCGTTTCAAGGCCCAACTGGAGCGCGTCCCGGCGGAGCAGTTGCCCGCAAGACCGCCGTTTCAACCCGCTGGCGCTCAATCCTTATGTGCTTTTCAAAGCCCTGCCGCAAGTCAAGCGATACAGCGCAGGCCGAATTGATTCGGCGCGATGGAACTCCTGCTGCAGTGCAACCAGCGCCTGGTGTCCAGCGGCCTGGACGAATCGCTGGTGTTGCAGCAAGCACTGGTGCAGATTGTGGCGCCGCGGCGGCCGCCGCGTAAGTTGAAAAGCAACCATGGCGCGTCCCCGGCCAAAATCTCGGTCTGGCGGCGGGCACTTCGCCTGCGTCAGAATCACCGGCCGGGCCAATTTCACGTCCGGCCCCGATTTCAAGACCCTCCTTGACGAACTGGCGCAAAGGGGCTACGGGCATCTCGTCCTCGACCTCTCCGAATGCACGCTCATGGACAGCACGTTTCTGGGCGTCCTGGCCGGATTCGGATTGAAGCTGAATCCAGTCCGCCGCGCCGGACAAACGCGAGATTGAATTGCTGAATCCCAGCCCGCGCATCACGGACCTGCTTGAAAATCTGGGGGTGTTGCATCTTTTCAAAGTAATCAGCGGGACGTTGCAGTTGCCTGATGATGTCCAAACGCAAACACCGAATTCCACGAATCCGACCCGCGGAGAAATCACGCGCACCTGTCTGGAAGCCCATCAGTCGCTTATGGCCGATGAATCCCGATAACGTCGCCTGGTTCAAGGACGTGGCCCGATTTTTCGCGGAGGACTTGAAGCCCCCTGAAAACTCCCCGTAACGGCACGTGGCTTGCTATGTGACCTTGAATTGCCAACCACAGGCTTTGTTTGCGTTATGAAAATAAACCGGAAAGTTTCGCGTTTTTGGCCATGGCTGTGATGTTGTCCCTGCCGGCCTTTTGGCTCGCGCGCAGGAAGACACACAGGACACGACGACCTCCGACAGCGACACCAACGCGCCGCCCACACTCAAGGAATTGATGGCCCAAAACGACCAGGTGACCAACACCGTCGGCATCGTGCTGGTGAAAATCTCACCCGGACTTTGGGCCGGAAAATTTGAAGTGACGCAGGACGCCTATCAAAAGTTGATGCACTCCAATCCCAGCGCATTTCGCGGCGATGACAGGCCGGTGGATTCGGTGAGCTGGAACGACGCGATGGCGTTTTGCGGGAATGCTGACCAAAAGGAAAAAAAGGCTGAAGAATTGCCCGACGGTTATGTCTATTCGCTCCCGACGCAGGATCAATGGTTCATGCTCATGGACGATGCTACCCTCGACCATGCCGTGATGAGCCTGAACCTCCAGCGCCACGTTCCTCAACCGAGCCGGTCGGCAGTCTGGGGGCGAACCAGCCTCGGCCTTTATGACACGCGCGGCAATGTCATGGAATGGTGCCTTGATCCGCAGGACAAACCTTATCGCGTTTTGCGCGGCGGCGCATGGGACACGTTCATTGACATCAATGCCCGGATTGAATTTCGTGATTACTCGCTCCGGACAAAACCAAAAACGACTACGGGTTCCGGGTGGTGCTGGAACCGGCAAGGTTCGCAGTAACTTAAAATCTCAAACCGGCGCGGGCGCCGGAGTGCCAAGACCGGGCAATTTCGGCGGCACGGGTTTGGGCGGTGTTTCAGGCAGGGGCGTGCCTGCCGGCGCGCCCATGATATTCCACTTTCGGCTTGGGCGGCGGCGGCGTGAATTTGCCGGTTTTGACAATTTCCTCGACTTGCGCCCGATCAAGCGTTTCGTGTTCAAGCAGCGCGCTGGCAATCAATTCCAGCTTGTCGCGGTTGGTCAAAATAATATTCTTGCGCCCGCTTGTAGCCATCATCAATGAGGCGCTTGATCTCCTCGTCAATTTCCCGCGCCGTGCTTTCGCTGTAAACCTTCGTGCGCGCCATTTCACGGCCGAGGAAAACAAACTCATCGTCACTGCCGTATTGCACCATGCCGACCTTGTCACTCATGCCATACTGGCAAACCATTGCGCGCGCCAGATTCGTCGCCTGTTGGATGTCCATGGCCGCGCCCGTTGAAATATCGCCCGAAACAATTTCCTCGGCGATGCGCCCGGCCATGGTCACGGCGAGGTCGTCAAACATTTCCTTGCGCCGCCGGTTCAAAATATCCTTTTCCGGCAACTGCATGGTTGAGCCCAGCGACTGCCCGCGCGGAATGATCGTGACCTTGTGCAGGGGATGCGTGTGTTCCAGCAACACGTTCACCAGCGCGTGGCCGGCTTCGTGCCAGGCGGTGCATTTTTTCTCCTCGTCGGTCATCGCGAGGCTGCGGCGCTCGCGGCCCCAGCGGACCTTGTCGCGCGCCTCCTCCAGTTCTTCCATGCCGACGGATTTTTTATTAGTCCGCGCGGCGAGCAGGGCGGCTTCATTCAACAAATTCGCCAGCTCCGCGCCGGAATAACCCGGCGTGCCGCGCGCGATGATGGACAAGTCCGCCTCCGGCGCGAGTTTTACGTTCTTGGCGTGGACTTTCAAAATTGCCTCGCGCCCGCGCACGTCCGGCAGATTGACCACCACCTGCCGGTCGAAACGGCCCGGACGCAACAGGGCCGGGTCGAGCACGTCCGGCCGGTTGGTCGCGGCGATGATGATGATGCCTTCCTGCGTGTCAAAGCCGTCCATCTCGACGAGCAACGCATTGAGGGTTTGTTCGCGCTCGTCATTGCCGCCGCCGAGGCCGTGCCCGCGCGAACGGCCGACCGCGTCAATTTCGTCAATAAAAACCAGGCACGGCGTGTTGCGGCGCGCCTGTTCGAACATATCGCGCACGCGGCTGGCGCCGACGCCCACGAACATTTCCACGAAATCCGAACCGCTGATGCTGAAAAACGCCGCGTCCGCCTCGCCGGCGATGGCCTTGGCCAGCAGTGTTTTGCCCGTGCCGGGCGCGCCCACCATCAGGACGCCCTTCGGAATTCGTCCGCCTAGCTTTTGAAATTTCTTCGGGTCCTTCAAAAACTCCACCAGCTCGGAAACCTCTTCGATGGCTTCCTCGACTCCGGCCACCTCTTTAAACGTTGTTTTGTTCCGGTCCTTCGCCAGCATCCGGGCCTTGCTTTTGCCAAAACTCAGCGCGCCCTTCCCGGCGATTTTGATCTGCCGGATGAAGAAAAACCAAAACAAAAGGGCGATCAACACAAACGGCGCGACACTCCAAAGCACACTCATCAACATCGTGTTGGGCTGGCTCGCGCTGATCTTGTCCGAGGCGAACAATTGGTCCTCCTTGTCCTGGCTGAGATAGGCGTTTTTGACCACAAACGGCACCTCCACCGGCTGGCCGTTTTGTTTGACAATATTTCCATCCTTGTCGGTCTGGTAATATGAACCGTTGATCTCCGTCAGGGGAGCCGTCTGCGGATTAAAACTGACCGTCGCCTGCACGATCTGGCTGGCGGAACTTTTTGAAAAACTCGGCTTGAGACAGGGTGCCCACCTGCGTCGCCATGTGGTCGCGCAGCAGCATCAACGCCACAATGCTGCCAATGATGGCAATCCACGCCACCCACGTTGTCGGCGGCAATTTGAATCCACCCGCCGGCTTTTTGGGGCCACGATCGTTTTCTTTATTATTTTGATTCTCGTCGAACATTTTTACTTTGGCATGTCAAGCTAACATGCCGTTCTGGCTTCCGCAATGCGGGAATTCGCTTTTCTCGCCAATGTCAAAATCAATCTGCTATAATCAAATCATGCGCCTTGGCTTGTTGACGGTGCCGTCCAATCTGTTTCTGTCGCCGCTGGCGGGTTACACCAACCTGCCTTTCCGGCTCGTCGTGCGCGAAATCGGCGGCGTCGGCCTTTGCACCACCGATCTGGTCAACGCCCGCTCGCTCCTCGAAAAAAATCCGAGGGCATTCAAGCTCATCGAAACCCGGCCGGCCGATTCGCCGCTGGCCGTCCAGCTTTTCGGGTCCGTCCCGGAGGAAATGCGCGACGCCGCACTCCTGCTTGAAGCACAGGGTGTCGCCGCCATTGACATCAACATGGGCTGTCCCGTCCGCAAAGTCTGCAACGTCGGCGGTGGCTCGGCCATGATGACCGAACTGGCCAAAACCGCCGCGCTTGTCCGCGGCATGGTCAGCGCCGTGAAAATTCCAGTGACGGCCAAGATGCGGCTCGGCTGGGACGACGAAAATTTGACCGCGCCGGATTTGGCGCGTGCGCTCGAAGACGCCGGCATCGCGGCAATCTTTGTTCACGGGCGGACGCGCGAACAGGGTTTCAGCGGCACGGTGAACCTCGCCGGCATCCGCAAAGTCGTCGAAGCCGTGAAGCACATTCCCATCATCGGCAACGGCGACATCATCACGCCGCCGGCCGCAAAGAAAATGTTCGATGAAACCGGCTGCGCCGGCGTGAGCATCGGCCGTGGTGCTTTCTATAATCCGTGGATTTTCCAGCACACGCTGGAATACCTGAATGGCGCGAACAACCGTCAGATTTTGGAGTGCGGCAGTCCTCTGCCGCTTTTAAATGGGCGGTGCGCACACGAAAAGCGCCAGAGGACTGCCGCACTCCAAGACGCTACCGCGTTGAACGAAGCTTCCGGCACAGACAGGAATATCCCTTCTGACCCTTCCTTTGCCGAACGTGTGCGCGTGATGTGCCGGCATCTGGACTTGATGATTGAAGTTTTTGGCGAGGAACTCGGCTGCCGGATGTTTCGCAAGGTCGCGCCGTGGTATGCCAGGCGTTTCGGCCCGTGCCACGAATTCAACAAACGCGCCGTGCAGATTTCCACTCGCGCGGAATTTCAAGATGTTCTGGAAAACTACATCCGCTGGCGCAGGCAATTTCTCGACGAGAACGGCGAATTGCAGCCGCGCTTCCGTCCGCCACCGATGGTTGCGTCCTTCATGCGCGCGCCGGCGGCAACAACGCGCGAACAAATTCCCGTGCCCAAAGGGCCGGTGGAAGTTTGGTAAAAGTGTCACGCGCAGGCCACGAAGGCTTTTTCAGAAAACCTTTTCTGCCAGGCACAAAGTCGAAATCGTCTCCTTCGCGTGACTATTTCCCCATGCAAATTGACCGAAAACGGAGTTGAGCAAATCTTCCGCCGCCGTTCGGAGCTTGCTATTCAATTTTGCACCGTCAGACTTGGAAAGTTAGTCTAATTTAAATATCAACCAAAGGAATCATCATGCGTATGTTAATGAATGTCAGAATTCCCCCTCAACCATTCAACGCGGCGGTCAAAAACGGTTCGGTGGGAGCAAAGTTGAACAAAATTCTGGAAACCATCAAACCGGAGGCGGTTTATTTCACCGAGCAAAACGGCCAGCGAGGGGCCGTACTCATTGTGGATTTGCCCGACACTTCGAAAATCCCGGTATTGGCAGAGCCCTGGTTTCTGACTTTTCAGGCCGATGTTGAATTTCGCATCGCGATGACACCGGACGACTTGAAGCGCAGCGGGATTGACGGGATGGGCCAGAAGTGGAGTTGAACCTTCAACATTATTTGCCGATGCAAAACTGGCGGAAGATGAAGTCGGGCAAATCTTCCGCCGCCGGGTTGCCCGGAAAGCAGGTTTCAACCCGCTACGGCGTGGACCCCAGTTGGATCCATTGCGTTTGCGTGCGATACTCGAGTCCGTCAGAAGTCTGAACGAGAGCATAGAAAGGGAGCAGTCCGGCCCCTAAACCCGCTCCATTCACCTGGAAGACCGCCGTGGGTGAGTTGGTGGCCATGCCCAGCGCGCCGCCGTTGCTGAACAAGGTGATCAAGCTCACGGTGTTGGTGTTGGCATCAACCTGGATGTGGTAGGTGCCTTGCACTGGAGCTTGATTGGTCAGGTCGAGCAGCGTCAACGTTGCGCTCAAGGAACTATTTTGGATCGTGACGGGCACTGTCACCTGGGTTTCGGTCCGCACGTTGCTGCCTTCGTAGGCGACCGCCGTCAAGGTGTGATAACCGTCAGGCAGGGTTGTGGTGTCCAAGGGGAAAGTCAGGGACAAACTGGACGCGCCGGCTGTGACGTAAAGATGGTTTCGAGGCTCAAGATCGGACAGGTTCGCGGTGAGGGTGCTGCCCCCCGACGTGAACAAGGGAACTCTGAAGGACGACACAGTGGGGATTGCTTGTATTGCAGCAGCCTGGTAGCCGGCACTCCGGGCATACAGATTAAAGGAGGTGAAGAAGAACGTGCCGTATTGGCTCACAATATAATCCTCGGCCTCAACACCGTCACTGCCCTGCAAGGCGGAATTCGCGTTTATCGAGGTGAACAGTTGCGCGGCGAGCGCGACGGAATTGCCAGAAGACTGATTGGTGACGGCCACGACCACAGACTGGCCGTTGGTTTTGATAAAAGTGAACTCCATCCAAGAATTGGCGGGAATCGAATTGCTAAGCTCCAAGTATTCCTGGAAACCGAGCGCTCCCGAGGCCAGCAAGGTGGGTTGGCTGGCGCGCAGAAAAGTTGTGAGACTTTCTCCACTTCCAATCGCACTGGCGGCAGTGGTTTGAATTGCACCAAGGTTAAAATTGGCAAGGTTAAAGTTGGTTGCCAGCACGGTAGATTGGCCTTGGTTCGTGGAGACTTCAACCACGTAAGGCTGCACGGCACTGTCCACGCGGACCAAGGTGAGGTTGGTCGTCACATCAAGCACTGTAAAGCCGGGCGGCGTCGGCGGCACATGCCAAACCCGATAAAATTCACCGCCGACATTCGTCGCGTTGCCATCAACAAAGTCCATCGCTCCGCCAAGTTGATTGGTAAAGATGGACATCCAATTAACAAGGTCCGGGGAGGTTTGGATGGCCCACGGCAAACCAGCCACACTGTCCACATGCAACTGGAATGTGCCCGAACCCACAAACTGTGGCGCGGACAATTCGGTAGGCTGATCCGCGTCCGGCCAGGTCATGCGATAAAAGCGCGCGGGATAGTTCGTGGAGTCGAAATCGGTAAAATTCAGCAGCCCCGGCACCGAGTTCGTGTAGATGGGCAGCCAATCCATTAAATTGGTTGAGGCCAAAATTACATAAGGCAATGCGCTGGGAATCCCCGCCGCCATCGTGAAGGCCCCGCTTGTGCCAGGACGACCGGGCAGCATCTGCGGCGGGGTTGAATCAGGCAGATAATTGACGCTGTAGGAGAGGCCCGGCGCATTTTGGGGAGTGTTATCCGCGACATAGAACGGGGCCAACGTTGAATAGCCGGCGATGGATTGCAGTTCAATACGGTCGCCATGACTCAAGGCCTTGACCTGTGTGGCGTTGGTGTCGGTGTTGATGAGGGCCGCCAATCCGGTTGTGATTGTGCTTAAGGTTGAGTTGGTGGGGACTGTGTAAGTGATGGGATAGCCATTCAGGATAACGGTCAATAGATTGCCGGGACACGGAACCGGGTTGGTCAATGTGCAGTAATACGTCCCATCCACAAACAAATCAACTTGCTGCAAAGGATGGTTCCCGTTGTAGGCGGAAAATTGCACGGATAGATTGGTAATGCTGCTCAGCTCGGCGTTGACGAGGTTGGTATCCCATTCTCCGTCACCCACCCGGGCAAAGGGCGCGGCCAGGGGTTCACCCACAATCAACCCAAGATACGGCGCATTGATGCTCTGATAATAGCTCTCGGCCAGACTGAAGCCGCGGGCCTGATAAAAATAATCCTGGGGGTTGGGAAACTTCTGCGTGTCGTCTTCAGGCTCCACCACCGTGCCATAACTGCCGGCCGCGCCGGCATTGATGAAGGCCAGCAAGTTCGTCTGGCTGTTGGCGCCGAAAATGATGCCGCCGTAGGATGTCATACTGTCCGCAATGGCACCCGGAACAAAAGTGCTTTGCGGGACGCTGAATTGCGCCAGACCCGTTTCATAGCCCAAGCAGCCGTTTGGCCACAAGACGGAATCGGTGTTGGTGCGCAGAATTGAGGAAACCCCCAGAATATTCACGTTGAAAATGGCATTGTCGAAAAACGGATAACGGATGTTCCGGAGTGTGTCGGAGCTTTTGGCCAAGACCACCGGTTGTTGGGGACGGGTCCCATCGCTTTCAACTCCCTGATCCACCAATGCTTCCGCCTGGGCCAGTGAATCAGCCGTGATCATGGTGGTGAGAAAGGAATAGCCGGGCGCGCCGACGGGTGTCGCCTGGCGGAATACCGCTTCGCTGGCGGCATAACTGTTGGTGACACCCAATGGATCGCTCCCGTCACCCTGTCTGGAGCCATAGAACAAAGCCGAGGTCGTGCCGTTGACCACGGAGCCAAAGCTGGTCTGGAACGGGATATCCATCGAGAGAACAACGTAATCAATCTGGTTAGTCAACTGGCGGGCCGCCAGCATGTTCAACAAGGGCATTACCAGATTGGTTTGAAGATCATTGCTGGCCCACAATGTGTTGCCGCCCGCCCAGTTGATGTATAACACATTTTGAGGCGGCACTTGGCGCTGTTCACAGAAGTAATTGCCCAGTTCACATGAATTTGAACTGGCCTGGTTGATGACGACAACCGTGTTCAAGCCGCTGCCGCCAGCCTGTAGCCTGAATGCCAGGACACAATTCAACAGAACCAGCGCCAGCATTCTTCGATGACGACTGCCGCTCATAGGCTTAACCTGACATAACCAGGGGGACGTGCCTGCTGCCGGAGGGTTGTGACAACATAAACAATCTTTTACTGATGTCTGCAAAGAAAACAAGCCGGTCATTGACCGGCTTGCTTCTGCTATTTTTACCAGAGATATTCCGGCCGTCAGGATGTCTGACGGCTCCGCGCTAATCCCAAGGCACCCAAGCCCAGCGCGATTAAAGCCATGGTGGTCGGTTCCGGAACAGTCATAACTTTCAAGCCTTTGTCTTTGCTTATGTCCTCCTCGTCGCCTGGGTTTAGCGTTGCGTCCCATTGGAACGCCCACGACACATCGCCAGTAACCGCCGAGGTATTGTCGCTGAGGTTGAAATTTAGACTAGCCGGGTTATTGAGTTCGTTCAGCGTTGTGGGGACCAGCGCAGCTTCGGCGTAGTTTGCGTTCGGTGATTCAATGACTTCAGCAATTCCCGTCCCGCCCGGCCCGCCAGTCGTTTGGAAGGCTGAGGTATACGCACCAGGATTGCCGGAAATGCTCACAGTATTGTTGTTGTTCTGCAGCAAATTGAAATTGGAATATTGGTAGAAGTTCAAATCCACAATTTGATCGGAATAGTTATCGATCCATATGTACTCCATCATATCGGCAGATCCAGAGTTGGCGCCGTTACCGTGCAAAACGTAATCAACATTCACTTGCACTCCATTGGCTGCTCCATAGGTCACGGTAAGGTTATTGGGCCCGTTGTAGGAAGTGCTCAACTCGCCAAGTTGATCAATGGACAGCGGAGCGCTACCGTTGATTGAATACCAAAACCATTGTTGGTCCAACTGGCTCTGAGAAACGCCCCCCACAGTCCAGCTGTTCATCCCGATGCTGCCAGTGCCGCCAGAGCCGGCGCCTAGATTCAGTGTCGCCGCAGACCCTCCGTCACTAAGCGGGAAATTTTGAGCCATGCCCTTGCCTGGCAAAAGCAAAACTCCTGTCCCGACCAATGCGGCACACAGGAACGCGACGGCTCTACTTTTTAAATAAATTTCACGATGTGCTTTCATAAAGCTCTCTGATTATTATTAATACAAATTTAACTTAATTTGGTTTTACCGTAATCTGGAATGGAAGTCAAGCTCTTTTAGTTTCTTCGTCGCCTGCACACCAGGGCCACGGCCAACATTCCCGCCGAAACCAACGCCACGGACGAAGGTTCAGGCACCGTGATTGTTTGTGTTTGACTGATTGTAAATGAGCTGCCCCCCTGCAGGCCTGTCACATCCCATTCATAGGCAAAAACCGCGTTCCCCGAAGCAGTGAGGGTTATGTCGTTAAGCGGATTGGGAGACCCATTCAATGGCCCAAATGGAGCCCCACCGTTGTCCGCCTGCATTTCGGTCGTAGCTCCTCCAATTGGTTGCAATAAATCTTGAAGCGACGCCCCTCCCCCGGTCTGATAGGCTTGGTATTGGGAAGGGTTGCTGAGAATGGACATTTGTACATTCTGGCTTCCCGAAACGTTTCCCAAGACAAAATCCGAGTATTGATAGAAAATTATGTTTGCGCTGCTGCTGGGATCATTGTTGTTGTTGATGTATATCGTAGGGGTCAAAGAATATGTATTGCCAGAAATACCTAGAACATAGTTGAAATTAGCCGTGAATCCTGAACCCAAATTATACCAGACATTTAACTGATTATAGGATGACCCTACTCTTGACACGGCTTCTGAAGTAAACATGGAGCTATTTAACTCAGTTACTCCAGAACCCAAATTAAAATAAAACGTTTCTTGGCTCAATTGATCCACGCCACTCACCGTCCAATAGTCCAACCCGGCATTGGGGTCGAACCCCAAATTGGAAATGTGGCCGCTGAGGCTTTTGGTAATGTTTGTAACCTGCGCCTCGCTTTGAACGACAAAGCCGGCGAGTAAAAACGCAAATAGAGCACCTTGAAACAACCGCGCCCTGCTTACGAATGATTTCTTCAAAATCTTCATAGCTTCGCTTGGTATTCTGGTAACCTGCATCCGTTATAGGCTATCCAAGTCAAAAGTCAAGACATTTATTGTCACGAAATGATGCAAAAAAGGGATGGTGACTGGCCTTCCTAAGAGGTTCAAAGTCAACGGCTGGCCACAATTCCAAGGCCAGCCGGCCTTTGCATGGCCAATCACGCGAGGCCAGTGGCCGTTACTTTCCAATGCAAAACTGGCTGAAAATCGAGTCGAGCAAGTCCTCCGTCGCCGTTTTGCCGACGATTTCGCCGACGGCGTTGACGGCAATGCGCAAATCCAGTGCGGCCAGTTCCAAGGTCACGTTATCGCGCAGCGCGTCAATCGTCCGTTGTGTCGCCGCCCGCGCGCGGTTCAACGCGTCCTGATGCCGGGAATTGATCATCGCCTGCAACATCCCGGCCTTGATTTCGCCGGACCAAATCAGTTCCTTGATGGCGTCCTTCAATGCTTCCATCCCCCGCCCGTTCAGGCAGCAAATGTCCGCGGTTACAGGTGGGGAAAAATTCCCCTCTCCCGTCCTGGCGGACACCCTCTCCCCGCTTTGCGGGGAGAGGGACGGGGTGAGGGGCTTGTTAAAAAACTCGTTGAGATTCAACCTTTGCGGCAAATCCATTTTGTTCCGGACCAGAATCCGTTTCTTGCCGGCAAACTCGTTGAGAAAATTTTCGTCCGCTTCCGTCAGCGGCTCGCTCGCGTCCAGCACGTGCAAAATGAACTCGGCCTTGGAAAGCGTTTCATGGCTGCGACGAATGCCTTCCTGCTCGATCTCGTCGCGCGCCTCGCGCAAGCCCGCAGTGTCAATGAACACCACCGGCAGCCCGCGGATGTTCGCCGTCTCCTCAATCGTGTCGCGTGTCGTGCCGGGAATCGGCGACACGATGGCGCGGTCGCGCCCGAGCAGTTGATTGAGCAAACTCGACTTGCCCACATTGGGCCGGCCCACAATCGCCGCGCGGATGCCGCGGCGCAAAATCTGTCCCTCGTTCGCCGTCCGCAAAAGTTCGTTCATGAACATCACGCCGGCTTCCAGACGTTTCAGCAATTGGGCCTTGGTGTCGGGCGCGATGTCTTCGTCGGGAAAATCAATATGCGCCTCGACGTGCGCCAGCGTCCTCATCATCTCATCACGCAATTCATTGACGCGTTGCGATAATTTGCCGGCGAGTTGCTCCTGGGCGGCGGCGAGCGCCAGTTCCGTGCGCGAATGAATCAAATCCACGACCGCCTCGGCCTGCGCCAGGTCAATGCGCCCGTTGAGAAATGCGCGCCGCGTGAATTCGCCGGGTTCGGCCAGCCGCGCGCCATTTTCCAAAAACGTGTCCAGCACCAGCTTCGCCGGCAAAAGGCCGCCGTGGCAGGTGATTTCGACGGTGTCCTCGCGCGTATAAGTGCGGGGCGAACGCAGGACGGCCAGCAACACCTCATCCACGTCCCGGCCCTGTCGGACAACCTTGCCGTACTGAATCGTGTGCGTCGCCGCCGCAGAGGGTTTGAGTGAACATTTCCCAACCGGCAGAAAACCTTTGTCCGCAATGGTGAGGGCTTGCGGACCGGAAATCCGGACGACGGCCAATCCGCCTTCGCCGAGCGGCGTGGCAATGGCGGCAATCGTGTCGTCAAACATAAGTTGAGTGGCGGGCGTCCAAGAACGAAGGATGAGAGCCGTTTTTTTGTCCTCGACTCCCGGCCCCCGGCCCTCGACTAATTCAAATGCCGGCCATTGCCGGCCGCATTCCCGGCCTCGCGGCCCTGTAAAAACAGCCGGGCTTTTTGGTAACTTTTCTTGTGCAAATAATGCAGCAGTGTGGGGTCGGCGTCGCGCGGCAATTGTTTGGCCAGCTCGTCAATCCGCGCAAAAAGCTTGAGCAAATCCAGTTTGGGATTGGCCGACGGCATGGCTTGCACGGCGGCATCCAATTCCACCAGCGTGTTCAGCAAATTCTTTTCCGACAACGTGTCCACAGCGCAGAGTAATACCGATTTGCCGGCATCCTGACAATATAATCCGCATTGACGTGTGTCCACGGTCCTTGAATGCGCGCCGCGAAGGCGGAAGGACTGGCACATTCCAAAACCTGTCGGCAGATCGAATGTTTCCCAAAAACACGCGCTCATCAGTGATTGCTTTTGGGCGTCGGCAAGGTAGTTTTAACAACATGAAACGGATTGCTCTGGCCTTGCTGGCAACGCTGCTCTTTGCCGGATGCATCACGCAAAAAGTGGACTGGCAGGCGCGCGTCGGCCAATACACACAGGATCAGGCCATCACGGATCTGGGCCCGCCGGACAAATCCGCAAAACTGTCCGACGGCACCGTCGTGGACGAATGGCTCACGCAATCCAGCCGTGTCATCGTCGGGCCGGAGCCGTATTTTCTTGGCCCCGGATGTTATTTCGGCCCATCCACGCCCGGCTACACCGAGACATTCGTGCCTGCCTGTTTTCTGCGGCTGACATTCGGCTCCGACGGCCGGCTCAAGTCGTGGAAAACCTTCGCCAGATAAATCTGCTTCCGCCCGCGCGACGCCCGTGCTTAACTCGCCGCGATGAATGTCAATCTCGGCGTTTGGAGTATTTTGACGAAACTGGCCGTGGCCCTGGTCGTCTTGGCCCTGCTATTGCTGATCAGCCTGAAGTTTCTGCCGCTGCTCCAACAAAACGAGCGGATGCGCGCGGACATCTTGCGGCTGCAAACCCAGCTTCAGATTGAAGAAGCCAAATCCAGGGAGCTTCAGGCCCAGATTGACGAGCTGCGGAACGATCCCGCCGCCGTCGCGCGCCTAGCCCGTGAAAAACTCGGCTACGCCAAGCCCGGCGAAACCGTCGTTCATTTTGAACCCGCCACCAACAGCCCGCCGCGGTGACTCCTTTACGATGTAGCGGCGCTCTGCGAGCACCGCAAACGGCTGAACCTCTCAAAAAATGCGGCGGTCACAGCCCGCCGCTGCATTTACCATCGAATCCCCATCTGCCATCTCCCAACTGCCATCTCCGAATCCTTCACACCGTCATGATTTCCTTTTCCTTGTGCGTGACGTGCGTGTCAATCTTGGCGGTGTACTGGTCGGTGAGCTTCTGCAAATCCTTTTCCGCCTGCTTTTCCTGGTCCTCGGTGATGCCGCTGTCGTGGCCATGTTTCTTCAACTGTTCCATCGCGTCGCGGCGCACGTGCCGGATGGCCACGCGCCCGTCCTCCGCCATTTTCTTGATGAGTTTGACGAACTCCTGCCGCCGTTCCTGGCTCAATTCGGGAAACGCCAGCCGGATGATTTTGCCCTGGACCGCCGGGTTCAGGCCGATGTTCGACTTTTGAATCGCCTTTTCAATCGGATGCAGCGAGTTCGCGTCCCAGGGTTGCACCACCAACATGCGCGGCTCCGGCGTGGTGATGCCCGCCAATTCCCGGATGCGCATTTGCGAGCCATAGACTTCCACCATGATGTTCTCGACCAGCGAAGCCGATGCCTTGCCCGTGCGCACGCCGGCGAATTCGTTGATGACCACCTGCTCGGTCTTGATCATCTTGTCTTCCGCTTCCAGTAAAATATCGTCGGGTGTCATAGCTGGTTTCCTTTTTGCCCGTTTTCCAGCTTGCTGTATAGCGTAAAAACGGATGCAAAAAGGCTGCCGTCAGGCTAGCAAGGCCGCTGCGCCGGGTCGAATGAAAATTAACCTGACATCACCCGGGCAAGAAAATACGATTTTTCAATGAGATTGAAGTCGCAGGGTAAAACCCGGAGGAGCCATGGCGGAGGCTAAGGCAGAGGACACGCTGGTCGTCATCAAACCGGATTCGTTCTGGCGCAACCTGAACGGTCAGGTCGAGGCCCGCCTAAAGGCATTGGGATTAAGCGTGGTGGCAGAATGCATACTCGCTCAAGGTGAGAACCTTCCGGAGGAAAAATGGCGGGAATTTTATTTTCCGGCCATCGGAGACCGGCCCCCGTGTCTGGAGGGAACGTCGAAGTACATGGCTTACGGCCCGGTGAAGGTCATTCATTTTAGGGGAGTTGGCGCCATTCAGAAGGTTCGCCAGGCAGTGGGCGCGACCAGGCCGTGGCAGGCCGATCAAGGCACCATTCGTGGAGACTTCTGGCCGGGCGCCGTGGAAGCGAACGCTGCGTACCGGCTGAAATTCCAGCAACCCGGCGACGACCAATTTCTGTTTAACATGATTCACGCCTCGGACTCGGAAAAGAGTTTTGCGCGGGAAATTATGTTCTTTGATAAGTTGCATGATTGAAAAACCCGATTGGGAACACAGCCAATCACGTCCACTGGTTGGCGTTGCCATTGCGCCCGGGTTTGGCCGTGGTTAGACTGTGAGCGTGGCGGACATTGTTTTAACCACGCTCAACGCGAAATACATCCACGCCGCGTTCGGCCTGCGTTACCTGCTGGCCAATCTGGGCGAACTCCGCCCGCGCGCCTGCCTCGCCGAGTTCGACATCAATCAGCGTCCGCTCGACATTGTGGAAATCCTGCTCGCGCGAAATCCCAAAATCATCGGCTGCGGCATTTACATCTGGAATGTTGAGCCAACCACCGAAGTCATCGCCGCCATCAAACGCGTCCGGCCCGACATCAAAATCATTCTCGGCGGACCGGAAGTCAGTTACGAAGCTGAAGAACAAAACATCGTCCAACTGGCCGACCATGTCATCACCGGCGAAGCGGACTTGAAGTTCGCGGAGGTGTGCCGGGTGTTATTAAGCCGAATCAAATCAAAGGGCGTCAAAGAACAAACGAAAGTTCGAAACCCCCTCGCCCCGTCCCTCTCCCCCGTTGCCAACGGGGGAGAGGAGGTGCAACTCCCCAAAATCATTCCCGCCGAACCGCCGGAATTTTCACAACTTGCATTGCCCTACGATCTTTACACCGACGACGACATTGCGCATCGCATTATTTACGTCGAGGCGTCGCGCGGCTGTCCCTTCACGTGCGAGTTTTGCCTGTCGTCACTCGACATTCCGGTGCGGCAGGTTCCACTGGAAAAAACTCTGGCGGAATTGCAGCGCCTGCTCGATCGCGGCGTGAAACAGTTCAAATTCGTTGACCGCACATTCAACCTCAACCTCGCCGTCAGCAAAACCATCCTCGAATTTTTTCGCGCGCGTTTTCAACCCGGCCATTTCTTTCACTTCGAAATGATTCCCGACCGGCTGCCGGAATCGTTGCGCGAGATCATCGCCAAATTTCCGCCCGGCGCTCTGCAATTCGAGGTCGGCATCCAGACGTTCAACGACGAAGTCAGCCATCTAATCAGCCGGCGGCAGGATTACGAAAAACTCGCCGATAATTTCCGTTACTTGCGCCACGAAACCGGCGTGCATATCCACGCCGATTTGATTGCCGGATTGCCCGGGGAAACGCTGGCAGATTTTGCCGCCGGGTTCGACCGGCTGATCGCGCTCGGTCCGCAGGAAATCCAGGTCGGCATTTTGAAACGGCTGCGTGGCACGCCGATTGTCCGGCACGACGCCGAATGGAAGATGGTCTATAGCCCGCATCCGCCGTACGACATTTTGCAGAACAAACTGATTGATTTCGCCACGATGCAAAAACTCAGACGGTTCGCGCGCTACTGGGACCTGGTCGGCAACAGCGGCAATTTCATCGAGACCACGCCGCTGATTTGGAATCCTGGAGGGAACCGCTCCGTCGCTTCCCAAACTTCTTTGGAAAGTCAGGGCACTGACAAAGGAGTGCCCTCCCAGGCGGTCACCCAGTCCTCCCCATTCTATTCATTCCTGCGCTTCAGCGAATGGCTGTACGCCCGCACCGGCCGCACGGACGGCATCGCGCTGGCGCGGCTGATGGAACTGCTGTTAAAATTTCTTACCGGCGAACTCCGGCTTGACGCCCGGCCGGTGGCCGAGGCGCTTTGGCGCGATTACCGGCGCGGCGGCCGCCATGACCAACCGGGTTTTCTGAAGGATTTTCTGCCCGCGGACGAAACCGTGATTCCATTGCGGAAAACCAAATCCATCCTGCCCAAACGCCAGGCCCGGCATTTGGTGTAAACCTGATTGTGGAGAATAGGTTGTTAATAAATTTCCGTTTTTTTCCTTTATCCATTAACGGTCTTTGCTAAAAATATGCGGACGGTAATCCATTATCGCGCCAAAGAATAGAAAACTGACGGAAAATATAATTTCCCTCATCCTCTTGGGAATTATTGTTTCTTCGGGCGCCCTACTGGCCATTTTTTTGCTTTTGTCGCCATCCTTGCAATAGCCCGGCATTGGGAAGTCGGGGGGCCTCTCCGGGGCATTCAAAACGGCATTTTTACGACGGCTTCTGCGTCCCTTTTTTTGCCGGCTTAAGTCCTTGACCTTTCGCACCTTGGTCTGAAGACCTTGTTTTTAACATTCCAAAATTAGCTTGCAACGACCAAAGAATCAGTTATTATTTGGCCGCCTGTGAGATAACTTGTCTCTTTACGGTCATGGAAAATCTTCAAGTGAACTTGGTTCAGTGATGATTTGAAACCCGGCAGTCGGGAACAGTCCGCGAAAGGCAGCGAGTTGAACAGCAAATCATCAAATGAGCACGAAATTGTTTGTAGGAAATCTTTCCTTCAACACGACAGAAAATGACCTGCAAGAGGCGTTTGCCGCCCATGGCACGGTCGTGGAAGCCAACCTCATGATGGACCGGATGAGCGGCCGCTCGCGCGGCTTTGCTTTTGTCACCATGTCCACGCCCGAGGAAGCACAGAAGGCGATTGCCGCCATGAACGGCGCGACGCTCGGCGACCGCGCCCTCACGGTGAACATCGCGCGCCCGAAAGAGGAGCGTCCGCGCGGCGACCGCGGCCCGCGCCGTGAATTTCGCGGCGGCGGCGGTGGCGGTGGCGGTGGCGGTGGCGGTGGCGGCGGCGGCGGCCATCGGGAACGTTATTAATCACAGCAAATAAGTTTGGCGGGGCGACGTCTGAAATGGGCGTCGCCCTTGTTTTTACGTCCGCCAATAGTCTGTCATGGAAGAACACATAGAAGTCGAAGGGCGTATCACCTCGGTACTGGCCGGGACGATGTTCCGCGTTGAACTGGACAACAAACATCAGGTGCTCGCCACCATTTCCGGCAAGATGCGAAAACGGTTCGTCCGCCTCACCATCGGCGACCGCGTGAGAATGGAAATGTCCCAATACGACTTGAACAAGGCGCGCATCGTCTGGCGGCTGGGGTAACCACCCGCCAAAACCCCGGTGACGGGCGCTCCCCATTTGAACCAGCCGCTGATTTTTGGAATTTGTTCGGACGGTTGGCCCGCGCCCATGGCATTGACTTAATGAAATTGTCAACGGGCGGCCGCAACGATAAGCTCTGGCAGCTATGATGATGCCTGCCCAGCAGATGGCCACGTTGAATGCGGCAAATTGCGAGGTCGCCTTCGACAATCTGACACGGCAGCTCTACGCCACGGACGCATCACCTTATCAGATTGTGCCGCTGGCGGTCGCCTTTCCAAGGGGCGCGGCGCAGGCCAGTTCCATCATCCAGGCGGCGGCGCAGGCGGGCATCTCAGTCATTCCCCGCGGCGCGGGCACGGGGCTTGCCGGCGGCGCCATTGGCGAAGGCCTGGTCATTGATTTTGCGCGGGACAACCGGCGCATCAGCAATTTCGACCCGCAACGCCGCAGCATCCGCGTCGGCGCGGGCGTGGTGCTGGATCAATTGAACGATTTCCTCCGACCGCAGGGATTTTGTTTCGGCCCGGACGTGGCGACCAGTTCGCGCGCGACGCTGGGCGGCATGATTGCCAGTGATTCATCGGGCGCGTACGCGCCGTTTTACGGCACGACAGGAATGCACGTCAATGAACTGAGGATCGTCCTGGCTGATGGCGAGGTGTTGAAAGTCGGCGCCGACCGCGACACCCTGCAACGACAGCGCCTGGTGCTTGAAGACGTCCTTGCGCTCAATACCCTGCAAATCGCCGAACGTTTTCCGCCGGGCCTGTTGAAGCGGTGGCCCGGCTACGCGCTGGCCCGGGCGATGAATGAACCCGGCAATCTGGTCCATATCCTCTCCGGCAGCGAGGGCACGCTCGCGGCGATCATTTCGGCCGAACTGAAAATCGTTCCACTGCCCGCCGAGCGCGGGGTGGGTCTGCTGTTTTTCGCGTCCGTGGCCGAGGCGATGCAGGCCACGGAGGAATTGCTCGATTTGATGCCGGCGGCAATTGAGCACATTGACCGCCCGCTGTTTGACCAGACACGCGGCCAGCGTGAGTTTCAGGCCGTGCGCGATTTGCTCGAACTCGACGTCAAGCCGTGCGAGGCAATTTTAATCATCGAGTTTTTTGAGGACGCCCAGGACCGGCTCGCGCAGTTGCAGCAACACAAACTGGGCCTGCGCAAATTGATTTTGCGGACCCAGGCAGAAGCCGACCTGGTGTGGGCAATGCGCCGGGCGGGGCTGTCCTTATTGACCGGTTGCAAAGGCGCCGCGAAACCCGCCTGTTTCGTGGAAGACACGGCGGTGCGTCCGCGCGATTTGCCGGCCTATTTTGCCGGCTTGCAACAGTTGATGGTCCGCGCGGGGGTCCAGGCCTCGTATTACGGCCATGCGGCGGCGGGCCTGCTGCACGTGCGGCCGGTGCTCGATTTGCACAGCGCGGATGATTTGAAAAAATTCCGCCAAATTGCCGGCGAAGTGGCCGCGCTGGTTTCACAGTTCAAGGGCACGCTGGCCGGCGAACATGGCGTCGGCATCGCCCGCAGCGAGTATCTCAAAGATCATGTCGGCGAAGAACTTTATCAGTTGATGCGGCAAATCAAACAGTCCTTCGATCCGGACAATTTGTTCAACCCGGGCAAAATCATCTCGGACGGCCGCTACAAAATTGACAGTCATTTGCGGCTGGGCGCGGGTTATTCGCTGAAATTGCCGTTTGAACCGCGGCTCGCATTCGCGGCCAGGGACGGCTCGTTCACCGCCAATCTGGAACAGTGCAACGGCTGCGGCGGCTGTCTCAAGCAAACCCCGACGATGTGCCCCACGTTCCTCGCCACCGGCGGGGAAATCATGTCCACCCGCGGACGCGCGAACGCCATCCGCGCGGTCCTGGAACTGCGCGAAATCAAGGGCGACCCGCTGCGCTCGCGGGAGCTGGAGGCGGCCTTGAGCAACTGTTTGTCCTGCAAAGCCTGCACCACGGAATGTCCGTCCAATGTGAACCTGGCGCTGTTGAAGGCGGAATTGCTGAATGCGCGCATTCGCCGCGACGGTTTGAAGTGGCGCGAACGATTGTTCAGTTCGGTGGATCAACTGGGCCGCTGGGGTTGCAAAATGCCGCGCCTGGCCAACGCGCTGCTGGATTTCTTTCCGGTGCGCTTGATGAGAAACCGGCTTTTGGGCCTGACCACCCGGCGCCCATTGCCGCGCTTTGCGCGAATGCGGTTCGATCATTGGTTCGCCAGGCATCAACCCTCCGCGCCCGCGACCCGCAGCCGGGTGATTCTCTGGGACGACACCGTCACGCGTTATTACGAGCCGCACGTCGGCATGGCCGCCGTGACGGTGCTTGAAGCGGCCGGCTTTCAAGTCACGGTGGTGGCGCAGCGCGAATGTTGCGGACGGCCCGCCTTCAGCCAGGGCAACCTGGACGAAGCCGCCAAATCGGGCCGGCACAACCTTGCGCTGTTGAACCAGGACACCGACGGCGCGCCCATTATCTTTCTTGAACCTTCCTGCTTTTCAATGTTCGCGGAGGATTACCGGGAGTTGAAGTTGCTGGGCGTGGAAAACGTCGCCCGGCGCTGTTTTTTGTTCGAGGATTTCATTGAAAACTTCCTGAGTTGGGAGCCGGGCGGACTCCAATTCAACAACCGCGCCGGACGATTGATCATTCATCCGCATTGTCATGCCCGGGCGCTGGCCAATCCCAACCTCATGCGCCAACTCGCCGAGCGCCTGCCGGAAAAGACGGTGACCTTGCTGGATGCGGGCTGCTGCGGCATGGCGGGCACGTTCGGGATGCTGGAATCAAAATACGACCTTTCGGTGAACGTCGCGGAGCCGCTCATTCAAAAAATCAGAAATCAACCGTTTGGGACCACCGTGGTCGCCTCCGGCGCAAGCTGCCGCCAACAAATTCAACACCTGGCAACCGTGAGGCTGCGTCACATGGCCGAAGTCCTGGCCGAATCGCTCGCGTGAATCGCAAGCAGCCCGGACCGGCCAACTTTTAGGGAGAACATCGAACGTCCAGTGCTCTGGCAGGCATTACGCGGGCAGGAACTTTGATTTTCAGTGCTCCTGTCCGCTATCCGTAAATGTCGCTCAACGCGCCGCGCAATTCGGGAAATTGAAACTTGAAGCCGAGTTTGAGGAAACGCCTGGGCGCGCAACGCCGGCCGGTCAACGCCAGCGACGGGTCGGTTCGCATCAACCACGAGCCGAGCCGCACCGCCCAAACCGGCGCGGGCGGACACCGGGGACGGTGCAACGCCCGCCGCAGTTCAGCCATGAACTCCGCGTTCGTGACCGGGTTTGGCCCCGTGGCATTGAACACGCCAATCACCTCGCCCCGTTCGATGGAGTCCATCATCATTTGAGTCATGTCCGCCAGATGAATCCAGCTGACATACTGCCCCCCGCTGCCCGCTGCTCCGCCCAGAAACCATCTGGTCAATTTTCCCAGCACGGAAAGCGCGCCGCCATCGCGCGCCAGCACAAGGCCGGTTCGCAGCAACACGCGACGGGTGTTGGCCAACGGCACGGTTTTGAACGCAGTTTCCCAAAGCCGGCAGGTTTCCACCGCTTCACCCTGGCCGGACGGTGTGCCTTCCTCGCACCATCGGTCGTCCAAATCGCCATAGAACGCGAGCGCCCCCGCCTGCACCCACACGCGCGGCGGATCTGCCACGCTGTGAACCGCCGCGGCCAAAGCGTTCACGGAATTAATGCGTGATTCATTGATCTCGCGGACATTCTCCGGCGTGTGCCGGCAATTCACACTGCGCCCGGCAAGATTGACCATCGCGTGGGCGCCTTCCACAGATTGCACCCAATCGCCCAGCGTCCTCCCATTCCACGCCACTTCCTTGACGCCATCGTCGCGCCCGCGCGGCAAACGCGTCAGCACCACCACCTCGTAATTTTTCAGGAGCAAATTCCGGGCGAGCGCCCGGCCGAGGAAACCGCTGCCGCCTGCGAGCACGACCCGTTTTTTATTCATGGCCGGTCCTTTCCAGTTTCAATTCCGGCGCGGTTTGGTCCGTCAACGGATTGACGCCAAACTGCGTCCGCTCCAGCTCTTTCAGCCATTTTCGGGCCAATGTACCCACGGTCTCCAGGTTCAAATGTTCATGCACGCGCGGATATTTTTCGAAGTTTGCACAGGCGAGCTTGAACAGCGCGGCGGCGGGCGGCGGACGGTTTTTTTGCAGGTGTACGAACGCGCCGGCCAGTTGAATCAGCCCCTTGTAAAACGCGCCGTTCGCGCCATGCTTGTCCTTGAGCCATAAATTTTCCAGCACCTCATGCGCTTCGTAAAATTGCCGGCGATTGAAACAATCAAAATAACCAAGATAATGGGGGTCCAGTTTCCGCCCGTGATGATGGCCCACCATTTCGGCAATGCGTTTGCTCTTGCGGCTCACGCAGGCAGGGTAATGTCCAAAATCCAAAGTCTAAAGCCCAAAGTCGCGTGGAGTTGAAAGGTAGGGACGGCGCGCCGCGCCGTCCGCGCCGCGTTCAGCGGCGCAACTCCCTGCGTGAACCTTGGACGTTCATTCCGCCCGCTCCACGCGGGCGGGGACATCGCAGCGCGATGTCCCTACCCACACTATTGCGTCTCCCTTTTCCAGAAACAAATTTCCTCCCCCATAAAATAAAACAGCCGCGACGGTTAAATCGCGGCTGCATCGCAATGCGTTAAAACTTTTATGTCACCATGTGGCTTCGCGCCCGGGGAAGTAGGGCGGTGCTGCTGCGCCGCCGATATTTGGGCTGCGGAGCACCGCAGCCCTACCATTCCTCGAATCGGTGCCGGACGTGGACGCCAAGCTCAAAGCGCCCAACATGGCGGATGACAAGTTTGAGGACGTGGTGAAATCGGCACAGGATGCGGCGGTGCTCGTTTTGGTTTACTGACTGTCTCCCTCTCCGCCAACGAAGTTGGGGGAGAGGTTGGGGTGAGGTGGTGCTTGTTTCAGCTAAAATCCCCTCACCCCGTCCCTCTCCCCGTTTGGCGGGGAGAGGGTGAAATATCTGCGGCGGTGCTGGTTTTGGTTTATTGATTAGGGAAGGCAGGAAACAATGAACTGGTTTTTCCTGACTTCGTGTTTTCCTTATTAAATTGAAAACGAGACGACCCTGCCAAACATTGACAACTTCCCCGTCCTGCGACACTCTGCCCGCATGGCGAAACCTGCTTTGGGACGCGGCCTCGGCGCGCTGTTGGGCGGCAGTCCGGTTTTGACTCAACCCGCCCCGGCACCAAGTGTTCAGTCCCCTCCTGCAATCCCGGACCCCGCGCCCGGCCCGCGCGAGCATGTGCAGCGCGTGCCCCTGGACCGCATCCGGCCGTGCCCCCTCCAGCCGCGCAAGGATTTCTCCGCCGAGGCCCTGCGCGAACTGGCTGATTCCATCCGCGAACAAGGCATTGTGCAACCGCTCATCGTCCGTGAGCGCAACGGTTATTTCGAATTGATCGCCGGCGAACGCCGCTGGCGCGCCGCGCAGTTGTTGCAACTGCCGGAGGCGCCCGTCATCGTCCGCCAGGCCGACGACCGCGCCGTGCTCGAACTGGCGCTCATCGAAAATCTCCAGCGCGAAAACCTCAACGCCATCGAGGAAGCGCACGGCTACGCGCAACTCGCCGAACAATTCCAGCTCACCCAGGAGGAGATTGCCGGCAAGGTGGGCAAAAGCCGCGCCGTGGTGGCCAACGCCCTGCGGCTGCTCAAACTCCCGCTGGCCCTTCAAAATTTCATCCGCGACGGACGGCTTTCCGTCGGTCACGCCAAGGTCATTCTCGGCCTGGCGAGCGGGAAGGACCAAACACTCGTCGCCGAGCGCGTCATCAAGGAAGGCCTGAACGTCCGCCAAACCGAAGGTTTGCTCGCCCGGCTGCACCAGCGCGGTTCGCGCCAGACCGCGCCCCGGCCGGAATCCCTGGCCGCGCCCGCCGGCGACCCGCACGTGGCGGATTTGGAGGACCGTCTGCGCGAAGTCTTCGCCACCAAGGTGCAACTCCACTACACAGAGGGCAAAGGCACGGTGGAAATTTCCTTTTTCAGCGACCAGGAACTGGAGCGGATTCTGCAAATTCTCGGCGTCGCCGCCGGTTAAAAATTGCGCGCGTCCCCCGGTTTCTGCAAAACTTCATGACGAATGAACACACCTGAATTACGCGAACAATGCGCCCGGCAACTCCTCGCCGGCGCCGATGCCGCCGGGCGCCTGACGGCTTTTGTGGGACTGGACGGCTTTGTGGATGAAATCCTCCATGTCGTGGACAAGCGCGACAGCGCCGATTCGTTTCAACGGCTGGCGACGATTCCCCAACTGGCCGCGCGCGTGGCCGCGGCGGCGGGCAAAAGCACCAACATCGAAATCGTCAACCGCGTCACCAAGCTCGGCGGCAACGGCCCCATCATGGCCAACGCCCTCGCGAGCTTCGGCTTGAAGGTCACCTACCTCGGCACCCTCGGCTGGCCGGATTTGCATCCCGTCTTTGCCGCCTTCGCCAAACGCGCCGAAGTCCATTCCATCGCCGAACCCGGCCACACCGACGCCTTGGAGTTCGACGACGGCAAAGTCATGCTCGGCAAAATTTCGTCGCTCAAGGACGTGAACTGGCCGAACATTGAAGCGCGTTTTGGCCGCGACCAATTCGCCGCCCAATTTTCCAGCGCCGATCTCGTCGGCTTTGTGAATTGGACCATGCTGACCCACATGAATGAAATTTGGGAGGCGGCGCTCCGGGAAATTTGTCCGGGCATGACCGGCAAACGCCGCTTGATGTTTTTTGATCTGGCCGACCCCGAAAAACGCAAACCGGACGACATCCGGCAGGCGCTGAACACGATTGCCCAATTCGGGAGGTTTTTCGATGTCATCCTGGGCTTGAATGAAAAGGAAGGCTGCGAAATCGGCGACGTGCTGGGGCTGAACACCCGCGACCGCTCGCCCGGCGGGCTGGGCAAGCTCGCCGTGGAAATCAACCGGCGCGTGCCGGTAAACACCCTCGTCATCCATCCCGTCAGCTACGCGCTGGCCGTGAGCCAGGGCATGGTTTCCCTGGTCGAAGGCCCGTTCACGCCCAAACCCGTCATCACCACCGGCGCGGGCGACCATTTCAACTCCGGCTTTTGCCTCGGCAAATTGCTCGGATTGGACAACGCGCAATCCGTCCTGACCGGCGTCGCCACCAGCGGCCATTACGTCCGCACCGCGCAAAGTCCAACCATCCCGGACTTGGCCAAAATGCTCCGGTCCTGGCCGAAAGAAAGTGACAGGTGACCAGTGACCAATGACGGAAAATCAACCAACGCGGCGAATGCAGACCGGCTGGAGTCTTTTGGAATTTACCAACCGGCGGGGCAATTGTTCGACGACTTTTGGCTCGACGCTGACGGTATGGAAAAAGATTTTCGCGGGCGCGAACTGGCCCGGCAACAAGTGCGAAGTTTGGATTCCATCTGCGCCAGCATCGAAGAGGGCTTTGGCCGGGGTTTTGGAAAAGAACTGCCGCGGCACTTAAAAATCGCGCGGGGCGAGGCGCGGGAAAGTCAGGGGCGGTACAAACGATGCCGGCATCTGCTCAATGGAGAAATCATCAGTAACCGGGTTGCCACGCTGGACCACATCATCGGCGGTTTGACCAAAACCATTTCAACCATTGAAGGACGGCAAAAAAATACCAGAAACGCGCCGGCTGTCACTTCCCGTCACCCGTCACCCGACACCCGTCACTCCCCATGATTCTGCCCGTTGTCAAATACGGCCACCCCGTCCTCCGGCAAAAAGGCGCGCGCATCGAACGCGTCACGCCGGAAATCAAAAAACTGGCGGCGGACATGCTCGAAACCATGCACGCCAGCAACGGCGTCGGCCTGGCCGCGCAGCAAATCGGCCGGGCGCTGCAACTCACGGTCCTTGATGTGCGCGAAGCCAAGGACCGCCCGTCCTGGCTCGAACTGGATGGCCAGCCCGCCGACGTGAACGGCCTCATGCCGCTCGTTTTGATCAATCCCGAAATCAAACCCTTCGGCGATTCCGTCGCCGGCGGCGAAGGCTGTCTAAGTTTCCCCGAAATTTTCGGGGAAATTGTGCGGCCCGGAAACGTGGACGTAAAAGCGTTGAATGAAAAAGGCAAGCCGGTTGAATTCCGCTGCGGCGGATTGCTCGCGCGTGCCATTCAACACGAAGTGGACCACCTCAACGGAATTTTGTTTATCGACCGGATGGACAAAAGCACCAAGGAAGAACTGCGTCCGCAGTTGGATGCCCTCCAAGCCGCAACCAAGGCGGAACTGCAAAAAAAATAATTGCATTTCTCCCCCTTTCCGCGTTGCGAAGCAATGGGAGGGTACCTGCCAGCCGGGTGAGGGATTTAGCTTGCTAAGATGCCGCCTAACAGGGCGCGAGGCTGTGCAAAAAGTCTGGCGGAGCGGTCAGCAAAAGTTTTGCCGGCGGTTCGAAAGTTTGGGCCGCCGGTTTTTGCTTTCCGGAGTCGGAATCGGGTCGGATAATAGCCGGGGACGATTATAGGTTCGGCGGACGGGAAAATGGGTGTTGCCGCCCGGTTCAGACTCGTTGCGGGACTTTGACCTTTCCCACCGCTGACTGGGCAGGGTTACATTGCGCTTTCACCTACTTGAAATCGCACAAACCGGCGGACGGTAATTTCGTCGCCGAGCTGCTTGGCAATTTGGGCAACATGCTCCTTCACACTCACTTCGGAATTTCGCTTCACAAATCCCTGATCCACGAGGCAGTAAGTCTGGTAAAACTTGTCCAGAACGCCCTGCAGTATTTTCTCCATCGCCTGCGCCGGCTTGCCTTTGAAGCGGTCGGATTGCGAGGCGATCTCGCGTTCCTTGGCGATGACGTCCGCGGGAACCTGTTCGCGGGAGACGGCGTGGGGATGTCCCGCCGCGATTTGCAGCGTGATGTCCTTGACGAGCTGTTTGAATTCGTCCTTGGCGGCGGTTTCGGCCTTGCCCGCTCCCACTTCCACGAGCACGCCCACTTTCGCGCCGGTGTGGATGTAGGCGGCAATCAGCCCGTTGCCGTTGACTTCCATTTTCGCGTGCCGGGCAATTTTGATGTTCTCGCGGATTTTGGCGACCATCGCCTCGCGTTCCGCTTCGAGGTCCGGACCGGCCCCGGTCGCGTAACGTTTTGCCACCTCGTCGCAAAACGCCCGGAAGGTTTCATTGCGCGCGACAAAGTCCGTCTCGCTGTTCACCTCCACAAGCACGCCCAATTTTCCGCCCGGCGCGATGTATTGGGCAATCGCGCCCTCCTTCGCCTCGCGCGCCGATTTCACGGCGGCGGTCGCCTGGCCCTTTTTGCGCAGAATTTCCACGGCGGCATCGAGGCCGCCTTTGGCTTCAACGAGCGCCCTTTTGCAGTCCATCATGCCCGCCCCGGTCATTTCGCGGAGCTTGGCAACGTCAGCAGAATTAATTTCAGCCATATAAATGGGTTAAGAGTTGAGAGTTAACAGTTGAAAGCGCCCGGCATCAAGCCGGCCGCGGTACGGCCCCGGTTACGACCGGGGCGGCCGCCGCCGCAGTTTGAGCGGCGGGCACTTCGGCCGGGACGGTTTCTTCCGGCGCGGGCCGGCGCGCGTGTCTGGCCTCAAATTCGGCGTGCGCCTGCGTGATGGCCTGGCCAATCGTCGCCAGGATCATGCGCACGGAGCGGATGGCGTCATCGTTCGCGGCAATGGGATAATCCACCAGGTCGGGATCGCAATTGGTGTCCACCAGCGCGACGAGCGGCAGCTTGAGCTTGCGCGCCTCGGCAACGGCGTTGTGCTCGCGCTTGATGTCCACGACAAACATCGCGGCGGGAATCCGGTCCATCGCGCGGATGCCGTCAAAATACTTTTGCAACCGGCCGGCTTCGCGGCGGATGACGGCTTGTTCCTGCTTGCCGTAATGGGCCAGCGTGCCATCGGCGTCCATCTTCTCGATTTCCTTGAGGCGCCCGATGGAGCGTTTGATGGTGTTGAAATTCGTCAACGTGCCGCCGAGCCAGCGTTCGGTGACATAAAACTGGCCGCAATTTTGGGCCGTTTCCTTGATGCACTGCTGCGCCTGCTTTTTGGTGCCAACAAAAATCACCTTTCCGCCCTTGCGGACCGTCCCGGACAAAAAATCGCAGGCCGCTTCCAGTTGGACGAGCGTCTTGCTGAGGTCAATGATGTGAATGCCGTTGCGCGCGTCGAAGATGAACGGCTTCATCTTGGGGTTCCAACGCCGCGTTTGGTGTCCGAAATGGACACCGGACTCCAATAATTCTTTGATGCCAATGCTGAGCACAAGTTTCCTTTGGTTGAGGCCCCGAATTTTTCGCAGCGGCACTTTGTGAGCGCCGCTTTTCGGCGGTCATAGACCGCCGCCGCATTTCAGGGCATCCCGCGGAACACGGGATTCAGTTTGATGTTGTTGCGGCCTCCGCCTTCACTCAAAGGCGGAAATTGAGGCCGTTTTTCCCCCCGCCAATTCCGGCGAAAAGATGGGTGAGCATAGCAAAACCATAGAAAGTAGCAATGGTTATTTTCGCGAAATCCGGCCCCGTTCGCTTGTCAAAATCCGGCCGTTGCATTACTTTCCAAAAATGTCGTTGAACAAGCATCTTGTTTTGCTGGCCCTGCTCTGCGGCGGCCTGACCGGCGCCTCCGCCGACACGATCCACCTCCAGGGCAACGACGCGGTCACCGGCAAAATCCTGGCGGAAAAACCGGATGCCGTGGTGGTGGACGTGGGATACACGGTGCTGGTTGTGCCGCGCAGCGCCATTGTCAATATTTCCCAGGCCGGCAACGCGTTGGCCCGGCTGGCCGCGACCTCCAGCCCGTTGCTGAACGCCAACCCGCCGGCGCAATTCTACTCCACCGACGGGGGGCGCGCGGCCGCGGCCAGCGACGTGCGCGACCTCGTCAAACAAATCGGCGAGGCCGTCGTGCAGGTGCGCACCCCGGGCGGGCTGGGTTCGGGATTTTTCATCAACGCGGACGGTTATCTGATCACCAATTTTCACGTCATTGAGGGCGAGACGGAAATCAGCGTCGAGGTTTACCGGCATGTGGACGGGCAGCTCGACCGGGAGACGTACCGGCAGGTGCGCATTGTGGCCATCAACAAATTTCAAGACCTGGCGTTGTTGAAAATCGAGGACCAGAACGCGCCCAAATTCAAATACGTCACGCTCGGCAGCACGGACACGTTAAACGTGGGCGACGCGGTTTTCGCCATTGGCAGCCCGATGGGGCTGGAGCGCACGGTGACTTCGGGCATCATCAGCACCAAGACGCGCGAATTGGAGGGCCAGCTTTATTTGCAGACGACCGCGCAGATCAATCCCGGCAACAGCGGCGGCCCGCTGTTCAACATGGCGGGCCAGGTCGTTGGCGTGACGAACATGAAAATCATGTTCGGTGAAGGCCTGGGTTTTGCCATTCCAATTGAGCTGGTGAGAAACTTTCTCGATCACCGCGACGCCTTCGCCTATTCCACCGACAACCCCGGCAGCCCGTATCGTTATCTGCCGCCGCCCGGCAACCTGCTCCAGAAAGCCACGAAGGAATGAACGATTTGTTTTTGGCGCAACGCCGGCCGCAGCTGATTTCCCGCCGGTTATTTATGATCGCGTCCCTCTTCCGTCTCCCGCGCCAACGCGCCACCGGAATTCTTCTGGCCGGGTGCTTGACGCTGCTGGCCCCGGCGTCCCTGCGGGCGGCCATTCCGCCCGCGGAAAATCTGCTGCCAAGGGACACCTTGCTGGTCCTCACCGTGCCCGATTTTGCCGCGCTGCGGGCCGACGCGCGCCAGTCGCCGCAGTGGCAGTTCTGGAACGACCCGGCGATGAAACCGTTTCGCGACAAATTCATGGCCCAGTGGAATGAAAGTTTCGTTGCGCCGCTCGAACGCGATCTGGGCGTCAAACTCGGCGACTTCACCGATTTGCCGCAGGGCCAGTTGACTTTTGCCGTCACTCAAAACGGCTGGAATGGCGGCGACGACAGCCCGCCGCCCGGCCTCCTGGTGCTCCTTGACGCCAAAGACAAAAGCAACCTGCTCACAACGAACCTGGCCAAACTCCGCCAAAAATGGCGGGCGGCGGGCAAGCCCATCCACACGGAAATGGTCCGGGGCATTTCATTTTCCGTGGCGCCACTGGCAAGCAATGACGTTCCGCCAACCCTCGCGTTCCTGTTTCCCCAGAGCCAGCCCGTTCAGGAACTGGGCCGGAAAACCACGGTCCCCAAGCCCGGCGAACTGGTGATCGGCCAGTTTGGGTCCCTGTTGATTGCCGGCAACTCCCTCAAGGCGGTCGAACCCGTCGCGGCGCGGTTGACGGGCGGCGCGTGGCCGCCGTTGAGCGACAACCCGGTTTTTGCCGCCGACCGGCCGGCGCAGTTTCACGGCACGCCGCTGTATTATGGCTGGTTCAACGCCAAAACCGTTTTGGACGTGCTCGCGCACATTTCCCCGCCGCAGCCAAATCCCGAAGCGCCAAGTCCCCTGCCCCAAGTTCCCTGGAACCAGGTCCTCGACGCCTCCGGCCTGACCGGCTTGAGATCGGTCAGCCTCAGCTATTACGAATCCCACGCCGGGGCGCAGTTCAACGTGTTCCTGTCCGTGCCGGCGGCCGCCCGGCAGGGCATTCTCCAAATGATTGCCGCCGCGCCGAAGGACGCGAACCCGCCGGGTTTTGTGCCCGCCGACGCGGTGAAATTCTTCCGTTGGCGGATTGACGGCCAGCGGGACTGGGCCGGGTTCCAAAAAATGCTGGGAAACATCTCGCCCGCCGCCCTGAACAGCCTCAATTCCGTGCTCGATATCGCCAACGCCGCCGCGCAGCAAAAGGACCCGAACTTTGACATCCGCCAGAACCTCTTCGCCAACCTCGGCGATGATTTCATCAGCTATCAAATGGCGCCCAAAGGAACCAGCCCGGCCGATTTGAACAACACCCCTTCCCTGCTCCTGTTTGCCGCATCCAATCCCGACCAGACGGCCCTGGCCATCAAAAACATCGGGTCCATGCTGCCTTCGGAACAAAACCCGCCGGAACCGCGCCTTTTTCTGGGGCGAAAAATTTACACAATTCCCCTGCCCCACCGCCGCGCGCCGGAAGGCTCCAATCTGGTTTCGCGTTCCCTGTACTGCGCCGCCAGCGGCGGTTACGTGGCCCTGACGATGGACGTTTCACTGCTGGAAAATTATTTGCGCAGCGACGAAGGCCACGTCAAACCCCTGCGCGGAATCTCCGGACTGGCCGATGCCGCGCAACGCGTCGGCGGCACCGGCAACGGCCTGTTTGGTTACGACAACCAACGCGAACTCATGCGGATGCTGTTCACCACCTTGAAAAATGAGCCCGCCGGCGGTGCCAACCCGCTGGCCACCCTGCCGATGGTCTCCCCGGGCATGAATTTCAGCCAATGGATGGATTTCTCGCTGTTGCCGGATTACGACCAGGTTTCCAAATATTTTTATTTCACCGTTTATGGCGGCAACACCACCGTGAACGGGCTGTCGTTCAAATTTTTCACCCCGCGCCCGCCGCAGTTGAATTGACCGCCGTCATTCGTGCGGATAGACCAGAATCCGGTCGTGCACCACCACGATCAGGTCGTTTTTCCCGTCGCCGGTGACATCCTTGACCAGGGCCTCGCGCGGCTCCGGCAGGCCATTCATTTCCCCGCGGAACGTGTGTTCCTCAAACACCTTCCAGCGAATGGCCGGCACGAGCTTGTGATGGGAATCAAAGCGGACGATATCGAGATAATGCTGGGCGGTTTCCAGAAAAACCAGTTCCTTGCGCCCGTCGCCGTTCAGGTCGCCGCTGGTCACGTCATTCAAGAAACCATCCTTGATGGGTGTGTCGTACCCGTCCAGTTCGCTCAAGTTCCAAGTCCTGCCCGCCAGCGGCATCCAGGCGACCGCGTTCTGGCCGGAAAACACCACGCTTTGAGCGCCGGCGCCGCCCAGCATGACCGTTTGCAGGCCGTTGAATCCTCCGACCGGCAGGGGAAGGTTGCGCGCCACCCGCCAGACCCCCAGGTTGTCCCGCTGGCAAAGCGTCAATTCCTGGTGCTCCGCGTCCAGCAGAAAGATTGAAGGCGTCCGGTTCGTGCCGTTGGCAACCGTGCAGGCGCCCACAATTTGCGAGTCACTCGCCGCGCCATTGATCTGGTCCTTCACCCGGAACACCCATTGCGGCTGATTGGTGGGGGCGAGCGTCTCCAGTTGCTTTTCCAGCACCACCGCGCGCACAAAATTCTTCCCGGCCAGCAGCAATTCCGGCTTGCCGTCGCCGTCCACGTCCATCGCAGCCAGCCAGGGCTGCGCCATCACGCCGCCCGGCGGATCCACCTCCTCCTCGTCAAAGCTCCCGTCCGTTTTCTGCAGCAGCACCTTGATTTTGTCATAGGGAATCAGCACCACCAAATCCGCCAGCCCGTCCTGATCCACATCCTGGATGGCCATGGTGGCCGGCAGGTCGGTGAAACTCTCGCTGAGCTTTTGCGTCCGCGTTTTGCCGTCAAAGCTGCGCGTCACCAGATAACGCTGTCCGTTCTTGTCCACGATGAGACACAGGACGGGCTTGGCGCCGTGGCGCAGCGGACCGACCGCCATGACCAGCGGCTTGCCATCAATCGGCAGGATGGTGGGAAACGGCAGCCGTCCGTCCTTGCCGAATTGCGCCACCCCCACCGCCCCTTCTCCCTGGCTCAACAGGAAAATTTCCGGCTTGCCGTCGCCATTCCAGTCCGCCGCCGCGATCTGGCTTACACCGGCCAGGGTCGGAAAGGTTTCGGGCGCGGCCAGCGAACCGTCCGGTTGCTGCAAATAGACGGAGATTTGACCGCTGTCCGGCTGCGCCACGAGCAAATCGGGGCGGCCGTCGCCATTGACATCGGTCCACAGGATGCCGCGCTGGGCGGCGTCCGTCTTGTTCAACGGCAGGACTTGAAATTGCCCGCGCGCCAGCGCCCCGGACAAACGCTCCGCCGGTTCCTGGACAAATTGCGAGACCGCCGCGCGCCCGGAATTTTGGGCGATGGTCACGACATAGGTTTTGGCATTGCCCTCCAGATTGTCCGCGCAATACGAGCGGATGGGCTGGGTTTTGAAATAGATTTCGGGGCCCAGCTGGCCGGCGGCGTCCTGAAACCGGACCCGGAACGGCGTCGGACTGTCCCAGTCCACCAGCAGCAAGTCCTTCCGTCCGTCGCCGTTGACATCCACAATCTGCGCGGCGCCGGGCGTGCCCGAATAGGGAATCTTTTCGGGATCGGCCAGGGTGCGGTCTTTTTTCTGCCGGAGATAATACAGCGAACCGTTGTCGCCCAGCAAAGCCAGACCCGGGCGGCCGTCACCATTCAAATCGCCGGCGGTCAGCGCGTTTGGATTCATCTGTCCGTCATCAATGGTCCAGGTTTTCGGATCGCTCCAGCCGTTGGTGCCCTCGTTATAAATCACCTCAAGATTATGCGAATCGCCGTAGAAGGCGATGTCGGGGCGGCCATCGCCATTGAGATCGGTCACCACCATCGAGGCGATGTGCTCGTCCACGGGAATGGAATCAATCCGAAAACGCGAGCCGGGCGGCAATTGATTGATGTCCAGCGGCTGCGCGGGGGGCGCGCTGGCGGCCCAGTTGGTTTTGCCCGTCTCATTGTAAAGCAGGACAATCTTCGAGCGCAGATTGTCGGCGATAATCAGGTCGTTCAAACCGTTGCCATTCAAATCCGCCGCGTGCAAGTCGCTGATTTGCTGGTCAATGGGAAAAATCTCCGGGCCGCCGAACCAGAAACCATTGGTGCCACCCCTGCCCTGGACCGAAGAAACAAAATTCAAAGCCAGCGCCGCCAAGGCGACGCACCGCAAAAAATTCATGGTTCGCATAAGCACTGGCAACCTGCCATTCCCCGCCGTCATTGGCCAGTTTATTCGCACCCCAATCATCCCCGTCCTCGTAATCGTAACCGGAAAATCAAATCGAGGACGGGAACGAGGGCGGGAACGCCGGGAGCGAAAATCATTCGCCGATGAAATGCCATGCCATGCGGCGGGCGTGCCCGTGGCGGCGGTGTTCCCACAGGTAAATCCCCTGCCACGCGCCCAACGCCAGCCGGCCGCCGCGCACGGGAAGGCCCAGATTCACCGTCGTGAGGGCTGTGCGGATATGCGCCGGCATGTCGTCGTCACCTTCCAGCGTGTGTTCGAACAGCGGGTCGCCATCGGGCACCAGCCGGTTGAAGAAGGCCTCCAAATCACGCCGCGCGTCGGGACTGGCGTTTTCCTGGATCACCAGCGAAGCCGACGTGTGTTGCAGATGAATCGTCAGCAATCCTTCCTTGAATTGGTTCCGCCCCACCCAGGCCTCGACTTCGCGCGTGAACTCGTACAGGCCGCGACCGCGCGTCGTGATGGTTAATTCATGTGAAAGTTGGCGAAGCATTTTGGAGTGCGCGGATACGTCCGCGCTTTCAAAGCGGCGACAGGTCGCCGCAGTCCATGATTATATTTTTTACGGATTCGCCGGCGCGCCCTTTTCGTTCAGCATTTTTTCCAGGGCCGGGTTGCGCGGCTGGCCGTCGGCGAGCGCCTTTTCATAATGCCAGCGCGCCAGTTCAACCATCGGCGGCTGCTGCGTGAGGTAAATCACCGCCAGATTGTTGTGCGCCGCGGCGTAATGCGGGTCCAGTTGCACCGCCCGGCGCAACGCCGTTTCCGCCTGCGCGCGCAAGCCTTTCTCCGCCAGCGCCACCCCCAGGTAATTTTCAATGTCCGGGTTTTGCGGATTGAGTTTTGCCGCGCGGCTCAACGCGTCGAGCGCCTCGTCATATCTGGCCTCGCTGAACCGGATGCGGCCCAAAACCGTCAGGTTGTAGGCATCATTCGGACTCTGCGCGAGCGCCGCCTGGATGTGTTTGTCCGCGTCGTCCAGCTTGTTTTCCTCCAGCTCGATCTCGGCCAGATTGGCCAGGGCCAGCCCGTTGTTTTGGTCGTGCCGCAAAATTTCCTGATAATCGGCCTCGGCCTTGGCGTATTCCCGGGCGGAAAAATAATTCTGCGCCTCGGCCGCCAGCGAAGCCGCGCCGCCGGGCAATTCGCGAACGGACTTCTTTTCCGCGTCGGAATTGGCCGCCAGTTCGGGCGCCGATGGCTTGAACAAGGCCAGTTCTTCCGGCGTGTAGGGAACCGGCTGCGCCTCATCCACCGCGATGCGCGCGCGCAACGTGTCCACCTCCCGCGCCAGCGTGTCAATCTGCGCCGCCGCGTCCTGGCCCTTGCCGCCGTAAAGCCGCTTGTTGGCGTCACCCAGGCGCGCCATCAATTCATCGCGTTCCTGCTCCAGCTCATGGATGCGCGCCTCGTTTTCCGCCTGGCTTGGCCCGGTTGCCGCCGGCGCCGGGTTCACCGCCACGCCCTGCAATTGCCTCACGCGATTTTCCAGCGCCATTTTCTCAAGCGAACCTATCTCCGCCGCCGATTGCAGGGCGGCAATTTGCGTCCGCGCCCTCGCCAGTTCGGCATCCGCGCTGGTGGCATCCATTGTGGCCGGCGGCGCGGACTTGAGGCTGGCCACCTGTTGCTTGAGCAATTCATTTTCCTGGCGCAGGGCCTCGGCGGCGTCCGCGCTGGCCAGCAACGATTGCAGGCGCGATTGCAGCACCTGATTTTCCAACGTCAGCTTGTCGGCGCGCGCCGTTTGGACGGCCAGTTTCTGGTTGGCCTCGGCCAGCGCCTGTTTTAACTGTTCCACCGCCTGGGTATCCACGCCCGCCGCCATGCCGCCCGGTCCCCGCGCCAGGCTCACCTTCAACAGATCATTTTCCTTCATCAAGGACCGGAGCTGCTCCTGCACCTGGGCAAATTCGCCCGGCGACACCGCCGCCGGCTGCACCGCCAGCGCCTCCTTGAGTTTGGACTGCAACGTTTCGTTGTCGGTCTGCAATTGCCTGATCTGTTCATGCAAGGCGCCGAGCTGCGACTCCAGTTCGGCTTGCGCCGCCGCCGCCGCCGTGGCCGGGGTCGCGGGAACCGATGCCGCCGCCGGAGCTGTGCCGCCCTGCGGGATGGCCGGAAGCCTGGCGGTCACCTCGGTGATTTTGTCCGCGAGATAACTCAGCCGGAAACTGACGATCTTGGGATACCAATCCGGGAACACCCGGTGGAACTTTTCCAGATTGGTTTGCGCCTCGGTATAGTCATCCAGCGCCCGGCGTGGTTCTCCTGAATTATTAAACACGTCCCCCTGCTGGATGAGGGCGTAAATGACGAGGTATTGATCGTCGGGATTTTCCTGCGCGCGCGCCGCCGGCGACAGCAACAGCGTCAAAACCAAAAAAGCAAATACAGCCAGGCGTTTCATGCTGGCACAATACTCCAAGCGAACGCGATTTGGCAACGCCGGCGGCGGGGCACCTGACTTTTGATTTCTTAACCTTGATCCTCCGGCGGAACGATCACGATGAAGGGCAAGATTACGAGCAGGATACCGCCATCCCAATTCGCGCGTTGACCTGTCCCGCCGGTTCTGTTACCGTCCGGCGCACCTGAAATGCGCCTATGAACACCGCGCTGAACCAGCATGTGCTTGTGTTAAACCGCTTGTGGCAGGCGGTCAACGTCTGCACCACCCGGCGCGCGCTCACCCTGTTGTTCCAAGGCCACGCGCAGGCGGTCCTCGACGACAAAGACGGTTCCTTCCGCACGTTTGATTTCGAGGAATGGCGCGACCTTTCGGCCAGCGCGCCGCACGAGGAATCGGTCCGCGCCATTTCCTTCCGCATCCGCGTGCCGCGCATCATTCTGCTGCTCATCTACGACCGGCTGCCGAAAAAGGAAGTGAAATTCACGCGCCACAACATTTTCGAGCGCGACAAGAACACTTGCCAATACTGCGGCCGGGTGTGCGACCGGAAGGATTTGAACCTGGACCACGTGATTCCGCGCGACCGCGGCGGGCCGACGACATGGGAAAACATCGTCTGCTCCTGCATCGAGTGCAACACCCAGAAGGCCAACCGCACGCCGCAGGAAGCCGGATTGCATCTCATCCGCAAACCCAAGCGCCCGAAATGGCGGCCGTTCGTGCAGATCAACTTCAGCCTGCACCGGCACGACAGTTGGAAGCACTTCATTGACCTCGCCTATTGGAACGTCGAGCTGGGCGAAGACGTCGGGTGATTTAATTTGCGATTTGCGAATCCCTTCCGAATTTGGACACGCGCGCAAATCGTATATCGTAAATTGGAAATGATCAGCGCCAACATCCCGACAGCATGTCCAATGCGGGGTCGGCACCAATATTGACAGGTTGTCCACGGCAACTATAACATGGCTCGCGTGGCGTGTTCGTCTATCGGTTAGGACGCTGGATTCTCAATCCGGAAAGACGGGTTCGATTCCCGTACGCGCTACCATTTTGGCCCTGCCTGGGAAATGACACGAGCGTGAAGTGCCGTGGACGGGTTTGGTCCCCGGAAAAAAGCAAAAATCAGTCTTGCTCGAAGGAATTGAAACCATGTGTGATCCGACACGAAAAACGAAGTCCCGACCGGGGGCGACCCTTTTCACTCGTCACACCGCGTGGACCTCTCCTATCATGGGGTCAACCTCATGAGCCCATGGTCGAAGCAGATAACCGGATCAGGCAAAGTGGATGCCGTGCATTTGAGCGCGTCTGATTCGCCGTCGGTTGAAACGCCGGGAAACACCCGTTCCCGCCCGCCCGAGGCCGGCAGCCGGCCGGCCGGTTGGCCAAATCGCTGGGCGGTTTTTGGCGTCTGTATTTTTCTGGTGGTGATGGTCTGGGTGATTTTCGGCCAAACGCAGGGATTCGGCTTTGTCAATTACGACGACAACGTGTATGTCTATCAGAATTCAATAGTTCAGGCCGGGCTGACCTGGACAGGCCTCAAGTGGGCGTTCACCACGATGGACATGGCCAACTGGAATCCACTCACCTGGTTGTCCTTCATGCTCGATTGCCAGTTATTCGGCCCGAACGCCGGTGGATGTCATCTGGTTAATGTCCTCCTCCACGCAGCCAACGCCGCTCTGTTATTGGTGTTGCTCTGGCGGCTGACCAGCCGCCTCTGGCCCAGTGCGTTCGTCGCCGCTCTGTTTGCCTGTCATCCGCAGCACGTGGAATCGGTGGCCTGGGTGGCCGAACGCAAGGACGTGCTTTCGGCCTTCTTCGGATTGCTGGCCTTGCTGGCCTACGTGGGTTATGTCCGGAAACGGTCGGAGGCCGAGAGTCGGGGGCCGGGCGCGGGCGTTGCGATGCCGGCCCGCGATCCCCGCCTTGCCGCCCCCGACTATCCTTTGGCGCTTTTCTTCTATGCCTGCGGACTCATGGCCAAACCGATGCTGGTGACGTTGCCCTTCGTGTTGCTGTTGCTGGATTACTGGCCGTTGCAGCGGGTGCCCAATTTTGAATTGCGATGGTCCCATTGGGCCCGGCTGATTCGCGAGAAATGGCCGTTCTTTGTACTGACCATTGCTTCCTGTATGGTGACCTCTATCGCCCAGCAACGCAGCATGGCATTTGTCGCTTCGAGCAATTATTCACTGCCTTCGCTGCCGGCCCGCGTTGGCAACGCGGCGATGGCGTATGTCAAGTACCTGTTCCAGAGCGTCTATCCGGTGAATTTGGCGGTGCTTTATCCGCTGCCCAAGGAGATGGCCTGGGGGCAAGCAGCCGGGGCCGGGCTGGTCTTGATGGTGATGACCGGGCTGATTTGGCGGGCACGCCGGCGATGCCCGTATTTGTTGACGGGTTGGTTGTGGTATTTGGGGATGCTGGTGCCGGTGATTGGCTTGGTGCCGGTGGGGGCAGGCCTTCAAGCGATGGCCGATCGCTACACGTACCTGCCGCAGATTGGGTGGTATCTGCTGGTGACGTGGGGGGCGATGGAACTGTGCGCGGGCTGGCGGCATCGCCGCGTGGTGCTGGGCGGCATCGCCGCAGTCATTCTGGTGGCTTTGATTGGCTGCGCGCGCACCCAGGTTTCGTATTGGCGGAACAGCGAAACGCTATGGACTCACACGCTCGCCTGCACCTCTGACAATGCGACAGCCCTCAACAATCTCAGTGTCGTACTGTTCGAAAAAGGCGAAGTGGACCAAGCGATGGCCGATTGCCAAAAGGCGCTGCAAATCAATCCCAACGACCCGAACGCCTGGAACAACCTCGGCAACGTACTGCTCCAGGAGGGCAGGCTGGATGAGGCGATTCCATATTTCCAAAAGGCGCTGCAAATCAATCCCAACTACGCGGAGGCCCACAACAACCTCGGCAACGTACTGCTCCAAAAAGGCAGAGCGGACGAGGCGATTGCCCAATTCCAAAAGGCCCTGCGCTTCAATCTCGATGTCGCGAAAACCTACTGCAACCTCGGCAACGCCCTGCTCCAAAAGGGCGAAGTGGATGAAGCGATTGCCCAATACCAAACGGCCCTGCAAATCAACCCCAACTCCGCGGAGGCCCACAACAACTTCGGCCGGGTGCTGTTCCACGAAGGCGAATTGGACCAGGCGATTGCCCAATACCAAACAGCCCTGCAAATCAAGCCTGACTTCGCGGAAGCCCACAACAACCTGGGTATTGTGCTGTTTCAGAATGGCGAAGCAGACGAGGCGATTGCGCACTTTCAAGAGGCGTTGCAAATCAAACCTGATTTCGCGGGGGCCCGCAACAACCTCGGCAACGCCCTGCTCCAGGAAAACAAAGTGGACGAGGCGATTGCCCAATTCCAAAAGGCCCTGCAAATCAATCCCGACAACGCTGACGCCCAGAACAACCTCGGCAACGCCCAGCTCCAAAAGGGCCAGGTGGACGAGGCGATTGCCCATTACCAGAAGGCCCTGCAAATCAATCCCAACAATCCGAATATCTGCAACAACCTCGGCAACGCCCAACTCCAAAAAGGCAAGTTCGATGAGGCGATTGTGCATTTCCAAAAGGCGTTGCAAATCAAACCGGACTTCGTGGAGGCCCACGTCAACCTCGGCAAGGCCCTGCTCGAAAAAGGGCGCCTGCCGGAGGCCGTCCAGCATTTTCAGCGTGCCCTGGCCATGCGCCCGGACGACCCTGGCATTGAGATGGACCTGGGCTACGCCTGGTCGCGCCAGGGACAATTCGAACCGGCCATTGAGCATTATCAAGCCGCCCTCAAGCTGCAGCCAAACAATGCAGCCTTTCTGAACAACCTCGCATGGCTTTTGGCTACGTGTCCGGAGGCGCGTTCTCGCAACGGCCAGCAGGCCGTCCAACTGGCCGAACGGGCTTGTCAGTTGACCGATTTCAAGCAGCCGCAACTGATTGGCACTTTGGCCGCTGCTTATGCCGAAGCGGGACGCTTTGACGATGCGGTGGCAGCCTCGGAAAAGGCCCACGATTTGGCGCTGGCGCTTGGACAACAAACGCTGGCGCTCAAGAACCAAAAGTTGCTGCAACTTTTTAAGGCCCACCAACCCTGCCGGGAATAACCGGCGCGCCGGCGGGAGAATCAATCCGGCTGTTCAGCGATTTGCGCCAATGATGGCACCAATCGCCGGGCTTGACTTTCAACCTTCAACTTTCAACCCTCAACCCTTAATGACCGCCTTTCAAATCATCTTCACGCCGACGAGCGCCGCCGAACTGGCGCGGATGCCCAAGGAACTGCAGTTGCAAATCCTCGGCGACTTTCGCGGCCTGCCCCAACAGGTGCGCGGCACGGAACTGGACGAATTCGGCAAGCTGGAACGGGGCGGGCGCGTCCTGCACCGCTTTCGCGTCGGCGACTACCGCGTCTATTTTGAACGGCACGAACTGGGCGTGCTCGTGCACCGGATCCTCAACCGGCACACGCTCAAGGATTTCTACTTCCGGTCCGGCCTCAAGACCGCCGAGGACGAAGCGCTCCAGGAAAATCCCAAGTTTTGGGAACTGATGGAAGCGGCCAGGACCTCGGCAAAATAAAGCCGCCAGTGGCGAGTAACGGGACAATCCAGTCCGGTGTGAACCTCGGTGGTGGTACATTTTGCAACTTTCGGTGGGGCAAGCGTCCTCGCAAGCCGCAGCACTATTACCCCGGCTCGTCAGCAGCCTCGCCCCACCAAAAGCATGGCCCACCAGGGTGAAGTCCTACCACCGGTGGGGCGAGCGTCCTCGCGAGCCGGGGTAAAGGGGAAATTCAAACTTTCAAACGCTTTGTTCAACCAATAATTTCGAAAACGTGAACCGGTATCAAGACAACCAATTTCCTCAACGCCAAAATCCTTCACCCGGCGTCCATATCCAATTGGGCCAATCCAACATGGTCCTGCTGACGATTACCACCGAAAAGCGCGAACCCTGGCTGGCCAATGAAGGAGCACATCAGCTTCTTCACCAGACCTGGTCAGAAGCGACTGCCTGGTTGGTCGGCGATTACTTGCTGATGCCGGACCATTTTCACTTGTTTTGTGCACCGGGAGATTTGCACTTCACCATTGAAACGTGGATTTCCTATTGGAAGCGCGAATTCGCGCTAAAGCAAAAACAGCTCGCGAGGACGCTCGCCCCACCAAAAAGCGTCGTCCCGCCAGAATGGAAATTTCAGTCACGCGGCTGGCATCATCGGCTGCGTGATGGTGAAAATTATTCGGAGAAGTGGGTTTACGTGCAGGAAAATCCGATCCGTAAAGGATTGGTTAAACGAATTGAAGACTGGCCATTCAAAGGTCGAGTGTTTGATTTGATTTGGACTGGAAAGTGACTTCACATGACGGCTAGAGCCTTTCCATAAAACATGTAGCTTTACACATGCGGTGCGGTGTGGCAGGGTGTCGTCATGCGCGCCATTCCTCTACCGATCCGCGAACGAATCATCCACCTCTATGAACAGGGCAAAGGCACCGGCGAAATTGCGGAGTTCTTTGGTTTCTGTGTTGCCGCCGTGCGGCGGGTTCGGCAGCAGTTCAAGGCGCGCGGCACGCTGCAACCCCAAACTCATCAATGCGGGCGCAAGACACTGTTGACCGCCCGCCGGAAAGCCCGCCTGCAAAGACTGGTGGCCCAGCAACCCGACGCCACTCTGGCTGAACTGGGAACCCGCCTGGATCGCCCCTTTCGGACTTCGACGGTGGACTTATGGCTGCGGCGGCTGGGGTTGACGTATAAAAAAAACGCTGCACGCCGCCGAACAAAATCGCCCCGACGTGGCCGCAAAACGGGCTGGCTGGCATGAGTCGCTGGCCGGAGAATCCCCGGCGCAGATGGTGTTCGTGGATGAAAGCGGAGCCAACACGCGGATGACCCGCTGGCGTGGCCGCGCGCCAACAGGCCAACGGCTCGTCGCCCGGATTCCGCACGGCCATTATCAGACCAGCACCCTGATTGCCGGGGTCGGCCTGCGCGGAGCCTGCGCCCCGTGGTTGTTTGACGGGGCCATGGACGGGGAGATGTTTTTGGCGTGGGTGCGGCAGGGATTGGCGGCCGTCCTACAGTTCGGCGATCTGGTCATCATGGACAATCTGGCCACACACAAGGTGGCCGGGGTGCGTGAGGCCATTGAAGCCGTCGGCGCCCGGCTGTTGTATCTGCCGCCCTATTCGCCGGACTTCAACCCCATTGAAAACATGTGGAGCAAGATCAAACAGGCGCTGCGCAGCCGCTCCCCGCGCACCCAGACGGAGTTGCTGATCGCCGCCGCCCTGGCGTTTGATTCCATTTCATCCGCTGACTGCCTCGGTTTCTTTTTGCACGCCCGATACGCTATATGATTTATGGAAATGCTCTAGCGCTCCGGCTCGTCAGTAGCCTCGCCCCACCAACTTTGTGTTCCTTTGCGTCTCTGGGTTAAAAAAACCGCCTTGCGGGACCCGCATCCTTCGCGCGAGACGATTCAAATCGCGAAATCACTGAGCTGGGCCTGGGCCAGTTCCAGGATGGAATTGTAACAGCCCTCCACGTTTTGCGCCACGGTGTCTATGTAGTTTTCCCGTTCCTGCGGGCGGGGCACTTCGAATGGAAAATCCAGCAAATCCGGCACGCTCCCCGTCTTGGCCCGCTGGTAAAGCCCCTTGGGATCCCGCGTTATGCAGACATCCAATGGCGCATGAATGTAAATCCAGGCCAGGCGCTTGCCCAAAACTTTGGCCACCACGTCCCGTTGATTATGTTCAGGCGCCATGGTGGCAACGACCACGTTCATTCCCTGATCGAGCGCCAGCTTGGCCACCTCGGCAATCCGCCGGTGGTTTTCCACCCTGGCTTCCGTGGAGAAACGCAGATCGGAGCAAAGGCCCGACCGCATGTCGTCCCCATCCAGAAAAAACACCGGGATGTCCCGGTCGGCAAACCCATCGCGCAGCTTCCGCGCCAGGGTGGTCTTGCCCGCGCCACTGCGTCCGAAGAGCCAAAATACCCGGGTGAGTCTCATACGCGAGACTGCAATGGCCAGGCCGCTTCGTCAAGAAAGAAGGCTGGAGCGGGCGATGATTCTTTCGCTGGGCGGGCAACCCGCGAGGCCACTGCGCATGTTTGACAGCACTCCCCCCGACTCCCCTGCAAAGGGCCTCCTAATCCAAAATGGCAGGCGAATTCAGATCAATCGCCCAAAGGCAAAAGCCGCAACCGCGATTTGTGCCCCTTGACTGTAATCAATGCGCCGCGTTGAAGGTTGTCCTTATGCTGTTCCAAAATCAGGCACACGTCTTCGCCAATGCTTTGGGGGCGCACGTCATCCAATCGGAGTTGGATGACACTGGGCAAAACTCCGCGGCTTTGAAAAAGCAATTTTGTGAAATCGAGGTCTTGCGTAAGAACCACCGCATGATTTTGACTCGCCCAGCGCATAATCTCCGCGTCGGGGGCGTTGCGGGGACCGAGTTCGCGCCAGTGGCGGGCGACGTGGCCATGTTGGCGGAGAAATTCGATCCATGAAAGCGGCAGGCAGTTGTCAATAACGATGGTCACGCGGGCTGAAGCTCGATTTCGCGCTCGCGCGTGAGCCAGGCGGCATAAGCCATGCACGCTTTGATGTCGTCTGGTTCGAGATCGGGATAATCAGTCAGAATTTCCTTTTCCGTCGCGCCGGCAGCCAGCAGGCCAAGAATGGTAGTGGCCGGAATTCTCATGCCGCGAATACAGGGCAACCCCGTCATGACCGCCGGATTCACCGTGATGCGCTTCAAAAGCTCTTTCATGCCTTTATTCTACCACTGAACGGGAAATATCCAAAGTCAATTCCAAGACCTTCGACCACACAAGAGCTTCCGCGCCAGGGTGGTCTTGCCTGCGCCACTGCGTCCGAAGAGCCAAAATACCCGGGTGAGTTTCATACGCGAGGCTGGAAAAATTGCGCCACAGCGTCAAGGAAGAAGAAGGCGATTACGACTGATAATAGCCCGGCGTTTCAACGCCGGGACGCCGGCCGTTGTCGGTCAAGTCCCGAAGGGACGGTTGAATCAATCCCACAAATACCGCTCGTCGTATTCAAGGTCGGGTCGGTTCAGCAACGCCAAAAATTCCGCCTGGAAACTCCGGCTGGAGCATTTTGATAAAAACTGTGGCCGTTATTTGAAAGCCCGACGGGAAAATTCCGCAAGGTTTTGGACTGCGGCGGCCCTCTGCCGCTGTTGAAAGCCAGGCGCGCACGAAAGCGGCAGAGGGCTGCCGCAGTCCAAAACGCTGGCGCGCGGTCCGGCCACATCCTGTACGTGGACGGCTGCAGAATTTTTGAAACTGCTCTGTGGTCAGGCATCCCTTCGGGATCCATTCTCTCTGGCAGTTCCACTTAACATTGGCACAGGCGATTATTCGGCAGGGCTGACCTGCCGGTCAGCCAACCGGCGGCGCAGCAGCGCCGCCCCACCGTGTGTGTGTGTCAAAGTCATTGTGATTTGCCATAAAATCGGCGTGCGACGATTTTTCATGGCCTCCGGCAATCATGGCGTTTATGATTTTACGGCCATCATGAAGTTGAAGCGACAATCGTTGGTTTCTCCCGGTTCCATCTCCCGCATGTTGCAAGCCGCGGAACAGGCCTGGAAACGCCGGGATTTCCCGCAAAACCTCGAGCTGCTGGAACGCGCCAGCCGGCTGGACCCGGCCAATCCAGCCATCCTGCTGCAATTGGGCCGGAGCCACGGGCTGGGTTTCGATTATGCCGCCGCCGAACAATGTTTTGAACGGGCCATCCGCGTTACCTCGCGTAAGACCGAGACACTCGCGGCAGCGGGAATCCATAGCCGCGATTTCCGCAACCCGGAACTGGCCGAACGCTACTTCCGGCGGGCCGCCGAACAAAAAGATGCCCCGCCCGAGGCGCTGATTTATCTGGCCGAGCTTTACGAACGTCTCCGCCGCGGAGCCGAGGCCGCCCAATTGATTGACCGGGCGCTGCAATTGAACGGCGCCTGCCCGCCGGCCCTGCTCGCGCGCGCCCGGCTGGAACGCCAGGCCGGCCAACTGGCAGAGGCCGAACAGCGGTTGCGCTCCATTCCCAAAACCGCCGACCGGGACACGCGGGTGCGGAGCCTTTACGAACTGGGCGCCGTCCTCGACCGCCAGGGCCGGTACGATGAAGCCATGACCGCCTTCCTTGAGGCCAAGTCCATGCTGCGCCAGGATGCGACGGGCTGGCTGGCGGAATTAATGGTCGTTCGCGACCGCTTGAAGGTCATGCGGGCCAACATTACGGCCGAACTGTTTCAAAAGTGGTTCGACACCGCCCCGGCGCTGGCGCCCGCCCGGAGAATCGCCCTGCTCTGCGGCCATCCCCGCTCCGGCACCACCCTGCTCGAACAGGTCCTGGACTCCCACCCGGACATCATCTCCGCCGAGGAGACGGAACTGTTCCATGACTACGCCTACATGCCGGTGATGCGAGGTTCGCCGGAAGGCGCGCTCATGCTGCCCGTTTTGGAATCGGCGCCAACCGACTTGCTGAAACATGCGCGCGACCGATATTTCCGGCAAACGGAATTGCTCCTGGGCCGGCCAATCAAAGGCCGGTTGCTCATTGATAAAAATCCGTCGCTCACTTTTTTCATCCCCGCCATCCTGCGCGTGTTTCCCGAATTAAAACTCCTGATTGCGTTGCGCGATCCGCGGGACGTGGTCCTGAGCTGTTTCATGCAGGCCTTTGTTCCCATCGGGCAAGTCACCGCCGCCTACCTGACCCTGGAAGGCACCGTGGACGAATATGCCGCCCTGGTGGGCATCTGGCAGACCCTGGCTCCGCTGCTGCAAGGCCATTATCTCGAACTGCGTTACGAGGACATGGTGGACGATTTGGAATCCGTCTCCCGAAAGTCGCTGGATTTTCTGGGCGTTCCGTGGGACGCCAACGTGCTGCATTTTGACGAACACGCGCGGCAGAAACAGGTGCGCTCGCCCACGTACGCCGACGTGGCCAAACCGGTATTCAAAACCGCCGTCGGCCGCTGGCGGAATTATCAGAAATATCTGGAGCCGTTCCTGCCCAAATTGGAGCCGTTTGTGAAGGCATTTGGATATGAGTAGGTAAGGACACGTCGCCGACGTGTCCGCGCCCCAACCGGGCGCAACCTTCCGGCGGCTTTTCCGCCGGAGACATCGCAGCGCGATGTCCCTACCAAATCACATTCATCCGACAATGGCAGAATGGCGCGCCGCGCCGTCCGAGCGCCGCGTCCAGCGGCGCAATCGCGGATTCAAAAACCTTGCACCCTCGTTCCGCCCGCTGGACGCGGGCGGGGACGGGTAGGGACACGTCGCCGACGTGTCCGCGCCCCAACCGGGCGCAACTTTCCGGCGGCTTTACCGCCGGGAACATCGCAGCGCGATGTCCCTACCAAATCACATTCATCCGACAATGGCAGGATGGTTCGCCGCGCCGTCCGAGCGCCGCGTCCAGCGGCACAATCGCGGATTCAAAAACCTTGCACCCTCGTTCCGCCCGCTGGACGCGGGCGGGGACGGCTGGGGCCAGCCGTCCCTACCGGGTAGGGACACGTCGCCGACGTGTCCGCGCCCGAACCGGGCGCAATTCCGGCGGCGTTACCGCCGGGGACATCGCAGCGCGATGTCCCTACCAGAACCGTTTGTAAAGGCGTTTGGATACAAGTAAGGTGGTCGAGAGACAAGGGCTGCGGCTCGTCAGTAGCCTCGCCCCACCACCATATGGTCACATCAGGTGGGGCGAGCGTACTCGCGAGCCGCAGCTAATTGTGTGAGTCCCTGTGGATTTTCTCCGCTTGCGCGGGAAACCAGAGCCTTTATGATTTCGGCACATCATGAAGTTGAAGCGCCCACAGTTGGTCCACCACAGTTCCGTCGTTAAATTGTTCCAGGCCGCCGAGCAGGCGCTGCAACGCAAGGATTTCCAGCAAAATTTCGAGCTGCTCGAACGCGCCCGCAGCCTGGACCCGGCCAATCCCGCCATTCTGCTGCAATTGGGCCGGAGCCACGGGTTGCGCTACAATTATACCGCCGCCGAGGAATGCTTTGAAAAAGCCATCCAGCTTGCCCAAAACAAAACCCAAATCATGGCAATGGCCGGCGCGCAAAGCTGCGATTTTTTCAATCCGGAGTTGGCGGAGCGTTATTTCCGGCGGGCCGTGGAACAAAAGGACGCCACCGTTGGAATGCTGGTCCAATTGGCGGAGATTTATGAAATGTTCTTCCACCGCATGGCCGAGGCCAGTCAAATGATTGATCGGGCGCTGCAAATGGATCCCACTTTTCAGAGGGCCTTGCTGACGCGCGCCCGGCTGGAGCGCCAGGCCGGCCATTTGGAAGAAGCCGAGAAATTGCTGCGCTCCATTCTCGCAACGACTGATCAGGAGACGCGCATCCGGGCCTATTATCAGTTGGGCGCCGCCCTGGATCGTCAGGGGCGATATGATGAAGCGATGGCGGCTTTCATCGAGGCCAAGGCGCCTTTTCAGGCGCAGAGCGGGGCATTCTTTCTTCAACGTCAAATTGCCGGCGCGCATTTGCGGGAGATACTCACCAGTATTTCCGCCGAAACTTTCCAGCGCTGGTTTGATTTTGGCCGGGAACTACAACCACCCCGGCGGCTGGCCATGCTTTGCGGCCATCCCCGCTCCGGCACCACCTTGCTGGAGCAGGTGCTGGATTCGCATCCGGACATCATTTCCGCCGAGGAAACGACTGTTTTCTATGAGTCTGTGTATCTGCCTTTGGCGCGCACGCAACCGCCGCCAGCACCTCGCCCAGGCCTGCCCCCACAATTCCAAATGTCCGATCAAGTAGAACTTTCGGTGCTGGAAGCCGCCCCGAAGGATTTGTTGCAGCAATTGCGGGAGAATTATTTCCAAACCATGGAGCGTTGCCTGGGAAAACCCATTGACAACCGGCTGTTAGTTGACAAAAACCCGGCGCTCACGCTGCTGCTCCTCGGTTTCCAGCGCGTCTTCCCGGAAGTCAAACTCATCGTCGCACTGCGCGACCCGCGAGACGTGGTCTTGAGTTGTTTCATGCAGAATTTTGCGGTTCTTGCCCCAAGACATACCGCCTTCTTCAACTTGAAGGACACAGTCGAGCAATATGTCGAGGAAATGAACATCTGGCGGACGCTGGCGCCCATGATTCCGGGCCGGTATCTCGAAGTCCGGTACGAGGACATGGTGGAGGATTTGGAATCCGTTGCCCGCAGGACGCTGGATTATTTGGGCGTTTCCTGGGACGTCAAGGTGGTGCATTTTTACGAACGGGCGCGGCAGAGACGGGTGCGCACGCCCGGTTACGCGGACGTAGGCAGGCCGGTCTTCAAAACCGCGCGGGGCCGCTGGCGGAATTATCAGAAATATCTGGAGCCGTATCTGTACCGGCTGGAGCCGTTTGTAAAGGCGTTTGGATATGAGTAGGTAGGGACACGTCGCCGACGTGTCCGCGCCCCAACCGGGCGCTACGTTCCGGCGGCTTTACCGCCGGAGACATCGCAGCGCGATGTCCCTACCAAATCACATTCATCCGACTATGGTAGGGATGGCGTGCCGCGCCGTCCGAGCGCCGCGTCCAGCGGCGCAATCGCGGATTCAAAAACCTTGCACCCTCGTTCCGCCCGCTGGACGCGGGCGGGGACGGCTGGGGCCAGCCGTCCCTACCGGGTAGGGACACGTCGCCGACGTGTCCGCGCCCCAACCGGGCGCAACTTTCCGGCGGCTTTACCGCCGGAGACATCGCAGCGCGATGTCCCTACCATTCAAACTGAGGGCGTTGGCCGTCAGCAAAATAAACGAACGGCCAGTCTTCGGGGCGTGGGGCCAGTTCTTTCCGCACGGGATTTTGCAGGATGTAATCTGCCTTTTCACGGCGACTTTCCTCATGCCTCAACCGATGTTCGAAAAAATCACGTTGCCATTGGATGCCCAATTGCCGGGCTGTCCACCGTTTCCAAGAACTCACGACCTCCTGCAACGTGCGTTCCGCCCGCTGAACGCGCGCGGGGACGCCTCGGCGAGACATCCCTACCGGGTAGGGACACGTCGCCGACGTGTCTGCGCCCCCGGCGGGCGCAGTTCCGGCAGCTTTACCGCCGGAGATCTCCCGGCCTGGCGTTCCTACCGGATTCGTTGGTAGGGACATCTCGCCGAGATGTCCGCCCTCCTCCCGGACGCCTGAGCCAGGCGTCCCTACCATGAGATTTGCGGGTGGAAAGGCAATCAAGGCATGAACATGGTCGGGCATGAGGAGAAATAAATGGGCAAACCAGATGAATTGTTCGTTGCGGAAACGGACGCTGTCCAGCAATGGCCCGGCAACGTCGGGCCTGGCAAGATGATTGATTTCCCGGGGCTGGCAATTGACGGTGACGAAGCAAATTTCCAGTTGAGGATCAACCCACAACGGAATTTCGTGCGGCAACATCTTCCTGCGGGGAACAAACACGGAAAAATAGTAGGACCGTCAAAAATGAGACGCAACGCCAAAGTATTTTTATGGTAGGGCCAGCGCGCTGCGCCGTCCGCGCCCCAAGGGCGCAACGTTCCGGCGGCTTTACCGCCGGGGACATCGCAGCGCGATGTCCCTACCACTTTGCAATGGTTCGGTAGGGACATCTCGCCGAGATGTCCTGCGCCGTGTTCAGCGGCGCAATTGAAGATTCGGAAAGTCACGCGCTTTCGTTCCGCCCGCTCTGCGCGGGCGGGGACGGCTGAGCCAGCCGTCCCTACCAAGCCGATATTTGGGTAGGGACATTTCGCCGAGATGTCCTGCGCCGCCTTCAGCGGCGCAATTGAAGGTTCGGGAAGTCGCGCGGTTTCGTTCCGCCCGCTCTGCGCGGGCGGGGACGGCGCAGCGCGCCGTCCCTACCTTGAAATAAAAAAACCCGCTCTTCCTCGGAAGAGCGGGAATTCTGAAAAAAGCAACTTGATTGCCTTTTAACTTAGGCCTGTTTGCGGCGGAACAGCATCAGCGCTGCCAAACCCAAACCACCCAACGCCATCGTCGTTGGCTCTGGCACTGGTGAGCCTGTCAGCACCACGCCCGGCATATTCGCCGCATAATCAGGTGGTAGAGCAGTTGACGTGAGTCCAAAACCACCAGCAGCGGTAGTTTCCTGCCACAAGGCTGAATAGCCTTTGACCGTAGCTAGGGCAAAAGTTGCTCCCGTCGTCGTGTCCCAAGCTTCATACATGAACGTCACGTTGCCCGAACTCCATCCGGTTATAATCTGGTTTCCCGCAGAGAAGAATCCGCCAGGACCGACACCATAAGTGGCACCAGCATTTGCGCTAGTGCTGATAAACCCAGTGATGCCTGCCGTGGATGACCCAGCGAAAGATGCCGCGCTGGTGCTGACAGTGCCAAGCTCGTAGAATAACTGAACTTCCACGCTTGCGCTGTCAACGTTGTTACCAACGGTATACCCGCTATTGGCACCCCACGTCACTTGGTCTGTCGTATAGGTGGCCGAGGAATAGTTGTTGAATAAGATTTGCCCTTGCCCAAAGGCGGCAATGCCCGAGGCTGCGATTCCAAGTACTGATAATACGATTGCTTTTTTCATACTAGTTTTTTTTTGGTTTTAGGTTTGTTTCTTTAAATTGTTTATTCGGTTAATTCTAGCTGCTGGGCAAACTCTGAATCAGAGTGGCTCCAGCAGTCGGCGGAGTGATGAAGAAACCTTGGCCCACCGAAATACTGAAAACACTTGGAGTCCAAACACCACCGAGTTTCTCAGTGCTGCTATAGGTGGAACTGCCAGGATTCCAGACACTAATGGTGGTCTTGTTTGGCAAAGTTCCAAGATCAATGTTGCTGGTATCAGCCAATGTCCCTGAATACGGAATCGGGCTGCAAATCAACGACTGCACACTGCCGGCATAGGTATTGGTAACGCTGGCACCTACGTTCGCAGTAACAGTCCCGACAAATGTGTTTGTCTGAGCTCCCGCTGACGCGGAGGTTTGAATGAAGAACCCTTGACCAACAGCTATCTGAGGATCACTCGGAGTCCACACGCCACCGAGCTTTTCTGTAGATGCAAACGTGCTGCCAGTCCATGTGGCAATGGTTGTTTTATTCGGCAGGGTGCCCAATAGTGTGGCGACGTCGTTCGAGGTGCCGTTAATCAATTGGTTGCCCACCAAGGTCTGCTGACCCGCAACCAACGGAATATTGTAATATCCCACCACATTGGCGGAATAAACCGGTGAAGCGTTTGAAGAAACCACGCCTGCGGCAAGGGCCGCCGCCGCAAATAATAGTATTTTTGTTCTCATTTGTGTTTTGTTTTGTTTTACCGTGTGTGTCATCAATAGAGCTAAGGAGTTTGTTCGAATTCCTGCCGGTGCACAAGTCGGTTGAGTAGTATCAAAAGTAGTATTACGTTGCCTGACGCTGTGCGAGCGCGACGCGGCGGGTGTCTGGCAGGTCAAACGCAACGTGGATTTGCCGGTGGCTGATTTTAATGGCCTGCGATCAGTATCCCTCGGTGGGCCGAACATGCAGAGCATCGCGTTTCTCGGCCAGAATGCCGTTGCCTGGATGCCGCTGGGCGGCGAAGTCTGGCATCTGGAAGCGCTTGATGGATACGACACGCCCGTCAAAGACGGTTATTTGAATGACGTGACCACCGGCGACGGGAAAAACGATCTGATCGTGGTGGTTCACGACCGGATTCTCGTTTATCCGTCCAAATAGAGAACCAGTTGATCGCTTTCTCTCTTCGCGCTTTGGGAAGTTAACCCATCTTCCCCAGTTCGAGGAACCGTGAAAGCGATTTGCAGGCGTTTTTGAGCCGTCACGAAACGGGGGGCGCGGGTGCGGCGCAAGCCGGGTGGGCAGGTAAAGCAGCGTCAAGAACCCCGAATAAAACCTTTTCTGCTACTTTTTACGCGCGGCGGCGAGAAGCGCGTTGCTCAGCCAGTCTGGTCTTCGTTTGGCCGGAAGCACGGACAGCCGCCGTCCACGTCCTGCGCTTCTTCGGGCGGCAATCGAACGGCAAAGAGAACTGCGACGCCCTTTTTGGACAGCCGGGGCCGGCCCATTTTCTTTTTCATAGAAACTTAGATATTTGTTAACAAATGTCTTGACACCATCCGATTTTCGTTAACATAAGTCTAGTCTCGACAATTTGAGTCTGAGTTGTGCCAGAACAACACCCGCACGTCCCTGTCAAGACAAGCGGACCAAGGACACCAGGCGCGAATCGGTGCGGGCAATAGAAAGACTAGCAATGAAAGCATGTTCACACAAGGTCGAAAGACGCGGTTCATGGGATGAGCAACCGCCGGGAGGCGGCGGCGTGACGTTTCCAAGGGAAGTCGACAGAAACGCGTTAGAGGCGACGCCGCCGATATTTCAACGGATCGGTGATTGTCTTTACCGGAAAGGTGGTGCCATTTACGCCCGTGTGCGGCTGAATGGCAAACCGAATTGGCGCAGCACGGGCACCGACAATCCAGCGGAAGCCCGGAAGTGGCTCGAAAAATGGCGTGGCGAGAAGTGGATGCAGGAACACGGCATTGAGGCAAAGGGTGTCATGCTACATCGCCAGCGCGTCACGGTGGGCGAATTGATGGACAGCTACGTTAGAGACGGGATGCGAACACGCAAGGGGCGCCCGAAAAGTCCGGCCACACTCAAGAATGAGCAAGCCTATCTAAAGCCATTGCGGAAATATTTCGGAAGTAAACAAGCGGCGGCAGTGTCGTTGGCGGATTGTGACGGATACCGCGATTGGAGAATCAGCGGCGGATATCAAGCCGATGCGGAGACGGATGATATACGGAAGAAGAGGCAACGGTTGCGAGCGGGTACGCCCAGCGTTGACTTGGAGCTGACAATTTTGAGCAACGTGTTTAGTCTGGCCGTGCGGCGGGTGGTGCTTAAATCAAACCCATTGGCGGGCAGAGGCCGTTACAGTGTAGCAGAGGACACCCGGCATTGCCGAGAAGTTGCGCCGACACCGGAAGGATTAAAGCAAATTGAACACTCGCTGCGGGCAAGGAATGAGCATGGCATGGCGGACGTGGTTTGTTTCCTTGCCTACAGTGGATTGAGGATTGGTGAGGCTTTGCCGTTGGATTGGGATGCGGTGGATTGGGAACAAAAGATTTTGAAGGTCAAAAGGGAGAAACGCGGCATCATGCCCTGGGTGCCGATTCTACCCGAAATGGAGGCTTTGCTGCGCCGGATGCGGAAGCGAACCACCGGCCACTTGCTGTTTCCATCGCCATATCACCCTGACACGCCGCGCGCTGGTTCGGCAGTCAGAAATCGCCTTACGGCGGCTTGCCGTGAGCTCGGGCTGGGGCATGTAACGCCGCACGGTCTACGCTCGTACTTTGTCACGCAGGCACGTCAAAGCGGGCTTTCTGACGCCGAAATCGCCATGCTGATAGGCGACAAGACCGGCCCGGCAATCATCGCCAAAATCTACGGTGATGTGCGGCCTGATCATTTGTTCCGGCAAGCACAGCGAATCCGGCTAACGGTGCAATCCGGCCAGGATGGTGAAAGGCAAACGAGCAGTGTCAAAAGTAGTAACACGTTGCCTGGTGTTTCACCGTGTCCCATCGTGACGCCGGAGGCTTAAATTGTCACAAAGACCAAAATTTACAAGGGGTTTGATGCGATTTGTTGAAGTGAAATGCCCGTCGAGGCTGCTACGGACAATAAAAAAAGGCTCCGAATTGCTTCGGAGCCTTCTTACGAAATACTATCTACTTGCCCTATCCGCTTATTTGCGGCGACGGAAAGCCAACAGTGAGGCAATGCCCAGACCCGCCAGCGCGAACGTGGCCGGGACCGTGCGGCAACCGGCAAGCAACTTCCGCTTGCGCCGGAAACAGCGGCATCTATGATTTTGTGGTCATCATGAAGTTGAAACGCCAGTCATTGGTTTCCCAGGGCTCCATTCCCGCATGTTGGAGACCGCCGGGCAGGCGGCTTCGCGCGGCGACCACCAACAAAGCGTCGAGATTTTGGAACGGGCCAGCCGTCTGGACCCCGGCAATCCCAATTCTCCTGCACCTGGGAGCGTTTATGGCAAGCGTTACGATTCCGCTGCCGCCGAAGGTTGTTTTGAAAAGGCCGTTCGCTTTACGACCCGGAAAACGGAGTTGCTCGCCTGGCCGGGAAGCATTGCCGGGATTTTGGAAACTATGCGTTGGCCGAACGCTAGCTTCAGCGCGCCGTGGAGCAAAACGATGCCCCGCCGGAAGCCTTGGTGAAACTGGCGGAAGTTTACGAACGCCTGCGGCGCCTGGAGGAAGCCGGCGAGCTGACCGACCGCGCTTTGCAAAAGGACGGCGCTTGCGCTTCAGCCCAACTCCTGCGCGCCAAGCTGGACCGCCAGGCCGGACAGTTGGTGGAGGCCGAAAACGGCTCCGCCCGCTCCTGGCAAAATCCGACCGGGTGATTCGCGTGCAAGGCTGGTATGAATTGGCCGCAATTCTGGACCGCCAGGGACGTTATGACGAAGCCATGGCCGCGCTGCTCGAAGCTAAAGCGCTGGCCCGTCAGGATCGCCCCCCATCGCCGCCCGCGCGAAGGCCGCGCGCGCCTGGGTGGAAGAATCATTCACCCGGCTCACCCCGGAAAAATTGCAGGCGTGGCGGGACTGCCGGCCAGCACTCCAACCCGCCCGCCGGCTGGCCTTGCTGTGCGGCCATGCCCGCTCCGGCACCACCCTGCTGGAACAGGTGCTGGATTCGCACCCGGACATCGTTTCGGCCGAGGAAACTCCGATTTTTCTCGACGATGCCCATCTTGCCCATCGTGCGCCGTTTTCCGGAACACACCCCGTTGCCGTCATGCTCGAACGGCGCAGGTTGGCGTCTTGAAACAATGCCGGCAAAACTATTTCCGGGGCGTGGAGTTGTTTTTGGGGCACCCCATGGCCGGCCGGCATGTTGGTTGATAAAAATCCGTACGCTCACCCGCCTGATTCCCGCATTCCCCGCATCTTTCCGGAAATGAAACTGCTGATCGCGTTGCGCGACCCGCGCGACGTGGTCTTGAGTTGCTTCATGCAGTCTTATCTTCCGCTTGCCACGACCAGTCCGGTTTGCCTGAGCCTGGAGCAGATCCGGCGAAGAATATGCCGAGTTGATGGGCCTGTGGACCGCCCTCGCGCCGCTCTCAAAAATTTCTCGCTCGAAGTCCGCTACGAGGACATGGTGGAGGACTGGAAGCCGTGGCCCGCAAGACACTGGACTTTCTGGGGGTGCCGTGGGACGAGCGGGTGTTGCGCTTTGACGAACATGCCCGGCAAAAAACGGTGCGTTCGCCCACCTACGCGGACGTGACCAAGCCGGTTTAAAACGCGCCCTGGGCCGCTGGCGGAATTACCAGAAATACCTCGAACCGCACCTGGCCAAGCTGGAACCTTTTGTCCGGAGATTTGGGTATGAATGAGGTAGGGACGCCGCAGCTGCCGGCGTCCGCGCCCCAAGCGGGCGCAATTCCCAGTTCGTTCCGGCGGGTTTACCGCCGGGGACGGCGCAGCGCGCTTTCCCACCCTGGCTTCGGGGTAGGGACCATCTCGCCGAGATGTCCAGCGCTGCGCCGCAGCGGCGCAACAGTGCGCGTGTTTCGTGTGGTTTGCGCGATTCGTCTCCGCCCGCTCGACGCGGGCGGGGACGGCTGGGGCCAGGCGTCCCTACCAAATAAAAAAAGGCTCCGAATTGCTTCGGGGAGCCCTTTTACGAAATACTATCTGCTTGCCCTATCCGCTTATTTGCACGACGGAAAGCCAACTGTGAGGCAGCCACCCGCCAGCGCGAACGTGGCTTATGGTAGGGACGCCGCGCGGCGGCGTCCGCGCCCGTAAAGCGGGCGCAATTCCCAATTCGTTCCGGCGGCGGTACCGCCGGGGACGGCGCAGCGCGCCGTCCCTACCATTCAAATGGCGGAGGCTGGCCGTCAGCAAAATAGACAAACGGCCAGTCTGCGGCTGCACTTACCAGACCCTTCCGCACCGGGTTGGCCAGGATATAATCCGCCTTTTCCCGCCGGCTTTCCTCGTGTCGCAACCGATGCTCGAAGAAATCGCGCCGCCACGAGATGTCCAATTGCCGCGCCGTCCAGCGTTTCCAGGAAGTCACGGTTTGCTGCAAGTTCGTTCCGCCCGCTTTACGGGCGGGGACGGCTGGGCCAGCCGTCCCTACCTGATTAGGTAGGGACATCTCGCCGAGATGTCCAGGCGCCGCGTGCAGCGGCGCAACCGGGGGCGGGAAGGAAATCAGCGCGTGGACATGGTCCGGCATGAGCAGAAAAACATGGGCGAACCAGATGAATTGCTCGTTGCGAAAGCGCACACTGTCCAGCAAGGGCATGGCCACGTCCGGTTTGGCCAGTTGATTCGCTCCTTTGGGCCGGCAATTGATGGTGATGAAATAAATTTCCTTTTGAGGATCAATCCAGAGCGGGACTTGATGCGGCAGGGTTTTGCGCCGGGGCAAATCCATGTGGCATTGTGTGACGAATGAACGGAGGGTGCAAGCGCAGGGTAGGGACATCTCGCCGAGATGTCCTGCGCCGCGTGCAGCGGCGCAACAGGACGGGGTTCGTGTGGTTTGCGCGGATTCGTTCCGCCCGCTCGACGCGGGCGGGGACGGCTGAGCCAGCCGTCCCTACCATCCGACATGCGCGAACGTCGCACGAGGTAGGGGACACTCGCCCGAGATGTCCTGCGCCGCGTGCAGCGGCGCAACCGGACGGGGTTCGTGTGGTTTGCTCGATTCGTTCCGGCGGCTCTACCGCCGGGGACAGCGCAGCGCGCTGTCCCTACCAAAGGAAACGGACGGCTGGGGCCAGCCGTCCCTACCATGAAATAAAAAAAGGCTCCGAATTGCTTCGGAGCCTTTTTACGAAATACTATCTGCTTGCCCTATCCGCTTATTTGCGGCGACGGAAAGCCAACAGTGAGGCAATGCCCAGACCCGCCAGCGCGAACGTGGCCGGTTCAGGAACAGCTTGCAGCGTGAGCGACGGCATGTCAGTAAAGCCAGTCGCAGGTGTGGGCGGTATGCCGGTCGGGTTACTGAGAACCTGCTGGAATAGCACCGTCCCAACCGGGTCTAGACCAGCAAGAGCAGCTGCATAAGTTTGGGCATGTCCCCCCGACGTAGCCAATGGTGAATCGTAGTCCCAAATCTGCAGTTCAACCCAGATTGTTCCCCCATCGACTCCACCGGGCGGTAATACCGTCGCACCACTCGGCCCAACAGAGAATTGACCGGTAGTAACACCAGTGAATGAACCGCTCCCATTTGCGTCTCCAGGATAGTATGTATTGTACGGCGTCAAGCTACTGGAACTGGTGCCAAACAAGACGGTGAGCCCAACATCGTAGCTGTTTCCATTAAACGGAGTGGCATTGGCGTTGTAGAGCTGCCCATTGCTCGTGGCAGTAATACTGCCGGTATTACCTGCATTGTTCAGTTCCAAGCCTTGACCGAGCGCACAGGTCGCTAGCCCGACTCCGATGATTCCAGATAGTATTTTTCGTTTCATAGTTTTTGTTTATTTAGGTTTTAGGTTGTTATTGTATCAAATTATGTTTATTTTCTGCATTGTTTGTTTACTGCACTACAAAGTTAGTTGTCCAGTGACCACCCGTGGCGGACGCTGACTTAAGGAACACAGCCTGACCAATGGCCAAGTTCGGTTGGACATTCCAAGCGCCATGCGAATACAAACTAGACGGTGTATTGTAGCCCTGAGTTGGCGCATTCCATACATAGATCGAATCACCAGCCGTAGGCGTATAGTTCAAGGTGCTGGTGATTAGGCCAGCAATGGGAACTTGGGATGAAATGATGTTAAATCCAGAAATATAAGGATTCGAAAGACTCCCCTGTAGGACGTTTCCAACAAGAGTCACAGTTACTGGACTTGCGCTATTCAAATTTAAGAAAACGCCGCCACCAGGATTCAAAGCCGCATTAGCCGCATTTGTACCACCAGACCATACGGAGTGGCTAAAAAGTGCAGACGGACTCGCAAACGCACCATTAGCAAATGCGTAAACTGAACTCCCAGCCGGCAGTTGGGTTCCCAATGTCGTTTGCAACGTGTTGTTGGTGCCCGTGCCATCCAGATCCAGCGGATTTTCAATCATGTTGAATCCAGGGGACAAGGTTTCCTGTACGTATCCCACGACGTTGGCTGAATAAACCTGGGCGTTTGAGGAGACCAAACCCACGGCGAGGGCGGCCGCTGAGGCTAATAGTATTTTAGTTCTCATAATTTATATTTGGTTGTTACCGTGTGTAGGGCCAATATCTCAAATTACAAGGGGGGTGTCAATGATTTTTTTAACTTTTTTGAACGTTTTTGAGCATGGCAAATGCCAGGGATTATTCGCATAAAAGTTATTCATTTTCAACAGCTTGCGACAAGCATGGGCGGTCTAAAAGACTCCTTACGCCGTCCCCTGCCGGCATTTTTTATCGTTTGTAACCAGTTTGTAACCAGCGGTCGGCTATTTTCACCGCAGAGGCGCAGGGGTGCGGAGAGGGCCAAAAATACGCGAGTTTTGCCAATGGGCGTGAATATAGCCCTATCGGCAAAGTTTCACGCGAAGGCAGCAAAGGCTTTAGCCACAGATGGACACAGATTGCATGCATCGAAAGCGGCGTCGCAGCCGCCGCACTCCAAGACCGGTCGGCGGTTTGGACGGTTTGTGAAAAAATGGTTTGCGCCGGTTGCGTCTTTGTGCGGCCAACCGGGTTCTTCCCGTCACTGGTCACCTTTTAAGCGCCGCAGAAATTCCACAGGTCTGATGGCCTCAACTCCAAACGGCTTTCCCAATGCGAGCAGATCGGCATCATAGGTAATGATATATTGCGCCGACGCCGCCAACGCGCCAGCCAGGTAAATGTCGTCCTTCAAATCCCGGCTTCGCTGCCGGCCAAGCGGGGCTGGTTCGACGAACCGGGATTGGGACCGAATCCACGCCAACTTCGGAAGCACGTCCAGACCCGGCATTTCTTCCGCCAAGGTTCCGGGAATGACGGCTTCATATTCGGCCAGAATATCACGGGTGACGAACAGAAAGACGCGGCGCCGGGCAACCAGTTTCAAACATTTGCGCGCCGAACCGTTCCAGCCAATGCCGGACAGGACGACATTACAATCGAAAACCGCCCGGATCATCGCCGCCATTTGCGGTGGGATTTCTGACGGGAAACAATCCGGTTGATGGTTTTGCCATCCGGCTCACCGGCGCGACCTCCCGCGAAAATCCGGTCGAACTCCCGTTCCTCCTTGGCCAGCTCCCGTTCTTCCAAGGAACGGAGGCCCGCGCGAATCACTTCCGAACGGTTATTGTAGCGGCCGGACTTCACCATTTGATCAATGAAGTCCTGCCAGTAATTGGTTAATGCCGCGCTCATGTTTTAATAGTCACCAACTGTTGGCATATTGTCAAGCTGACCTGACCGTCTCTTCGCGTTCCTCGCGCGACCCAAAGGCAGGAGGGTTTCGCGCGCCGGGCGCGAAGGCTTTAGCCACAGATGGGCACAGATAAACACAGATTTTATTGTGCCGAGCAGACTGAAACGAGTTTGCGTTGGGCGCGGGAGCGTTCTGGAGTGCGGCGGTCTTCTGCCGCTTTTCCATCCCGCGAGACATAAAAGCGCCCGGGGACTGGCGCAGTCCAAAACCTCGCGGCTGTTCGGAGAGATGTTGTGTCTCCGCCACCGGCCCCCCCCGGCGGCTTTACCGCCGGGGACAGCGCGGTGTCCCTACCCGACAGCAACCAGAATTTTGAGCGAATCCGAAGCCGGTTTGGAGGCCAAGGCGACAGCGGCGGCGGTTTGTTCGAGGGGGAAGCGGTGCGTGATCAATTGGCGCACGTCGAGCCGGCGCGAGAACACCAGGCGTGCGACTTCGGCTTGCAGCGTGAAATCGGAGGAGTAGCTGCCGATGAGGTCTTTTTCATCCAGGCAAATCGTTGAGAGTTGAAGATTGAAGGTTGAAGGTTGAAGGTTGGAATCACGCTTCGTATGGGCGAAGAGGAGGACCTGGCCGCCGCCGCGAACGAGCTGGAGCGCCTGATGCACGGCGGCGTCGGAGGGAACGGCAATCACAGCGGCGTCGAGGGGCGAGGGTGGGTAGGGACATCCCGCCGGGATGTCCGAGCGCCGCGTCCAGCGGCGCAAGGGGGCGCGTTGCGATAAATATTGCGCCCGCTCGACGCGGGCGCGGACAGCGCGGCGCGCCGTCCCTACCAACTGCGTCCATTTCGCGCCGAATTTGCGGGCGAGTTTCAAGCGCGATTCGAGCAAATCGGTGGCGAGGACGCGCGCGCCGGCGAGCTGCAGCAGGCGGGTGAACATGAGGCCAATCGGCCCCTGCCCCGCCACGAGCACGGTGTCGCCGCGCAACAGGTTGAGTCGGCGGACGGCCTTGAGGACGGTGTTGACGGGTTCGAGCATGGCGCCTTCCGCGAAGGAATTTTTGGGCGGAATTTTCACAACGCCGGGCAGGACGAAGGGCATCACGCGGACGTATTCGGCGTAGCCGCCGCCCGCCGGCTCAAACCCGGCGGTGATGCCGGTGCGCTTGTAGGTGGCGCATTGGGCAAAGGCGCGATGCCGGCAGAAATGGCAGTCCAGGCACGGCACATGATGGTGCAGCGCCACGCGGTCGCCGATTTGAAAGTTTTGAATTTTGAGTTTTGAGTTTTGAGTTTTGGAGCCTGACGTTCCGCCGATTTTGACGATGGTGCCGGCGGTTTCGTGGCCGAAGATGCGCGGGGGCGGGACGGTGCCGTGCCGGATTTTTTTGATGTCGGTGGGGCAGACGCCGCAAACGGCGACCTGGACGAGGAGTTCGCCCGGGCCGAGGCGCGGGACGGGCACGGTTTCGAGGCACAGGTCGTTGACGCCGCGATAGACAACGGCGCGCATGGTTTTGGGAATTTCGAGCACGACGGAGTTTAACCGCAGAGACGCGGAGACACAGAGAAAAATTTTAGACACGGATGGCACGGATTTTTTAGACGCGAATGGCACGAATTTTCGACGCAAAGGCGCAAAGGAACTGAAATGAGTTTGCTTTGAACGCGCCAGCGTTTTGGAAGACGGCAGCCCCCTGCCGCTGTGCGCGCGCCGGGCACGATTCAAAAGCGCCAGGGGACTGGCGCACTCCAAAACCTGGCGGCGGTTCGGACAGACATCGTGTCACCCGTCACCCGTCACCATTTTGGAAATTGCGGGGATTCGAGCCAGATGGCCAGCAGGTTCAATTCGGCGGCGGTAAAACCGGTCGTGGAGCGGCGGGAGAAGGCAAGCTGGTTGGGACCGGTGAGCGTGACGGTGGTGGTGCAATTGCCGAGCCGGGGCATGACGGTTTTCAACCAGATGGCGGCAACGGAATTCAACGGCAGCGGCGGGTGGCGGCTGATGACGCTCAGGAATTGGCCGATGTAAAGACAGGATTCGACACGGGCGCCGGTCAGTTCCCAGTGATAGCAAACCAGGTTCGACTGGTCAGACATCTCCTGAAGCAATTCCGTAAAGGATGGATGATAATAAAAAAGGTTGGTTGCGGCTTCGGCGCCGGTTTCGGGAATCAAGCCGCCGTAGGCCACGCCGCCGGCGTCGTCCGCCGCAATGGATTGGATAAACGGCCGGATGGACGGAGATTTTCCCCACATGACGCCGTTGGAATCCGGGCCGGGTTCGAAGCCGAAATAGCCGCGCGCGGCCAGCCAGGGATTGGCTTTTGTCAGCAGATGCGCGCTCAGGGCGCGCACTTCGCCGGCGGCGGCGGGCAACGGCGCGGCGAAATAGGTCTGAAACTGTCCGGCGGGCAATGACCAGGAATAAACCTGGTCCGGCGGCGGGCCCAGCTGAAGGTCCTGCCACGTTTTCCACGAGGCCAGCCAGGGGTTGACGCCGCGCACGGCGGTAAAACTCATCAGCGGCGGATGAATCAGATTGGCCGGAATGGTCCAGGGTTGAAGCTCGACGGGGGGCAGGTTAGGAAAAGTCAGTTCGGCATGAGTGAGGACGTGGCCGCCGTCGCCGTTGACGGCGAGGTGAATATGGTCGATGGCGAAATTGGTTTTCAATCCCACCTCAGCCCGGCCCTCTCCCCCCGCTGCGCGGGCGGATGGGGAGAAGACGGCGGCAAGTCGTGACGGGTCGGCGTCGGCCTCGAGCCAGTCGCCGGGCGTCTGCGAAACATAAGGCGTGTGTTCGCGGCGGATGCGGGCGGCGATTTCGTCGAGCAGGGCATTTTTGTCCGGGCCGGCGCTGACGAGGGTCCATTGGCCGACGCGGGACAGTTCAATGTGGGTGGGTGGCTCCTGTTTTTCCAGCGACCAGCCGAAACGGCCGTCCGGCGCGGGGACGGGGCGGGCGCCGGTGAGTGATTGGGCGACGGCGGCGAGATTGGTTTGCCAGAGTTGTTCGTGCCCGGCGTCCAGCCGGAGGGCCAGAACATATTCGGCGGGTTGGTTGGCGGCCTGGCGGATTTCGAAACAGGATTCATTCCAGACCACATCGCCCAGCAAGGGATACAACCGGAGGCTGTTGCTGGTGACATCGGCCTCGGTTTCGCCCGGCAACCAACGCCAGGGCGCGGTGGAAAGTCTGGCGAGAGCCTGGATCTCGACCTGCCCGCTTTGGGGCAATTCCCAGATGCGCATGAAATAATAGGCGCTGGCCATGATCCCGAGGTCATTTTTCCCGCGCCAATGAACGCGGAGAATCGTGTCGGGCGACAGTTTGGTGGGCGTCAAGGCGGCGGCCGGCCCGCCGGGGCCGGATTTTTTGCAGCCGATTCCGCCGGCAAAAAGCAACGCGATCAACAAGCCCAAGAGGGTATGTCTCATGTTCATGAAGTGGTTTTTGTGCCAGAAAAGGCGGCGCGGCTCAAATGGAAAGATTGGGAAAGGTGGAAGGGGGCGCAGCTTGACCCTGTCCTTGATGCAGGCAGGGACATCGCGCTGCGATGTCGTTGCCCGCGCACCAGCGGGCGGAACGAAAGCCAATCGTCGGGCGAACCATTGCGCCGCTGAACGCGGCGCGGACGGCGCAGCGCGCCGTCCCTGCCGAGGACAGTGTCAAGACGCACCCGTGGAAGGGAAAGATGGAGCCGAGGTCACGAGCCGGTCTGAAGCTGGAATCCGGATTCAGTCAGAGACTCCCCACGTCGTCTCCTGCAAGAGTCAGTGGTTTTTTTCGTCACTTGTCACTCGTCACGCTTCCAAGCTTGCGAAGGAGTTTGCCGGATTGATAGCCTCGCGTCATGCAATCACAAAAGCGCGGCTGGATGATTCTGGCCCTGTTCTTCGGCTCGGGCGCCACGGCGCTGATTTACGAGGTCGTCTGGTCGAAGCTGCTGGTCCAGATGTTCGGCAGCACCATTTACGCGCAAACCGTGGTGCTGGCTGTGTTCATGGGCGGCCTGGCGCTGGGCAACCGCCTGCTGGGCATCTGGGCGGACCACCTGAAAAATCCGGTGCAACTCTATGGCGTCCTGGAGATCGCGGTGGGGCTTTACGCCTTTGGCTTCATGTTTTTTGACGGAATCGTCAACGACATCTTTATCGCGCTCGGCGCGCCGATGGTGGCCCACGCGAAACTGCTGTTGGCACTTAATGGGGTATTGGCCACGCTGCTTTTGCTGCTGCCAACGGTGATGATGGGCGGCACGCTGCCGCTGCTGGCGTCCTGGTTGCAGCGGTTTTACTCCGACGCCGGACGACGGTCGGCGCGGTTTTATTCGGTGAACAGCCTGGGCGCGGTTTTGGGCGCGGCGCTGGCCGGATTTTTCCTGGTGCAAACCTACGGGGTGGCGGCCACGTTGCGCATTGCCGCCACCGTCAATCTCATCGTTGGCGTCACGGCCATTCTTCTGAGCCGGTATGCCCTGCCCCAAAAACCGCCCGCCGCCGAATCCAGCCCCGCGCCCGCCGCCGGGCCGGAAGCCGCCACGCCCGGAACGTTGCGGTGGGCCGGACTGATTGTCGCCACCACCGGCGCGGTTTCGATGGGATTCGAGGTGCTGGCCTCGCGGTCGCTGGCGATGATTTTTGGTTCCTCGCTGCAATCGTTCGCGGTGGTGTTGATTTCGTTCATACTGGGGATTGGATTGGGCGCGGCGTGGATTGCGTCACCCAAACGCCACGGCCGTTCGAGCGAGCGCATGATGATTTTTTTGCTGTGCAGCGCGGCGGCGTGGGTGACCTTGCTGGTGTTCAACATTGAACAATGGGTGAATTTTTACATCCTGGCGCGGACCGGCCTGGCGCGCACGGCAACCGGATACGTCTATAACGAACTGTTGACGGTGTTCATTTCGCTCGTCGTTCTGGGATTGCCGGCGGCGTGGATCGGGGCCGTGCTGCCGTTGATGATTCGCGCGGTGTCGCACGCCGATTCGCCGCTGGGTTCCAAGGTCGGCATCCTGCTGACCTGGAACACGCTGGGCGCGGTGGTTGGCGTGCTGCTCACGGGTTTCGTGGTGATGCCGTGGGTGGGATTGCGCGACGCCTTTGGCGTGCTGGCACTGGTGCTGGCGCTGGGGGCGCTGATTCTGGCGTTGCAGCGGCTCCGTCCGGTCAGCATCGCCGCCGCGCTGGCGGTCTGCCTGTTTACCGGCAGCCTTTTTGTCTTCAGCGACAGCAACTGGCAATACGTGATGAGTTCGGGCGTGTTTCGGATTTGGGAAAAGCAATACGATCCGGGGTTGATGCCCTGGCGGAAGCAGCACATCAAAATCGTGTTTTACAAGGATGGTTCGGACGCCACCGTGTCGGTGGAGCGGGTGGACGGCATCGCCGCGCCGGCGGAACTGGGCTTGCGCACCAACGGCAAGCCGGAGGCGGGGACGGGATTGGACCTATGCACGCAAATGCTGGTGAGCGACCTGCCGATGTTGTCCAAGCCGGGGGCCAAGGACGTGTTTGTGCTGGGGCTGGCATCGGGGATGACCGCCGGAACGGTGCTGGCGTTTCCGATTGAACGGCTGGACGTGGCCGAGAATTGCGATCCGGTCATTCAGGCGTCAAAATTGTTCGACAACTGGAACGACCACGTGTTGAGCGATCCGCGCACGCATTTGTGGCGCGCCGACGCCCGCACGGTGCTCAAGCTGCGCAAACAGAAATACGATGTCATCATCACGGAACCGTCGAATCCGTGGTTTGTCGCCACGGGCAGCGTGTTCAGCCGGCAATACTATGAATTGGCGGCCAGCCGTTTGAAGCCCGGCGGCATCATGGCCCAATGGTTTCAAATCTATGAAACGAAGGGGGACATCGTAAAGCTGGTGCTGCGGACGTTCAGTTCGGTGTTTCCCTACGTGGAAGTCTGGGACACCGCCGCGGGCGACATTGTGATGCTCGGCTCCAAGCAACCCTGGCCCACGGGCCCGGCGGTATTCCGCAAGGGGTTTGCCATTCCCCGGGTGCGGACCGACATGGAGATGATTGACATTCAATCCCCAACGGCCTTGATGGCGCGGCAACTGGCTTCGCAACAGACCGGTTTTGCCATCGCCGAGCCGGGACCGGTCCAGAGCGACTTGTTTCCGATCCTGGAATATGAGGCGCCCCGGGCTTTTTATCTGAGCGAGGGCACCCAGGTATTGGATCCCTTTGATGAACGGACCGAGCAGCAATTGCTGGCTCCGGCTGAGAAGCGGGAGGTCCTGCATTCGCTGCCCACGACGGACGCGCAGACCATCTTCAGCGACTTTTCGACGGTCAACGGACAATTGAACGGCTCCCTGTTCGGCAATCCGGCGGAGGCGAACGTGCCGTGTGTTTTCCAAACGCCGCTGGCCTCGCCGGCGCCGGATGCAGCCGGAACAGTTCTGGATCAGGCGGCGCGGGCCTTAAGCCAGGGAGACCTGCCGGAAGCCCGGCGGCTGGTCACGCTGGCATTGAAACAAAAACCCGACGACGAAATGGCCGGCTACGTTTCGCGCGTCATCGCCCGGGCGGAAGAAATACAAGCGACTGGCAAACCTGAAACCCTCCCAAGCTCCCTGTCCTCAAACCTCGCTTCGCAAGCTGGCCAAAAGCTGGCCGCGACGAGGTAGGGACATCTCGCCGAGATGCCCAGCGCCGCAACCAAAGCGGATGACACAGCGGACGAGCGCCATTCGATCCGCCCGCTCTGCGCGGGCGGGGACGGCTCGGCGAGCCGTCCCTACCTATTGTTTTGGCGGCGGCGCGAGCAGGGTGTGCAATCCGAGCGGGAACCGGGGGGATTCCAGCCAGTCAGCCAGCAGATTCAATTCGATGCCCGTGAATCCAAGGCTGGAGCGGCGGGTGAAGGAGAGTTGGTTGGGCCCGGTTTCGGTAATGCGAGTCACAGTGTAGCCGAGTTTGGGGGCGATGGCTTTAAGCCAGAGCAGGGCCGGTGAATCGGGCGGCAACTGGGCATGGTGCGACACGAAGCGGGCGAATTGCCCCATGTAAATCCATTGGTCAATGCGCGGGCCGGTAGTTTCCCAATCATAATAGACCAGATCGGCCCGGTTTAAGGCCGCTTGCGATATGTTTAACGACGTCGAGTTGTCCGCCACATTCGGGAAACCCCCGCCATAAATGAAGTTCTGTTTATTAACCGTGATGGAGCGCAGAAACGGCCACATGTAGGGAAGGCCTTTCCACTGCAAACCGTTGAATTCTTTTGACCTTTCGAATTTCGACAGTTCATTGGTGGGAAACCGGCGGCCCTGGTTCTGCAATACCCACTCCGTGAACCGGACAACTTCATTGCTGGCCTCCGGAAGCGGGGCCGCGAAGTAACTGTGCATTTCGGAGTTCGGCACCGCCCAGAAGCAGATTTGGTCCGGCAGGGGGCCGATCTGGAGATCATTCCAGGCTTTCAGTGATTTCAGCCAGGGCTGGAGACCACGCATGGCCGTGAAACTGCACACTTGCCAGTTAATCAGGTTGGTCGGGATGTTCCAAGGTTTCAAATCGAGCGCCAGCGGCCGGGAAAAATCAGCCGTGCCCCGCACCAGGATGTTTGTGCCTTCAGCCGTCACAGCCAGGTGAAAGTGGTTGAGTGCAAAAATGCTATTCGAAGCCAACTCACCCCAGCCCGCTCCCCCCGCGGCGCGGGCGGAGAGGGAGAAGACAGCAGCGAGGCCAGAAGGGTCGAGGTCGGCGGCGAGCCAGTCATTGGTGTCCCCGGCCGGGAACGGAGGCTGTCCCTGCCGGATCCGGTCCAGCAGCTCGTTGAGCAGATCGTTGTGATCCTGGGCCGCTCCAACGATGGTCCATCCGCCCACACGGGTCAGCTCGAGGAGGTTGGGCTCGTGATGTTTTTTGAGTGACCAGCCATAATGATCGTCGGGCGCGGGGACCGGATGGATGCCCGTCAATGATTCCAAAATCCGGGCGAGATTGGTCTGCCACAAGGCGGCCCGTTGATCGTCCAGGCGGATGGCGAAAACCAGCGTGGCCGGCTCATTGGCGGCCTGGCGGATTTCCAGACAGGATTCGTTCGACACCACATCGTCCAGCAAGGGCCGCAAAAGAGCGGCGGCGTTGGTGTCCAGGGCGCGGTGCAACAACGACCACGGCGCGAGGGAAAGTTTGTCCAGCGTTTGTGGTTCGAGACGCCGGCTTTCGGGCAGATTCCAAATCTCCATCCAATGGGCCGCGTTGGTTTCGCCGGAAAGCTGTTTCAGCCCCAACCAGTGAACACGGGCAATGGTCTGCCTGGAAGACGACGGCGCCGGCATCTGAGCCGGCGACGGGACCGGGGTTGTGCTTTCCGTGGATTGGGCTGGCCGGCATCCGGTCAACAAAACAGTCGCGGCAAACAAGATGAGTTCAATACGTCGCATATCCATGATACGCCGATTTATGCCAAAGCGGGGGGTGGTTCGCAATTTCAATCCAATGAAGACGCGCGCTTTGGTTTCGCGCGAAGGGCGCGAAGAAGACAAAGGCCTGCCAGTCCGCACATTTCACAGATTTCGCGGAAGGCTCATTCTGAAATCTGTGTCATCGGCGCCATCCGCGGATGGAAGCTCCGCGGGCAGGCCGGGTTTTGCGAACGGCTTGTCATTCTGCCGCGCCGGATTATGCTTCGGGGCTGTGACCGAAAAGTGGAATCGCTGGCTGCCCGTGGTCTTTGTGGCGCTGGTGGCGTTGAGCCGCTGGCCGGGGATGTTTCCGCCGAGTTTCAGCGCGGTGTACGCGCTGATGTTTTGCGCCGGGGCATTTTTCAGCGGGCGCCGGGCCTGGTGGCTGCCGCTGGGAACGGTGGCGCTCACGGACCTGGCGCTCAATGTGTATTATTGGCGGCACGGCTGGCCGGTGTGGGACCTTTCCGTGCTGAAATATCAACTGGTCAACTACGCCGCTTACGCGGTGCTGATCGGGCTGGGGCGGCGGTTCAAGCCGCAATCGTCGTTTGCCGGGCTGCTCGGCGGCGGCGTGCTGGGCGCGCTGCTGTTTTATCTGATCACCAACAGCGCGTCGTGGCTGTTCAATCCGTTTCAGGACCCGGAATACACCAAAAATCTGGCGGGCTGGCTGATTGCGCTGATCAAGGGAACCAGCGGCTGGCCGCAGACGTGGGAATTTTTCCGCAACACACTATTGAGCGGCGGGCTGTTCACCGCCCTGTTTGTCGCGGCGATGAAACTGACCGCCCCCGCGGAATCACCCGTGGAAAAGGAAGCGGGCGCGCGCCCGGAGCCAGCGGAAGCTGAACCAGAACCGGAGGAGGCCAAGGCGTCATGGGTGACGGGTGACGCGTGACACATGCCACCTGTCGCACCCATGAAAATCGGCGTTCTTTCGGACACGCATAATTTTTTGGACCCGGGCATCGCGGAGCGGTTTGCGGGCGTCAGCCACATTCTGCACGCGGGCGACATCGGGCGGCCGTGGATGTTGACGGAACTGGAACGGGTCGCGCCGGTGACGGCGGTGGCCGGCAACACGGACGAGCCGGGGCTGGGTTATGCCCCGGCGAAAACCGTCGAACTCGCCGGCCGGAAATTTTTCATCCAGCACATTGTCCGGCCGCAGGACTTGCCAGCGGACCGGCAACACCGCCCGGCGCGCGAACGGCCGGACGCGGTGGTGTTCGGCCACACGCACCAGCGCTTTTGCGAGACGCTGGGCGGCGTGCTGTATTTCAACCCCGGCTATGCGGGCCGGCCAAAGTTCGGCGCGGCGCGGAGCATCGCCATTTTGCATTGTGACGACAAGGGCATCCGCGCGGAATACCTTGAGCTGTGATCCGCCCCGTAAATTTGCTTTCGCCGCCCGTCCATTTTTGTTAAAAAAAATTCGTGCGCACACTGTTTTGGATCATTTTGAGCCTGGGGCTGGGCGGCTGGCTGGCCACCGCCCGCGCCGACACGTTTCAACTGAGCGACGGCACGTCGGTGTCCGGCGACATCATTCTGTTCAACGACGCCGGCATCACGCTCCGCACGCCCAGTGACAGTTATACCAATGTGGTGTGGCCGAAGTTTTCCCAGGCCACGCTCAAGCAACTGTCGCAACAAAATTCGAAAATCAAATCGCTGGCCGAGCTGTTCATTGAAACGCCGCCGGCACAGCCCCAAAGCGCGAAGGTGACCGTACAAGAGGTGTCGCGCCTGAAATTGCCCCGGAAGGAATCGTTGCTGGTTGCCCTGATAACTTCGTCGGTGGGCTTCATCGCGCTGCTGTTGATTTACGCGGCGAACGTGTACGCGGCCTATGAAATCGCCCTCTTGCGCGCGCGGCCGATCGGGCTGGTGATGGGCGTGGCGGCGGTGCTGCCGGTGCTGGGGCCGGTTATTTTCCTCGCCCTGCCGATACAGGAAAGCGGGCCGGACGCCGGGCAACCGCAGGCCGAGCACGCTTTCACGGTGCCGGCCGGGGCGGCGCCCGTGGCGGAAAGCATTGCCGCGGCCGGAATTCACATCTCCCCGGCAACGGGGGCCAGGCCGGCGCATCCGGAAGCCCAGGTTTTCCAGCGCGGCCAGTTCATGTTCAACCGCCGGTTTTTTGAAACGAAATTTTCCGGTTTCTTCGGCATGGTCCGGCGGCCCGCCGAAAAGGACCTGGTGCTCGTGGTGAAAACCGCGCGGGCCCACTGGTGGTGCAGCGCATCACGCGCATCGCCGCCAACGAGGTGCATTTCGAGGTGGTGCAAGGCGGGGCACGGCAGGAGATCATGGTGCCGTTCGCCGAAATCCAGGAAATTCAAATCAAACACAAGGACGCGTGAGGAATTTTTGGTTTTGAACTTTTAATTTTGAGCGGGAACCGCGGAACAACTGAAAATTCAAAACTTAAAACCGCATGAAATACCGGACCATTCTGATGTTTGGCGCGCCCGGTTCGGGCAAGGGCACGCATGGCCGGCCTCGGCGCCATTCCGGGCTTTTTTCATTGCGCCTGCGGCGACGTGTTCCGCAGCCTCCGCCCGAACAGCCCGCTGGGAAAAGTTTTTCTGGAATACTCCAGCCGCGGCGAGCTGGTGCCGGACGAGCCGACGATCGAATTGTGGCGGCAGTTCATTGACAGCAGCACGAAGACCGGGCGGTTCCATCCCGGCGACGACACGCTGGTGCTGGACGGCATCCCGCGCAACGTGCCGCAGGCGCGAAATGTTGAGCGACACGCTCGACGTCATCGCCATGTTTTATCTCACGTCCAGCCGAGGAAAATCTCGTCGCCCGCATGCAGCGCCGCGCGCTCAAGGACAACCGCCTCGACGACGCGAACCTCGACGTCATCCGCCAGCGCCTCAAAACCTACGAAAAGGAAACCAAGCCGGTGCTCAATTTTTACGGCAAAAAACTCGTCCACCGCATCAACACCGACCGGCCGCCGGTGAAGACGTTCTTCGACATTCTCAAGCAGGTCGTCAAACTTTGACTTGGTTCTCCGGCCGCATTCGTTTCAAATTCGTAGCCGCGGAGGTGAGTCCGCCCTAGCTTGCAGGCAATGGGCCGGCTCACGCCGGCCGCCATAATGAAAGAATTGAAAATCATTTTCATGGGCACGGCGGAATTGTCCTGCGCCAGTCTTGCAGCGCTGGCGCGCGACCGGCAATTCCAGATCGCCGCCGTGGTCACTCAGCCCGACCGGCCCAAAGGCCGCGAACTTAAGCTGTTGCCGTCGCCGGTCAAGCTGCTGGCCGAACAACTCGGTTTGCCTGTGCTCCAGCCGGTCCGCGCCCGTGACGAAAAATTCATCGGCGAGTTGCGCGGGTTGGCGCCGGAATTCATCGTGGTCGTCGCCTACGGACAGATTCTGCCGCCGGCCATCCTGGATTTGCCGCGGCACGGCTGCCTGAACGTCCACACGTCGTTGCTGCCGAAATACCGCGGCGCGGCACCCATCCAGTGGGCGATTGCCAGCGGCGAAGCCGAAACCGGCGTCACCATCATGCGGATGGATGCCGGACTGGATACCGGCCCGATTGTCGCGCAACGGCGCACGCCGATTTTGCCGGCAGACGATTCGGCCACGCTCCACGACCGGCTGGCGCGGCTGGGCGCCGAGTTGCTGGTGCAAACCATTCCCGATTACGTCGCCGGAAAAATCCCGCCACAACCGCAGCCCGCCGAAGGCGTCAGCCACGCGCCGAAAATCAAAAAGGAAGACGGACGCATTGACTGGAACCTGCCGGCGCAAGCGATCGGGGACCGGCTCCGCGCCTTTACGCCATGGCCGGGCGCGTTCACATTTCTGCCCGTGGAGGGCACTCCTTCGTCCGTGCCCTCATTTTCAAAAAGTCAGGGAAGCGACGAAGCGCTTCCCTCCAGGATGATAAAAGCCTGGAAGGCCGAAGCGGCTGAAAAATCCGGTGAAGCCGCCGGCCGGGCCGAAGCTTCCGAGCGAAGGCCGGGGACCATTTTGTCGGCGGACAAAAATGGAATCGTCGTGGCCTGCGGAAAAAACGCGTTGCGGATTCTGGAATTGCAGCGCGAAGGCGGGCGGCGGATGAGCGCGGCTGAGTTTCTGGCGGGGCATCCGTTGAAGCCCGGTGAGAAATTTGTGTAGCGTTGGCGCTGTGCGCCAATCATCCGGCCAGAGGCCGGACGCTACACCATCGCATCTTTCAACCCGGCCGCATAGGCTTCAAACACCCGGCGCATTTCGTCACGGACCCGGCGGAAGGCCGCCAGCATTTCCTCTTCACTGCCGGTCGCCTTCGCGGGATCAAGGAACGGCCAGTGGTGGCGTTGCAACTGACCGGGGAAAACCGGGCAGCCCTGGTCCAGGTTGCCGCAGACGGTGATCACGGTGCGGACCGGCTGGCCGAGAAATTCCTTCAGGTGTTTTGAGCGATGGCCGGAAATGTCAAGGCCCGCCTCGGCCATGACCTTGATGGCCAGCGGATGAACGTAGCCGGTCGGATGGGAGCCGGCGCTCTGGACGTTTACAAGTTCGCCCGCCGCCGCGCGGAGAAAACCTTCGGCGATGTGGCTGCGGCAGGAGTTGCCGGTGCAGAGAATCAGAACGATGGGTTTCATGGAGTTTGTTGTTTTGCAATGAGCTGTGTTTGGTACCAGCCGCGCGACCGGTTGCAGACATGGCAGACGGACAACATAACCGGCACTTCGACGAGCACACCGACGACCGTGGCCAGCGCCGCGCCCGAACCGGGACCGAACAGCGTGATGGCCACGGCGACGGCTAGTTCGAAGAAATTGCTCGCCCCGATGAGCGCGCCGGGCGAGGCGACATTGTGCGGCACCTTGAGCCGGCGCATGAGCAGATAGGCCAGCGACGAATTGAAATAGACCTGGATGACGATGGGCACGGCCAGCAACAACACCGCAAACCAGCGCGTGATGAGATTTTCCGCCTGAAACGCGAAAATCAGCACCAGCGTCAGCAGCAGCGCCCCAATCATCACCGGATGAAATCGGGGCAGGAAATTTTGATCAAACCAGTCCTGGCCGTGCGATTTCAGCAACACGGTACGCGTCAGCCAGCCGGCGGTCAGCGGAATGACGATGAACACCACGACCGACGTGATGAGCACCTTGGCGGGCACGATGACGTGCGCCACGCCGCACAAAAACATCACGATGGGCGCGAACGCGAACAGCATGATGAGGTCGTTCACGGCCACCTGCACGAGCGTGTAGGCCGGGTCGCCGTCGGTGAGATAACTCCACACAAACACCATGGCCGTGCAGGGCGCGGCGGCCAGGATGATGAGTCCGGCGGTGTAATTTTTCGCCGTTTCCGGGTCAATCCACGGCGCGAAAAGATGTTGCATGAACAGCCACGCCAGGAACGCCATGCTGAACGGTTTCACCAGCCAGTTGACAAACAGCGTCACCGCGAGACCTTTGGGTCGGCGCGCGATGCCGCCGATGGCGCCGAAGTCCACCTTGAGCATCATGGGATAAATCATCAGCCAGAGCAGGACCCCAATGGGAACGTTGACCTGCGAGCCCTGGCCGAATTGGAGCCGGCTCAACTGGGCGGTGAAGCCGGGCGCAAGTTTGCCGACCGCAACCCCGATGACCATGCACAGGAAAACCCAGACGGTCAGATAACGTTCGAAGAATGCGAGGCGCTTGGGATTTGCGATTTCAGACATAGAGGCATTGCTCATTCCGGTCTGGTCACCCGTCAGGTGTCACCTGTCACTCGCTGGTTTGCGCGCCTGAACTTCCAGGCTGGTGACAAAGTCCGCCGGTTTCGCGCCGGCAGGCAGCAGGTCGATGAGTTTCTGGTAAAGCGGGTCTTCCCAGTCCGTCAGCGCCTCGACATAACCGGGCTTGGATTTGAGGACCACGTCCGCCAACCCGGCTTCCGCGGCCATGCGTCCGGTTTCCGAAACCAGCACCGCTCCGGCCACACAGCCAATCCTCGCCTCCACCAGCTTGAGCACTTCCGGCGGCAACGGTTTGACCAGCGCCATGTCCGACACGGCCACGCGACCGCCCGGTTTCAGCACGCGCGCCATTTCACGCCAGACCTGCGGCTTGTCCGGCGAAAGGTTGATGACGCAGTTGGAAATGATGGCGTCCACGGAATTGTCGGCCACGGGCAGATGCTCGATTTCGCCCAAGCGGAATTCCACATTGTCCAGGCCGGTTTCCTTGCGGTAATGCGCGATGTTGTTTCGCGCCTTGCCGAGCATTTCCGGCGTCATGTCCACGCCGATGGCGCGGCCGGCGACGCCGACTTTGCGCCCGGCAATGAATACGTCGAACCCGCCGCCGCTGCCGAGATCGAGCACGGTTTCGCCGGGCTTCAACGCGGCTAGCGCGGCGGGATTGCCGCAGGAAAGACCCATGTTCGCGCCGTCGGGCAGCGCCTTGAGTTCCTCGACGGTGTAGCCGAGCTCGCGCGCGAGTTTTTCAGCTTCCTGCGGCGTGGAGCCGCAGCAGGAAACGCCGGAGCCGCAGCAGCCGGCGGAGGTTTCCTGGGCAATTTTGGTGTAGCCGTCGCGCACGAGCCTGCGCACGGATTCATTTTGTTCGTCCGTCAGCATGGGGTCCATAAATTCAGTTCAACATTTTTGCCGCCGGCAGATGACGGCAAGATCGGTCTTCAAAATCTGTTTCAGGGCTTTCGCGTCGGCGGCCGCTTCATCCGTTTTGGCGAGGGATTTGTGAACCCAAGCCAGCGCCTCGCGCACGGTAACGGGCGCGGACTTGCCGGGCAACCGGTAATAGACCCAGCGCTCCGATTTGCGGGACTGGATCAGCCCGGCGTGGTGCAGAACGGACAGGTGCTTGGAGACGGTGGACGGCGCGAAGCCGAACAGTTCGGTGATCTGGCAGACGCAAAGTTCGCCGCGCCGCAACGCCAGCAGAATCCGCACCCGGTTCGGGTCGGACAGCGCCTTGGTGATGGCCATGAATTCGCGCATTTTTTGTCATTTCGCCAAATAACGAAATATACATCCCACTCCTTGACTGGCCGGTCAAGCGTTATTTTTGAGCCGGTGGCGGGCGGGCCTTCCGGCCGCGACCGGGCGTGGCCGGCGGACTACAGCCAGCCGGCGGCGCGGGCGATTCGCACCAGCGCATAGGCGATGACGCCGCTCGCGGGCAGCGTCAATATCCATGCCCAAACAATGCGCTCGACGACCACCAGTTTCAGCGCGCTGGAACTTTTTGCGCAGCCGACGCCCATGATGGAGGTGGTGATGGCGTGCGTGGTGGAGACGGGCATTCCGAATTGAGCCGCCGTGAGCAGCACGGTCGCGGCGGTCATCTCCGCCGCGAAGCCATTGACGGGATGGAGTTTGACCATTTTATAACCGAGCGTTCTGATGATGCGCCAGCCGCCGACCGCCGTGCCCGCGCACATGGTCAGCGCACACAACACCTTGATCCACACGGCAATGGCGAGCGGCTGGCCGGCGGCCGGTTCGGATAATTTCAAAAAATCCAGACAGCCGGGCAGATGGGCAAACGCCCCCGAACTGGTGGCGGTCATCAGCGCCAGCGCGATGATGCCCATGGTTTTTTGCGCGTCGTTGGTGCCGTGGCTGAAGCCCATGTAGGCCGCGCTGAACAACTGCAGTTTTCCAAACGTGCGATTGACCCGGACCGGCCGCCAATTTCGCAAAATGAAATAGAGCAGGGCCATGACCAAAAAGCCGCCAATGAATCCGGCGACCGGCGAGGTGAACATCGGCAGGAGAACTTTCCAGAGAATGCCCTTGCCCTGCCACCAATGGTCTTTTCCCGGAATGTTCCAGACAATGACCGACCAGTCATTGTCCGCCGCGGCCAGACACGCGCCGCAAAGGCCGCCGACGAGCGAGTGGGATGAACTTGCCGGCAGACCGAACCACCAGGTGATCAAATTCCAGACAATGGCCGCCAACAACGCGCAAATCAGCACGGGCATGGTGGCAATTTTGGGGTCCACCAGCCCGGACGCAATGGTGGCGGCGACGGCGGTGCCGCAGAGCGCGCCGAGCAGATTGGTCACGGCGGCGAGCAGAACCGCCTGGCGCGGACTCAAGACCTTGGTGGCCACAACCGTGGCGATGGAATTGGCCGTGTCGTGGAAGCCGTTGATGTAGGTAAACACCAGCGCCACGAGGATGACGGTAAAAATGAGGGCCATTGCCGCCTCAGGAATTTTTGAGGACGATTTGCATCACCACGTTGCCCACGTCGCGGCAACGGTCCACCACCTTTTCAATCAACTCGTAAAGGTCGCGAATGGCGATCGCCGTGAGCGCGTCGTGCCTGCCGCTGTAAAGGTCGCGGAGCAATTCCATCATCAACTTGTCCGCCTCGCCCTCGACATATTGCAAGCGGTCGTTCAGGTCTTTGATTTTTTCGAGTTCATTCATCTGGCGGAGCTGCTGGATCATGGCCAGAACGTCGTCCGCCGCCTTGGTCATCATCTCGGCCTGGCGGGAAAGATCCAGTCCCGCCAAATGCGGCGCGGCGATGAGAAACCGCTCGGCGACTTTCTCGGCGGTCTTCGGAATTTTGTAAAGGCCGCGCACCAGCGCCTCGATGTCCTCGCGTTCCAGGCCCGTCACGAAGGTCTTCACCAGTTCGGCGCTGATTTGTTCGGAAATCTTCTTCTCCTTGCGCCGGGCGAGGACCAGGGCGTCCAATTTTTGGGTGTCGCGCGGCGACTTGATGATTTCGACCGTGAGCTTGACGCAACCGTGGGCTTCCAACGCGGCGGCTTCGAGGAGGCTCAAAAATTTATCGCCTTTGCCGAAGAATTGTTGAAGCGAGAACATGCGGCGGATTTTGCATGAATTTGCGGAAAAGGCACGCAAAACTTCCGGCCGCAGCGGGATGTATTCCTACGCGCCGGCCGTCTGGCTTTTCACGCCGGTGTGGCGGATGTCCTGCGCCTCGTAGAGATACACCACGTCCTCGGCGATGTTTTTGGCGTGGTCGGCGATGCGTTCGAGGCTTTTGGAGGCGACCATCCAATGCAGGCAGCGGCCAATGGTGTCGGGATTGGCCACCATGTGTTGGGCGAGGGTCTGGTGAATTTCCTTGTTGAGCGCGTCCACTTCCTTGTCGCGCGGGATGAGGGCGCGGGCGGCGGCGGAGTCGTGGTTGACAAACGCATCCAGCGCGGCTTTGAGCATGTCGAGCGCCATGCCGGCCATGCGCGGCAGGTCGAGATTGATTTTTACGGGCGGTTCCTGGCGTCAGGTCGCGCGCGCGCTTGGCGATTTTCGTCGCCTCGTCGCCGATGCGTTCCAGGTTCTGGGAAATTTTCATGGCGACGGTGACGAGCCGCAGATTGGTGGCCAAGCGGCGCCTTGGTGAGCAGTTGGATGGCCATCTCGTCAATCTCGACTTCAAATTGGTCAATGATGCGGTCGTCTTCCTTGACGCGCATGGCGAGGTCGTGGTCGCGCTGGAGCAGCGCCTGCACGCGCCTGGTTCACGGCGGTTTCGGCGTGGCTGGCCATCGTCAGCAATTTCTGCCGCAATTCGTCCAGTCCCACTTCAAAGTAATTTTCCATAAACGATTATTCCAACAATAACTCAGCCGAATCGTCCTGTCACATAATCTTCCGTGCGTTTTTGCGACGGGCTGGTGAAGATTTTCGTCGTCGGGCCGAACTCGACCAGTTCGCCGAGATAAAAGAACGCGGTGAAATCCGACGCGCGCGCGGCCTGCTGCATGTTGTGCGTCACAATCACAATCGTGTAATCCTTTTTCAATTCCACGATCAAGTCCTCGATTTTGGACGTGGCCAGCGGGTCGAGCGCGGACGCCGGCTCATCCATGAGCAGCACTTCCGGCTGCACCGCCAGCGCGCGCGCGATGCACAGCCGCTGCTGCTGGCCGCCGGACAGGCTGATGGCGGGCGCGTGCAGGCGGTCCTTCACTTCGTCCCACAGCGCCGCCATGCGGAGCGATTGCTCGGTGCGCTCGGCGAGCAGCTTGCGGTTGCGGACGCCGTTCAAGCGCAGGCCCACGGTGACGTTTTCGACGATGGACATGGTCGGAAAAGGATTGGATTTCTGGAAGACCATGCCGATGCGGCGGCGGACCGTGACCGGCTCGACGTCGCGCGAGTAAATGTCGTCGCCGAACAGTTTGATTTCGCCTTCCATGCGCGCTTCGGGGTTCAACTCGTGCATCCGGTTGATGCGCGCGGAGAAAGGTGGATTTGCCGCAGCCGCTCGGCCCGATGATGGCGGTGACGGCCCGGGCGGCGATGTCGAGCGAGACATTTTTGACGGCCGCGTTTTTGCCGAAAAGGACGGACAGGTTGCGCACGGTCAGGGCCGGGGCGGCCGCGGATTTGGCTTCCGGTGGGTCTTGGACGATGGAATGGCGGGTTCAGGCATGGCGTTTCAAAATTTCAGGCTTTGCTTTGGAACCGGTCGCGCGTGAAAAAGCGCACGCCGACGTTGATGGCCAGCACGAGCAGGAGCAGCACGAACGCGCCCGCCCAGGCCTGCCGGTGCCAGTCGTCGTAAGGCGAGATGGCATAATTGTAAATCTGCAGGGGGATGGCGGCGATGGGTTCGGTCAGCTGTGCGCCCAGCCGAGATTGCCGGTGGTGAACAGCAGCGGCGCGGTTTCGCCGGCGACGCGCGCCAGCGCCAGCAGCACGCCGGTGACAATGCCTTTGAGCGCCGTGCGGATGACGATTTGCACGATGGTCCGCCATTTGGCGATGCCCAGCGCGAGCGCGGCTTCGCGGTAACCGGCCGGCACCAGTTGCAGCACCTCCTCGGTCGTCCGCATCACGAGCGGAATCATCATCAGATCCCAGCACGACGCCGCCCGCCAGCGCGGACGCGCCGTGCATGGGCACGACCATCAGGGCATAGACCACCACGCCCCAGGTGATGGACGGCACGCCGTTGAGAATGTCGGCGGCGAACCGGATCCACCAGTTCAATTTTGTCCCGCCGTATTCGGAAAGGAACACGCCGCCGAGCACGCCGACCGGGACGCCGACGACCGCCGCCTCCGCCAGCAAAACAAACGTTCCGACGATGGCGTTGGCCATGCCGCCGCCTTTTTCGCCGAGGGCCTTGGGCAGTTGCGTGAAGAACGCCAGATTGAGCGAACTGAATCCTTGCGTCACGAGATGATAAAAAACCAGCACCAGCGGCGTAACGACCAGAATGGCGCAGGCAAAGGCAATCACCTGCATCAGGATGTTCTTGAATTTGCGCCAGTTATGGTTCGGGGCGGTCATGCGATTGGCGATTGACGATTGACGATTTCAACCGGATTGGGCAGGAGCCACGCGGCGTTGGCCCAATCGCAAGTCGCAAATCGTAAATCAAAAATACTATCAGTGTTGTGGTTTGACGCTGGGTCCGGCAAAGGTTTTCAAAAGCAATTGCGCGAAGATGTTGACGAGCACGGTCACGCCGAGCAGGACCAGTCCGAGTTCAAACAGCGCGCTGTAAAACAAATTACCGATGGCTTCGGTGAATTCATTGGCGATCCAACTGGCCAGCGTGCTGCCGGGCTGCGAAAAGCGACAGGACGAATTGCGGCGAATTGCCGATGACCATCGTCACGGCCATCGTCTCGCCCAGCGCGCGGCCCAATCCAAGAATGACCGCGCCGAAAATCCCCTTTTTCGCGTAGCTCAAGACGGCGATGCGCGTGACTTCCCAGCGCGTCGCGCCGAGCGCGTAGGCGGCTTCGCGCTGCAGGCCGGGGACGGAACGCAGAATTTCCCGCGAGACGGAGGTGATGATCGGCACGATCATGATGGCGAGGATGATGCCGGCGGCCAGCATGCAGGGACCGTAATCCGGGCCTCGAAAAAACGGCAGAAAACCGAACGTTGACCGCAACGCCGGAAACAGATGATCGTGCAGCCACGGGAACCATGACAAACAATCCCCAGAAACCCGAGAATGACGCTGGGAATGGCGGCGAGCAATTCGATGAACATGATGAGCGGCTGGCGCAGCCAGAGCGGCGCAAGTTCCGTGAGATAAACGGCGGTGGCGATGCTGATGGGCACGGCGATGACGAGCGCGATGAGCGATGAGACCAGCGTGCCGAGGATGAAGGGCAGCGCGCCGTAGTTGTCGTTGCCCGGGTCCCAGTCGCTGCTGACGAGAAAATGCCAGCCGAATTTGTGCAGCGCCGGCTGCGAGCCGCGGGCCAGTTCATAACCGATAAGCGCGATGAGCACAAAAATGGCCAGCGCCATGAGCAGCGTCAGCCATTTGAAGGCGCGGTCGCCAAAGTGGCGGCCCGCGGGTTTCGCTGCGATTACCTCTGGTTTTGTCGCGGTTTCGTTCACCATTTTCCCATTCCAAACTAAAAGCCAAAAGGACGAAGAGCGGGAGGAACTGCGCTCTTCGTCCTGCTCACGCCCACAAAAATACCGGGCGGCGGAGCGAAGTCAGTATTTAATTGTGTCGAGCAGCTTCAATTCGCGTTGCTGCACGTTTTCCGGCAGCGGCGCATAATCGAGCGTGGGCGAAATTTTCTGGCCCGTCCGTGACCGCCCATTTCAAAAAAGCGACGAGCTTTTTGCCGTGGTCGGCGCTTTTTTGCTGTTGATAAACCAGCACCCAACTGGCGCCGGCAATCGGATAGGCGTCGGCGCCGGGCGGATTGACCATCGAGAAACGGAAATCATCCGGGATGTTCGCCGTGGCCAGCGCGGCGCTGACGGAAGCCGGCGCGGGTGAAATGAAATTGCCCGAGGAATTTTTCATGTCGGCGTAGGGGATTTTGCTCTGGTCGGCGTAGGCCAGTTCGCCGTAGCCGATGGCGCCGGAAATTTGTTTGACCTGGTCCGGCCACGCCTTCGCTGCCTTTGGCGCCCAGGCCGACGCCGGCGGGCCATTTCACGGAAGTGCCTTTGCCGACCGTGTCGGCCCAAGCCGGGTTCACGGCGCTCAAGTAATCGGTGAAAATGAACGTGGTGCCGCTGCCCTCGGTGCGATGAACGGGAACAATCGCCAGGTCCGGCAAATCCACGCCCGGATTGAGCGCGGCAATTTTGGGGTCATTCCATTTCTTGATGTTGCCGAGGTAAATGTTGGCCAGCGTGTCGCCGTCGAGCTTGAGTTTCGGATTGCCCGGCAGGTTGTACATGATGGCCACGCCGCCGGCGACGACGGGAAAGTGCAGGATTTTGCCCGGCGCCTTGGCCATGGCTTCATCCTTCATCGGCGCGTCGGAGGCGCCAAAATCCACCGTCTGGTTAAGCAATTGTTTCTGCCCGCCGCCGGAACCGATGGATTGATAATTGAAGCGAACGTCGGGATCGGTTTTGCCGTAGGCCTCAAACCATTTGGTGAAGGCCGGATAATCAAAGGTCGAACCCGCGCCATTGATGAGCGTTTGGGCCTGCAGGCCGCTTCCCGCGGCGAGCAAGCAGCCGCAACCGAGGAGAGAGAGAATAATCTTATTCATTGTCGTAGGGAGTTTAGTCAATTTCGTGTTGGTTGTTCACGTTACAATCTGGTTACATTAAAATTTCCACATCAAGTCGGCCATGGCGTGGATGGCGGATGAACTGGCGCCGCCGGGATTGGTGTTGCCAATCATGCTGTTGACGTAACAGGTGAAGGAAAAGAGCAAGGCGTCCGTGAACGCATAGTCCGCCGTGAACAGGTGTCCCTTGATGTTGGTGCCACCGGGGAAACCGGCACTATAGACCAGGTTGTCGTCATTCACGATTTGGGCATACCAGGCATTGGCGTCCAGCGCCTGGTAGCGGTACCCAATGTCCCAGGTGCCCTGCTTGTCGGCATGGCCGAAGGTGACGCCGACTGCGTACCCTTGGTTTCCGTTGGGCTCGATACCGGCACCAGGAGTTCCGGTGCCAGCCATCCCGCCGGAACCGGGCGCGCCGGGATTTTTCAAGTATTCGCCGGCCAGCTTGATGGGAAACGCGCCTTTATAAAATGGAAAATCAACCAACTTGTAAGTCACACTGGCATCCACGACCACGGGATTGAGACTGTCAAGCGGAGGGCCACCAGCACCGACGAGGGAATTCCCACTGTTGCCGGCCCCGGCCGCAGCCGAGGTGAGCTGATCGCGATTGACGATGTCAAAAGCGGAAATTCCGAGCGAGCTGGAAACATGGTCCGTCCAGTTGGCGTTCCACATCGCCTGCGCGCCGTAGAGGAACGACATGTTTTGAGCCGAAGAGCCCGAATAAGACAGGACAAACGCCGCGCCACTCACCGCCACTGAATTCTTATCGTTGATTTTGTAGCTGGTCTGGATCGCACCGCCTTCGGGCGTGTAATCCGGGTCGAGCACCATGGGTGTCACCTGAAACGGATAATCATTGGGCATCTTGCCGATGGTTCCGGCCACCATCCAGGTATCATTTTTGACCGGCGTCCATCGGCCATAGGCTTCGTCCACGTAAATGAACTTTTTGGTGCCGTTGCCTTGCAGCGTGGTGTTGTTGGAAACGGGACTGCCGCCCAAGGCGTTACTGCTGTTGGGATCGGCGCTGCCCAGCCGGAAACCCACCTGCAAATTGTCCTTCATGTTGATTTCCAATCCGACGCGCAAGCGGTAGCGCAGACGAATGTTATCCTCCTGCGCCGGGTTCGGCGTCGTCCGTTCATCATATCGCCCGCGGAAATCGCCGGACAATTTGTAACTCGTCACCCAGTCCGGCATGGGGAACTTGGAATTGAACGCCTGGTTGAAGTCGGCGGCGGAATTTGTCGTGTTTTCGGCTTTCAACTGGTCGGCTTCGTCCACGGTCAAAACTCCTTTCTGTTCCAATTTATTGAGCAGGTCATCCACGGTGGTTTGCGCGTGCGTGTTGGGGGTCAACGCCATCAGCGCGGCAGCGCCGGCAAAGATGGCCATCTTGCTGGTGGTTTTATTTATGGTTTTTTTCATGGTTGTCATTTGCTAGGCGGGGACAGGTTGAAACAACTTTGTTACAGTCGTACGGAGAAAATGTTACAATTGCGTGACAAGGCGGCATTGTTACGATTGCCGGGAAACAATGTTGCAATCAGATGGCAGGCAAAGCGGTGAGTGCTTTGCCGAAAAACCTGGGAACCAGGGCGAAAGAAAATCAGCCGCGCCGGAGAATTTCCGGGGATTACATCGCGCGGAAGGCGGTCAATCCCAGAAACAAAACAAAAAGGGCGAATGCGAGCCGGAGGATGCTGCCCACGCGCACGCGCGTCTCCGTGGCGGTGCCCCAATCCAAGAAATCACGCAGCTTCCACGGCGTCACCGTAAACCAGATGCCCGCGATGACCAGCAAGTAGGCCCACGCTTGAATCACCAGCACCCAATGCGTCTGGCCCAGATGCGGCCGCCCGGTGTCCACCATCGTCTTCGCCAGCAACAACAGCACGACGGCCAGCCCGCGCACGGCCAGAAAATCCTGGATAAACACACAGCTCAAAACGCCCACGGCGGCAAAGCCGGCCATCATCGCCGGCTTGAAAGACGCAAAATCGGAGACCAATCATGAG
>CAWAYP010000009.1:0-68644 GCA_963786375.1 uncultured Verrucomicrobiae bacterium
GGTTGCGACGATGGCCTCATTATCCTTTTGTATTATGGTGTCGGAGTTCATAGGCATAAGGCCGTGGCTCAAGCCAGCTTCACCACCATCTTACCCACATTTTTTCCTTCGAAGAGGCCGATGAACGCGCCCACCGCCTGCTCAATCCCTTCCACCACGGCTTCCTTGTTCTTCAATTTGCCGGCGCGGAAATAGCCGCCCACTTCCTGTTCAAATTCACCCTGACGATCCAGCCAGTCGCGGACAATAAAACCTTTCATCGTCAATCGTTTCGTGATCATGTTGAAGAGATTGTTGGGACCCGGGCGCGGCGTTTCTTCGTTGTAACCGGAAATGCCGCCACAGGCGATAATGCGGCCATGCACCCGCAAGGCCGAGAGCGCCGCCTCGAGCGCTTTGCCTCCCACATTATCAAAATAAACATCAATCCCGTCCGGTGCTTCCAATTGCAGTTGTTCGAGCACCGGGCCGGTCTTGTAATCGAACGCAACATCAAATCCGCATTCCTCCCGCAGAAACCTGACCTTCGCCATTGAACCGGCTGACCCAATGACACGGCACCCGCGCAATTTCGCCAGTTGCCCGGCGACATTGCCGACGGCCCCGGCGGCTCCCGAAATAAAAATGACATCACCGGCTTTGACTTCCACCAGATTCAACCCGACCCAGGCAGTCATGCCCGTCATGCCGAGGGCACCAAGGTAAACTGAGAGCGGTTGAAACCCGCGGCTGACCGGATGCAATTCTTTCGGCGAAGCCACGAAGCATTCCCGCCAGCCAAAGTTGGAAGTGACAGCATCGCCCGGTTTGAATTCCCCGGCGCGCGACTCGAGGACCTCGCCGACCGCGCCGCCAGCGAGCGGTTTGCCCAACTCGAACGGCGGAACATACGATTTCCGGTCGTTCATGCGACCGCGCATATAGGGGTCCACCGACAGGAAGAGGTTGCGGACGAGCACCTGCTGGTCTTCGAGCGGCTCCAGCTCGGTCCGCGCCAGGGCAAAGTTGGCTGCGGTTGGAATCCCGGTGGGGCGCGAGGCCAGCCGGATCTCGCGGCTTGCAACTATTGACATAAAAATAACGAGACTTTAACTGTCCTGCTTCTGGCTGGCTTGATGCATCTGATCTTGTTCGGCCCCTTCGATGCCTTCTTCAGTCAGTCTCTCATTGTCGCTCCGGCCTTCGTCATCCTCATCGGCACTGGGGGCCGCCGGCACTTTGTGTCCGGTTGAGCCGGGCAACGGGTCCCAGCGTTCGGATTCAGGCGCCGATTCGAGGACTGCCTCTTTCGGGTCCATGTCCGGTTCACCCGTCAATTCCCGTTTGGCCTGTTCCCAGTCGGATTTCGATGTTTGATGCGCGGAACGGCCGTTGATGACCGCCAGTTCAACCGCGCGCTTCTGCACCATTTTACGGGTTACCGTGCCAATGCCGGCGGAATTTTCCGTCAAGGCGCCCTGCTTAAGTGGATTTGTTTTCATGGATTTGATTCACCGCACATGCGGAACAATGTTTGTGAGTTATGCGTTGTCTTCATCTGGCGCGTGCCGCGGTCCTCGCGCGTGTCGCGGGATTTGGAAAAAACGTTGTCGCGCGTTTGGGATTTTGGACCCGGGGTGGCTGCTTTGGGATTCGGCCGCAATCGGTGAAGGGTTTTGGGGAAAACCGGAGTTTGAAGTCTTTCCGCCGGTTGGGCCACAGATGTTTTGGTTTTCAATACCAAAAGCATCACCCGGCAGCCTTGCAGGCGCTATGGGGTGTAACCCTACCAACCATTTATGAGTTCAGTTCCGTCGGGCAGTCGGGAATGGTCAAGGAATTCGGATGGGGAGTTTCAGGCTGGCTGGCAGCGGGGCACGGCGAAGATTCTGCGCAAGGCCAGGTGGGTCGGGAGAAAGGCAACGAGCCACAATACGCCGAACCACAGCACGACATAGAGGTTTTGGTTGACCCAATGTTGCGGCCGCTGATCGTTGAATCCGTAAACATAATTAATGTTGACGGGGAGGTTGGCATTGGCCGGATGGGCGCCGGCGGGCGGAGTAAAAAAATAACAGACGAGCAACAACCCGGCAGCCAGAACCGTCCAGGCAGCCAGGGCGCGTTGGTCAAAGCCCAGGCGGACCAGCAGCCAGACGAGCAGCAAGGGCAGCCAGCCATGAAAAAGCGAAAGACCGCGCGTGAAAAGCGGAAGCTGGTGATCAAACATGTAACTGGTCAGGTTCAGAAAGTGAAACCCCAGAAGGTTGCTGCCGAAGTCCACGAGCCAGAGGCATTGCGGAAGCAGAATGCCCACGGCGCACATGCTGATGAGCAGGGAACTTTCCAACCACATGCCCGCCACCGTGAGAAGGAGGGCGGCATCGCAGAACCATAAAAAGTTCGTGGGCCCATAGGTGTGCAAATAAATTGGAATGAGGACGGCGAGGAAGGCGGCGCCGGCAACTTTGGCGGCCAGTGGAATTTTGTGCGGGTGCATATTCAGACCGCTGGACGCAGCGCGAAAGCCCTGGCCCTCGTGACTGATTGCCTGATGGTCAACGAACGGATTCATTGGCTCGAAACAAGGCACACACCGGGGTTCTGTCATATCGTGTTGGATGAGTTTCTGGCCGGCTCACAATGAGCCTGTCTCCAACCAGGCTGCCGTTCCTCATCACAAACACAAGCTAACGCACGATGACTTCCGGCGGGCGCACGACGACTTCCGGGGCGCGCACAACCACGGCCGGCGGTCCCACTACGACTGCGTCATGATGCTCGTATCTCGCTTGCCCCCGCCCTCCGCCTCCTGGAAAAATACATCCGGTGGTGGAAAGGAGTGCGAGTGTGCCGGTTAAAAACAGGATTCTTTTCATATTTGGTTTATATTGCTTTCTGGAGTGACGTTACTCAATGGGTGGGGACTTCTCTATGGGGTATAACCCTATGTCCGGGCGGAGGCAACGGGTGCGGGAGCTTCCGGATTCACGGGGTTAAATTCTTCGATGGCGCTTCCGGGTTGGGATCGGGCGGCCGCATGGGTGTAAGGGCTGCCAGAATGGCCTTTTGCACCGTCGGATTGGAAAGATTTCCCAAGTGACCGCCTTGCGGGAAGACGGTTAAATGTTCCGGGCCAAACGTGGCGTGAAGCCAGGCCAGGTCCGCGTCCGCCAGGAGAAAATCGTTTTCATTGCAGATGACGCGGGTGTCAGGGTTGGCGCGCAGACCGGCGTCATACGTCCGCAAATCACCGGCCTTTTCCATTGTTTTCGCCACCGGCGAGGCCAGACCCCGGGTCTGATAATACGGGATGGCAAACTTCTCAAAATAATCCTCGTAGGAATACTGGTGAATTTCCTGATACACCGGCTCGCGCCGCCAATTCCAGATCGGATGATGCAGGACCCCTTGATTATCCCGTTGCTGGCTGCTGTAAATGACATCCCGCAGGATGAAACGAAACGTCAGGCCGATGAGAAACTTCGATTCAATGGCATCGAAGGGCAGCGAGGTTTGCGGCGTGAGCGTGTCCTTGCTCAGGGCGGCCACCTTCAAAAATGTGTTTTCGATGTTGTCGGTCCGGTTGGTGGCTGGCCACTGCAGCGGCGCCCGGTAAAATTCGTCCAGCTTGGAAATCCCGTACATCAATCGAACCGGGGGGCTGATGGCGACGTAACGGTCAAATTGAATCAACGGCAACTGATTCGTGACGGGGGCAATGCTCACTTCTTTCACGCCCTGTTTCCCCTCCAGAAAGCGCAGGACCCGCCCCTGCGTGACGACGCAATACTGGTTCGTTGGTCCGGTGGCCGCGACAAACAAGGATTCGAATGCGCCCATGGAATAACCCAGCAACGCCCGGTTGCCCAACCGGTTCGGATACGACGCGTGCAGGCGGCGATCAATTTCCGTCAACGCAACGTGCAAGTCCTGACCGTCCACCGGCAGATACGCCGGCACCGCCGCCGTCGAGGCGTTTTCCATGAACTCGTAGTTGAACGGGCTGCTGATGACCACGGCGGAAAAGCCGTTTTTGTAAACCAACTCGGCCAGCGCCAGGGAAGTTTCGGCCAGACGATGCGAGCCCAGCCCGGGAACGATGTAAACCACGTTCGCCTTGCCCGGCTGCAACCAAAACGTGAACTTTAATCTCCGGCCCGTTGAGGGAATCAACGCCGACCGGGTCTTGCCCCGGTCCGGAAATTCAGGGTCTTTAAAGGTGAAGAAGACGGATTCAAGGGTTTCCAGCGAGGCTTTGTCCTGTTTTCCTTTCACCTGGAAATTCGCCACCCGGTTCGCGCGCACGAACGTCCAGGCGTATTGAACCTCCGAATACGGGTCCATTTCGGTCTGGCTGAAGCGCACATATTCGTCCACGGAATCGGCGAGATTGTTATACATGACCGCGTAGGCGAAATAGGAGTAGGGGCCGAGATAGGTCAGCGGATCCGCCGCGACAAATTTATAGGGAGCGATATAGATCAATGGATTGGCCGCCGTGTCGGCGGCCAGGCCGACGGTGTCCCGTTCGTTGCTGGGACCATAAAGCGGCAACATTAAAAAGCACTCCGGCTTCCAGCCCCATTGGCCAAAGGTCTGGCCAAAATCCGCGTCCGATTTCGGAATCTTCCATCGGGTGGCCACATCCCAGAACCCGGCGACGCCGACGGTAGTGTTGCAAACAAACCGATAGGATTCATCGCGGGCGCCGCTCCACTTGGCTTGGAGCAGATTGTTGATCAAGCGTCCCGGGTAAGTGAGGTTCCGGCCAAAATTTCCGATCCCGGTCCGGACCGGTTTCACGACGACAAAGCGATAAACCTTGCTCGTCGGCTTGATGACATCGGTCATCAGCCCCACGTTAAAGGCCCACATCACCCGGTTCAACGGTTCGAGCGGATCAGGGACGGAGGGGGGGAGAACCACTGTTTCCGCCTCCGTCGGACTTCCGCCTTCATCGGACTTCGGCGCGACCAGCCGGCGCGACCAGTCCGTCGCCGGCGAATTGGTGAGGCCAACGGCTGTCGTCTGGCCGCGGGAGAACAGGGGGAAGCACAACCACAGGGTCACCAGAGCCAAAGTCTGAATTCTCCGGCAGGGTCTGATTTTACTCATGTGAAACAGCTTTAGGTTGTGTCGGAAAGCAAAAGATTTTACGCGGACATGCGGCGGAAGCTCTCGCGGTCGTCCGCTTCGAGCCTGTCGAACGTGGTATTCATCTGCGGGTTCAGCCCAAGCCGGGAGCAGTCCTCAATGAAGTGGGCGCGCTTCTCCGGATTTTTCATCGGGCTGACGGCTTCCATTTCATCGGACCAGGCTTTGATTTCAGCCGGCGATTTGGCCGTGCCGTTGGCCTCCAGCCAGGCGCCGACGTCTTCATAAGTTTTCGTGGCTTGAACGACGGCTTTGAATTGTTCGCCCGTGATGCCTTTGAAACCAAAGAGCAGGTTGTCCAGCGGACAATCGTAACGATATTCGCCGGGCGTTCCCGCCAGGCTCGCGCGGCATTTGTCAACGGCGCGGCGGGCGATCACGAATCCGGCGATGCGTTCGCGCGGGCTGTGCGGGGCTTGTTTAGTCAGGTCTCGAGTAATGATGGGAGTGCTCATATTTTTAAATTTTCCTGGTTTGGTTTGGTCTTGGAATCTGGTTGGTCATGATTTCAAAAATCTGGAGAAGACCACATCGCATTGCCGGGCAACGGAGAAATCTTTTTCGGTGATTCCTCCCTCATCATGCGTGGTAAGCGTCAACTTCACCCGGTCAAAACGAACATCAATATCCGGATGATGATTGATTTTTTGCGCTTGTTTGGCGATGCGACGCACAAAAGCGATGCTCATCAGGAATCCCTCAAGCTTGAATGTGCGGCATATGATTTGCGCGCGTTTCGACCAATCCGGAACGGCTTTTAAGCGAAGCTTGACCTGCTTGGCATTTAAGGCTGGCATGGGTTTAAATTGCCTTTTGTTTTTGCGGCAGCCCGCGGGGCCGTTGCGGATTGGTTGTGGTTATAAATTCAATTCGCCGACGGTTCATTCGCTTCATCCGCCATCTTTTTGCGCCATTGGTTCTTTGGATCCTCCAAAATTGTGAGTTGATCCGGCGTCAGCAGCGGTTTGATTCGGTTGACGGCGGCCACCCGGTAGGGCTGGAGGCCGGCCCAGACAGCTTGCATTTGTTCGCGCGCCGCCTGAATTTGCGCCGTGTCCTTCGATGCGCGCGCCTCGCGATTTGCCGCTTGAGCGGCATCAATACGGGGCTGGTTGGCTATCTGGTATTGTTTGCTGGTGTTGGCGAAGTCGTCCTCGATTGGCTTCAGCTCGGCTTTCTGCTCGTCCGTAAGGTTCAACCGCCACTTGACATCGGGTGGAAGGAGACGCCGTTCGCCCAAAGACTGGTCATTTTTCAACGCAGCTTGTTGTTTCAAGGCTGTAGTGTTGGTGTTTTGCGCCAGCAATGCGGGCGCGGCCAGCAGCAGTGAACTGCCGATGACAAGCAGGATAAGTTTGGTTTTCATGTGTTTCTGTTTCTTCTTGGCTTGGTTTATGGGGTGGAAATTGGGTTTTTATTTTGTGGCTTGGGAATGGGCTTCCACAAACCAAAGCCATTTGTCTATGCCGCGCGAGATTTCGGTGAACAGGTCCGCCGTGTCGGCATCATCCAGTTCGTCCGCTTCACTGATCGTGCTGCGGGCTTCTCGTCCGAAGGTGGAAAGCGCACGGGCAACGGCCTCGACGTGGGCCATGCCGTCCGCGATGGCGAGCGGATACTCGGCCAGCCGTGAGCGCGCGGCCGTCACGCGTACCGTCCCTTCGGCGATGCCGCCCAGTTGCACGATGCGTTCGGCAATCATGTCCACGTACGACTCCACGGCTTCGTTCACCTTGTCAAAGAGTTCGTGCAGGCCGATGAAGCTCGGGCCTTTCACGTTCCAATGCGCCTGCTTCATCTGTGTCTGTAGATCCACGGCGGACGCCAACCGCTGGTTCATCATTGTGTTCAGTTGCGAGCGGCGATCCTGGGAGAGGTCGTTTTCGGTTTCATACATTTTGGGCGCTTCCGCGAGTGTGCTGTTCAAAGTTTTCATAAAATTGCAGTTCGTTCGTTGTTTGTCTGGTGGTCGGTTTGGTTTTACGTCTGGTTGTGAAACCCATGCGCCCGGGTGAGTTTGCGTTCCGCGAGCAATTGCGCCTCGGCCTCCAGCCAATGCTGCACTTCATGCCCTGGCAGTGAACCCTGGTTGACATAGCTGAAGTAGGCCCTTCTGGCCACTTCGTCCGGTGATGGCGCAAAATCAACTTCGTTTTGGTTTAAGTCCGCGCCTGCCGCCGACCGTGATGCCCTGGCCGGGTTTTGGTTTTGGTCCCGGGAGAATGTCTTGTGTTTCATACGATGAGAATAGGCTGTGCAGCGGCGTGTCCGCTATAGGGTGTTCACCCCATCCCCCGGTCACGACGCTGATGCCAGCGGAATTGCCGGTCAAGGCTCCTGCCTTCATTGGATTTGTTTCATGCGTTAAAATAATCAGTTTGATGCAATCGCTTCGCGCGCAGATCCAGTCCCGCCCGCTTGCAGGTTTCTGGCGCGCGGGAAGGTGAACGCCGGCGCTTCCGACACGAGGGCGAGACCAAAATTGAGCATGGCTTCGTTGCCGGCGGGTTCCACGGCGATCGGCTTGAGAAACAGGTTCGCCGTGGTCGCCTTCAGGCCGCCCACGAAGTTCTGCCAAAAAGTGTCGCCCGCGCCCTTCCGTTTCACCGACGCCACCGTAATTCCCATTTTGGCCGGGCCCGGCTTTCTTCGAAACGTCAGGGTGTTGACGCGGGCCACCCTTTCATTACCGAACTGGATTGCGCCGTCGAAATACCGGATGTCGTAGAGGCCAATGGTCACAAGGCTCGGCCGTCCGCGGCCATTGAATCGCAGCCGAACTTCAGTGACGGTTGGAATGTGGTTGGTCATCGTTCCCTCCACTTCGATGCTGACGCTGCCTGCCCCTTCGACGTTGATGGAACCGAGCTGATGGTCGAGCGCGCCACCTTCTTTGAGCTCCTGCTCGTGCCGGCGGACTTTCTCCGTGTGGTCAAAAACGTCCTGTTGATTGCCTTCGCCGACGAACTCAAATTCGCAGGTCACCAGAAATGAACTGGCTGTGAAAGACCACGTGGCGGACAGCATCCGCGCGCGCTGCGTGTTGCCGGGACTCCTGACGATGGAAACCGGCTCCAGTGAGATCAGCGGCACAAAATACATGAATTCGGCAACCGAATTGCCGGGTGATTTGCCATGACCATAATCCAGTTGGAGGGTTGGCCCCGCCAATACGGGCGCGCCCGCCAGCCGCGGGGCCGGAGCGAAACCTCCCATCAGCAATAGTACGCCGAGTATGATCGCGGTGAAGCCCGGTGGTCTTGAGCCGCCTCCGACCCTGCAAGCCTCTGGCTCGGTCGGAGGCCGCTGACTGGAGGTTTTCATCAACTAATTCTGCCTTTGGTAATGGCGTGTAACTTGATTTTGTTTGGCGGCGTCAATCAACCGCGCCGACCGGAGCCGGATGGTAGGCGGGACTTTTCTCGACGGCTTCCTTGGTTAAATTCACGAACACTGCGGAGTCATCGTAACTGATCCGGTCAACTTTGCTCACCGGAATCAGCACCTCGTTGCCAGTGAACCGGTGCCCGGTTTTGATGACCAGTTGCTGGATCGCCCAGCTCTGGTCGTCCATTATAAAATCGCAGACATAGCCGATGATGCCGTCAGTGGCCTGAAGGTGGTAGCCGCTCACCGCCTGCGTGCTCCGCAGATGCGCTTCGGCGCCTTTGGGCCGCAGGCCATTTGCGGCGGCGGATTCGCCCGGCGGAGTTTTTGCGGGCTTTTCCAAAACCGAAACGCCGCTCACGCCCCACATCCCGTCCCCCAGCCAGTAGGCCGGCCAGCCGTAATAGCGGTGATACTCCTCTTCATGTTGTCGCGTCACCGGCTTGTGCGACTCAATCGTCGGACTGTCCTCAATCTTTTTCCGGGTCAGTTTTACGCGCAGGACTTTTCCGGCGTGATGGAGACTGGCGATGGCATGGGGCGAGAGCAGCACCTGTCGCCCCGGCAACCAGTTTCCCGTGTCCGCGACAAGATAACGAACCGCCCAGTTTTGATCGTCAAAATAAAAGTCCTTCACGTGGCCGATGTCGCCATCCGACGCCCCGAGTTTGCTTCCGTGTAATTGCTTGATGCTTTGTAACATAATTTTGTCTTTCGTTAAGAATGCGTGGGCCGCCACTCAGAACCCTGACCGCCGCCCTTCGATCCATTCAACTGCCAGCCCCGGCTGCCGATGGCGTTCAGCCGTCCTGCTCAAATTCTGCCCAGCAAAAGCAGGACAACCAAAATGACCAAAAGCAGGCCCAGTCCGCCGCTTGGGTAATAACCCCAACTCCGGCTGTGTGGCCAGGCGGGGAATGCACCGATCAGCATCAGAGCGAGCAAAACCAATAAAATAGTTCCAAACATAATGTTCCTTTCAAGGTGCGAATGTGGTTCGCTTGGTTATCTTCGGTTATTGTCCCCTGGCTGGTCGTGCTGGTTGTCCTTCCGATTTTCTTTCGGGCCTTGTTTCGCACCGGCCGGCTTCCAGTTTTTCGGATACTGCTTAGCCACCGCCGCATGATGATTTGCCGGGGAGTCGTGGAAATCCATCTTCACCGACGGTGAAGCCAGCAACACCTTCACCGAGACACCACGCGGCGCTGGCCGCGCGACCCACGCGTTGCCTTCCCGGTAAGCGTATTGGTGCCGGCTGACACTGTAATAGCATTCATAGTTGGGGTAATAAACATAGTCGTCCTGCGCCGCGAACGCATACGGTTCCACCTGGACCCCGGCGCGCGGCCCATCCACATACCCCACGCATCCGGTCACTGTCCCCAGGAGCGCAGCGCATAATGCGAGTCCGACTTTGTTGGTCTGGAAGAAAAGCTTTTTGTCGTTCATGGAATAAGACTAATCCCAAAACAGGCGGGCGCCATGGGGTGTTACCCTACCCGCGGATTTTCGAATTAAATTCCGTCCCGACCCCGGCCCGGTGAGCGGAACGCCTGCCAGACGGTGGAGATCAGTTCTGCGCCCTTGAGAGCGGCTTGCAGCCATGAAGGTTTTTCGGCGGCGGGCGCGGACTTTTTGCGACGGAAGGACGCAAAGCCGGCAACCAGCCTGGCGGCGGCGGAAGCGACGGAACGAAGGGTTCGGGCCCGGTCGGCAACCGAGCGAACTCCGTCCGCCACCGCCTGCCATTCCTGAACCAGTTGGGCGCGGTTGAGTTCGCTTTCGGCGATCAACAATTGCTTACGCGATGCCAGCGGATTCAAGCGAGGGTTTTTTCCAGACATGCGCGGTCCTTTCGGAGTTGGTCGAGCGAGGCGGAAAGCGTCTGCCAGTCACGCAGCAATCCGGTGAGTCGCCGGTAAAGAAAAATCCCGGCGGCGGCATAGAGGCCGGTTAATGCCAGGAGGACGGCCACCGGTGAGCAAGCCCACAACCAAACCACGATGGCCGCCGTCAGGGTAATGCCGGCGAGCAGCCCGAACGCCGCCACGCCAAGGGCCAAAAGGAAAGCGTGCCGGAAACGCTCGCGCTCCTCCTGCACTTCCACGATCAACAATTCGAGCCGGTTTTCCCCGATGGTGAACAGTCGCCGCACGAAGCGCTTTGACGTCTCGACGAGTTGCCCGACCCCGATGGTGGCTGGTTCCATAACGGGATCAATCGCAGTTGCGGGAGCACCGGCGAGCGGCGAAATAGCCGATGAGCGCCCCCACACCAAAGGCGATGCCGATGGCTTGATAGGGATGCTCGTGTACGGCCTCGTCGGTGGCTTTGGCGCCCTCGACTGCCTTGTCCTTGACCCGGCCAAAGATCTGCTTGCCGCTTTCCAGCGCGGCGGCGAGACGTTTGCGGGCTTCGCTGACTTTTTCTCCGGCCACGTCCGCCGTGGCCGCCATCAAGCGCGCGCGCATCTTCGGCGAGCGTGCCCATGTCACTGCTGGTTGCTTGTGTTTGTTTGTTCATATTTTTCTTTGCTTTCTGTTTGTTTGCGTTTTTGAGTGGTAAATTTTCCGCGTCGGCGAGATGGGCTGCTTCCGGCGAGCCGGCCACCTTCAAGATCGAGTTTCTCCCGCCAAACGGGTTGGGCACGGTTTCCCGGGCGAGCGGATCGGTCATCCATTGGCCGTCCACCACGAAGCAGTATTCGTAGGTGCCGGGTGCCAAAGCCGTTTCCTTCCACCAGCGACCGACGCCGGAGGAATGCAGCGTCTTGGCTTCGGGCTGCCATTGGTTGAAGGTTCCCGCGACGCAAACGGTGGTGGCCGTCGGGATGCGTGAATTCAAAGCGAACGGGCACCAGTGGCACGCCGGCGCTGCCGGCGTTGTCGTGATTGTGATTGTGTTTCATGGTTGGTGATTTATCGGGACGGTTGACCTTTGATTTCAGGAAAATACTCGTTGCCCATCACCACAAAGTACAGGGAAACCTTGCCGGCGCCATGGGGTGTTACCCTACCAAAGGACACGACGAATTAAATTCCGGCGCGGAAGCCATACAGTGCGCGGGGACGCTTGAACCACCGCCCGTTCATCCCGCCATCAATCCCCGGCTCACGCTTCCAAATCCAGACCAAGGGTTTTCCCAGTGGCGGCAAGGAACACCCTAGTCGCGGTCACGCCAAATGGGACGTAACGATACTTATGCGAACCATCTCCGGACAAAAAGCGAACCGCCCCGGCGCGGCTTTGGGTTGGACTTTGCGAATCAGGGGACTTACAAGAGTTCTTGGAGGAATCCTTTTTTTCGCACTGCTCCACAACCCCATCCAAGCCCCGGCTGCCACCTGGTATGTGTCTCCGGGCGGGAATGATTCCAACAACGGAAGTCAGGGCGCGCCGTGGCTGACGGTAAGCAAAGCCGCAAGCACGGCCTCGGCCGGCGATACCGTCAACCTCGCCGCCGGCACCTACAATGAAAATGTGGCGTTTAACAATTCCGGTGGCGTCAGCAGCCCGATCACGTTTCTGGGCGCCAACGGTGTGGTGATCGCGGGCAATATCACATTATCGGGCAATTACATTACCCTGTCCGGCATCACCTGCTCGCCGCCCTCGGCCGGCGGGTTTTGCGCCATCGCGGTCAACGGCCAGTACGATGTTCTGACTAATTCCCCGGTCGCCAACTATGGCGCACAGGCTTCCGACCAGGCGACGATGGTCAACCTGAACGGCAACTACGATACGGTGATCAACTGCGTCTATGCGAACATGAACGACATTGACGTGTTCCACATCTGGGGCAACAACCAACTGATTTCCGGGTGCGTGGTGACGAACGTGAACGAGGTCAACTACGCGGAGAACCACACCGACTTCGTCCAGACCTGGGGCAGCAGCACCTATAATGTGTTAATCAAAGACTGCCTCGTCATCAATTCGACCTGCCAGGTTGGGAACACGGAGATGGACATAAATAGTGGGACATTTGGATGGATATTTGAAAATTGTATATTCCGAAATATCAGCAACTGCTTTTTCAGTGGCATCCCCAATACTGAATTCTACAATTGCGTTTTCGATAATGTGGGCGCGAATCAAGGCGAGGTGATTTATTTCTACAGCGAGGGCGACAGTGGTAATCAGCGTTCATCGGCCAATGACGCGGTAATAAACTGTGTAATCATCAACAGCCCTTGGGGGATGGGCGTTGACAATATAAACAACACTACCAGCTTCCCGGCCATGTCATTGTCTCAAATTCCGCAAGTGGATAATTATTCTGGAAGTTCGCCGGGGTTTGTGAACGAGGCTGCTGCAAATTATCACCTCACTTCGAGCAGTCCCTTGATTGGCGCGGGGACAAACCTGTCTTCGATTTTTACCACAGATTTGACCGGGAATTCGCGGCCCGCCAGCGGCGCTTGGGATATTGGGGCTTATGAATACGCAAGTGGAGGAGCATCAAATGGCACCCCGGCGGCGATTTCAGTAAGTCCGGGGAGCATCAGTTATGGGACGGTGTTGAGCGGGACGAGTGTGACGAACAGTATTACAGTGAAGAATGTGGGCGGGGGGACGTTGAGCGGGACGGGGAGCGTATCGGCGCCGTTCATCCTGGTGGGGAGCGGGAGTTACAGTTTGGCATCGAACCAGAGCCAGACGGTGACGGTGGCGTTCAGTCCGACAACGGCGGGTAGTTACAGTCAGGGTATGACATTTACTGGCGGCGGGGGAACGAACACCGTCGTGTCGGGAAGTGCAACGACGACACTTCCCGCAGTGCAACTCCAAGTCACGCCTGTGAAGCAGTTCATTCTGACCGTGACCGGCACGATTGGCCACACGTATAACATCCAGGCGTCGCAGGATTTAATCACCTGGACAGTCATCGGCTCCGTGACGATGGGAGCCAGCGGTTCGTTGAATTTTACCGACACCAACGCGGCGAGTTTTTCAAAGCGTTTCTATCGCATACAAGGATGACCGTGAAACGATCTCCAAGACAGGAAACTTGTCGCGGCGGCAGCAGGGCAGGATCGTGAAACTGCTCCGGCGGTCTCCGGTCAGGCATCAACGGAAATTAAAAATATGTCACTCTATCTCAGCCAAAGACGTTTGGGCCGATCATGCCTGCACCTGGCGGCGGCGATGCGCGCCGGCCACTGGCGCTGGCATCTCGCCGGCATCGGCCGGGAGATACATTCCACGAGACGGCTGACCCGCAAGGCCACGGCCCGCGGCGGATGGTAAAAAAGACGCCCAGCCGGCGGCGGTTGAAAACGGAAAGGAAAATGATGAAACTCAAAATATAATTTGGCCCGGAAACCTGTTTTGACCAAGTGGTCCGGCGCACAATCCAAACCCCAGTTGGAGTGGTCGCCAGGCATCCAGGTTGCGTCGCACACACTGGCAATCGCCGGACGGCCGCAGCCGATCAAGCCCGAATTGACCTGTGGAATTTTTTGAAAGTTTCTAGAGTATTTTCTATTTAGATAGACGCATTTGGCCATTGGTGCTATTCTCTTTTCATGAAAAGGGAACTATGCGGCCTTTGAGCCAGGACTTACGACAGCGGATCATCGCCGCGCGAGAGCGCGGGGAGGGCACCGGCGACGTTTGCCAGCGTTTTGGCGTCAGCCGCAAAAGCGTGGAGCGTTTTTGGAAGCAGCACCATCTAACGGGCCAGTGCCGACCCCAAAAGATCGGCGGTTACCGGCGCTCCCGCTTGGAAAAGCATGACCGAACGCTGCGCCGCTGGATTGCAGCCCAGGCCGATCTGACGCTCAACGAACTCCAAAAGCGGTGTCTGGAGCAGTTGCATGTTTCCATTGGCATCACCGCTTTGTGGCATCGGCTAGAGCAACTGGGCTTGAGCTATAAAAAAAACGACGCGCGCCGCCGAGCAAGATCGGCCGGACGTTAAAGCCGCTCGGAGACTTTGGCGCAGACAACAGCCCGACTGGGATGTTCGCCAACTGGTGTTTATCGATGAGACCGGCCTGAACACCAAGCTGGCCCGCGGTTACGGGCGCTGTCCGATTGGCCAACGTTGCCTCAGCACCATCCCGCACGGTCACTGGCAAAGCTCCACCTTCATTGCCGCTTTGCGCCAGGAAAGCGTTGAAGCCCCCTTTTTGGTCGAAGGCCCCGTCGATGCCGAGGTGTTCACGGTTTATCTTGAGCAGGTGCTTGGTCCGCAACTGCGTGCAGGCGACACGCTCATCCTCGACAACCTTTCCACTCACAAAATCCAAAAGATCGGCCCGTTGCTCTCGGCTCGCGGAGTTGGCATTCGCTACCTGCCGCCTTACAGCCCTGATCTCAATCCCATTGAACTAGCTTTCGCCAAACTCAAGGCACACCTGCGCCACGCAGCGGCGCGTACCTTGGGTGAGCTTCATTCAGCCTTGGCCACGGCCCTGGACTCCTTCTCAGCTCAACATTGCCGGGGCTTCTTTCGTCATGCCCGATATGCGTCTATCTAAATAGAAAATGCTCTAGCCCGCAGCCAGCTTTTCCTGCGGAAGCAATCCGGCCCGCAAAGCGAAACGCACCAGGCCCGGAATGTCATGCACGTTCAGGCAACCCATCAATTTCATGCGGTGGTATTCGACGGTCTTGGGGCTGACCTTCAGGACTTCGGCGATGCCTTTGGTGTTCTGGCCTTCGGCGATCAGTTGGAGAATCTCGCGCTGCCGGCCCGTCAATTGTTCGAGCGGACCTTTCCGTTTCGGCGATCCCATCCAAAAGAAAGCTCTTTGGCAGCCGGGTGGAGATTTCCTGGCTGAGATAGATCTCCCCGTGCACCACATGTTGCAGGGCGGTGGCCAGTTCGGCCGTCGCCGCTTTTTTGAGCAGGTAGCCGGCCGCGCCAGCCTTGAGCGCCCGCCAGACATATTCTTCGTTGTGGTGCATGGAGAGGATGATGACCCGCACGTCCGGAAATTCCTTGGCCATGCGCGCCGCCGCTTCGAGCCCATTCAGGCCGGGCATGGCAATATCCATCAAAACCACATCCGGCCGGTGCAGCTTGACCAGTTTCAGCACCTCGCGGCCATCACCGGCCTCGCCCACCACTTCCACCCCCGGCAACTTTTCCAGCAAGCGCGCGAATGCCCGCGCGCACGAGCGTGTGGTCATCGGCCAGCATGACGCGAATGGGTTTGATGGGATTGTTCATGGGGTTTCAGATTCGGACGGTGGGGTCTGCCACTTCAATGGGAACCAGGCGTGGACTTCGGTGCCCCGCCCCGGAACAGAGTTGAATTCCAGTCCGCCGCCGGCCAGCGCCGCACGCTCTTCCATGCTCAACAGACCCAGACTCGCGCCGCGCACGGCTTTTTCCCGGACGGCGGCCACATCAAACCCAATCCCATCGTCATGCACGCGCAGGTGGAGTTGTTCATCTTTCTGGCGCAATTCAACCGTCACTACTTTCGCCTGGGCGTGGCGCACCACATTGGTCAAGGCTTCCTGGGCCACGCGGAAACATTCGGTTTCAATCATCGGATCCAGGCGTTGCTCCAGCCGGTCGGCGTGGAACTTCGACTTGCAACCCGATCAGCGCCGCCTGCCGATCGGTGTACCAACGCAGGGCCGGTTCCAATCCCAGATCATCCAGGATGGACGGGACGCAAATTCAGCGAGATGTCCTGCACTTGTTCCAGCACGCGCTCGACCACTTCGAGGCTTTCGTTCAAGCGCGGCGTCAGGGCGGCGGTGCCGGGCGATTGCAACATCGCTTGCAGGTTCAATTGGATGACGGTAAGGGCCTGGCCGATTTCGTCGTGGAGTTCGCGCGCGATGTTCCGGCGTTCGGTTTCCTGCGCCTCCACCAGCCGGCGGGAAAGCACCTGAAGTTTGCGGCTGTATTCCTTGCGTTTTGCCTCGGCCTGTTTGCGCTTCGTGATGTCACGAATGTTGCATTGAACGACTTTGTCGCCGTTGACCTGATAGACGTTGCTGACAAACTCAACGTTGATGGGCTGGCCGGCGCTGGTTTCCAGCGGCAGGTCTTCGTAACGGACATAGGCTTCACGCTGCAACTCCCGGAACGACGCCTTGGACGCTTTGGTGTCTTTGAAGGGGCCAATCTCCCAGAGTTTGTTTCCCAGCAGCTGTTCGCGACTGTAGCCCAACATATCGGTCAGGAACGGGTTGACATCATCAATCTGCCCGGTGTCCGCATTGAGAATCAGAATTCCATCCTGGGCGGTTTCAAACAGCCGGCGGTAGCGGTTTTCGGAAGCTTTCAGCGCGTAATCCACCGACTGGCGTTCCGCTTCACGATGTTCCAGGGCTTGGGCCATTTGATCGAAGGTGCGGGTAAGCTGGCCCAATTCATCTCCCCGGTGGGCCAGTCCCGTGCGCGCGCTCAGATCCCCCGTGGCCAGCCGGGTGCTGGATTTCACCAGGGTCCGAACCGGGCGCAGGACCAGCAGGTAGCTGCCAATCCAGCCGAGCATGAAAGCAAAGCCGGCGGCAATTCCCAACCCGGCCAGGTTTTCGGTCAGCCGCCGGTCCGCTGCGGCAAAGAGAACCTGCTTGGGGATGCTGCTGAGAATGGTGACGGCCTCGTCGGGAACAAGCTGGCTGTGCATGGCGGCAAACGCATGATAACTAGGAATTCCATTCGAAGACATCGTCTCCACCACGCCGCGGTCCTCGCTGAAGACGGTTTTTAAAAGTGATGGTTCCGGGAAAGGCCGGCCGATCCATTTTTCCGGCGAGGGATAACGAACCAGGATTTTCCCGTTGCGGTCAACCTCGGTCCACGTCGCTCCTTTGGGCAATTGCGCCGGCAGCGCGGACTCGTAATCACTGACCCAATCCAAATCCAGCGTGGCAAAGACCACTGCCTGGACCTGCCCGGTGGCATCAAAAACCGGAAGGCCGAAATTGACGGTGGACTTGCCGGCCGCTTGTCCATCCGGAAAATCGCCAATCGCGAAGGCGCGCGTTGCGAGCACGCGGCGGAAAAACGCACGGTTCGTTTGGTTGGCCGGTTCCATCATCGGGTACGCGCTGGCCAGAACCATGCCATTGGTTTCAACCACTCCCAAATTGGCGTAACGCGGATAGCTGCCGAGCAGATCGCCCAGCAATTTCTTGCAACCCCGCCGGTTGCCCGAGCGCACCGGAGACGACTCCGCCAGGGCGAGCAGCAGCTGGCGCGTCTGGCCAGTCAACCGCCCTTCTTCCCGCGTGGCCAATTCCGTCATCTCCTGCGAACGCTGATTCCATTGCTTCACCAGTCGTTGACGCTCTTCCGACGCCGTGTACAGCGTTAATCCCACCAAGGGAGCGCACGCCAGCAACACCAGCAACAGCAGGCGTAAACGCAAACCGGAAAATAACTGACGGATCATTTTTCGCATACTACCATGCCCGAGCGCTGAACTTGTTTGACCGCCGCGCTGATTTCCTTGTCCCCAACATCTTTTCTACAACCGAAAAGCCGGACGCGGCCGCGGGATTCATTGGGCATGCATTTCGTCGCGTTCTCTATTCCGTGTAAAACACGGTGCAGAAAATGACTACGGATGATTCTTCCGACCTTGGCATGGCGTTCGGTTCGGCCGGCGTGACGATGGTGTTCATGTGCGTCGCCGCCACTCGCAGATCCGGGTGTTGCGCCAGAAAGTCGTTGAGCTGTTCCTCCAGGGCGCTCGCCGGCGACTTGCCGGACGGCAGCTTATGGAGAACGACCTCGAATACTCTTGCCTTCATGGTTGTGTGTCCTTCCACTGTGCGCGCCGGCCGCGACTGACGCTCCGGACGCGGGTTTGTTCCCGGGCCGGAAAGTTCATGATTGTCCACCACGAAAATGGGGTGGACCGGATTCGCCCGGAGTCGGGTTGGCGCGGTCGTGGTTTGTCGCCAGCAGCTTCAACGGATGCGTTCATAACTTCGGACTTGCGTTTGACGGCGGCTGGCTACTGTAACTGCGGGACGCGGATTTCGCCGGAGTGATGGAGAATGCCAAAGGCAAACAACAACCACACGACAACGCAAATCACCACCACGGCGTTGAGAATTTTTTTGATGGATCCGGCCATCGGGATGTAGGTGTTGACCAGCCAGAGCAGCACACCGATGACGACCAGGGTGATGGCGAGAGAAATCAGTGACATAAATTGCCTCCCCTTTGAATGCGTGTTTTATTTTTCATGCGGTGAGCCTAAGCTGGAACGCGGAAGGGCGCTATGGGGTGTTACCCTACCAGGGATTTCATGCAGCCAACCTTGACCTGCAGGTTGGGGCAATGCGGGGACCGTCGGTCGCGCGCAGGACTGCCCTCACCGTTTCCAACAACTGGCTGATGTAAAAAGGCTTGGTCAGCACGGCCACCGGTTGCAGCGCCGGGTCTTGAGCCAGTTTGCGGATGGGCAATCTTGCTACCGCCATGATGACCGGCAGGGCCATGCGGGCGGCACGCAATGTCCTGACCAGTTCAACGCCGGTCAGCGTGGGCAGGCTGTGCTCGGTGATCAGAAGATGGTAGTTGTTGACCCGAAGCGCCTTCAGCGCGGCGGCGCCGTCTTCGGCGGCGTCCACATGGTAACCGGGACGAACCAATGCCTCGGTGTACAGCAGGCGAAGGTCGCGGTCTTCATCCACCACGAGAATGCGTGGGGGGGAGAAATGCGTCGGACGGCGCAATGGTGCGCCGGCCGGCTCTACCGCTTGCGATAGTTCATTATCTTTTACTGTAAGAAGCCGTTGCCGCCGTTTTAATAACGTTGACAGCGAGCCTGCTTGCAATAGTTCATTATCTTTCATGGCATGGTAAATATAAGGAGGAACACTCATGGCGCTATGGGGTGTTTTCCCCATCTGCAATGTCTGCCGATCCGACGCTTTTCGCCCGGCAGAGGCTCAGGTCGCGGGCTGAAATTGAGCCAAAAGAAACCGACCAAGCCTGTCGAGGTGTTCGCCGATCAACTGACCACGGAACCGCGAAGCAGAATCATCACAGCCGTAAAACATCAGCGGGTAGCTGGCTTCGCCAGTTTGGCAGTGATTCGAGCTGCCCGCGGGCGCTGTCGGCTGTGCGCAGAACGGCTTGCACCGTTCCCAACAACTGTTCGACGGAATAGGGTTTGATGAGTGTAACCACGGGTTGGAGCCAGTGATATCGGGTGAACAAGTTTTCCGGTGGGATTCTTCCAGTGGCCATGATGACCGGCAGGGCCATGCGGGCGGCGCGCAGCTTCTTGACCAGAGCCAGGCCTGTCAATCCCGGCATGTCGTGGTCGGTGATCAGAAGATGGTAGCTTTCGGGGGCGTGGCGGGCGGCATGAAGCGTCTTCCAGCCTACCAGGCCGTCTTCGGCAGTGTCCACCTCATAGCCGAAACTCTTCAGCACTTCAGCATTGAGACGGCGGATGTCCGGTTCGTCTTCAACGACGAGAATGCGGGGGGGCGGACTCGTCCGGCATTGAACTGGCGCGCTGGCCGGCTCAACCTCCTTCACGAGAATGCAGCGGGGCGGTTTTGTCTGGCGGTGAAGTGCTTCGCCGGCTGGCTCTACCGTTTGTAACATTCTATTTTCGTTCATAGCACGACAATTAAGTCGAAATGCTCTGCGGGCGCCATGGGGTGTTTCCCTACCGGATATTTTGAAGATGGCGGAAACCAACGAGCCGGTGCCGCTCCTCATCCCAGAGCCGGAAGGTGAAGGATTTGAGGCTGGAGAACAGTGTGACGGGCGGCACGGTTTGAAACAGCGGCTCCGCCTGATGGCACCGCTCCAGGTTGTAATTGGGAATTCGCGGGCTTAAATGGTGAATATGATGAAAGCCGATGTTGCCCGAAAACCATTGGAGAATCCTCGGCAGCTTGTAGAATGAACTGCCGTGCAGCGCCGCCGCAAGATAATCCCATTGCTCGTGCCGTTGCCAATAGACTCCCTCGAACTGGTGCTGCACGTAAAACAGCCACACCCCCGCCGAGCCGGCCACCATGACCATCGTCAACTGGATCACCAGATACGCCTTGAGGCCGAAAACCAGACTCAACCCGATGCCCACTCCCAAAATCGCCAGATTGGTCCAATACACCGACTGACGCTCCCGCCGGCCCGCTGGTTTGGTGGAAAACCGGTGCTTGATGACAAACAAGAAAAACGGCGCAATCACGAAAAGCACGAACGGGTTTCGCGCCAGCCGATAGGCGAACCGTTTCCAGCGGGACGCCTCCAGATATTCCTGCACCGTCAGCGTCCACACCGAACCCAGACCGCGCCGGTCCAGGTCGCCCGATGCCGAATGGTGGACGGCATGTTCCCGGCGCCAGAGTTGATACGGGGTGAAGGTCAGCACGCCGGTGATGAATCCCCAAACATCATTGGCTTCCCGGGACTTGAAAAATGAACCATGGCCGCAATCGTGGTGAATGATGAACAACCGCACCAGAAATCCTCCCGCCAAGATCGCCAGCGGCAGCGCAAGCCACCACGACACCGCCAGACTGAGATAAATCAAGTACCAGAGAACGGCATAAGGAACGAGCGAGTTGACAATCTGCCAGACGCCGCGCCACCGGGAAGGCTGCTGGTATCTGGCGACAATCTTCTTCCAGGCCGCAGTGTCGGCTGGGCATTCACCTGTCATCATGCCCGGAATATTTCCGGCTTGGTTCGAGTCCGTGGTCGGCATCATCAATCCTGCGTTGGCGGACGCTCCGGTTTGGAAGCGCCTCTTGACGACAACATGTTAGGCCGATAAGCAGGCGGATGCGATACGGTGTTTTCCCCATGCCGGACTTGAGGAATCCTGCCCCGAGATGGCATGTCGAAATGGCGATGAATGAAACCTGACGCGACGGAGAAATTGGAGTGGGACAAAGGCCCTTTTTTTCCGAATGGCAAAAAAGTCCCGCCGGAACAAGCGAACCCAGCGGGTGCCGGGACACTTACGCCCGCTGCAACTGCCGCTTGGCCTCGAACCAATGCTGCTGGTCATTTCCCGTTTCCTGTCCGCGGGAGAACCAGATCTCGTAGGCCTTGGTGGCGATTTCCGCGTCGGACGGAGGAGTTATTTCATGCCGGTTTGGCTTGGGCGAAGCAATACCCGCCGCAGCGATGGGTGTGGATTTCACGGCTCCCCGGTCGGGGGAATTGGCTTGTGCTTTATTTGAAAACATACTTTTTGTTCTTTCTCTTACGTTTTTTTGTTTGTTTTGAAGCCGCCATTGCGGCTCCGGCTGGCAAAGCAGGGAATAAAAGGAGAGGGAACGCCCCGGTGAGGGGCAATCGGACACCTGGTAAACTATACTCCGTTAGCGTCCGCAGAATATCCCGTCTGCCAGAAAGGGCAAGATATATCGGCGGTTAAATAAATGAGCAGAACCCGCATTAAGGTGAACACCCCATGGCGGACGCGCCTTTGCCGGCCTATGTTGGCTGCATGAAACACAATAAAAGTGTTCAGGATCAATACCAACGACCGGACAGTGGCGAAGAAGGCTTGGACCGGATTCAGGCGCGCTTTGACCGGCTCGCCCGGAAGGTGAGAGATGCGTTCGGACACCGGCCAGACAGAATTCATCCGCCCGGCGAGCCACCAGGATGCACCGGTCTTTGCGCAGTCCCAACAGGGGCTGTTTCCCCTGTTGGCCTCGTGACCAGTTGAGGGTTGATCCGTCTTCGCATCGCTCCCGTCTTCAGAGAGTTGCGACGTGGCAATTCGACGCGACGAGGAGGCCGGAGGGCGGGAAGAAAAGGCTGAAATTCTTCGGTGAAAGGTCCGTGGTTCTCATCTGCCAACCATCAACTCTCAACTGATTGCGGCTGGTCACGCAGATTCGCCGGCCATGCGCTTCCAGATGGCGTTGCCAACCATCAAGGTGAACGCGAGGGTTGCCACCGCCACAACACAAACCAGAAATTCCACTTCCACGAGCCAGGTTTTATTGTTCATGGCCACGAGTATCACCTGAAAATCTTGCGTCCGCTATGGGGCATTCACCCCAGTAAGGTGGTCCGTCCCTGGTTTTTGATGTACCGCTATAGGAATGGTTCGCGGCTTGCGCTGCCAGACTGAAACCAAGGGTTTTCCCAGTGGCGACCAGGAACACCCTGGTCGCGGTCCGACCGGGTGTGACGTAATATTATTCATGCGAACCATCTCTGAACAAACAGTTGGCCGTTTGCGCCGGGAGTTCCAGAGGCGCGGATCCTCATCGTACATCCGTGACATCATTGTAACGCTCTGGAAGGCGACAGAAATTCCAACGGGTTATCAGGATAAAACCGGTTTCCACTTTGGCGTGGAACGGTATGCGCCTGACGGGCCACGGCAGCCAGTGCGGGCACGTTTCCACCAAAGTCAGCGCGGACGCAATGCCATCCGGACCAGCATGAGACATCGGCTGGTCCAATTATGAAACGCTCCCAGCGCGTTCGTCCTAGAGAGAGAGACGGCTGGCCGTTTCATTTCCCGGCAAGCCGGGATTGAACATCACCGGCCGGGAGCGGCCCGGTTCCGGAAGTTCAACCAGCTTTTTGTAGAGAAATTCGGACTCGGTGATTTGTTGTAAAAACCGGACATCAATTTCCATTCTTTCCCTGCCGGCCACCTCCTTGGCGTCGTTGGGTCCACGATCATAAATCACCGCAAATGCCTGCTGGCGTTCAAGCTCCAATCGGGCCGAAATAAATGTATTCCGGGCGCGAATGATCACTCTAAACCCATCGGCATTCATTTTTCACCTTGAAATCCCGCACCGCACGGCGGTTCGGGCAGAGACAACTGCTGGAAGTTTTTTCCAACATCAACGGGCCGCTGTTACTGTTTATCCCGGTTATCTTTGTCGCGATCTGGCGCAGCATCCTTCCGATCTGCTTTCCGGTCTTGATGCACATCGGCAGGCTTCCAATTTCTCGGATACTTTTGAAGCATCTCTTTGTGATGGTTTGCCGGGGAGTCATGCCAGGCCATGCGCACAGACGGTGAAGCGAGCAGCACGCCAACCGTAACACCCTCCGGTGCGGGTGCCCAAATCCATGTGTCGCCCCTCAAATAATAGTATTGGTGCCGGTGGCTGTTGTAATAGACGCCATAGTTGGGGTAATAAACGTAGTCGTCCGGTACCACGACTGTCGGCGCCACCACCACGGGAGGCGCCACAACAACCACGGGAGGTGTCACGGTTATCCCGACGCTCAACCCACCAGCGTAACTCACGCCTTCGGTCAGCGCCGCCAGAAGCACGGCACCCAACACGAATCCAGCCTTGTGCGTTTTGAAGAAAAGCTTTTTGTTTTTCATGGAGTGAGATTAACCGGAGAAACCCGCCGGCGCTATGGGGTATAACCCTACCAGAAATTCCATGCAGCCAACCTTGACTCGCAGATTGGGGCAATGGTGGAAAAGAAGAAGCCGGCGGAACACCGGAGCCATTGATGGTTAACTTTGCGGCGCGGCAAGTTGTTCGAGGTCCGCGCCTTCACGCTGCTGGAGGACGGCTTCGACGCGGGGCACATACATTTGCGTTTCCGCGGGCAGATGTTCGGCGATGTCGTCGTAACTGTGTGTTTTGTAGCGATCCAACAGTTTTTGCACCGTGCCCTCACCGGCGTTGTAAGCGGCCAGCGCCAGCCGCCAATCCTTGAAACGGTCGTAAAGATATTTCAGATATTGGGCGGAGGCGGTCGCGCTCGGTTCCGCCTGATAACGTTGGTCGCGCGGCCACAGGGAAAGGCCGAACCGTTTGGCCGTGTCCGGCATCAATTGAAACAATCCCGCCGCCCCCGCCGGGCTCAGCGCCCGCCGGTCAAATCCCGATTCCACTTCCGCCACCCAGACCAGGTCCGGCGGCACCTGTTGCGCGGCGAACAACGGCTTCAACTCGGGCACATATTCCCTGGCCCGGGCCGGCCAGGGAGCGGCGGAAACTTTTTTCACCCAGAGTTCGCGTTCCTTTTGCGGCGGGGGATTGGGGACCGGCTGGGGCGGCTGGTTGGTTTCAACGTTTGGCGGTGGAATCGTGAGCCGGATTTCGTCCGCGACATCGAGATAATCCATCTGCGCCTTGAGCCACGCGGCGTAGGGCCGGGTTTCCTCGCTGCTTTCCAATAGCGGCAGGATGGTTTGGGCCGTTTGCCGCAAGGCCGCCAGGTCCACCACGTAGTCGCCTTGATAGCGCTGCTGCAGGTCGCGGAAGAATTGCTGCACTGCGGGGTCGTCCACCCTGGGCAGGGCGTTGAGAACGTTCGTATCGAGATTTTCCTGCGCCCATTGTTGCGCGCCTTGAATCAGTTCCGGCAAGGTGACCGTGTCGTCATCCGCCCGCGCCACCAGTGAACCCGCCAAAAACAACACGAAAATGCCACACGCCTTCATGACTTGCTGCCCGGCTTCAGCCGGCATCATTTCTCGGAGACCGCGCTCAATACTCCCTCATCCGGCACCAGCGTCCAATCGCTGTCGGGATTGTATGCCTTCATCGCCCCCGCAATCCGGGAAGTCTTTTCGCCCCAATTCCGTTGATACACCTTGCCGTCCTGATTGACGATAAAAGTCATGATGCCCGACTGGTTCCAATTTTCCGGATAAGCCACCAGCGCGAATCCCGCCACCAGGTTGCCGCCGCTCAGGTAATTCATTTTCCCGCCGGGCGCAGCCTCGCCCTGCCGGGTCAGAAACCTGAAATAATAACCGTGAAACGGGTGCGGCCCCGTGCCCTTGTGCCCGACATACCCCTCGGCCTGAGCTTCCGCCACCAAAGGCCCGAACGGGCTGGCCGGTTCGTTCTCCGCCGCCGGCCAGTAGAGGCCGTCCTTCATTCCCGGCGTGCTCTTGAATTTCCGCGCGTAATTCACTCCTCCGCCCGCGATCGGGTTCACGCTGACGAACTGACGTTGGGCTGTCACGTAGGCCCGGCAAACGCCGATGGCGTAGAGTTCGTCCTTCCCAATGTGCCGGTTGATGATCTCGTCCTTGCCCGCCGCCGTGTCGAAATACCATTGCCCGTTCGTTTTCACCAGTGGAATCGGCATCGGCCAGTTGTTGGTGCCCACCTCAAGGGTGATTTTATCCCCGCCCTCGTTCAGCGGCGTGCAGCCCTGCGCCATGGCGGTGGCGAACCGCTGCGCATTGTTCGCGTCCTGCACTTCGTCGCCGGTTAAAAGTTCCTGGACCTCCGGGCCGAAAATTTCGTTCAAGGCCGCTTTATCACTGGCTTCGGTGGCCGTCTGCAAGGCTTTTGTGGCCTCCTCCGGCGACGCGAACAACCGTTGTACGACCACTGGTTTCGGTTGCGCTTCATTCGGCTCCGCCGCTTGAAGGTTCGCCGGCAAAATGCTCCAGACACCCGCCAACAGTGCGATGGTTGAAAGGCCGGCAAAACGTGTAAATGGGTTTGAAATTGTCATAGGTTTATCAGGTTTGTTTTTGTCCAATCCGTTGTGTGTTTCACCGCTTTCCCCCATGCCCGCCGCCGCCGGGATGCGACGCCGCACGACTTTCCGCTCCGCGCTGACTATAACCGTGGACATCGCGTCCCCGGTCATAGCCGCCGCCAAAAAGAAACAGGTCAGGCTCCGCCACCACCACGCCGCCGCCGCCGTAACCTCCGCCAACAAACCCGATACATCCCGTCAAGGCGGTCAGCAGCGTAATTCCCAGTGCAATCTTGATTCGGTCAGCCACCGCGTTCGCCTTGTTCATACGGACCTTCCCTTCGCGGAAGAAGTCAAAAAATGTGGTTGCTCTCGAAAGACCACCAAGGGCGCGCTGATCGCCGATCGCACCATCTGTTTGGCCCTGCCCGCTCCCCAGACCTGGGGAGCCGCCGTGATCAAGTCACCGAACGTTAACTTCATCTTCTGGTTGATTTTCATAGCCCATATAATAAGCACGAAAACCTTCCCGGCGTTATGGGGTGTTTCCCCCATGCTAGCGTTGTGTGAATTCAGACACTCTCCCGCACCGTGAAGGCGCTCAAACGAGCAGTTGCAGGCTGTGCCTTAACCGTCACAACTGGACTGGGGGAAACACCCCATGGATATTTTCAGGGCACGGCTCCATAGTATTCCTGTCTTTATGTTCACGCATAAACTCATGAAAACAGTTTTCGGCAAGGCAAAGCGAAACGGTTTCCACTATTTGTTGACTTCGGTGCTCCCCGTGAGTCGCGCGTCGGAGGCCGGGTTTGACGTTCTGGGTGGAATAATGGTCGTCAGCCTGTCAGCCGGAGTAGTGCTTTTGATGCGTCTCATCCTGACGAATTGATGTATCCGGCTTTCGCCAGGCCCTGATTATATTCGACTGACAATTCTCCTAGAATGGACACTGTGTCCAATGATGGCGGAATGTACGCGACTAAATGATGGTCAACTGGACGCTGCTCTCAATGATGCCCGCGCTGATGGCGTAGCGGGTGAGACCGGCGGTGTCGTGGATGTCGAGCTTCTGCATGAGATGCTCGCGGTGTTTTTCGACGGTCTTCATGCCGATGCCGAGTTCCGCCGCTGTTTCCTTGTTGGCCTTGCCTTCGGCGATGAGTTGGAGCACTTCCAACTCGCGCGAAGTCAATTGGGCCGCTTTCTGGTTGAGTCGTCCGGCGCGATCAGGCGATTGCAGATTGAGGCGATGGAGACGTCTGGCAATCGTAGGGCCGTAAAATGTTTTTCCTTTTAGGACTTCCCGGATCGCATCACACACCACATGAGATGAATTTTGTTTGAGCAAAAATCCCATGGCACCGGACTCGATCGCGTTTTTGACATACGCGTCATCACTGTGCGCGGAAAGAATGAGCACTTTGGTGGCGGGGAGAACCTTGAGCACCTGGCGGGTGGCTTCCAAGCCATTGAGCAGGGGCATGGCAATGTCCATCAGCACCACGGCGGGACGAAGTTTTTTGGCCATGGCGACCGCCTGGCGGCCGTCTTGCGCTTCGCCGACCACTTCAATGTCGTCATCCAATTCCAGCATCTTGCGGAAGCCCTCGCGCACAATCGTGTGATCTTCCGCCAGCAGAACAGTGATTCGTTTCATAATCATTCAAGGTTTGGTTGCACGAAGTCCATTAGCGGTTTTTTCGCCCCCCCCCGCGCGGCCTTGCCGAACGGAATCTGCGCCTGGACGGTGGTGCCTTTGCCGGGGGTGGACTCGACATCAAAACGGCCACCGACCATCTCCAGGCGTTCCCTCATCCCGAGCAGCCCGAGGTGTTTGCCGCCATTGGCGTGAAAGGCGCGTACCACGTTAAAGGATTTGCCGTCGTCCTTTATTTTCATGCGAATGCAGCCCGGCAGTTTCTGGATGCTCACTTCCACCCGGCTGGCGTGGGCATGACGGGCCACATTGGTAAGCGCTTCCTGGGCGACGCGAAAGAGCACCGTTCGCTTGGCTGCATCCAATTTATCAATCTTCATGGCAAAGGTTGCCAAACTGGCGCGGACGCCCGTGCGCTTGGCAAAGTTTTTCAGGAACCAATGCAGGGCGGGAACCAGTCCCAGGTCGTCCAGCACCGTCGGGCGCAGGTCCCGGGCGAACCGATGCACAATATTCACGGATTTTTCCACCAGTCTCTGGGTGCTGGAGATTTTTCGCTGGAGGCCCGTGGTGTTGCGCAGGGAGTCGGTTTTCAAGGAAGCCAGCCGGACATTGATGCCCGTCAAGGTCTGGGCAATTTGGTCATGCAGTTCGCGGCTGATCATCTTGCGCTCTTCCTCCTGGGCCGACAGCAGCTGGCGGGACAGCCGCCGCAATTGTTCCTGCATGTGCCGCGACTGCTCCAGCAGTTGGCTGTAGTGTTGCTCGCTCTTTCTGAGGGATTCCTCCACCGACTTGCGCTGGGTGATTTCCTTTTGCAACTGACGGTTGGACGCGGCCAGGTCCACGCTGCGCTGGTTGAGCGTCTGGATCATCCGATTCAAATGGGCGTTGGCCTCCTGCGCCGTGCGATGCGTTTTCTCGATCGGGGTGATGGCCTCGGCAAAGAATTTTCCCGCGCGCCGGATCATTTCCCCCCGGGTGCTGGAGAAGTAGCCCGGCAACATCAGGGTGATTAAGGCCTGTTCGTGAAACCGGGCCAGATCCAGCGTCTCCAGCCCCAGGGCCATGGCCCGGCGTCCCAGCCCCTGCGCCGACTGCAAGTCCGCGTGTGGACCTTGATTCAGGTGTTGGCGCAGCGCCACGACATATCGTTGCGACAGCCCGTTTAGTTTGCGTCCCATGTTACGTCCTGTTATGAATGCCAAATTCACGAGCGAACCGTTTTATACTCTTCACTGACGTTATCCACCAGCCGTTGCGTGTTGACAATCTCTTTCTTGAGGCCGCCGGCGTTGATGGCGGCCTCCTTTTTCAACGTCAACAGCCGGACATTGATGCCCAGCAACGTCTGGGCAATCTCGTCATGCAGGTTGCGGCTGATCATTTTTCGTTTGTCCTCGTGCGCCGATAGAATCTGGTGGGTCAGGCGCTGCAAATGTTTCTGCAGGTGACGTGATTCCTTCAAAAGTTTCCGGGAATGTCCCGCGCTTTTCTTGAGGGCCTGCTGCACGGTCTTGCGCTGGACGATGCCCTGTTTCAGCGACTGGCGGGAGGCCGTCAGGTCCACCGTGCGCTGCTCCAGCGTCTGGCTCAATTTGCTCAAGCGAACGTTGGTCTTGAGCGCGGCGTGATGCGTTTCCTCGATCGGGGTGATGGTCTCGGCAAAAAAAATCTCCGCCCGCTCGATGACCCCGTCCCGGCTGCGGGAGGCTTCCAAAGCGGCCAGTGCTCCCTCGTGAATCCGGACCACGTCCAGCGTCTCCAACTTGAGGGCCGCCGCCTCGCGTCCCAGTCTGCGCGCCGTCCCGCAGGGCGGAATCGCCCGCGGGCCTTGCCGCAGGTGCTTTTGCAACGCCGCCACATATCGTTGTGACAACCGGGCCAATTTTCGTTTCATGTTGTATGTCGAGTTCGGGCGCAACTCCCCGGTATGCTTGATCGCTCAAGGGTGAGCCGCTAACCAAAGCAAACATCGGACAATTGTCCCCATCTGTATATGGGGTGAACACCCCATGGCGCGCACGATGGCGCGGCCTATGGTTGGAGCATGAAGGTGTTGCTGCTCTACCCGGAATTCCCGGACACGTTCTGGAGTTTCAAGCACGCGTTGAAATTCATCCGCAAGAAAGCTTCACTGCCGCCGCTGGGTTTGCTCACCGTGGCCGCGATGCTGCCGGAGGAATGGGAGAAGCGTCTGGTGGATGTCAACGTGCGGAAGCTGCGCGAAAAGGACCTGGCCTGGGCGGAGGTCGTGTTCATCAGCGGGATGATTGCCCAACAGAACTCGGCGCACGAACTGCTCGCGCGTTGCCGAGCCGCGGGCAAAACGATCGTCGCCGGCGGGCCGCTGTTCACCCTGGGCCACGAACAGTTTCCCGAAGTTGACCATTTCGTGCTGAATGAGGCCGAGGTGACACTGCCGGAATTTTTGCGCGACTTCGAGCGCGACGCGGCCCGGCGCGTGTATGCCTCGTCGGAATTCCCCGATCTCCGGCAGACGCCGGCGCCGTTGTGGGAGCTGGCGGACGTGCGGCGGTACGCCTCGATGAGCGTGCAGTTCTCGCGGGGCTGCCCGTTTGACTGCGAGTTCTGCAACGTCACCGCGATGTTCGGGCATCGGCCGCGCACCAAGACCACGGCCCAGGTGATCGCCGAGCTGGACAGTCTTCGCCGGCTCGGCTGGCGCGGGACGGTCTTTTTCGTGGACGACAATTTCATCGGCAACAAGCGCGCGCTCAAGGAGGAGTTGCTGCCGGCGCTGATCCAGTGGCAGAAAGGCCGGCGCGGCACCCCGTTCTACACCGAGGCATCCATCAATCTGGCCGACGATGCGGAGTTGATGCGGTTGATGGTCGAGGCGGGGTTCCACCAGGTGTTTGTCGGCATTGAGACACCGGAGGAAGCGGGTCTGGCCGAGTGTAACAAGCGCCAGAACCAGAAGCGCAACCTGGTCGCCGACGTGAAGCGCATCCAGCGCGCGGGGTTGGAGGTGCAGGGCGGGTTCATTGTTGGATTCGACAGCGACACGCCCACGATTTTTGCGCGGCAGATCGAGTTCATTCAAAAAAGCGGCATCGTCACGGCCATGGTCGGCCTGCTGCAAGCCGTGCCCGGCACGAAGCTGCACCAGCGGCTGAACGTCCAAGGCCGCCTGATCGGCCAGACCACCGGCAACAACCTGGATGGGACCACCAACTTCATACCGCGGATGAACCGGGAAACATTGCGCGAGGGTTACAAAAGCCTCATGGGACACATTTATGCGCCGGGACCGTATTACCGGCGGATCCGCACATTTCTGCGCGAGTATCAGCGTCCGAAAATCTCCGGCTCGTTCAAGTGGTGCTATTTTATGGCTTTCGCCAAAGCCAACCTTCGCCTGGGCGTCTTTGGCCGCGAACGCTTCCATTACTGGGGTTTGTTGTTCTGGACTTTTTTCCGCCGCCCCACCCTGTTTCCGCTGGCTGTCACCCTCTCCATCTACGGCCACCACTTCCGCAAGACGTGCCGGGTGCTGGGGCTGTGACCCGTAAGCCGCCACCTGGGGTGAACACCCCATAGCCGCAGGCCGGGGCAGTGCGCAAAATCAAGCGGACGAACTTATGTCCATGGTCTCTGACATCCGGAAGATCGCGTTTCTCGGCGACTACTTGCCGCGCAAATGCGGCATTGCCACGTTTACCACGGACTTGCGCTGCGCGATGGCGGCCGAGTTTCCCGCCATGCAATGTCTGGTGGTGCCGGTCAATGACCTCGCGGGCGGTTACGATTATCCGGCCGAGGTGCGCTTCGAAATTGCGGAGCAGGACTTGCCGTCCTACTTGCGTGCAGCCGATTTTCTGAACATCACCGATGTGGACGTGATCTGTCTGGAGCACGAGTTTGGCATTTTCGGCGGGCCGGCGGGCAGTCATGTGCTGGCGTTGCTGCGCGAACTGCGGATGCCCATTGTCACCACACTGCACACGGTGCTACGCGAGCCGAACGCGGAGCAACGGCGCGTGATGCGTGAGTTGATCCGGCTTTCGACGCGGCTGGTGGTCATGACCGAGCGGGGCCGGGAGCTGCTGCGCGAAGTCTATCAGGCGCCGGCGGCCAAGATTGATCTCATTCCGCATGGCATTCCCAACATGCCCTTCGCCGACCCGAATTATTTCAAGGACGAATTTGGCGTGGCGGGCAAACAAGTGATGCTCACGTTCGGCCTGCTTTCACCAAACAAGGGCATCGAATATGCGTTGCGCGCGTTGCCGGACATCCTCCGGGAATTTCCCAACATCGTTTACATCGTGCTGGGCCAGACGCATCCGAATCTGCTGCGCAACGAGGGCGAGGCTTACCGCCTCAGCCTGGAGCGGCTGGCCAAGGACCTCGGCGTGCAGAAGCACGTCGTGTTCTTCAATCGCTTCGTCGAAGTGGAGGAGTTAATGCGGTTCATCGGCGCGGCGGACATTTATCTGACACCTTACCTGACCGAGGCGCAAATCACCTCCGGCACGCTGGCCTACGCGTTTGGCGCGGGCAACGCGGTGGTGTCCACGCCCTACTGGCACGCGGCGGAATTGCTGACGGCAGAGCGCGGCAAGCTCGTTCCCTTCCGCGACGCGAAGGCCATTGCGGTCGCCGTGGTCGAGCTGCTGCGGGACGAACCGTTGCGGCATTTGATGCGTAAAAACGCCTACAAGCTCGGACGCGAAATGGTGTGGAGCCGCGTGGCGCAGCTTTACGCGAAATCGTTTGAGCAGGCGCGGCAGGATCATAATTTTGTCGGGCGAAAATCATCGCCGATCAAGACGCTCGACGAACAACCGGGGCAGTTGCCGGAAATGAAACTCGACCATCTGTTTCGGATGAGTGATTCAACCGGCATTTTCCAGCACGCGAGCTTCACGGTGCCGAACTTTGCCGAAGGTTATTGCACGGATGACAATGCGCGGGCGCTGGTGCTGGCGGTGATGCTGCAAAAGCTGGGCCACGGCTCGCCGCGCCTCGGCGCGCAGGCCGCCACCTACGCCGCGTTCCTGAACCACGCCTTCGATCGCAAACGCGGGCGCTTCCGCAATTTCATGAGCTTCGACCGGCACTGGCTGGAGGAGGTTGGCTCGGAGGATTGCCAGGGTCACGCGCTGTGGGCGCTGGGACTGTGCGTGGCGCAGGCGGGCCAGGGCAGTTTTCAAATGCTGGCGGCGGAATTATTCGAACTGGCCCTGCCCGTGGCCGCCGACTTCATGTCGCCGCGCGCGCTGGCATTCACGCTCATCGGCATTGATGAATATTTGCGGCGGTTCAGCGGCGACCGGCGCGCGAACCAGATTCGCGAATCGCTCACGGCCAAACTCATGCAACGCCATGCCGACGCCGCCACCGGCGAGTGGCAGTGGTTCGAAGAAGTGGTTTCCTATGCCAATGCCAAGCTGCCGCACGCGATGATTCTCAACGGACGCTGCCTGAACAACGGACCCATGCTGGAACTCGGCCTCAAGACCCTGCGGTGGCTGACAAAAATCCAGACTTCGGATGCCGGTTCCTTCCGGCCCGTCGGCTCGAACGGATTTTATCCACGCGGCAGGGAACGCGCGGTCTTCGACCAGCAGCCCATCGAAGCCCAGGTAACGATTTCCGCCTGCATCGAAGCGTATCAGGCGACGGGCGACATGTTCTGGGTCGCGGAAGCGCGGCGCGCGTTCGAGTGGTTCCTCGGGCGAAACGATCTGGGCCTGGCGCTCTACGATTCGGCCACCGGCGGCTGCCGGGACGGCTTGCACGTGGACCGTTTGAGCCAGAACCAGGGCGCCGAGTCCACGCTCGCGTTCCTGCTGGCGCTCACGGAAATGCAGGCGTTGCAGAACACCATCACCAGTTTCAAGGAACCCCCTGGCAAATAACTGGCGTGGGTTGAACCTCGCCGCAGAAATAAACATGATCACCTCCACCCCGTCACCCGTTCACGCCAAACGCATCGGCCCCACCCTGGTTCCCGACCGCTCGCGGGTGCTCATGCGACCCTTTTATCCCAGCAGCGACGACATCGCGCGGAGGGTCGTCGCCCGCGTCATGGCCCTGCCGGATGAGGAAATCGCCCGGCTGCTGGGCCAGGTGCTGGGCGAGTTTGCGGACCGGCACGAGCATGTGGAAAAGATTTTCCGCAACCGCTTCACGCAGGTGCGTCATTACCTGGGCGAAACGTGGGTGCCTTCGGACGAACGGCAGGCGCTCATCGGCGCCCACTTCACACACGAATACTCCCCGGAATCCGCGGCGCTGTTCAATCCCTCCATCGTGCCGCATCCGGACCAGACCGGACTGCCCCGGGGCGCGCTGCGTTTCATCCTGAGTTTGCGGGCCACGGGCGAAGGTCACATTTCCTCCATCACTTTCCGCATGGGCACCGCGAGCGCGCAACATCGCATCACGCTCACGCCGCCGGGGCCGTTTGTGACGGAGCCGGAGCGCGTGCCGAGCGCCGCTTACGAGAAGGCGCTCTTTGGCCGCAAACTCCAGGAAGCGGGTGTGCAAAACGACTTTTGCCAGCGCGTGCTGGATCAACTCCCCGAGGCCTTCATCCTGGACGACCTGCACCATATCCTGACCACGGAACGCCGGCAAACGGACCCGGCCGACGCCACGGCTGACCGGGCCGTGCGCGGCATCCTGCTGCTGGCCGAGTCGAACTACGAAGTGAATTTTGCCCCCGAAAGCCGCGTTTCGCAGCGGGTCCTTTTTCCGTCCACGGCCAGCCAGAGCAACGGCATCGAGGATGCGCGCTTCGTCCGTTTCCAGAACGACGACGGCGGCTTTGCCTACTATGCCACCTACACCGCCTACGATGGCAAGATGATCCTGCCGCAATTGGTGGAGACGCCGGACTTTCTCCATTTCAAATTCAGCACGCTCAACGGTCCCGCCGTGCAGAACAAGGGCATGGCGCTGTTCCCGCGCAAAATCAACGGGCAATACGTCATGCTGTCGCGCCAGGACGACGAAAACATCCTCCTGATGTTTTCGGACAACATCCATTTCTGGCAGACGCCCAAAGTATTGCTGGCGCCGGCGCAACCGTGGGAATTCATCAAGATCGGCAACTGCGGTTCGCCGATTGAAACCGGGGCCGGCTGGCTGGTGTTAAGCCACGGCGTCGGCGCGATGCGGAAGTATTGCCTCGGCGCGTTTCTGCTCGATTTGAACGACCCCACGCGTGTGATTGGCCGCCTGCGCGAGCCGTTGCTGTCGCCGAACGAATCGGAGCGCGAAGGTTATGTGCCGAACGTGGTGTACACCTGTGGCGCGTTGCTGCACGGACGCGAACTCATCATCCCCTACGCCATGAGCGACTTCGCCACCAGTTTCGCCACCGTCGCGCTGGCAGACCTGCTTTCCGGCATGGAATAGGCCGGGTCCTGTCATTCCACCCGCAGTGACGGTCCTGCGAGCGGTCCATCGGATGCGCAGTCGCTCGGATTCACGGTAGGGTTACACCCCATAGCCAAGGGCCGGCCCCCAGCCTAGTGTGGCGCCGGCAATAAACACAAAAACGAAAGAAAATATTATGACCAGGAACAATGCAGTCGTGGCGATTTACAAATCCCACGTCGAAGCTGAAACCGCCATCAAGGAACTACAGCAATCGGGGTTTGACATGAAGAAACTCTCGATTGTCGGACGCGACTATCACACAGATGAGCACGTGGTCGGCTACTACAATACCGGGGACCGCATGAAACACTGGGGAAAACTGGGGGCCTTCTGGGGCGGGATTTGGGGATTGTTGTTCGGTTCCGCGTTCTTTTTGATTCCCGGTGTCGGGCCGTTGCTCATCGCCGGGCCGCTCGTCGGTTGGCTCGTCGGGGCGCTGGAAGGCGCCGTGGTGGTGGGCGGTTTGAGCGCGCTGGGCGCCGGCCTCTACGGCATGGGCATTCCCAAGGACAGCATTCTGCGATACGAGACGGCCATCAAGTCCGGCAAGTTTGTTGTGATTGCCCACGGCTCCGATGGGGAAGCGACTCACGCCCGGGAGATCATCAATCGCACCAACCCGGAGGCGTTGGAAGCACATCAGCCCTCACGCACCAGCCCCGCACCGCAGCTTGTGGGAGCATAGTGTGAGCACAAAACTTAATCACCCAACAAAACAAAATCACTATTATGAAAAACAAAACATTAATCATCACATTCCTTTCCATCGCCGCCATTGCAGTGGGCTGCAATAAAGAGCAGTCCGCCTCGCAGCAGATGGACAAGGTTCAAACCGAAACAACGCAGGCCGCGCAGGACATGAAAGACTATACCTTTGCGCAGAAGGCTGAATTCGTCAAAGATATGCAGGTTCAGTTGGATGCTCTCAACAAGGATCTGGACCAACTTTCCGCCAAAATTGACAGCTCCAGCGACGCGGTCAAGGCCGAGGCCAAGCCCAAGCTCCAGGCGTTGCGCGATCAGGCAGCGCAGTTGAACAAACAACTGGCCGATGCCCAGAACGCCACCGAGTCCACCTGGGACAGCGTCAAAGCCGGCTTCCAAAAGGCCTACGACGCGACAAAGGATGGGGTCAACCAAGCACGCCAGTGGGTAAGCGACAAAATCGCGCCCTGAACCACATTCAAACACAAAAATGCACGGTAGGGTTACACCCCATAGCGAAGAGCCCGGCCGCAGCATAGCGTACCTGTCGTCGTTATAAACAAAACCGAATCACAACAACCGAAAGAAAAGCACAATGAAAATGAAATCAACCTATCCGCTCGCACTCAGTATGATTGCGGGCGCCCTGTTAGTCACCAGCGCATCCGTGCGCGCCTCCGATACGGACAGCCGCATCGAATCATCCGCCGCGAACTCCTATGTGTTCAAAACCTACCTCACCAACGATTCGATTACGACTGAATCCAAGGACGGGGTTGTCACCCTGACTGGAACGGTGACCAAAGCGTCCGATAAGTCCCTGGCCGAAAACACCGTGGCGAGTCTGCCCGGCGTCATCAGCGTGGACAATCAACTGCAAGTCAGCGGCGAACAACCGGCTGAACATTCAGACACCTGGATCGGCATGAAGGTAAAATTGGCGCTGCTGTTCCATCGCAATGTGAGCGCCACCGGCACCACCGTGAATGTGAAAGACGGCGTCGTCATCTTGACCGGTGAAGCCAGCAATCTGGCGGAAAAGGAACTCACCAGCGAATACGCCAAGGACGTTGACAATGTCAAAGCGGTCGTGAACGACATGACGATTGCCAAGACTCCGGCAACACCCGACGCAACCGCCGGCGACAAAATTGATGACGCCTCCATCACGGCGGAAGTCAAGTCGTCGTTGCTGTCGCATCGTTCGACCAGCTCCTTGCGCACCACGGTTTCAACGACGGATGGCGTCGTCACCTTGGGCGGCATTGCCAAAAACGATGCCGAAAAGAGCCTGGTCACCAAGCTCGTCACCGACATCAACGGCGTGACCAGCGTGATCAACAACATGACCATCGCTGTGCCAGTGGCGGCCAACTAATCTAGGCGATTGTTGCTGGCTGGTGCGCGAACACGAAAACGCGCCAGCCAGCCCCGACCTGGAGACACAATGCCGTAACAAGCCGAAAGGATACCAAACATGAAGACCACACATTCGGGAACGATTGAGACGGTAAAAGACCAGATCGTTGCCGCAATCAAGGGAACGGGAAACATCGTCCAGGCGACGGTGGATGCCGTTACTCAAATTCTCGCCACCACCATCAAAGACACCGGCAAGGTGGGCACGTCGGTGACCGATGTCATTGCCAACGTTACCGGCGGCGCGATCCGCGGCGCAGTCCAGGTCGGGGCCGACTTGGGCCACGCTGCCAAGGGGATCATGCTCGGGGTGCTCCGCGGCACCAAACAAACTGGCACGGCGGTTTTGGATACCATCGGCCACACCGCCCATGTTGCGATCCGGGACACGGCCGAGGCCGGCGGTGACGTTGGAGCCGCTGCCACCGGACTGGTCGCCGGGGCGATCGAAGGCGCCAAGGGATTGGGAGTCAGTGCCGAGGACGCCGCAGCAGCAGCTGCCGACGGCGCTCTGAAAGCGGCTGGTGAAGTGGGAGCGACGGCGGTTGACACAGTTCGCAAGGCAGTGGCCAAACCCATCAATGGCGTCAAGGCCGTGCTGAATGAACCGGCGATGGCTGCATCAGATAACTAAACTGACGGATTGCGGTTGGCTGGTGCGAAAGCGCGCCAGCGAAACTGAACGCCGTGGCAAGGTCGGAGGAATTATCCTTTGGAAAGTGAAATGGCCCCGATGCCCGGGAAGAGACAAGCCCGGATTTCGTCTATGAAAAATAAACTGTTATGAACGCTGAACTTATAAAGAAGGCGCTGGAGATGGTTGGCAACCCCAACATTCTGGTCAATTTGATTTCAAGCCGCGTGCGCCAGCTCAATGCGGGCGGTGGAGCGATAAGCCGTCCCTTGGTTGCCGACACCGGAAGTCTGGGGGTGGCGGACATCGCGCTGCGCGAAATTATTGAGGGGAAAATGGGCTGGGAAATGCCGGAATTGGTGGTATTGACGCGACCGGTGGGCAAGAAGCGCAAGAAGCATTATTAGGCCGAGAGTCAAAGCCCCGCACGCTGGCAAACACCAAACCAGCAATGCCGTCGCCACATGGAAAATGGCGAGGTGTGTGTATACCATGCGCATAACGAGTAGTTTCAAAGCAAGCTCCCTCCAGCCAACGGCACCGAGCTCTCGACATCTTGCCTTCAGGAGCTTCGTTTATTGACGGTGCGGGTGGCGGGCCAGCTTTTGGCGAAGCGCCGCCAAGAATGCATGGTAGGGTAATACCCCATAGCAAAGGGCCAGCCCAAGTCGTAGCGTGCAGGCAGGAAGAATAGCCGAAAGAAAAGGAAAATATATGTTGTACACGATTGCCATAGTACTGCTCGTTCTGTGGCTGGTTGGTCTGTTGAGTGGCTACGCGATGGGCGGCTTCATTCATGTCCTGCTGGTGGTTGCCATTATCATGGTGCTTATCAACCTCATTTCTGGTCGCAAGCGGTTGAATTAAGAAGCTGCTGACCGAAGAAAACAAACTGGAGATTCAATATGAACACAAAAACCGTAGTTGCAGTCATTTTAGTCGCTCTTGGCATCGTGGTGCTCGCTTACTCGGGCATCACCTTCAAGACTCCGGGAACGCCGGTCGAGTTCCTTGGCATGCACATTCAAACCACCGACAGCCACTTTATACCGCCGGTCGTTGGAGCCTTCGCGCTCGTTGGCGGAATCGTGTTGCTGCTCGTGAAGCCCAAGCGGGCCTGATGGGCGGAGTCGAAGCCGGTGCCGACAGGTCAAGTCGGACAGGTCATTCACGGGCACCATGATTCCAAACCACACACGGTTTCCCGTCGTCGCCCGGGCATTGGTTTGCACGACCGCGAAGAGCCATTTGGCGGTCAAAATGGAAAATCGCGAGACGGAAGTGCAAATTGAACCGGGGGATTTTGCCCGGTTTGAAGGAGAAGGTGGCCGGGAAGCCCCGATCCCCGAGTTGGTTGATATTCCCCTTACCTGCGGCGGGAGCCAAGGTCTGCGCGTCAGAAAGCAGGTTTATGAGCTTACTCTGCACGACCTCAGAACATTTCCCGTCTGGGAGTTCGGGTTGGATGAAGAGGGCGAGGAAGGCCGGGACGAGTCCACTGTCCGGCCATACACAGCATCCGGCCCGTTTGACTCCGCGGACTGCATGTTCGTTGTGCGAGCCGTTTTCACGCCGGCCGATGGGTCAAGGATGCAAGGCTATTTCACACCACCCGGTCGGGGCGATGCCAGCCTCGGCACCCTGCAACCGATCATCGTTACTGGCCGCGGCCAGGTTCGCTTTGGTGTGGCACGGCGGCACCCAGCTCGAAGCGTTTGGCCGACAGCTACGAGTTGCTCGGAAAAGACGCGAAGCATGTATTTCCGGTGCAGTTCGAATCAGAGGTGGAGTTGGTCGGCGGTCTGGTCAGGGGCAGCGTGCCAGGTTTCCTGGTGCTGGAGGATTTTCAGACCCGGAGAACGAGGACAGTAACCTGACGCCGCGTTGAAGGCTTTAAGACACAAAAACCGCTTTATGAACATACTTAACCTCATTTGCCTGACGATCATCCAATTGATCAAGCAGGTTTGGTTGCTTCCTCAAACTATCGTGAATGCCGTCAAACAAAGACGGCAGCAGATGGTTCGAAACGGACTGGAAGCCGAACGGCTTGACCGGATACGCAACCCGTCAAAGTATCTTGGGAAGTGATTGGAAATTCGACCTGAAGGAACGAGTTAAAAGCCCATTTTATTTAAAATGAACATCATGCACAACAAAGTATATGTGGATAACTTGGCCGCGGTTACGACGGAAAGAGATCTGACAGATCTATTTTCCCCTTATGGCAATGTCGCGGAGGTTAATATCATGGTTGATCGCGTCAATCATAAGTCGCGCGGTTTCGGCTTCGTGACCATGGCCACGTCCGACGGCGCCCGATCCGCCATTCAAGCGCTCGCCGGCAAAGCGGTTGGAACCCGAACCCTCACCGTAAGCGAGGCGTGGCCGCACGAACAGCACAACAGTTCGTCCGGTGGCGCCGAAGTCCCCGGCGCCGTTCCAACCATCCTGACCAAGCCGCCGCTTAAGAGTGCATCTTGAACCAGACACACAAAATTCGGGCGCAGCGGGTCAAAACGGGTCATTTGCTGTCACTCCCCCCACTGACAAGCAAATGTGAAAATTATTCTTTAGACATGGGGCTGAAGTCGCTGTTTGTCCCTGCAAGTCACCCCGGGGCAAAAGAGGAAAAATGGTCGGAGCGACAGGATTTGAACCCGTCCCCCACCACAGATTCTCAAGCACTTACAGAGGCTGACACACAACGAGCCTCACAAACGCCGGTCGCCCCATTGCACGGTCTGTCCCAAGTAGTCACCGCTTGGGCAAAACTTCCTGAACTGCTCAAGGCCGCCATTCTCGCCATCGTCAAATCGGTGGAATGATTGCATCGCTGGGTTGGCGCCGTTGGGGGGACAAAATCCCGCAACGGGCCTGAAGCCGGGCCGCCTCGCCCGTTTTTTCGTCCGCCCATGGAAGCGATGGCGGCGCGGTTGAAAGCGGAGCTTTGGATGTTCAAGTTGCGCAAGACGCTGGCTCAATTCTCTCACCAGCTATAAACAGAGTACGCGGTAAAAGCAAACTCCGGTCAATACAGTGTAATAGTCGGTCATCCGAAGTTATTCATGAGCTGCCCGCGAGCATATGGAAAGCTCGCGCCGCAGGTTGTGAAAAATTCGGCGCGAACCGGGCGGCGACCCTATTGGAATGGCCTTTGGTTTTCATTTTCTGCCACGATTGAAACCCTGGCCGAGAAATGGTAGCATGGTCTCATGGAATACGACAATGATAAAGTCGACGAGATGATACTCGGCACTTCTCTTACTAACCAATTTGTCGCACTACAAATGTGAAACTAAACTTCATGCTCTTTGTTGTCCACAATGTTGCCGCGAGAAAACGATAAACCCAATGCCGAGGAATATCCAAGTCTGCCTTTTGTGAATGCAATGAGCAATATGGCGGCGCTCCATGCCCCAATGGCAAGCAATGTAAAGATAGATATGTGGATATAAGGCCGCCAGCGTTCGGCCATTGGAATCAGGTGAAAGAGATTGTTCAATAACCCGCCATCGCCAGGGTTTGTCTGGGCAAAAAGACCTTGAAAGTATCGGCCCGAAGTATTGAAAACGGCGTGCATGGCAATTGGCGCTATGACCCCGAATCGAGCCAAATTCGTGACAAACGTCATCAGGATCGAAAGCGCAATCAGCACCAGGAAATAAGTCACTACTGGGCATTGGCTCCAGCCAGGATACAAAAAGAAAGGCAGGTGCCATGCAGCCCACAATGTGCCCAGAACTACGCTCGCCACGACGGGATGGAAACGCGATTGGAGCCGAGGCAGTGCAAACCCGCGCCAGCCGGGTTCTTCGGTGAGTGGTCCGCCAAGGAGTGTGGAATAATTGTAGGTTCCCAACGCAAACAGTGCGCTCCAATTGAGTTTCCCGGCATCCGCGACTCCCACCGCGGGAAAAACAATCACCGAGGCGAGCACGAGAAACACGCCGAGGGCGGTGGCCCCAACCGTTCGCGGCCAGTTCACATTGAATCGGAATGCTCGATAATTTCCGTAGGCGACACGGTTCGTAGCTAGAGCTGCCAAGGCGGGCCCCCAACTGGCAATAATCACAAATTCCACACGGATATGCGCAAGGATCATCCATGCAGCCACCGCCCATGCAAAAGCGTAGGCGATTCCAAAGAAGATGAGGAGTTGGCGTGTGGTATTCAGAGCAAACGCAATGTAGTTAACTCTTTTGTCGCACTAAAAATGTGAAACTAAAATCATCTCCCTGTAATTAACTGCACCTCGCCGCCTTCGATGCCAGTGTGTCCGCCCCGTGCTTCACATAACGACTGCTCTTGCTTCCAAACTGCTTGCACGCTGTCAGGAGCATGGTCGGGTGACTTGACCCATGTAAAAATCTCAACGAAGCGCGCCTTGCCTGCACCCTCGGTGTCTCGAATGATGATGTGCGGCTTGGCAAAGACCATGTGCTCACTCTGATAAACCTCCCAGGCATGCGCGAGCAATGACTGAAACTCCACCTCTTTGCCGGACTGGACATGATATGTAACCATCACCGTCTCGGTATCGGCCTTCACACCACCAGTCTGGTGCATCGTCGAACAGCCTGCCAATGCCAGAAGCGGAACTGCAAATAGTGAATATGTGGTTTTCATATATGCGCGCGCTCGATGATGCCTAACGTCCAGAGCTCAGGCACGCGGGACCAAATGACGTGAACCGTGAAGCGGAACTGGCTTGTCGCGCCAGAACACCGCGACGGCGGAAGCGGCCATCCCGCGTTGCCTGCAGCGAGAGGCCGTGTGAAAACTCAGTCATGAATTGAACAATTACGCCTGCGGTTGGTCAGTGACAAGCATGAAACATCGCAGTGGCCTGGACCGATCCCAAACCTTGATGTTCCCTGAACGGCTGGAGGATTATATCAGAGCCGAAAACCCGGTGCGGTTCCTGGATGCCTTCGTCGGCCAGTTGGATCTGGCGGCGCTGGGCTTTGCCAAGGCGCAGGTGGCGGCGACGGGCCGGCCGCCGTATGACCCGGGGGCGCTGCTCAAATTGTATCTGTACGGATATCTGCATCGGATTCGGTCGTCGCGGCTGCTGGCGGCCGAATGCCAGCGCAACGTGGAAGTAATCTGGCTGCTCGGCCGGCTGACGCCGGATTTCAAGACGATAGCCGACTTCCGGAAGGACAACCTCAAGCCGCTGCGGGCGGTGAACCGGCAGTTCACGGTGCTATGCCGGAAGCTGGAACTGTTCGGGGGCCAGTTGCTGGCCGTGGACGGCAGCAAATTCCAAGCAGTCAACGCCCGGGACCAAAACTTCAATGCCGACAAGCTCCAGGACCTCATCGAGCGGGCCGACGCGCGGCTGGCCGAGTATCTCCAGCAACTGGACCGCACCGACGAGGCGGAACCGGGCGGGAGTGCGCTCACAAAAGACGAACTGGCAGCAAAGATCGCGGCGTTGCGGGAGAAACAGGAGTGGCACAAGGAGTTGTTGGCGCAACTGGATGCGGAGCAGAAGCAAATCAGCGTGACGGATGGAGACAGCCGGAAAATGCCGACGGCACAGGGGATGGTGGTGGGCTACAACGCGCAGATGGCGGTGGACGCCAAACACAAATTGATTGCGGCAGAGGACGTGACCAACGAGGTGACGGATTTGAAACAACTGGCCAACGTGGCCATGGAAGCCAAAGCGAACTTGGAAGTAAAACAGGCCGCGGTGGTGGCCGACGCGGGTTACTATAACGCGGCAGAAGTGAGCCGGTGCGCCGAGCAGGGCCTCACGGCATACGTACCCAAGGCGGACACGAGCGCGAACAGTGCGCGAGGGTTGTATGGCAAGAGCCGGTTCAAGTATGACGAGCAGAAGGATGTGTATGTGTGTCCGGCGGGCGCGGAACTGACGCATCGGTTCAACACGTACGAGCTGGGGCGCGAGCTGAGATACTACCGGGCGAGCGGCTGCAACGGCTGCGCGTTGAAGAAGCAATGCACGCGGAACAAGGCCAACCGGACGATTACTCGGGAGGAGAATGAAGGATTGATGGAAGCGATGGCGGCGCGGATGAAAGCGGAGCCCTGGAAGTTCAAGTTAAGGAAGACACTGGCCGAACATCCCTTCGGAACGATCAAGCGCGGTGTTAGGCGACAGACCGTGAATTTCACTGTGGCCGTTGATCATAGCGAACCGCTGCTCATAGTCAAAGAACTACAAATGCTTCTTAATTCCCTCGACAAGTTTCGTGGCCGCATCCGCGACCGTCTTGTCAATCATAGTATCGAGCATGGCCTGGTATTTGACGTAGGTCATGGAAAAACCACACTGCGTGCAGGTGACAATATCATCCGGCTTGGTGTCGGCCAAAGTCTTAAAGTCACGGTTGCCGCATTGCGGGCACTTAATGTATTCGATGCTCATAGTATCCTTGATAGTTCACTGTCGCCTAACGATCCAAAGCTGAGCCACGCCGACCGGCGAGCGGCTCCGCAAACTCGATAATCGTTGTATAACTCAAAGCATCCATAAACTCAAGGGGCAGTCGGCGTTGGCTCCAGCGCGGTGTTAGAAAACATGAGGGCAGACAGGGGGCGCACACGCGTTCCACACTGTCTGCCCATATGCATAACACGCAAAGTTCTACTCTGGCGGTTGCCGTCGTGCAACCGGTAAATGACCCCACACCCACCCGCAGGCTCAAGCTGGCGCTGGACGTGCAACTGCTGCATCACGTCGTGGCCATGCAATACGATGGCCAGGCTCCCAAGCCACCTCAACGCTTGACGCCCCCGGATTTACTGGTCTGGGTTAAAAAACAAATGGCCCAAGGCTGGCAGATCGTTTCGTGCTATGAGGCCGGTCCCTTCGGCTATGTCTTGCACCGGCAGCTTACGGCGCTGGGCGTGACCAACTACGTCATTCGTCCGCGGAACTGGGACGATCAACACACCCGCATCAAGACCGACCGGAGGGATGCGCGGGCGATGTTGAACGCGCTGGACCGGTTCGTGGCGGGCAACCCGCACGCGCTGGCCTTGGTGCGGGTGCCCAGCGAAGCCCAGGAACGGCGTCGGAGCGAAAGCCGGCTGCGGCAGAGTCTGCGGCGGGACTTGAAAATGATTGTGCAGCGAGGCCGGGGGTTGGGATTGCAATATGGTTACCGGCTGAGTGGCAAATGGTATGGGCCACGCAACTGGCCGGCGTTACGCGTGCCCGCGTGGCTGATCGAGTTGTTGACCCCGTTGCGGCTGGCGGCGCTGGCGTTGCACGAACAGGTGAGGGTGCAGACAGACCAGATCCAAGCGCAATGTACCCAACCCATCCCCAAAGGCCTGGGTGAACTGACCGAACAAATCCTGGTGCGGGAGGTGGGGGACTGGACCCGGTTCAAAAACCGTCGGCAGGTGGGCAGTTATCTGGGATTGTGTCCCAGCGAACACAGTTCGGGCCAAAGGCATCAGCAGGGCAGTGTGACCAAGTGTGGCAATCCGCGATTAAGATGGGCGCTGTGTGAAGCGGCGTGGCGACTGTTGAAGTATCAGCCCCAGTATCGACTGTGTCAAAAGTGGCGGGCGCAGATCCTGGATCCCAAGACCCTAGGTGGACGCAAGAAACAATTGATCGTGGCGTTGGCGCGGGGCTTTGGGGTGGATTGGTGGCGCTTGTGTACTGGCCAGACCACCCCGGAAAAACTGGGCCTGGTGATGACGAACTAAAACCATCCACGCTCACTTGAATTTCGGAGCGGAGGCGCGCTCGCCAGACGCCTTGGGTCAACGGGCGTTGGCCCGCTGGTTAGAATGAGCCGCCTTTGCTCCGTCCGTTTGAAAACGATCGCATAGGTTTTGTGGTGCTCAGCCCAGAGCTGACGCACGGATAGGAGGATGAACTTCTCCCAAGTGGGAAACGTGAATACGGACGGAGACGCGAACCGAACAAAACAAAAACGCTTTTAAGAAATAAATATGAAACCGTTCACTTAACGCTTGACCGATGAGCACTCATAGGAGGCGGCATATAGACTGCCTTTCGTTTGTATGCGACGCACTCTGTCTGCATCCTCATCGCTCAACGACGGAGGCAACCAATCTGGCGGCAACTCGCGACCAACTACTTCCTCAACTGGAATATATCCCGATGAAACCACCCAACTGAAACGCTGCCACCATGACTCATGATGCCCACAAATATGCGAACCAGTCAAACCGCCAATGACAATGCAACCCACGTCCCCACGAAGGAATCCAAGTGGTGTTGGCGGCTTAGTAGATAGATGCACGAACCAATACATAACTCGCGGCTTCAAAATGGGGTCATAATGTATGCGACGTGACTCCCAATCAGTCCGCCATTTCTTGGCATCTTCGTCACTTTTGATTTCATGTAGCTCCATAAGCTTATGCCGCCTAACGATCCAAAGAAGGCATGAGTTGAGTTGGAGGTCGCGACGGGCGACAACTCCTGTATATGAAAACCATACTCAACCATGCCTTGAAAAGAACTACGCCTCCAACCGTCGAAACGCAAGTCCGTATCCAGCAGCTCAAGCTGGGGGTGGATTGGCACGCCGATCACTTCCGGGTGGCCCGGATGTGTGACGGCCAATCGCCCCAGCCGGCGCAACGATTCACCCCGGCCAGCTTTCTGCCTTTCGTCCAGAAGCAACTGACCCTGGCCGATCAGGTGTTCGTGGTTTATGAAGCCGGACCGGGCGGCTTTCACCTGCACCGCCAACTGACGACCCTTGGGGTCACCGCGTTTGTGGTGCATCCGCAAAAGCTCGACCCGCAGCATAAAGGGGTGGTGACCGACAAGACCGATGCCCGCGAATTGACCTTGAATCTGGATCGTTACCTCCGCGGGAACCTGCGGGCCCTGAGTGTGGTGCGCGTGCCCAGCCCAGCGGAAGAACAACGGCGGGCCCTTTCCCGTCAGCGTGAACAACTGCGGCGGGAACGGCAGCGGCTGGCCGCCCAGGGCCGCAGTCTGTGTCTGACCCAGGGCATCCGGTTGCGGGGCGAATGGTGGAAGGCGCCGCTGACGCTGCCCGACTGGCTGGAAGCGCGATTAGCCGTCTGGCGCCAACTCATCACCGCCGTCGAAACCCTGCTCGAAACGCTGACCCAACAAGTTGAGGCACTGGCCCCGAAGGAACGGCCCAAGGGATTGGGACCGCTGACGCTGGGACTGCTGATCGCCGAACTGTGCGACTGGTCGCGCTTCAAGAATCGCAAGCAGATCGGCAGTTACACCGGCCTGTGCGGCGGGGTGAGCAGTTCGGGTCAAAGTCACTGCGACCTGTCCATCACCAAGGCGGGCAACGCCCGGGTGCGCTGGGCGTTGATTGAACTGGCCTGGCGCATGGTCCTGTATCAACCGCAAAGCAAAGCCGTCCAGCGCTGGGGGCATCTGTTGTTAAACCCCAAGGCGGCCACCCGCCAGAAGAAGCGGGCGTTGGTGGCGCTGGCCCGGCAACTGGCGGTGGATATTTGGCGCTGGCAGACGGGCAAAGTCACCCCCGAACAACTGGGCTGGGTGATGGTGTAAGGGTTTAACTTGAACCGGAGTTTTCCTTGAAGGGCAAAACGATGAAACTGATTTCGGAAACGGAGCACGCTCGATTGGCTCAGTGGACCAAGGGTCCGTTCCAAAGAATGGGCGTGCTTGGTTTCCCTGCCTCCGGCCAACGGACTTGGCCTTTTTGTAACCCTGCGACGCAGGGAACGGATAGCAGATTGTGCGGAGCTCATACTCCTGCATGCGGCGGGAAACACGTCCACGAATTCAGTCGCACTCAAGCCCAGCCAGGCAAAAGACTCTGGAACTTTGACCGGCGACGCCGCGAGCTGGATGGCTCGGGCCCGGCGTCGCCTCGCTTTAGCTGCCAATGCCAACCTAAATGAAAACCTGAAAATCCAACCCTACCGCGATATCTCTTGACTCATCTCATAGCAGCTGAGCCACGCCGACGGGCGAGCGGCTCCGCAAACTTGATAATCGTTGTATAACTCAAACCGTCCATAAACTCAAGGGGCAGTCGGCGTTGGCTCCAGCGCGGTGTTAGAAAACATGAGGGCAGACAGGGGGCGCACACGCGTTCCACACTGTCTGCCCATATGCATAACACGCAAAGTTCTACTCTGGCGGTTGCCGTCGTGCAACCGGTAAATGACCCCACACCCACCCGCAGGCTCAAGCTGGCGCTGGACGTGCAACTGCTGCATCACGTCGTGGCCATGCAATACGATGGCCAGGCTCCCAAGCCACCTCAACGCTTGACGCCCCCGGATTTACTGGTCTGGGTTAAAAAACAAATGGCCCAAGGCTGGCAGATCGTTTCGTGCTATGAGGCCGGTCCCTTCGGCTATGTCTTGCACCGGCAGCTTACGGCGCTGGGCGTGACCAACTACGTCATTCGTCCGCGGAACTGGGACGATCAACACACCCGCATCAAGACCGACCGGAGGGATGCGCGGGCGATGTTGAACGCGCTGGACCGGTTCGTGGCGGGCAACCCGCACGCGCTGGCCTTGGTGCGGGTGCCCAGCGAAGCCCAGGAACGGCGTCGGAGCGAAAGCCGGCTGCGGCAGAGTCTGCGGCGGGACTTGAAAATGATTGTGCAGCGAGGCCGGGGGTTGGGATTGCAATATGGTTACCGGCTGAGTGGCAAATGGTATGGGCCACGCAACTGGCCGGCGTTACGCGTGCCCGCGTGGCTGATCGAGTTGTTGACCCCGTTGCGGCTGGCGGCGCTGGCGTTGCACGAACAGGTGAGGGTGCAGACAGACCAGATCCAAGCGCAATGTACCCAACCCATCCCCAAAGGCCTGGGTGAACTGACCGAACAAATCCTGGTGCGGGAGGTGGGGGACTGGACCCGGTTCAAAAACCGTCGGCAGGTGGGCAGTTATTGGGGTGAAAAGTCCGTTGGATGCCATTTAGGGTCTGGCGTGCTGCGATTGGGAGATGGGGAAGGCGCCGGGTGGTTTATTTTGTTCATCGGCGGAACGCGACACTTCACCCTGACTTATGGCCGTTCCACTTAACATTGGCACGGGCGATTATTCGGCAGGGCTGACCTGCTGGTCAGCCAACAGGCGGCGCAGCAGCGCCGCCCCACCGTGTGTGTGCCAAAGTCATTGTGATTTGCCACAGCAGGCTCAAATCCTCACCCGGCTGGCAGCCACCCTCTCCCATCGGATGGGCGAGGGACAGGAATTCCGGTTGAGGAGAAAATCGGCTTAAGCCAATCTCTGGAAAGCCGCCGGATTTATTTCAGTTTCTTCACCAGCACCTTGGAATTTCTTCCGCTTTGCTCGTATTTTTCGCGGCGCGCGGGCGGCAAATCGTCGGGCGTGCCTTCGGCAAAGCCGCCCTTGGATTGAAAATAAGTGAAGGCCTGCGTCGAAAGCGTGATGAGTTCGTTCAGATCCCATTTCCCGCGCCTTGTTTTCGACGTATTGAATCAGCTTCCTGCCCGATGCCCCGGTTTTCGTGCAGCGGAGTCTGACGTAAAGGCAGGCCAGTTCGCCCTTTTTCTGTTCGGGATAAACGTGCAGCGCCACGCACGCAACCGGATTTTTATCAATTTCAAAAATGAAATAGTCGCCGAGATTTTTTTCAATCGCCGCCCGCGTGCGCTTGACCAGTTCCTCCGCTTCGACCGCTTTTTTCGTCAGCAATTGAATCGCCCGCACGTCCTTTTTCATCGCGCGGCGGATTTGCTGGTATTCGTTGGCGTAAATCAGCGTGCCGATGCCTTCGTTGGAAAACACCTCGGCGAGCAGGCCCTCGTCCACGCGGCCGTTGATGATGTGGACGCGCGGCACGCCGGCCTTGCAGGCGGCGACGGCGTGGAGGGCCTTGGAAAGCTGCTCCGGGCGCGAATGTCGCTTTTTTGCAGCGCCAGCACGGATTCCAGGTCGGCCACGAGCATCTGCCGGATGAGCCGGCCCTGGACGAGAATGCCGTCCTGCGTGGTGATGAAAATCAATTTGATGGCTTTCAGCGCCTCCGCCACGGCGACCGCCACGCCGTCGGAATTCACGCGATAGGTCTTGCCGTCGCCGTCGAAACCCAGCGGCGGGATGACGGGAATAATGCCCTGCGCCAGCAGCGTCTGGAGCAGCGTCGGTGTCCACGCGCTCGACCTTGCCGGTGAACAGATGGTCCACGCCCTGGATGATGCCCAGCGGATGGGCGATGATGACGTTCGTGCTGGCGGCGCGCAGGTCGTTGGCCGAAAGCCCTTCGAGAATTTCGTGCGTCAGCCGGTTGGCGGCGGTGAGCGCGAGCTTGAGCGTGGCGGCGTCGGTGATGCCGGAGCCGTCGAGATTGGACGGCTGTGACTTTTCTGCTCGTCGGCGAGCGCCTGGATTTGCGCCGACGCGCCGTGGACGAGCACGACGCGGATGTTCAGCGAGCGCAACACCGCCACGTCCAGCAACAGCGTCGCGAAGTTTTCATCGGTGACGATGGCGCCGTCCACCGCGAGGATGAACGTCTTCTCGCGGAATTGCGGAATGTATTGCAGGATGCCCCGCAGGTCGGTCGGTTTCACTTTCAAGACGCAGCAAACAAGTAGGCGGTTTCGGCGCGGGATTCAAACAATTATTATCTTGCCCAGCGCCGGCTTTCAACGCCGCCAGGACACCGCTCGTTTTCCTGCGGCGTGCCGATGGAAATGCGGATCCACTCCGGCAATTGATAGCCGCCCATCGGCCGCACAATCACGCCCTGCTTTTGCATCGCCTCGAACACCTGCTGGCCGTCGCCGACGCGGACCAGGATGAAATTGGCGCGCGACGGGATGAATTCGAGCTTCAAATCGCGGAACGCGCGCTTGCAAAAATTCCAGCCCGGCGAAATTGTTCGCGCGCGTTTTGCGGCACGTGCTCGTCGTCGTCCAGCGCGGCGAGCGCGGCGGTTTGCGCGAGCAGATTGATGTTGAACGGCTGCCGGATTTTTTCCAGCGCGGCGATGAATTCGGGATGCCCGATGCCGTAGCCGATGCGCAAGCCGGCCAGGCCGTAAATCTTCGAGAACGTCCGCATCAAGATCAGATTCTTGCCGCGCGCCGAGCCGGACGAGCGAGACCAAATCCAGCGGGTCGTCCAGAAATTCGATGTAAGCCTCGTCCATCACCAGCAGCACGTCGTCGGGCACGTCGTTGACGAACCGGATGACTTCCTCGCGCGGCGCGAGCGTGCCGGTGGGATTGTTCGGGTTGGCGACAAAGACGATCCGGGTGTGCGGCGTGATGGCGCGGAGCATCGCCGGCAGATCGTGGCCGTAATTTTTCGCCGGAACGGTGATGAGATTCGCGCCGAACAGTTTTGCGACGATGGGATAAACGGCGAAACAGTATTGCGACACGACCACGTCCGCGCCCGGGCGCCGAGCAGCGCGTGCCCGGCGAACTCGATGATTTCGTTCGAGCCGTTGCCGAGAATCAGATTGGCCGGTTCGACGCCGAGTTTGGCGGCGAGTTTTTGTTTCAGGTAAAACGCGTTGCCATCGGGATAAAGATTCACGCCGGCGAGCGCCTTTTGCATCGCGGCGACGGCGAGCGGCGACGGGCCGAATGGATTTTCGTTGGACGCGAGCTTGATGATGTCCCCGGCGGGCAGGCCGAGTTCGCGCGCAACTTCTTCAATCGGCCGGCCCGGCTGGTACACCGGCAGATTTTTCAAATTGGGATTGAGCGGCAGCGGCGGCGTCATTTTACGAGGATCTCGATGATCTTTTTCACGTTCACGTTTTTGGCAACGAAGTCGCGGATGAGCGAGATTTTTTCCGCGTCGGTGGGCCGCGTTTTGACGGTGAGGTTGTGGACCGGGAGGCGACCTGATAGCTGTCGGCCTTGGCCAGCAGCACGGGAATCGGCATGGCTTGAAGGGCTTTGAGCACGCTGTCGCCGGGCGCAAGCCGCCGGTCAGGACGATGCCGGCCATTTTGTCCGTCGCTGTGCGGCGCTGTCGTCGCCCCGGCGGCGAGCAGGATGTCCTCGCGGTCGCCGGGCGTGATGAGCAGCACGCCGCGCTTGAAAAATTGCATGGCGTTGTGCGCGCCCATGGCGCCGACGACGACATCGTCCACCAGCGTGTTGAGCGTGGGCGGCTGGTTGAGCAGTTCGGCGTGCAGTTCCTCGCGGATCAAATCCATGGTGGGATCGCAAAGGATTTGTTCGTACGGCAGACACGCCGAGCAAATCCAGGCCTTTGCGCTTGAGGCCGCGCCGGACGAACTCGGTGACGTAATCCACCTTTTCGCCCAGCACCTTGTTGAGGATGACGCCGATGATTTCGACGCCTTCCTTTTCAAAGAGCGCCTGGTTCAGGCGATTTCGTCAATCGGTTTGCCGATGCCGCCCTGGGTGACGATGATGACTTTCGCGCCGAGGATTTTCGCGACCTGCGCGTTGGACAAATCGAACACCGAACCGACGCCGGCGTGCCCGCTGCCTTCGCACAGCACAAAATCCTTTTCCCAGGCGACGCGGTCGAAGGCCTTCTGGATTTTTTTGACGAGGGCCTCGTTGTTGGCGGCTTCGAGATATTTGCGCGTGAAATCCGGCTCGACGGCAATCGGGCTCATGTCCACCAGCGGGCAGTTCATGCGATACACCGCGTCCATGAGCACGGTGTCCTCGTCAATTTTCTGCTCCTCGATTTCGACGAAGCGCTGGCCGACGGGCTTGATGTAGCCGATGCGCGGGAAATGCTCCTGCAACGCGGCGATCAGGCCGAGCGACGCGGTGGTTTTGCCGTCGTTCTGGCGCGTGGCGGCGATGAAAACGCGGGGCGTGGTAGTGTTCATGGACGTGAAATCTGAAATGGTGAATCGGACGATGCGGAATCCGCTTTTACCTTCTACCTTTCGCTTCTCAATCTTCATTCTCCCGGCAGATGCGCGTCCGCGCCCGGATAAAGTTTCTGGTAATCGGTGGCCTGCACGCCGACAATGGCGGCGACGCCGAGGATGTCGTGCGCGTTCGAACCGCGCGAAACGTCCGCGGCGGGCCGGTTCAGGCCCAGCAGAATCTGGCCGTAGGCGTTGGCGTGGCCGACGAGCCGGACGAGCTTGCTGGCGATGTTGCCGGAATTCAGGTCGGGGAAAATCAGCACGTTCGCGCGCCCGGCCACCTTGCTTTCGTGCAGTTTGCGTTCGGCGATTTCCGGCACGAGCGCGGCGTCCACCTGCAATTCGCCGTCGAAGTCGGCCTCCAAAAACATTTGTTCGGCCTTGCGCCGGGCCATGGCGGTGGCGGCCTGGACCTTGCCGATGGACGGATGCGCCGCGCTGCCCTTGGTGGAAAACGACAGCAACGCCACGCGCGGCCGCACGCCGAGCATGTGCCGCGCAAGCCGCGCGGTGGAAACGGCGATGTCCGCCAGTTGATCCACGGTCGGGATCGGGAATGACGCCGCAATCCGCCATGAACAGCACGCCGTTCTCGCCGATGCGCGTGTCCTCGACTTCCATCACCATGCAGCACGAGGCGGTCGGCGATGTCGGCGCGGCCTTGATGATTTGAAACAGCGGCCGCAGCACGCTGCTGGTGATGTGCGAGGCGCCGGAAACCACGCCGTCGGCCTGGTGCATCGCCAGCATCATCGTGCCGTAATAATTCGGCTGCAGCATCGCCTCGCGCGCCTCGGTGGCGCGCAGCCCCTTTTCCCGGCGCAGCGGCATGGAAGCGGTTGGCGAAATTTTCCAGATCCTCGCTCGGCGGCGGGATTGATGATCGCGGATGCCTTCGAGCGGAACGTTCAGGCCCTCGGCGACGGCCTTCACTTTTCCGGCGTCGCCGAGCACGATGGGCGCGCCCAGCCGCAAGCGCGTAAAACTGCCGCGCCGCCTGCAGAATGCGCGGCTCCTCGCCTTCGGGAAACACCACCCGCTTGGGATGCCGCTGCAATTTTTCGATGACGTTGCCAATGAAACGCATGACAACAGGTTAGCGGCGAAACCGAAAACTGCAAAATGAATTTGGCGCGGGAAACTTCCGCGCGCGGAAGCCGGGAAGTCCGGCGTCCAAAGTGCCAGGCCCAAAGCAACAGAACGTGACGCCAGTTGTTGTCATCGGCCGGAGGCAACCGCCCCCTTCGGTGCTTTCACACCGAATCCGGCCTGGTTAAGCCCGCGGCCATCCCAGCTTGGGGCATTACCCGTTCAAAACAGGGCTTGCCAAACGCGCCGCGCAACGGTAGAGTTCGTGCTCTTTTGAAAAATTTATGGCAGTAAAAATTCGCATGAAGCGCGTCGGGGCCAAGAATACCCCGGTGTTTCGCATTGTGGTGGCCGATGGCCGCAGTCCGCGCGATGGCAAGTTCATCGAGGAAATCGGCACGTATCAGCCGTTGAAGAAGGGCGACAATTTCTCGCTGGACCTTGACCGCGCCAGGTATTGGCTAGGCAAGGGCGCGCAGCCCAGCGAGACCGTCGCCAGTTTCATCAAGAAGGCGGGCAAGGCCGCCGCCGCGGCCTGACTTGATTTTGTTTTTCCCGCGCCATGCAGGCCTTTTTGGAATATGTCGTCAAGGGATTGGTGCAAAATCCCGAAGCCGTGTCCATTACGCCGGTGGAACGCGAGGGGATGACGGTATACGAACTGCGCCTGGACCAGCAGGACGTGGGCAAGATCATCGGCCGGCACGGCGTGACCATCAACGCCATCCGTTCTTTGCTGCTCGCCGGCAGCGCCAAGAAGGGACTGCGTTGCTCGGTGGAAATCGTGGAAGACGAAAAGCAATCGTAACCGTCCTCGTTCTCGAACAAGTTTCGATTACGAGAACGACGACGAGGACGAGCGCGAAAATGAAAATTGACGTGCTTACTTTGTTTCCGGCGATGTTCGCCGGGCCGCTCGATGAGAGCATCATCAAGCGCGCGCGCGACGCCGGTTTGCTGGATTTGAAAGTCCACAATCTCCGTGACTGGGCGCATGACCGGCACAAGACCGTGGACGACCGTCCGTTTGGCGGCGGGCCGGGGATGTTGCTGAAGCCGGAACCGATGTTTGAAGCGATTGAAGAATTGAAGCGCAAAAGCACGCGCGTGGTTTTGTTGTCGCCCGCCGGGCGGAAATTCAACCAGGCCATCGCGCGCGAGCTGGCCGGGCACAAACAGTTGCTGCTCGTCACCGGCCATTACGAGGGATTTGACGAGCGCGTGCGGGAAAAGCTGGCGGACGACGAATTGTCCATCGGGGACTATGTGCTGACGAATGGCGCGCTGCCGGCGATGGTGGTGATTGACGCCGTGACGCGATTGTTGCCCGGCGTGCTGGGCGACGACGAAAGTTCGCAGGACGAATCGTTCAGTCCCGGCGGCCGGGGCTGGAGTATCCGCAATACACGCGCCCGGCGGAATTTCGCGGGATGAAGGTGCCGGACGTTTTGGTTTCCGGCAACCACGCCGAAATCGAAAAATGGCGGCGCGAACAGGCGAAGCGGCGAACGCAAGAGCGCAGGCCGGATTTATTGAAATAGTTTTTAATTTTTAGCGTTCCGTTTTGGGTTAAAGAAGCGGCAACTAAAAATTAAAAATTCAAAACGTGGAATTGATTTTATGAACCAGGCATTGTTGGATAAAATTGAATCGGAACAATTTCGCAAGGACGACGCGAAATTTGCGGTCGGCGACAGCGTGCGCGTGCATACCCGGGTGGTCGAGGGCGACAAGGAACGCATCCAGATTTTTTCCGGCGTCGTCATCGGCAAACGCGGTCATGGGCTGAACGAGACTTTTACCGTCCGCCGCATCAGCTATGGCGAAGGGGTCGAGCGTGTGTTCCCGCTGCATTCGCCGCGCGTGGACAAGATCGAAGTTGAACGCCGCGGCCAGGTCCGCCGCGCCAAGCTGACTTACTTGCGCAAACGTCTCGGCAAGGGGGCCACCCTGGTGCGCGAGAAGGAAGAAAAAGCCGCGGTTGAGCCGGCGGCAAAGTAAGATTCTGCCAAGGCGGAATGGATTAGTCCTGCTTTTTTTGCTGTCATTCCGGGCCGGGCCGGCTAAACTGCCGGGTTATGAGCAGGCTTGCGGTTCAATTTTTGGATCAAGGGCTGCACCGCGTCTTGTTCGATGCCATGCCCCTGCCGGTCTTCGTGGTGGACAAGGATGTCAATGTCCTGGAATGCAACGCGGCGGCGGCCCGCCTGTTCGGACCAGACAAACGAACCCCCAAACAAATGCCTGCCGGTGACGTGTTGCATTGCCTGCACACGACGAAATCGCCTAAAGGATGCGGCGGCGCGTCGGCCTGTTCCGATTGCGGGTTGCGCGAGGCGGTCCTGGCGGCTTCCCAAGGCCAAGCTGTAACGCGCCAGTGGGCGGAAATGGAACTGCTCCAACAAGGCCGGCCGACCAAGGTAAATTTGCGCGTCAGTTGCCAACCGTTCACCTATGACCGGAATGCCTTGGTCCTTCTGGTGCTTGAGGGTTTGAATGACTAGAGATTGACGCTTCGTCACGGCATTGGGCCGTGCGCCGCGGCCTCGGCGGCAAGTTGCTTCTTCACAAACTTCCCAAACGCGGTTGGTTCATACGACCAGTTTTTAATCAGCGATGGGCCGGCAGCCGGGTGAAGGTCCCAGGCAGTCCACATGCGGATGTCATGGTCTTTTATGTAACTCAGCAACCGCTCTCCGTAAGCCAGGGCATTAGTGCCCTCAAGCTGTGACCCGCCAAATCCCCATTCTCCGACGTACACGGGATATTTCCCGCTGACCTCGCCGAAGTTCTGGTCCCAGTCCTTTTTGACCGGGTAAGGATGGGTTTCGTACACAAAATTCGTGCCGGCAATCGCGTAGCCGCGCAGCACGCCACTGAGGTCGTACCCCCAATTCAATCCGGAAACCGTCACCAGGTTTTGCGCGCCGGCCGCTCGCACCGTGTCATAGAGGGTTTGCAGGCCCGCGGCATCAAAGGTGACCCGCGTTTGGCCGGGATGTTCCTTTGCCGGAACATCCGGAACCGTCCCGCCATTGCGCCAGACGTCCCACGGCGTGTCATGCGGTTCGTTATACAGTCCGAAGATGACATTGGGATGATTCCGGTAGCGCGTGGCCGTGTCGTGCCAGAAAGCGACGGAATTGTTATCGGGCATGACATGCTGGCCGAGCTGGCCGCCTTCATCGGCCCATTTGCCGCAATCCGACCAGTGCAAATCCAGGTCAACGTAAACCTGCGCCGCCGCGCAGGTTTCCACGATGCGGTCCACGATGGCGCGGTAAGCCGCGCCGCCGTCCGCCTGGCCCGGCATTTTGCCGAACCAGCGGTCCTGCGCCAGCGGCAGGCGGATGAGATTCACGTGCCAGTCATGGATGGCGCGGTTCACGGACAACTGCACGTGATCGCCGTCATTCGTCCATTCGAGCGACGCGATGTTGACGCCGTAAAGCCAGACCGGTTTTCCGCGGGCATCAAACACTTTGGTTCCCCCGGTATGCAATTGCATGAAATCGAGTTTGGAATCAAACGAAACGGTCGTGCTGGTTAGAAGTCCGTTTCCGGCGGGCTGGGCATTTCCCGTCGCGAAAAACAGGACCAACAAGATTAACGCCGTCAGCGTTATCTTAAGAGAAGTATGCATGGAAAACCTTTATCAGGCCGGTCGAACAAATATCAAACACAAATTTCCCGCAGCGCCGTCTGGTGGGTTTCCAGCGCAACCGCGCCAAAGCAGACCAAAGTCACCTTCTCGACCGACGAATTTCTTACCAGAAAATGTTTCGCTTCGCGCAGGGCAATCCGCGCCGCGCGGTCCATGGGAAAACCATACGCGCCGGTGCTGAGGGAGGGAAACGCCACGGTCTTGATGCCGTGCCGGACGACCAGCGCGAAGCAATTTCGATAACAACTCGCGAGCAGTTCGTCCTCGCCGTGGTGGCCGCCGCGCCAGACCGGGCCGACGGTGTGGATGACCCATTGGGCGGGAAGCTTGTAGCCGCGTGTGATTTTGGCCTGGCCGGTGGCGCAACCGCCAAGCGCGCGGCATGCCACCAGCAATTCCGGGCCGGCGGCGCGATGGATCGCGCCATCCACGCCACCGCCGCCGAGCAAGGTCGTGTTGGCGGCGTTCACAATCGCCTCCACGCGCTGCCGGGTAATGTCGCCGGCGATGACGGCGACGCGCGCTAATTCGGTGTTCAGGGCAAAATTCGACATTTACGGGCAAGGGAAAAAGGGGTTCCGAACTCTAACAATTGCATTTGGGAACGGCAAGACCGGCCCCTTTCAGCTCAAGTGATTTGCCACGTCGGCATAGCTGGCGACAATTTCCTCCCGGGTCTTTAAGTTGCGGATTTTTACGCTGGAATTGCCTTCCAACTTCACCGTGTGACCGGCCTTTAATTCCTGCGCGCGTTTGAATTGTTTGTCTGGCTTGGCGGGCGTCAGCGGATATTCCACAGCCTGGCCGGCGGCGCGCAACTCGTGCGCGAGTTTCAGGGATGGGGCGCGGAGATTCTCGTCTTCAATCAAAACGAACACATCCACGGCGGCGGCGAATTCCGGCAGCAGGCCGCGCGCCTTGAGCAGTTCCAGCAGCACCACATCGCCCATGCCGAAGCCGAGCGCGGGCAGATCCACCCTGCCGCCGCTGATGAGTTTGACGAGGTTGTCATAGCGCCCACCCCCGGCGATGGCGCGGAATTCACCCTTGGCGTCGAACGCCTCAAACACGACGCCGGTGTAATACGCCAGACCGCGAATGACGTGATAATCCACCTTCACAAACTCACGCAACCCGCGCGCGGTCAGATTGTCCAGAATGCTCTGCAACTCCAACGTCGGTTTGCCGGACTCGATGAACTCGTTCACGTCCGCCAGTGAAAAACCGAGTGCCGTCAGCTTCGTTTCACTCTCTTGCGGCGGCGTGCGCTCCAGTTTGTCAATGACCTGGAAGAATTCGTATTCACCGGATTCTGGGGACGGCGGCACGCCTTCCCTCCCACATTTATAGAATTCATGCCAGGCGTTGCGGCTGCTGAGGCGGATGACAAAATCCTGTTCAGTCAACCCAAAGCTGCGCAGCGTGTCAATGAGCAGCGCGATGAGTTCCGCGTCCGCCGCCGGGTCCGTTTCGCCGATGAGGTCGGCATTGAACTGGAAATGCTCGCGCAGCCGGCCTTTCTGCTGGCGTTCGTAGCGGAACAATTGCGGGACGGCGAACCACTTGACAGGTTTTTTGTAATTGCGCTCGTGCGCGGCCACCATGCGCGCAAGCGTCGGCGTCATTTCCGGCCGGAGCGCCACGGCACGCTCGCCTTTGTCGGTGAAGTTGTAGAGCTGGCCGACGATTTCGTCGCCGCTTTTGGTGGTGAACAATTCGAGCGATTCGAGCGGCGGACCGTCGTATTCGCGGAAGCCATAACGCCGGGCGGTTTCGCGCCACTTGTTGAAAACGTATTGGCGGGCGTCAAAGCTCCATCCCGCGTCGCGGGACGGCAGCGGTTCGGGATAAAAATCGCGGAAACCGGGCAATCGTTCCATAAGTCAGTGCAAAAAAGCACAAAATCCGCAAAAACTAAACAAATCTTTTGCGGATTTTGAGAACTCCGACCGTCAATTCTGGCGGCACGCGAACGCCGGTCCAGCCCGATCCATCAAGCCGGGGCTGCTGGCGGCGTCTGCCCCTTGGGTGACAGCTTGAAGACGTCGGCGCGCATTTCCTTGCCGGCCTTGAACTTCACGGTGGCGCGGGCGGGAATGGGCACGTCGGTCTCCGGCTTGTTCGGATTGCGGCCCACGCGCGCCTTGCGGACCTTGACTTCAAAAACACCGAAGTTGCGGAGTTCCACCTTGTCGCCCTTGGAGAGCGCCTCGGCGATGTAATCGAGGGTTTTCTGCACCACGTCAAACACCTGCTGTTGGACGAGGCCGGTTTCATTGCTGATGCGAACAACGAGGTCGCGTTTGGTCAGAGTCATAGTTTTATCGGGTTAGGTTGATTATCATTGAACGACACGGATTGTCCAGAAGTCACTGGCTAAATTTTCATCGGTCAAATAGGCGTAAGGCAGCGTGAAATAACCCTTTAGCCCCCACCGGTTGCCCCATGAATTCCGCACGATAAACCATTGCTTCGCGTCCTGGTAGCCGACGCCGACCACAGCGTGGCCGCCGATGGCGCGTTCGCTTGCGCCCGGCAGGGAAGCGTGACCGGTCCGGGCCACTGACGGGCTTTCAAAGCTCTCATAAACGGTGAAACCAAACACGAACGGATAACCCGACGCCAGGCACCCTTTCAACTGACTGAGCACCGGGACCAGGCGCTGGTACGAAACCGCCCGGTATTGGAGGGCATCGGTGTAACACTGCCGCGAAGGTTTGGTTTTAAATTTGGCGATGACGTACGGCCATTCGGTTTCGGGACAATCACCCTGCTTGGCCACGCTTTTGATGCCGTCGCGGATTTGTGCGCCGCTGTCGGTATCAATCGTATGTTCGGTGGTGCGTTCGTTGTAATAGATGAACAGGCGCGACGGCGTAAAGTCGGGCACTTTCTGTTTCAGCCGGTCAAATTCAATCGCCCCGGCGATGGCATTGGCGGTGCAACTGCCGAGCTGGCCCTGGTCATAGACCGGCGGGCATTGGGAACGCAAATCCGTGCTGGCGGGTAAAACTGCCGCCCGTTCGACCGGCGCGGCGTAAAAATGGTCGCGCTGATCAGGCAAATCCGGCAGCCAACCGTAGCGGGAAATCTTATAGCTCATGGGTTTGTTCCATTAGGAATCAAACGCTGATTCCAACTAGGAGATTTCGCCAAGTTTGTCCAACACAAAAAGTTAAGTTTTTTTTCAGCCCGCCGGGCCGCAACTTAAAAAACTTTACACCCCAGGCTTAACCCCGCACAGTATAGCCGTGTTGACTGAAAGCGAATCAAGGGTTCAGGCGACGCAGTCGCCTCGGGCGGCCCGGTTTCAAACGGATTTTGCGAGAGAGATCGAGACGGCGATTCTGCGGTCGCAGGAACATCTTCTGGGGCTGCAAAAGCCCGAGGGTTACTGGGTCGGCGAATTGATGGTGGATTCCACGCTCGTGTCCGACACGGTGGCGTATCACCACTGGCACGGAAAAGTTGACCCCGAATGGCAGCGCAAGGCCGTCCATCACATCTTTTCCATGCAATTGCCCGACGGCGGCTGGAACATTTATTTCGGCGGCCCGTCGGACGTCAACGCCACCATCAAGGCGTATCTCGCGCTCAAACTGGCTGGTGTGCCGGAGACCGATCCGCGGATGCTGCGCGCGCGCGAAGTGGCGTTGCATCTTGGCGGCGTGCCGCGCATGAACACGTTTGCCAAGCTGTACCTCGCGCTGCTCGGGCTGTATTCCTGGGAATACGTGCCGACCATCCCCTGCGAGGTGTTGCTGCTGGGCAAATGGTTTCACGTGAATTTCTGGGACATGAGCAACTGGTCGCGCGCCATGCTCGTGCCGCTGGCCATCATCAATCATTTCAAACCCACCCGCCCCGCCAAGGTGGACCTGGACGAACTTTACCCCGAAGGCCTGCATGAACGCGAACTCGCCCTCGCGCCCGACCCGGACATGCTGTCGTGGCGAAATTTTTTCCTTTGGCTCGACCGCTTGCACAAGTTCGCGGAATGGTTCGCCGAGCACAAAATCCATCCGTTTCGCAAAACCGCGCTCAAACGGGCCGAACAATGGATGCTCGAACGGTTTGAGCATTCGGACGGGCTGGCGGCGATTTTCCCGGCCATGCTCAATTCGCTGATTGCGCTCCAGGCGCTGGGTTACCCGGACGACCATCCCCAGGTGGTGCGCGCGACGCACGAGCTGAAGAAGCTGGAGCACGAAACCCTGGACGACGTGCGCATCGAGCCGTGCTTCTCGCCGGTCTGGGACACGTCGTATGTGGTGATTGCCCTGCACGAATCGGGCATTTCCGAAAATCATCCCGCCTTGAAGAAGGCCGTCACCTGGCTGATGGACCGGGAAATCCGCATCCGGGGCGATTGGCATCACAAAAACCCCACGCGCGTCGAGCCGAGCGGCTGGGTGTTTGAATTCAACAACCAATGGAACCCGGACGTGGATGACACCGCGATGGTGCTGCTCGCGCTCCGCAAAATTCCCACCGACCATCCCGGCCGGCGGGATGAGTGTTTCCGGCGCGGCATGAACTGGATGCTGACCTTTCAGTGCAAGGACGGCGGCTGGGCGGCGTTCGACAAGGATTGCACCAAAAACATCCTCGAAAAAGTCCCCTTCGCCGACCACAACGCCATGCTTGATCCCGAATGCGCCGACATTACCGCGCGCATCCTGGAATTGCTCGGCTACGAAAATTTCCGGTTGAACCATGCGCGCGTGAAAAAGGCGCTGGATTACGTCCGCTCCCAGCAGGAACCCGATGGCTCCTGGTACGGTCGCTGGGGTGTGAATTATGTTTACGGCACCTGGCAGGTCTTGCGCGGCCTGCGCGCGATGAACCTGGACATGCAACAACCGTGGCTGCTCAAGGCCCGCCACTGGCTGGAAAGCGTCCAGCACGAGGACGGCGGCTGGGGCGAACGTTGCAACACCTACGACCACCCGATTTTCAAGGGACGCGGACCCAGCACGGCGTCGCAGACCGCCTGGGCCGTGATGGGTTTGTGCGCATTCGACGACCCGGAAAATCCGCATCTCAAACGCGGCATCGAATATCTGATCCGCACGCAAAACCCCGACGGCTCGTGGACGGAGCATGAAACCACCGGCACGGGTTTCCCGAAGGTTTTCTATTTGAAATACGACATGTACCGCAATGCGTGGCCGCTGCTGGCGCTGGCGACGTACCGCAAAATTGTCGAACGCGCCCACGCCCGGAAGACTGAGGACACGAGTCAAAACGGCGAAGCGGACACTCAGACCCTGCCCGGCGCGCCGGGTTAGTGCCGAGCCACAGGCCTGGCGCTACCACGCCGATTGGTTTCCGGACCGGAGCAGATTTTTTGCCGTCACCGCCTGCGTGTCCGGGAGGTCGGCTCGTGAGAGTGCCGCCACCGAAAGCTGCAAAATGTTGGACGGCCAACTCACGGCTTGATTTGGCGGCAACTGTGGTTCAACCTGAACTTCGTCAAGCGTGCATAGTCCGTCATAAAACCCATTGGCAAAAACTTCTCCCGGTCACAATCAAGGATGAAAAACTGCTGATTCATGGAAGGCGAACGTCATTTTCGATATTGGTCCCCGTGGCTGTTGTTATTTGCCGCCGTCTGGCTGGCCGGCTATTTCGGCCTGGCCCACGATCCCGTCGCCCTTTTGAAACAGAACTGGGTCTTCATCCCCGTTGGCTTTTGCGGGGCCGTTCTGGGGAACATCTCGGCTGTGGGCGGCGGCATTGTCTTCATTCCGGTCATCATGTTCCTCTTTCATCTGCCGCCGGTCACCGCCCTGAAAATTGCGCTGGCCAGCCAGTCCTGGGGAATGACCAGCGGCGCCATCGGATGGATTCAGAAAAAAGTCGTTCCCCTGCGCGCCTTGAAACTCACCGTGCCGGGACTGCTGCTGGGAAGCTCCATCAGCTCCATGGTGATTCATCCCAGCGCATTGCTGGTCAAATTGCTTTTCGGGCCCGTTTCAATTTTGCTCGGCGTCTTGACCATGGTTCTTTCAAGAAGGGCTGCCAAATCGGCCGCGCGCACGGAGATTCCGCCAAACGCGGCGCTTCCGCTTTTTATCATGTCACTGGTCGGCGGACTGATTACCGGCTGGATCGCCATCGGTGAAGGCGAACTGGTCGCCGCGCTCCTGATGCTCGTTTATGGAATGGACGTCACCATCTGCATTGGCCTGGGAGTGCTGTTGCTCTCCATCAATTCGATTTTCCTGACGCTGCTCCATAATTTTTTCCTCGGCGGAATACCCTGGAACATCGCCGCTTTCACCGGCCTGGGCTGTGTCTTTGGCGCGCGGTTGGCGCCCTTTTTGAGCCGGCGCTCGAATCCAATGGTCCTGAAAACCATTTTCGCCATCATTGCGATTTGCGATGGAATCCTGTTCATCGTCCAATACCTGATTATGCATTGGAAAGATTAGCCGCAAACCCGACCCCGGCGCCCATGGGTCCAATTTAAATATCATCATATCAGGATACGTTGATTTTTTATTTGCACAAGCGGGCGCTTTCCGTTAGTTTCTGGCTGGTTAACCTGCGTCAAACCAATGCCGGACAAAATTGAACATCTTCGAACGTCTGTTGCGCGAGCGCATCGTCATCCTCGACGGCGCGATGGGCACGATGATCCAGCAACGCAAGCTGGATGAGGCGGATTTTCGCGGCGCGCGGTTCGCGGATTGGCATGGCAAGGACTTGAAGGGCTGCAACGATCTGCTGAACCTCACGCAACCGCAAATCATCGAGGACATCCATCGCCAATATCTTGAGGCCGGCGCGGACATCATCGAGACGAACACCTTTAATTCGCAAACCATTTCCCTGGCGGATTACGGGATGGAATCGCTGGCGCTATGAACTGTCAAAGGCCGGCGCGGAATGCGCGCGGCGCGCGGCGGAACAGATTGAAACAGCCCAGCCGGGCCGCGTTTGTTTCGTCGCCGGCGCAATCGGGCCGACGACCAAAACGTCGTCGATTTCCACCGACGTGAACAATCCCGGCGCGCGCGGCGCACGTTCGACGAACTGGTCGCGGCTTATCGGCGAACAGGTCCGCGGGCTGCTCGACGGCGGCGCGGATTTGCTGCTGGTGGAAACCATTTTCGACACGCTAAACGCGAAGGCGGCGTTTTTTGCCATCCAGCAAGTTTTTGAGGAGCGGGGAATTGTAGCGGCGGTCTGTGACCGTCGCTCAAATGCTCGAAAAAAATGCGGCGGCCACAGACCGCCGCCACAGGATTCCCATTCTCGCCTCCGTCACCTTCATCCAGGCGGGCAGCAATCGCGGCGTGACCGGCCAGACGGTCGAGGCGTTTTGGAATTCGATTTCCAACGTTCCCCTGCTGTCGGTCGGAATGAACTGCGCGCTCGGGCCCGAAGGAATTGCGTCCGCTCGATCGAGGAGCTTTCCGGCCTCGCGCCGATTTACGTCAGCGCGCATCCCAATGCCGGTCTGCCGAATCCACTGTTGCCGACCGGATTTCCGGAAACACCGGAAACACTCGCGCCGCAGTTCGAGGAATGGGCGCGGAACGGCTGGCTGAACATCGTGGGCGGTTGCTGCGGCACCACGCCCGCCCATATCCAAGCCATCGCCGACGCGGTTCAAGGCTGCCGCCGCGCGTGCCGCCGAAGATTGAACCGTATCTGCGATTGAGCGGACTGGACGCGCTGACGGTCCGGCCCGATTCAAATTTCCTGAACATCGGCGAGCGCACCAACGTCGCCGGTTCGCCCAAGTTCGCCCAACTCATCAAGGCCGGGGATTACGAAGCGCCCTGACGCGTCGCGCGCCAGCAGGTCGAGAACGGCGCGCAGGTCATTGACGTGTGCATGGATGAAGGGATGATTGACGGCGTCGCGGCGATGACGCGCTTTCTCAACCTCATCGCCTCCGAGCCGGACATTTGCAAAGTGCCGGTGATGGTGGACTCCTCGAAATGGGAGGTCATCGAAGCCGGATTGAAATGTCTTCAGGGCAAAGGCATCGTCAATTCCATTTCGCTCAAGGAAGGCGAGGACAAATTTCTGCACCAGGCCAGGCTGGTCCGCCGCTACGGCGCGGCCGTGGTCGTGATGGCGTTTGATGAGCGCGGCCAGGCCGACACGTTCGAGCGGCGCATCGCCGTTTGCCAGCGCGCCTACGATTTGCTCGTGGCGAAAGCCGGCTTTCCGCCGCAGGACATCATTTTTGATCCGAACGTGCTGACCGTCGGGACCGGCATGGAGGAACACGCAAATTACGCCGTGGACTTCATCCGGGCGACGAAATGGATCAAGGAAAACCTGCCTTTGGCGAAGGTCAGCGGCGGCATCAGCAACGTTTCATTTTCGTTTCGCGGCAACAACGTCGTGCGCGAGGCGATGCACTCGGCCTTTCTGTATCACGCCATCAAGGCCGGGCTCGACATGGGCATCGTCAACGCCGGGCCAGCTCGCCGTTTACGACGAAGTGCCGAAGGATTTGCTCGAACTCGTCGAAGACGTTCTGCTCGAATCGCCGTCCCGACGCAACCGAACGGCTCATTAAATTTGCCGAATCGGTGAAACAGAAGGGCAAGACCGAGATCGTTGAGGATGAATGGCGCAAAGGCACGGTCGAGGAACGCCTCAGCCACGCGCTGGTGAAGGGCATCGTGGATTTCATTGACCAGGACATTGAGGAAGCGCGCCAGAAATATGGCAAACCACTGCTGGTCATCGAAGGTCCGCTCATGGCCGGAATGAACGTGGTGGGCGATCTGTTTGGTTCCGGAAAGATGTTCCTGCCCCAGGTCGTCAAATCCGCGCGCGTGATGAAAAAGGCGGTGGCTTATCTGCAACCGTTCATGGAAGCCGAAAAAAAGGCCGCCGGCGGGACGCATAAAAACGCCGGGAAAATCCTGATGGCCACCGTGAAGGGCGACGTGCATGACATCGGCAAGAACATTGTCGGCGTCGTGCTGGCCTGCAACAACTACGAGGTCATTGACCTGGGCGTGATGACGCCGTGCGAAAAAATCATCAGCACGGCGCTCGAACAACACGTTGACATCATCGGTCTCAGCGGACTCATCACGCCGTCGCTGGATGAAATGGTGCATGTCGCGCGCGAGCTGGACCGGCAGGGATTGAAGCTGCCGCTGCTCATCGGCGGCGCGACCACGAGCAAGGCGCACACGGCGGTGAAAATCGCACCCGGTTACCGTGAACCGGTGGTCCACGTCCTTGACGCATCCGCGCCGTGCCGGTGGTTGGCAGCCTGATCAGCGCCGGGCAAAAGCCCGGGTTTGTCGCGCAGGTGCGCGAGGAATACGAGCGCGTTCGCGCCCAACACGCCGGCCAACGCGCGAAACTGCTGTCGCTTGAAGCCGCCCGCGCCAACGCGCCGAAATTGAAGTTTGATGATTTGCCGAAGCCGGAGTTCATCGGAATGCGGGTGCTTTCCGCCGTAGCAGCGGACGTGAGTCCGCTCCATTCTGAAAGGGAAATCAGAGCCGACTTACGCCGGCGGCTGCCGATTACGCTGGAAGATCTCGTGCCGTTCATTGACTGGACGCCCTTTTTTCACACCTGGGAACTGCGCGGGGTTTATCCCAAAATTCTGCAACACGAAAAACACGGCGAGGAAGCGAGAAAACTTTTTGCCGACGCGCAGAAACTGCTGGAGAAAATTGTTTCCGAAAAACTGCTCCAGCCGCGCGGCGTTTACGGCTTGTTCCCGGCCAATCGCGTTGGCGATGACGTGGAAATTTATGCGGATGAATCTCGCGCCAAGGTTCTGACGACGTTCCATTTCCTGCGCCAGCAAATCGAAAAGACGGACGGCACGCCCAATTGGTGCCTGGCGGATTTTGTCGCGTCACGGGCGGGTCGGCAGATTGCCGGCAAAGACATTGGGGACGGCGGCACGCCGTCCCTCCCGGATTATATTGGCGCCTTCGCTGTCACCAGCGGCCACGGACTGAAGGAACTGGTCGAAAAATTCAAGGCCGACCACGACGACTACAACGCGATCATGGCGGAGGCATTGGCGGACCGGCTGGCCGAGGCCTTCGCGGAATTTCTGCACCGGCGCGTTCGCCGGGAGTGGGGTTACGGAAAAAATGAAAAACTCTCAACCGAAGATTTAATCGGGGAAAAATACCGCGGCATCCGGCCGGCGGCGGGTTATCCCGCGTGCCCGGACCACACCGAAAAACAAATTCTGTGGGCGTTGCTTGAGGTGGAAAAAAGCGCCGGCATCAAGCTGACGGAAAGTTGTGCCATGTGGCCGGGCAGTTCGGTGAGCGGGCTGTATTTCGCCCATCCCGAATCCAAATACTTCGCCGTGGGTAAACTGGGCCGCGACCAGCTGCTGGATTATCATTTACGAAAGGGCCTGACGTTGCAGGAAGTCGAACGATGGCTCGGCCCGTGGTTGAATTACGAGCCAAAACCCATGGCCGCGGGTTCGCCAGTTCCTTGCGCGTGCGGTGTCCGGCATTGAAGAAACGACAAATAAAGCGCTCGACGGGGAGCGGGTTTCCGCGTACTAATCGCCAGACTCAGCAAAAGGAAATTTATGGCGACAGGAGCGCAAGTAGTCAAAATGATGCCGGTGGACGCGGATTTGTTCGACGCCATCGGTTATGAATTTCCCAAGCGCCGGGCTCTACATCAAGTTCCGGACTTCGCCCGCGCTGTGCTTCGACAACGTCCCGGGCTTTCGTTACGAAGGCCTGATGGCGGCGCCGCGCAAGGACGCCTATTACCGGACATTCATCAAGGACCGTTTCCTGACGAAACCCGTGGAGTTGCCGCCGCAGACCTGATTCAACGCCGGACTTGTTTTTCGCGCGATTCGGCCTAAATTGAAGGCATGAAGCAAGACGTTGTGCCAGTTCAGATTCGCGGAATCATCCCGGCGAACAGCGGTTGTGCGCTGTTTGTCGGCAATGACGCAAAGGTGTTCGTCATCAACGTCGAGCCGCAAATGGGCGCGGTCATCGGCATGTTTCTGCGCCAGACCCCGAAGGAACGCCCCCTCACCCATGATCTTATCAACCGGATGTTCCAAGGTTTCGGCATCACGGTGGAGCGCGTCGTCATCACGGATTTGAAAAATTCGACCTACTTCGCCCGGCTGATTTTGCAGCAGCAGAACGAACTGGCGCGAAAAATCGTGGAGCTTGACGCGCGCCCCAGCGACTGTCTGGCCCTGGCTGCGGCGCAGAAAAAACCGATTTTTGTCGCCGCCTCCCTCTTTGACCAAGTCGAGGACATGAGCGAAGTGCTCAATCGGATCAACGAAACCGGCAGCGAGGCTGAATAAAATGCCCGTCGTTCGGACTACAGCACCGGCTCTCATTTGT
>CAWAYP010000010.1:0-385823 GCA_963786375.1 uncultured Verrucomicrobiae bacterium
ACGGTGAATTGCTTGCGGAGTTGACTGCGTTGATGATTTGATGATGGGGCAGAGCGCGATGCGGTAACCTTTTTCGGCAATGCGACGGCCCAGTTGGTAATCGTCGGCCAGGCAGTTGGCCAGGGAATTGAAATCGCCGGCCTGTGTCAATGCCTGGCGGCGCACGAGAACGGCCGCTCCCAGCGCAAATTCAGGCGGCTTGAGGCTGGCGGCCTGCAAGACCTGGCTCCAAAAGTCGGCGTTGATGGCAACGGCTTCCCAACGCATGGCCAACGTTGCCGGATTGGCCAGACGGTAGAAACAATTGACCAGACCGGCCTGGTCATCGCGCAACGGCGCAACCATATTGGCCAGAAAATCCGGCGGCACGCGCACGTCGGCGTCGTTGATGAGCATCAACTCATATTTCGACCAGCGTTCAAGCTGGATGAGTGTGGAAATTTTGCCGTTGGTTCCGAGCGATTCGCCGCAGATGACAAGTTGCACATCGCGGCCCGGATTTTTTCTGATCAGCTCGCGGGCAATTTCACAAACCGGATCGTCGGCATCGGCGACGCCGAATAGAATTTGCACCGGGCCGGCGTAATTTTGATTGAACCAGCTTTGCAGCGAGCCGGCGGTTGTTTCATCAGAACCCTTGAGGGGTTTGAGCAGGGTGACAGCGGGCGCAAAGGACGATTCGGCGACGCGCCGGTGCAAGGGAAACCGCCGGGCGGCGAGCCATTGCCAGAGGAAGAGCGCGAGGCTTAAGAGCGCAAACGTGGCGGAAATGGCATTCGTGAGATTCACCGGGAAGCGTCCAGCCAAAACTCAGGCGACGGTTTCGGCGGGTTTGGCTTCGGTATGTTCATCAAGGACCAACACGCCGTGCGGCGGAATGTCGTAGTTGCCGGAAAACGTGCTGCCCGTGAGGAAATCGTGCATCGGTTTGTAGAACTGAATGCGGACGGGCGAGTTTTGGTGGTTGATCAGGAAGAAAATGCGCATGCCTTCCTTCTGACGCATGCTGACTTCGACGTTTTCCGGAACCTTGAGCAACGGTTGCAGCCCGCACATTTGGCGCAACCACAGAACGAGGTCGTGGTAAAAATGTTGGTGGCTCATGGTGCCGAAGTAAACGGCCTTGCCGAGGCCGAAGGTGTTCATCGTCAGGGCCGGGCAGCCGGAGTAAAAATCCTTCGCGTAGGTGGCGAGGATTTGGCATCCCTTCGGTTCGATGACGTCGCACCAGAGCCGCGCGGGATGCACATGGCTGGTGGGAAACGCGCCTTTGAAGGTGAGATGGTTTTCTTCACCGGGCGGGATGGGGTCGAATTCCAAAACCTCCAGTCCGAACAAATCGGTCAGGTCGTTTGGGTAACCCGTGTCGGGCGCGATGCTGTGTTCGTTGACCAGACCGGTGTTGAACGTGCCGACCAGCGTCCCGCCGTTCTGAACGTAAAGTTTGAGGCGGTCGGCTTCGCCGGCGGCCAGCAGGTGCAACGAGGGCGCGAAGACGATTTTGTACTGCGACAGGTCTTCAGTCGGGCGCGCGAAATCCACGGGCAGGTTGCGGTCGTGAAGCGCGTTGTAGATGAGCTGGATGTGCTCGCGCAAATTGAAAAATTTGTTGGGCTGCATCGGCTGTTGCAGCGTCCAGTCGTTGTCATGGGAGTAAAGAATGCAAACGTCGGCCTTAACCTTTGTGTCCTTGAGCGCGGGCGCGAGCAGTTTCAACTCCTCGCCGATCTGGCTGATTTCCTTGAAGACGCGGGTGTTGCCTTCCAGGTGATGCGGCAGGACCGCGCCATAGAATTTTTCATTGCCAACGCGCGGCTGGCGCCAGCGATAGTAGAACACACCGCACGCTCCGCGGGAAATCAATTGGTAGGTAAACAGGCGGATGATGCCGGGCCGCACCAGCGAGTTGACATCCTGCCAGTTGACCTGGCCGGCTTTTTGTTCAATGACCCAGAAGCCGCAATCGCCGTCGGGCGTTTTGATGTTCGATTTTTTAAGCGAACGAAGAATGTCAATGTCGCAGGCCAGTTCGGACGATTTGGTTTTGATCGCCGGTTTGCTTTCGACGGAAACAAAGTCCACGGCGTCCGCCATGTCAAAGTGATCGAATTTCCGGTACAGCGCGCGCAGGTTGACGGTGACGGGATGGTTGGGGCAGACCTGGTGCAGCACGCCGGCCTGCATGCGAACAAAGGCCACGATGGCGTCGCTGCAAAAGCGGTGCCAGTCCAGCAACAAGGCCGGGTTGTGTGGCGTGGGCGCGGCCATGGGCATGGGCACGTCCTCAAACGCGGAAACGATTTGCCCCAGATAACGCAGGCCGAGTTGTGCATTGAGGCGCTCGACGGTTTTGTATTTCAATTTCAGCCAGTTTTGCCATTCCAAGCGAGAATCTTCGTTGAACGACCACTCGGTCTGGTGTCCACCGAGGCCGCTGTCAATCTGCCAGGCGATCAACTGCGGATGGTCACCCAGCGCCTGCGCCATACTTTCGACCAGCCGTTTGGAGGCGTTCCAGTAGGCGTCATTGTTGAAGCAGACCGCGCGGCGCGTGCCTTCGTGTTTGATCAGGCCGTGTTCGTCAACCGGCAAAATGCCGGGATACTTTTTCGCCAGCCAGATGGGCGGGGCGGCGGTGGGCGTGCCGAGGACGACTTTGATGTTCTGGCTTCCCATGATGTCCATGACCCGGCGCAACCAAGCAAAGTCGTATTTGCCTTCCCTGGGTTCGCAAATGCCCCAGGAGTGTTCACCGATGCGGACAACGTTGATGCCGGCCTTGGCCATCAACTCGGCGTCGCGTTCCCAAGCGCCCTCGGGCTTGTCAGCGGTGCCGCTGTAAGGGAAGACCCACTGCTCAGGATAATAGTCAACGCCAAAAAACATAACCTCGCCTACGGGTTTCAATAAAATTCTAAAGCAAGCCGCCATGCTTGCAATCCCAAAATTGCCGGCATTGCCGCGAATGAAAACAGGCGGCAACTCTTATTTGCCCAATAAGTTGCCAAGCCCCTTGGTGATGTTGTTGACTCCGGCACCCGCGCTTTTGCCGGCGTTCTTGATCAGGCCCTCGGCATTTTTGCCGAGGTGGGCGCCAGCATCGCTGACGGCCTTCACGGTGGCGGTCACAATGGCGTCCAGTATGTTCCGGGTCAAATCGGCCGCCGTAATGCCGTCCTTGTTTTTGCCCAAATTGGTGAGATGAATCGGCGGGAGCGAAAGTGTCATTTCTTTTCCCCCCAGTTCCGTCAGGCTGACATGAACCTGGGCGCCGGTAATCAACAAATCATCCAGTTCAAATTTCTTGGATGGCTTGGCCTGGACAGTGGCGTTGGTCGAAACCGTGCTGGTTTGGGCGGCGGCGTGAGCCGAGGCGTTTACATTGTCCAGGATTTTGCTGAGGTTGTTGCCGCTGAGGCCGCCTTCAAACGTGATTTCGGGAGATTCAATGTCAAGCGAGCGCAGGACGATTTTGTCGGAAAGCACCGACAGGGGATTCACGCCGACCGCGATCATTCCGGCACTGATGGCCTGGGGTGTTTGGTAGCCTTCGGGATTGCCCACGACCAAGCCCTTGATCGTGGCCGAGCCGGCCCACAACGACAAATGCACGTCATCCAGTTTGATGGAGACCTGGGTGATTTGTGGGCCGACGGTTTCCACGCCTTTTTTCACGATGTTGCCCAGGAACGCACTGGCGACGATGACGCCAACCATGACGAGAACGACCAGGGTGATGACCACGCCCCACAATATTTTTTTCGGCTTTTTCATAAACGTGATGATTCAATGCTTCATCCGGTTTTCCCGGCAAATGGGAGCTGCTTCACTGTGTGATCAGCGAGTGGATTACTTCCACCAGTTTATTGATTTGATATGGCTTGGCCAGAAAACGGTCTGGTTTGGCCGGCGAATGGGCATAAATGCCCTCGTCCACCGTGCCGCTGAGCAAAATGGTCTTTTGCCGGGGGTTGACCCGCTTGCATTCGCGGATCAAATCCATGCCGTTCATTTGGCCCATGGCGTAATCGGTCACGAGAACATCCGGCGGCGATGGGGCGGCGATATATTCCATCAACGCCCTTTGCGGATCACGAAACAGGCACACCTGAAAGCCCGCCGGCTCCAAAATCATCCCCGCCAAATCCAACAACATTTGTTCGTCGTCCACCACGAAAATTGTGGGGGGCGAACCGGCAACCCCATTGCTTGCAGGCTGGCTCATGCTAGTTAAGAATCAACAAAACATAATTATCCGCCGCCGGCAAGCGCATTTGGAGGTTGAAATTCTCATTGCGCCGCTCGCGCTTCCGCCGTAACGTGCTTATGGCCATGAAGTCATCGCCACGAAACAGGGATTTGTTGCTATGAAAAAGAAACCAGCATCCAGCTTGCCAGTCAGGAAGAAGACAACCATCCGTACAACTGCAATGCGTCTCCGCCCCGCCGCTCCATCTCTGCCCGAAGAACCCGCCGCCAACGACAGCCCGGCCAAACCGGCAAAGACCAGTCGCTCATCGGCTGGAAAATTAAAGGGCGGCATCGTTTCCGCGCTGGCAGCCGTCACCGCGCCGCTGAACCCCAAACGCGCCGCCAAATTCAAGGCCGGCGAAACCGTCAGCCGCAAAAAAATTGAAATTCCCTCCATTTTGCTCGAAGGCGACCAACCTTCGACGCCACCCGTCAGCGGTCCGGGCCGGAAATTTGCGCTCGGGCCTGTGCCGCCCTCACAACACTTTGAAGCCACGGAAGCCGAGTTGCCTGACGCCTACGGCACGCGCCAGTTGTTTTTAACCGCGCGCGATCCGCACTGGCTTTACGCGCATTGGGATTTGACGCGCGAGCAGCAAGCGCGCTGCAACGCGCGTTCGGCCGATGGCCACCTCGTTCTGCGCGTTTACTCGCGCAAACTCGAAGCCCATCCCATCAACGAAATCCATGTCCATCCCGAATCGCGCCATTGGTTTGCGCACGTCGAGAGTGCCGGAAATTCCTACCTCGCCGAACTCGGCTATTACTCGCCGCTCGGTAAATGGGTGCGGGTTGCCGCCTCGGCCGCCACCGTCACGCCGCCCGATACCGTGTCACCGGAGAGCGGCGCCGAATTCGCCACGATTCCGTTTGAATTTCCATTTGAACGGTTGCTGGAAATCATCAAGGCCGCAGTGCAGGAAAATCTTCCTTTGGCCCAGGCGCTGGAAGAACTCCGGCGGCAGGGCCATCCCGACCTGCCACGCGCGGCTTCCCGGCCGCCTTCGGCCTGGACGCCCCAACAGGAACAGGCGCTGGCAAAAATCATCAACATTGACGACGTCCGCCGCGTGTGGATGGGCTCGCTCGAAATCACGGAATTGATCCGCCGCCGGCTTGCCCGCGAAATTTCCTCGCTGGGGATTTCAAGCCTTTCCAGCCCGTTTGGCGGCCTCGAACAAGCGAAGGGTTTTTGGTTCAACGTCAACGCGGAATTGATCATTTACGGCGCAACCGAGCCGACGGCCAAGGTCACACTCGGCGGGCACGAAATCAAATTGCGTCCCGACGGTTCCTTCAGCTATCGCTTTGCGTTGCCGGACGGGGAATATGATTTGCCCGCTGTCGCCGTTTCCACCGACGGCACGGAGGCCCGCGCGGCGGACCTGAAATTCAGCCGCGCGACGGAGTACCTTGGCGATGTTGGCGCGCACCCGCAAGACCCCTCATTGAAGGCGCCGTTGCCGGAAAACGTGTGAACTCCATGGACGCGCCCCATCGCGGAGCCTTGATGCTGGTCCGTTTCATCGCCGTGGCATTGATCGGTTTTGGCGTGATCGAACTCAGCTTGTCCTGGCTGGAAAGCTCCACGCGCCATGCGCCCCTGCGGGTCTTTGATTTTACGCTGCCCGCCGTTTTGCTTGTGGCCGGCATGATTGTTTTGATCAAGGCCGGCTCCCTGGCGGCATGGATTTCAACCAAACTGGACGAATAACCACGGGGTTTTGACAGAATTATGCAAGGCTACCTGTCCCTCGTTCTGCACGCACACCTGCCGTTTGTGCGGCATCCCGAGCACGAAACATTCCTGGAGGAATGCTGGCTGTTTGAAGCCATCACCGAAACCTACGTTCCGCTGCTGCAAACGCTTGAAGGCTGGCGGCGCGACGGCATGGACGCGCGCCTGGCGCTTTCGCTCTCGCCGACCTTGTGCGCGATGCTGCTCGACCCGCTGTTGCGCGAACGTTACGAACGGCATTTAAACAGCCTCATTGAGCTGGCCGGGAAGGAAATCCACCGCACGCACTGGGACCGCGCCTTCCGCGAACTGTCGTGGATGTACCATCACCGGTTCGTTACAATTCGCGACACGTGGCGGGCTTGCGGCGGTGATCTGGTCGGCGCCTTCCGCAAGTTACAGGACGAAGGTCGCATCGAAATCATCACCACCGCCGCGACGCACGCGTTGTTGCCCCTGCTGGCCGGCCATCCGCCGTCGCTGCGCGCGCAAATTCTGACGGCCCGCGACCATTACCGGAGTTGTTTTGGCCGCGATCCGCTCGGCATCTGGCTGCCGGAATGCGCCTACGTGGAAGGCGTTGAAATATTTTTGCAGGAAGCCAACATCCGCTGGTTCATCCTCGACACGCACGGCGTGCTGCACGCGCGTCCGCGTCCGCGTTACAGCACGTTCGCGCCGATTTTCACGCCCAATGGCATCGCCGCGTTCGGACGCGACTTCGACTCCTCGCGGCAGGTTTGGAGCAAGCACGAAGGTTATCCCGGCGACCCGCGCTACCGCGATTTTTACCGCGACGTCGGCTTCGACCTTGATTTTGATTACGTGAAACCGCACCTGCCGTCGCCGGCAAGCCGTGGTTTTACCGGCATCAAGTACTACCGCATCACCGGCGGGGCCGGGGACAAGCAGATTTACCAGCGCGACCTGGCCCTGCAGGCGGCAAGTGAACATGCCCAACATTTTCTCGACGAGCGCATCAAACAGGCCCAAAGCGTCGCGGGATTTCTGGACCGCCCGCCCATCGCCGTTGCGCCGTATGACGCGGAATTGTTCGGCCATTGGTGGTATGAGGGGCCGGAATTTCTCGATTATTTCGCGCGCAAACTTGTTTACGACCAGAAAATCCTCACGCTCATCACGCCGGGTGAATACCTGCACCGCCATCCGACAAATCAAATCGCCACGCCCGGCGCGTCGAGTTGGGGCGAGGAAGGTTACTGGCGCGCGTGGCTGAACGAATCCAACGAATGGATTTACCCGCACCTGCAAATTGCGCAGGAGCGCATGACCGGACTCGCCCGGAAATTTCCCGCGGCGACCGGCCTCAAGGCGCGGGCGTTGCAACAGGCCGCGCGCGAATTGCTGCTCGCGCAGGCCAGCGACTGGCCGTTCATTTTGCGCACCGGCACGAGTCCTGATTACGCGCGCCGCCGGGTGAAGGATCATTTGCTGCGCTTCATCGCCTTGCACGATCAATTGACCGCCACCGGCGTGGACGAGAAATGGCTTCACGCGGTTGAGTTGCGCGATAATCTTTTTCCCGACGTGGATTGGAAAAATTGGAAATGACCCCGGACCCAATTTGCAGTCGCCGGCAGGTTGGGAATAATCATGTCGTTGGTGGCACTGTCAATGGAATCAGGCCGCAGTGTCCAAAATGAAGGACGGATGATAAACTTTGCGGAAGCCTTTTCCGCAGGCGCTCCGGGAATTGCTTTGATTTTTACGGGTTTTCGACGTTCGGAAAAAGGTGAACTTTAAATCAGGACATCATCCCTGTAATACGGTGGTAAGGCACGGCAACTGCTCAAATTCGGCAACGAAACACATTAAAATTGCCGGTTAGCTGACGGAGAACAACCAAGATGAAAATTCGGACCATACTCGTGGATGACCAAGCAACGGGATTGGCGGTTTTGCGCGACATGCTTTCTTATGAACCGGACATTGAGATTGTCGGGATGGCTGCCGGCGGTCACCAGGCCGTTGAATCCATCAACCAGCTTGCGCCGGATCTGGTGTTCCTCGACGTGCAAATGCCCGTATTGGACGGTTTTGAAGTGCTTGCCCAGGTCAAACTGCCACGGATGCCGGTGATCGTCTTTGTGACGGCGCGCGACGATTTCGCGCTGAAAGCTTTCGAGGCGCACGCCCTGGACTACCTGGTAAAGCCCTGCCGGCTGGAACGCTTGCGGTCGGCGGTGCAACGGGCGCGGCAGCAGATTCAGAGCAACCAAAGCGGTGAAATCCAGCAAAAACTGGATGGTTTGTTGAATGATTTAAAGGCGGGTTCAAAATATCCGGAACGTCTGGCTGTAAAATCCAACGGACGGATAGTGTTCCTGCGCCTGACCGACATCGACATGGTGGAGGCGGCGGACAATTATGTAAAACTGTGCGTCGGTGGCGAAACGCATATGCTCCGCGAAACCATGACGGCATTGGAGGAAAAACTTCCCCCGGACCGGTTTGTGCGCATCAGTCGCTCAACCATTGTAAACATCGAATCAGTCAAGGAACTGCATCCCATGTTTCACGGCGAATACATGGTTACGTTGAAGAATGGCATGCGGGTGACGCTCACCCGGGGTTACCGCGAACAACTTCGGCAGTTGGGCGTGATGACCTGAGCGTGAAGTCCTAAGTCAGGCTGGTTGGCCCTCATTTTCCACGGAATTCCGCCCCGCCCCGGGCGCAATTCACCCCGAAAATCGCGCAATGTGTCCCTAAACCGTCTCGTTTCGGTTCACCTGTGTTAAATAACTGACAGAGTTTAACAATTTAAAACAAACAGTTATGAACAAATCGTGGATGTTGGTTACCTTGGGCGCGCTGCTGATGGCAGACAATCTGGCCTCGTCGGCGCGGGCACAGAGCTACGTTGTTTATGCCGTTGAATACAATCAGCCGACCAATCATTTCGGCACCATCAATCTGCTGAACGGCAACTTCAGCGTAATCGCCTCCGTGGGCAAAGCGTTAATTAACGACATCGCCTACTGCCCCACGAACGGGACGTTGTATGGCATATCAAACAGCACGACTCTGGTAACGTTCAATAAAACCAATGGCACCATCACCACAATCGCCAACCTGAGCGTGAGCGGCATCGAGTCACTCGCTTTCCGGCCCAGCGATGGAAAACTGTTTGGAGCCACGCAAAGCAAACTGTACACGATCAATCCCGCCAACGGGACGGCAACTTTGGTCGGGAATTATGGCAGTCCCACCAACCTTGGCACTTCCGGCCAGAATATCCGCTTTGCGCAGGACGGCAATCTCTACGTGAGCAATACGAGCACCAACACCGACATTTATCGGATCAACACCACGAGCGGCGCTGCGACGTGGATGGGCGAGACCGTCGGCTATCCCTACCTGATGCTTCAGAACGGAAGCCAATACATGTACGGGGTCTTCGTCAATTTGGGAACTGGAACCAACACCTACCCCGAACTCGCAAGTTTCAATTTGAGCAACTTCGTTGTCGGCGGGACCAACGCGGATGGCAGCACTCACCAGATCACACTGACGTTGGTGGGCGCCGGCACCAATTTCCCCGCCAATTTCGTCTTCTCGGGCAATGTTCCCCAACCGGTTACCAATCTCACCGTGGCGGTGAGCGCCACCGGACCGGCAAACCAGACCGTTTGTCCGGGGGACAGCCCCGTGTTCAGCACGGTGGCCTCCGGCACCGGTCCTTACAGCTATGTCTGGTTAAAAAATGGCTCGACCCTCAGCGGCCAGACCAACAACAGCCTGACCTTGGTCGATGTGAGCGCGAGCGACGCGGCGACTTACAGCGTTGTCGTGAGTGGAGTGATTGGCACCGTGACCAACAGCGCGACGTTGACGGTGAACACTCCGGTGACCGTGACTACAGCGCCCCTCGACCAGGCCAGCGTGGTGGGTGGCAGCGCGACCTTTGGTGTGACGGCGAGCGGGACGGATTTGAGCTATCAATGGCTGTTTAACGGGTCGGTTATCGGCACCGACAGCAGCCTGACCTTGAACAATCTGACCCCCAGCCAGGCGGGTGTCTATACGGTAATTGTCAACGGCGACTGCGGCAGCATGACCAACAGCGCCACATTGACGGTGAACAAAGCCGTGGCTCCGATCGCGCTGGACAGCTTGAACCCGACCTACGATGGTTCGACCCAAGCAGCGATGGCGACCACCACCCCGGGCGGGCTGGCGGTAACCTTTACTTACAACGGTTCAACACGGCTCCGAAGAACGCCGGCAGCTACACGGTAGTGGGAACGATCAACGACCCCAATTACCAGGGCAGCACAACCAATACGCTGGTGATCAACCCGGCCACTCTGACCATCACCGCCGCAGCCAACACCAAGAATTACGACGGCACGGCCAGTGCCGCGGCGACCCCGATGGTGGCGGGCTTGCAAGGCTTCGACTCCGTGACCGGCCTGGCGGAAACTTATGACACCAAGAATGCCGGCACCGGCAAAACTCTTACGGTTAGCGCCTACACCGTCAACGATGGCAATGCCGGCGCGAACTACTCCGTCAACCTCGTCGCCAGTTCCGCGGGTGAAATTGACCCCGCGACACTGATGGTGACGGCCAATAGCGCGAGCAAGATGTGCGGGCAACCCAATCCGGCGCTGACGGCCAGTATCTCGGGCTTTGTAAACGGTGAGACTACCAATGTGCTGACTTCCCCCGCTGTCTTGAACACGACGGCGACCATCAGCAGCGCCGCCGGTACGTATCCGATCACCGCCAGCGGTGCCGCCGCCCCCAATTACGCTGTCAATTATTCCACCGGTACGCTGACCGTGCTTGACTCTCCGCAACTGAGTTGCGCCACTGTAAACGTGACCGGGACCAATCAATTCGTCGTCAGTTGGTTGAGCGTCACGAACCAAAACTACCAGTTGGAGTACACAACCAATCTTGCCGCACCCGCTTGGGCGCCGGTGAGCAGTCCCATCTCCGGGACTGGCGCCCTGATGGCCGTGACCAACAGCATGAGCACCGCTCCGCAATGTTTCTTCCGCCTGGAATTGCAATAAACCGCGTCAAGGCGCGCTTTATAAATCGTTCAGGCAATTTGGGGAACGCAGCAGGCTGGCGGACGAAAGTCCGCCAGCCTGCAGGGTTATCAGAGATCATTGGAATGATGGCGGGCCGTGCCTCCCTGCCGTTTGTGATTGCCATGCGCCAGTGAAGGTTTAGAGTATTCAACGTTCAAATGAAATGTTTTTGGCTCATGCTCGGTTTGGCGGTTTTGCCGATTCTCAGCGCGCCGGCGCAGGTCACCGTCAGCTTGACACTGGACCAGAACCAGTTTCTGCCCGGCGAGGTGCTGCCGGTGGCGGTGCACATCACGAATCAATCCGGCCAGGCGCTGCACTTCGGGGCGGACCCGGTTTGGCTGACGTTCAGCGTGGAGGCGGCGGACGATTTCATCGTCGTCAAAAATTCCGATCCGCCGGTGCAGGGCGAATTTGAGTTGGATTCTTCAGAAGTGGCCACCAAGCGCGTGAATTTGGAGCCGTATTTCGATCTGAAGCGGCCGGGACATTATCGGATCATCGCCACAGTGCGCATCAAGGATTGGAACACCACAATTGCCAGCCCGCCGCTGGGGTTTGATGTGATTAATGGAGCGAAATTGTGGTCGCAGGTTTTTGGCGTGCCTCTCCCGCCCGGCGAGACAAACCGTCCGCCGGAAATTCGCAAGTACACTTTGGAGGAGGCCAATTACCTGCACTCGCAACTGCGGATGTATGTGCAGGTGAGCGATGAATCCGGCTCGACCATCTTCAAGGCGCAGGCGATTGGTCCGATGGTTTCCTTCAGCGAGCCGGAGGCGCAATTGGACCGGTCCAGCACTTTGCACGTGCTTTATCAAAGCGGCGCGGCCAGTTTTCTTTATTCGGTGATCAATCCCAACGGCGACATTGTCCGGCAGGAAACCTATGATTATCTGAATGTGCGCCCGCGGCTGCGCGTCGGTGATGACGGCAATATCACCGTCTTCGGCGGTGTCCGCCGCGTGAGGCCCCAGGCGGTGCCGGCCGTAAAATCGCCGGACGAATTGAGCGCGCCCGCCAAATAACGCGCAGCATTATTGCGTCAAGTCTTGTCCGGACACGACCTGTGCCTGCATTTGCTTGACGATGACCCGCGCGCGGTCCACGGCGCTGTCCTGGGTCTCGCCAAAAAACGATCTCAGCTCCACCCGCACCGCCGCCACCGGGTCGCCGTTGCGATCGGTCAAGGGCATCGTCACCGCAACGGTGCCTTTGCCGCGTCCAAAATAGACCGTGCCGTTGGCAATGGCGCCTTTTTCGGCGTCGGTGCCCGGCCGGCCGATTTCCTTTTGGTCGTTGCTGGCGATAATTTGCGGCTCGCCTTTGTCATTAAACGTGTACACCCGGAGTTTCAGAATGCGGGGATATTTTTGCATCATGCCCTGCACGAGGGTTTGCGCCATCGGCACGCGCGGTGTGTAGGTAACGGTCGTGTCACCAAAATAACTCACCGCGTCCGACATGGTCCAAAACCCGATTTTGCCCCCGGTAAACGTATTGTCCGTCAACGGCGGCATCACCGGGTGATCGTCGTATTGGCAAACGATTTGATTGCCCTGGCACTGGACGTTCAGCGTGTGCCAGACGTTGGTGGAAACGTCCATGTCCGGGCCAAGGAGATTGCCGCGGAGGCCATTCACCACTTTGTAAAAGCGGAGGTTGTGTCCCAATGCGCTGGCGCGAATTACATAAAAATTCGAGGCGTTTTGGTACCGAAACACGACCCCCGCCATTTGTTCCGCCACCCCGCTTACGATTTTAAACCGCGTCGCCAATTTGAAATCGTTGAAGGTCTCCTTTTCGTAAATCAGCATCGGAAACCGCTCGTCGGTGGGGTCCTGGCTGAGTTGGGCGAGCACGGCGTGCCGGGTCATCGTCGGGGTCCGGCCCGCTTGCGGCGTCAACGGCGCGAAGGCCGAGGGCGTCTCGTCCATGACGATTTTCCAGTCGCCCGGTTTGCCGCCGCCAGCCAGCGCATTGTGAAAACCGGCCGGCGGTTCATTCGTAGGAAAATCGCTGAAATCAATTTTGATTTCCGCGGCCAGGGCGGGCAGCGCCAGGGTCAGGAAGAGGCCAAAAAACAATTTACGCATTGCGCGCAGCGTAACACAAACCGGCCGGACGACAAGTGTTTGCGCCCGGCCGGCCAATATTTGCAGCCTGATTACGCCTTCCAGATCATGTCGGCGACGGTGCGATTCGCCGGGATGAACGGGATGACGTGCGTGCTGTAAGGCGTGACCACGTCGAGGATGTAAGGCTCCTTCGCATCGAGCATCCGCTGGATGGCGGCGCGCAAATCCTTTTTGAACATCACGCGCTCGCATTTGACACCGAACGAATTGCAGACCCGGACGTAATCGGGATAAATCTCGGGACGATGCTCCGGGTCGCCGAGGTACGTGTGGCCGCGGTTGCCGGCGTAGAAGTTGTCCTCCCATTGCACCACCATGCCGAGGTGCTGGTTGTTCAAAATGATGGCCTTGACGTTGATTTTTTCAACGTGCGCGGTGGCCAGTTCCTGGATGTTCATCAGGAACGAACCGTCGCCGTCAATGTCAATCACTTCCCTGTCCGGATGCGCGACCTTGATGCCAAGCGCCGCCGGAAAGCCAAAACCCATCGAGCCAAGGCCGCCGCTGGTGATGAACTGGCGCGGATGCTCGTATTTGAACCACTGGCCGGCCCACATCTGGTGCTGGCCCACGCCGGTGGTGATGATGGCGTCGCCCTTGGTCAGGTCGTAGAGCGCCTCGATGACCATTTGCTGAAGGATGACCTGCTTTTCTTGTCCCTGCATATGGTCTTTCATGTGGTCGCTGCCGGCGATTTCACTGGTGATGCGATAGGCGAACGGCCCCTTCTTTTTCCATTCCTCGATTTGTTCGAGCCACGCGGTGTGCTTCTTGCCAAGTGGCCGTTTGGCGAGCATGGCGTTGAGCCGCGTCAGGGCGTCCTTGATGTCGCCCACCACGGGCAGGTGCGCCTTCCGGTTTTTGTTCAACTCGGATGCGTCAATGTCCACATGCACGATCGTGCCGTGCTTGCAGAATTCCTCGAACTTGCCGGTCACGCGGTCGTCGAACCGCACGCCGAACGCGAGCAACAAATCCGCGCCGTCCTTGATTTTCACCATCGGTTCATTGGGATTTTTGCGGTATTGGTATTCGCCGTTGACGGCCCAATTCGCGAACGCCGCGCCGTGCATGCCCAGCCAGCGCAACGAGAGCGGGTTTGTCTCCGGAAAACCGCCGATGCCCATGAGCGTCGTCGCCACCGGAATCTGCGCCGCCTCGGCGAATTTTTTAAGTTCCGCCGCCGCGCCGCTGCTGATGATGCCGCCGCCGCAATAAATCACCGGACGCTCGGCCTTTTCAAGCAGGCCCATGATTTCGTTCAAGGCGAGGTCGTCGGCGCGCAGGTCGGGCTGGTGGTAGCCGCGCAGGCCCTTTTTGATCTGCTCCAGCGTCGGCCACACTGGCTGGGTCCTGGCCTGTTGGACATTTTTTGGCACGTCAATCACCACCGGGCCGGGCCGGCCGGTTTGCGCGAGATAAAACGCCTCCTTCACGATGCGCGGAATGTCGTTCACGTCCGTGACGAGGTAACTGTGCTTCACGATGGGCAGCGTCACGCCAATGATGTCGGTTTCCTGAAACGCGCCGCGGCCAATCATGTTGGTCGTGACCTGGCCGGTGATGGCGATCAGCGGGCAGGAATCCAGGTAGGCGTCGGCGATGGCGGTGACGAGGTTGGTGGCGCCTGGGCCGCTGGTGCTCATGCACACGCCGGCCTTGCCGGTCGCGCGGGCGTAACCTTCCGCCGCGAAACTGCCGCCCTGTTCGTGACGCGGGAGGATGGTGCGGATTTTGGATTTGGTCAGCGATTGGTGGATTTCCATGCTCGCGCCGCCGGGATAGGCAAAAATGACTTCGACGCCTTCACGCTCGAGGGCTTGGACGAGGATGTCGCATCCGGCCATGGCCGGGCCGACCTCCGCGCGCGGGGCGGAGCCAGGTTTCTTGGTAGCAGCGGTTTCAGTTGTCTTGCTCATGTGTTCTTTCAGTTGTGGCCGGTGGCGCGGATTAAACAAAAACCCACGACCGTTGCCAGCCGTGGGTTCTTGTTAAAACTTGGTTGCGTTCAACAAGCGCCAACGGCGTCGTTAACTACGACGACGACCAGACTGACAGCTTGTAGGACGTTTTTCAACATTACGGGAATAACTTAATAATTTGGCATCAACCCGTCAAGCCTCTTTTTCAGCCTTTGGCACTTTGGTTGTTTTGGCCGGTTTTGTTGGCTTTTCGCCTTTTTCGCCCTTGGCGGCGCGGGGTTTCTTCAGCCCGGCAGCTTCGACTTTTTCAGCTTTTTCGGGTTTGGGGGCCTTTTCAGCCTTGGCCTCCCGCTTGGCGGGGCCGCGCCTTTCCGGCCGGTGCCGTTTGTCTTCCTCGGGCTTCGGTTCGGCGGGAGCGGCTTCCGGGGCCGGCGCGGCCACCGGCGTCGTGCTTTCCACGCGGACTTTGAGCGTGCCTTTGACCTCGGCGTGCAGGTTCAATTCCACTTCATAGTCGCCCAGCGAACGGATCGGGTGTTCGAGATGAATTTTCTTTTTGTCGAGCGAAATGTCGAACTGATGCTTCAATTCATCGGCAATCATGCCCGCGGTCACCGAGCCAAACATCTTGCCGTCCTCGCCTGCCTTGACCTTGATGACACAAATCAGTTTTGAGACGGCCTTGGCGAGTTCGGTCATGGTGTTGAACTCGTGCGCTTCGCGCTCGGCGCGGCGCTGGCGCAGCGCCTCGATCTGGCGTTTGTTGGCCTGGGTGAGCGGAATGGCCAGCCGTTGCGGAAAAAGAAAGTTGCGCGCGTAACCGGCGGCGACCTTCACCTGGTCGGATTCAGCGCCGAGGCCGACGATGTTGTGCGTGAGAATGATTTCAGTCTTCATAAAAGTGACAAATGACGGGTGACGGGAAAATGTGCGCGGCAAAATTAAAATGGAACGTCGTCGTGTTCGGGCGGAGCATCGGCTTCGGCGGGTTCAGACGCGGGCGCGGCGGCGACCGGCGGACGCGCGGACGGAGCTTCAGATGACCCGCCGCCGTCGCCGCGACCGCCGCCGGAATCCAGGAATTGAAAACTTTCCATGACGACGCCGAGCTTGCTTTTCTTCTGGCCGCGACTGCTTGTCTTCCCAGGTTTGATAGCGCAGGCGGCCTTCAATCAAAATCGGCCGGCCCTTTTTCAAGTATTGGCCGATGGTCTCGGCGGTTTTGCCAAAGGCGTCCACGTCCACAAAGGTCACTTCTTCCTTCATCTCGCCGGTTTCGCTTTTCCATTTGCGGTTGATGGCCAGGCCGATTTTGGCGATGGCCATGCCCTTGGGCGTGTAGCGCAATTCGGGGTCGCGCGTCAGATTTCCGGCAAGAATCACTTTGTTGAAGTTGGCCATAAAATTTCCGGGGTTGGATTTATTTCGCGGGTTTGGGTTCCGGCGACAGCGTGAACAGGACGCGGAAAATTTCCTCGTTCAGCGCCAGTTTCGTCCGCAATTGCGCGACAATGGCCGGCGTGCCGGTGAAAATGACGTTCGCGTAAAAGCCGGCGTTGTGTTTTTTGTCCGCCACGCGCGCAAAACTTTTCCGTTCCATTTTCTGCACCGTTTCGACTTTGCCGCCCGCCGCCGCAATTTCGGCGGAAATCTTGTCGAGGGCGTCCTTGACGCCTTCTTCCCGTCCCGCCGTGTTCAGGATGAACAGACCTTCGTATCGTTTCACTGTTTTTTTTCTTCGTTCGTGGAGTCCACGACTCCGTTAAACCGGTTCATTGCTTTTTCTATTCCGTCGTCCAGCCAGCATTCCGCCTGGCTGGCCGCCCGATCCAAAACTGTTTCCATCAGCGCCGCTTCCGTCCGGATCAAAACGGCTGAGCACGTAATCCGTGATTTCCCGCGCGCCGTCCTGGCGCCCGATGCCGATCCGCAACCGCGCAAATTCGCGCGAACCCAGATGCTGCTCGATGGACTCCAGCCCGTGATGGCCGCCGCTGCTGCCGCCCGCCCGCAACCGGATTTCGCCCAGCGGCAAATCCGCGTCGTCCACCACCACCAACAGCCGCTTCAACGGCAACTGATAAAAATTCATCAACGCCCCAACCGCCTCGCCGCTCGAATTCATGAACGTCTGCGGCTGGCACAGCAAAACGCGGCGCCCATGGCGCTCCGCGCGGGCCATGCGCGCGTTGAACTTGCGTTCGTTCTTCCAGTCCACCTGCCAGCGCGCCGCCAGTTTTTCGACCAGCAAAAAACCGGCATTGTGGCGCGTTTTCGCGTATTCCGCGCCCGGATTGCCCAGGCCCACGATGAGAAAGATATTTTCCACGTGAGCTCTCATGGACGGCGGGCTGCGGATTGCGTCGGGCAAATGCCAATCCCATTCGTGACGCAATACGGAACACGCAACGCGCACATTATTTCTTTTTCTCCGCCGGCTTTTTCTCGCCGGCCTTGTCGGCGGCTTTGTCGGAGCCGCTGCCGCGCCCTTTTCGGCAGTCTTGCCGCGCCTTTCTCGGCGCCTTTGGCCGGCGCTTTTTCGCCGGGTTTGGCGGCGCCCTTTTCGCCCTTGGCCGGCGCCCTTCGCCTTCCTCGCCTTCTTCCTTCTTTTCCTTGATCATCTCGACGTCGCCCGCGGACACGGCCTCGGCAGTCGTTGCCGCCGCTTCTTCCTCTTCCGTGCGCGGCATCGCCACGGCGACGACCGGCATGTTTTTGTCGCCGATAATTTCAACGCCGGCAGGCACTTTGATTTCGCCGAGATGAATGGCTTTGCCGAGTTCGAGATGGCTGACGTCCACGACGATTTGTTCCGGCAAATCCTTGGGCAGGGCGCGCACCTTCAATTTGAACAGGACGTGTTCCAGCACGCCGCCGCCGTTTTTACGCCGGCGGCTTCGCCGACGGTTTCCACCGGCACCAGGACGGTGACTTTTTCGTTTTCGGCCACTTCGTGAAAATCCACGTGCAGCACCTTGCCGTCGAGCGGGTGATGCTGGATTTCCTGGACCAGGGCGAGGCGCTTGGCGCGCGCGTCGTTTTCGCACGGACAAATCCACCAGCAGATTTTCCGAGGCGGAATGGTGGATCAGGTCGCCGATTTCCTTGGCGTTGATTTCGAGGTTTTGCGGCTTGGCCTGGCGGCCGTAAATGACCGCCGGCACGCGGCCGGCGTTGCGCAATTTCTTGACTTCGCCCCGACGCGACTGCGTCCGGGGAAACGCTTTCAATGGCACTGATTTCATGCTTAAAATGTTTTATAGCCGGCTCAACTCGTGCGCCCGCCTTTGAATTCAAAGAGCGAATTCACCGACGAATTGCTGTTAATTCGTTTGATGGCTTCGCCCAAAAGTCCCGCCACCGACAGCGTGGTTATCTTCACACCGTCAATTGCGGGGCGTTGGACTGTATCAGTTGTAATCAATTCGTCAATGACTGATTTTCGTAATCTTTCGATGCCCACGTTGTTGAGAATGGCGTGGGAAACACAGGCCAGAATCTGCCTGGCGCCCTTCTTTCTTCAACAATGCCGCCGCTGACGTCAGCGTGCCCGCCGTTTCCGTCAAATCGTCCACCAGCAGCACGTTTTTGCCCTTGATATCTCCGATGACGGCCATGGATTCCACTTCCGTCGCGCTCTTGCGCCGCTTGGCCACGATGGCCAGCCCCGCCTCCAGCACCTGCGAATACGCGTGCGCCATTTTCAAGCCGCCCACGTCCGGGCTGACCACGACGAGGTCGGCAAGCTTTTTCTTCTTCAAATACTCGTACATCACCGGCGCGGCGTAGAGATGATCCACCGGAATGTCGAAAAAGCCCTGAATCTGCTGGGCGTGCAAATCCATCGTCAGGATGCGGTTGACGCCCGCCGCCACGAGCAGGTTGGCGATGAGCTTGGCCGTGATGGGCACGCGCGGCTGGTCTTTGCGGTCCTGCCGGGCATAACCGTAAAACGGCAGCACGGCGGTGATGCGCGACGCGCTCGCCCGCCGCAACGCGTCAATCATGATGAACAGCTCCATCAGATTGTGGTTGGTCGGCGGCGACGTCGGCTGGACCACGAACACATCCTCGCCGCGCACATTCTCCTCGATTTTGATGAACGTCTCGCCGTCCGGGAACGGTTGAATGGAGCACTTGCCCAGTTCGATGTTGATGGATTTGCAAATGGCGCGGGCCAAAGGCTCATTGGCGGTGCCGCTGAAAATTTTCACAAATTAGTTGCCTTTCAGGTTAAAATGGGAAAACCGCCGCTGCCGGCGGATGAAAATGCGGGCTGACTTTAACAACGAACAGGCTTGGCGCAAGAGCAAATTGCGCGTTAGCATGGGTCATGCTTTATCGGATTCTGGGACGAACCGGTTTGCGGGTCTCGGTGATAGGCCTCGGCACGTGGCAGTTTGGCGGCGAGTGGGGGCGCGATTTCTCGCAGGCCGAGGCCGACGCCATCCTCGACGCGGCCGCGGAGTGCGGCATCAACCTCATTGACACCGCCGAATGTTACGGCGACCACCTGTCCGAGCGGCTGGTCGGCGATTATTTGTCGCGCCGCGACCGCTCGCGCTGGATCGTGGCGACCAAATTCGGCCACCACTTCAACAGTTTCATGAATCGCGACGATGACTTTTCCGCCGCTGGCGTGCGGCAGCAACTCGAAGCCTCGCTCAAAGCCCTGCGCGTGGGGACGATTGATCTGTATCAATTCCATTCCGGCTCGGATGCGCTGTTCCAAAGCCAGGAGCTTTGGACGATGCTGGCGGAACAAAAGCGCGCCGGCAAAATCCGTCATCTCGGCGTTTCCATTTTGCAGAAAGGCAGCGAAGGGCAGGCGCGCGAAGCCGTGAAATTCGGCGTGGAAACGCTGCAAGTTTTCTACAACCGGCTGGATCGCCGCGCCGAGACCATGTATTTCCCGCACGCGCAGCGCGACCAGCTCGGCATCCTTGCCCGTGTGCCGCTCGCCAGTGGGTTGCTTTCCGGCAAATACCAACCCGGCGCGAAGTTTGCCGCCAACGATGTCCGCGCCACGTTTGATGCCGAAAAATTGAAGCGCGACCTCGCCGAAGTCGAACGCCTGCAAAAGGAGGAAGTGCCCGCCGGCGTGCCGATGGCCAAATGGGCCATGGCGTGGTGCCTGAAAAATCCGATGGTGTCGGCGCTCATTCCCGGCTGCAAAAATCCGGAACAGGTGCGGGCCAATGCCAGCGCGGCGGAATTACTGTAGCAGGACAGGTGCCGCGCCTGTCCCTGATTTTTGAAATGAATCGTTGAAGATGGAGACAGGCGCGACACCGGTCCTACTTCGCAATCCACCCGCCGCCGACCACCAGATCGTCCTGATAAAACACCGCCGCCTGGCCGGGCGTGATGGCGCGCTGGGCGGAATGCAATTTCACCTTCACCGAGCCGTTGCCCGTCGGCGTCACCGTGGCCGGCGTTCCCGGATGGTTGTAACGGATTTTCGTGGTGACTTCGACCGGCTCCGTGAGTTTGTCGAACGGAATCCAATTGCAATGGCTGGCGGTGAATTCGTCGCGGTCAAGCGCCGAGTCGTCGCCAACGACGACACGATTATTCTCCGCATCCAGTTCCACCACATAAACCGGCTTGGGCGTGGTAATGCCCAAGCCCTTCCGCTGGCCGATGGTGTAAAATGCAATGCCATCATGGTGGCCGAGCACCTGACCGTGAACGTCCGTGATTTCGCCGCGATGTTTCTGGACGAGGTTCGCTGACTGGAGAAACCCGCCGTAGTTGTTGTCCGGCACGAAGCAGATTTCCATGCTCTCCTCCTTGTCGGCGGTCTTGAGCCGGCAATGCCGCGCGACCTCGCGCGTGTCGCTCTTGGTCTTTTCGCCGAGCGGAAACAGCGCGCGCGCAAGCTGGTCCTGCCGCAGTGAAAACAGAAAATAGCTCTGGTCCTTCTTCAAATCGCGTCCGCGCTTGAGCAGGTACCGGCCCGGGGTAGGGACGGCGCGCTGCGCCGTCCGCGCCGCGTTCAGCGGCGTAATGGTTTCGCCCGCCGCTTCGCGGGCGAGGACATCGCAGCGCGATGTCCCTACCAAGGCAGGATTCGTTGAGGGCGACGGAACATGTTCAATTCGCGCGAAATGCCCGGTGGCGATGTAATCCGCCCCGAGCTGCCGGGCGCGGTCAATGAGCCGGCCGAACTTCAGGTTCTGATTGCACATGACGCACGGATTCGGCGTGCGACCGGCCTTGTATTCGTCGGCGAAGTATTGGATGACGTGCTTCTGGAATTCCGCCGCCTCGTCAATCAGGTAATACGGGATGTCAAGCTTGTGGCAGACGGCGCGCGCGTCGGTGACGGCCTGCGGGCCGCAGCATTTGTCCTCGGCGCGGTTGACGCAATCCTGCGGCCAGAGTTTGAGCGTGATGCCGATGACCTCGTAGCCCTGCTCCAGCAACAACGCCGCCGTGGCGGAGGAGTCCACTCCTCCGCTCATGCCGCAGACCACGCGCGTGCGCTTTTCCGAATTCACAGAAGGACATTATACAACGTGCGGGTGGCGTGTAAAATGGTTTGCGCGGTCCAAACTTGATTTACAGCTTCAAAGCAGGTATTTTCCAACTATGATGAATTATCGTGTTACCTTGATTGAACACGACGACGGTGTTTCGGTGAGTTGTCCGGCGTTGAAAGGCTGCCACTCGCAGGGGCGTACGCGCGAAGAGGCATTGAAAAACATCCGCGAGGCGATTCAGGAATGGCTTGCGGCAGAGGCGGACGAGGCAAAGTTATTCAAAGTGAGCGAAGCTGAAGTCGCGGTCTGATATGCCGAAACTTCCGGGCATCCGCCATCAGGACGCCGTTCGCGTTTTACAGAAACTTGGCTACCGCATCATCCGGCAAAGCGGACACATCGTCATGTCCAACGGAGAAACACGGCTGATTATTCCGCGCGCAAATCCAGTTGACCCTTACACGATGGGTGCCATCACCCGCGATGCCGGGTTGACGCCGGATGAGTTCCGCAAGTTGCTTTGATTCTCCTTCCGCTCATGCCGCAGACTACGCGCGTGCGCTTTTCCGAATTCACAGAAGGACATTATACAAGGCGCGGGCTGCGTGTAAAATGGTTTGCGCGGCTTAAAAACCAAACCAGCCGGTCACTTTTCGCTGGTTCGGCTGCCAAGCCAATCGAGCAGCAGGAAAACGCAACTGAAATATGGGAACACTCCATAAAAAGTGTCGCTGACCGAGTGGGAATGCCTGTCAACTGCCAGAAACACGGTCAGACAAAAAAGGACGGCGAGCAAATACGCAATAACGCCGGGAACCGAAACCGGAACGTAGAACCAGCCGATGCGTTTGAACCATTTTATTTTCATAACCACTGAATCATCCGGCAACTTTCCAATCGTTGCCAATCCGGACAATGACGAGTCGTCCTGGCCGGTTTGGTGTCTGGTCGGTTCCGGTTTCTGGCAAGAATGTCACGATGATGCGGCCGGGAGAAGCGGATTGCTTGTTGATAATTTTGTAACCTGTTATTCCTCCAACGATTTGCCGGGTCATGGCGGCGATTGCGTTTTCCGTTTTGCCTTGGGCCTCTTTCGCCAAGCTTCCGTCCGGCGCGAGAGATGACAAATACGTTTTAACATCGCCTTGATTCATTGCCCAAAATGTGGATTCCAAGGCCGACTCCGGATCGGCGTATCCTACGAACCGCCACTCCGTCTTGGGAAAATCTGTTTGGCCGGAGCCAGTCTGGTTGAGCCTGTTCAATGGCGGTGCGGATGCTTTCTGATGGTTCTTATAAAGAACCGCAGTGGTTCCGGCTGCCAGAAGGATTGCCACACCGGTGACGATTGCCGTTTGTGCTTTTGTCCATGCCATAATTTTCAATGCTCCTTTGATGAGGGTTAAGGTTGAACCGCTGGCCGCCGCGCCTTTGGCAATCGCCACGGCGGTCACGGATTTTGCCAGCGCCACCGGCGCGGCTTGAACGGAATTGGCGGAAATCGTTCCGGCAATGATGGCCGTGGTCGAACTCACACCGCGTTTCGTGAAAAATTTCCGCAGCTTTTCCAGCGCGCGGTTGACCCGTTTCTCCGCCGCATCTTCGCTGGTGCCCAGGGCCAGTCCCACCTCACGCAAGTTCCGGCCTTCATAAAACCGGAGCACGATGGCCTGGCGGTCCTTCTCGCGCAAAGCCGCGACGGCGGTATCCAGCAACGGCGCGATCCTCGGCCAGACTTCGGCTCCCGCTTCATCCAAAACCGATTGCATATACGCCTCCTCTTCACGGCGGTGACGGCGGGTTTCGCTCCGGATAAAATTGTTGGCCGTCAGGCGCGTGGCTTGAAACAGCCAACTGGAAAGCGCTTTATAATGCTGCAATTGCGCCGCCTTTTTTGCCAGAATGATGAAGACAGCCTGCGTGATTTCTTCGGCGGCATGCGGATTGCCGACCTGCCGCAGCGCGACGGAATAAACCAGGTTGATATGCCGCGTCACCAGCCCGGCAAACGCTTCGTCGGAGTGATTTTCCGCATATCGCCGCAATAGCGCGCTGTCTTCCGTGGGTTGCATTCGTGGATAAGTGTGCGCCGACCGGCCAAAACCGACAATTTATTTGCAACCTTCCCTGGAACTGCCGCGCGCGGTGCAAATTGCCTGTGGACTTTTAATCCCATCAAAATAAAATCGCGAATCATTTTCCAACCATGAATATCCCTATCATTTCGAAGCATCGTTTAACCAATCTGGCTCTCACGGCGGCGGCCTTCAGCCTCGCGCTCCTGGTCCCGGGCTGCTGCACGACTTGCACCATGAAATCATCGGGCACCCCGGTGCTGAAGGTGTTGCCGCAATTCACCGCCACCAATGTGCCCGCCTTCGGGTCTTCCGAAATTCCGGTGGACCCACCCAATTGGAAGGTGTCGCCGCCGGACACGAGTCTGCCGGGCAAAGGCCTGGCGCAGCACCCGATGCTCTACATCGGTGAAGGCTGCAACAAAATCTTCGTGGTGAATGACGGCAAGATCATCTGGACCTATTCCACCGGGAAAGGCTGGGAATACGATGACATCTGGCTGCTTTCCAACGGCAACATCCTGTTCTCCCGCATGGCCTACGCCGCCGAGGTGACACCGCAAAAAAAGGTGGTCTGGCGGCTGGACCCGCCCAAGGGAACTGAAATCCATACCGTCCAGCCCATCGGACTGGACAAGGTCCTGCTCGTGGAAAACGGCACGCCGCCCCGGATGTTGATCATCAACATAAAAACCGGAGCCGTCGTGACGGAGCACGTCATTCCCGATGCCGGCGCGGGCATCCATGGCCAGTTCCGCCGGTTCCGCATCACCGCCAGCGGCACGTATCTCGCGCCTTATCTCCAAATGGGCAGGGTGGTCGAGTACGACAAAAACTTCAAGCCGATCTGGTCCTACAAAATTCCCAGTCCCTGGGCGGCCATCCGCCTGAAAAACGGCAACACGCTCATCACCGACGAAAAGGACGAACTCACCCGCGAAGTGAATCCGAAAGGCGAGACGGTCTGGGAGTTCAATTTAAAAACCGACCTGCCGTCCGATATCAATTTCCGGGGTTCGCAGAGCTGTGTCCGGCTGGCCAATGGCAACACGGTCATCTGCTCCCGGGGTGATGGAGGTGAGCGCTGCCAGTTGATTGAAGTCACGCCGGACAAAAAAGTCGTGTGGGCGATCAAGGACTGGACCGACTTCGGCCCCGCCACCGCCGTCCAGTTGCTTGACGATCCGGGTATTCCGGAAAACCCTGGCGACCTGCAGCGCTGATTTGATTCGACCGGCGACCGACTGCTTGGTGGCTGCCGGTTGCCAGCGTCACTCCGCGGCTCGTTCGGGCTGCTTCACTTTCCCCACCACCGGCATTTAAATATTCATTTCAAATAGGTGCAATGATCCTGCAACCACTTCACATCCCGATCGGTTGCTGAGGTGTGAACAACGTGGGCTTGTCCCAATGGCACCAAAGTCGTCGGTTCCAGCCATCGATGTCCTTCCACGTGGCCATCGGCAAACGAAAACCTACCGGAACCATTATGGTAGCCGGCAGGGTAATCGGCCATCCAGTAGGGATTGCTTGCCCCCATTCCGTCGGCGCTCCCCGTATTGCTCATGTCCACACAGAGTGACGGGTCATTGATGGTGTCACTGCGCTCGTCGGTGGTGATATAAATCTCCGAAGGCACCCGGATTTGCTGGCTCTTTGTAAAAATTTCATATCGACTGCCGCCCCCCTGCAGCCAAAAACCGGGAGTGATGGGATTCAGACGATTATTCATTGAAACGCTGCGCACCAGAGCGCTTCGGTCGCTTGGACATTTGTAGATTGCCGGAACAATGCCGTATCGCGCCAAAGACGATTGGGACGGATCCGCCAGAAGCGAGGTGTTCGTGGCATCAAACGGGTCGCTCATGTCTCCGGCCACCCAGTGGTCCACAACGGGCAACTGGTCGTTGTGGTCATGACAAGACATGCTCCAGGCTAAAACCAGTTGCCGATGGTTATTGGCACATTGCGTTCCTTGGGCCGCAATTTTGGAACGACTTATAACGGGAAGCAACAATGCGGCTAAAATGGCGATGATGGCGATGACCACCAGCAGTTCGATGAGCGTAAACGCTCGCCTGCCAGTGGTTATACCGGGGAGATTCATGATCGTTAGTTCCAATGGTGCGCCGATTAAGGGAAGGTCAGGTTGGAATAAGTCGCGTCGCAGGGGAAATGGGGATCGCCGTAAATGCGAAGACCGATGAGGCCGGTGATAAAGGTTGAATCCATGACCCGCACGACTCTGACGTCGTTTAAACGGACCTCAATCAGGGGGCCCTGGGCGGTAACGGTGATTTTTGCGGACTGACCCATGGAAGCGAACACCCGTCCCTGGTAGTAGGCGAGGGTGGTTTCGCTGCCGCCGGATCGCTTTACCAGGGCGATGTGTCCTGCATCCTCCCGAGGCGTGCCACCGGGAGCGAAGATGATAATGTAACCGTTGTCAGCGTCCTGCATTCGGATGGCCAGGCTTGCTTCACGGTTGGTGCTGCCGGCGATGGCGGACAAGGTGACATCATGGTATTCCTTCTCTGAAGCCAGAATGGTTTCGAAGGTGGTGCTATGGCCGCAGATTTTGCCATTTGCCCAATTCCATTGCTCGCTCTCACCGCGTAGAACCGACCAGTGCCGGGGAATACCCTGAACGGGCTTGTTCAATTTGTAAAAAACGATGGTTGCCACTTCTGCCGCCAGTAATACACAGGCACCGATGGCAATTGCCGTTTTCGCTTTTGACCATGCCATACGTTTTAAGGTTCCATGGATGAGGGTTTCAATTTTGAGCCGCCGGCCGCCGTGCTTTGGGCAGCCTACTCCTTCGTACTTTCCGGTCAAGGACTGGAATTTCAAAACAGGTTCCCAAGTAGTTTGCCAACGTTCCGCTTGACAGCTCAATTGGAGCGCAAACTGCGTTTTTACAAATGCGGATGCATCAATTAATTTGAGCTGTGCGATGAATAACGCCATTAAAACCATTTTGCTGGCCGCCGGCTTGAACTTGATGCTTGCCGCGCAAACCTTCGCCGGTCCGCCGTTTTTGACGGACGATCCGGAGCCGGTGGATTATCAGCATTGGGAATTTTACGTTTTCGGCAACGGCGACCACACCCGCATCGCCAATTACACCATCAACGGACCGGCGATCGAATTGAATTACGGTGTGTTGCCCGACACGCAGCTGCATCTGGCCCTGCCGATGACCACGGTGGGTGCGGATGGCGGGCCGACCGAGGCTGGCCTGGGTGACATGGAATTGGGCGTGAAATACCGGTTCGTGCATGAGACAGACGACTGGCCGCAGATTGGCATTTTCCCGATGGCGGAGTTGCCGACGGGCGAAGCCAGCCGCGGTCTGGGCAACGGGCGGACCTGGTTGCGCCTGCCGTTGTGGCTGCAAAAGAGTTGGGGGCCGTGGACGACTTACGGCGGCTGCGGCGCGGCCTTGAATTCCGCGCCCGGCCAGCGCAATTATCCTTTTGGCGGCTGGCTGGCGCAGCGCGATTTTGGACCGCATCTCACGCTGGGTGGCGAGGTTTTCGGGCAAGGGCAGGACATGGACAGCGACCACGGTTTTGCCGCGCTCAATTTCGGCGGCTCGTACAATTTCAGCGAACATTTCAGCCTGTTGTTCAGCGCCGGGCACAGTGTGACGGGCGACAACCACCTGCTCTGGTATTTCGGGCTTTACTGGACCTGGGGTTCGCAGAAATCCTCCCAACCATAGTTTGATCAACGCGTTTCTGCTTTCAGATTCACACGGCGGCAATGTACAATTCCCCTCCGGGGTGTAGATTGGGGCTCGCGTTTGTGAAAAACATTTATTGCGTAATGGCAAAATTTGAGTAAAAAATGAGTGAACGAAGGCTAATTCGCCAAGCGATGACCCGAAGCTTAACAGCCAAACACTAATGATCAGCCGGCCGGCGCAACTCACTGCGCCGCCGAAACAGGGGCTTTACGATCCGCAATTTGAACACGAGGCCTGCGGGGTGGGCTTTGTGGTCAACATGAAGGGAAGAAAGTCGCACACGATTGTTCAGCAGGCGCTGCAGATGCTGGTCAATCTCGATCATCGCGGCGCGTGCGGTTGCGAGGTGAACACCGGTGACGGCGCGGGCATCCTGATGCAGACGCCGCACGAATTTCTGCAAGGCCGCGGCCAAGGAGCGGGTTTCAACTTGCCGGCGCCGGGCGAATACGGCGTGGGCATGTTGTTCATGCCGCACGACGCCGCGCAGCGCGCCGGGTCAAAGGATTTTTGGCAGACATCGTTGCCGAGGAAGGCCAGACGCGTGCTCGGCTGGCGCACGTTCCGACGAACAATGCCTCGCTGGGCAAAACCGCCGTGGCGTCCGAGCCGTTCATGATGCAGGTGTTCATCGGGCGCAACGCGAAGCTCGCCGATGACCTGGCGTTTGAGCGCAAGCTTTACGTCATCCGCAAGCGGGCGGAGAAGCGCATCCGTTATTCCGGCAAGGTCGCCGGCGGCGAATTTTTTACGTTTCCAGCCTGTCGTGCAGGACGGTGATTTACAAGGGCATGTTGATGCCGGCGCAATTGGCCGAATATTATCCCGATTTGCGCACCCGGCGCTGGCAACGGCGCTGGCGCTGGTGCATTCGCGCTTTTCCACCAACACGTTTCCGAGCTGGGACCGCGCGCATCCGTACCGCTACATCGCGCACAACGGCGAAATCAACACGCTGCGCGGCAACATCAACTGGATGCACGCGGCGCAGTCGAATTTTGCCTCCGAACTTTTCGGCGATGACATCAAGAAAATCATCCCGGTCATCAACACCGACGGCAGCGACTCGGCGATGTTCGACAACTGCCTCGAATTGCTCGTCATGGCGGGCCGCGAATTGCCGCACGCGATGATGATGATGATTCCCGAGCCGTGGGAAAATCACGAGAGCATGAGCGCGGAGAAGCGCGCGTTTTACGAATATCATTCGTGCCTGATGGAGCCGTGGGATGGCCCGGCGTCCATCGCGTTCACGGACGGCAAGGTGATTGGCGCGTGCCTCGACCGCAACGGCCTGCGCCCGTCGCGTTATTACGTCACGAAGGACGACCTGGTCATCATGGCGTCGGAGGCGGGCGTGCTGCCGGTGGAACCGGAGCGCGTGCTGCAAAAGGGCCGTTTGCAGCCGGGCCGGATGTTTCTGGTGGACATCGAACAGGGCCGCATCGTCGCCGACGAGGAACTGAAGAACAAATTCGCCCGGGCGCATCCGTATCAAAAGTGGCTGGATGAACACCACGTGCTGCTCGAAAATCTGCCGGAGCCCGCGGGCGTTCACGAACCGGACCACGAAACCGTTTTGCAGCGGCAGCAGGCGTTTGGCTACACGTTCGAGGATTTGCGTTTCATCATCGGTCCGATGGCCAACGACGGCGTGCAGCCGCTGGGTTCCATGGGCACGGACACGCCGCTGGCGGTGCTCTCGAACAAGCCGCAGTTGCTTTACAATTATTTCAAGCAGCTTTTCGCGCAGGTCACCAACCCGCCGATTGATCCGATCCGCGAGGAAATCATCACCTCGACGGAAACAATGGTCGGCGCGCGCGGCGGCCTGCTCACTCCCAGGCCCGAAAGCTGCGCATTGATCAAGCTGAAGCATCCCATCCTGACGAATGAGGAATTGGAGAAGCTCCGCCACGTCAACCGCAAGGCCTTCAAAGCGGTCACGCTGCCGATTTTGTTTCCGGCGGCCGATGGCGCGAAAGGCCTGGAACGCGCGCTCGAACAAATTGTTTGCCGCCGCGGACAAGGCCATTGCCGGCGGCACAAACATCGTGATTCTCTCCGATCGCGGCGTTGACGCGCAACACGCGCCCATCCCCGCGTTGCTGGCGGTGTCCGGGCTGCATCATCATTTGATCCGGGCGGGGACGCGCGGCCGGGTCGGCTTGGTGCTCGAATCCGGCGAACCGCGCGAGGTGCATCATTTTGCGCTGCTCATCGGCTACGGTTGCAGCGCCATCAATCCGTATCTGGCGTTCGAAGCGCTCGACGATATGATCCGACAAGGGCCTGCTCGCTCAAAAGCGCCGACCACAAAACGCCCAGACTGCAATGTCAAGAGAAATACATCAAGGCGCGCGGTCAAAGGGGTGGTCAAGACGATGGCCAAGATGGGCATCTCGACGATGCAAAGTTATCGCGGCGCGCAAATTTTCGAGGCGGTCGGCCTCAACAGCGACGTGGTGGACAAGTATTTCACCTGGACGCCGTCGCGCATTCAAGGCGTGGGCCTGGACGTGCTGGCGGAGGAAGTTCTGGCGCGGCATCGCCACGCATTTCCCGACCGTCCGGTCAACGGCGTGCTCGATCCCGGCGGCCAGTACCAATGGCGCGACGGACGGCGAATATCCATTTGTTCAATCCGCAGACGATTCACAAATTGCAAATCGCCTGCCGCCTCAGCAGCGAAAAGATTTACCGGGAATACGCCGACTTGATCAACAAGCAGGCGGCAAACCTCTGCACGCTGCGCGGCCTGCTCGATTTCAAATGCGGCGGAAAATCCGGTTCCGATTGAGGAAGTCGAATCGGTTGAGGAAATCGTGAAACGGTTCAAGACCGGCGCGATGAGCTACGGCTCGATTTCGCAAGGAGGCGCACGAGGCGCTGGCCGTCGCGATGAACCGCCTCGGCGGCAAGAGCAACACCGGCGAAGGCGGCGAGGACTCGGAACGTTACCTGCCGTTGCCGAACGGCGACTCGAAGAATTCCGCCATCAAACAGGTCGCCTCCGGCCGTTTCGGCGTGACGAGCCATTACCTCGTCAATGCGCAGGAACTGCAAATCAAAATGGCGCAGGGCGCGAAGCCGGGTGAAGGCGGCGAACTGCCCGGCAAAAAGGTTTATCCCTGGATTGCCAAGACCCGCTTCACCACGCCGGGCGTCGGCTTGATTTCGCCGCCGCCGCACCACGATATTTATTCCATCGAGGACCTGGCGGAGTTGATTCACGATTTGAAAAATTCAAACCGCAACGCGCGCGTGAGCGTCAAGCTCGTCGCCGAGGTCGGCGTTGGCACCATTGCCGCCGGCGTGGCGAAGGCGCACGCGGACGTGGTCTTGATTTCCGGCCACGACGGCGGCACGGGCGCGTCGCCGCTGTCGTCCATCAAGCACGCGGGCGCGCCGTGGGAACTCGGCGTGGCCGAGACGCACCAGACGCTCGTGCTGAACAATCTGCGCAGCCGCATTTACGTGGAGACGGACGGCCAGTTGAAGACCGGCCGCGACGTGGCGGTGGCCGCGTTGCTCGGCGCGGAGGAATTCGGTTTTGCGACCGCGCCGCTGGTGGTGCTCGGCTGCATCATGATGCGCGTTTGCCACTTGAACACCTGCCCCGTCGGCGTGGCCACGCAGGACCCGCGTTTGCGCGCGCGGTTCACCGGCAATCCGGATCACGTCGTGAATTTCATGCGGTTCGTCGCGCAGGAACTGCGCGAAATCATGGCCAAGCTCGGTTTCCGCACGCTGAACGAAATGATCGGCCGCACGGACAAATTGATTCCGTGGAAGGCCATCGAGCATTGGAAGGCGAAGGGCCTCGACCTCACGCCGATTTTGCATCAGCCCGAAGTGGGGCCGGAAGTGGGCCGTTATCGCCAGATTGACCAGGACCACGGCCTGGAGAAGTCGCTGGACGTGACCAAGCTGCTCGACATTTGCGAACCGGCCATTGAGCGCGGCGAGCGCGTCCACGCCGATTTGCCCATCCGCAACGTCAACCGCGTCGTCGGCACCATTGTCGGCAGCGAAATCACGAAAAGGCACGGCCCGAACGGCCTGCCGGAGGACACGATTCATCTGAAATTCACCGGCAGCGCGGGCCAGAGCCTCGGCGCGTTCATGCCGCGCGGCATGACGATTGAACTGGAAGGCGACGCGAACGATTATTTCGGCAAGGGTTTGAGCGGCGGCAAAATCATCGTTTATCCGCCGCAAGGCTCGACCTTTGTTGCCGAGGAAAACATCATCATCGGCAACGTGGCGCTTTACGGCGCGACGAGCGGCGAAGTATTCGTGCGCGGCATGGCGGGCGAACGGTTCGGCGTGCGCAACACCGGCGTGAACGCCGTCGTGGAAGCCATTGGCGACCACGGTTGCGAATACATGACCGGCGGGCGCGTGGTGGTGCTCGGCAAGACCGGTCGCAATTTCGCGGCGGGCATGTGCGGCGGCATCGCTTACGTGCTGGATGAAGCCGGTGATTTCCCGACCCGCTGCAACCAGGACCTGGTCGGTCTGGAAAAGCTCGTGGACACTGATGAAATCGAGGCAATTTGGAAATTGATCCAGCGGCATCAGGCTTATACGAACAGCGCGCGGGCGGCGAAGGTGCTGGCGGATTGGAAAAAGCTCGTGCCGAAATTTGTCAAGGTGATGCCGAAGGATTACCAGCGCGTCCTGCAGTCCATGAAAAAAGTAAAGGAACAGGGACTGAGCGGCGACCAGGCCGTCATGGCCGCGTTCGAGGAAAACATCCGCGATGTGGCGCGCGTCGGCGGCGGTTGATCCGAATCAAAATGAATTTCAACGCCAGGACGCAAAGACGGGAAGACGCAAAGTTTTTTTGCGGCGGACTTCGTTTTGTTCCCGGCGCCTTGGCACCTTGGCGTTAAAACGTTTTTAAAAAAATCAAAAATGGGCAAACCCACCGGATTCATTGAGTATCTCCGCGAACTGCCGAAGGACCGTTCGGCGGCGGAGCGCATTGCGGATTGGAAGGAATTTCACTTCCATATGGAGGATAAGAAGCTGCGCGAGCAGGGCGCGCGCTGCATGGATTGCGGCATTCCCTTTTGCCACACCGGCTCGCTGCTCAGCGGCATGGCCAGCGGCTGCCCGATTCATAATCTGATCCCGGAATGGAACGATCTGGTCTATCGCGGCCTGTGGCAGGAAGCGCTTGAGCGGCTGCACAAGACAAACAATTTTCCCGATTTCACCGGCCGCGTCTGTCCCGCGCCGTGTGAAGGCTCGTGCGTGCTCGGCATCAACAACCCGCCGGTGACGATCAAGAACATCGAGTGCGACAATCATTGATCACGGCTGGGAGAACGGCTGGGTCGTGCCCGAACCGCCCAAGGTCCGCACCGGCAAAAAAGTCGCCGTCGTCGGTTCCGGCCCGGCGGGACTTTGTGCCGCCGCGCAATTGAACAAGGCCGGCCACCTCGTCACGATTTTCGAACGCGCCGACCGCCCCGGCGGCCTGCTCATGTACGGCATTCCGAACATGAAGCTCGACAAGGACCAGGTGGTGTTGCGCCGCATCAAACAGATGGAAGCCGAGGGCATCCAGTTTGTCTGCCACACCGAAGTCGGTGTGAATTATCCGGCGGAAAAGCTGTTGAAGGAATTTGACGCCGTGATTCTGGCGACCGGCGCAACCAAACCGCGCGATTTGCCCGTCGAAGGCCGCAACCTAAAAGGCGTTCATTTTGCGATGGATTTTCTCACGGCGAACACCAAAAGCATGCTCGATGGCAAAAAAAACGGCGGGTTTATTTCCGCGACCGGCAAGGACGTCATCGTCATCGGCGGCGGCGACACCGGCACGGATTGCGTGGGCACGGCGATGCGCCACAGTTGCAACCGGCTCGTCCAGATTGAAATTTTGCCCAAACCGCCGGAGGACCGTGCCCCGGACAATCCGTGGCCGGAGTGGCCGAAGGTCTATCGGCTGGATTACGGCCAGGAGGAGGCGGCGGCAAAATTTGGCGCCGATCCGCGCGTTTATTTGACCACGGCCAAAAAATTTGTCGGCGACGCCCGCGAACAGGTGAAGGAAGTCCTGACTGTTCAGATTCAGTGGGAACGGAACGAAAAGGGCCAGTTCGTGCCGAAGGAGGTTCCCGGCACCGAAAAAGCTTTGCCCGCGCAACTCGTGCTGCTGGCAATGGGTTTCCTCGGTCCCGAACAGCCGTTGCTCGCCGCGCTCGGTCTGGAGTGCGACGCGCGCTCGAACGTGAAGGCTGAATTTGAGAAATACGCGACGAACCTCAAGGGCGTCTTTGCCTGTGGCGATTGCCGCCGCGGCCAAAGTCTCGTGGTTTGGGCGTTCAATGAGGGCCGGGGCGCCGCGCGCGAGTGTGACCGCTATTTGATGGGACATACCGATTTGCCATGAGTAACAGTTGTCGGGTGAGAACAACTGTGCTATCTATCCCGCCATGGTGCATGTGGATCGCATGACACAACCGCTCGCGCTCGTTTTTTACGAGAAATTGATGCCCGGCAGCCAATTGGTGAACCGGTTGCAGGATTTGAATTATCGCGTCCAGGCGGTCAACGATCTGGCGTCACTGCAACAATCCGCGCGCAGCGAGGGCCCGCTGCTGGTGATTGCGGATTTGGCCGGCCGGGATGAGGTTTGCCGCGCGATTGCGGCGTTGAAGGCGGATGCCGCCACCCACCACATTCCCGTCATAGCCTTTGCCAGCGAGGCGAGCTGGCAGGCGGCGGCGCAAAAGGCCGGCGCAACGCTGGCGGTCAGCGAGGCGGCCATCGTCAATTACCTGCCCCAACTGCTGGAGCAGGCGTTGCAGTTGGAGTGAGGCCGCTGATTTCTCAACTGTTAAAATCGTGTTAAAAAGTTGTGCTTGACGTGGGCGTGAGAACTGTCTATTGTCGCAGAAAACAGGCATGAGTGACGCTGAAAAGTGACTGGAGGCACGGCTGGGTTTCGGTCGTGTCTTTTTCACTTTGAATTCACGCCTCGGAAGTCAGGAGAGATTATGGCTAGTGGCAAAGTCAAGTGGTTCGATAATAAAAAAGGGTTTGGGTTTATCGCCCAGAGTTCCGGGCAGGACGTGTTTGTGCATCATTCGTCCATTGTGGGTACGGGATTCAAGACACTGAACGAGGGAGATGACGTCTTGTTTGATGTCGTCGTCAGTGACAAAGGGCTGAAGGCCCAAAACGTTCAGCGCGTGCATCAGCAGTAACCACGCCGTGGTCGGAATTTAAAATTTGAGCGGCCCCGAGGATTTTAGATTCGCCAGCGGCGGTTGGGGGAGGTAGTATGTCTTCATGGCGGATTCAAGAGCGACGCGAATTGCCGGTCTCTATCTTCACGTGCCGTTTTGCGCGCAAAAATGCGCGTACTGCGCCTTTTATTCCGAGCCGTCCAAGGGTGATTTGGTCAATCGCTATGTCGCCGCGCTCGTTCGCGAATTGGAAATGGTCGCGGACGATCTCAAGCCCAAAACGATCTTCTTCGGCGGCGGCACGCCATCCCTGCTCAACCTACGCCAGTGGGAGCAAATCCTGCGGGTCATGGAACGGTTGAATTTGCTCGGCGCGGAAGAATTCACCGTCGAGTGCAATCCGGCCACGGTTTCCCCGGACAAGGCAAAATTGTTGCGCGGCTTTGGCGTGAATCGCATTTCGATGGGCGTCCAGTCCCTCGATGAAACCTTGCTGGACCGCTTGGGCCGGATTCACACGCGGGACATGGTTTTCAAATCATTCGATGCTTTGCGCCAGGCGGGTTTTGACAATCTTAACTTGGACCTCATGTTCGCCATTCCCGGCCAGACGCTGGACATCTGGCGCGCGACGTTGCGCGAGGCAATGGCCATGCAAAGCGAGCATCTTTCCAGTTACGAAGTGATTTACGAGGACGACACGCCGCTGTTCGCGCAACTGCAGGCCGGTGAATTTGACGTGGACGAGGACCTCGCCTGCGCGATGTACGATGAACTGGTCGAACGCGCAGCCGTGGCGGGATTCCGACAATACGAGATTGCGAATTTCGCACGTCAGGCGAAGTCTAACGAGTCCACAGTCCATAGTCCACAGTCCGAAATTGCTGCCGACTCGACTGTGGACTGTGGACTGTGGACTTGCGACATTCCCGCCTTCGCCTGCCGCCACAACGTGAACTACTGGCGCGGCGGCTCGTTTTACGGCCTCGGCCCCAGTGCGACCAGTTACGTGCGCGGGGTGCGGACGAAAAACCGGGCCAACACGCAGCTTTATTGCGAGCAGCTTGAAAAGGGAAATCGCGCGATTGAATCCAGCGAGGAACTGCCGCCGTTGAGACGCGCCGGCGAAACCGCCGCGTTCGGTTTGCGCCTGGTTGCCGGCTGGCCGTTTGAGGAATTCCGGCGCACGACGAATTTTGATTTGCGCGACGAATGGAACGGGGAAATGAACCAGCTTGCCGAACGCGGCTGGGCTTTGCGCGACGATGAAAAATTTCAACTGACGCGCCAAGGACTGCGGTTTGCCGACGCCGCGGCCGAATTATTTCTGCGCTGAGACGGCGGCTTCCGCCTTGGGTTCTGGCTTGTCATCCCGGCCAAGGAATTGCCAGGCGAGCAACCCGGTCACAAAGGCAATGCCGCCGCAGACGACATAGGGCAGTTCCGGCGATGGCTTGAGCGGCCGCGCAAAAAACAGGGTGGTGGCGAAGATCGGGCCGACAATGCGCGCCAGGGCGCCGAAACTTTGGGCGACGCCCAAATTCGCGCCCTGTTCATGCGGCGAAGACTTGATCGAAATCAGGCCGAACACCGGCGCGCGGTTCAGCCCGGAGCCGATGGCCAGCACCGCCAACGCAATCAGCAGACCGGTCAGATGAATTTGGAAAGGCAACGCGAGCAGGCCGGCGGCAAAAATGATCAGGCTGCCGAAAATCAAGCGGGGTTCGCCAAAGCTTTTGACCAGCCGGTGAATCATCCCTTGCACCAGCACCGTGATGATGCCGGCGTACGCAAAGAGGTATCCGACTTGATCCCGGCTTTTCAGGCCGAAATCGGTCGTCGCCTGCTGCCCCAGCATCAGCGGGAACGTGGACTCGAAACAGGTGAAACAAAATGTGGCGAGAAAGAAAATGCTGATGAGCAGGCCGAGCTTGGGCTGGCGAAGCGTGTGGCCCCATTGGGTGAATTTGGGCCGGGCGACCGTGGGCGCGGCGCCGGGTTTCCGGCTTTCGCCGAGGATGAACCAGCCCAGGACAAAATTGGCGGCGCAAAAACCGGCGGCCACCCAGCCGGGACCCGTTTTGCCAAAGAAGTCCGCGGTGAAAGCGCCGACCGCCGGGCCGAAAATGAAGCCGAGGCCAAACGCGATGCCGATCAAGGCCATTCCCGCCGAGCGCTTGTCCGCCGGTGAAATGTCCGCAATGTAGGCCGACGCCACCGAGATATTCGCACCGGAAATCCCGGCAAAGACGCGCGACGCCAGAATCCACCACAGCGCCAGCGAGCCGTGCAAACCGGAGGCGCAGGCAAACAGGACGTAGGAACCCGCCGCCCCCAGGTTGCCGATCAGCATGACGGGACGGCGGCCAATATGGTCCGACCACCGGCCCCAGACCGGCGCAAAGAGGAATTGCATCAGCGAGAATGAAGCGATGATGGCGCCGATGGTGAAACTTTTAGCGCCGAAATCCTCCGCGTAACCCGGCAGCAGCGGCAGCACGATGCCGAAACCAATCAGGTCAATGAAGACCGACAGAAAAATGACCAGGCGCGATGGCTTGCGTTCCATAAAATCTTTTACAACAAGAGAAAATTCTAAAAGTCATTAGCGGACGAGTCAAATTTTCCGGCCAAATATTTTCCGGCGAATGATTTTGGCAATCACCGCTTGTGAAGAACGTGTCACTAAGATTCAATAACTCCGCTTTGATTACAGAGAAGATATTGAATTGTATTGTGTCATGATTGATTCCGTTTCCGAGACCGCCGGCGCCACCGCGGATTTAAAAAAGGCGCGGCGCCAGAAATCCGCAACCCGCAACCCGCAATCCGCGCTCGTGGACCGGTTGCCGCCGCATTCGCCCGAGGCGGAGCAGGGCGTGCTCGGTTGCGTGCTGCTTTCGCCGAACGAGTGCATGGGCGAGTGCATGGAAAAACTCAAGGACGGGCGGGAGGTCTTCTACGATCTGCGGCACCAGACGACTTTCGAGACGCTGGTGGCCATGTACGACACGCGCGAGGCGATTGACGTCATCACCTTGCAGCAACGGCTCAAGGACAAGCAACTGCTGGAGCAGGTGGGCGGCATTGCCTATCTGGCGCAACTTCAGGACGCGGTGCCGAGCGCGGCGAATCTTTCCTATTATCTCGACATCGTCCGCGAAAAATTTCTGCTGCGGAAGATGATCCAGACCTGCACGGAGGTGGTCGGGCGGGTCTATGATTACGAGGGCGAGGTGGACGCGCTGCTGGACGAGGTGGAGCGGGACGTGTTGCGCATCAGCGAGTCGCGCGTGCAGGGCAGTGTGCTGACCACGAAGGAACTGGTGAGCAAGGCCATCGGAACGATTGAAAATTATTTCAGCCGCAAGGGCACCTTGAACGGCCTCGGCACGGGTTTCACGGACCTGGACCGGATGACGGACGGTTTGCATGGCAGTGAAATGATTGTCATCGCGGCGCGGCCGAGCATGGGCAAAACGTCGCTGGCCATGAACATCGCGGAGCACGTGGTGCTGGAGCAAAAACTGCCGGTGGCGGTGTTCAGCCTGGAAATGAGCGCGGAAGCGCTGGTGCTGCGCATGATGTGTTCCATCGCGCGGGTGAATTTGCGGAGCATTCGCGAGGGGTTTATGAGCGAGGCGGATTTTCCGAAGCTGACCAGCGCGGCGGGCAAGCTGGCGAACGCGCCGCTGTTCATTGATGATTCGGCGGGGCTTTCGATTTTGCAGTTGCGGGCGCGGGCGCGGCGGCTGCATCAGCAGCACGGCATCAAGCTTTTCGTGGTTGACTATTTGCAATTGCTCCATTCTACTGGGCGCCGAGCACAGGAAAACCGGCAGCAGGAAATTTCGGACATTTCCAGCGGCATCAAGGCGCTGGCGAAGGAATTGAAGGTGCCGGTGCTGGTGCTCAGCCAGTTGAACCGCGAACTCGAACGGGACAAAAGCCGCAAGCCGCGATTATCGGACTTGCGCGAATCGGGCGCGATTGAACAGGATGCCGACGTGGTGGGTCTGTTGTACAAGCCCAACGCCGGCGAGGATGAAGAAACGGCCTTCGGCGAGGAAGCCGATGGGGCGCCGGTTAATTTGCTGATTGCCAAACAACGAAACGGCCCGACGGGCGACATTAATTTGACATTCTTACGGCCTTATACGCGATTTGAAAGCGCAGCCAAAGTCAGCGATGAAGATGTGCCGATGGACCGATAGACGATGAAATTGTTTTTTCGCCTTTTCGGGATCTGGCTGTTGCTCGGCTGCGGGCCGCTCGTCTGGGCGCAGGTCGCCGGCCCGAAGATTGACCTCGTGGACATCAGGTACGTCGGCCCGGCGTCGGTCAGCGAGCAATTCATCCGTTCCAACATCCGCCTCAAGGCCGGCGGGACTTACAGCGCGGACGCCACCGCGTCGGACATTCGCAACCTCTACGCCACGGGGCAATTTTACAATATTCGGGTGTCCCTGGACCAGGCGAGCGACGGCGGCGTGAGCGTGACGTATATTGTCCAGGTCCGTCCGCGCCTGACGGAAATCAAAATCGAGGGCAACAAAAAGTTGAGCGCCTCCAAAATCCGCAAAAAAATCACCGTGAAGGTCGGCCAGCCGCTGGACGAACAAAAGCTGTTCACCGACAGCCAGGAGATCCAGAAGCTTTACGAGAAATACGGTTACGCCGGCACGAAGGTCAAATACATGGTGGACGTGGATGAAAATGCCGGGCGCGGCACGGCGACCTTTCAAATCACCGAAGCGGCCAAGGTTAAGATTGTCAAAATCGAATTCATTGGCGCGGCGGTGTTTTCCCAGCGGGAGTTGCGCAAACAACTCAAGACCCGGGAGCACTGGATGTTTTCCTGGCTGACGGGCAGCGATGTGTTCAAGGAGGACCAGTTTGAGGATGACCAGGACGCGCTCACGGAATTTTACCGGAGCCACGGCTATCTCGATTTTGAGATCAAGGACGTGAAGCTTCTGCATCCGACGCCCAAAACCATGGACATCCGCTTTTTCGTCTTTGAAGGCAAGCAGTACAAGGTCGGCTCGGTCAAATTCACCGGCAACACAATTTTCAACGACCAGCAGATTTACCAGGGGCTGCGGCAGGTTCACGCCTCTGAGCGCGCCAAGGGTAAGATCGGCCCGCATGGACTGCCGATGGACGCGGGCGACACTTTCACGCCCGACGGCCTCGACAAGGATTTGCAGGCCGTCGAGGATTTCTACGGCGGCAAAGGCTACATCAACGTGAAACAAGGCCCCACGCTCCAGGCCGTGCGCATTCCGAACGTGGACACCGGCACGATGGATTTGGAATTTCAAATTGACGAGGGCCAGCAAATACTACGTCGAGCGGATTGACATTCATGGCAACATCAAGACCAAGGACAAGGTCATCCGGCGCGAACTGGCGATTGCCCCGGGCGAGGTCTTCGACATGGTGCGCGTCAAAATCAGCAAGGAGCGGCTGGAGGGCCTGCAGTATTTCAGCAAGGTGGACATGGAACCGGAACCGACCGAGCCGCCGATTGCCGGGCGCGACAATCTGCTCGTGAACGTCGAGGAACAAAACACCGGCAAAATCATGCTCGGCGCGGGATTCAGTTCAGTGGATTCCCTGGTGGGTTTTGCCGAAATCGAGCAGGCCAATTTTGATTTGTTCAATCCGCCCCACGTTCACGGGCGGCGGCCAAAGGGCGCGGCTCTACCTGCAACTGGGCAACGAGAGCCAGGATTATGAAGTCCTGTTCACCGAACCTTGGTTTATGAACCGCAAGCTCACGCTGAACGTGGACCTTTACCGCCGTCAATGGGACTTTCAAAGCCCCAACAACATTTTCAACGAAACCCTCACCGGCGCGAGCGTGAGCCTGACCCGCGCCCTCTGGAGCGACTTTCTCCTGGGCACCATCGGCTACACCATCGAGGACGACGGCATTTCCTTGAACGGCGGCTGGCATGATGAAGAAAGCATTTTGCCATCGTCACCGAATGGATTGGGGCCTGGACCTGGATTGATAAATTCGCTCCCGCCCAACGTGCCTGAAGCCATTCTGGAACAAACTGGTGATCATTTGTTTCATCGCTTCAACGCGTCGCTGGCCTACGACACGCGGAACAGCGTCGAGCTGCCCAATGGCGGCCAGCGGACGGAATTTGATCCGGAATTTGTGACCGGCGACAGCACCTATTACAAACTGGAACTCAAATCCGCATGGTTTTTTCGCGGTTTATTCAAAAGCCACGTCATCCAGTTGTCTGGACGCGCCGGTGTGGCCGATGGCTTGGGCGCCGAGGACGTGCCGTTTTACGACCGTTATTACCTTGGCGGCCTTTACTCGTTGCGCGGTTTCAAATATCGGAACATCGGCCCGCGTGACCCAATGTATGGCAGTAACCCATATTATGATAACATCTATTTGCCCAACGAACCGATTGGGGGCGACAGCTACTGGTTTGGTTCCGCGGATTACTACATCCCGATCATTCAACAGGAAGGCGGCGTGAGCCTGCGGCTGGACTTCTTCTACGATGCCGGATCCGTCAGCGTGCAACCTTATTCCGTGTCCGGCCCCTTTGACGACGACGCCGGGGTTGGCTTTCTTTTGAACATTCCCCATCTTGGCCCCTTGCAGTTGTATTATGGCGTTCCCATAAACCATGACCAATACAACGGTTCTGACGGCAAGTTCCAATTTGGCTTCGGCTATTCACGTGAATTTTAAGATGAACGTTGTATGAAAGAGATTGTGTCCTTGAAAACAGCGCTTGCCGGACTGGCTTGCGCGGCTGCCTTGAATGTGTTGGCGCTCGCAGCCCAGGCGCAAATTCCGGCGGCGCTCGGCAACCTGCCGCTTTATTTCTCAACGGCTCCCGGCCCGGCAAATACTCCGGTGCAATTCATCGCGCGCGGGGGTGATTACCAATTTTTGATTTCGCCGGCGGAAGCGCGGCTCAACCTGCAGAAAACCGGCACCGCCGCGCAAAATATTTCCTCACAAACGGTGCGGATGCAATTTGTTGGCGCCGATTCGCAGGCGCAAATTCAAGGTGCTGACGAATTGACCGGCAAAATCAATTATCTCGTGGGCGACAATCCCGCGCAATGGCGCACGGGCGTGGCGACGTTTGCCCGGGTGCGGGTTGGGCGGCTTTATCCCGGCGTCAACCTGGTTTACTACGGCAACCAGCGGCGGCTCGAATACGATTTCACCATCGCGTCGGGCGCAAACCCGGACGTGATAAAAATCCGTTTCGAGGGCGTGGACAAAATTTCAATCGGCGCCCGGGGCGAGCTGGTTTTGGCACTGGGCAAGGATGAAATTCGCCAACTGGCGCCGTTGATTTATCAAACGGTCAATGGCACGCGCAAAACAGTCGTTGGCGGCTACCGCATTTTGGGCAGGCATACCGTTGCTTTCACCGTCGGCCAATACGATCCCAAGCTGCCGCTGGTGATTGACCCGGTTTTGACCTATTCGACTTATTTCGGCGGAAATTCCAGTGACGCGGCGAATGCAATTGCTTTGGACACCAACGGTTTCATTTATATCGCGGGGCAGACATTGTCCTCGCAATTTTATCCCACGACCGGCGCGTTTCAGACAAATTTCGCCGGCGGCAGTTTAACCGGCGATGCGTTTGTGGCCAAGTTTGACAATCAAGCCAGCCATCTTGTCTATTTAACTTATCTGGGAGGCAACAGTGATGATGTGGCGCTTGACCTGGCTGTGGATGATTCCGGCGACGTTTATGTGACTGGTTATACGCTTTCCACCAATTTCCCCACTTACAACGCCCTTTACCCCAAAATTGGCGGAACGCCTATTGTTTACAACGGACACGTTTATGGCTACAACGCCGACGCTTTTGTAACCGAACTCAATACGAACGGTTCGGGCCTTGTGTATTCCACCTACCTTGGGGGTGCCGGTTCTGATGAAGGCATTGGCATTGCGATTGATCCGGCAGGTGACGCGTACATCACAGGACTAGCCGATTCCACCAATTTCCCGGTCACAACCAATGCGTGGCAGAAGCAGCTTGCCTGCGCGAATTTCCTCTTCAACACCGGCCAAAACGGCAATGCGTTCGTTTCAGAAATTTCCACTGGCGGCTCAAATTTGATCTATTCGAGTTACTTTGGCGGCACGAATTTTGACGAAGGCAATGGCATCGCCGTTGATTTGTCCAATAACGTCTATGTTGCCGGGGTGACCGCCTCGACGAATTTTCCGAACACAAACGCGTTTCAGCAGTATCTGAATGGCGCGACCAACGCGGCTTTGTTTTACGACGCGTTTGTTGCCAAATTCGCGCCTTCCTGCACGAACCTGGTCTATTCCAGTTTTCTGGGCGGATCAAACAACGATGCCGCCTACCGCATTGCCGTGGACACCAACGGCAACGCGTATGTGACCGGCTGGACGGTATCAACAAATTTTCCCGACACCGCCACAAACGTTGCCGGCTTGTACAATGGCTTGACCAATAACGCGAGCGGTTTATACCCGTACATCACCAATGCCTTCCTGACGCAAATCACTTACAATGGGACAAACGCGGCCATCGGCTATTCGGCGGTTTTTGGCGGCACCAACGGAGGTGTTGACATTGGTGAGGATGTGGCGCTGGACCCGTCCGGCGATGCGTTCGTGGTCGGCGCTTCTTCCTCAACCAGTTTTCCGGCCACCAACACCCCGGGCCTGCTGGGCGCCACCAATGCCGGCGGCTACGATGCCTTCGTAATTGGGTTCAACACCAACTGTTCGGCCATTATCTATTCAGGATATTTTGGCGGGTCGGGCAATGACTACGGGTACGGCATCGCGGTGGACTCGCTTACCAATGTGTACATAGTTGGCCAGACTTCCTCGGCAAATTTCCCGGTGTTCAACAACCAGGGGCAAACCTCCCTTAGAGGCGCGAGCGACGCCTTTCTGGCCGAAATCGGTTGGTCGAACGTAGCACCGGTGATCACCGACCAGTCATCGTTAACAAACCAGTTGTTGGAGACGGGACAGACGGTGACCCTTTCTGTAACCGCAACCGGGACGCCGCCTTTGATTTATCACTGGCAATTGAACGGAACAAACCTGGTGAACGGAACGCGCATCAGTGGCGCAACGAATGCCACACTGACCATCAACCCAGTGCAGACAAATGACAGCGGAAGCTATCAAGTCATCGTCACCAATTATGCAGGATCGGCAACCAGTTCAAATGCCATCCTGACAGTAACGAGCGGTCCGATTATTACGGTGCAACCAACGAACGAAACAGTTGGGGCTGGTTCGACGGCCCAATTCAATTTTAACGCGACATTCCAGCAGCCGGCCTTTGCTCAATGGCTGAAAGACGGGACCAACCTGATAAATGGAACAAACATCGATGGTTCAACCATCACTGGCGCAAGCAATAGTTTCACACTGACAATCAACAACATTCAGACAAACGAAGACGGAACATACTGGGTCATTGTTTCAAATGTTTTTGGGGTGGTGGCCAGTTCAAATGCGACCCTGACCGTATTGACTTTCCCGACGATCCTGGCGGAGCCGACGAACCAGGCGGTGGGAATAGGATCAGCGGCAACCTTTGCAGTCAACGCCGTCGGAACGGTGCCGTTGGGTTATCAATGGCAAAAGAACGGAAACAACTTGGGAGAGAGTGGGCATACCGTTGGCACAACCAGCTCTGCATTGACCATTAACAATGCGCAAATGCCCGATGATGCGGGCTATTCGGTCATTATCACAAACAGCGTCGGTTCGGTTACCAGTTCTCCCCCGGCCGTCTTGATGGTGTTGTCGTCGCCTCTTTTCGGAAGCATTATTTCGGGCGGCACCAATGGCGGTTTGATATTGACCGGGGTTGGCGGCCTCGGCAGCGACACCTATTTCGTGTTGACCTCGACCAACCTGGCGACGCCGTTGGCCCAGTGGATGCCCATTGCGACCAATCAATTTGGCAGCCAGGGCCAGTTTATTTTCACCAACCTGCCGCCCACTAACGCGCCGCAGCAGTTTTACCTCCTGCAAATGCAATAGCCATGATTTGTCCAAGGGTTAAGCCTGCCAGTTTTCAGTTGGCGTCCGCCGGAAATTTTGTTTTCCTATTCCCATGAAAAACGTTTTGCGAATCATTTTGCCGGCAATTTTGTTGATGACGCTTTTGAGCAGTTCCGCGCTGGCCCAGCAAAAAATCGCCATAGTGGACATGGGCAAGCTTTTTGACGGTTACTGGAAAACCAAACAGGCCGAGGCCGCGCTCAATGACCGCAAGACCGAACTGAGCAAGGAGGACCACGGTTTCCTGGATAATTTGCAGAAAGACCGGGACGAATATCAAAAGTTGCTGGACGCCGCCAATGACCAGGCCATTTCCGCCGAGGAGCGCGACAAGCGCAAACAGGCCGCCGCCGACAAATACACGGAAATTCAAAATTCGCAAACGACCATCGTGCAGTTCGAACGCCAGGCGCAAGCCACACTGGCCGAGCAAACCCAGCGGATGCGCAGCGACCTTATCAAGGAAATCACCGCGGCGGTGGCCGCCAAGGCCAAGGCCGCCGGCTATACCATGGTGCTTGACCTCGCGGGACAGTCCATCAATCAAACGCCGGTTGTCCTTTACACCGACGGTCAAAACGATTTGACCGTCGCGGTGCTCGCCCAGCTTAACGCCGGTGCGCCCATTGACCTGACCCAATCGGCCACCAATTCAGTTGTGCCGCCGTTGACGATCAGCACCAACCTGCCGTAGGCGAATCGCCTCAACTCGCGCTGAGCCGCTTCACCGGTTTCTCGAACAGCATCCGGTGCGCTTCCTCCAGAATTTCGGGGATGCGCCCGGCAAACGGGCTTTGCCGCAGGGCGTTTCGCAAATCCAGTTCACGCGCCTTCGCCGCGTTCTGGCCGGGAAACCAATGCTCGGCCTGGCCCAGCAGGTTGTAACGCATTTTGCCCCACGCCACCAGGTCGAGCGATTTCGCATAGGTCCAAAGCCGCAAAATCTCCGAGACGTTGATTTCGCCCGGTACGTCCTCGAAATTGGGCAGCCCCTCGAACCAGCGCGCGCACCAGTCCACGCCGAGCGCACGCTCCATTTCCGCGCGCAGCCGTTTTTCCATCGGCGCAATCGTTTCCGGAATTTTATCGTAAAATTCCAGCGCCGCGACATGCTCGTCAAAGTCTGTCGGTCTGGCCGCGCCGCAACTCAGCGTGTGGACTTCCTTCCGCGCCAGGCAATAGAGGTCGTTGAACTGCATCGGCGTCAGCGGCGCGCAAAGCTCCACCAGCTTTTTAGACGGCTCGTACAATTTTCCGCCCTTGTCGTTCGGGCTGATGATGAACACGCCCATGTCCAGCCGCTGCGCCGCTGCCACCGCCGCCCAGTTCAAATCATTCACAAAATACCAGTGGACATTCAGGTAATCGAACCCGCCGCTGTTCACCGCTTCCAGAATGATGTCCGTCGTCGCGTGCGTGGAAAACCCGATGAACCGGGCGCGGCCATCCTTTTGCAACTGTCGCGCGGCGGCCAGGCAGCCGTTTTTTCCGAGCGACCAGTCCAGCAACTCGCGGTTGTTGATGCCGTGGAGCGACAGCAGGTCCACGTAATCGAGTTTCAGATAGTTCAGCGAAGTTTTGAAGATTTCGAAAAATTCCCTCTGCGTGGCGCAGGGTTTGACCTTCGTTTGCACGATGATTTTCTCCCGCGGCAATTTCGGCAGCACGTTGCCCAGTTGCATTTCCGAGGTGCCATAGCCGCGCGCCGTTTCGATATGATTAATGCCCAGTTCCAGCGCGCGCTGGATGATTGCCTCGAGGTTTTCCTGATTTTCGCGCGGAATTTCCTTCGGCGCCACGTCCTGCCACTGGAATTGGTAACGCATCCCGCCGCAGGAAATCACCGGCATGGCCAGTTCCGTCCGTCCAAAACGACGATATTTCATTGCCGGAAAGTAAGTGACAGTTCCGGCGCTGGCAAGCGGTCGCTCCCTGGCCGCCTTGAAATCGGGCTTGCCATTCCGGGATAATTTACTAGACTGCCCTTCCGTCCTCGGGACGCGAGTGTAGCTCAGCCTGGTAGAGCATCACGTTGCCAACGTGAGTGTCGAGGGTTCGAATCCCTTCGCTCGCTCCAATTTCCACACGTCGGGTTCTTCGCCGGCAAAGAAAGTCGCTTGCTTTCATCCATCCTTGCGCGATTATTCCGCCAATGCCATTGCCAACCGAACCGGTCACGTTAAGCGTGGAGCAGATTGGCGAGTTGAACCGAAAACTCTCCGACCTGCGCCATGACATCAACAATTACGTCTCGCTGACGCTGGCGAGCGCCGAATTGATGCGCCGCCGGCCGGAATCCGCCGAGCGGATGATGGCGAGCCTGCTGGAACAGCCGCCCAAGATCATCACCGCAGTCAAGCTGTTCTCCGGCGAACTGGAAGCGGCGCTCCACATCACCCGGCCTTGAACCGGGCCGGACGGCTTTTGGCTTTGGCCGTGGAAATCCCTCTGGCAGACTGCGCGCGATGGAACGAACCGAAGCGGAGTTGATCGCCGATGTGCTTGCCGGAAACGCCGCGAGCTTCGAACCGCTTGTCCAAAAATATTCCCCGCGCGTCTTTGCCACCGCGCGCCGTTACGCCCGGCGCGAAAGCGAGGTGGAGGACATCGCCCAGGAAGTCTGGCTCAAGGCGTTTGAAAAACTCAAAAGTTTCCGGGGTGAAGCGCCGTTTGAACACTGGCTGATGCGATTGACGGTCCGGACGTGCTATGATTTTTTACGCGGCCACCAGCGCAATCGCGAGTCGCCGTTTTCGGATTTGACCGAACCCGAGAACGACTGGCTGGAGCGTTTTGTGACGCAGCCGGAGGCCGTCTCGGAGAACGCCGAGGCGGCGCGCCTGCTGGTCGCGCGCGTCCTCGAACGGCTTTCGCCGCCGGCGCGGCTCGTCATCACCTTGCTGGAAATCGAGGACCGTTCGGTCAAGGAAATTGCCGCGCTGACCGGCTGGTCGGTGCCTTTGGTGAAGGTGCGCGCGTTTCGGGCGCGCGCCGAAATGCGAAAAATTCTGGCCAAATTACCCAGGGACAAGTATCTGTAACCCGATATCACCAGCCGGCGTCTGATAAATCAGACGGGTATGAATGCCGTGAAATTACAAAAGAAATTGATCGCCGCCGCCCGCGCGAACCCGCCGGGCGACAGGGTGCCCTACGCGTTTGAAAAGCGCGTGATGGCGTTGTTGGCGTCGCGCGCCGCGGGTGACAGTCTGGTTTTGTGGGTGCGCGGCCTGTGGCGGGCCGCGGTTTCATGCGTGACCATCGCACTGTTGCTCGGCGCCTGGGCCTTTTTCAACCCGGCCGCCAGCGCCGGCGCCGTGGATCTCTCGCAGAATTTTGAAAACACCCTGTTGGCGGCGGTGGATCAAAACACACCAGCCCAATGAATTCCTGGAAAGTCATTCTGGCCACCGTGGTGATTTTTGGCGCGGGCGTTTTGACCGGCGGTTTGCTGGTGAACTACGTTGACCGGGAACACGGAGGAAATGGCCGCTTTCCGTTCTGGAGGGCAAAGCCGCACTCGCAAATGGACGATCCGGGACAACCACATCCGGGAGAATTGCCCCGGCCGCGTTCACCGGAGATGTGGCGGAAGGAATTCATCGGACACCTCGATGAGACCCTCAAGCTGACGCCGGAGCAGCACGCGGCGGTTTCCAAAATCATCGCTGAAGGCCAGGAGCAGAACCGTGAAATCTGGACCAACGTCGCGCCGAAAATGCGCCAGGAAATGGAACAGGTCCAACAGCGCATCCGGGCGGAACTGACGCCGGAGCAGCAGAAGCAATTTGAAGCGATGATAAAGCAATTCGCGCCGCGCCATCCGCCACGCGACCGGAAACCACCAGAACCGCCCCCGCCCGATGGCGCGACCGGTCCTTAATCATCCCCAAAGGATGCCGATTCGCTCGCCGCCGCCGACGCAAAAAGCCGGGCAGAACGTCATGGTCGTTGGACGAATTCCTCCTCGTTTCCCCGGCGGCTGCTTTTTGAGCGGGCGGCGGGCTTTTTACTTTGTCACCAGCAGGGCGCGGATTTTTTTCCGCAATTCCTTGGTGATGGAACTGACGGGACGATTGCCGTCCACGATGGTGAAGCCGTAATTTTTCCGCAACTGGCGGAACGCCGTCTGCATCGCTGTCTGGTATTTCAGAAAGCTGTCGAACATGTCGCGCGAAAAACCGAGGTCCATGCCGCTTTCCCAGAAATCCAGCGCGGCGTTTTTGGCGAGATTGCGCTGCACCAGTTCCTGGGGTTCAACGGAGAGATAAAACACCGCGTCGGGTTCAAGCGCGATGCCGTATAAATTTTTCAGCCATGCCTCGTCCATGCCGCGCACCATGTCGCGCGCCATGAGGGTGTAAATGTAACGGTCCGCCAGCACGATGAAACCGGCCTTGAGCGCGGGTAAAATCATGTTTTCCAACTGGTCGGCAAAGTCGGTTGCGTAAAAGAGGCTCAGGGTCGTCCGGCTCAAAATGTTTCCCTCCTGCGCCTTGGCCAGTTCGGAACTGACCAGCGTGGAATGTTTCAAACCCACCTGCACCGTCGCGTGTCCGCAGGTTTCCAGCCAGTCCACCAGCCGCGCGATTTGCGTGGAACGGCCCGAACCGTCCGCGCCCTCGACCACGATCAGCCTGCCCGCCAGGTCTTCCAGCGGGACACGGGGGATGCCGTGTCCGTAATAACGGCGGCACTTTTTGGCGCCTTCGGGATCGGTCACCGGCTTTTTCATGCGGCCATGTCCTCCTCGGTTTCCCTGGCCTTGTTGTCCGGTTCAATGGGCGGCGGCAACGGCAGCGGGCGGCGGCGCCGGAACCGCGCCAGATTGATTCGCTCGCCCACGAGTTTGCGCACGAAAGTCTGCTGCTTTTCCACGTGCTGGTTTGCGTCAATCACAATGAATTTGAACTCGCCGGCCATCGCCATGTATTGCTCCAGAATGCGGCCCTGGAAAATGCGAAAACTTTCGTAGGGATCGGTCGAGAGCCGCAAATCCATGCCCGCCTCGAAAAATTTCAACTTCGGGCGGCCTTCCAAAATGCGGTTGAGCGATACTTCCAGGTCGGCCTTGAAAAAGAACACCATGTCGGGCAGCGCAGCAAAATTATAAATGCCCCGCACCCATTCGGGCGGACAGCCGCGCACCACGTCCCGCGCGAACGCGGTGAAAATATAGCGGTCGCACAGCACGACGTACCCCGCGCGGAGCAGGGGCAGCAAATGGCGTTCGTAACGGTCGGCGAAGTCCGTCGCATGAATGAGGCTGAACGTCGTGGGCGTGAGCAGTTCGCGCTTTTTGCCCTTGCTGGTGGCGGATTTGACCAACTCGGAGGAATTCCATTCACTGAAATAGACCTTGATGCCCTCGGCTTCCAGCCAGCGTTTCAGCAGATAAATCTGTGTGGACTTGCCCGACCCGTCGAGGCCCTCGACGGCGATGAGCCGTCCGGGAAAATTCAATTCGGCAAAAGTTTTCATCATTAACTAAGCATTTGTATATTGCGTCTCTTAATTCTATGCAAGCCGCGCCCGGTCACAAGCGCAAGTTGTAGCACAATCGCCGCCCCCCGCCGTGTTAAATTCCGGTGAATCTTGAATCTTTGTGAAAAAAATCACAAATTTGCTTGCCGCTGCCGCAGGCAGTGATTACGTTGATTTTGCGACGATTTTAGCAAATAAGGATTATGCGCACCAACACCGAAATCGGTTACGACTCAAAAATTGAGGGCGACGTCATCGTCACCCGGGTGGATGCCGCGCTCAACTGGTTTCGCAAAAATTCCATCTGGCCGATGCCGATGGGTCTGGCCTGTTGTGCCATCGAATTGATGGCGGTCGGCGCGAGCCGGTTCGATATATCGCGGTTTGGCTCCGAGGTTATGCGCTTTTCGCCACGACAGTCCGACTGCATGATCGTCGCCGGCACGGTCACCTACAAAATGGCGATGGCCGTGAAACGCATTTACGACCAGATGCCTGAGCCGAGATGGGTCATCGCCATGGGTGCCTGCGCCTCGACCGGCGGCATGTACCGCAGCTACGCCGTGCTGCAGGGCGTGGACAACATCATTCCGGTGGATATTTACGTTTCCGGCTGCCCGCCCCGGCCCGAAGCCGTGCTGGACGCACTGATGAAATTGCAGGACAAAATTGGGAAACAACCGGTGCTGCAAGACCTCATGGCGGTCAAGGCACTGCAGCACGAACCCCAGGCGGCGGCTTGAATTTTAATTTTAACCACGGATGAACACGGATTTTTCTGAAACCCACCTCAATGGTTTCTTCGTCCGTGTCCATCCGCGTTCGTCCGTGGTTGATTCATTTGAACTGTGACAGCGTTGGAACAAGCTCAAAAAATCAAGGCCAGGTTTGGCGATTTAATCTCCGAACCGGCGGAGTTCCGCGGCGAGGTTACCCTTAAAATCGCCGACGCGGAAAAAATCGCCGAGGTCTGCCGGTATACGAAAAACGATCTGGATTTTGGTTACCTCGTGGACATCAGCAGCGTGGACAATTACGGCGAAGACCCGCGCTGGACGGTTGTTTATCATCTGCGCGGCCTGACGCACGGCCACGAATTGCGGCTCAAAACCGATGTCAGCGAGGAAAAATCCGAGTTGCCAACCGTCACGACCGTCTGGAAGACCGCCAACTGGCATGAACGCGAAATTTACGACATGATGGGCATCCGGTTCAGTGGACATCCCGATTTGCGCCGGATTTTGATGTGGGAAGGCTATCCCTATTTCCCTCTGCGCAAGGACTTTCCGCTGGCCGGCAAACCGAGCGAGTTGCCCGGCATTGCGTTCACCAAACCCGCGCCGCTTGAAGGCGGGCCATTTGTAACGGTGGCCGGTGGCGAGGATGCGATCCACCGCGAGCCGCGCGTCAGAAACCCGGAGGATTGAATGAGCCTGACATCATTCCTAAAAGATTCGGTCGAAGTTCGTCAGCGGTTCAAAATCGAATTCGTCATGCCGCCTTTGGGCACGACAAAACAATTGGCGGCACCACCGCTCACTCAAAACTATTCGCTGGTTGGAACCGCCTTCGATTACCTTCTCAGGTTTTATGTCGAGCGTCTGAATCCAGAATCCAAAAGCGGAGAGTGGATTGCGGAAAAGGGTGCGCTCTGTGACGAGATTGAGGTTGACGGTCATCGGTTCGACATAGCCGGAACAGTGGAGAAAGCAAAAGCCGCGCAAAAGCAATATCTTCAAAGCGGCAAAGTTGACGACAAGCTTTTACGCGCGGTGCTAAATCTCGCACAATTGGACGCTGTCGCCCGGAGGGGAGATGAATCTTACTACGAAAAGCTGGACAAAATAGATCGAAAAGACGTTCAGGATTTACAGCGACTGATCTCGTTGGTGAAACCTGAAACTTTTAAGGCAAAGAAAGTATGTGCTCTGAATCCAACTTTAGGTCGTGCGTCTGAACTCGTCGGAGGAGCAGATTGTGACATGGTGATTGACGACACGCTCATCGAAATCAAAACAACCAAGAAATTTGAAGTGAAGCGTGAGTATTTTGACCAAATCATCGGCTACTACATCTTGTTTAGAATCGGCGGCATTGATGGCTTGTCGAAAACTCATTCGATCAAGAAGTTAGGCATTTATTTTTCTCGGTACGGACATCTGTGGTTGTTCAAAGTCAGCGATGTCATTGACGAAAAAAAGTTACCGAAATTCATCAGTTGGTTTAGAAAACAAGCGAGGCAAGAATTTTAATGGCCACGGTTCAAGACATCGAGATTCACGATTCCGCCGCGCGGGCAGCGCAGGCGGCGGATGAGCTTCAGGATTCCGTCGGCGAAAAGATGGTCCTGAACATGGGGCCATCGCATCCGGCCACGCATGGCGTATTGCGCATTGTGCTCGAGCTGGATGGCGAAATCATCACCCAGGCCGACCCGGACGTGGGTTATCTGCATCGCGGCGACGAAAAGATCGCCGAGAACATGACCTACACGCAGTTCATTCCCTACACCGACCGGCTGGATTACCTCGCGCCGCTGGCGAACAACGTCGCCTACGCGCTGGCGGTGGAAAAACTTCTCGGCATTGACAAGGAATTGCCGCCGCGCTGCCAGTACATCCGCGTGATGTGCGCCGAACTGGCGCGCATCTCCTCGCATTTGCTGGGTCTCGGTGCCTTCGCAATGGACTTGGGCGCGGTGACGGTGTTTCTGCTCACATTCACCGAGCGCGAAAAAATTTACAATCTGGCCGAGGCCATCAGCGGCGCGCGTTTCACCACCAGCTACACGCGCATCGGCGGCGTCATGCGCGACATGCCGCCGACGTGGCTGGACCAATGCCGGAAATTCTGCGACGAATTCATTCCTGCTTTGAACGAACTGGAAACGTTGCTCACGCGCAATCGCATCTGGGTGGATCGCGTCCGGGACCTGGCGGTGATTTCCAAGGCCGACGCGATTGATTACGGTTTGAGCGGCCCGAACCTGCGCGGCAGCGGCGTCGAATGGGATTTGCGCAAAAATCAGCCGTATCTGTGCTACCCGGATTTGGAGTTCGACATTCCCACCGGCTCGGTCGGGGATTGCTACGACCGTTACCTCGTCCGCATGGAGGAAATGCGCCAGAGCGTCCGCATTTTGCAGCAGTGCATCCAAAAAATCCCCGGCGGCGCGGACAATAAAACCAAGGAGCCGGTCAATGTCGCCGACGGAAAAATCGTTCTGCCGCCCAAGCAAAACGTGATGACGAGGATGGAGGAATTGATCCATCAATTCATGCTGGTGACGGAGGGCGTGAACTGCCCGCCCGGCGAAATTTATTTCGGCCACGAAAATCCGAAGGGCGAACTCGGCTTTTACATCAACAGCAAGGGCGGCGGCACGCCGTACCGGCTGAAAATCCGCTCGCCCAGCTTTGTCAACCTGAGCATCATTTCAAAAATTTTCCCCGGCTGCCTGATCAGCGACACCGTGGCGATTCTGGGCTCGCTCGATTTTGTGATGGGAGAATGTGACCGATGAACGCCACGCACACCGAACCCATTCCGAATCCGCTCCGGCACCAGGGCGGTTTTGCCGTGTCCGCCGCGCTGGAAGCGGAGGTGAACGAACTGATCACGCATTATCCCGAAAAGCGCAGCGCGTCGCTCATGGTGCTGCACGCGATTCAGGAGCAGTTCGGCTGGATTTCGCAGGAAGCGGTCGAGTGGACGGCGAAGAAGCTGGAATTGCAGCCGATCAACGTTTACGAGCTGGTCACGTTTTACCCGATGTTCCGGCAGCAGCCGATGGGCAAATATCAAATCAAGGTCTGCCGCACGTTGAGTTGCGCGCTGGGCGGCGCGTATGAATTGCACGAACATTTTTGCAAGAAACTCGGCTTGGACGCGCACGCGCACGGCCCGCAAACGACGAAGGACGGAAAGTTCACGGTCGAATTCGTCGAGTGCCTCGCCAGTTGCGGCACCGCGCCGGTGATGATGTGCAACGACGCCTTTTACGAGGGTGTCAGCCACAAGAAAGCCGATGAAATTGTGGCGAATTGCAAATGAACGGAAGCCGATGAAAATCGCAAATCGCGAATCTGAAATCGTAAATGGCAGTTGGCTGCCCGACATGGATTTGAACCATGACAAACAGATCCAGAGTCTGCTGTGCTACCGTTACACCATCGGGCAAGGCGGAGCGTTTGACAGGCTAAAGAGTTTCATACGTGAGTCAAGCCAACAGACCGTCGCGCCAAGTTTGTCGGACAACCGCCCTCTCCCCCGGGGAGAGGGAGCAGTTGTGCGCGTCGCTGTAAAGTTTGCTCAGTACCATTGCGGCCACCGCACTTCTGCCGTTCACTGCAAGCTACGTACGACAACCCGTGCCGTCCGCACGGTTCATGACTGGCGAATGATTCTCCCTCTCCTGGGGGAGAGGGCCGGGGTGAGGGCGAACGTAACAACCAATTTCGGCTGGTCACGAAATTAGCCATGGCGCAGGAATACAAATTGATTTTGAAATACGCCGACGAGCCGGGTTACACGCCCGACCTCGAATGCTATTTGCGCCACGGCGGCTACGAGGCGCTGAAAAAGGCGCTGGCGCTGCCGCCCAAGACCCTGCCGGACGGCAAAAAACTGTCGCCGCAGGAGCAAATCCGCGAGGACGTGAAAATTTCCGGCCTGCGCGGCCGCGGCGGCGCGGGCTTTTCCTGCGGCCTGAAATGGAGCTTCGTGGACCGCAAGAGCGGCAAGCCGATTTATCTGATTTGCAACGCCGACGAATCCGAGCCGGGCACGTTCAAGGACCGCCAGATCATGCACAAGGACCCGCACCAGCTGATCGAAGGCATGATCATCGCCTGCTTCGCGAACGACGTGCATCTGGCCTACATCTACATCCGCGGCGAAATGCCCGAAGGCGCGAAAATCCTGAACCAGGCGCTTGAACGAGGCCCGCGCGAAAAATTTCCTCGGCAAAAACATTCTCGGCAGCGGCTACGATCTGGAAATTCACGTTCACCGCGGCGCCGGCGCCTACATTTGCGGCGAGGAAACCGGCCTGATCGAATCGCTCGAAGGCAAGCGGCCGTATCCGCGCATCAAGCCGCCGTATTTTCCGGCGGTGCTCGGTCTGTGGATGTGCCCGACCATCGTCAACAACGTCGAGACGCTCTGCAACGTGAAGCACATCGTGGCGATGGGCGGCGCGGAATTCGCCAAGCTCGGCACGCCCAACAACACCGGCACGCGCATCGTCAGCCTGAGCGGCCACGTCAAGAAGCCCGGCTACTACGAAATCGAAGTCGGCAAGGTGACGATTGGCGAACTCATCAACGACCCGGAATTCGGCGGCGGCTTGCGCGACGGGCGCAAATTGAAGGCGGTCATTCCCGGCGGCTCCTCGGCAAAAGTTTTCAAGGCCGGCGAAAAATTCAAGCTCAAGCGCAAAGGCCCGGACGGCAAGATGACCGAGCAGGAAGTGGACATGCTCGATTTGCCCTACGATTTCGATTCGCTGATCGCCGCCGGCTCGATGAGCGGTTCCAGCGCGATCATCGTGATGGACGACAGCGTGGACATCGTCGAGGCGCTGGCGAACATTTCCGAATTTTACGCGCACGAAAGCTGCGGCCAATGCACGCCCTGCCGCGAAGGCTCGCTCTGGATGAGCAAGGCGCTGCATCGCCTCACGCACGGCGAAGGCCGCGCGAGCGACGCGGATTATCTGGTGAAAATCGCCGACAACATTCCCGGCGGCCGCACGATTTGCGCGTTTGGCGAAGCCTGCTCGTGGCCGGTGCAAAGTTTTGTCGGCGAAGTTCAAAGACGAATTTGTCGCGAAAGGCAAGGCCGACGAGGAACGCCGCGCGAAGGAAGGTGCCGCGCCGGCGGAAGCAACGAAACTGGCCGCCGCGCACCATTGATTGCAATGTCAACCGCCGCCACAACTGAAACGAAGCCCGCCGCGCCTGCGATTGAAAAAATCAAGGTGAAGGTGGACGGGCGCGAAATCGAAGTGCCCAAGACTGACGCCGGACTGGTCCGGCAAGCCGACGCCCACCACGATGATTCAGGCGTGCGAACTGGCGAAGACGGACGTGCCGCATTATTGCTATCATCCGAAGCTGCCGGTCGCCGGCAACTGCCGCATGTGCCTCGTCGAATTCGGCACGCCCGGCGCTCGGCCCGGACCGCAAGCCGGTGATGAATCCCGACGGCACGCCGAAGATCGCCAAATCGCCGCGCCCGGCCATCGCCTGCGCCACGCCGATTTCGCCCGGCATGGAAATTTACACGAAGACGCCCGGCGTGAAACAGATGCGCGAAGGCGTGCTGGAATTCCTGCTCATCAATCACCCGCTCGATTGCCCGATTTGCGACCAGGCCGGCGAATGCAAGTTGCAGGAATACTCGGTGGATTACGGCCAGGCGCCAGCCGCTTCGTCGAGCCGAAGGTTCACAAGCCCAAGGCCGTTGACCTCGGCCCGCGCATCGTGCTCGACGACGAACGCTGCATTCTTTGCACGCGCTGCATCCGGTTCACGCGCGACATCGCGGGCGACGACGCGCTCGGCATCGTCAATCGCGGCAGCTACAACACGCTCACGGCGTATCCCGGCAAGGTGTTCGACAACAATTACACGCTGAACACGGTGGACATCTGCCCCGTCGGCGCGCTCACGTCGAAGGATTTCCGGTTCCAGATGCGCGTCTGGTTCCTGAAGGAAACCAAGAGCATCTGCACCAGCTGCGCGACCGGCTGCAACATCATCATCGGCTCGCGCGAAGAAAAGATTTACCGCTACACGCCGCGCGAGAACGACGCCGTCAACGCCTGCTGGATGTGCGATCACGGCCGGTTGAATTACAAATGGATTGGCCGCGAAGACCGCCTGAAGGACGTTCTGGTGCGCGGCCAGAAAACGACCTGGACGGCCGCGCTCAACGAAATTGCCGACAAACTGAAGGACGCGCCGCCGGGCTCGGTGGCCATCGTCGCCTCGGCGCGGCAGACGAACGAGGAACTCTGGCTGCTTAAAAAGCTGGCGGACAAACTTGGCGCGATCACCGATTCCATCGGGCGTTTTGGCGAAGGCGACAAGCTGTTGTTCAACGCGGACCGGAATCCGAACACGACCGGCGCGCGGCTCATCGGCATTTGCCAGGCGAAGTGGGCATCAAACTGCCGCCAATCGCCGAGTGCATCCGAGCGGCAAAATCAAAACGCTGATTGTTTTTGGCGAGGACGTGACGCAGCACGGCATTGACGCCGAATTGCTCGGCAAGCTGGACACGCTCATCGTCAGCGACATTTTGCCGAACGCAACGACGAGGCTGGCGCATTATCTTTTGCCCGGCTGCGCCCACGCCGAGAAACGCGGCACGTTCACGAACATCAAGGGCCGCGTCCAGAAATTCATGAAGGCCGTCGAGGCGCCCGGCGACGCGCGGCCGGAATGGGAATTTTTGCACGACTTGGTTTACAACGTCACCGGCCAGGACGGTTTCCTGACCATCGAAGGGTTGTTCAACGAAATGGCCAAGGACGTGCCCGCGTTCAACGGTTTGACGTGGGCCGGCCTCGGCGACACCGGCGTGACGGTGCAAATTTAAAATGAACTGGAATTTCATCATCTTCAGCGTGGTCAAAATCGCCATCGTCATCGGCGTGGTGCAGGGCATGGTGGCTTACGCGGTGCTGGCCGAGCGCAAAATTTCGGCCTGGATTCAGGACCGCGTCGGGCCGAACCGCTGTCGCGCCGCCGTTCGTGAAATAATTCCCGGTCTCGGGCCGGTTCTGACCCGGCTTGGCATTTTCCAGCCGCTGGCGGACGGCTTGAAATTCATGCTCAAGGAAGATTTCACGCCGGCGGGCGTGCGGAAGGTGTATTTCTGGCTGGCGCCGGCGATTGCGGTCATTCCCTCGATGCTGGTGGTTGCGGTGATTCCGTTCGGCTCGCAACTCGGCCAGCAGAAAATGGTCATCGCGGACTTGAACGTCGGCATTCTTTACACGTTCGGCATCGTGTCGCTGGGCGTTTACGGCATCGTGCTGGCGGGCTACGCGGCCAATTCCAAATATCCGTTCCTCGGCGGCATCCGGTCGAGCGCGCAGATGATTTCGTATGAAATTTCGATGGGCATGACGGTGATTCCGGTGTTGCTCATCGCGGGCAATTTGAATCTGAGCCAGATCATCGGCTGGCAGGCGCAACACGGCTGGCTGGTGCTTTACGCGCCGGTGTCGTTCATCATTTTCCTGATCGCGTCGTTCGCCGAAACCAACCGCCTGCCGTTCGATTTGCCGGAGGCGGAAACCGAACTGGTCGGCGGCTATCACACCGAATACAGCTCGATGAAATTCGCGCTGTTTTTCCTCGCGCGAATATTCCAACATGATCGCGTCGGCGGCGCATGATGGTGACGCTGTTTTTCGGCGGCTGGACGCTGCCGTTCTGGGGACTGGACCATCCGGCGGCGAACCTGGGAATGGGGATCGTGCAGATCCTGGTTTTCCTGGTGAAGATGCTTTTGTTCATGGTGCTGTTCATCTGGGTGCGCTGGATGTTCCCGCGTTTCCGGTACGACCAGTTGATGGATTTGGGCTGGCGGCGGTTCGTGCCGCTGGCGTTGGTGAACATTTTGGTCACGGCCGTGGTGCTGTGGATGATTGGTTAATATGGCATCAGTTAATCGCAAACCATTGACGTTTTGGGAAAAACTTTATCTGCCGGCGATTGTCGGCGGATTCAAAGTCAGTCCGGCATGCCTTCCGTCCGCTGTTCGGCGGCAAAACCGTCACGATGGAATATCCCGAGCAGAAATGGGCCGTGCCGCCGGATTATCGCGGCGCGCCGTATCTGGTGCGGGACCAGGACGGCAACACCAAATGCGTCTCCTGCCAGCTTTGCGAATTTGTCTGCCCGCCCAAGGCCATCAGAATCACTCCGCCCGGCCCGGCCGGCCAGCTGGCCGACCGGCCGAACGCGGAAAAAATGCCGCGAGGAATTTGAAATCAATTTGCTGCGCTGCATTTACTGCGGCTTGTGCCAGGAAGTCTGCCCGGAGGAGGCGATTTTCCTGCTGAAGGATTATTCGCTCACCGGGCCGAGCCGCGAGGAAATGATTTACGACAAGGAAAAACTCCTCGCGCTCGGCGGCGCTCATCGGCGGCATCCAGAAATGGAAACACAAACTGGAAGAGGCGGAGGAGCAGGAAAATTTTCCGGTGAAAGTCTGATCGGAATGGAAACATGGCAACTGCCTGACATTTTGCCTGACATTTTATTTTACGTCTTCGCGGCGCTGACGCTGTTGTGCGGCGTGCTGGTCGTCGCCAATCCGTTCAGCCGCAACCCGGTCACCAGCGCGATGTTTCTGGTGCTGACCATCATCTCGATGGCCGGGCTGTTCGTGCTGCTGCACGCGTTCTTCCTCGCCGCGGTGCAGATCATCGTCTATGCCGGCGCGGTCATCGTGCTGTTCCTCTTCGTCATCATGCTGCTCGATTTGAAGGAGGAGCAGCGGCGCAAAATCAAATTATTCGGCCTCGTCGCCGGGCTGGTTTCCGTCGGCGCCATCGTGGTCGATTTCCTTGCAAGGCATTGGGCGCGGCACAACCGGGCGCCAATCTGCCCGCGCCGCAGGTCGAAGGCGGCACCGCCGCGCTCGGCAAATTGCTGTTCACCCAATACGTTTTGCCGTTTGAAGTCGTCTCGGTGCTGCTGCTGGTGGCGATGGTCGGCGTGATTTTGTTGAGCAAAAAGGATTTGAAATAACATGCACGTGGGACTGGAACAATATTTGACCGTCAGCTTCCTGCTGTTTGCGCTGGGGCTGCTGGGCGTCATCATGCGGCGCAATCTGCTGGTGATTTACATGTCGCTGGAGCTGATGCTCAACGCGGCCAACCTCGCGCTGGTGGCGTTTTCGCGTTTCAACGACAACCTGGACGGCCAGGTGCTGGTGTTTTTCATCATCACTGTGGCCGCGGCGGAGGTGGCGGTCGGCCTGGCGCTCATCGTCGCGCTCTACCGCAAACGCCAGTCCGCCCACGTCGAAGATTTGACCAGCATGAAGCTTTGAAGAAATGAAGAAACATTCAACATTTAACATTCAACGTCCAACGCCGAACTTTCGGCGCGCGGCCGCATTGAATGTTGGGCGTTCGATGTTGAATGTTGAATGTTACCGGCTCAATTGATGAAGTACGAAATCATACCCTGGCTGATCCTGTTCCTGCCGCTGTTCGCGGCGGCGGCATCACGCTGTTCACGTTGCGGTACCGCACCGTGAGCGCGCTCGTTGTCCATCGGCGCGATTGTCACCGGCTTCATCCTCACCCTCATTTTCATCAACGCCAACGGCTGGCACCGACGCCCGGCGAATCCATCACACTGGCTGTCCATCGGCGGTCTGCACGTTGATTTCGGCCTGAAGCTCGACGCGTTGAGCATGATGATGTTGCTCGTCGTCACCGGCGTCGGCGGCGCGATTCATATTTATTCCTTCGGTTACATGCACGAAGACCGCGGCTTCTCGCGCTTTTTCGCGTTCATGAGCCTGTTCACGTTCTCGATGCTCGGCATCGTGCTGGCGAACAATTTCATCGAGATGTTCATTTTCTGGGAACTGGTCGGCGTCTCCAGCTATCTGCTCATCGGGTTCTGGTTCGAAAAACCCAGCGCCGGTGACGCGGCGAAAAAGGCGTTCATCACCAACCGCCTCGGCGACTTCGGTTTTCTGCTCGGCATTCTGATGGTTTGGGGACTGCTCGGCTCGCTGAATTTCACCGTCGTTGCAAAACCAACTCACCGTCCAACCCGGCCGCCCTCGGCACCATGGCTTCCGCCGCCGCGCTGCTGATTTTCTGCGGCGCGGTCGGCAAATCCGCGCAATTTCCGCTGCACGTGTGGTTGCCGGACGCCATGGAAGGCCCGACGCCCGTCAGCGCGCTCATCCACGCCGCGACGATGGTGGCCGCCGGCGTTTACATGCTTTGCCGGATTTTATTTCTGCTCAACGCCGATGCGCTGCACGTCATCGCCTGGATCGGCGGTTTCACTGCGTTGCTCGCCGCGCTGATTGCCGTCCAGCAAAACGACATCAAACGCATCCTCGCCTACTCGACGCTGTCGCAGCTCGGTTACATGGTCATGGCCGTCGGTCTGGCCGGCCCGACGCCGGCGATGTTCCATCTGACCACGCACGCGTTCTTCAAGGCGCTGTTGTTCCTGGGCGCCGGCTCGGTCATCCACGCCATGCACGACGAGCAGGACATCTGGAAAATGGGCAGCCTGCGAAAGAAAATGCCGGTCACGTTCTGGACTTTTTTAATCGGCACCCTGGCCTTGAGCGGCGTGCCGCCGTTCAGCGGTTTCTACTCGCAAGGACAGCATCCTCGGCCAGGCGTTGGACCAGAAAAATTATCTGCTCTTCGTTCTCGGCGCGGTCGTCGCGGGGCTGACGGCATTTTACATGTTCCGGCTGTTTTATGTCGCGTTTCTCGGCCAGCCCAGGACGGAAGCCGCCGAACATGTCCACGAATCGCCCGCCGTCATGGCGTGGCCGTTGCGCGTGCTGGCGGTGTTCGCGGTCATTGGCGGCGTCATCGGCGTCAGCCGCATCTACGCCTCGCAGTTTTCACCGGGTGAAGCGGGCGAATCATTCGCGCAAAGCCTGGTCGAACCGCTCGGTGCATTCACCCTTCGGCACGTTGGTCGGACTTGCTTTCGTGGCGGCCGGCTTCTTGGCCGCGCGCAAGCTGTATCGCGACGCGGCCACAGATCCGCTGCCCGCGAAGCTCGGCGGCCTGGCGACCGCCATGAGCAACCACTTTTACTTCGACGAGCTTTACGAAGCCACGTTCATCCGCGCGCATGATTTTATCGCGGCGGTGATGGATTGGATTGACCGCTGGCTGTTGGAAGGGTTTTGCATCGGCCTGGTTCGCGGCGGCACGGATTTGACCGGCCGCGCGTTGCGGCTGGTGCAGACCGGCAACCTCCAGACCTACGCCTTCCTGTTCGTGCTCGGCGTGGCGGTGGTGCTGTATTTCGTATTGGGAAATAAAATGTCCATTTTAACCTACATTTTCGGCTGGCCGTTCGTGGCGGCGCTGGCGCTGGTTTTTGTGCCGCGCAATTACCGCGTCATCATCCGCGCCATTGCCCTGCTCGCCACGCTCATCTCGGCGGTGCTCGCGGTGAAAATGTTCATGCAATACGCCGGCGCGTCGCTGGATGCGGACGGCTACCAGTTTCGAGCAGCAAATTCCGTGGGTCGAATCGCTCGGCATCAGCTATCACGTCGGCGTGGACGGCTTGAATGTCGGCCTGATTTTGATGGGCGCCATTGTCGCCTTCGCCGCGGCGTGCTGCTCGTGGGAAATCAAGACGCGCGAGAAGGAATTTTACATCCTGCTGCTGGTGATGAGCGGCGGCATCCTCGGCGCGTTTGCGTCGCTGGATTTGTTCTTCTTTTATTTCCTGCACGAACTCGCGCTGGTGCCGACGTTCATCATGATCGGCGTCTGGGGCCGCGGCGAACGGAAGAATTACGCCACGTTCCAGATCACGCTTTACCTGAGCCTCGGCGCGCTCATCGCCCTCATCGGTCTGATTGCGCTTTACCTGCAATCCGGCGCGAACACGTTCGATATTCCCAGACTGACGGAATATATCCGGCAGCATCCGCTGTCGGCGCACGCGCAAAATTTCATCTTCCCGCTGCTGCTGTTCGGCTTCGGCATCCTGGTCTCGCTCTGGCCGTTTCATTCCTGGGCGCCGCTGGGCTACGGTTCCGCGCCGTCGCCGACCGCCATGCTTCACGCGGGCGTGCTGAAAAAATTCGGCCTCTACGGTTTGATCCGCATCGCGCTGCCCTTGCTGCCGCAGGCCGCGCATGGCTGGATGCAGATTCTCGCCTGGCTTTGCCTCGGCAACATCCTTTACGTCGGCTGGGTGGCGATGCGGCAGAAGGATCTCAACCTGCTCATCGGCAATTCCAGCGTGGCGCACATGGGTTTCATTTTCCTCGGCATCGCCAGCCTGAACCTCATTGGCGTGACCGGCGCGGTGTTCATCATGGTCGCGCACGGTTTTCTTGCCGCGCTGACGTTTGCGTTGAGCGGTTATATTTATCAAAAGACCGGCACGCTCCAGATGAGCGAACTCGGCGGGTTGTGCCGGCAATTGCGCTTCATCGGCACGGCGTTGCTCATGGCGGCGATGGCCGGCTGCGGGTTGCCGGGCTTTGCGAATTTCGTCGGCGAAGTCACGGTGTTCTTCGGCGCGTGGACGGTGTTCCCGCTGGTGACCGGCCTCGCGCTTTGGGGCGCGCTGATCATCGGCGCGCGTCTATATGACGCGCGCCATCCGCAATGTCTTGCACGGGCCGTTGCCGGACAAATGGGCGGGTCTGGCCGACGCCGCAGGTCTCTGGCGCAAGCTGCCTTACGCGCTGCTGCTGGCGAGCCTGTTCGTGTTCGGCTGCTTCCCGCGGCTGCTCACGGAGAAAATCACGCCCGACGCGCAAAAGATCGTAAGCATGGCCGCGCCGGCGGTCGCCGCGGCCAAACCGACGGCCACGATGGTCGCCCAGGCCGGCCTTTCGCCGAACCGCAATCCGCAATCTGCCATCCGCAATTGATGAACGCTTCCCTGATCACTCTCGAAGTCTGCGTAATCGCCCTGGGCATCGTGCTGATGCTGGCGGATTTCTTTGTGACCGCCGAACGAAAGCGCTTTCTGAGCTATGCCGCCATCGCCGCCCTCACCGGATTGCTGTTGATCAGCTTCAGCGGCAACGGCGTATGCAGCCTGACGGGGACGGCGTTCAACGGCATGTTCATCGAAGACGCGCTGGCCGTGTTTTTCAAACGGTTCTTCCTGGTCGCCGCCATTCTGGTGCTGTTCATGTCCGGCGGAATTTTCCGACCGCATTGCCGGGGGCATCTCGGAATACTATTCGCTCATCATCTTTGCCCTGGCGGGGATGTGTTTCGCGGCGTCGGCCAATGACTTCGCCATGCTGTTCGTTTCCATCGAACTGATCACCATCACGTTTTACGTGCTCACCAGCTTCCAGCGCGGACGGTTGATTTCCCTCGAAGCCGGCGTGAAATATCTGATTCTCGGTGCGCTCTCGTCGGCGTTTCTGGTGTTCGGCATCGCGCTGGTCTGGGGCACAACCGGAAAATTGAATTTTACCGAGCTCGCGTCAGTCGCCGCGCAATTTGAAACCAACAAACTTTTCCTCATCGGCGTGCTGTTCGTGCTGGTCGGTCTTGGATTTAAAATTGCGGCGTTTCCCTTCCAGATTTGGGTGCCGGACGTTTATCAAGGCGCACCGACGCCCACCACGGCCTTTCTGGCCGTCGGCTCCAAGGCCGCGGGCTTTGTTCTGTTGCTGCGCGTGCTCTTCACCGCCCTGCCGGCCGTGACGAGGCATTGGGCGGATTTGCTCATCGTGATTTCCAGCATCACCATTCTCTATGGCAACCTGTGCGCGTTGCCGCAGCGCAATTTGAAACGGCTGATGGGTTATTCGAGCATCGCCCACGCGGGCTATCTGTTGCTGGGCGTGGCGGCGTTGAGCGTGAGCGGGCAGGCGGCGCTGCTCTATTATCTGGCCGGCTATCTGTTCACCGTGGTGGCGGCGTTCCTGGTCATTTGCGTCGTGATGCGGCACCTGGATAACGAGGACATCTCGGCCTTGGCAGGTTTGAATCAACGCTCGCCGCTGCTGGCCACCACGATGACGCTGGCGATGATGTCGCTGGCGGGCATTCCGCCGATGGCCGGTTTCTTCGGAAAATTTCTACTGCTCAAGGCCGTCATCCAGCAGGGGGCGGTGAACCACGGTTATTATTGCCTCGCATTCACGGCGCTGGTGGGCGTGGTGATTTCGCTGTATTACTATTTCGGCGTGATCCGCGCGATTTACTGGAGCAAAAACGCGCCGGATTTGTCACCCATCCCCTTGTCCGGCCCGGTCAAATTCTCCGTCTGCATCTGCATTGCCGGCATGTTCTGGCTCGGTTTGTTTCCCAGTGTGGTGCTGGACCTCGCCACGGAAGCAGCCAAATCGCTGGGCATCTGATCACACCACCCGCATCTGGACGGCGTCCACGATTTCAGTCCCGACGGAAATGGCGCCGACAATGACGACGGTCATGCCGCGATGCAACCGGCCCTGTTCAAGCAGCGTTTTCAGCGCCCGTTCAATCGTGTTCTGCGGATTGATGAAATCAAACTCCACCACGAACGGGATGACGCCCCAGCACAGCGTCAGTTCGTTGGCGCGTTTTTCACTGTCGCACAACCCGTAAATCGGCGAGTAACGCGGGCGCATCCAGGCGGCGTAGCGCGCCATGTGGCCGTGACGCGTGAACGCCAGCACGGCCTCGGCTTTCAATTCGTTGGCCATGACCACGGCGCTTTTGACCAGTTTTTCGCGCGGGTTGGTCATTTCCGCCGAGTCATGAAACTGGGCGTTGCCGCTGCGTTCAATCCGCTTCGCAATGCGGTCAAAAACCTCGATGCACTTGAGCGGATATTTGCCGACCGTGGTCTCGCCGCTGAGCATGATGGCGTCGGCCTCTTCAAAGACCGCGTTGGCCACGTCGGTCACCTCGGCGCGCGTGGGCATGGGCGATTCAATCATGCTCTCCAGCATGTGCGTGGCCACAATGACCGGCTTGCCGTGCCGCAAACAGGTTTTGACGATGCGCCGCTGCACAATGGGCAGTTCTTCGTAGGGGATCTCAATGCCCAGATCACCGCGCGCCACCATGATGGCGTCGGCCTCGCGGACAATGGATTCCAGGTTGGCCACCGCCTGCTGGTCCTCGATTTTGGCGATGACCACCGGCGTTGGTTTGCCGTCCTCAAACAGCTCCCGCAGCTGCAACAAATCACGGGCTTCGCGGACAAATGACAGCGCGATAAAATCCACTCTGACCTCCAGGCCGAGCTTCACATCCTTGATGTCCTTGGCCGTGAGCGCGGGCAGGCTGACCTTGACGCCGGGCAGATTGATGTGGCGCCGGCTGCCGAGCGTGCCCGCGGTGAGCACTTCGCATTCGACCTTGTTGCCGGATTTGGCGAGGACCTTCATTTCAATCGCGCCATTGTCCACGAGCACGACGTCGCCCACGTTGATGTCGTTGACGAAATTCTCGTAATTCACGTCCACCGAATGCTCCTCCAGATCGCGTTCGCCGCGGACGGTGAGGGTGAATTTCTGGCCGGGCTGCAGATCGAGCGGCACGCCGAGGTCGCCGGTGCGGATCGCCGGCCCCTGCGTATCCATCATGATGCCGATGAACTGCCGGCGCGCGGTGGCGGCGGCGCGGATGTCTTTGACCACGCGGCGCACCCAATCGTGCGGCGCGTGCGACATGTTCAGGCGGAAGATATTGACGCCGGCGTCAATGAGCTTGCCGATCATTTCCGCCGAATCCGTGGCCGGACCGAGGGTGGAGATGATTTTTGTTCTGCGAACGCTTCCTCGTTGCACGCGCCAAAGCATACGCCGGCGCGGCGCAATTAAAAGTTTTTAATCGGCTTCCGGAAATTCTAATGGCAAATGGGGCTTGCCAGCGCGCGCGCCGGCGGTCATATTAAATGCACGATTTTATGGCAGATGCTGCAAATAAATATCCCGAAAACGTCCCGGGCAAATATTACGTGGACAACCAGTGCATTGACTGCGACCTGTGCCGCGAGACGGCGCCGGACAATTTCAAGCGTAACGACGACGGCGGCTATTCGTTCGTCTATAAACAGCCGGCCTCGCCCGAAGAAGAAGCACGCTGCAAGGAAGCCAAGGAAGGTTGCCCGGTCGAAGCCATCGGCGATAACGGTGCGTAGGTTTTTATTCCGCCCGGTTTACGCCCGGGGATGAAATTTCCGGTGGATCTCCCGCAACCGGTTCCCCGTGACATGCGTGTAAACCTCCGTCGTGCTGATGTTCGCATGGCCGAGCAATTCCTGAATCACCCGCAAATCCGCGCCATGCTCCAGCAGATGTGTGGCAAAACTGTGCCGCAACATGTGTGGCGTGATGTTGCGGGAAACTCCGGCGCGCAGCACCCGGTGCTTGATCCGCAGCCACAACGTCACCGACGCGAACGGCGTGCCGCGTCGCGTTAGGAAAACATTCGCCGGTGATTTGGGCGTGACGAGCTTGGGCCGTCCGGCCTGGATGAAACGATTCAACGCTTCAACGGCCTGCCGGCCCACCGGCACCACGCGTTCCTTGTTGCCCTTGCCGATGACATTGATAAACCCCGCGTCGAGGTGAAGTTGTTCCAGCCGCAGATTTTTCAACTCGGACAAACGCAGACCGGAGGCGTAGGCCAGTTCCAGAATCGCCTGGTCGCATAAACTTTCGGGCGTCTCGGGCAATGCGGGCGCGAGCAGCTTGGTGATTTCATCGTTCGTCAGCGCCTTGGGCAAACGTTTCCACCGTCGCGGCAGCGAGAGATTTTCGGCCACGTTGGCGGGCAGCAATCTTTCGTTCTCGGCAAAACGGTAAAGCGCCCGCAGCGCGGCGATTTCCAGATAAACGCTCTCGCTGCTGAGGCGCTTGGTAGATTCCTTGGGCTCGTCCGCCAGTGGACGCTCGCGTTCGTGCTGCAGAAACGCCATCAGATGCTTCAACTCGACCGAATTCCAATCCGTGAGATTTTGCGTCGCTGCCCAGGCTGTGAATTTGCCGAGCAACGCCGCGTAGGTTTTCGCCGTATTATCCGATTGTCCGCGCTCGTGGCGCAGGTATTGCAGGAAATCTTCGACGAGCGAATTCATGCAGCAAGGATGAAGGATTAAGCAGCAAGGAGCTAGCGTTCGTCGCGCCTTTTGGAAAAGGAATTAATCAGACCTTGCGTCAAAGCGCTGACGTCAATGGCCAAAGCCTGATTGCTTTGAACCGCTGCTTCCTGAGCGAGTTCATTATCACGGACGACATAGAGCAGGGATTTTGCTTCGCCGGCAGATGCACGGGCGATGTTCCAATATTGCAACTTTTCGCCTTCGCCAACCCGCTCAAAACCTTCTGCGAGATTGGTCATTGCCGAAACGGCGGCGCGTTGAAGTTGATCACGTAGGCCAAAATCAACTTTTAATGGTGCAGTTTTGCAAATCTGGTAAATGCCATTCGTCAACTCTCTTGCTTTTTGCCAAGCCTTGAGGTCTTCGAATTGCATACCTGCTTCTTTCTCCTTACTCCTTGCTCCATCACAGGGTCTTGCCTGTGAGCTTTTCGTACGCTTCCAAATATTTCGCGCTGGTTTTGGCGACGACGTCGTCCGGAAGTTTCGGACCGGGCGGAGTCTTGTTCCAATCCAGCGTTTCGAGATAGTCGCGGACGAATTGCTTGTCGAAGCTCGGCTGGCCGCGCCCGGGCTGATACTGGTCGGCGGGCCAGAAACGTGAGGAATCCGGCGTCATCACCTCGTCAATCAGAATCAATTTCCCGTCGCTCAATCCAAACTCGAACTTGGTGTCGGCGATGATGATGCCGCGCTGGCGGGCGTAATCGCGTCCGGCCCGGTAAATCTTCAGGCTCAAGTCGCGCGCCTGCGCGGCGAGGTCGGCGCCGACAATTTTCTGCGCCTGCGCGAACGAAATATTTTCGTCGTGGCCAGCCTCGGCCTTGGTGGACGGCGTAAAAATCGGTTCGGGCAGTTCGGCGGACTCGGTCAGCCCGGCGGGCAGCTGGATGCCGCAGACGGTCTGCGCCTGTTTGTATTCCTTCCAGCCGCTGCCGGAGAGGTAGCCGCGCACAATGCATTCGATGGCCAGCGGCTTTGCCTTTTTAACGATCATGGACCGGCGCGCGAGCTGGCCGGCGAACGGCTGGAGATTTTCTCGGCAATGGATCGTTTGCCCCGGCCAGCAGATGGTTAGGCACGAGCGACGCGAATTTCTCGAACCAGAAATGCGAAATCTGCGTGAGCACCTCGCCCTTGCGCGGGATACCGTTGGGCATGATCACGTCGAAGGCGGAGATGCGGTCGCTGGCGACGAGCAGCAGGGCGTCGCCGAGGTCGAAAATGTCGCGCACCTTGCCGCTGCGCAGTTTTTTAACGCCGGGTAAATCGAGTTTCAGGATTGGTTCGTTTGCCATCGGGGAATTATTAAGTCCAAAATCCAAAGTTCAAAGTCCAAACTTACGCTGCCGCAGGCTGTATGAGTTTGACCTGCAACGGAATGCTCGCCAGCGACTGGCCGTCCAGCAAAACGTCCACCGAGTACAACCCCGCCTCGACGAACTTGAGTTGCTGGATGTTTATGACGAAGTTGCGTGTGACAAAGTACACGTCTTCGGGCATGGTGATGGCCACCGGGATTTCCATGGCGGGCATGACCGGGTGGCCGTCGGCGTTGATGAAATTGAGCGCCAGTTTGCGCTGGCCCTCGTCACTGGCGGCGAAGGTGACGCGCAACGCCACCGCGCATTGCGGATGGACGGCGGGCAACTGCTGCGCATAAATCGTGTCGAACGCGCCGAGCAGGTTCAGCTTGCCGTTGTCGTCAGTCGCCGCGTCACAGAGGATGGCTACTTGCACGTTCATGGGCACATAAAGACACAAATTTCACGATTTGACACGAATTTCTTTTCGGGCCTCCAAAAACCTTTTCAGTTCCTCCGCCGCTTTGCCGCCAAAGCCGGGCACTTTGGCAATTTGTTCCAGCGTCGCCAGTCCGCAATCGCTGCACCGAGCCGAATTTTTTCAGCAGCGCCGCCTTGCGCGCCTCGCCGATGCCGGGAAATTCATCCAGCACGCTTTCGGAAATGCGCCTGATGCGCAACTGCGCGTTGTAGCTGTTCGCCACGCGATGACATTCGTCGCGCACGCGCTGGAGCAACTTCACCGCCGGATGGTCCAAGCCCAGCCGCAGCGGTTTGCTTTCGCCTGGCTGGTAAATCTCCTCGAACTCCTTTGCCAGCCCGATGACGGGAATCTTTTCGAGGCCGAGCTTCTTCAATTCCGCGCACGCGGCGTTGAGTTGGCCCTTGCCGCCGTCAATCAGGATGAGATCGGGCAAAGTAGCGCCGGCGTCCCGCCTGCTTCCTGCCTCTGTTTTTTTCCCGTATTTTGGCTGGCGGGACGCCTGCGCTCCGCTCGTTTCGCGCAACAGCCGTGAATACCGCCGCTGCACCACCTCCGCCATGCTCGCGAAATCATCCTGGCCCTCGACGGTCTTGATTTTGAACCGGCGATAGTTCGCGCGGTCAGGCCGGCCATGCTTGAAGCTCACCAGCGACGCCACGGCAAACGTGCCGCTGATGTTGGAAATGTCGAAACCTTCGATACGCTGCGGCGGCTGGCGCAAACCGAGCACCTTCGCCAGTTCCGCCAGATCATTTTGCGGGATTGATGGAAAGCGGCAGGGTATAAGGCACGCGCTCAAATTTCCGTTCCTTCTTTGTCGTTTCCTTCAGGTCGCGGATCAGGTCGCGCAGGCCGGCGGCTTTTTCGTAATCCTGCGCGAGCGCCGCCTTCTTCATTTCGGCTTGCAGCTGTTCCTGCATTTCGGCGCATTGGCCGTCGAGGAAATCGCACGCCGCGTTCACTTGGTCGAGATATTGTTCGCGCGTGACGTTGCCGATGCACGGCGCGGTGCAGTATTTCAGATGCGCGTAGAGGCAATGCTTGTAATCGCTCTCGCCCGGCGTGAACGCGCGGCAGCCGCGCAGATTGAACTGCCGCCGCACCAGCGCCAGCGTGTTGCGCAGCGCGCCCGAATTCGAGAACGGCCCGAAATACCGCGCGCCGTCGTCCTTCTTGAGCCGGGTGAACGTGAAGTTCGGAATCGGGTCGTTCAAATTCACCTTGAGCATCAGAAACCGTTTGTCGTCGCGGAAACTGATGTTGTAGCGCGGATGGAATTCCTTGATGAGCTTGCCTTCGAGCAGGAACGCCTCCGGCTCGCTGCGGACGACGTGGAAATCGAAATCGCAAATCGCCTCGACCAGCGCGTTGAACTTCAGGTCCCAGCCCATCCGGCGCGACGGCTGGAAATACTGGCTGACGCGCTTGCGCAGGTCGCGCGCCTTGCCGACGTAAATGACGGTGCCAAACCGGTCCCTCATCAGATAGATGCCCGGCTTGTGCGGCAGGGAGCCCAGTTTTTTGCGGATGGCTTCGGTCGCAGGCACACTGAAAATCTCACGCAAAGACGCCAAGACCGCAAAGGAAATTATCTTCAGCCACAGATGAACACAGATGAAACACGGATCCCAAAGAAAGACCGGCGCGATGCTATTCCGGCTTTGGACTGTGGACTTCGGGCCGTGGACTTTTGGCCATGTGCCGGTGGACAAAGAAATAATAAAGTCCGCCGAGCACCAGTGCCGCTCCCCCGAGCCACAGGGCCACATGCCGCATCTCGCCGTGCATGAGCTGTTCATCCTGGCCCGCCTTGACGCCAACGTAACAAAGCACCGAACACCAGGTCGCCGCGCCCAGCAGCGTGAAAATGGAAAATTTCAGGTAATCCATCCGGGCAACGCCGGCCGGAATGCCGACGAGTTGCCGCGCTCCCGGCAACAGCCGCGCCACGAACACGCCCATCGGACCGTAGTGGGACATCCAGCGCTCACTTTTCTCAATTTTGTCCGGCGGCATCAAAATATAGCGGCCGTAACGCATGAGCAGCGGGCGGCCGGCCACGCGCGACAGCCAATACATGATGGTCGCGCCCAGCCACGAACCGAGCGTGCCGGCGGCGACCAGGCCGATTTCCGCCGGCCAGCCGACGAAATGAAGGTTGAAGAGGTTTAATCCTTCAAACCAGGCCAGATAGGCCGCCGGCGGCATGATGGCTTCGGCGGGAATCGGCAGGACGGAGCTTTCCATTGTCATCAGCAGCACGATGACCGGGTAACCGGCGGTCTTGAGCGTGGCGAGATACCAGGTCAGCAGCGGCTGGAAAATGGATTTGAGCATGAAATTAAAATGGGATTTCCAGCCGGCGAAATTCTCGCGGTTTAATGATCTCAATCGCAGACTGAATCAACGTCCCCGCAGCTTGAATCCGCCGCAGGTCATTGGTCGAAAGTTCGAGAATGGCGATTTGCCGGCCAGCGAGATTTTGCTGGTAACGAATATTTTGGTCGGACGTGATGAACAAATCGAATTCCATTTCAGCCAGGCGCATCAAATCGCCGTTCTTGATTCCGCCCCAGCCGCTTTGTTGGACGGTCGAACATTCATGGCCGGTCAGGAATTTGTGCAGCGGCCACGGGACGCATTCGTCCAGCAGGATTTTCATGCCGCGACGGGCGTCAACAGCGCCGACTCGGAACTCTCCAGAACGCGGCGGGCCAGTTCACGCGTCACGGACGGAAAACATTCGAGAAATTCATCGAGCGTGTAATTGTTTTCCAGATACTCGAACAGCGTTTTCACCGGCACGCGCGTGCCCTTGAACACCGGCGTGCCGCCGAGAATGTCCGCATCAACAGTGATGAGGTCGTTCGACTTCATGCCAGTAGTTTAACACACCTTGCCGCCGGCCGTAAATCCTTGAATGGCGGCAATGGATTTGAGCCTCGGGTGCTATGGTTGCGGCGGAAAATCAAAATGGGGCAAGCGGCGATTCGCGAAAAGACCGAGGTGAAGAGACGAATACAACCACTGATGAACGCAGCTTTTGGGCTTTTATTTCTGGCGACCAGGACCTCTACACCACAATCATCGAGCCGCTCGGCCACAGGGCCAAGGAACGTAACGAGGCGTTTCAGGAGGAATACGGCAAGGTTTTCACCCGGTTCACGATGGAATTTACAGACGAATTTTGCGAATCAGACTGCGCCATTGACTGGAAGAAACTTCTAAATTTCAACTCCGGACGGTTGAGCGAAACAGTTGAGTAACCTCAACCAGAATTCAGAGACAGGCTGGAAGCGCTGTCCGACGTTATCAGCGCGAATCAGCGTTTATCAGCAGCTTACGCCTTTAAAAAATAATTCCGCTGCTTTTCGCTGATGGACATTCCCAGTTTTTCCATCACGGCCAGCATGTCTTCCCAGACCTTGCGCTTCTCGCTCATGGCCTGGTTGCGCAGCAGATAGGCCGGATGATACGTGGGCATGAGCGGGATGCCGCGATACGTCTTCCAGGTGCCGCGCAGTTTCGTGATGCCGATGGTCTTGCCCAGCAACCCTTCCACCGCCGTCGCGCCGAGCGCGACAATGACCTTGGGGCGGATCAAATCAATCTGCTCGTGCAAATACGGAATGCACGTGGCCATCTCGTCAGCGGTCGGCTTGCGGTTGCCGGCGGACTGGCCGGGTGTATCGGGCCGGCATTTCAAAATGTTGCCGATATAAACGTCCGCGCGTTGCAGGCCCGTCGCCTGGATGATTTTGGTCAACAACTGGCCGGCCTTGCCGACAAACGGCTCGCCCTGCTCATCTTCGTCCGCTCCCGGCGCTTCGCCCACGAACATGAGTTGCGCGTCAATGCTGCCGACGCCGAACACGACGTTTTTGCGCGACGAAGCAAGGTGGGGGCATTTCACGCAGGCCAGCGCCCGTTCCCGCAGGGCGGCAAACGCGGCGGACTTTTCGGGTGACGAGAGACGGGGGGCGGGTGCCGGGGGAGTTTCAAGTTTCAAGTTTTCGGTTTTCAGTTCCGGCGTTGTTTGCGGCTGAACACTTGAAGCTTGAGGCTGAAAACTTTTTGTCGGCGGCTGCGCCAGGGCGCGGAGCGTCTCGGGCGCGACGGCGACGTGACGCACGCCACGCGTCTTCAAACCCTCCAGATGCTGAATGGTCGCGTCGAGCAGTTGGTGGTAAGCGGAGGACATCAATGGTTGGGAATTTGTTTTTGGGCCGTCCGGCCATACCAGATTCCGGAAACGATGAAAACGATACCGCAAGCAGCCGCGAAATAAATCAGAAACGGCACCGGCAAGACAAAATGAGCGGCCACCGCCGCGCCCAATGACAATCCGCCGCACAAATAACAGTAAAACGCACTGGCCTGGGCGTTTTGCACGCTTTTTTGGAGCAACCATTGCACGGCCTGGTCATTTCGGGAAAGCGCCGCCGCGCATTCAGGGGAACAGACCAGGCGCGCGGTTTTGGAAGGCTTGACGCATCCGGCACACAACGCCCGGCCGCAATAGGCGCAAATGCCAATCGCTTCGGCCTGGTGTTCGGCGCATTTCATGGATTGAAATTGCGCCATTGGCAGGGGCAATGCAATCCGAAGCTTGCGACCGCCCGCAAAAGGCGGCAACGTTTCGCGGTGAACCTCGAGGACAATTTGGGCGACATCATCCGCAAGGCGCGGGCGATGAGCGGTATTTCGTCCGCGCCGGCCGCCAGTGCCGCCGGGATTTCCGGGGCGGAACTGGCGGCGCTGGAAGCAAGCGGCCAATTCAACCAACGTCCCAACTTCGCCGCGCTCGCCGGGCTTGTTGGTTTGAATCCGGCAAAACTCGAAGGCATTGCCAACGGCTGGCTGCCGGAGGAAAAGGATTTGAGCGTCTGGCGCGAGTTGCGCGTGTTGACCACCGCCGCCGACGGCATGACGGTGAATTGCTTTCTGGTCTGGGACGAGGTCACGCGCGACGCGGCGTTGTTCGACACCGGCTTTGACGCAAAGCCGGTTTTGGATGGCATTGCTGAAAACCAGCTTCAGCTCCGGCATGTTTTCATCACGCACTCGCATTACGACCACGTGGAAGCGCTGCCGAAAATCCGCGAGGCGTTTCCCAGGGCGCGGTTACATTCCGGCTCCAAGGCCGCGCCGGTGGACCAGCGCAACAAATCGAACGAGATTGTCCATCTTGGCGGTCTGCGCATCACCCATCGAGAGACGCCCGGGCACGCGGAGGACGGCGTGACGTACATCGTCGGCAACTGGCAGGAGGACGCACCGCACGTGGCGATTGTGGGTGATGCGATTTTTGCCGGTTCGATGGGCAACGGCAATGGCGCGTGGGAGTTGGCGAAACAGAAAGTGAAGGAGCAGATTTTGTCACTGCCGGCGGAGACGTTAATTTGCCCCGGCCACGGCCCATTGACGACGGTTGCGGAGGAAAAAGAACACAACCCATTTTTCTGATCCATGGCCGGCAGCGTTTTTCCCCTTGCCACTGGCGCGCGTGAAGAAGGAATGAAGACATGGTCTCTGATGGTGCAATTTTGACAATGAACAACAATCGGAAATTTACCGGCGGGAAATTTGTCAGATGCCTCATTGTCATCGCCGGCATTGTCCTAGGACAGGCGGTGCTTTATGGGCCTTCCTTGATGGGACAGAAAATCCTGCTGCCTCTGGACATTCTCGCCCAACCGGGCGTTTATATTCCACCGGCCCCGGGGACGGCAACCATTGTGCCGCACAACATGGTGTTGTCCGATTTGATTTTTCAATTTGAACCAGACCGGCAATTTGAGGCTTCAGAACTTCACCAAGGCCGGTTCCCGTTGTGGGCGCCATATCAGTACGGAGGCGTTCCTTTCGTGTGGCCGAAATTTTCGCCGTTTTTGCTTTTGGAAAGTTGCACCCAGTCGCCGGTTGTCCTTGCCTGGGTGCAACTTTTTGCCGCGCTGGTCGCGGGCACCGGCATGTTTTTTTTCTGCCGAAAATCGCTGCGCGTCGGCTTTTGGCCGGCGGCGGTCTGTGCTTGGTGCTATCCTTTGACGGCCTTTTTTGTTCTTTGGCAGGGCTATCCCACGGGTTTGGCGGTCTATTGGCTTCCCTGGCTTTTTCTGTCGGTTGACAAAACGGCCCGCGGGGAAAGCCCCCTGGCGCCAATCGGTCTCAGCGTCGTGACATTTCTGGTCTTGACCAGCGGACACATTGACGTTGCCGGCCAGGTCCTTTTGGGTTCCGGGATTTATGCCATTTGGTGTTTGTGGAATGCGTATTCCCGCGAATGGTTTCGCTGGAAGTCACGATTGGCCATCGGAATGCTGGTGCTCGGCTGGGGGTTCGGGTTTTTGCTGGCGGCGCCCCATATACTTCCGCTGCTGGAATACGCCAAAACCGGCGCCCGGATGGCGCATCGAAGCACGGGCTTGGAGGAGCGGCCGCCGGTGGGATTGGCCGCGCTGCCACAAGTGGTGCTGCCGGACATCTACGGCAACACACAAAAGGGCAGCATTCTTCTCGCGCCCGCGCCTGAAGGCAATCTTTTGGAAAGCGCCGCCGCCGCCTACACCGGCGTATTGGCCACGTTGCTGGTCGCGCCCTTGGCGTGGTGCAGCCGGCGTCACCGCGCCATGAATCGGTTCTGGATTTTCCTGGCTTTTTTCGGGCTGTGCTGGTGCTTGGACGTTCCGGGTTTCGTTGATGTGTTGCGTTTGCCCGGTCTAAACATGATGTCTCACAACCGGCTGGTGTTCCTGACGTCTTTTGCCATTCTGTCCATGACTGCCATCGGGCTGGAAAACCTTTTGAACGGCTTAATCCAGCGACGAGGGTGGTTTTGGTTGCCGGCGGCTTTGCTAGCCGGTCTTGGCACGTGGTGCTTTTATCGCAGCGTGGTTTTGCCGGAACCCATCTCCAGCCAATTCAATTTCGACGCTTACTTGGTCAAAATGACCGGGCTGCCGCAAATCACGCGGGACGTGCATCCGATTCAAGCCTGGTTCATCCTTCATTTTACAACCATGGCGATATTCTGCCTGCTCGGCTTTGCCGGCTGGCTGCTCGTGTGGTTTCCAGGGGCCAAACGTTTTCGTTTGTTTCCAGTGCTGGCAATTCTTTTGGTTGGAGATTTGTTGTGGTTTGGCCACGGCCTCAGCGCGCAATGCCGTCCCGCCTTGTATTACCCCAGGCTTCCCGTTTTGGACCAAGTGGCCAAATCCATCCCGGGGCGCGTCATCGGCATCCATTGTTTGCCGGCATCGGTCGTCTCAATGGGAGGCCTGTGGGATATCAGAGGATATGATTCGATTGATCCCTCGCGCATGGTGAATCTTTTGGAAACGGCGGCTGAACCCGGCAACGAATTGTCCTATGCCGCAGTTCAGTATCTGGTGCCGAAAGGAGTCATCCTGCCGCCAAGCACGATCCGGTTCGCGCCCGTGCTGGACATGCTGGACGTGCGTTACGTCATTTTCCTAGGCGTTCCGCCGATCCAAATTCATCCGGCGTTTCAGGGAAACGGCTATTGGGTTTTGGTGAACTCAAACGCCCTGCCGCGCGTGTTCGTTCCCAAATCGGTCAAAACCCTTTCCGACGACGGTGCCGAACTGGCAGCATTGACCGAACCGCAGTTCAATCCCGCTGACGTCGCTTATGTGGAGTCGCCGTTGGCGTTGCCGGCGTCGTGCCGCGGCGTGGCGCGAATCACCAATGAAATTCCCACGCACATCATGGTGTCCATGCGCATGGACACCCCGGGATTGGTTGTGCTGGCCGACAATTGGGAGAACGGCTGGCGGGCCTATTGGAACGGCGAACCCGTGCCGGTGCTGCGAACCGACTATGCCATCCGCGGCGTGGTGCTGCCCGCCGGAAAGGGGACCTTGGAATTTATTTACAAACCCATGAGCCTGATTCTCGGATTGTGGTTCGCTGGTTTTGCCTCCATTGTCCTCTTGATCTGGCTGGCGGTTATCCGTTTCAAGAAGGAATAGGCCGGGCGATTTTCCAGGTTTCCAATGCCATTTTATGACAACATCCGCGCCAGAACACTTCGACGCCATGGCCAGCCAATACGCCACCAGTGAAGTCCACGTCAGCAGCCCCACAATCCGACGGTTGCACGAACTGCTTGATCCGAAGCGGCCTGACTCGGTTTGTGACGTGGCTTGCGGTCCCGGTCATCTTGCCTTGTCGTTTGCGGGCAAGGCTTCGCGTATCGTCGGAGTGGACGCCGCTCCCAACATGCTCCGGCAATTCGAAAGATTGGCGAAAGAACGGGGTGTGACGGTGGAGACAGTCCATGCGTACGCCGAGTCGGTGCCACTTCCGTCTAATTCCTTCGACGCAGTCGTTTCACGATTGGCGCCGCATCATTTTCCAGATGTCGCCAAAGCGGTTCGGGAATTGGCGCGACTGGCCAAACCCGGTGGCTGGGTGGGAGTGATAGACCTGGAGGGCGATGAAAATCCGGCGCTCGGCGGGCTGAACCATGAAATTGAAGTGCTGCACGATCCGTCCCATGTGCAAAGTTACACCGCCACGCGCTGGCGGGAATTCCTCGAGTCCAACGGCCTTGCCATCGAGGCATTAGAATCCAAACAGACTGAACTGCCCGCCGGGCTAACCGTCCGGCGCTGGTGTGAAATCGGGAACACCGCGCCAGACGCTGAGACAAAAATTCGGGCACTGCTGGCAGCAGCGCCCATGGAATACCTGGCGGGATTGGGCATTCGATCCGAAAACGGTGAGTTTCGTATTCCTGTCCGCACGCTGATCATTCTGGGACGCAAAGGCCACGCCACTTAAATTGCAATTTGACCCTATTCGGTCTGAGTTGTTAGTCTTTCCCTCCGTTTCAACGGGATTTTATGCGACATACCATTTCAGTTCTGGTGGAGAACAAGTTCGGCGTGCTCACGCGGGTGGCCGGCCTGTTCAGCGGACGCGGCTACAACATTGACACGCTCAACGTCGGCCCGACGCAGGACCCGAAAATGTCGCGCATGACCATCGTCACCCACGGCGACGAGGCCACGCTGGAGCAGATCGTCAAGCAGCTCAACAAGCTGCCCGACGTCATCAAGGTGCAGGATTTCCACGAGGACGAATACGTGGACCGCGAACTGGTGCTCGTGAAGGTGGCGGTGGATTCCAAATCGCGCGCCGAGGTGATGCAAATCACGGACATTTTCCGCGCCAAAATCGTGGACGTGCAGCCGAAATCGCTCACCATCGAAATCACCGGCAACGAAAGCAAGGTGGAAAAGTTCATCGAATTGATGAACTCGTTCGGCGTGTCGGAAATCACCCGCACCGGCAAGGTCGCGATGCCGAGGAAATGACCCCGTTGAATTGTCGAATCATGAATTGTTTAATTGCCCCTTAACTCCCAATCAATAACAACCCATCTCACAGAACATTATGGCTATCATTAATTTTGGCGGAACCCGGGAACGGGTCATCACACGCAAGGAGTTTCCCCTCGCCCGGGCGCGCCGCGTGCTCAAAAACGAAATCATCGCCATCATCGGCTACGGCGTCCAGGGGCCGGCGCAGTCGTTGAACCTTCGCGACAACGGCTTCAAAGTCATCATCGGCCAGGCCAAGTCGTTCAAACGCGACTGGGACCGCGCCGTTGCCGATGGCTGGAAGCCCGGCAAGACCCTGTTCGACATCGAGGAAGCGGTGCAAAAGGGCACCATCATCCAGATGCTGGTTTCAGACGCCGCCCAGCGCGCCATCTGGCCGGCCGTGAAACGGAACTTGAAGCCCGGCGCCGCGTTGTATTTCTCGCACGGCTTTTCCATCGCCTACCGGAAGCTGACCGGCGTGATTCCGCCAAAGAACGTGGATGTCATCATGGTGGCGCCCAAGGGGTCCGGCCTGAATGTGCGGCGCAATTTCCTGAGCGGCGCGGGCATCAACTCGAGTTTTGCCGTGGAGCAGGATGCCACGGGCCGCGCCGAGGAACGCTGCCTGGCCGTCGGCATCGGCATCGGGTCCGGTTACCTGTTCCCGACCACGTTCCAGCACGAAGTGTTCAGCGACCTGACGGGCGAGCGCGGCGTGTTGATGGGTGCGCTCGCCGGCATCATGGAGGCGCAGTACGATGTGCTCCGCGCCCACGGCCACACGCCGAGCGAGGCGTTCAACGAAACCGTCGAGGAACTCACGCAGAGCCTCATCCGGCTCGTGGACGAGAACGGCATGGACTGGATGTATTCCAATTGTTCCGCCACCGCCCAGCGCGGCGCGCTGGATTGGAAACCCAGGTTCAAGCAGGCCACGCTGCCGGTGTTCAAGAAACTTTACCAGCGCGTCAAATCGGGCAAGGAATGCGCCCGCGTGCTCCAAGCCTGCGGCGCGCCGAATTACCAGGCGCAGCTGCAAAAGGAGCTGGGCGAAATTCACAACTCCGAAATGTGGACGGCCGGGGCCGCCTGCCGCGCGCTGCGCCCGAAGGAACTTGCCCGGGCGATAACCAAGGGAACCAAGGGCGTTGCCGGCCGGCAGTCGAACTGACGAATTCATTCGGCGTGACGGATTTTGCCCGAACGGCAAGGTTGCGTTGCCCGCAAAGGGAGGATTTGGGAGGGGCGGCCGGTTGCCGCCCTGATCTGAACCAATAACAGAAAAATTGGGACGCCGACCAGGCGTCCCTGCCATTAAAATATGGCTGCCACAGTTTAAATGGACAAGGGGCACAGGAGGACTGTTAATTTGCAAATCCAGTTTTGGCGGCGCGCAAGTTGCTGTCTTTGAATTTTAAGGGCAACTTTCCCTTGAAATGGGTGTTAATTGGAAGGACAGTAACATTTAAGGCATGAAGCACTTTGGGAAAATCGCGGTTTGTTTCGCGAGCGGACTGGTGTTGAATACCGGCCTGTGCGCGGACAATGGAGTGTTGCAAAAGAATCCCTATGTGCCGATTGTCACGCGCAATATCTTCGACCTGAATCCGCCGCAGGCCGTCGCTCCCACAACTACGGTTGAGCCGCCATCCAAAATCACGCCGGATGGCATCATGACCATCTTTGGCACCCGTCAGGTGCTTTTCAAAGCCACAGTGCCTCCTCGTCCGCCCGAGCCGGCAACTGAAAAGTCCTACATTCTCAGCGAAGGCCAGCAACAGGATGACATTGAAGTGACCCATATTGATGAAAAAGCCGGTGTCGTGACTTTTAATAACCACGGTGTGGTGCAGGACATTCCGTTGGTCAAAGCGCCCCCCATCACCACCCCCACGCCGGTGATCATGAATTCAGGCTCCCTTCCGCCAGGAGGCGCCCCGGGTGGTTTCAATGGTGGTGGAAATTTTGGGCGCTTCGGCAACCGTTCCGACCAGAATGGCAGTGTGGGAAATAACGGCGGAAATAATCCCGGCGGGAATTATGGCGGCACGGGTGGCGGCTCGACTCAACCCCAGCTTTCGCCGGAGGAGCAAATGATTATGATTGCCGCGCAAAAGGCGCAAGCCAAGCAGAATGGCGATCCGATATGGAAAATTTACCCACCGACCGAACTGGACGAAGCCGCCGGAACTGTTAACTCTGCACCGCCGGGTGATTCGCCCTCGCCATAGGCATCTTCAGATTCAACCGCCAAGCGAATCAGGATTGCCCACGTCGCCCTTGTTGAAATCCACGTAAGCTTCCGTCAAATCCGCCGCGTAAATCACCGCGCGAGCCTTGCCGAGATTCAAGCTGATGTGCAAATCAAACGCTTTCGGCGCCACGGCGGCGCAAAGCGTTTTGAATGGAACGTTCGTTGGCTGCCCGCGTTTGAGGCTCCACAGGATTTTTTTACCGGCAGTGGCGCTGTAACCGATATCCACTTTCTCCTCGATGATTTTCGCCGGTGAATAGCCGAGCGCATCAATGATGCGGCCCCAGTTCGGGTCGCCGCCATGCCAGCTGGTTTTCACCAGCGGACTGTTCGCCACCGCCCGTGCCGCGGCATCGGCATCGGCCACCGTCTTCGCTCCCTTCACCCGCACCGTCACGACGCGATGAACGCCCTCGCCGTCGCACACGATCATTTTTGCCAGTTCCCGGCAGACGTGATTGAGCGCCGCTTGAAAAACTCTGAACTCCGAACTCCGAACTCCTGGCTTCCGGTTTTCCGCCAGTCCATTCGCTAAAATCAGCACCGTGTCGTTCGTGCTCATGTCGCCGTCCACGGTGATGCGATTGAAACTCTGTGCCACAGCTTCGCTTAACGCGGATTGCAGGGCCTTCGCTTCAATCGCGGCGTCCGTGGTCAGGAAACAAAGCATCGTGGCGTGCAGCGGCCTTGCGGCCGGACGCGCGCCGGTGGCGCTCATGCCGGGCTGAATCATGCCCGCGCCCTTGCAAAGGCCGCCGAGGCGGACGTTTTTGCCGCCCCATTTGAACTCGACCGCGATTTGTTTGGGCCGCGTGTCGCTCGTCATGATCGCTTCGGCGACGTGAGCGGCGCTTTCCGGCGAATGGTTGAGCAGCGCCACGGCTTCACGAATGCCGGCGCGGACGTTGGCCATCGGCAGCGTCACACCAATGCGGCCGGTGGAACCAACCAGGACGTGTTCCTCCGGCATGTGCAAATGTTTGGCCACCCGCGCAGTCATTTCCCGCGCGTCCATCAAACCTTGTTTCGCGGTACAGGCGTTGGCGTTGCCAGAATTGACGACAATGGCTTGCGCGACTCCCTTTTTCACACGCTCGACACAGACTTTCACCGGTGCGGCACAAACCTGGTTCGTTGTGAACATGCCGGCAACCGTCGCCGGAACTTCCGACACGATGAGCGCGAGGTCGCGTTTTTGTCCCTTGTTGGAGCCTTTTCCCGTGCCCAGCCGCTTGAGGTCACAAAACACACCGCCGGCCAGAAAGCCCTGTGGCGCAAGGATTGAGCCTTCGAGGTTTTTGAATTTGAACTTCATTTTTCGTGATCGGTCACATTTTTATCCAAAACGATTTCCCCGCGCAGGTAAAGCACGGCTTTGCCGCCAATGTGGACGCGTTCACCCGCCAGCTTGCAAAACAACTCGCCGCCGCGCTGCGAAACCTGCCGCGCGAACAGCGTCGTCTTTCCGAGCCGTTGTGACCAGTAGGGAATCAACGTGCAATGCGCCGAGCCAGTGACCGGGTCTTCGTCAATGCCGGCGGCGGGCGCGAAAAAGCGTGAGACAAAATCGGCGCCATGGCCCGGCGCGGTGGCAATGATGCCGAGACAATCCAATGTTTTCAGCACGGCAAAATCTGGCGCGAGCGAGCGGACTTCCGCCTCCGTCGCAAAAACGGCAAGGTAATCGCGGGATTTGAAAACGCAGGAGGGCCGGCAGCCGAGACCGCGCAGCAACGCCTCCGGCGGCTCGCAAGTTTCCGGCGGACGCGCGGGAAAATCCAGCGTGAACACTTCGCCGGCGCGCGAAACCTGCAACGGGCCGCTGCGCGAGTGAAACCGGACCATGTCGCCCATAACATTCCGTTCGGTAAAAAGCACGGCCGCGGCGGCCAGCGTCGCGTGTCCGCACAAGTCCACTTCCACCTTCGGTGAGAACCAGCGCAAATCGTATTCGTTGCCGCGCGGGACAAGGAAGGCCGTTTCCGGAAGATTGTTTTCCGCTGCGATGGCTTGCAGCGTCGCGTCGGTCTGCCACACATCCAGCAGACAGACCGCGGCCGGATTGCCGCGAAAGGTTTCGTCGGCGAAAGCATCGAGGTGAAAGAAGGGAATGTTTTTCATTTCAAATTTTTACCGCGTCAATTTCCAGCCGCACCATCCGGACATGAACGTTTTCGTCCGCGCCCGGCGGATGTCTGGCGACATAGCGCGCGGTGACGGCGGCAATGAATTCTTCGCGCAAATCCTCCGGCACGCGCTGCGCGTAAGGCAGCCACGTGGTGCGCAGCCAGGCGGCAAAACCATCGCTACCGGCATAAGTCGCGTCCTTCGGTGCGAGGTGGATGCCCGGCGTTTTGAAACCAAAGCGCGGCAACCATTTTTTGTAATCTTCGGGCGAATAAAAAAAATACGGCTTTTCCATTCCCCGAAAGAAACTTCGCCAGCGTTTGAGCCGCAGCTCCGGGCGCAACGCCACAAAGACTTCCTGCGCGTTGCCCTTGCCGCCGCACGAAACGATCAGCCGACCACCGGGACGCAGGCAGGCCGCCGCGCCGCGCAAAAAGGCCGGATGGTCATCCACCCAGTGCAATGCCGCGTTGGAAAAAACCAGGTCGAATTGCCGGTCAAACCGGATCCGGCGCGCATCCATGACGTGAAATTCCATATTGGGAAACTGGCCCCTCGGAAAGACTGTTTGCGCGAATTCAATCATCTGCGGCGAAGCGTCAATCCCGGTGGCCGAGCCGCGGGGCAACGCGCGGGCGATCTCCGCGGTGACCTTCCCGTCGCCGCAGCCGACGTCAAGGACATGTTCACAGCCGCGCAAATCGAGTTTGGCGATCTGTTCGCGCGCCCAGGCGTGTTGCGCCGCGGAATTGGCCGCGTAATCGGCCGCGTTCCACGTTACCGATTGGGCGGGTTTGGATTTTGAAGGAGCGACGCGCATTTCAACGGTTACAAAAGGAGCCGGGCGAGATTGAAATAAAACAGCAGCGTGAAAATATCAGTCAACGCCAGCGTGACCGGCCCGGCGGCGATTTTTGGGTCCAGCTTGAGCGCGTGGAGCAGGGCAGGGACGCTTAATCCAGCCAGACACGCGACGCAAAGGGAAACCGCGACGCTCAATCCGATGACGATCGCGGGCACTCCCTCACCGCGCCAGGCCAACACCACCAGGCCAACGATCAAACCGCACACCGCGCCCAGGAACAGCGCGGTGACCGCCTCCCGTCGCAACGCGCGCAGATACCAGCGCCATCCCGGCCGGGTCGCGTGCAGCGCCTGGATGGTGACGGTCATGGATTGGATGCTGACGCTTTCGCCCAGGCCCAGAATCATGGTCAAAAAAAAACGCCAGCACCAGGCTTTTGGCAAGGGTCAGTTGAAAAAAGCCCGCGAGCAGGGCGCAGGCCGTGCCACTGACGATGGTGGTCAGCAGCCAGGGGAACCGGAAGCGAAGTGCGCGCAGCGGCGAGGCATCGCGCACCTGTGACACGCGAAAACCGATGGCCTCGAAAACCTCGTCCATTTGTTTGCGCTCGGCGATGTCGAAGACTTCGTCGGTCAACAACCCCACATCCACGACACCGACCAGGCGGTGTTCCGCATCGATCAAGGGAAAGGCGAAAAATTTATGCAGCGCAAAGCATTCGCGAGCGTCGAACACGGTGGCCGTGTGCGGAATGGCGACGACATTGCGAATCATCAATTCACCCAATTTTTGTCCCAGCTGCGCGACGAGCAGCCGGCGGGTCGGCACCACGCCGGCAAGCCGGCCGGCTTTGTCCACGACGTAAAAATAAATGACCTTCTCGCCGATCCCGCGGCTGCGAATGTCCGCCAGCGCCTGTTCGACGGTCATGTCCTGTGCCAGCGTCGTGAAATCCCGGCGCGCAAACGGCAGCACCGGCTCGTTCAAGTGCTCGGAAATTGGCCTGGACGAAGTCACGTTGAAGTCAGGCCAGCCCGGCGGTTTCGGGCCAGCCACACAAAAGGTTCAGGCTTTGCACGGCTTGGCCGCTCGCGCCCTTGACCAGATTGTCCTCCGCACTCATCACCACGAGCCGGCCCGTGCGCGGATCCAGCCGCCAGGCGATTTCAATGACGTTTGTGCCCACAACATTTTTGGTGTCGGGCAAGGCCTTGCCTGCGAGCAGCCGGACAAAGGGTTCCTGGCCATAGGCCTTCGCGTAACACGCGGAAATTTTCTGTTCTGTCAACTTTCCCGCCGGCTCAAGATAAAGCGTCGTCAAAATGCCACGATTTACCGGAATCAAATGCGGTGTGAATTGGATGATCAGGTTCGAACCGGCGGCCAGCGAAAGTTGTTCCTCGATTTCCGACAGGTGCCGGTGCTTTGGCAGGCCGTAGGGCCGGACACTTTCGTTGCATTCGCAGAACAGATAATCCACCTCCGCCTTGCGGCCCGCGCCGCTCACGCCGCTCAGCGAATCGGCAATGATGCCCGCCGGCTTGATCAGACCCGCCTTCAACAAGGGAATGACCGGCAGCAGAATGCTGGTCGGATAACACCCCGGCGACGCGACCAGCGACGCCTTTTTGATTTGCCCGCGATAAATTTCCGGCAGACCGTAAACCGCCTGCTTCAACAAGTCCGGCGCCGGATGGTCGTGCGCGTAAAACTCCTTGTAGATTTCCGGGCTTTTAAGCCGGAAATCGGCGCTCAAGTCAATGACGGCGCAACCCGCATCAAGCAGCGGCACGGCGTATTCGGCGGCAACCCCATGCGGCAACGCCAGAAAAACCATGTCCGCCTGCTTCACCAGCAAGCCGGCGTTGGGCTCGGTGAACCGGAGCGTTTTCGATTTCGGGTGGCTGGCGAACTTCGGAAAAACCTGCGCCAGCGTCTGCCCGGCGTTTTGGCGCGAGGTAACGGTCACCAGTTCCGCGTGGGGATGATCCAGCAGCAACCGGACAAGTTCTTCGCCGGAGTAACCGGACGCGCCGATGACGGCGACTTTCTTTGTTTTCATATTGCCTTTCATTTTTTACCGCAGAGACGAGGAGACGCAGAGAAAATTCTTCAAATAAAAAACCCCGCCGGTTTTGCCAGCGGGGTTTGGAAATTTCCAGTGCGATCAACGTTTTGAATATTGGAAACGTTTGCGCGCCCCCGGCTGGCCGTATTTTTTGCGTTCACGCATGCGCGAGTCCCGCGTCAGCAACCCTTCGGCCTTGAGGGCGGGCCGCAGGGTGGCGTCGGCCGAAATCAGCGCCCGGGCAATGCCGTGCCGCACCGCGTCTGCCTGGCCGTTGGGCCCGCCACCGGCGACATTCACCCGCACGTCAAACTTTTCAGCCGTGCCGGTGACCGTCAAAGGCATGGTCGCCTGGGAGCGCTGGGTTTCGAGCACAAAATAATTGTCAAACGCGCGTCCGTTGACGGTGATTTTGCCGTTGCCGGACGCGAGACGAACCCGGGCGACGGCGGTTTTGCGCCGGCCGGTGCCCAAAAATTCGGTTTTGGTTTCGGTTGCCATAAGTCAATTCAGGCCGCCGCATTGAGCGGTTCGGGCTTTTGGGCGGCGTGCGGATGTTTCGGGCCTTTGAAAACTTTCAGCTTCGTCAATAACTGGCTGCCCAGCCGGTTTTTTGGAATCATGCCCTTCACCGCGTGCAGGACGAGTTTTTCCGGATGCCGCGCGCGAATTTGCGCGACGGTGGTGTATTTCTCGCCGCCTTTCCAGCCGGAATAAGTCATGAATTCCTTTTCCGTTTCCTTCTTGCCGGTGAGCCGGACTTTTTCGGCATTGATGACGACGACAAAGTCGCCGGCGTCGAGGTGCGGCGAATAGACGGGCTTGTTTTTGCCGCGTAAAATATCGGCAACTTGCGCGGCCAGCCGTCCGAGCACGGCGCCATCGGCGTCAATCACGTGCCATTTCCGCTGGTCCAAATTCACTTTGGGCAAATATGTCTTCATCTCAAATCCGGGCAAAGGAGCGAAAAAACTATCAGACTTCCGGACGAAGTCAATAGGGCATTTGCACCGGCGTTTGCTTGACTTCCGACGGCGGCCACTTCATTAAACAGGCTCAAAACAAGTTGAAACTTTCCGAATGAACCTGTTTCGCCGCAGAAGCGTGGCCGCCCTGCAGGCGGAAGTGTTGACGGACAAAAGCCTCAAACGGGCATTGGGGCCGGTGAACCTCACCGCGCTGGGCATCGGAGCGATCATCGGCGCCGGAATTTTTGTCCTCACCGGCCAGGCCGCCGCGCAATACGCCGGGCCGGCCATTGTTTATTCCTTCATTCTCTCCGGACTGGCCTGCGCCTTCGCCGGGCTTTGTTACGCGGAATTTGCCTCGATGATTCCGCTTTCCGGCTCGGCTTACACTTACGGCTACGCGACGCTCGGGGAATTCATCGCCTGGATCATCGGCTGGAATTTGATCCTCGAATATCTTTTTGCCGCTTCGACCGTCGCGGTTGGCTGGTCGGGCTACGTGGTTTCCTTTTTGAAGGATTTGCACCTCACGATTCCAGCCGCGTTCACGTCCGCGCCCTATGATCACCTCACGCCGCCCGGCGCGCATTGGTGGAACCTCTGGCAACTCTTCGCCAATGGCTGGACCAGCACCGGTGCCGTGCTCAACGTGCCGGCCATGGCAATTGTCGCCGCCATCACGATTCTCCTCGTCATCGGCATCAAGGAATCGGTGAACTTCAACAATGTCATCGTCGCGCTGAAATTGGCGGCCATTCTGACGTTCATTGCGGTTGGCGCCGCTTACATCAACCAGCACAACTGGCATCCCTTCGTGCCGCCGGCGATCAGTCCGGGACATTTTGGCTGGGGCGGCGTCGTGCGCGGGGCGGGGGTGATCTTTTTCGCCTACATCGGTTTTGACGCCGTGTCCACGGCCGCACAGGAAGCGAAGAATCCACAACGCGACATGCCCATAGCCCTGCTCGGTTCCCTGGCCATTTGCACCGTCCTTTACATCTCCGTCTCACTCGTGCTCACGGGGATCGTCAATTACACGCAGCTCAACGTGTCCGCGCCCATTGCCGTGGCCGTCAGTTCCCTCGGCCCCTCGCTCGCCTGGCTCGAATACTTCATCAAGATCGGCGCCATCGCCGGCCTTTCCTCCGTCATTCTGGTGATGCTGCTCGGCCAGCCGCGGATTTTTTACACGATGTCCAAGGACGGCCTGTTGCCGCCCATTTTCAGCGCCGTCCATCCCAAATTCCGGACGCCGTGGATCGCGCAAATCATCACCGGCGCGGCCGCCATGCTGGTTGCCGGGCTGTTTCCCATCGGCCTGCTGGGCGAACTGGTCTCCATCGGCACCCTTCTGGCTTTCGCCATCGTCTGTGCCGGGGTCTTTGTCCTGCGCTTCACCGATCCGGAAATCAAGCGCCCGTTTCGCACGCCGGTCTTCTGGCTGACCGCGCCGCTGGGCGTTCTATCTTGCGGCTACTTGATGTATAACCTGCCGCCGGACACCTGGGCGCGGCTCATCGTCTGGCTGGCCATTGGTCTGGTCATCTATTTCGCCTATGGCTGCCGCCATTCAAAATTGGAGCGGCGGCACGACAAGGGGCGGTGACCTCAAATCCGGTTTTCGTCCGTCTGCTCGCGCCATTTTACCTCAAACGGTTTGACAATCCCCGCCATATTACCTACCGTTCGGTAGGTTTTTATGGCGGCAGTTGTTTCCCATGAGGAATGGCGCCCGCGTCACAGCCCCTGGTTGATCGCGCTGGGGGTGATGCTGGCGACCTTCATGCAGGTGCTGGACACGTCCATCGCCAACATCGCGCTGCCGCACATCGCCGGCAGCCTCTCGGTGACGCCCGACCAGGCGACGTGGGTGCTCACCAGCTACCTGGTGGCCAATGCCATCATCCTGCCGATGACCGGCTGGCTGGGAAATCGTTTTGGCCGGAAACGGGTGCTGATTTGGTGCATCGCGATGTTCACGTTCGCGTCGGTGCTGTGCGGCATGGCGTTGAATTTGCCGATGCTGATTCTGGCGCGCATCATGCAGGGCGCCGGTGGCGGGGCGATGGTGCCCATCGCCCAGGCAATTTTGCTGGAAAGTTTTCCGGCCAACAAACGGGGCACGGCCATGGCCATCTTCACGCAGGGCGTGGTGGTCGCGCCGATCATCGGTCCGACGCTGGGCGGCTGGATCACGGACAATTATTCCTGGCGCTGGGTTTTTTACATCAACGTGCCGGTCGGCATTCTGGCCATTTTCCTGGCCGAATGGCTGGTGGAAGACCCGCCTTACATCAAACGCAACCTGAAGGCGGCGATAGATTTCATCGGGTTCGGATTGCTGGCGCTGTGGCTGGCGACGCTGCAAATCATCCTGGACAAGGGGCAGGAAGCCGACTGGTTCGGCGCGGAATGGGTTCGCTGGTTCACGGTCATTTCCGCCGTTTCCATGATTGGGTTTATGGTGTGGGAATTTACGGTAAAATATCCGTTGGTGGATTTGCGGATTTTGAAGAACCGCAACTTTGCCGTGGGGCTGTTGTTGATCACCATCGTCGTCGCCATTCTTTACGGCACCACGGTGGAGCTGCCGCTGTTTCTGCAAACGCTGATGGGTTATCCGGCGCTGCAAAGTGGTTATGCCTTAAGCCCGCGCGGCATCGGGGCGTTCTTCACCACGATCCTGGTCGGACGGCTGGTCGGGCGCGTCCGCAATCGCTGGCTGATGTGCATCGGTTTTCCCGTGCTGGCCGCCGCTTCCTTCATGTTGAGCGACATCAATCTTCAGGTGAGCGAGGCTGCCGTCATCTGGCCGAGCGTCATCAACGGCATCGCCATCAGCTTCATTTTTGTGCCGCTGACAACGGCGGCCGTGGGGCATCTGTCCCAGGCCCAGATGGGCAACGCCACCGGCCTTTACAATCTCATGCGCAACATCGGCGGCAGCGTGGGCATCGCTTTCGTCACCACCATGATCGAACGTGGCGCGCAAACCCACCAGGCACTGATGGTCGGGCATTTGACGCCGGCCAATCCGGTCTTAACCCACCATCTGGCTGTCCTGCAACACGCGCTGGCGCGGCATACCGATCCGGTGACTGCCGCGCACCAGGCTTGCGGCCTGATTTACCAGACGCTGGATCGGCAGGCGCATTTGTGGGCGTTCGCGGACAATTTCAAACTGTTTGGCTGGCTGGCGCTGGGTTGCCTCCCGCTGATTTTCCTGTTCAAACGCATCAAGCGCCGCAAACCATCCGCCGTCGCGCCGGTCGAATGAAAATGACAATCTGTCCACTCTTGATGAATTGTGCAAACCGCCGCCAGGTTTTGGCGTGCACCAGTCCTCTGGCGCTTGGCCGTGACGGCGGGATTAAAAGCGGCAGAGGGCTGCCGCAGTCCCAGACGCTGACGCGTTCATGCGGGCGCCTTTCGTGGATGCCATCGTTACCGGGAATAGAGTGCGCGTTTGCAGCCCGACAAAACCGTTTGACAAACCGGGGTTTATTACCTACCGTTCGGTAAGTTTTATGGCCCACGCCACGAACAGTTCGAAGACGCGCCGGCAGATTCTGCGGGCGGCGGTCAAACGCTTTGCCAACTCCGGTTATGCCGCCGCGTCGGTCCAGCAGATTGTCGGGGACGCCAAGGTGTCCAAACCGGCGCTGTATTATCATTTCCGCGACAAGGCCGGATTGTTTCAGGCGCTCGTCAGCGAGGCGCATGACGAGCGGTTTGGGGTGGTGCAAGAGGCGGCGGCGCGCGGGCGCGATTTCCGCGGGCAGTTGGTCGAGATTCTGGTGGCGTTGTTCGACTACTTTCACCATAACCGCGAACTGACGCGCATCGCGTTCGCCACGGCGTTTGCCGCGCCGGGCGAAGTGCCGGCCCAAGTGCGCTATTTGGATAAATGCCAGCGCAACCTGGAGTTCATTCACGCGCTGATGAAACGCGCCCAGGCGGAGGGTGAGTTGAGCGACCGCTTTGGCAGCCGGGACCTGGCCTACGGTTTTTACGGCCTGACGAATTTTTACGTCCGCTCGCATCTGTTGATCCCGGATTACCGTCTGGACCGCCACGCCGCCGAGCGCATCGTGGATTTGTTTCTCAACGGCGCGGGGGCAAAGAAAGGGAAAAAATAAGATCATGAACCAGGAGCAACCAGCCACGGCACCGGCGGCGAACGGCGCGAAGTTGGCCAGATTAAATTCGCCATGGTTTATCTGGCCCGCGGCCGCCGGGCTTGCCGTGCTGCTCTATTTCGGGCTGCATTATCTCAACTTTGCGTTGGCGCACGAAACCACTGACGACGCGTTCATCGCCGCGCACGTGGTTTCCGTGGCGCCGCGCGTGGCCGGGCAGGTTTCCGCCGTGCACGTGCTCGACAACGAGATGGTCCACTCGAACGAATTGCTCGTCGAGATTGATCCGTCGAATTACGCGACGACCGCCGATCAAAAACAATCCTCCGCCGAGGCGGAAGAAGCCAATTACACGGCCATGCTGGCCGGACTTAATTTGATGCGCGAGAAAGTGACCACCGCCGAAGCCACGGCCGACCAGTCAAAGGCCGACGCGGAAGCCGCCAAAGCCACGGACGTGCTGGCCCAGGCGAATTTTCAACGCATGGAAGAATTGCGCAAGGAAAACACCATTTCGGTGCAGGAATTTGACGCCGCACAGGCTGTGGTCCGGAAGGCGGACGCTGATCTGACCGCCGCCCGGCAAAAAGCGGTCGCGGACGAATCGAAGATCAACGAAGCCAAGGCGACGGTGACGGCGACCAAGGCCGCCGTCGGCATGGCGCTCGCGCAATACCAGCAGGCGCAGGCCAACGTGCAAGCGGCGCAATTGGATCTTTCCTACACAAAAATCTACGCACCCTGTGACGGCCGCGTGACCAGCAAATCGGTTGAACCGGGCGATTACGTCCAGGTGGGGCAGGATTTGATGGCCGTTGTCCCGACCAACGTCTGGGTCGTGGCCAATTTCAAGGAAACGCAATTGAAGAGAATGCAGCCCGGCCAGCCGGCGCTGGTGGAGATTGACGCCTTGGGCGGCCGGACGTTCCGCGCGCACGTGGACAGCGTACAAGCCGGCAGCGGCGCGGCCTTCAGCCTGTTGCCGCCGGAAAACGCCACGGGCAATTATGTGAAGGTGGTCCAGCGCGTGCCGGTGAAAATCCTCTTTGACGAGCCGCTGCCAACCGATCACGTGATTGGTCCCGGTCTGTCTGTCAATCCGGGTGTCCGGGTGAGCAAAGTTGCGTTGTCCGCCTGGGCCATCGGTGGGGTGGCGCTGATTTTGGCCGTCGTGGCGGCGTTTCTGTTTCAATTCGTCCTGCGCCGGAAAATAAACAAGACCGCCACGCAATGAAAAGTCAGCAGGACAAGGTCAAAACGCAGCCGGGCGCCGATTAACTCGCCGTGCTCGTTGCCGCCTTTTGCCTGCCTAATTTTTGATTCCCATGTCCGACGACGTGCATCATCAGGACTGGCATCCGCGCCACAGCCCGTGGCTGGTGGCGGTGGGGGTGATGCTGGCGACGTTCATGCAGGTGCTGGACACATCCATCGCCACCATCGCGCTGCCGCACATCGCCGGCAGCCTGTCGGCTTCCACCGACGAGGCGACCTGGGTGCTGACCAGCTATCTCGTGGCCAACGCCATCATCCTGCCGATGACCGGCTGGCTGGGCAATCATTTCGGCCGGAAACGGGTGCTGATTTCGTGCATCGGGATGTTCATCTTCGCGTCGGCGTTGTGCGGCATGGCGTTGAACCTGCCGATGCTGATTGCGGCGCGCATCTTGCAGGGCGCGGGCGGCGGCGCGATGGTGCCCATCGCCCAGGCAATTTTGCTGGAGAGTTTTCCGGTGGCCAAGCGCGGCGTGGCGATGGCGACGTTCTCCATGGCCGTGATCGTGGCGCCGATCATCGGCCCGACGCTGGGCGGCTGGATCACCGACAATTATTCTTGGCGCTGGATTTTTTTCATCAACCTGCCGGTGGGCCTGCTGGCGATGGTCCTGGCGGAATGGTTCGTGGACGATCCCCCTTACATCAAGCGCAACCTCAAGGCGGCGATTGATTTCGTCGGGTTCGGGTTGCTGGCGCTCTGGCTGGCGACGCTGCAAATCGTCCTGGACAAGGGACAGGAGGTGGACTGGCTGGGCGCGGTCTGGATTCGCTGGTTCATCGCCATTTCCGCATTCGCCTTGATCGCGTTCATCGTTTGGGAATTCCGGGTGAAGGATCCGCTGGTGAACCTGCGGATTTTGCGGAGCCGGAATTTTGCCACCGGCCTGATGCTGATGACGGTCATCGGCATCATCCTTTACGGCACGACGGCGGAGCTGCCGCTGTTTCTGCAAACGCTGATGGGTTATCCGGCGCTGCAAAGCGGCTTGACAATGAGTCCGCGCGGCGTGGCGGCGTTCGTTGTCACCTTGTTCGTGGGCCGGCTCGTGGGCCGCATCCCGCTGCGCTGGCTGCTGGGCTTTGGGTTTTCGATGTTGAGCCTGTCCGCGTTTTTGTTAAGCGACATCAATCTCCAGGTGAGCATGGCCAGCGTCGTTTTTCCGACCGTGCTGAACGGCGTGGCCATCAGTTTCATTTTCGTGCCGTTGACGACGGCGACCATGAGCCAGTTGCAGCAGCAGGAAATCGGCAGCGCCACCGGCCTTTACAATCTCATGCTCAACATCGGCGGCAGCATCGGCATCGCGCTCGTCACCACGCTGGTCGCGCGCGGCGCGCAGGCGCATCAGGCGCTGATGGTCGGGCATCTGACGCCGACCGACCCGGTGTTCACGCAGCGACTCGCCGCTGCGCAACTCGCGCTGGCGCAACACGCCGATCCTGTGACCGCATCGCATCAGGCCTACGGGCTGATTTACGGCACGCTGAACGCGCAGGCGCATTTGTGGGCGTTTGTGGACACGTTCCGGATATTCGGGCTGATGGTGTTGTGCTGCCTGCCGTTGATCTTGCTGTTCAAACGGATCAAGCGTCCGGTGGTGCGGCACGTGGAAGTGCAATAATCAAATTGAACAAATCAAATAATACAGGGTCAAACTGGCGCCGAAATCATGTAACAAAGAGCCAAACCATCGTCTGAGAGGGTAATTATGAAAAAATCCATTTTAGTCAAAAGTCTCTTAATTGCCGCGAGCCTGCCTTTGCTGGCGGGTTGCGTGGTCTATGAACGCCAACCCCCCGCGGCCGCAGTCGCGCCCGCGGGAAGCGCAGTGGTGGTGGACACCGCACCGCCACCAGCGCAGGTTGAAATTGTTCCCGCTTGTCCCGGGCCGCTCGCTCTATGGGCCTGGACCCCCGGCTACTGGGCGTGGCACGACCACTGGGTTTGGGTGGGGGGACGCTGGGCGGCCCGTCCGCATCCGCATGCGGTGTGGGTGGTGGGACATTGGGGCCGACGCCACCATGGCTATGTGTGGGTTGAAGGCCGTTGGCGCTGATTTATCATTGGCTGTTCGGCACGAAATTTATTCGTGCTGGAAAACCTTGCGGCCATCGGCGTTGGAAGACGCCGGTGGCCGTCGTTTTTTCGCCCGGCGTGGCCAGACTGATTCCGCCCGTCGGGGTGTCGCGGATTGCCAATTCACCAGGTGCCCCGGATGGATGAATTTGGGCCGGAGAAATTGGCAACATTTCATCATTGCGGGAGTGATTTAATCTGTTAACCTGACCTCTCGTTTTTACCGATAATTTAATCAAAGAAAATTTATGTCACAGCATCGCAGTTTGCGCGCGGCGTCCGTGTTGGGCGGCAAGCGCAATGTCCTCAAACGTTTCGAGCGCACGGCGCTGCTCAAGAAGCGCGGCCAGTGGAAAGACGGCGACCGCATTACCGGCCTCCGCAAAACGAAACCCGAGGTGTAGAACGTGACGAGTGACACGTGACCCGTGGCATGGATTTCACCTTGTCACCCGCCACTTGTCACATGCCACCGGTCATTCGTTTGCAAAAGTATTTGGCGGAGGCGGGCGTGGCTTCCCGCCGCGCGGCGGAGCAAATTATTCTGGCCGGGCGGGTCCAGGTCAACGGCCAGCCGGTCCGGGTGCTCGGCGCCAAGGTGGAGCCCGGCCGGGATGCGGTGACGCTGGACGGCAAACCGGTTCGCGCCAAACGGAAGCTTTATGTGGCGTTGCACAAGCCGGCGGGTTGTATCTGTTCGCGCCGGGATGAGCCGGGCCGGCCGACCATTTACGATTTATTGCCCAAAGAGTGGCAAAATCTCCATTCCGTGGGGCGGCTGGATTTTAACACGGAGGGGTTGATTTTCCTGACGAATGATGGACAATTCGCCCTGTGCCTGACTCACCCGCGTTATGGCGTTTGCAAGAAATACATTGCGACGGTGGAGGGTAGCGCAAATCAGGTGATGTTGGAACGATTCTTGCGGGGCGTATGGCACGCAGGTGAAAAACTCCGGGCGCAGGCGGCGAGATTCATTTTGGCCGGCCGCACGCGCAGTGTCGTGGAGCTGGTACTGGCCGAAGGCAAAAACCGCGAAGTACGGCGGCTGTTTGAATCGCAGGGATTGGCGGTCAAACGGTTGCAGCGGACACAAATTGGTAAAATTAAACTGGGCGAATTGAAGCCCGGACGTTGGCGGACATTGACAGAAACCGAGATTAAAACTTTACTTGCAGAAATATGAAAACGAATTGCTGGTTGATGTTGGGCGTGATGCTGGCCACAAGCGCAATCGCGCAGGACAACTCAAACGCGGGGTCCACAACCCCCGCGCCAAGCACTCCTCCACCCGCCGCAGTCGCACCCGCGGCGGCGCCGACGACGCCTGAGGCTGGCGCGCCGGTGGAAAAACCCAGGCCCGCCAGACATAAACACCACGCCGCACCCGCCAGAGTAGTTCCGATTTCCGAGCCGCCCGTTTCGCTCGTTCCCGGCCCGGCGCAAGTTGCCGTCAAAAGTCTCACGGCCCGCGGCCAAGCTGGTCTGAAGGGCGAGGTCGTGGCGCATCTCAAGCAAGGTGAAACCGTGACGGTTTTGTCGCAAATCAATCTGGAAAAACACCGGGCCAATGAACCCGCGCAATGGGCCCAAATTGCCTTTCCGTCGAGCGCGCACGTATGGGTCTCTTCCAAGTACATTGACAAGGCGAACAACACCGTTCTGGCGAAAAAATTAAATTTGCGCGGTGGCCCTGGTGAAAATTACAGCGTTCTTGGCACCATTGAACGCGGCACGACGGTAAACGTAATCCAGAGCAAAGGTGGCTGGCTGGAAATTGAGCCGTCGGCCAATGCCTACGCGTTTGTGGCCGCGATGTATTTAACGCAGGCGGCTTCGGCTTCTCAAGCTGCACCCGCGACCGCGCCGGGACAGCAGCCCCCGGCTGCCCAACCGGCCACGCCCCCGCCACCGATGAACCGCGTGGTGGCGCACGAGGGTGTGGTGGGGCCGGTTGCCAGCCCGGTCGCGCCGACGAAATACAAGCTATACGATCCCAACACGTACGAGACGATTGATTATCTTTACACCACCGCGCCGGATCTCGACCTGGGCCGCTACGTCAACATGCGGATTATTGTCACCGGTGTGGAAGGCATAGATGCGCGCTGGCCGAGCAGTCCGATCATTGCCATCCAGAGCATCCAGGTGGTTTCCACCAATGCCGTTCAACACGTTGACCTCCGCAGCCCCAGACAACGTGGCAACGCTCATTGACGGTCGCGCCATTGCTGCACAAATCCAGCGCGAACTCACCGGGCGCATCGCCGCGTTGAACAGGCGCGGTGTGTCGCCCGGTCTCGCGTTCGTGCGCGTGGGGGAAGACCCGGCCTCCAAGGTCTATGTCGGGCGCAAGGAAAAAGCCTGCGCCGAACTCGGGTTTTTTTCCGAAACGCACGTTTTGCCGGAGCAAACCGGCGAAAGCGATTTGCTCGCGCTGCTGGAAAAATTAAACGCCGATCCGCGGCTGCACGGGATTTTGGTGCAGGCGCCGCTGCCGAAACAAATCCGGGAAGCTGTGGTTTACTCGACCGTGTCGCCGCAAAAGGACGTGGACGGTTTCCATCCGGTCAACGTCGGCAAACTGATGCTGGGTGATCCGACGGGTTTCCAGCCCTGCACCCCGGCGGGCATCCGCGAGTTGTTGGTCCGTTCGCAGGTGCGGATCGGCGGCGCGGAGGCGGTGATTTTGGGCCGGGGCAACATTGTCGGCAAGCCGATGGCCGCGATGCTTTGTCAGAAAGAGAAAAATGCAAATGCGACCGTCACGATTTGCCATTCCGCCACGCGCGACCTCGCGGCGCATTGCCGGCGCGCGGATATTTTGATTGCCGCGATGGGTGTGGCCGAGTTGGTGAAGGCCGACATGGTCAAACCCGGCGCCACAGTGATTGACGTGGGGGTCAATCGCGTCAGCGACCCAACCTCAAAAAATGGCTCGCGGCTGGTGGGCGACGTGGATTTCGCAGATGTGCAATCCGTCGCCGGGAAAATCACGCCCAATCCGGGCGGTGTCGGACCGACGACCATCGCGATGTTGATGTCGAACACGGTGCGGGCGGCGGAGAAGACTTTGTAGCGGCGGTCTGTGACCGCCAGCATTTTGAAACAACATGAATGAATTCGACGGCGCCCCCAGAATGCCGCTATAGTGAATAAAAATATGCAACCCACCCGAATTTTACCTGATTTGCAATGCTCGCTGTTGTGCGAAGAAGTCCGCCAGGAATCCAACGGCAATTTTTTCATCATCGGCGTCATCAATTTCCTGCGCGTGCCGCAATTGCCCATCGTCGCCGGGCGGCTTTGCGTCTTCAACCGCTGGACGGCCGGCATTGGCCAATTCACGGAAAGTATCAAATTTATCGCCCCCGACCAGACGACCGTGCTGCGCAAGGGCGAGATGAAGTTTGAATTGAAGGATGCCGCGTTGCACGCCACCAACGTCATGGTTTTTGGCCAGATCGAATTCAAGACCGCCGGGACGTACTTCGTTGAGGTGCTCGTGGACGACGTGATGAAATTGCGCTACCCGATACCGGTGGTTCACGCGCCGCCGCCGGAGCAAAATCCGCCGCCGCCCAAACCGCCGGGGCCGCCGGAAGAAAAACCGGCCTGATTCGCACGGGCGCGTTCAGCCATTGAACGGAGAAATTTCGGGGGTCTTCAAGCCGGCGACCTTGATATTTCAACGTGTTACCGCTCCGGCAATCTGATTAAGGTGTGACTCAATGAGTGCGCCTGCCAAATCAACTCGCGCCTGGGAACCGTTCACCCCGCGCGGTGTGGCGGCGTTTGCCGGGGCCAGGCTCGGACGTTTGTTGCTGGTGCAGTGCATCGTTGTGTTGTTCACCGTCGCGGCAGTCGTCTGGTTTATTCACAACGCATACTTCCCGCCCATTGGAACCGCCATTCAAAAACTGCCGGCCGCCGGCGAAATCCGTTCCGGCCGGCTGGATTGGCACGATCCGTCACCGCAATGGCTCGCCGAGGGCCGCTTCCTTGCGTTTGACGTGGACCTGGATCACTCCGGCCAGATTCATTCGCCGGCGGACGTGCAAATCGAATTCGGCCGGGAATCCGTCCGCGTTTTTTCCTTGTTGGGTTACCAGGATTGGCCGTATCCCCGTGGCTATGTCATCGCCTTCAACCGCACCAAACTGGAACCGCTGTGGGGCGCGTGGGCGCTGGAACTTTTATTGGCCGCCGGGGCCGCCGTGACGGTTTGCCTCCTGCTGAGTTGGTGGCTGCTAGCGACCCTTTATTTTCCGCCGGCCTGGCTGCTCGGGTTCTTCACGAACCGCGACTTGAATTTCCGCCAGAGCTGGCGGCTGGCGGGCGCGGCCTTGATGCCGGGCGCATTGTTGATGGCGGCGGCCATCTTGTTATATGGCGTTGGTTTTTGGAACCTGGTGTCCTTCGGCTTCGCTTTTGGCGCGCATCTTCTTATGGGCTGGGTTTACCTGTTCCTCAGCCTGCTTTTCCTGCCGCGAGCGCCGGCCTCGACAAGCAAGGGCAATCCGTTCCGCTCATCGTGAAAAGGACGCGAATGAACGTCACGCGCTACGTTGACACTGGTCTGACGCGCATTTAGCCTCCAGCATCATGTCTCGATTGCCGTTTGAATTGTTGCTGGCGCTGCGTTATTTGCGGCCCAAACGGACGTTCGTTTCCATCATCACGCTCATTTCCATCATCGGCGTCGCGCTCGGCGTGGCCGTCCTCATCATCGTCATCAGCGTGATGAGCGGTTTCGACCGCGATTTGCGCGCGAAAATCCTCGGGTTCAACGCGCATCTGAGAATCGTTGCCCAAGGCGAAACGATGGCCAATTACAACGCGGTGATGGACCTCGTCGCGGCCAACAAAAATGTGGCCGGTGTGGCGCCGTATGTCCTTGGCCCGGTGCTCATGGAAACGGAACCCGCCGGCAACCAACAGCCGTTCGTTGCCGTGCCATACTTGCGGGGGGCGGACCCCGCCCGCGAAAGCTCGGTGAGCGTGCTGCCCAAAAGCATCATTGCCGGGAAATTCGACCTGGGCCGGCGCGGTTTGGTGATTGGCAGCGCGCTGGCCCAAAGCCTGAATCTGGCCGTGGGCGACCGGGTGGCAATTTATTCGCCGAACGAGCTGAAGAAAATGAAGGAACATCAGGGCAAATCGGACGAGGAAGCCATCCTGCCGGATGACTACACCGTGACCGGCATTTTTGACGTGGGCTACTATGATTACAATTATTCCATCGTCATCACCTCGCTGGCAAACGCGCAGGACCTTTACGACCTCGGCGACAACGTTCATGGACTGATGGTCATGCTGCGCGATCCCTATCAGGCGGAGACGGTGAGCAACGAACTCGCAGCCGCACTGGGGCCGGGCTACACCATCACGACCTGGATGCAGGAAAACTCCGCCATGCTGGGCGCCATCATTGTTGAAAAAAACGTCATGTTCATTCTGTTGCTTTGCATTGTCGCGGTGGCGGCGCTCTGCATGTTGAGCGCGCAAATCACATTCGTAATCCGAAAAACCCGGGAAATCGGAATACTGAAGGCGCTGGGGGCCAAAAACTTGCAAATTTCCTTGGTTTTTCTGGGTCAAAGCGCGATGATCGGCGCGCTCGGCGTGCTCGCCGGTTTGGGACTGGGAATCCTCGCCGTGGCCTATCGCAATGAATTCCTCGAATTCATGCGCCGGACAACCGGCTGGCAGTTGTTTCCAGAATCCATTTACGGCTTTGACCAGTTGCCTGCCATTATCATGCCGCACGATGTTGCGATTATTTGCGGCGTTTCATTTGTGATGATTTGTGTTATCGGGGGGGTGTTGCCTGCCATTTTGGCTGGCATACTGAAACCCGTGGAGGCGCTGCGTTATGAGTGAACCGCTCCTTTCCGCCCGCGCCATCGCCAAATCCTACACCATGGGCCGGCGCATCCTCGAGGTGCTGCGCGGGGTGAGCCTCGACGTGCCGCGCGGCGAATTCCTCGCGCTGCGTGGCGCGTCTGGCGCGGGCAAAAGCACGCTCCTGCATTTGATCGGCGGGTTGGACTCGCCAAACGCGGGTGAAATTCACTTTGCCGGCCAGAATATCGCCGCGTTTTCCGAACGGGAACTCACCGACTTTCGCAATCGCCGTGTCGGTTTCATTTTTCAGGCGTATCATCTCTTGCCGGAACTTGACGCGCTGGAAAACGTTTGCCTGCCGGCACGGGTTGCCCGGGTGCCCGTCGCGCGGGCTGAGGCGCGCGGACGCGAATTGCTCGCCCGCGTCGGCCTCGGCGACCGTCTGGAGCACAAGCCGTTTGAGCTTTCCGGCGGCGAACAGCAGCGCGTCGCCATCGCCCGTGCCCTGGTCAACGAGCCGGAATTGGTCCTGGCCGATGAACCGACCGGCAATCTGGATTCGCACACGGGCGGCGAAATCATCGAATTGCTTAATAAACTGCACACCGAAAAACAAACCACCCTGATCATCGCTACGCACGACGCCAAGGTGGCGGCGCACGCGCGGCGCGTCTTTGAACTGGCGGACGGCTGCATTGTCGAAGATTTGCCGCAAAATGACCGTTGAAAACGGCTTTCCCGGCGATTAGTTTCCGTCACCGTTATGCTTGAAGATCGTGATTACATGCGCCAGCCGGATTATGAAGGATCAGGCGTGTCCTTCACTGTGGGGCTGATAATTGTCAACACGGCGATCTTTCTTGCTGAGTTGGTGGCTTTTAACACACAGCGCGGCTCTGATTTCATAGACAATTATTTCGCCTTGAGCCTCGACGGCTTGCAGCATGGTCATGTCTGGCAACTGTTGACGTTCCAATTCCTGCATGCCGGCTGGCTGCATCTGATCTTCAATATGCTGGCCGTCTTTTTCTTCGGGCGTCCGGTGGAAACGGCCCTGGGCCGCAGCCGCTTTCTGACATTGTACTTGTCGAGCGGCGTTATCGGCGGACTCTGCCAGATGGCTGCCGCGTTGGTTTGGCCGTCATTTTTTGGCGGCGCAGTGGTCGGCGCATCCGCAGGCGCCTACGGGTTGGTGGCGGCATTTGCGGTATTGAACTGGTGGGAGCGGTTCACGCTCTTGATTTATTTCTTTCCAGTCACGATGCGCGGACGAACGTTGCTGTGGTGCTGTATCGGGCTGGCCGCCGGGAGCATTCTGTTGGCGCATCACAGCAACATCGCCAATGCCGCGCACTTGGGCGGAATTTTGACGGGCGCCCTTTTCGTGCGGCAGATTGTGCAAGGCCGGTGGCATTGGCCGCAATGGGGCTCATTGCCGTCGCGACCGGCCGCGCCGCGTGAATTCGTCGTCACCCGTGCGGGCCGGGGCAAATTCTGGCAATTGGCGGCCGGCAAACCGGACGAGGAGCTGCCCACCGACGAGTTTGTGAAAAGCGAGGTGGACCCCATCCTCGACAAAATTTCCGCGCACGGCATCCAAAGTCTGACCGCGCGCGAACGCGAAATCCTCGAAAAAGCCCGTGCCAAAATGACGAAACATTGATTCGGCAGCGGCGGTCTGTGACCGTCGCTGATATTTCCGGCGCTCATAGAGCACCGCCGCAAATTCTTGATTCCCTGGCGCGCGGAAGCGAAGCGAAAGCGGCTCGACACCCGTTCCCGGGCTTTTTACTCTCGCCACATGATAACGCGCTATTCCCGTCCGGAGATGCGGGCCATCTGGACCGACGAAAACAAGCTCCGCCTCTGGCTCCAAATCGAACTGCTTGCCGGCGAAGCGCTGGTTCGGGAAGGCATCGTGCCGCGCGCGGACTTTGCCAAAATAAAGCGCGGCGCGGACAAATGGTTTGGCGATTTGCCCGGCCTTGTGGCGCGCCAGAAGGAACTGGAAAAAACGCTCAACCACGACGTCATCGGCTTCACCACCGCCGTCGCCGAAAAAATCCGCGACAACGCCAGCCGCTGGTTCCATTTCGGGCTGACCAGCAGTGACATTGTGGACACCACGTTCGCCGTCCAGATGGTGCAGAGCGCCGATATTCTTGTCGCTGACGTGAAGGCGTTGCGCAAAATCATCGCGCGGCGGGCGCGGGAAAATCAATTTACGCCCTGCATCGGCCGCAGCCACGGCATTCACGCCGAGCCGACCACGTTCGGCCTCAAACTCGCGCTCATGTACGACGAATTTGGCCGCGCCCTTGAACGCCTCGAACGTGTCCGCGAAACCGCTGCCGTTGGCAAACTCAGCGGCGCGGTCGGCACCAGCGCGCACCTTTCGCCGCGCGTCGAGTTGGCCGTTTGCAAACAACTCGGCCTGCGTCCCGCGCCCATCGCCACGCAAGTCGTTCAACGCGACATTCATGCCGAATTCATGACCGCGCTGGCGCTGGTCGGCGCGAGCATTGAACGCTGGGCCGTCGAGTTCCGCCACCTCCAGCGCACGGAAGTGCTCGAAGCCGAGGAACCTTTCACCAAGGGCCAGAAAGGCAGCAGCGCCATGCCGCACAAGCGCAATCCCATCACCTGGGAACGACTCACCGGCCTCGCGCGCGTGCTCCGCGGCAACGCCGTTGCCGCCCTGGAAAACGTCGCCCTCTGGCACGAGCGCGACATCAGCCACAGCAGCGTCGAGCGCATCATTTTCCCCGATTCCTGCACGCTGCTCGATTACATGTTTGGCCTGCTCACGCGCCTGATGGATGGACTCAACGTTTATCCGGAGAACATGAAGAAAAACCTCGGCCTGAGCCTCGGCATGTGGAATTCACAGACCGTGCTGCTGGCGCTCATCAAGAAAGGCCTGACCCGCGAAGCCGCATACAAATTGGTTCAAGACGCGGCCATGAAAACGTGGGAAGTGAAGCACGCGGGTCGCGATGACGCGGATTTTGTCGAACAATTGAAGGCTGACCCGGCGGTGGCCAGACATTTCAAACCCGGCGAATTGGAGAAGCTTTGTTCGCTCGATTTCCATTTCAAAGGAGTGAAGAACCGGTTCAAGAAATTGGGGCTTTGATATTTCAATCTGGCATTTCAAAACAGAACCCAACATGAATGACTCCCGAGAAACGCAGATGCTTCCGGCGGAACGCGTCGAGAGGTTGATTCATCTGGCCAGAGGGGAAAAGGTGTTGTTGGATGCCGATCTGGCAAGACTTTACGGCGTTACTACTGGCAATCTCAATAAAGCGGTCAAGCGCAATCAAAGCCGCTTTCCTGCTGATTTCATGTTTCAATTGACCGATCGGGAAGCGGAGCTTTTGATATTCCAAGTTGGAAGATCAAAGCAGCGTGGCGGACGGCGGCACAACCCCTATGCCTTTACCGAACAGGGCGTGGCGATGTTGTCCAGCGTCCTCCGAAGCAAGCGAGCGGTGCAGGTCAATGTGGCCATCATGCGCGCCTTTGTCAGCTTGCGCCGGATGTTGACAGCCAACGAAACCTTGGCCCGGAGACTCGCCGAATTGGAGCGCCATCTCGAAGGCCATGATCAAGCCATAAAATCCCTCTTCGATGCCATCCGGCAATTGATGGCGCCCCCAATAAAGCCGCGCCGCGAAATCGGCTTTCACGCCATCGGCCGGGAGGAAGCCAACGAAGGCGAAGTCAAATCCAAACACAAATGATAACCGGCGAATCAAACAAACTTTGCTCGCTCGACTTCCATTTCAAAGAAGTGAAGAATCGGTTTAAGAAACCGGGACTTTGAATGCCAAGGATCAGTTGAAATCCAGCGTTGCTCCGGCCACCGAGGCCGACCTTTCGGCTATTGCGGAATTGGCGGGCTTCATCTGGCGGGCTTGTTATCCGGGCATCATCACCCGCGCGCAGATTGATTACATGCTGGCACGGATGTATGCGTTGGACACGATGCGCGAGGAGATTCGTGCCCAGGGAATCCATTATGACCTTCTGCTTGTGGACGGCGAACCGTCCGGGTTCGCGTCTTATGGCCCCACAGAGGCAGGGACGCTGCGCCGCGGCGTCCGGATAGCGCAGCGCGCTGTCCCTACCTTCAAGCTTCACAAGCTCTACCTGTTGCCGGAACTGCATGGCCGTGGACTGGGCAGCCGGTTATTGCAACATTGCGAGCAGGAAGTTCGCGCCACCGGCGCGCGTCGCTTGATTCTCTCCGTGAACAGGCGCAACCCCAAGGCCATCGCCGCCTACCAACGAAACGGATTTGTCATCGCCGAATCGCTGGTCACGGACATTGGCGGCGGATTCGTCATGGACGATTACATCATGGCGAAGGAATTGCGCAGTGCGTGACCACTTTAATCTCGTTGCTGTGCGAAAAGCGCCGGAGGGCTGGCGCACTCCAAAACCTGGCGGCGGTTCGGATGGCTTAAGTCGCTCAAGGCATTTCACCAAGCGGGAGGGTCGGCTTTATGACGGGACCGCTTGCCAGTGGCCGGGTGGTGCCTGAATATTTTCCGTGATACGCGGCCAGAAAATAAATCATCACGACACCAACCGCCATCGTCACCCCGCTCCAGAACAATTGCCATTGGGTGCCGTTGGTCTGCGTGCAGGCGTTGAACCACCAGCCGGTGCCCAGGTAACCGATGAGGTTGCCAACACCGTTGATCATCAACGCCATCATGGCCTGTGCCCGCGCCCGCCACTCGGGGCCCACGCGTTCATTGATGTAAATTTGCGCGGTGATGAAATACAGGGTGAAGGACAAACCATGCAGGCTGGTGCCGGCCAGCACCCACACCTTGCCATTCACCGCGCACAGGGCGAAACGCAACAGACCGAAGGCAAGTCCGGCCACGAAAATCCATTTTAGCCGCCATCTCAGAAACAATCCCGCCAGCGAAAACATGCCGATCAATTCCGTGGTTTGCGCCAGCGTCATCCAGGCGGACGTGTGTTGAAAGCCGAGTTGTTGCAGGTGCAGCGGCGTGAACGGGTAAAACGCCGCCAGCGGGATGCTGAACAACGCCGCGGTGACAAAGACCGCGCGATGATCGCGGTTCTTCAAGAGCACGACCGCGTCCCAGCCCAGCCGCTGCAGCAGGGTCGGGTGTCCGGTGGGTTTGGGCGGAGGCACGGCAGGCAACAGGAAGGTGAAAGCCGCCAGCCCCAGCCAGGTTGCCGCGCAGGTGTATTCCGACAGCGTGGAGGCATCGGCATTCAGCGCGCTGACAAGCCAGCAACCGGCCATCCAACCCACGGTCGCTCCGGCGCGAATCGGTCCGAACTGGCGCTGGGAATCCTGCAAACGCGAGAAGACGATGGCGCTCACGATGCTGCCCGAGGGCGCGGAGCAAAGCGCGTAGATTTGAACCAGCAACAGCACCAGTCCCGGCGACCAGCCGGATTTGATGCTCCAGGCAACACCAGACATGGTGACCGCACTCGCCACGGCCAATCCGCGCAACACTTTGACGGGCGAGGCATGGCGGTCCGCCATCGCGCCGAAAATCAGCGGGGAAACAAAGGCCGCTAGGGCGGAAGTGGCAAAGGCATAGGGCGCGATGCCCTGCAAACCGTGGGCCTTGAGCACCACGCTCAAGGGGACCGTCCAGATGCCAATGGCCATGGACTGCAGGAAGAACAGCGCCGTCAATTCACCGTATTCCATCCAACGCAGGGTTCTCACGCGTAAAACTCCTTGGCCAACAAAATGGTCAGCCGATGCACCGCCAATTGCAGTTCGGCCAGCCGGTCGAGCTGCGTCTCCGGCAGTTTTCCGCTTTCGGCGGCGCGCTGGCAGCGTTGAAATCGGCGGCTCAACGAGAGTCGCGCATGGTTAAAACCCAGTTCCGTCAGCAGCTTTTCGACTTTGGCGGACAGTTCGCGCGCCGCGCGGATTTGACGCAGGGCCTTTTCCGTCGTGGTTGTTCCCTGGCGCACGCTGAGGAGCTGGCGGCATTCAAATTTTCGGCAACGCGCCGGGCGTTCGGCATAGATGGCGCAGGCGCATGTGGCGGCGTTAAACGCGGGACACGGTTGCGCGACGCGCGCGCGGTTGCCGTCGAAAAGTGGCGAAGGGTCGCCCGGTTCGGGTCGAACGTCGGCGAACAAGACTCCGTTGCAGCACAGGCCGCATTGGAGGCACAGCGTGTCAATGAACTTGTCCATCGTCGAAATATGGCCGCGCCATCCTACAGCCAGCGGACCCCATCGGCAACAAGGTCAGCATCGTTCCCTGTTCCAGCATCCCATCATTTCCAGAACCCCGTCTTGACAGAAGGCGTTTCAATGCTAATCTCGGCGCTCCGTCAAACGGAATTTTCCGCGCAAAAGGCGCGAATCAAACTTGATTTATGAAACGCCAGTATCAGCCATCAAAAATCCGGCGCAAACGGCAGCACGGATTTCTCGCCCGCAAGTCCACGAAAAGTGGCCGGGCCACGTTGCGCAACCGCCGCCGCGTGGGGCGCAAACGCCTGACGCCCGTTTAATCCGCGTGTTCATGCCCGCTTCGTCCCCAGACGCTCCCGCCAGGCGGGACCGGACGCCGGCTGCCGGGCGCCTGCGCCTGCGCCGCGCGGCGCGGCTCCAGCAGCAGCGCGATTTTGCGCGTGTGCGGCAGCAAGGACAGCGGCTCGCGCTGGGCTGTCTCATCGCCAACTGGCATTCGTTGCCAGACGGCGCCGCGCCGCGATTGGGTGTCGTCACCAGCCGGAAAATTGGCGGCGCGGTGGTGCGGAGCCGCGCGCGCCGGTTGCTGCGCGAAAGTTTCCGGCAGCACCAAAATGAGTTTGCGCAACCGGTCGAACTGGTGCTCGTCGCGCGAAATTCCATCGCCGGGAAAAAATTTGCCGGCGTGGAAAAGGATTTTCTGACGATGCTGCAACGGGCGGGCTTGTTAAAACCAGCATGAACCTGGCCCAACACAGTTTGATTTTTGCGATCCGCGTTTATCGCTGGACGGTTTCGCCCGCGCTCGCTTTTCTGTTCGGGCCGGCCGGCGGCTGCCGGTTTACGCCGAGTTGTTCGCAATATGCAATGGAGGCCATCCGTTCGCGGGGCGCGCTGGCCGGCGGCTGGCTGGCGGCCAGACGGGTTTGCCGCTGCCAGCCGTGGGGCGATTGCGGGCATGACCCGGCGCCTGAAAAAGCATTCAGAATTTAATCATGGACCGCACCGGCATCATTGTTGTTTCGCTCTGCGTCGTCCTGCTGGGCTTGTGGTTCGTCACGGAGCAGAAGTACGCCTCGCAAATGGCCCAGTCGCATCCGGCCACCAACTCGCTCGTCACGGCCCAAACCGAAACCGCCACCGCGGCTTCAAACGCCGTTTCCACCGCGCCAACCGCCACCACAACCGCCGCCGCCGCTTCTTTATTTTCCCCCGACACCAACACGCCGGAACAAACGGTTGTGCTGACCAATGCGCACGCGCGTTACACGTTCACCTCGCGCGGCGGCGGATTGAAATCGGTCGAGCTGCTGGATTATCCCGAAACCGTCTCGGCGCGCTGGAAAACGGCGGCGACGACCAATGGCGTGGCCACGTTGAACACCCGCGCTGCCGTGCCGGTGCTGGCGATTTTGGGCGGTGCAAGTGTGATGGGCGACGGCAATTTCACTTTGACGAAAACCGATGACGGTGTTCGCGCGGAAAAGTCCCTGCCCGACGGTTTGCGCATCGTTAAGGAATTTCACATCGGCGCGGATTATCTGGTGAACGTGACCGTGCGGCTGGAAAACATGTCCGACAAATCGCTGTCGCTGCCGGCGCAGGACTGGGTGGTCGGCACGGCGACCCCGATGGGGCCGGACGACAACGGCTACAACGTCGGCATGATGTGGTACAACGGCGTGAAGGACGAGCAGATCAGCCTGTCCTATTTCAGCACCAACACGGCGGTTTTAATTTTCTTCCCCCGCACGCCCAAAACCGAATACCGCGAGGGCGCGAGCAACGTGGTTTGGGCGGCGGCGCACAATCAATTTTTCACACTGCTGGCGATGCCAACGGCGCCGGCCGCGGAAGTCATTGCGCGCCCGGTTTATTTGCCGCCGTTCCCCGGCGTCGAGCAGATGCCCGGCGCGCCGCCGCCGGAAGGCATTCAAACCGCGCTGGTTTATCCGGCGCAAACCCTCGGAACCAACCAGGTCATTGAACGGCAAATCGTGCTTTTTGCGGGGCCCAAGGAATACCGGATGCTGGCGCGCATCGGCGAGAAGTTCAAAAATCACGCCGACCTGGTGATGAATTACGGAGGCGTCTGGGGATTTTTTGCCAAGGCATTGCTGGTGGGCATGAACTGGCTGCATGACGTGACCAGACTGGGTTACGGCTGGGTCATCGTGCTGTTCACGGTCATCCTCAAGGTGCTGTTCTGGCCGTTGATGGCCAAGAGCACGCGTTCGATGAAGAAGATGCAGGCGCTGGCGCCGGAATTAAAGGCGCTTCAGGCGAAATACAAGGACGATCCGCAGAAACTCACACAGAAACAGTGGGAGATGTACCGCAAGCACAAGGTCAGCCCGATGAGCGGGTGTTTGCCCATGTTGATTCAAATGCCGGTGTTTCTGGGCTTTTACACAATGATCCGCAGCGCGATTGAATTGCGCGGCGCGCATTTCCTGTGGGTGGCGGATTTGTCGAAACCCGACACGCTGTTCATGATTCCGGGGTTGACGGTCATTCCGTTCATCAGCACGCCGCAAGGGCTGCCGTTCAATTTGCTGCCGTTGTTGATGGGCGGCGCGATGCTGTGGCAATCGCATCTGCAGCCGCCGTCGCCGGGCATGGACCAATCGCAGGCAAAAATCATGCGTTACCTGCCGCTCATCTTCCTGCTTTTCCTTTACAACTATTCGTCGGGCTTGACGCTTTACTGGACGGTCAATAATCTGCTGACCATTGCGCAGACGAAGCTTACGAAAATGAACCAGGCCCCGGCTGTTCCCGGCGCCGCTTCGGTATTGACTCCGCCGCCGAAAAAGAAAAAATAACGGCGCGCGACGTTTTTTAATCCGCCATTTTATGCCTGCTCAACCGAATGAAACCCTGGAAAAGATTCTGGAAACCCTTGGTTTTCCCGCAACCATCGAGGAAAACAAGCTGGAAGAAGGTCTTTTGCTGGAAGTCAAAACCGAGGACGCCGGACGGCTCATTGGCCGCCAGGGACAAACGCTGGCCGATCTGCAATACATCACCAACCGCCTGCTTTTCCAGCAGGACACCACCGCGCCGAAGGTGATGGTGGACGTGGGCGGTTATCGCGCGCAGGCGCGCGAAGCGCTGGTAAAAAAGGCAAAAGGCGCCGCGGAAAAAGTCCGGCGCTGGGGCGATACGGTCGAGTTGGAGCCGATGACGGCGTTTGACCGCCGCGTGGTGCATCAGGCGCTCAAGGACGACCCCGACGTGGAAACCCACAGCGTCGAGGTCGAAGGCTCGGAAAAGAAGGCCATCATCCTCCGGCCAAAACACTGAACGGCGTTACTGGCCGAAAATGGTCAATTTATAGGCCGGCGAAAGGGTGGTGCCGGGCTGGGGCGACTTGGTGAAATCGTTGTAGAGATAATCAAATTTGTAACGGTAAGTAACACCGTCAGCCCCGGGCGGCAGGGGCACAAAACCCTCCCAGCGATTGGTCATGAGCGGCGTCCGACGCATGTCATAGAGCTGGCCGTTGGCCAGCACGTAAGGATGGATGGAGTCCCACCGCAACGATTGCTGTTGCGATTTGAGGGCGACTTCGACGGGGTAAAGGTTGTTGGCATTGCGTGGCTGTTCCAGCGGCGTCAGATTGGTAAACGTCGAGGCACAACCCGTCAGCAACAACACTGGCAGGACCGGTAGAATTTTCTTCCACATAATGGAGGCATCCTTTACACGAGCGCCGGTGATTTGTAAAGCTGGATTTCACGCTTGAATCACTTTCATTTTCCTGGATATTTTTCATGACCGCATGAATTCCCCAAGTCAACCTCCGCCGGGATTTCGCAATTACCGCTGGATTATTTGCGCGCTGTTGTTTTTTTCCACCACTTTCAACTACCTGGACCGGCAGGTGATCAGTTATCTGAAGGACTATGTCTTCTGCGTGCCGGTGGCGCAGGGTGGCTTTGGCTGGTCCAACAAGGACTTCTCCTTTTTGACCTCTTTTTTCACGGCGTTTTATGCCGGCATGACGCTCGGGGTGGGCTGGCTCATTGATCGAATCGGGACCAAGCTGGGACTGGCCTTGTCGCTGATCTTTTGGTCGGTGTGCGGGATGGCCAACGCCTTCGTCGGACGGCTGCTGGTGATGCATATCTTCATCCGCAGCGCGTTTGCCGTGGGCGAAGCGGGCAATTTTCCCGCCTCCATCAAAACCGTCGCCGAGTGGTTTCCCAAGCGTGAACGCGCCCTGGCCACGGGCATCTTCAACAGCGGTTCGAATGCCGGCGCGATGATAGCCGCGCTGGCTGTTCCGTGGATTCTCATTCATTTCACCCGCCAGCTCGGATGGAAAATGGCGTTCATTCTCACCGGCGCGTCGGGATTCCTCTGGCTGATTTTCTGGTTTTGGCTCTACGACACGCCACACAAACAAAAACGGCTTTCCAGGGCCGAATACGACTACATTCACATTGACGATGGAGCGGTCGCCAAAGAGGCCAATGGGGACAAGGGAAAACTTGTCTGGTGGCGGCTCTTTAGCTATCGCCAAGGTTGGGCGTTTTTTTCCGGCAAGTTCATGACCGACGGCATCTGGTGGTTTTACCTGTTTTGGTTGCCGGACTACTTGCATAAGCAGTTTCAGATGACCACGGCGCAAGTCATGCTGCCAACCTTCATCGTCTATGGCATCTCCATTGTCGGCAGCATTTATGGGGGAAGCATTCCGCTGACGCTCATCAGGAAGGGAATGCCGGTCTATCAGGCGCGCATGACGGCAATGTTTCTGATTGCCCTCGCGCCATTGGCGGTGTTGTTGACGCAGTATTTTGGCGAGGTCAGCCGCTTCGGGGGAATGGCCGCAACTTTGGCAGTGGCCATGATCTCCATCGGCGCCGCGGCGCATCAGGCGTGGTCGGCCAACCTGTATACCACCGTTTCCGACCTGTTCCCGAAAAAAGCCGTCGCTTCGGTCACCGGCATCGGCACCACGGCCGGCGGCATTGGCGGCGTGATCGTGCAACTGCTGGCCGGCGTGCTTACCGATGCTTTCAAGAACCACCCGCAGACCGCCTACCTCCTCATGTTCATCGTCTGTGCCTTCAGTTATCTGATTGCCTGGAGCGCCATGAAATTGCTCGTGCCCCGGCACCAGCCGATCACGGACCTGTAAAGAGTTCAGAGTTTTAAATGTTTGTTGAATGGCCAGGCAAACCCGCTTCAACTCAAAATTCAGGACTCAAAATTAAGAACTTATCAAATCGTCATTGCCTCGAAACCGCCGTCCACGACCAGTTCGGCGCCGGTGATGAAGCTCCCGGCGTCAGACGCGAGCAACAACGCCGCACCAATCAGTTCCTGCCCCTCACCAAACCGTGCCATGGGGGTTTTAGCCATGATGGCAGCCACCCGATCAGGACTGAGAATTTTCCGGTTTTGCTCCGTCGGGAAAAATCCCGGCACGAGGATGTTCACGCGCACGCCCTGCGCCGCCCATTCGCGCGCCAGATTTTTCGAGAGATTATGCACGGCCGCCTTTGACGCCGAATACGTAAACACGCGCGACAACGGCTTGAGGCCCGACGCCGAACCGAGGTTGACGATGCTGCCCGAACCTTGTGCGACCATGTGCCTGCCGAATACCTGGCAGGCCAGCATCAACCCTTTCAAATTCACGCCGATGATTTTGTCGAATTCCTCCCCGGAAATGTCGAGAAACGGTGTCAGTGAATTCACGCCCGCGCCATTGACCAGAACGTCCACGCGTTTGAATTTGGCCAGCACGTCCGCCAGCAGTTTTTGCAGCGCAGCCGGGGAGGTTGTGTCGCACGGGAAAAACTCCGCCTTGCCGCCGGCTTTTGAAATTCGTTCGAGACGCACTTGCGCCCGGGCGGTGTCGCGTCCAACCAGCGCCACCCTCGCGCCCGCCGCCGCAAAACCTTCGGCAATCGCGCCGCACAATTCACCCGTGCCGCCGATGACGACGGCGACACGGTCTTTCAGGGAAAACAATTCCGCCGGGATCTTCATGCGCTTAGTATTGAGATGACCGTCATTGATTACAAGCGCAAGCGGCGGCGTGTGTTTTTTTGCCTTGTCCGAAAGCGTCTGGTGGAGGTTTTAGTTCTGGAAACGGCTTTGGCACGCCCACAGCCCGAGCGCCGGGTTTGAAATGAAAAAGATCTTATCGCCATCCGGCATGAGGTTCCAGCCGTCCTTGAGCCGGGCCGGATTATAACGCGCCGCCATTTGTTTCAAGTCGGCATAACGGAAATTGACGCTTTCAATTTCTTCCCGCGTGAGGTGGCCGGGACAATACGTGACGTTGAACCGGCCTTCGGAGGAGCCGTGGATGAGATGCGCCGCCGCGCCAAGATTGTCGCGCAATTCAGCATTGGCCTTCACGGCCGCCAATGTGGCCGGTGTGCCACGGTAACCGTATTTGCGGATGAGCCGGTCAATTTCACGGTCTTCACCAAATTCCTTCACGCCGGGCGCGAGCACAATCAATTCGCCGCCGTCGGCCAGGGCCATGCGCGTGCGATAAATGCTCTTGTTGCCCAGCCACAGGCTTTTGAACTCACTGGGATCCAGATAGACCACCACTTTTTTCAGCGGCTCGCCAAGCATTTCGAAATTGACCTGGAGCGAAAGGGCCGCGCCTTGGTCGAAGCCGGAGCCGTCGTCGCTCACGTACAAACCCCGCACGCGCAATCTGCCCCCGGCATCGTTTCCCACCACCGTATGCACATACACGATGGGCAGGTGTTTCGCGAAATGTTCGGAAGCGTAGTTGAGGATGCGCCGCACCGGTGTGTCCGCGCGCCCCATCATCCGTTCCATGCCGTAAGCCGCGCCAACGAAATGGCTCTGGTTGATGCTTTCCGTGCCGCCGGTGCCCACGAAGATGTTTTTGTTGTAACTGGCCATGCCGACGACTTCATGCGGAACAATCTGGCCGACGGACAAAATCAAATCATGCCTGCCCGTCCAGATGAGATTGGCCAGTTGCGCCTGCCAGGGGAAATCCACCGCGCCGCCGGTCGTCTCCCGCACAAACTCCGCCGGCACCGCGCCGACGTTGGCGACGCCCGTGCGCCAGTTGTGTACGCGGAACAATTCCGGCGGCACCCCGGCGTACATTTCGCCAATCTGCCCCGGCGTCATCGGCGTGTGCGTGCCCAGTGCGGGCAACACGTCCGTCAAACGCGGCCCATAATAATCGTGAATGAGCTTGGTTAAAATACCCGCCTGCGAATGAAGCCGCGTGAAATCCGGCGGCACGACCAGCACCCGCCGGCGCGGGCCGAGGCGTTCCAGCGCCTGGAACAGGCCTTCCCGCAAATCATCCAACGACAATTTGTCTTTGGGGGAGCCACGTTCAAAATACAGCATAATTTCCAGCCCAACTTACCGCCGGCCATCGGGATTGGCAACGCTGTGCGATGGCTGCAGATTTCGCGGATCAGGATGGAAATCAGCCTCCGTATCAATCACGGAGGCTGATAAAAGGCACCGCTGATTTTGGGAATTGAGCGCTCAGGCCGCGCCCAATTCGGAATAGGCCATTGAATTCAGCCGCGACTGCGCGTGTTTGGACATGCCGGTAAACAGCAGCGAAACATGGTAGCCGACATGCTTGTTGCCGGAACAGGCGATGACCACCCCGCTGCACTGAATGGGGGTTTCATCGCGCCGCGATTGCAGGGCCACCGTCATTTCCGTCCACAAATTGAACGGCACCGGGCTGCGAAATTCAACGCCGCTTTTGTGGATGACAACCGCATCGGAGGAAAGCTCCAAACGGGTTTGCCGCGCTTCGACCGTGATGGGTTGTTGGAATGAATTAACGTTTCCGAATTGTCTTGCACTCATAAAGTCACTTTAAATTAACACGGGAATCTCAAACGTCAAATAAGTGCCTGCAATCAAAGGAATAAGTCTTTACCACTCAATGACCGCCGCGCCCCAAGTCAGGCCGGCGCCAAAAACGACGAGCAGAACCAGATCGCCACGCTGGATTCTTCCCGAGGCAACGGCTTCGTCCAGGGCAATGGCCACTGACGCCGCCGATGTGTTGCCGTAACGGTCCACATTGATGAACAACTGTTCCGGGGTCGCGCCAAGGCGTTCGCCCACCGCGTCAATGATGCGGCGGTTGGCCTGATGCGGGATGATGCATTTGATTTTGGTAATATCGAGCTCGCAGCGGCGCAACGCCTCCTGCGCCGCCGTACACATCGCCTGCACGGCGTTCTTGAACGTTTCCCGCCCTTCCATTTGCAGGTAATGGCGTTTCGCCACCACGGTTTCCATGGTGGCGGGACAACGGCTGCCGCCGCCGGGCATGTACAGCAGATTTGCCTTTTCCCCGTCGGCGCCCATCACCGCGGTCAGCAAACCGTGGGCGTTGGGCCGGTTTTGCAGGACCGCCGCGCCCGCGCCGTCGCCGAACAGAACGCAGGTGTTGCGGTCCTGCCAATCCACAATGGACGAAAGTTTTTCCGCGCCGATGACGAGCACCGTGTCATAGGTGCGCGACATGATGAATTGCTGCCCGATTTCCAGACCATAAATGAAACCGGAGCAAGCCGCCTCCAGGTCAAAGGCCGCCGCGCGCCGGGCGCCGAGTTTTTGCTGCACCAGGCACGCGGTGGCGGGAAACGGCATGTCCGGGGTGATGGTGGCGACGACAATGAGGTCGAGCTGTTCAGCGGTGACGCCGGCCATCTTCATCGCCCGCTGCGCCGCTTTCACCGCCATGTCCGACGTGAATTCATTTTTCGCCGCCACCCGCCGTTCCTTGATGCCGGTGCGCGTGGTGATCCATTCGTCCGACGTGTCCACCATTTTTTCCAAATCGGCGTTGGTCAAAATCTTGGCCGGCACATACGAGCCGACGCCGCTGATGGAACAGGTGCGTCCCTGAAAATTGAACCGGGCGCGCGGATTTTTAAATTTCGGACTCATTGGGGAACGGGAACGGGAATTTCCGCGGCATCCAATTTTTCATTTGCACGCGCGATTTCGCGGGCAATGATCTCATTGACGCGATGCTGCACCGCTTCGGCGGTGACCCGCAGCGCGCTGGCCACGGCGCGTTCGCGCGCCGAAGCGTGCGCCTTGAACACCACGCCGTTGAATCCGAGCAGCGGCGCGCCGCCATAAACTTCCGGGTCCATCCGTTTGCGAATGGCCTGAAACGCGCCTTTCGCCAGAAACGCGCCAATCTGCCGCTGGGCCGAGTTCATCAACTCGCGCTTGAGCATCGAAAACATGGCGACGGCGAGGCTTTCGGAGGTTTTCAAAACAATGTTGCCGACAAAACCGTCGCAAACCACCACGTCCACGTGGTCCTTGAACAAATCGTGTCCCTCAACGTTGCCGATGAAATTCAAATCCAGCTTTTTGCAAAGTTTGAAGGCTTCGAGCGTCAGTTCGTTGCCCTTGGAATCCTCCGTGCCGATGCTCAAGATGCCCACGCGCGGATTTCTGCGCCGCAAAACTTCGCGCGAATAGACGCTGCCCATCACCGCGAATTGCGCCAGGTGAAGGGGTTTGCACTCGATGTTCGCGCCCGCGTCCAGCAGGACAAATTCGTTTCCCTGGCGGGGAATGACCGTGGCAATGCAGCCGCGCTCCACCCCGGGAATGCGGCCGACCTTGAACGTGGCCGCGGCAAAGATGCCGCCGGTGTTGCCGAGCGAAACCAGGGCGTCGGCTTTGCCTTCGCGGACCAGTTCGGCGGCGCGCGCAATGGAACTGTCGCGTTTTTTGCGAAGCGCGCTGGCCGGTTTGTCGTCCATTTCCACGACTTCACTGGCGTGAACGACGCGCACGCGATGGTCGCGAAAACCCCGCGCCGGCAGGGCGGCATGGATTTCGGCCTGGTCGCCGACCAGATAAAGGGCGGTGATTTTCTTGTTGCCCTCCAATGCGCGCCTGGCGCCTGCAATGACGACCCCGCATCCGTGGTCGCCGCCCATGACATCCACTGCAATTCGCATAGATGAAAGAACGCGGAAATTTCCCGCAAACGGACGGCCAATCAAGCGCCCGCCGTGACGCTCAAGACCTGACGGCCTTTGTAATAGCCGCACGCCGGGCAGACCCGGTGCGGGACATAAGGCGCGGCGCATTGCGGGCATGTGCTCAGTTGCGGCAGTTTCAGCACGCTGTTGTAGGCGCGGCGCATGCGCTGCCGGCTCGGGACGGTTTGCGTTTTGGAACACCCATAATAAAAATTCACAATTTCAATTTATCCAATTCAGCCCACGCGGACGCAGCCGTTTCATCAGCGGTTTTACGGGCCTTGCCAATCTTTGTTTTCAGTCCGCCGCAATCCGGTTTGCACAGCGGATGCTGCGGAAACTCCAAGAGCATATCTTCCCGCACAAAAGGAGTCAAGTCCACGCAATCATTGACCACGGCTGCCTCTTCCTCGCCTTCCAGCGGCAAATGGCACGTCCATGCCTTCAATGCCAGCTCGCGCTTGAAGGGTTTCAGGCACCGGACGCAGTGGCAATCCAATCAGCCGCAGCGAACCGCGCACCAGCAGGCCGCCCTCCAATTTTTGAACCTCGAAGTCATATTGCAACGGTTGGGCGGCGCGGATCATCTCGTCGCCCGGGTCCAAGTCCAGTTCGTCCACGGGCAGTTCGCCGCCCAAACGGACATTGTGCTCTTCCAGATGGCGAAGATTGACAATCAGCGGCATGACCGGCTCCGTTCAAGATCTTTTCGCTCCGAAAATTTTTTTGCCAGGGCGGTTCGCACGTGCGCCGGCACAAACGCGCTGACATCGCCGCCCAGCCGCGCGATTTCCTTCACGATGCGCGAACTCAAAAACGTGTAGGTGTCCTTCGGCATCATGAAAATCGTCTCGATGTTTTCGTTCAGCTTGCGGTTCATCAGCGCGAGCTGGAATTCAAATTCAAAATCCGAAACCGCGCGCAGCCCGCGCACAATCGCCTGCGCCTTCCGGCGCACGACATATTCGATGAGCAGGCCGTCGAAAGTGTCGGCCTCGACGTGCGGCAGATGGCGCACCGCCTGTTTCACCAGCGCCAGCCGTTCGGCCAGCGTGAACAGCGGGTGTTTGGCATCGTTTTTGGCGACGGCCACGACGACGCGGTCAAACAATTTGGCCGCGCGCTGAATCACGTCCAGATGGCCGTTGGTCAGCGGGTCAAAACTGCCGGGATAAATCGCCGTGCGCATTATCGTCAATTTAAGCACGAGCGCCAAAATTGACGAGGAAGAAAAATCACGTCGGCTCCGGCGACTGCCACGGCACTTCGTAAATCCTCACCGCGGTACGATGCCCTTGACCTTGACCGGGGACAGGGCGATGCACGTCGCCGCCAGTTCCGGATCGTCGCGCCGCAAATGTTTGTAGGTCGCCTCGCTGATGATGATGCGGCTGCGGCCGGAAACGCTTCCAGCCGGCTGGCGAGGTTCACTTCGCGCCCAAACACGGTGTAATTCAACAGATGCTCGTCCGAACCCATCAGCCCGACGGTCGCCATGCCCGGTGTTGATGCCGCTGCCAAGCTGCAGAGCGGCAACGGCGGCCTCGGGCGGCAGGCCGGCGGGAAGCCGGACGCGATTTTCGGCTTCGCGCTTATGGATTTTCGCGCCAGCGTTTTAGGTTGAATTCATGAATGGCGCGTTGCGCGTCAATCGCCGCGCGCACGCAGGCCACGGCGTGCTTTTCATTCGGGATCGGCGCGTTCCAAAACGCCATCGACGCAGTCGCCGATGTATTTGTCCAGCGTGCCGTTGTGCCTTTTGATCGCGTCGGCGACGGCGCGCGAGATAAAGATTCACGGTGTTGAGCGATTTCGCGGGCGACTCGTCGATGGCGGCCTCTTCCGTTGCCGGAATCCCATTGATGCTCGCGGATGTATTCCGGCACCGTTCCTGGCTTTCGTCGGTGAACGAGGTGAACCCGCGCACGTCCGCAAACCACACCGTGACTTCCCGGCGCCCGCCGCCGAGCGAAAGTTTTTCGGTGCGAGCAGTTCGTTGACCACGTCCGGCGAAACGATCCTGGAAAAGACGGATTTGACGTGGCGCTTTTCACGCTCCTCGAACACGACGCGATAGGTGACCAGGCTCAAATGTTCCACCAACATCGCGCCGCCAATCGGAAAAACCAGCGGCAGCCAGAAGCGGAATTTCACAAAGGCGAAAAACGCGACGGCGACATAGACTGCCGCAAGCAGGAAAACCGCCAGCGGAGGCCGTGACCGCGCGCAATTGCCAGGTCAGAAAGCGGTGAGCGCGCCAAGCAAAATAATGAGCGCCAGTTCCGCCGGCAGCGACGCGCGGCGGATGAACTGGCCGGTGATGACGGAATTGGCGACGTTCCAGTGTTTGCTGACGAGCAACGTGTCGCTTTCCAGCGGCGTCGCGCCGCGGTCGGTCAAGTCATTGCCCTGCGCCGCCGAGCCGACGACGACCAGTTTGCCGCGAAAGGCGTCGCTCAAGCCGTTGGTCTCGCCGAGCAGACCGCTCTTTATCCTGCCCGAGCAGGCTTTCAATCGGCGCCTGCAAAGATGCGGATCGTTCGGCTTCAGCCGCCAGTCAATGTAAAAATAGCCGTCGGCGATCCACGGGAATGACGCTTCGACGCCGTTGGCGCCGCGCAGAATGATTTTGCCGTCGGGCAAATCCACTTCGGCGTGCGTCAGATCGAGCTTCAATTCCTGCGCGGCGAGGACGATGCCCATCTGCCAGACGCGTTCGTCGGTGAAGGCTTTGGCCTTGGGCGGCATGCCGGGCGGAAGTTTGTCGCCGACAAAATCGGTCAGATCAAAATTGTTTTCCGCGTCCACGGGAACTTCAACCGACGTTTGTCGTTCCGATTTGCGGCAGAATGATTTTGCCGGGCGCGAAATTGCGTTTGCCAGGTCCAAACCAAATTCGGCTCGCGGCCTTTTGGAAAGCGGATGCCAGTGGCGGTAGTCGCGGAAGGCCTTGACGCGGCGGAGCACGCCGTCGGAATCTTTTTCGGTCGTGATGTCGCCGAGCGCGAGCGCGTTGGTGGCGAACAAATCGGGCGGTACAGCGTCGGGTGTAGCGGCGAGGATCACGTTGCCGGCGCGCCGCAATTGCAACGCGAAAAAATCGTCGGATTCAACCAAACTGCCATCGGCCATCTGCACGGGCGGATGGTCCGGCCGCAATTCGCCGAACTGCACGTCGAAGGCGACGGCCTTGGCGCCTTCCGCCGAAAGTTCCTCGACGAGCCGGCCATAAACTTGGCGCGGCCAGTAAAGGCCGAAACGGAATCCCAGTTGCCACTTTGCACGGCTGTGATGCTGGAGTCCTCGATGGCAACAAAGGCGAGATTGGTTGCGACCGGCGCGGGAAAATGCAGGGCGGTCGCGCATGCGCAAGTCGTAAGTCATCCACTCCAGCCGCTCGAAGAAGTCGAGTCGCAGCAACCGCAGGGCGCAAACGAGCAGAAGCACGGCCACCGCCAAAAGGGCCGGCGTGCGCTTGATGGGCTTGAAATTCACTCCGCCGGATTAAACAAAAAACCAGAACAACTCAAGGCTGCTCTGGTTTTGCCATTCGCCACACGGGCGAGTAAAAGCTGTCAAATGAGTGGCGGGCCTATTTGTTGTTACCGGTGGTCGGCGAACAATACACCGTAGCCAGGTTTTGGCCACCGTTGTTGGGGGCATACGAAATATCCAACAGATAGAGGGTCTGAACCGCAATCCCATTGTTCTGAAGTTCTTCCAAAACTTTCTTGGATACCTGCGTCACTTGGTTCGTTTGCGGATTGTAGTCGAACCCGCCGTCAACCGTAATCGTTTGCCCATTTGGCAAAGCAATGATTATTTCACCGGTGAACATCCACACCTGGCCCGTGGCGTCAAAAATACCTGAAGAGCCTCGAATGCCCGCCACGCCATTGGGGATTTTAATGATGAATTGCGACGTGGCTGACATTTTCTTGACATTGAAAAATATGCGGCCTGCGCGCAAATCGAGTTCCGTATCGCTGACAGTGTCCACGCCGCTGTCAAACTGGGTCAGCTTGTCAACGGCCAGCACAGTGTTCCCATACATGCGAATTACGTTTTGCTGAACCATGGGTTTGTAGGAAAGTAACCCGCGCACATTGGGATCAGGCGCAAGCCCAATCGAATCCGGGGACAGAGCGGCCTGTGGCATCGCTATCGGTTCATCGCTAAACACGATGTCCACGGTCGAATTCGCGGCGCTTTGAATGATGGCGCCGGACCTCAGTATCTTGCCGACAAGCAACGGGTGCCAGACATTGTCGCCCAAGGAGTAGCGCGCCTGTCCTTGGATGCGCACAACTGTCACCATACAAGGTTTAATGGTTTGTGCGACTGCGCTGCTGCCCAGCGCCAAAACAACGCCGCCAACCAACATGGTAATCAACGTCTGAATGTATTTCATAATCGTCACCCTTTCAAAACTCTTCGCTATTGTCAAACACTAAATCTTGGCTGTCAAATGTCAACTGTATTTTTTCACCGTGGCTTGTTAAAAGCCTACAGGCAAATGGCTTCGGCTGGAAGCATCTTCAACCAGCTTGCGCTCGGCTATTTTCAAATACGAACTCGCAATCACATTGTCCTGCCAGTGAAGCCGCATGGATCGTGCCAGCCATGACCGGGCGGCGTCATAGTCTCCCACCTGTACATAATGCCAGCCCACATTGGCCACCGTAAAGTAACCATTTGGGTCAAGCGCCTCGGCCCGGCTGAAATATGGCCCGGCCTCGGCATGGTGTCCCAGCCAGTCGAGACACATGCCGTAACGCAAATAATTGTAGCTGTCATATCGGTCGAGCTTCAGGCCGCGTGCATACCATTCCATCGCTGTCCTGGCCAAATCCGCATAATTTTGCTCGTCGTTGAAACTTTGCACGCGATACGCTTCGCCGATGTCGTAGGCCGTTTCAAAATTCATCGGTTCGGCGGCAAATGCCTGTTTTAACGCCGCCACCCGCGCGGGTGAAAAATCCGGCAGTTGTTCCGCCCGCGCCAGCCAAACTTGTTCATGACCCCGGCGCCATTCCTGGCAGCCCAAATACACGACGCCCGCGGTCAATACCAGGGTCACCAGGGTTTTGAGGGGTAATCTTGCCGCCCGCCCATAACGTTCCGTCGCAAATCGCAGTTTGCTGCTCAACAGCGCCAGCAACGTTACTCCCAAAATTGCATTGGCCGGAATGTGCAGGTTGAAATCCACCACCGAATGAACCGCCAAGGCGAGCAAACCGGCGGACGCGCCGAGAAAAAAGGCAAAACGGTTGCTCATGCCGCGGTCAAAATCATTTTCCGGCGGGCGGACCTGTTTCCACGTTTTCACCAAACCCGCGCCGAACGCCATCATGCCCGCCAGAACGATGACCCCGCCGATTGTGCCCCAATCGGCCAGCAAATTCAGATAATCATTGTGTGCCCACCCGGGCCGCAACTGCATGCTTTCAGGACGATACTCCGGAAAGCGGTAGTCGTAATGCGCCGGCCCGACACCCCACATAAAATGGTCCCGCCACATTTGACCCGCGGCGACCCACATGTCGCGCCGGACGCTCCAGTCCAGTTGTGTGAACGTTTCCTGATTTTTCACCCGCGCGGCGTAGCTTAACGTCGTCGCCAGATATTTGGTGACGAAAATCGTTCCGCCCGCCGCCAGAATGATCAGCAAACACAGGGCCGGCAGACGATGATGGCGGTGGCCGATTAAAGCCATTAACAGGGCCAGCAATCCCGCTGCCGCCGCCACCCAGCCGCCGCGTGAGAGTGTCACCGCCAAGCCGGCCATCAGGGCCGCCGCCGCGTAAATGAGCAGCGCGCGTACCAGCGGTTTGACACGCCCCGCCAGCGCATAGGCCACCGCCAGCGGCAAAAGCATCCCGAGCAGACAGGCAAAATTATTTGGTGAAATGTAGGTGCCAGTTCCCCGTCCCGCGTACGGCGAGGTCAAGTTCCACACATGATTCGAGTGGGCCATGAATTGATAAACGGCGTAGCCCGAAATTCCCGCCGCCAGAAAAATCAGCGTGAAGCTGACAATTTGCGCCGATCCCGGCCGGTGCAGATTGTTGGCGATGGCGAAAAACAAAAACACATAGATCAACACCTGAATCGTCTGCTGTCGCGCGATGTATTCGATGTCCGCCGTGAGATAACGCCCGACGGCATAGACGGCGAACGCCAGCACCACCCAGCCGATGGGCGGCCAGAACAATTGCGGTTTGGGGTCCAGCCAGACTCGCAATGCCCATAAAAGCATCACGGCCATCGTCAATCCTTGAATGATCAGAAACGCCCATGCATCCACCGCGCCCATGGCCAGCGGGCCGAAAACCAAAATCGCAAGCACGAGCGCCAGAATCCCGCGCCCGCAAAACTTGTCCAGTGCTTCGCGATTCATTTTTGGTTTGACGGCAAAATGAATCGTACTCGCCGCCGAGTAAAGCGGATTTGCCACGGATTTTTGTGCTGTGGTAAATCCTTAATTCTGTTTAATTGGTTCCCACAAATTTATGACCGACCCACGTTACCAGAAACTGGCCAAGCTGTTGGTGGAGTATTCGACCGAATTAAAAAAGGGCGACCGCATCCTGCTCGACATGATTGACGTGCCCGATGAGTTCACCATCGAACTCATCCGCACCGTTCGCGCGGCGGGCGCAACGCCGCTGGTGGAAGTCCGGCACACGCGGGTTTCCCGCGAGTTGTTGCTCGGGACAAATGAGAAGCACGCCGCGCTCGTCCGCGACCTCGAACTGTTCCGCATGAAGAAGGTGCAGGCGTACGTCGCCATTCGCGGCAGCGAAAACGCGAGCGAGAATTCCGACGTGCCGGGCAGTCGCATGGCGCTTTACTCGCGCCTCACGCGGCCGGTGCTGGATTGGCGCGTCAACCGGACGCGCTGGTGCGTCCTGCGGTGGCCGACCCCAAGCATGGCGCAGGCGGCGGGCATGAGCACCGAAGCCTTCGAGAATTTGTATTTCGACGTTTGCACGATGGACTACGCCAAAATGGCGCTGGCGATGGTCCCGCTCGAACGCCGGATGAAACGCGCCAACCGCGTTCACCTCAAAGCGCCCGGCACCAATCTCACGTTCAGCGTCAAGGGCATCGGCGCCAAAATGTGCAAAGGCGACCGCAATATTCCTGACGGCGAGGTCTTTTCATGTCCGGTGAAAAATTCCGTGAATGGCGTGATTCAATTCAACACCCCGACGATTTATTCGGGTACAAAATTCGAAAACGTCCGGCTGGAATTCAAGGATGGCAAAATCATCAACGCGACGGCGAACCATCCGAAACGGCTGAACGAAATCCTGAACACGGACGCCGGAGCGCGTTATGTCGGCGAATTTTCACTCGGTTTCAATCCCTATATTTTGAACCCGATGTGCGACATTTTGTTCGACGAGAAAATCGCCGGTTCGCTGCATTTCACGCCCGGCCAGGCTTACGAAGAGTGCGACAACGGCAACCGTTCGGCGGTGCATTGGGACATGGTGTTGATTCAGCGCAAGGAATGGGGCGGCGGCGAGGTGTGGTTCGACGGCGAACTCATCCGCCAGGACGGCTTGTTTGTGCCGAAGGATTTGAAGCTGCTGAATCCGTCGAATCTGAAATAATTATTGAATCACGTCTTTAAGAATGGTCAGAAACTGCTTCATCGCGGGCGAAAGGACCTTGTTTTTCTTGTAAAGGATGGCCAGCGGCCGGTAAAAAGCGCCGTCTTCAACCGGCACGGCGGCCAGGGTTTGTTTGGAGACTTCCTGCGCGACGGTGCCTTCCGGCACAATCGAAACGCCCGCGTCAATTTCCACCGCGCGTTTTACCGTTTCGATGTTGTCGAATTCCATGACGTTGTTCACATCCACGTCATGCTCCTTCAAAATCTTGTCCAGCGCCTTGCGCGTCGGGATGTCCGGCTCGAAGCCGATGAACTTCTGGCCGGCGAGCGCCTTGAGCTTGATCGTCTTGAGCTTGGCAAACGGATGCTGCGGATGGCAGATGAGCACCAACGGCTCCTTGCGCAGCGGAGTGATTTCCAGCTTCGCGTCTTTCACCGGATACGCGACCAGCCCCAAATCCACCACGTTGCCGAGGACGTCTTCATAAACCTGGTTGGCGCGGCGGTATTCGACATGAACATTCACCGTGGGATAAACCTTCATGAATTTTTTGATGTAAGGCGGCAAATCGTGCAAACCGATGCTGTAAATCGTCGCCACGCGGATCGTGCCGGAAATGATGTCCTTCAATTCCTGCAGTTTGCTGTGCAGCGATTCGTAGGTCTGGATGATCTGCTTGCTGTAATCATAAAGCACCTGGCCCTCGCGCGTGAGGCGAAACTTCTTTTTGCTGCGTTCGATGAGCAGGGATTTGAACGTGCGTTCCAGCGAGCTGATTTGCTGGCTCACGGCCGATTGGGTCACGCCGTTGATTTGGGCGGCCTTGGTGAAGCTCTCGGTTTCGGCCAGGTCACAAAATACTTTCAAGCTTTCGATTTGCATGGGTTATTTAATTAGCAGAAAACCTAAACATCAGTCAACAGCAGGTTCAGGGGATTGGATGGCCAGCGCCTGGCGCACTTTTCCCAGCAATTCACGGCTGGTATAGGGCTTTTGGAGGAACAGCAGGCCGATTTGCTGGTCTGGCGGCAGAACGCAGCCGCTTGCGCACAAAATGCGGATCTTCGGCGAGAGCTGGCGGATCCGCTCGACCAGTTCCCGGCCGCCCATCGTCGGCATCACCAAATCCGTCACCACCAGGTCCACGTTCGCGTCGTCGCGCGACAAAAGTGCCAGCGCCTTTTGGGCGCTGTTGGCCGTCAGCACGCGATAACCATATTCGGACAAAATCGTCTCCGCCATCGTCAACAGGATGTCTTCGTCGTCCACCACCAAAACGGTTTCCGTGCCGTTCAGATTTTCATCCGAGCCCGCGCTTTCCCGGACGAACTGTTTTTCCGCCGGCAGATAGACCCGCGCGGACGTGCCCGTGCCGGGCTGGCTCGACACAGCCACGCCGCCGCCGTGATTGGTGACGATGCCATATACCAAGGCCAGCCCCAGTCCGCGGTGGTTGCTGCTTTTGGTCGTGAAAAATGGCTCGAAAATCCGCGGCAACACGTCGGGATCAATGCCCTTGCCGTTGTCCACGATTTCCACACACACATGCGTGCCGGCGGAGAGGTGCACGTTGCGGTCCTGCGTCGCCTCGGTCAACTCGATGTTCCGCGTCTGCACGGCAATTTGCCCCGTGCCCTCGAGGGCCTCCACCGCGTTCTCCAGAATTTTCGTCAACGCCTGCTGCACCTTTGCCTCGTCGAAACGCACCGCAAACAATTCCCGTTCGAACTGGGTGTGCCAGATGATTTGCCCGGCGTTGGCGTTGCGGAAAAACTCGACGCAGCGCTGCGTGACGTCATTCAGGTTGCCCGGCGGCACACGGCGCGCCTGCTGCCGTTCCTGCTGGCTGAACACGGCAAGTTCGTTCGCGATTTCCGCCGCCCGGGACGCCGACTTTTCCACTTCCATCAACGAATGCCGCCACGGGTGCCCCGCCTCGGCCTTGCCCAGCAAAAATGACGTATGGCCAAGAATGCTCGTCAGCGCGTTGTTAAAGTCCAGCGACATCGTCCGCGCCAGTTGGAGGGCGCAATCCAGTTTCTGCTTGAGCGCCATCCCCGCATCCAGCTCGGCTTTGCTTGCAGCCGTTGGCGACGCCGTTGTGGCCGCTGTTGTGGCTGCCGTTGTGGCTGCCGGCGTGTTTGCTGATGGCGGCGGCGCGGTGATGGGCAACAACTGGAAAACGAACCATTTCCGGCCGTCTTTTGCGAAGGTGCAGATCGAAACGGTACAGGCGGCCACCGGGCCGTTTGCCGCGCGAAATTTCAAATTCACCACCGGCATCGGGGACTGCTCCCACCGTCGTGAGAAAATCCACCGCGGTCATGCCGTTTTCCGCCGGCCAGATCGCCGACAACAACGGCGCGTCGCCCGTCAGCACCGCGCCGAACGCGGTCGCCGCCGCCGTATTGGCGCGCATCACCACGCCGTTGGCGTCCACCAGCAACGCCGGCCACGGCGCGCTTTCCAACCCAAATATGATTTCCGGCTTCATCCCACTGCGAAAACCTCAGACTACGTCTCCCGCCAAAAATTTCAAGGCGCGTTCACGAATACTGACGGCAAAAGTTTTCACCCGCCTGAATCCTGATGCGCGATCGCCGCGCGGCTGTTTCCGCCCGCTGCCGTCCCGTCTTATCAGTTCTGCCATAATATCTCATGAAGTTTTTCAGCAATTCCACTGCCAACACGTCTGCTGGGGACGATGGGCCTTTGCGCCGGCACGCTCACGCCCGGAACCCGAAGGCCGGGGATTTTGGCGTGGGAAATTTTGTTGTCCACGCGCATCGCGGTCGGGAGGTTATGAAATCCCTGGCCCAGCCCGATGGCGGGCATCGGGTGCAGTGATGAAAGTTGCCTGAGCCGCGTGGCGGCGGTTTGGGGTAAAAGCTCCAACTCCATTCACAAACCTCTCATAAACGCAACGGTGACAGCCAGACAAACGGCGAAGACGAATAAAATGCCGAACCCCGCCGCGAAATGGCCAAGGAACAGGCAGCCGCCAAAAGCTGAAATGACCAGTTGAAACAGCAAAAGCGAAATAATTTCGTAGTGGCTCCAATCCTCAAGGTGCGTGGCTTTGTAAATGATTCCAACGATGAGAGCCGGAACGACCAATCGGGTGGCCAGAAACGGACCGCCAAGCGGCAGGAAAGTTGCAACCACCCAGACGCCCGCACCTTCAATCAGCGCGGCAATGGCAGCGATCGCCGCCTCCCTCCCTAGGCTGTGCAAGGTGAGGTCATTTTCAATCAAAGCGAAAAAAATGTTCAGTAACCCGAGGGCGGCGCAAAGCGTCACGAAAGCCAGCGCCCAAAATATCAATATGTGTAACGCTGATTGCACGACTTGATTTATTCCGCTTCTGCCATATTATGGCTTGCTCGATTTATGGAATTGAACAATGACGAAATCCGCCGTTACTCGCGGCACTTGATTTTGCCCGAAGTCGGCCTGGCCGGCCAAAAGAAAATCAAGGCCGCCAGCGTCCTGTGCATCGGCGCGGGCGGCCTCGGCTCGCCCATCGCCATGTATCTCGCCGCCGCCGGCATCGGCAAAATCGGCATCGTGGATTTCGACACGGTGGATTATTCCAATCTGCAACGCCAGATTCTTCCACACGGACGCGGACGTGGGCCGGCCCAAGGCGCAGTCGGCCAAGGAAACGATTCATGGCATCAATCCGAATTGCGAAGTCGTCCTCCACAACACGCGCATCACGTCAGCGAAAACGCGCTCGACCTCATCCGGCCTTACGACATCGTCGTGGACGGCACGGACAATTTCCCGACGCGCTATCTGACGAACGACGCCTGCGTGCTGCTGAAAAAGCCGAACGTCTATGGCTCGATTTTCCGGTTCGAGGGACAGGCCAGCGTGTTCGCGCCGCATCTGGGCGGGCCGTGTTACCGCTGTCTTTATCCCGAACCGCCGCCGCCCGGCATGGTGCCGAGTTGCGCGGAAGGCGGCGTGCTCGGCGTGCTGCCCGGCATCATCGGCTGCATCCAGGCGACGGAAATTTTGAAGCTCGCCATCGGCAAGGGCAGTTCGCTCGTCGGCCGGTTGCTGCTGTTCAACGCGCTCGACATGAAGTTCCGCGAATTGAAATTGCGCCGCGATCCGCGAATGCCCCGTTTGCGGCGAGCACCCGACCATCAAGGAATTGATTGATTACGAAATGTTCTGCGGCATCGTGCCGCGAACCGGTGACGGCGAATCCCGACGAAGTGACGGTGCAGGACATGAAGAAGGCGCTGGACAATCCGAAGCTCGGCATCAAGGTCGATTGACGTGCGCGAGCCGGACGAATACGAGATCGCGCACATTGACGGCGTGCCGCTGCTGCCGATGAGCCAGCTCCAGCAGCGCTTCACCGAACTCGACCCGAACCAGCAGTATTATCTGCACTGCAAAGTCGGCGCGCGCTCGCATGCAGGCGATCGGATTTTTTGCAGCAACAGGGTTTCAAATACGTCAAGAGCGTCAAAGGCGGCATCAACGCGTGGTCGGAGGAAATTGACTCCAACGTGCCGAGGTATTGAAATCGTGAACGACGACCTGCAAAAACGCATTCAGGCCGCGCTCGCCAATCCGCAAAACATGGGCGAGCTGGCCGGCGCGGACGCCGTCGGCACGGTCGGCAACGCCGATTGCGGCGAGATGCTGCGCCTGTGGGTGAAGTTCAAGGAGCAGAACGGCAAAAAGGTCATTGACCGCGCCACGTTCCAATCCTTCGGCTGCGAAACCGCCATTGCCGTCGCCAGCCTGGCCACGGAATTGATTCGCGGCAAGACCGCCGAGGAGGCGCTCGCGCTCAAGACCGAGGAACTGGCCGGCGAACTCGGCCCGCTGCCGCCGATGAAAATCCATTGCGCCCAGCTGGTCGAAGGCGCGCTGCGTTCCGCGCTCGAACCCGGTGAAGTGCGGAAACAAAATCCGGCCGCGCCGTCCAATGCGCCGACGTTGCTCGACAGTTTTTCCAAACCGAAGGAAGGCGTGAAGCTGACGTTTCTGGACGAAGAAAAAGGTAGGGACGCTGCGCCGCGGCGTCCGGTCGGCGCAGCGCGCCGACTCTACCAGCGTATTTTCAGCTTCCCAAGCGCGTAGCTTTTATTAAAGTTCCCGCCATCGAAAGGATTGCTTATGAAAATACTTCAAGAATTCAAAGCCTTTGCCATGCGCGGCAACGTCGTGGACCTCGCCATCGGCGTCATCATCGGCGCGGCGTTCGGAAAAATCGTCAGCGCGCTGGTCGCGGACATCATCATGCCGCCCATCGGACGGCTCATTGGCAACCTCGATTTCACCAACCTTTACCTGTCATTGTCGGAAAAGGTCATCAAGGCCCAAGCCGCCTACGCGGCGGATCCGAAAACCCTCGGCGCTCATTTGCCGCTGCTCGACGCGCAAAAGGCCGGGCCCGTGCTGGCCTGGGGCGATTTCGTCACCGTCACGTTGAATTTCCTCATCGTGGCTTTTTGTATTTTTCTGATGGTGAAAGGTGTGAATAAACTAAGCCGCCACCAGGAAGCTGTGGCCCCGCCCACACCGACGGAACAACTCCTCACCGAAATCCGCGACCTGCTCAAAAGCCGGCCGTAAGGTAGGGACGCCGCGCTGCAGCGTCCGCAGACAGCGCAGCGCGCTGTCCCTACCTTTACGTTTCTTCCCGCAATTTTTTCAACGCCGCCAGGGCCGCGTCGCTCTCGGCGGCTTTTTTGCTTTTGCCGGAACCGCGCGCCAGTTCCACGCCATCGTGCTGCACGATGCATTCAAACACGCGGTCGTGGTCCGGGCCGGTGGCGGAAACGACATGATATTCCGGCGCTTCCGGCGAGCGCGCCTGCAACAATTCCTGCAATTCGCCCTTCGGATTTTCAATCGTCGGCGGCACATTCAGTTTGCCGAACGCCGCGCTGAACTCGCGCAGGATGAATTCCCGCGCCGCGTCAAATCCGCCATCCAGAAAAATCGCGCCCAGCAGCGACTCAAACGCGTCCGCCAGCGTGGACGCGCGTTCGCGTCCGCCGTGCGTCTCCTCGCCGCGGCTGAAAATCAGGTGCGCGCCGAGGTCGAGCGCGCGGGCGTGCTCGGCCAGCGTGCGGCGGTTGACGAGCTTGGCGCGCGCCTTGGTCAGCGGGCCTTCGTCGAACGCGGGAAATTTTTCATACAACTCGTGCGTCAGCACGAGTTGCAGCACCGCGTCGCCGAGAAATTCCAGCCGCTGATTGTGCGCCGTCGGCTCGCCGCTTTCGTGCGCGACGGACGGATGCGTCAGCGCCAGGCGCAGCAGGTTTTCGTCGCGGAATTGGCAGCCGAGACGGTTTTGAAGTTCGGCAAGGTCGGACATGGATTATTCGGGAACATCGAACATTGAACATCGAACTCTGAACGCCGAAGTTTCCTGATGCCGGGCCGTTCGATGTTCGATGTTCGATGTTGGACGTTCGATGTTTTCAATTTTGGCAACGGGCTGATTTTCCGGCGGCGCAGGCGGCGGCGGATTCAAGCCGCTGTTCGAGCAACGCGGCCACGTCGCGCTGGACTTCTTCGAGTTGATCCAGCCGCAGAGCCGGGTCGGCAATGGTGAACACGTCGCCGGTCCCGGCTGTTCGTAAATGAACACGCGCTGGCCGTCGCGGACGATCTGTTCCTTCACCTTGAGCATGCGCTTGCGTTCGAGCATGACGGCGAGGATGTAACCGGCGGGCGCGTAGCGCGGATCGTTTTGCTCGATGAGCTTCCGCAGCAGCGTCTCGGCGGTGTCCTTTTGGATGGCGTCCGCCGCCGGCGGCGGGCGCTTCGTAAATGCCCTGCCAGTGGGAAATGAAACCTTTGCGTTCGCGCGCGCCGTCGCTGAACTGGCTTTGCCAGCACGCCTCGCAGACGTCCATGCGGCGCAAAAACTCCGCGTGCTCGTCGAAGAGCAGCGTGTGAAACGGCTGCCGGTCGGCAAACGGTTGCGCGCACGCCTCGCACGCCGCCGCGCGGGATTGAATGTTCCAATCGTTCATGAACCCGGAAATTTAACCACGAATGACGCCAATGGACACGAAGAAAATTCTGGCTTGACGCGAATTTCGCGAATTCTCGCGAATAGATTTTTCTTGAAAATTAGCGTTAATTCGCGCAATTCGCGTCAAATTCAACCCGCGAAATCAAAATCCGAGCAGCTCATGAAATAATGGCAGCGCGGACAACGCAGCTTGCACTTCTCGTTGATCAACTCATGCCCGCACTGCGGACAAAACCGCCAGTGCTCGCCGGAAGAATCTTCGGCCGATGCAGAGCCGGCCTTAATCTCAGCCAGGGGGTATTGGGTTTTCTGCATTGCGTTTTGCATGATCGGACGTGCGTTACTGCGCTCTCCCAAACTTTTTCTCCAGTTCGCGGTAATTCATTTCAATCAGCGTCGGGCGGCCGTGCGGGCAGGTGTAGGGCATCGCGCAGCGGCGCAAATCCTCGACCAGATTTTCCAGTTCCGGCCCGGCGAGCGGGTCGTTGGCCTTCACCGCATGGCGGCAGACGGTCTTGGCCACGGTGTGCTCGCCCAGCCGCGCCAGATTCACCTCGCGTCCGGCGGCGCGCAATTCGTCCACGAGATCAAACACAAACCGGCGCGGGTCGGCGGCCTTCACGAACGGCGGCAGCGCGTCGAGCAGAAACGTCCGCTCGCCAAATTCGCTCAAGCCGACGCCGAGCCGGGTCAGCACGGCCAGTTGCTCGCGCAAAAACTGGGCGTCGCGCGGCGGCAGTTCGATGGTCTCCGGCAGCAGCAATTTTTGCGACGGCGCCAGACCGCCTTGCTCGATGCGGTTGAGCATCTGCTCGAACAAAATCCGCTCGTGCGCCGCGTGCTGGTCCAGCAACACGAGTCCGCGGTCGGATTCCAGCAGGACGTAAAGCCTGCCGATGACGCCGACAAGCCGGAGCGGGACGTTGAGCAGCGGCGTCACCGCCGAAGCCGGAAGCCGGACGTCAGGAGCCGGAGCGGACGGAGCCGTTGCAGATTGCGGATTGGCGACTGGCGATTGTGGCAACCGCCGCCTCCGATTCGCTGCCGTCGTGGCATGGGCGCAAAACCCATTCGCAATGGCGGTTGCGAAATTGGTGGCTTCGGCGGTTCACCGACCGGCAACGACTTTAATTTTTCCGGGAAATGCGGCAGCGCGGTTTGTTGAACCGGTCGGGGTTGTTCGGGTTCACGGCTTCGGCGCGCCTGGCGCCTTGGCGCGTTAAACTCCGATTTTTCCGGTTCGGCGTGAAACGCGAGCAAGGTTTCCTTGACCGCCTGCGCGACCAGTTTCCGGATTTCAAATTCGCGATGGAATTTCACCTCGCGCTTGGCCGGATGGATGTTCACGTCCACCGCCGCCGGATCAATTTCCAGGAACAGGCAGCAGACCGGATAACGGCCTTTCATCAGCGACGTGTGATAGCCTTCGATGAGCGCGTAATTGAGTCCGCGGTTTTCCACCGGCCGGCGGTTGACGAAAGCGAACTGGCCGTCGCGCGTCGCGCGGGAAACGCCGGGCGAGCCGATCAACCCCCAAATCCGGAGTTCGGAGGTCGGAGGCCGGAGGTCGGATTTTTCGGGCGATGGCGTTTCAAACATTTCGGCTGGTTCCGGCTTGAAATCTTCGGCCAGGGACGCGGAAAAATTCACGGACAAAAGTTTTTCATCGCCGAGCAGGGCGCGGAAACGTTCGCGCAGGGCTTCGATGCGGCTGGAAACGGCCGCGCCGGATTTGACGGCGGGCAGTTGCCAGACCGTGCGGCCATCCTTGACAAACGTGAACGCGACTTCGGGATACGCCAGCGCGGCCAGCGTGAGGTAATGCTGGATGTGCGCCGCCTCGGTTTCTTCGGTGCGCAGAAATTTCCGGCGCGCTGGCAGGTTGAAAAAGAGCTGCCGCACTTCCACGCTCGTGCCGGGCGCGCTGCCAGCGGCCTTGACCTCGGCGATTTTCCCGCCGTTGACGATGATCTGCGTGCCTTCGGGCGAATGGCTGTCGCGTTCGCGCGTCGTCAGGGTGAACCGGCTGACGCTGGCGATGCTGGGCAGGGCCTCGCCGCGAAAACCCATCGTGGCGATGGCCGCCAAATCCTCGGCGCGCTGGATTTTGCTCGTGGCATGGCGTTCGAGGCAGAGCAGCGCGTCGTCGCGGCTCATGCCGGCGCCGTCGTCGGTCACCCGCACGAGGCTGCGTCCGCCGGCCTGAATCTCGACGGTGACGCGCGCCGCCTGGGCGTCGAGCGCGTTTTCGACCAGTTCCTTCACGACGCTGGCGGGGCGTTCGACCACTTCGCCGGCGGCGATCTGGTTGGCGACGTGTTCGGGAAGCAGGCGGATGCGGTTCATGTGCGTGGCGCGGCTGAGGCGTAAATCGTTAAATCATTGCACCGTTGCATTGTCTCTCCAGTTTGTCCTTCGGCGGCTCGCGTTGCAACCATTCACGCCTCAACGATCATTTTGCCAGCGATGTCGCGGGCGCGAAAATTCAGCCGGATTCGATCCATGAAACTGTTCCATTAGTTCCAATCCGGTTATGCCGGCATTTTGTGAAAAAATCCGCCCGCGCACGGCTGAAAACGGGCTGGAGGCCTAAATAAGTGCGCCAGTGAACGATAACTGTTGACAAAGGTTTACAAAAACGTAACATTATTCCATTCGGGTGGCAGTACGTTTCTTCAGCGGGGTTCCCCACCCCCACCTCCTTGGCGTCTGCCGCCCGAATTTTTGTGAAGTCGCTTGACGCTCCTGAAAGTATTTTCTAGCCTGACCGGCCCCATTGCGGGGGCGTAGCTCAATTGGTTAGAGCGCTGCCCTGTCACGGCAGAGGTTACGGGTTCGAGCCCCGCCGCTCCCGCCATTCCCCTATATTGTGACCACTCGTGACAAGTGGCGTCATATTGTGACTTTCACCAATGTTTGCAATGACCTTTTGCTTTCCCGCCCCGTCACCCGTTGTGCCACCCGATGTCGGGCTGTGACCGGCTGCGAACATTTTGAGGGAGGCTATTGGGGAGGCTGGGGCCAGCAAGGATGGCAATAACTCAATCCCCGTTTCAATGCCCAGCAAATTTACGTCAGTGTAAATTTTGTCCGTGAGCTTCCCGTCACTATGTCGCATCAGGGACATGGCCGTCCGACGCGGCACGCCAGCTTTGGCGAGATTTGTTCCAAAAGTTTTCCGCAAAGCGTGGAAATCAGCATAGCGGCCCAAGGCATCCCGATATGGAATGTTCGCCTTTGCCATATCCCGCTTAAACCGTTCAATGCGTGGGAATCGCTTGAACACCAGTTCGTCCGGTTGGCTTGCCCCCTTGATTTCTCGCAGCACTACAACCAGATCGGGATGCAAGGGTAACCGCCATAGAATAATCCTGCGGTACACCATCACCATATTCATACATCCAGCCAAGGGTGCATTGTGAATGGGCTTCACCCTGATTTGCTGCCTTCAGAAACCATTTCGCAGCCTCAGCATGGTCTCGCGGCACGCCTCGTCCGTTTTCATACAGCCAGCCGAGAAGATTTTGTCCATTGGCATTGCCCTGCTCAGCAGACTTGCGATACCAATTCAGTGCCTCAGAATAGTCGAGTGGCACCCCATAACCGCATTCGTACATGTGGCCAAGCATAGACTGCGCGCTGGCGTCATCTTGATCTGCTGCCTTCAGAAACCATTTCGCAGCTTTAGTATAATCTTGCGGCACTCCATCGCCATAGTAATAGCTGAAAGCGAGGTTGTACTCAGCCGCAACGTCACCTTTTTTGGCATCGGCTTTTTCTCGTTCGGCAAAGATTTGGTCGTGCAAATCACCCGTAACGCCAGTGTGATTATTCGTTGTCGCTGGCAGCGGTTCGGTGTTTACCCAGGATGGTATGGCTTCGTTGGTGCTTCTTGAAGGATCGTTGGTCGTGGCCGGACTCGGCGTTTTTTCGGCAGGCGTTGCGTTCGTTCCTTGTCCGTACCCATGCAGAGCCGAAATCAAAAAAACGCACAAAAATAAATATGCCAACTGATTCAGTTTCATGTCGGCAGATTAGTTAAATCCAGCTTGCTGACAAGTGTGGCGTTAAGTGTTACGGTTCAAATTATGGAAAACGGGCTTTTTAAATATTTTCCCGCCGACGAAGATAAGCTGGAAAGATTCACGAATGGACAAATTTATCTGACACCCCCCAAGCATTTCAATGACCCTTGGGATTTCAGGCCACGGACCGAGCCTCCTACGAAGGAGCAGGCTGAAAAGGAAGCCCCGTCAGTACTGTTGCCAGAAGATCTGCGAGATTTTCACAAGGAGGCGAGCAGTCCAAGCTTTCTTGAGGCTGAAGCCTATGAGCAACAGAACGGATTGAGTGAGCTTATCGGGCTCATCTGTTTGACAGAGGACCACCTCAACAGGCTGATGTGGTCACATTATGGGGATTCTCACAAAGGTTTCGTGGCTGAATTTCGCTGCACTCAGTTTCAATATACCAAAGAAAAAAACCAGGCGTTCTCAGTTTGTACAGCCCCGTTCGGAAAGGCAGCGATGAAGGTTCAGTATCTCCCGGAACAACCCGTCCTAAAAAGAGAAGGAAAGACCATAACTAACATAAAGGAGGTCTTTTGGACAAAGCATGAGCTTTGGGTATACGAAAGGGAATGGCGCATTATTGAGGCGCTGGCGAAAGCCGACCCGCACCCGAAGCGTGGAGGCTTTTTCTTGCTTTGGTTCAAACCAACCGATCTTCTCCGAGTGATTATTGGCATCAAAGCCGACCGCAAAGTTAAATTTCAATTGAGGAAGATGCTCAACCATAATGAATTTAACCACGTTATTAAGGAAGAGGCATACATAAACCCTGAATCAAGAAAATTAGATTCTCGCCCTTTATCTTGGTAGAGGCCATCCGCCCAAAATGGATTCAGGCAAAGAGACCGTTGCCCTTGCGGAATGCGGAATGCGGAGTCAGGATTCCATTTTCAGCACCACCAAATTCATGGTGCCAGAGCGAACGCGGTAGAAGATTACTTTTTTCCTGTCTGCCACTGCGTAAAAAATCAGCCAACGAGGGAATTCACGTATCCGCCAGGAACGGATGCCCGCCGGGGTCAAATCTTCCCGCTCACGGCCAACATGGGGATTCTTTCTGATGAACTGAATCGTTGCCAGCAACGCCTCATACCAGCGTTCGGCTACGTCAGCCCCGGCGTTGTCTCTCAGCCAGACCAATTCCTCAGCCAAATCCAGCAGGAATTGCGGGCGTTTGGCAGCGTTCACTTTTCGCCCCTCAAAACCCGGTCGCGGATGGCGTCCATTTCCTTTTGAGTCAGAGGTGTTTCCGGTCCGCTGGCGATGGCCTCATTAATCCACCGTTGATCGCGCTTGGTGTTCAGCGCGGCGTCAATTTGAAACGTCCGCTCGATCCGGCTCATCGCTTCCTGGGTGATGCTGCGGAAGTTCGCGGCGGCCTCGTTTTTCAACTGCGCGTGCAGTTCCACCGGAATGTCTTTCAAAGTGATGCTTGGCATACAACGCAACCATAATACCACCACTCCGGTTTTGCAAGGCTGGTTCATTCAAAACGGATTTTCCGACGTTTCAAAAAGGTTATTTTCCGCTTCCGTCACCGGGCCGACATCAGTGTTATCGGCTTGGGATTCATGTGCTTCCTGCCAGCGCATTGCCGCCGTTTCATTAAACACCAGTTCCGTAAATTTCCGCAGCAAAGCCGAATGCACCGCCGTCATTTTCTTTTTTGTCGCCTCATCCAGATACGGAAACGGGTTTTCCACAAAGTCATTCAACAACTTCGCCGCCACTCCGCTTTCAAAATGGCCTTTGGCAAACACCATCGGCACCGGAATTGCCGCGATGATGTCCCGAAGGTAATAATTCCAACGCGGCCCGAAGTAGTCCGCAAAATCCCCGTAATCCTGAAAATGCAGCATGGATGCCGCCAGCCTGAGTCGGGTCCGGTAAATCAAATTGCCAAGAGTATTGGCTGAAAACCGCATCGAGAAACTCCGGCTGATACCGCGCGAATACCGAATCAGCCGATGTCTGCGCCCTGGAGGCACCAGCTTGAACGACTTGCTCAAATAACCGGCCAGATACCGGGCCAGTGCCGGGCCGGTTTTCTTTACGGGCAGCAGTTCCACCCGGCCAAACCGATATTTGCAGCACGTTTCCCGCAGTGCCCGCCATTCCGCCGCCAGTGCTTCATTGCGCAGGTGCTTCCCCCGGCGCATCCAATACGGCAGCCTGTAATTCGACAGGGTTTCGATGTCCGTGCCAGTACGAATGTCCGCTTTAGTCGCCACGACCACATGGAGATGCCAGACGCCGTCCTTGTGTGGTTCCAGAATACAAATCCAATCCCGATAACGCTTGGAGACGACATTGGTGTTAAATGAGTGCCAACGGCTTTGAACGAATTCTAAATCCTTCGCTTGCTCACGCAATGCCCGTGTGGCTTCCGACCCTCTGCCACTGCCGGGGACGCCAAAGGACAGGGTCAACAGGCCAACATGGTTCAGCCCGTACTTTTTCACCATCCATTCCACAGCCATGATCAGCCGATGACGGCTTTTCTTCCGGTAGGGCGAAAGGGGTGCAGACTTGCCTCCATATCCACTATCAATGCAATTATCACTACTTAGACAAGGAAGCACCATGCCGGGCGCGGCTCCGCCGCGCTCCGGCATGGTGCTTTCCGCGTGCTCGTGTGCCGTAGTGGCAAGCGCGAGTGATGAAGTTTGGCTTTCCGGCTCACTCCGTTCGTCCCCACCGGAAAGCGCAGCATTAACCCCACCTCCATTGGCAGACGTTTCTTCTCGTGGTTCCCCAGGCGGATGAAGGACAGCACTCATCGCTCGTCCTCCACTGAGTTGACGATGGCCAGAATCGCCGCCTTGAGTGGTTCAGGAAGTTTGACCCAAGCCGTGACAACTTGAGTCAGGTCATGTCCCAACGTGACCGAAACGGGGGAGGCTATTGGGGAGGCTACTTCAGATTTAGCCCGATTTTCATTACTTTGCAGCGGGTTCGAGCCCCGCCGCTCCCGCCACTCTTTTCGTCACACCCCAAGGCCTTTTACACCCGCTCGACCATGGCGCGACCAAAGCGGCTTAATTGTTCTTTGAAACGCCTTTGGCGATCTCTCCGAACCGCACGCCGCCTTGGGGATTCGTTGGGAAGGTGCACGGGCTCGTGTTATGCCTTGGCTCGTATCAATAAAATTTGCGGCGGGAATGAGTGGCTGGGTTGTTCTTCACTTCACACCTCCGCCAGTTCCTGAACCCCCTTCCACCGCACTCCTTGCTTTCGCCGCCGGGCTGTCGCGCTGCATCTACCTGGGGGGGAAACGGACCAGACAGACACGATCACGTATTTAGCAGAATGATCAGCGGGGGAGGTTTGAGACTCAGGGGACAGCCCTGAATGTGGGTGGCCCGGGGTTGAAGCGTTCGGAATGATAGGCAAAAACCGACCTGATTGTTTCATTTCACCTCAGACCAAGGCTTGAAAATGGGTGGCCAGCAGGACATGCTGGATTCCGTTTGAAATGTCCCAGCCATTTTCTCCTGCGCTTGAGCCGGAAGTCCGGAAGGGCTTTGCTGGCGGCGCTGGTTTTAGGTCTGATGACTTTTGGCGCACCGGACAGCCATGCGCAGGCTTCGACCAACGGGCCGGGTTTGCGGGTTAAACGGGTATTGATGCTCTTCAACGAAAGCAAGGATGTGCCCGGGAACATCGTGCTGGAACAGGCTGTGCGGACGGAAATGCAGAAAGCCGCGACAAACCGGATCGAGTTTTTGACTGAATCCCTTGATGCCAGCCATTTTTCGGACAAGGAACACTTTCGCCTGTTCCAGGATTACCTCGGCAAAAAATATGCCCGACAAAAGCTCGATCTCATCATGGCGTTTCCATCGAGAGACTTCCGGGTTGTCGGAGAGCTGCCAGAGGCCCTGTTTCCGAATGTGCCGGTCGTCTTCGTCGCGGTCAACGAGATGGAAGTGCCGGAGGCGATCAGCAAGCTCGGGGTCACCGGGATTGAGCAACGGTTCGACCTTCGAGGCACGCTGGGACTCATTATGCGTCTGCAACCGGACACGCGCCGCATTGTGGTGATTGGAGGCGTGTCGGATGTGGATCGTGCGGCCCTCGACCGGATTCAGGAGGCGTCGCATGCACTGGAGGGAATCGAGTTCGAGTTCTGGACCAACCGCCCGGTTGCGGAACTGCCGGGAGCCGTAAGGTCGCTGCCCGAAGGCACGGTGGTTTTGATCAGTACGGTCATGAGCGATGTGAATGGCCAGACTTTTTACATGTCACAACTGGCACAAGTGCTGGCGCCTTCGGCCAGCGTGCCGGTGTATGTGCTCGGTGAACGGGCGCTGGGCAGCGGGGCGGTGGGAGGGTCGGTGGCGGATTCGGAGGATTTGGCCGCGCGGGCTGCACAACTGGCGTTGCGCGCGCTCGCCAGCGAAAGCCCTGAAAAGGAGCCCATCGAGGTGGTGACGAAGGGAACGCCGATGGTGGACTGGCGCGCGCTGAAGCGCTGGCACATAAAACAAAGCCGGTTGCCGCCGAATTGCCTGATTCGCTACCGCCCGCATTCCATGTGGGAGGAGCATCAGGCGCTCATTGGGTTTGTTGGAGCGGTTTTGCTGGCGCAAACAATCACCATCGCGGCGCTGATGGTGCAACGAAGGCAACGTCGCTGGGCGGAAGCAGAAATTCAACGGCAGCAGACCGAGCTGGCACATGTGGCGAGAGTTTCAACGATGGGACAACTGGCCTCGGCTCTGACTCATGAACTGAACCAGCCGCTGGGCGCCATTTTACGAAATGCGGAGGCGGCGGAAATCTTTCTTCAGAACGACCAGCCTGACTTGGAAGAGGTGCGGGCAATACTGGCTGACATCCGCAGGGACGACAAGCGGGCCGGAGATGTCATTGACCGGATGCGGACTTTATTCAAGCGGCGGAGTCTGGTGTCGAGCCGTTTGGATTTGCGCAATCTGGTGGAAGACACTGTCGCCTTGGCGCGGCCTGATGCGAAAGCCCGACAAATACAATTGACCGTGCAAATATCGCCGCAATTGCCGGCCGCGCAGGGAGACCGGGTGCATCTACAGCAGGTATTGCTGAACCTCATCTTGAACGGAATGGATGCAATGGCCGCCGCCCCCAGGTCCCAACGGTCATTGAATGTGCGGGTGAGAGCGGCGAAGGATGGAAACCTGGAAGTGGCGGTAAGCGATTGCGGAACCGGCATTGCGCCGGATAACGCCGTTCATATCTTCGAACCTTTTTTTACCACGAAACCCAACGGCATGGGCATGGGGCTGGCCATTTCGCGGACCATCATCGAGGCGCATGGCGGGAACATCCGCATGGATAGCAATTCGCCGGCAGGAACGACATTCACGTTCACCCTGCCACGAATGAAACAGGAGAAGGCGATGGATGGCGACTTGCCAGCAAACCCTTGATGATTAAATTGAGGCCATGACTGACAGGTTTCCCTGCCGACCGGGAACGGTTTTCATCGTGGATGACGACGCGTCTTTCCTGCGATCGGTGTCCCGTTTGTTGAGCGCAGTCGGTTACACCGTGCAGGCCTTTGAGTCGGCGCAGGAATTTCTGGGCCGGCTCACTCCGGAGATGTCCGGCTGTGTCGTGGCCGATTTGCAGATGCCGGGGATGAGCGGATTGGAATTGCAGGAGGCCTTGAAACGTTCTGTGAACCCGTTGCCGGTCGTTTTTCTGACGGGGCAAGGTGACATTCCGACGACAGTAACCGCTATGCGGAGCGGGGCGGAGGATTTTTTGACGAAGCGCGCCCGGAAGGAAGAATTGCTGGCGGCGGTGGAGCGGGCGTTTGAACGTGACGTGCAGGAGCGCCAACAACGTGAACACTTGCAGGATGTGCGCCGTCGCTTTGATGGGCTTAGCAAGCGTGAACTTGAGGTGTTGGAACAGGTGGTGCAAGGCCGGATGAACAAGCAAATTGCCGCCAACCTGAATATAATCGAGCGCACTGTGAAATTACACCGGACAAACATCACGAGAAAATTAGGATTGCCGTCGGTGGCTGCACTGACGCGCCTGGTGGACGAGGCCGGCCTGTTCAAGGCGCAGAGAGACGACCAGATCAAATAACTAATCCGGCCCGCTTGGATAAGCCGGAAAACTTCAAGGTAGTGTCCCAATTTGAGTCAAATTAAGTCTCCAAGGGGGACACTGCCAGTGTTCCCGGCAGCGAGGAGTGCGGTGATTTCTTCTTTCCCGCCAAAACGAACCAATTAAATGACCTTAAATGACCTGCCGCCTGCCCTTAGGGGCAGTAATCGAGCTTTGGCTTTCAGAATGCTATTTACCCAAGTAACGCGGTTGCGACAGGCAATAAGTGAACAAAACTGAAATCATAGTAACCCGCCTGTTGCGTGTTCACACCGCAAAAGCAGAAAGAAAAGTAGTAATATGAAAACTAAAACGTCCCGCAAAGCGGGTTTCACACTGGTGGAAATCATGATTGTGGTGGCCATTATCGGCCTGCTGGCTGCCATCGCGATTCCCAACTTCCTGAGGGCGCGTTCGACCTCGCAACAGAACGCGTGCATCAACAACCTGCGTCAGGTTGACGGCGCCATCCAGCAATGGGCTTTGGAGACCGGGGCGCAACCCACGGCTACCGTAGCCGGTTCCAACATTCAACCATTCATGGGTCGTGGCACTGCAGGGACACTGCCATGGTGTCCGCTGGATTCGACGAAAAAATTCGCTACCAGCTACAATATAGTAAATGCCTCAACGGCGCCAACCTGCAACATCCAGAGCGCTGGAGATGCCAGCGGCAATTACGTACACGCGATGCCGACCGGCGGCTGATGCTTGTTCGAAACAGTGTAAATTCAAGAGGCCTGAAGTGATTGCTTCAGGCCTTTCAATTTTTAAGGGTGCCCGAAAGCTCCGGGAAATGAATGGAATATAACAGGAGGACTCGTTTTGATGGCTCATGTTCGTAACTCAATTGGTTGGAGCGCTGCCCGTTAATGGCAGACGTTACGGGAACCATAATTAATCACATCAGCCGTAGGTAAGCTTTACGGCTTGCTCATAAACGGAAACCGGAAATGTCCCAATGAAACCACCGCGCCTTTAATGGCTTGGCGCAAATCATCGTGTAATCCACAAAACGCCGGGTTAAATCGAATTGACTGTCCATTGCGGAAGGTTTGCTGCCGGCGCTGGTGCTTCACATCCGGCCATGCAAACCGCGCCTGGCGGGCCATGATGGGAATTCAGTCCAACTTCAAGTTCTGAATTTCCAAAAAACCGTGCAACTGGCGGATGCGCGTGGGATGGCGCATCTTGCGGAGCGCTTTGGCCTCGATTTGCCGGATGCGCTCGCGGGTGACCCGGAATTGCTGGCCCACTTCTTCGAGCGTGCGCGCGAAACCGTCACTGAGGCCGAAACGCAATTCCAAGACCCTCCGCTCACGCTCGGTCAGACTGCACAACACGTCTCCCAGCCGGTCCTTGAGCAAACTGAAGCTGGTTATGTCGAGCGGATTGTCGGCGCCTTTATCCTCGATGAAGTCGCCGAAGTTGGCGTCCTCGGTGTCGCCAACCGGCGATTGCAGGGAGATGGGCTGTTGCGACATTTTTAACACCGCGCGGATGCGTTCCACGGGTATTTGCATGTCTTCGGCGATTTCCTCCGGCGTCGGCTCGCGGCCTAAATCCTGAAGCAAGCGCTTTTGCGACCGCATCAGTTTGTTGATGATTTCAATCATGTGCACCGGAATGCGGATGGTGCGCGCCTGATCGGCGATGCTGCGCGTGACGGCCTGGCGGATCCACCAGGAGGCATAAGTGGAAAATTTGTATCCGCGGCGATACTCGAATCTTTCGACGGCCTTCATCAAGCCCATGTTGCCTTCCTGAATCAAATCCAGGAAGGACAACCCGCGGTTGGTGTATTTTTTGGCGATGGAAATGACCAGACGCAGATTGGCTTCGACCATTTCGGTTTTGGCCTGAAGCGCCTTGGTGGAAAAGCCACGCAGACGGTCAAAAACTTTGAGATAGTCCGGATAAGGCATCCGGACAAACTCCTCCAGCGCCTTGATTTTTTGCCGTTCGGCTTCCATCAAGTGCTGTTGAGCAGTGGATTCGCGCTGCGTCTCCGTTTCCGCCAGGGCGTGGAGGCTGTATTGAAGGCGGTCGTAAATGTTTTCGGCGACCAACGCCATTTCCTCGATGACTTTGTACTTGTAACAAAATTTGGGGAACAGGGTCCGCAATTTTCGGTCCCAGCGTTTGAACGCCGTCTGCGCGCGGCGGCGCTGAACCGCGGCATGGGCGTTCCGCCAGGCGGTGTATTTGTGGTCCGCCTCCTGATCCATTTCATGAACGCGTACGATGAGATTGTGCAACGTGCGCAGATGCGCGGCTCGGTTGTCCACCTGTTTGTCGAGAATGACGCGGTCAAAACGCTCGCGTGGCGGCTCGGCCGTGAGTTTCTCGGCCAGCGCAATGTGTTCCTTGCCGGCAAACCCGAGGCTGTAAATGATTTTGCGGACTTCGTTTTCCGCCGCCTCAATGCGCTTGGAAATTTCAACCTCCTGCCGCCGCGTCAACAATGCCACCTGACCCATTTGCTTGAGATACATCCGCACCGGGTCGTCGAGCGCGTCCAGCCGGCCGGTGTCCTCCTCCTCAGAGTCGGGGGTTTTGACACGATCCACCTCCGCCTGGTCCATGATCTCGATTTCCAGGCTGCGCAACTTGCCGAAAACCTCGTCCAATTCCGGTTCCGTGACGTTGTCCGGCAACGCGTCGCTGATGTCGTCGTAACTTAAATGTCCCTGTTCCTGCGCCAGCCGGATGAGGTCCTTGATGATTTCCGAAATGCTGGCGGTCCGGGGGCGGGGCAGAACGCCGTTCCGCGATCTGGCCGCGGTCGAATCCACACGAGATTGTGCGAGCTTTGCGGCGGGCGCTTCATCTTTCAGGGCAATATTCGCCTCGGCTTTACAAACCTTCGATTTCGACATACGCACTCAATACTTCTATACTTCTAGTTCACAGACCGAAAGCGGACGTGAATATGGAAAAACCCGTTCCGTTTCGTCAAGCGGGGAAACTTCATGGTAAAATTGCAAACTATTTGTCCGGCACAATGTAAATTCCGCGGTCCTTCAGGTTTGCCAGGATCATATCCACGGTCCGGCCCACCGCGCCCATATTTTCACGAACCACCCGGAGCGCGTTGCGCCCCAGTTCCGCGCGCCGGTCTTCATCCGCGAGCAATTCCGCAATCGCGGTCTCCAGCGCGGTCGCGTCGCTGACTTGGACCGCCGCGTTTTGGGCGACGAAATTCCGCGCAATGTCCGTGAAATTATGCATGTTGGGACCGAATACCATGGCCTTGCCCGCCGCCCCCGGCTCAATGGGATTCTGTCCGCCAACGGCCGTGAGGCTTTTGCCAACGAATACTACTATCGCATGTTCGTAAAAGAATCGCAACTCGCCGGTCGTGTTGACGAGCAAACACTCGACCTGGCCCTCACGAAGTTGCGTGCTGGCAAGGACTTCGTTGCGATAGATAAATTTGACGCCCCGCTCGCGCAATTGCCGCCCCACCTCCCGGCACCGCTCAAAATGCCGGGGCACCAACACGAGAAAGAGTTTTGGAAACACCACCCGCAACCGTTTCGCGATGTCCGCCAGGACAATTTCCTCGCCCGGATGGGTGCTGCCGCCCACCAGTACCGGCGCCTCGGGCGGCACGCCGACCCGCCGCAATAACGCCAGCACATCGAGCCGGCGGGGGCCGTCGAGTTTGGCCGCTTCGAATTTCAAGTTGCCCACCACCCGCACCGCTTCGGGCCGGCACCCGACTTTTCGCAGATGTTCGGCGTCGGTTTCGTTTTGCGCGCTGATGCCTGCGAACGAAGCGAAGAGCGGTCGAAACAAAAATCCCAACCGCCGGTAGCCACGGTAGGAACGGTTGGACAACCGGGCGTTGGCCAGGAACAGGGGAATGCGGAGGTCGTGCGCGCGCCATAGAAAGTTCGGCCAGATTTCCGCTTCAAACAACACAACGGCTTCGGGATTGATGGTGTCAAAGGCGCGGACCACGCATTTTCGCCAGTCAATGGGATAGTAAATCTTGCTGATGTGTAACGGCAAATGACGGTGCAATTCCGCCATGCCGGTCGTCGTCGTCGTCGAAACCACGATTTTGATGTTGGGCATGCGCGGCTCAAGGGCGCGGATAAGCTGGGTGCAGAGATTGACCTCACCGACGCTGACGGCATGAAGCCAGAGCACCTGGCGGTTGGTCAGCGCCTGCTTGAGGTTCCGGTTGTAATAACCGAAACGTTCGCCAAAGCCGGAGAGCCAGCTGCCACGCCGCCACATTCGCAGGAAGTAATACGGCGCGCTCAACGCAAAAAAAATTGCGAACAGGATGTTGTAGAGTGTACGCACTCCGATTTTTCGAGAACCCCTCTATTTTCCCGAAAACGAACGCCGGGCGCAAAGAAAATGTTTCCCCTCAGCCGCGAAAAAAGATCAGCCAGATTGCCAGCAGCATCGGCAACAGGAACGGCAGCGTGAATTTCCAGATAAACCCCGGAAACGTCGGCGTGCGGACTTTTTCGTGGTCGGCGATGGTCTTGACCATGAAATTCGGCCCGTTGCCGATGTAAGTCGCCGCGCCAAAAAAGACCGCGCCGACACTGATGGCGATCAAATTCAACGGGTCCCCGCTCAACAATGCGCCCATGCTTTTCGCGCCGCTGGTGCCAAAGAGCGCGCTCAAAAAACCGAGGTACGTCGGCGCGTTGTCCAGCACGCTGGACAACACGCCCGTGCCGAAATAGAAGACGCCCGGCGCCGGATGGGCACCCAGCAACCCGCGCGCGTTCAAATCGAGCCAGTCGAGCGCGGGAATCATCGTGGCAAAAATGCCGATGAATAAAACGGCCACCTCCTGAATCGGATGGAAATGGAACCGGTTTGACTCATGCACTGATGGGGCGGTGGTGAAATAGGAACCTAGCGCGGCGGCCAGCATGATTCCCTCACGCAAAAAAATCGGTTTTTTGATGAACACCGCGCCCAGGATTACGGCCAGGAAAAACAAGTTTGCCAGACCGTCGAATTTCCAGGTTTCGTGCGCCGTTTCTTCCTGGCGGATTTCCCGGGGCGCGCGGACGAAGTTGAGCCGGTCCACAACGTAAAAAATGGCCAGCAGGCATCCGACGCCCATCAGCCACATCGTCCAGCAATGCTCCAGCACCCACCAGAACGGAACGCCCTGCAAATAACCGAGAAACAACGGCGGATCGCCGATGGGCGTCAGGCAGCCGCCCACGTTTGCGACGATGAAAATGAAAAAAACAATATGGTGCGCCGTGACGCGGTATTTGTTCATGCGGATCCACGGACGGATCAGGAGCATGGCCGCGCCGGTGGTGCCCAGAAAATTCGCCAGAATCGCGCCGATGAGCAGAAAAACCACATTGACCAACGGCGTTGCTTCGCCTTTCACGTTGATGTGAATGCCGCCGGAAACCACAAACAACGAACCGATCAGCATGATGAAACAGACGTAATCATGCGCCACGTACAGCACACGGTCCGGCGCCTGTAGAATTAAAAGGTAATAGCCCAGCGTGATGACGCCGAGGCCGAGCGCGACCTTGGGATAATGCCGCGACCACCAATCCGGGGCGAGCAACGGCGCCAGCGCGATGGCCCCCAGCAGCAGCCCAAACGGCAGAATCATCCAGGGATTGGGTGCAATGATGTTTTCGCTCACGCGCGGAAGCTTGCGTGGTTGAAGGAAACCAGGTCAAACAGAAACATTCGGGCGCTTGACGTCCGGTGCCGTCGCGGCGACCTTTTCCCAGCTTGGCGCAACACGCGACAGCGTCGGCGGCAAGCCAGTTGTTCGCTGACATCTCGAAAACTCCGGCTGTGCAATCCCTGGCGCGGCGACTGGAGAATGGCGGAGCGCTGTCCGGCGCCGGCGTTTGTCAGGCGGCGCAACCGTTTTTCGCGGTTTTGCTCCAACAATTTTTTCCCCGGCGGCCATTTGTCATCGTCACGCCGGATTTGAAAACACAGGAAAGTTTCCAGCAGGACATCGAAACTTGGCTCGGCTCATCGCCGCTTTTTTATCCCGCTTGGGAAATTCTGCCGCACGAGGGCAAGTTGCCGCACGCCGACACCATCAGTGACCGCCTGCAAACCCTTGTTGCCCTGGCGGACAACTCAAAACTTAAAATTAAAAACATAAAACTTGTCGTGGCCAGCGTCACCGCCCTGCTGCAAAGAACCTTTCCGCCGGGCGAAATTCAACAACGCACGCGCCCGCTGCAGCGTGGCGACAAAATCAACCCGCTGGATTTGATCGAATGGCTGGAAGAACAGGGTTACGAGCCGGAAGCGCAAGTCACCCAGAAAGGCGAAATTGCCCTGCGCGGCGGCATTCTGGATGTGTGGCCGATCACCAGCCCGTGGCCCGTGCGGCTGGAATTTTTTGGTGACGAACTCGAATCGCTCCGCCATTTTGATCCGCTCACGCAGATTTCGCGTGAGGAAATCACCGCCATCACCCTTCCACCGGGCGGCGAACTGGGGATTTTGAAGTCCAAAGTCCAGAGTCCGGAGTCCAAAGATTTCGGGTTGGCAACACTGCTCGACTACTTGCCGCGCGAAACCATTTTTCTGCTGTGCGAGCCGGAGCCGCTCGCCCTCCGCGCCGAGGAATACGGGCGGCAAATTCCCGCCGGCGACCCGTTTTTCATTTCGTGGAAGGATTTTCTGGCCGGGTTGAACCGTCGCGGTTTCACGTCGGTTGAACTTGCTGAAGACGCCGAACCCGGCGAAACCAATCCGCCATCCGCAATCGCCGGTCCGAAATTTGATTCGCTCGACGCCTATCGTCCGTTGGCCGAGCGCGCGCCCGAATTGCCAGTTGCCGAGGCCCAACGCCGGGAATTTTTCCATCAACTTCACCGCTGGCTGCGGCAGGGCTACGCCGTTCATGTATTTTGCAACAACGACGGCGAACGCCAGCGGTTCGAGGAAATCTGGGCGGAATGGGGTCTTGGCTCTGGCGTTCTGGGTCTGGGAAAAGACGCCTCCACCGCAGATCTCCAGACGCCAGACCCCAGACGCCGGACCCCGGTCACCAGACCCCAAACACGAACCGGCTCCCTCGCCCGTGGTTTTATTTGCGACGAGGCGAAACTGGTCGTCGTCACCGACGCGGAAATTTTTGGCCGTTACAAAATCCAGCGTCCGCGCCGGTTGAAATCGCCGCACGCGCTGGCCACCCGCTCCGCGCTCGACATTGATTTCACTGAATTGGAGGAAGGCGACCTGGTCGTGCATTTGCAGCACGGCATCGGACGATATCTCGGCCTGAAAAATCTGCCCGCGACGACCGGCTCCGCAAAATCCGAAATCCGAAATCCGAAATCCGCAATGGAGTGTCTGGTCATCGAATACGCGCCCGCCAATCCCGGCGATGAGCCGCCGAAACTTTACGTGCCCGTGACCGAGGCGCATCTGGTCGGCAAATACGTCGGCGCGGGCAAGGCGCATCCGCCGCTCAACACGCTCGGCGGCACGCGCTGGAAAAAGGCGAAGGAACAGGCCGAACGCGCCGTGCGCGACGTCGCCGCCGAATTGCTGCGCATCCAGGCCGCGCGCGAAACCCAGCCCGGCCATGCCTTCAAACCCGACGCCCCCTGGCAGCGCGAATTTGAAAGCGCCTTCATTTACGAGGAGACGCCCGACCAGATCGCGCGCCATTCCCGAAACCAAGGCCGACATGGAAAAACCCAAGCCGATGGACCGCCTGATTTGCGGCGACGTCGGCTTTGGCAAGACCGAGGTCGCCATCCGCGCCGCGTTCAAGGCCGTGATGGACGGCAAACAGGTCGCCGTGCTCGTGCCGACGACCGTTCTGGCGCAGCAGCATTTCAACGTGTTCCGCGAGCGCATGGCCGATTATCCGGTTCGCATCGAATTGCTCTCGCGCTTTCGCACCCGCCGCGCGCAGCGGCGCGTCGTGAAAGATCTGGCCAACGGCGCGGTGGACATCGTCATCGGCACGCACCGCTTGATGCAAAACGACATCGCGTTCAAGGACCTCGGCCTGGTGGTGATTGACGAGGAGCAGCGGTTCGGCGTGTTGCACAAGGAAAAATTCAAGCGCCTGCGCACGCTCGTGGACGTGCTGACGCTGAGCGCCACGCCGATTCCGCGCACGCTTTACCTGGCGCTCACCGGCGCGCGCGACATGAGCACCATCCAGACGCCGCCGCATGACCGCCTGCCGGTCGAGACCATCGCCACGCAATACGACGAGCGCATCATCCGCGACGCCATCCAGCGCGAGCTGAACCGCGGCGGGCAGGTTTTCTTTCTGCACAACCGCGTGATGACGATTCAGACGATGGCCGACCGGCTGCAAACGCTTTTGCCGCACGCGCGCATCGTCGTCGGCCACGGCCAGATGGACGCGGACGAACTGGAAGAGGTGATGACGAAATTCGTCAACGGCGAGGCGGACGTGTTGCTCTCCACGACCATCATCGAAAGCGGCCTGGATATTCCGAACGCGAACACCATCATCATTGACCGCGCGGACCGTTTTGGCCTGAGCGACCTTTACCAGTTGCGCGGGCGCGTCGGGCGTTACAAGCACCAGGCTTACGCGTACCTGCTGTTGCCGCGCCACGCGAGTCTGCTCACCGACGTGCGCAAACGCATCAGCGCCATCCGGCAATACTCCACGCTCGGCAGCGGGTTCAAAATCGCCATGCGCGACCTCGAAATCCGCGGCGCGGGCAACCTGCTCGGCGCGGAACAAAGCGGCCACATCACCGCCGTCGGCTTCGAGCTTTACTGCCAGTTGCTCAAGCAAAGCGTCGGCGCGCTGAAGGGCGAGAAGGTGAAACCGCGCGTGGAAGTCCGGGTGGCGCTGGATTTTCTAAATTCAGACGGGAGGGACGGCAGGTTGCCGTCCCAAAATGAGAACCAGTGGGGCGAGGCTGCTGGCGGGCCGGTTCTTGCGAACGACCACCACGGCTCGCGAGGGCGCTCACTCCACCATGCCGGCTTGCCTCACGGCTACATCACCGAGCCGCAGCACCGGATCGAGATTTACCGCAAGCTCGCACAAGCGAATGAAAAATCCGCGCTGGATAATTTGCAGAAGGAGTTGCGCGACCGTTTTGGCCCGCTGCCGCCGCCGGTGGAAATGCTGCTGGCCGTGGCCGAACTGAAAATTCTCGCCAGCGAAAAGTCCGTGACCGCCATTGAAGTGAAGGACGACAAGTTGATGCTCACGCGCCAAGGCGATTTCATCACCCTCGGCGGCAAATTTCCGCGTCTCACGAAAAAGGACGCGAAGGCGCGTTTGAAGGAAATCAAAAGGCTGCTGCTGGCGATTTGAGATTTTGACTTTCTACGATTGCACCTTTTTTCTGGTTGTTGTTTTTTCATTTTTCCCATTGCCGTTGGTGGCTTTGTTCCTGCCGTTCAACGAGTTTTGCGGGGAATTTTCGCGTATTTTCCCTTGCTTTCCCCGCCGAATTAGATTGACCTTTTGGCCCAATTTGTGGAATATCTGGGCCGGTGACTGGAATTGAGTTGTGCCGTCACTGGCTCAGAATACGATGAAAACCATTTTGGTGTTGTCGCCTTATCCGGACTTCGCCGAAGTGATTCGTGCGGGCCTGAACCCGGAGGAGTATCGCATTGTTCACCGCATTGGCGTGGAGGAGGCCGAGCCGTTGTTGATGCACGGGCTGGTCAGCGCGTGCGTTTTGGATGTTGACCTCATTGGTGTTCAGGGCGTCTGGGTGATTGAACGGCTCCGCCGACGCGACGGCAAATGTCCCATCATCGCCTACACCGCCGCCAGCCAGTCCGAGTGGGAGGAGGAAGCCTTTTTGCACGGTGTTACCCATGTGCTCACCAAACCGGTCCGCGCCCGGCTGCTCAATTCACTGCTGGAACGTCTGTGGGCGGCGCCCCGCCCGCCGTCGCGCGCCGTGCCCCCGGTTCCACCCGCGCCAGCCGCGCCAACTGCGTTTTCCCGCGCGCCGGAACCGTTTTCCGGGCGCTTCACCCACGCGTCGCAAACGCTGGGCGTCCTGCGCGATTTTTCGTCCATCCTCACGCATTCCCTGAATGCCGAGGCGATGCTCAAGCAGTTCCTGCTGTTTCTGCGCGAAATTTTCAGTATTAATCGCGCCGCCATTTTTTTGAACCGCCCCGGCCTGCCGCTCGATGAAACGGTGTCACCGGACAAGAGCCGCGGTCTGCGCGCCACCGCCGCCATCGGCCTTTCGACGGGACTGCTCGAAAATATTGAACTGTCGCTCGAGGCCGGCATCGGCGGGCAACTCGTCCGGCTGGGCCGGATCCTCCGCCGCGACAGCGACGAGGCGCGTGCCGACACCGAGGCGCAGAAGGAATTTGAATTGCTCGGCGCGCAGGTTGCCGTGCCCGTGCTCGACCGCGAAACGATTGTGGGCGTGGCCGTTTTCGACGGGCGCGTCACCGGCGAACCGCTGGTCAATCTCGAACTGGAGCTTATTTTCAATCTGCTCGAACAGGTTGGCCTGGCCCTGCGCAACATCTGGCTGTACGACCAGCTCGCCGGCAACCACGAGATGATGGCGGACGTGCTGCGCGAACTCAGCAGCGCGTGCGTCGTGGTCGGGCGCGACCTGCGGGTGCTTCACGCCAACAAGGCCGCCCGCCGCCATTTCGGGCACAAGAACCGGCGCACCGGCGAACTGGAATTCAGCGATTTGCCGCAGGTTCTGGGTGCTAGGGTTTACCAGGTCCTGCACACGGGCGCGGCGATGGGGCCGTTCCGTTACGAACCTGAAAATTCACCGGGCACCGTCTATAGTGTCAATGTCGTGCCGTTTCAGCGGGGAAATTCCTCCGTGCCGGTTTCCGCGCTGCTCACGGCGGAGGACCTCACGCAGACCGAGCAGTTGCGCCATTTGGAGGTTGAGGCCGCCAATCTCCGCCTCATCAAGGACATGGCCGACCGGCTCGCGCATGAAATCGGCAACGCGATGGTGCCCATTTCCACACATCAACAGTTGCTGGGGGAAAAATTCCGGGACGCCGAGTTCCGCAAATCGCTCGACTTTGCGCTCGCCGACGGTGTGAAACGCGTCTCGCGTTTGCTCAATCAAATGCGTTTTCTGGCGCGCGAGAACGAACCGGAACCGCAGGCGTTTCCCGTCGAACAACTCATCGAAGACGCCTATCAGGAGGCGCGCAAGCATCAACCCGCTGAAAAGGCCCAGTTGCAGTACGACCACCAGGCCCAACCCGTCGTTATCACCGGTGACCGCGCCGCGCTCAAACATGCGCTGGCCGAAATCATGCTCAACGCGTTGCAGGCCAATCCCAAGGAACCCAAAATCGGCGTGAAGCTGCACACCAGTTCCCGCCATGAAGGCGGAAGTGACCTGGAGATTGAGGTTCAGGACAACGGCGCGGGTTTCACCGCCGAAATCGCGCAGAAGGCGCCCTCGCCATTCTTCACCACGCGCAATGTCGGCCTCGGACTGGGCCTGACCGTCAGCCGGAAAATTATCGAGACGCATCACGGCAAACTGGAGATAGTTCCGCCTCAGGCCGGTCAGCCCGGCGCCGTGCGTGTTCTGTTGCCGATTGATTCGAGCGTGGCTGCGGTTGGGTGAACGCTTGTCCAGTAAAACCGCCTGGCCGCTTATTTCAGATCGCGGGAATGCGCAAACAGCCCGGCGTAATAGACGAGGTAGTAACCGGCCAGCAGCCCGAATATGAATAAAGTCAGCGGGCTTTGGGCAATGGCGGGCGGTTGATGAGGGGTGGCGGAAAAGGTGCGGAGCACCATGAACCGGTAAACCAACCGTCCGAAAAACAACAGCGAGAGCGCGACGCCGATGTGTGTGCTGGGCGTGTAAAAATGGCCTTCGCTGGTGGTCTCAAAGCGCGTCAACCGCAGTCCGACGAATCCCAGCAACGCGCCGGGCAGCAGGCCGCCGCCGAAGCCGAGCAGCAGATTTGCGTTTTGCAACGACGTGCCGACAATGACCACGCTGAAAAGGGAAAGAATGACGAGGGAAGTCACGGCGCGGCGCGGATGCAATTTTTGCCGGCCAAGGTTGCGGCGCACCCGGCGATAGAGGCTCCAGGCAATCAAACCGCCAAACAGAATTGGCATGACCGGTGCAGGCGTCATGCGCAGAGACTAAATTTTCAGTCCCGCTTGTCCAGCGGAATTGCCTTCCCGTTGCGGAAATTAAATTACTTTGCGGCCGGCGCTCCACTTGGACATGGCAAGTCCTCCACGCCTTTGAGGTAGGCGAAAATGAGTTCGGGCAAATCACGGCTGTAACCGCCTTCGAGCACGCTGAACATCGGCACGCCCACCGCGCGCAGGGATTGGCCCAGCCAGTGAAAATCCTCCGTCTCCAGTGTGCCGCTGCCCAGCGGATCGCGCACGTAGGCATCGAACCCGGCGGACACGGCGACGAGGTCCGGCCGGAATTTTTCCAAATCGTCCAGTGACCGGGACAGGGTGGCGCGATAAGTTTCGCGCGGGGTGGCTGGCGTGAGGGGATAATTGAAACAATTTTTGCCGGCGTTCGCGCCGCCCGTGCCGGGATAAAAGGGATACAAATGGATGGAAAAGAAGGCGACGCCGGGCCGGTCAAGCAGGATGGCTTCCGTGCCGTTGCCGTGATGCACGTCAAAATCATAAACGGCAACGCGTTTGGCTCCGGTCGCCACGGCTTCCAGCGCGGCTATGGCGATATTGCCCAAATAGCAAAACCCCATCGCCCGGTCGCGCGTGGCGTGGTGACCAGGCGGACGCATGAGACTGAAAACGTTTTCGCCGTTGCGGGCGGCTTTCAGGGCGTCCAGCGCCGCCGCCGCGGACGCGCGCGCATAATCGGTGATTTTTTCGTAAAACGGCGTGTCGCCGTCAAAATCCTCCGGAATTTTCAGGCGCGCGAGCAGTTCCGGCGCGTGCGCGCGCAGAATTTGTTCACCGCGCACTTCCCCCGGCCCCGCCCAGACGAGCGGCAATTCCCGCTGCTCCTTCAGGCGCGCGATGGTTGCCGTGACCCGCCGGGGATTTTCTGGATGTCCGTAGCGGGAATAATCGGCACAGCGCTCGTCGGTGATGATTTTCACAGGTGAAATTAAACACGAAAGAACGCGAATGAACACAAATTAGCTTCCGCAACGCGATTTGGCCAGTCCGATTTTTTATTCCGCCACCGGCCATCGCGGGTTGCCGCGACCGTCAAGTCCGAAATGTCCGTTGGCGTCGGCGGCACTCAAATTCTGAACATTTTTGACTGCGGATTGTCTTTTTTATCGCAGGGGATAAACTACAGTGAAAGACAGATTGCAAAATGAAGACAGGTGGTTTCGGAACGTAAGGTGTTTGGAATGGAACGGTTACGAGGGAAAAACTTTCTCCGCTGGCGCGACCGCAAATTGTTGAATTGGTTTCCGGTCGGCGCCGGCTTTTGTCTTGTCCTGTTGTGGCTTGGCGCCGCGCCGGCGCGGGCGGCGACTTTCACGGCTTCGCTGGACAACGACACGCTCACGCTCGGCCAGAGCACGACTCTGTCGCTTACGTTTGAAGGCGGCTCGCCCCAAAGCCCGCCGACGTTGCCCGGCATTCCCGGCTTGCAAATCACCTATGTCGGCCCTTCGAGCCAGTTCAGCTTCATCAATGGCCAGACCAGTTCGACGGTGACGCACCATTTCACGATCACGCCGCAACAGACCGGCGAGTTCGTCATTCCCGCGCTCACCGCCGTCGTGGACGGTCAACCACTCACCAGCCAGCCGTTGCACTTGAAGGTGGTCGAACCGAGTTCGGCGTCGGCGACGCAAATTAGTTCCGGCTCACAGATTGCCTTTATGAAACTCACGGTGCCCGATGACAAGGTGTACGCGGGGGAAGCGATCACCGCCGGCCTGGATATTTACTTGCGGGATGACGTGCAAAATTTCGGCAATTTTCAGTTCACCGCCACGCCCGCCGACGGCTTTACCGTGGGCAAAATGCAGGAAGGCCAACAGCGCCGTGAACAAATCGGCAACCGCGTTTATACCGTCGTCCCTGTTTCCATGGCCTTGACCGCCACCCGGACCGGCACACTCAGCGTGGGTCCGTTGACCGCCAACGTGACGCTCGTGGTCTCTTCGCCAAACCAGCCGAACGATCCGTTCTTCCGGCAGTTCGTCATTCGCGATCCCTTCGGGAATTTTGGGCAGGAGCAAAGGCAAATCTCGCTCGCCACCGATACGCTGAATGTGGAATCGCTGCCCTTGCCGGCGAAAAACGTGCCGCCCGATTTCAACGGGGCGATTGGCGAATACACCATGACCGTCACCGCCGGGCCGACCAACGTCGCCGTCGGCGATCCCATCACCGTGCGCATTCAAATTTCCGGCCGGGGTGATCTGGGCTCGCTCACGCTGCCCAATCAAACGGCCTGGCGTGACTTTACCATTTACCCGCCCACTTCAAAGGTGGTGACCACCGATTCGCTTGGGTTGGAAGGCGGAAAAACATTTGAAGAAATTGTCGCGCCGCAAAACACGGATGTGCATGCGCTGCCGCCTTTTTCTTTCAGCTATTTCGATCCGGACACCGGCAGCTATCGCACGCTCACGGAGCCGTCCGTGGCGCTGGCGGTCCGTTCCGCCGGCGCGACCTCGGCACCAACCATTGTCGCCGCCGCCCCGGCCGCCAACCCGCAAAATCCGCCGGCGCCGGAGGATATTCTGCCCATCAAACAGGAGCTGGGCGCACTCGCCCGGGCCGGTCCGCCCTGGGTGACCCGTCCGGCATTTCTCGCGGTGCAAAGCCTGCCGGTCCTGGCGTTTCTCGCCGCCCTGGTCTGGCGCAAACGCGCGGACAGTCTGGCCAACAATCCGCGTTTGCGGCGGCAGCGGCAGGTCGCGCAACTGATCAGCGACGGGCTGAACGATTTGCGCCGGCTGGCCGTGGAGAACAATTCCGACAAATTTTTCGCCACCTTGTTTCGTCTGTTGCAGGAGCAACTGGGCGAGCGGCTGAATTCCCCGGCGTCGTCCATCACGGAAGCCGTGATTGATGAACGCCTGGCGCCGCTCGGCGCGCCGGAACCGGTGCTGAATGGCCTGCGCGAATTGTTCCAGTTTTGCAACCAGGCGCGCTACGCGCCGATCCGCGGGAGCGCTGAATTGAATTCCGTCGTGGAGCAATTTGAAAAGGTCATTGGCGAACTTCGGGAGTTGAAGGTATGAGGAACCAATCTGGTAGCAGCGAACATCCGTTCGCTCTGACTAAAATGAAGAATGAGCCGGCTTACGTCGGCTGCTGCAAAATTTTCGGCTTGCTGCTGGCGCTGGTATTTGCCGGCAAAGTTTTGGCGGCGGATGCCACCCCTGAGTTCAACGCGGCGAACAAACTTTATGCCGAAGGCAAATTCGCCGCCGCCGCCGCCGCTTACGAAAAGATTCTGCAATCCGGCGCGGTTTCCCCGGCGCTTTATTTCAATTACGGCAACGCGGAATTCAAACTGGGGCAACTGGGCCGCGCGATCGCCGCGTACCGCCAGGCGGAACTGCTGGCGCCGCGCGACGACGAGGTGCGGGCAAATCTGGTTTTCGTGCGCAAACAGGTGGCCGGCCCGACGTGGAGCGAAAGCCGCTGGGAAGACTGGCTCGGCACGTTGACGCTCAATGAATGGGCGGTGCTGGCGGCCGCCGCTTTTTGGCTGACCTTCCTCCTGTTCGCGGTGAGGCAGATTCGTCCGGCGTGGCGTCCCCGGTTGCGCGGGTTTGCCTTCACCATCATCGTCCTGACGATTCTGTCATGCGCCGGTCTGGGCGCGGCGACGGCGGTTCATTTTACAAGACCAACGGCGGTGGTCATTGAATCAGAGGCGACGGCGCGCAGCGGGCCGTTCGCCGAGGCGCAAGACGCATTCAAGGCGCGTGACGGCGCGGAATTGGCCGTGCTGGACCGCCGCGATAATTGGCTGCAAGTGGCTGACGGTTCCGGCAGAATCGGCTGGCTGCCGGCAACGCAGGTTGAAATTCTGCCCGGCCCGTAAGGATTTTCATGGTGGGGCGGGCGTCCTCGCGAGCCGGAACAATGGTCAGGACCGACCGCCAGTAGTCTCGCCCCGCCGGATAAGGTTCGGTTGAACGCACCAAACAGCTTGTTGTCATATTTTCGTTCACTAGAAAAATAAAAAATGAATACGGGAATCTCAGCCATCAACGACGCGGTAAAAAACGCCAGCGCCTTCACGCATCCATTGTTCAATGAACTCGGCAAGGTCATCGTCGGCCAGAATTATCTGACCGAACGGCTGGTCATCGGCCTGCTGGCCAACGGCCATGTCCTGCTCGAAGGCGTGCCCGGTCTGGCAAAAACGCTGGCCGTAAAATCGCTCGCCGCCTGCATCAACGTCAAATTCTCGCGGCTGCAATTCACGCCCGACATGCTGCCGGCCGATGTCATCGGCACGCAGATTTACAATCCGCAATCGGGCGGCTTCACGACGCGCAAAGGGCCGATTTTCGCAAACCTGATTCTGGCGGATGAAATCAACCGCGCGCCCGCCAAGGTGCAAAGCGCGCTGCTGGAAGCGATGCAGGAAAAACAGGTCACCATCGGCGATCAGACATTCAAACTCGAGGAGCCGTTCCTCGTCCTGGCGACGCAAAATCCGATTGAGCAGGAAGGCACCTATCCGCTGCCCGAAGCGCAGGTGGACCGGTTCATGTTGAAATTGAAAATCGGCTATCCCACGCGCGACGAGGAGCGGAAGATTTTGGAAATGATGGCCAAAACCTCCGGCACGCCCACCGCGGGCGTGGTGGTGGATCCGAGGGACATCCTCAAGGCGCGCGAAGTCATCAACGACATTTACGTGGACGACAAGGTGAAGGATTACATCGTGGACTTGGTCTGCGCCACGCGCGAGCCGGACAAGTATAAGATTCAGGTCCGCGACTTCATCCAGCTGGGCGCGTCGCCGCGCGCGACCATCAACCTGACGCTGGCGGCGAAAGCCTACGCGTTTTTAAAAGGCCGCGGCTACGTGACGCCGCAGGACGTGAAAAGCATCGGCATGGACGTGCTGCGCCACCGCGTGGCCATCACGTACGAAGCCGAGGCCGAGGAAAAAACCAGCGAGATCATCGTCCAGAAAATTTTTGACGAACTGCCGGTGCCGTGATGATTGAAGCTGCAGAAAACGAATTGGTTGTCGTGGGCCGGTACCGGCAAACCAGCCGCGAAGTCAGGCTGCGGACGGATGCCGCGGCCGCGTTGAATGATTTAATGACTCAAGCCCGCGCCGACGGCGTAGCCATCATTCCCATTTCCGGCTTTCGCACGATCGCGCACCAGGAATCGCTCTTTCGCAAAGCAGTTGCGAAATACGGTTCGGAAGACGCGGCGGTTCGCTGGGTGGCGCGCCCCGGTCATTCGGAACATCACACGGGGCTGGCGGTGGATTTGGGCGACGGGAAAGAGCCGGCCTGCGATGTTGAACCGCCGTTCGAAGAAACGCGCGCGTCCCATTGGCTGCAAGCGAACGCCGCCCGTTTTGGTTTTGAATTGTCCTATCCGCGAAACAATCCGCGCGGCGTTAATTACGAGCCATGGCACTGGCGCTTTGTGGGCACGCCGGAGGCAAAACAGGTTTTTCTGAAATGATTTCCCGCGAGATTCTCAAAAAAATCCGGCAGATCGAGCTGCGCACAAACCGGCTCGTGACCGAGACGCTCGCGGGCCAGTACCATTCTGTTTTCAAGGGCCAGGGCATGAATTTCGACGAGGTGCGCGAATACCAGCCCGGCGACGACGTGCGCGCGATTGACTGGAACGTCACCGCGCGGATGAACCATCCGTTTATCAAAAAATTTGTCGAGGAACGCGAGTTGACGGTGATGCTGGTGGTGGACGTGAGCGGTTCGGGCCTGTTCGGTTCACGCGAACAGTCGAAGCGCGAGCTGGCCGCCGAAATCGCGTCCGTGCTCGCGTTTTCCGCCATTCGCAACAACGACAAGGTCGGTCTGCTGTTGTTTACCGACGAGGTCGAGAAATTTGTTCCGCCGCGGAAAGGCCGCGGCCACGTGTTGCGTGTCATCCGCGAAGTTTTGTATTTCGAGCCGAAGCGGCGCGGGACAGATTTGGCGCACGCGCTGGAATTCATGGGCCGCGTATTGCCGCACAAGGCCATTGTGGTGGTGATTTCGGATTTTATTTTCCCGGCTGGCGGCGGGGCCCTGCCGTCGCCGATGCAAACCGCCTTGCGCATGGCCAACCGCCGGCACGATGTCGTGGCCGTGCATGTCACGGACCGCTACGAACTCGAACTGCCGGCGCTCGGCCGGCTGGTTTTGGAGGACGCCGAGACGGGCGAGATTGTGGAAGTCAACACCGCTCACGCCGCGAGCCGCGACGCGTTTGCGCTGCGCCAGGAAAAACAACGCGCCGAAGCCGCGCGGCAATTCCGTTCGTCGGGCATTGACACCATTCAACTCCGCACCGGCGAACCGTACTCGGCGGCGCTCGGAAAGTTTTTTGAGAATCGCGAAAAGCGGAGGTTGCGGGGATGAGTCCGATTTTTCGTAGCCGCCGATGTCAATCGGCCCATTTTGCCACAAGCCCGTTGGAGCCGGCCCACGCCGGCTGCTACAGCATCAAATCATGACGAACGCGAACGACATCCGCGACATCAAGCCGCCGGTGGCCATTCCGAATGGCTGGGAATGGCTCTGGCTGGCGCTCGGCGTCCTCGCGGGAGCGGCGCTTTTGTTTGCGCTGTGGAAATGGCGGCAATACCGGCAGGCGAATGTTCCCGTCGTGCCGCCGGTTCCGGCGCACGTTCGCGCGAAACAAAAGCTCCAGGAAGCGCTCGCGCTCATCGCCCAGCCGAAACCGTTTTGCGTTCTGGTCTCCGACACGATTCGCGCCTATCTTGAAGGGCGGTTTGACTTTCACGCGCCGGAACGCACCACCGAGGAATTCCTGCACGAGTTGCAGGCCACGGATTTGTTGTCGCCGGAGCAAAAGGAGAGCCTGGGCAAATTTCTGGAAAGTTGCGACCTTGTGAAATTTGCCAAATACGAACCGGGCGAACCGGAATTGCAGGAACTGCATAACTCCGCCGTCCGGTTGGTGGAAGAAACCGAACCGAAACCGGAGCCGCCAGCCCTCGACTCTCGACCCCCGACTCTCGACCCCGCGCCCGCATGACCTTTGCCCATCCCTATTTTCTGTTGCTGCTGTTGCTGCTGCCGTTGCTGGCGTGGTTGAAGGGACGGCGCGGTTCACCGCCGGCGTTTCTGTATTCGTCCGTGCGGCTGGTGGAGGGATTGACCCGCGTGCGCCGGTCGCGGACGGGCGCGTTTTTGATGGCCTTGCGCTGGCTGGTGCTGGCGCTCTTTATCATTGCACTGGCGCAGCCGCGTTTGACCCGAAGCCAGACGACCGTCAAGGCCAGCGGCATTGACATCATGGTGGCGCTCGACATGTCGGGCAGCATGGTCTCGGAGGATTTCGTCGTGGACGGCCGGCGCGTCAACCGTTTCAACATGGCGCGTTCGGTTTTGGAAGGGTTCATTGACAAACGCCCGGACGACCGCCTCGGGCTGGTCGTTTTTGCGACGCAGGCGTTCATCGCCACGCCCCTCACGCTCGATCACGATTTTTTGAGGGAGAATCTGGACCGTTTGGAGATTGGCGACATCAACCAGAATGCGACGGCCATCGGGGACGGTTTGAGCACGGCGCTCAATCAACTGCGCGAAGTTAAGGCGAAAAGCAAAATCGTCATTTTAATGACCGACGGTCAGAACAATTCCGGCAGTGTTGACCCGCTTACGGCGGCGCAGGCGGCGCAGGCGCTGGGGGTGAAGGTTTATACCATTGGCGTCAGCAAGAACGGCATGGCACCGATGCCGGTCGGCAAAAATCCGTACACGGGCGAAACCGTTTATCAAATGGAACCGGTGGACGTGGATGAAACCACGCTGAAACAAATCGCGCAGATAACGGGCGGCCAATATTACCGCGCCGACAACGCGGAGAAGTTCCAGCAAATTTACGCGGAAATCAACAAACTCGAAAAGACGGAGGAAGTCGTCAATAAATTCACGCAATACACGGAATTATTTCCGTGGTTTGTGTCCTGCGGACTCGTGTTGTTGCTGCTTGAAATCACGCTGGGGCAAACCGTGTTTCGCAAACTGCCATGAGATTTGAACAGCCATATTTGCTCTGGTTGCTGCTGGTTTTGCCGCCGGCGCTGGCGCTGTTTTTTTGGTGGGCGTCGCGTCAGCGGCGGCAATTGCTCGCACAATTCATTCAAACGCGGTTGTTGTCTGCGCTGACCGTCGGCGTTTCGCCGGCGCGCCGGAAAATCCGGCTCGGCTGCCTAGTTTTGGCCGTAGCGTTGCTGATTGGCGCGCTGGCGCGGCCGCAATACGGATTTGATTTGCAAAAGGTGGAACAACGCGGCCTGGACATCGTGGTGGCCATTGACACCTCCAAAAGCATGCTGGCCGGGGACATTGCGCCGAACCGGCTGGAACGCGCCAAACTCGCCGCGCTGGATTTGATGCAGCGGGCGAAGCCGGACCGGCTGGGGTTGGTCGCATTTGCCGGCGACGCTTTTTTGGAATGTCCGCTGACTTTTGACAACATCGCGTTTCAACAATGCGTGCAGGCGTTGAACGTCAACACGCTGCCACAAGGGGGCACCGCCATTGCCGCCGCCATTGAGACGGCACAAACCGCCTTCAAGAACAGCGACCATTTCAAGGTGCTGGTGCTCCTGACCGACGGCGGAGACAACGCCGGCGGCGCGCCGGCCGCCGCCAAGGAAGCGGCCAAGGCGGGTTTGAAAATGTTCACCATTGGCGTCGGCACAACGCAGGGCGATTTGCTGCGCGTCACCGATGCCAATGGCAACAGTGATTACATTCGTGACGCGCAGGGCGATGTCGTCAAATCCCGTTTGAACGAGTCGCTGCTCCGGCAAATTGCCGCCGCGACGGGCGGTTTTTATCTGCCGTTGCGCGGAGCGAACACGATGGAAATGCTTTACGAAAAAGGCCTGGCGCCGCTGCCAAAATCAGAAGGCGAGGAGCGGCTCACCCGCCGCTATCACGAGCAGTATCACTGGCCGCTGGCGGCGGCGGTTTTGCTGTTGCTCGTGGAAATTTTTTTGCCGGAACGAAAAAAGTCCGCGGTCCAAAGCCCACAGTCCAAAATCGAAGCGCCCGTGGTTGCGGCCCTCGTTGGAATTTTGCTGTTGCCAATCGCCGCCCAGGCTTCGCCGTCGTCGGCTTTGCGCGATTACAACGCGGGCAATTACACGAACGCCCTGCAGGAATTTGAGCAGCTGGCCCAGGCGAATACGAACGATTTGCGGCTGGTTTTCGACGCGGGCACGGCGGCGTATCGCGCGACCAATTTTGACACGGCGTTGAACGCATTTCAGACGGCGACCTTGTCTCCGGATTTAAACCTGCAACAGCAGGCGTATTACAATCTGGGCAATACGCTCTATCGCATGGGCGAAAGCAAGTTCGAGCCAAACTCGGAGGGCCTGGATGCGATGGAGGAAACCTGGCGACAAGCGGTCAAGAATTACGAGCACGCGGCCGAACTGAACACGAACGATGCGGAAGCCGCCTACAATCTGGCGTTCGTGAAGAAGCAGATTGGCTTGATCGCCGAGCTGCGGGAAGCGATGCGAAGGGCCAAGCTGGTGGCGGACGAGGCGGTCCGGCGCAACGAGTATCACCGCGCATTGGAAATCATGGAAAGCCTGAACAATCCGATTGCCGCCAAAAAATTCCAGGATTACATCAAAAAATTGAAGGACATTGATGAGATTGTCACTCCTACTCAGCGTTAGCCTGCTGTTGCTGGCCTGGCAGGCCGCCCGCGCGCAAACCGCCGATGATTTTTTCAACAGCGGCGCGCATTCCTATATTTCCAACAACATCCCCCAGGCGCTGGCGTCGGTGGAAACCGGGTTGAAACAGTATCCGGACGATGTGAAGCTGAAAAAGCTGTATGAGTTGCTGAAGCAGCAGCAAAAATCGCAGAGCAAACAGTCCCAACAGAACCAGAACCAGAAAAGTCAATCGCAGCAGCAGAAATCAAACAGCCGGCAAAATCAGCAACAACAGAACCAACAACCGTCCCAACAAAATTCGCAATCGCCCAAGCAGAACGAACAGAACCAATCCGGCCAGAAAAACAGCGGGCAGCAAAAACAGCAACCACAACAAAAAGCGGACGAAAAGCAGGGCGCCGGGGAAAAGGAAAAGGAAAACGGCCAGGGCCAGCCATTGGCGGCCGGGCAAATGACGCCGGAGGAGGCGAAGCGTTTGTTGGATGCGCAAAAGGGTAATGAACAATTTCTGCAACTAAAGCCGCAGGCCCCGCCTTCGAGTCGTCAACCGCCCATCGAAGATTGGTAACCTGGGCCTGGCTGCGAACGCTTCGTGCAGCAAACTCCGGCCCTCCCGCCAGCCCGCGGCCGGGTGAAGGGGAGAAGGGGTGGGGCCGCGGGGCCGGGCTTGGTCGAATTCCCTTTGACAATTGTAATCACTGCAGTTACTTTTATTGCGGTTTATGAGAACCAGTTGTCGCTTTGCCATGGCCGTTCATGTGCTGGCCGTCCTCGCTTACAAGGAGGGCGACCGGGTCACGTCCGCGTTCCTGGCCGGCAGCGTCAACACCAACCCGGTCATTATCCGGCGGCTCCTGCTGTCCTTGCAGCGGGCTAAACTGGTTGAGACCTGCAAGGGGGCGGGGTCTGGTTCCCGGCTGAATCGTTCACCCGGCCGTATTAATCTTGCTGAAATATACCGGGCGGTTGAAGAAGCGGAGCCTTTTGCCACGCCGTCGCGAAAACCCAATGCGGCGTGTCCGGTGGGCCATTGCATCCGGGAAACCCTGGACCGGATTTTCGCGTCCGCGCAGAAAGCTTTGGAACGCGACCTGGAGAAAACCAGTCTGGCCGACGTGATCAGCGCGGTGAAGGCCTCCGGCGCCTGCGCCCATAAAAAAGCCGGTTGACATTCTCTTTTTTTGAACAACTTTGTAACATTGGTTGTTACATATACTGAACAGTTGAGGAAATATGAAATCAACGGTTGAAATCAATGAAAAGAATTTCGAGGTTGAAGTCCTGAAATCCAACCTGCCGGTCCTCGTGGATTTTTGGGCCGAATGGTGCGGGCCGTGCAAAACGCTCGCGCCCGTGCTCGACGAAATCGCCATCGGGCACAGCGGCCGGGTGAAGGTCGCCAGGGTCAACGTGGACGACCATCCCGCCCTGGCCGCGCGCTTCGGCATTCATTCCATTCCGGCTCTGCTCTACTTCGCCGATAACGAACTGCGCCATCAAACCGCGGGGGTTGTCGGCAAGAAAATGATTGTTTCCAAACTGGAAAGACTGGCTGTCGCGGCTTGAGAATAGAAAGCAACAAATGAAAACCGCATTCAAACGAACTTATCGGTCGGGAACCGCCAGGCTTGCGCCATCCCGCGCCCGCTTGACCAAGCCGCTGCGGCGGCGGCGGTTTCGCGGTCCGGTGTCGCCTCCGGCGACCGTGCCTTCGCGCGCAACGCCCGCGGCAAGGGAAACGGCGCCGGTGGAATCCGGAACAGTGGATTTGCCGCACGGCGACGTCCTGCAACTTTATCTCCGCGAAATTGGCCAGGTGAAATTGATCACGCGGGAGGAGGAAATCGCGCTCGCCAAACGGATCAAGCGGGGCGACAAACGGGCGCGCGAGCACATGATCAAGGCCAATCTGCGGCTGGTGGTGAAGATCGCCCGCGACTACGAAGGGATGGGCTTGCCGCTTCTCGACCTCATCAACGAAGGCAACATCGGCCTGATGAAAGGCGTCGAACGATTCGATCCCCGGAAAGGGGCCAAGCTCTCCACCTATGCCTCGTGGTGGATCAAACAAAGCATCAAACGGGCGCTGGCCAATCAGTCCAAGACCATCCGCCTGCCCGTGCATGTGGTGGACAAAGTGGCGCATATCCGGCGGGCGGAGGTGAAACTGCGCGAAACCTTTGACCGCGACCCGACCGATGACGAGTTGGCGCATGAACTGGACCTTGATCCGCGGCGCATCCGACAATATCGCCAGGCATCCAAGGCGCCGGTTTCACTGGACGCCCCGATTGGCGACGACGCGTCGGAGCGCGTTTCTGAAGTTGTGGCGGATCCCAATGCGGCGGCGCCTTTTGACCGGCTTGTCCAGGAAACCGACACCGAACTGGTGCGGGAAGTTCTGGCCACGCTTGACCAGCGCGAAAATGCCATTCTGGCCATGCGTTTTGGACTCAAGGACGGCACGGAAAAAACCTTGGAAGAAATTGGCGGGCATTTGGGAGTGACACGCGAGCGCATCCGGCAGATTCAGGAACAGGCGCTGAAGAAATTGCGGGCAAAAATGGAGGAACGGGACCGCCCGGTCGCCGAAGAGGCCGCCGCGCTGGCAGTTACGGAGTGAATGGCTTGCCGGTATCATTATGGGCAGGTAAAATCACGTAGGTAACGGCGTGCACAGTCCGCGGCAACCGGCGGCAACCGCAGGACATCCCGGGCGTGATGGAGGTTGCGAAAATATTCGGGCGGGAATTGCTGCCGCCGCCAGGGGCGTGAATACAAATCTAGTTGGAATCAGGCCAAAGCTGGAGCCCGCGAAGGTATCCTTCGTTAAGCACCAAAGGCAATGGCACGAAAACCACCAGCCAGACAAACATCACCATCAAGCGCGGATGACTTTTCAGGAAATGGCGTTCCACAAGGATGCCGACCGCTTGAAGGAGGAAATAGATCATCATCGTGCCGAAGAGAATTCTGCCCGTGACGCAGTAAAGCGGGACGTTAATCAAGCATTCGTGCAGGATGCCGGAAGCCGCAAAGACCAGGAACAGCGCGAACATGGGGCGACGGCGTAATCGGCCGAAGATGACGTAGCGAGACCAGTCGCTGAACCAAAGATTCCATCGGTTGCCCCAAAAATCCGCAATGCTCCGCGCCGCCCACGGACGGCAAAGCAGCGCGGGAAGCAGGTAGCCACAGGGCAGCAGGAACAGGTTCATAATGGCAACGAGCGATTCTCCGATCAGAAGCAGAAGTGGCACGGCAAGATAGCTCAGGAGAATGCCGTGAATTTGAAAACCACGGACCAGTTGCCAATAGACCCAATAACTCAACAACACAGCGGCAAACAGCATCAGGATTCGCAGCACCACCGGCCCGGCGCCGGTTGCCCGTTGCACACGCAAGACCGAGTTGGGCGAAAACAGCACCCACGACATGGCTCACGATGCGGAAACGGATTCAACCGCAACGCGGTTGTGGCCGTTGATGCACGGATTAAAACGGATTGGCGGTCGTCTGCAAAGACCCGCAACCGCGTTGCGGTTGGGAATTTTTTGCGGACGCTGACCCAGGGTAGCTCGTGCCTCGCAACCCTGGGCTTCGGGACACAGCCCCGTTGGGGCTGAAAAAGGTCACGAGTTCGGCAGAACAATTTGGAAATAGTCGAGCAGGTATTGGTCATTCGTCTCATGTGGCAACACCTCGTAGAGATTGGGGTGGCACTCCGAGAAGAACAGCCTTGGCTTCCCAATTTTCCCATCGCGATACAAGCGGACGATTTCTTGCACCAGCTTAACGTCCGCACGAAATCCAATGATAATTTCACGTAGCGAATTGGGTGAAATTGAAACGAGGTGCCGACCCTTCTCGATAACAAGTTGGCTCGAATGTTGAGATAAATCGTAGATGAACCGAACCTCCTCTTCGTAGTGCCAATCTTGGGCTTTAGTGGTCAAGGCATTCATCCGAGCTTCCTCAATTTGTCGATGATACTCACGGAATGGAATGATCAAGCCACCTCCGCTAATGACTGGCTCATCTGGACGATTTGCAATGTTGCGGCGCAAGTCATAAGACTCAACGGATGGGCTTTGGTAATACGCCAGCGGGAGCTTTATTTTGGAACGGTCCGGGTCATATCGCACCTCAAAACCATCTGTCTTCAATCCCTGTGGGAAACCCGCGATGGATGTTTCGATGCCAATAACAATACCTGCGTGGTTGCTAGTGTAGTGACTCCACATCAAAACGCTCTTTGGGTTGCGGCTGAAACAGAGAACTCGAAACTTTTCGCCAAGTTCATCGATGAAACGTTTGTTGAGACTCTCACCGAAGCCAACTGCGTCCTCGGGGTGGATTCCAACCATTGAGCGACCCTGCATCAGCGAGTGTTTGATGCCGAGCGTGGCTTCGTAAAACGATTCATGACTTTTGACAAAATGGTCCTGGCGCTCCTGGTCAAACCATGGACGTACCTCGAATGGATCGTTGAATTTTCGCGGGTCGGTGGCACTCATTCGCAATGTTTGCAGGATGAGTTCAGGCAACGGTGTTCCATCTTCAGCTTTGGGCGGAATGTATTTGTAGAGAAGCGGCATTGTGATTAACAACCGCCAAAAAGTTTGTCCACCTTCGCCTTCACGCTTTCATCCATCTTGATGAGCGGCGGCCAGGCGCGTTTGAAACCTTCGCCCGGAATTTTCTTCGTCGCGTCAATGCCCAACTTGCTGCCCATGGCGATTTCACTCGTCGCGTGATCGAGCACGTCGGACGGGCCTTTCGTGAAGATGCTGTCGCGTTGCGGGTCGGTGTTGGCGCACAACCGGAACAGCACCTCGCGGGTGTTGTGCACGTCCACGTCGTCGTCCACCACTACGATGTATTTGGTGAACATCATCTGCCCCATGCCCCAGAGGCCGTGCATGATTTTGTAGGCCTGCATCGGGTAGCTCTTCTTGATGCTTACGAAAACCAGATTGTGGAAGACCCCTTCCGCCGGCAGCGCGATGTCCACGATTTCCGGGAAATTCATCTTCAGGATGGGCAGGAAGAGTTTCACGCTCGCGCCGCCGATGTAAAAATCTTCCATCGGCGGTTTGCCGACAATGGTCGCCGGATACACCGCGTCCTTGCGATGCGTGATGGCGGTGACATGAAAGACCGGATACGGCTCAGGCAGCGTGTAATAGCCGGTGTGATCGCCGAACGGGCCTTCCTCGCACAACGGTTCCTTCGGATCCACGTAGCCTTCGATGACGAAATCAGAATTTGCGGGAACTTCCAAATGGTTGGTCTCGCATTTGACGAGTTCCACGGATTTTTTGCGGAGATAACCGGCCAGCAGGAATTCGTCGAGTCCATCCGGCAACGGCGCGGTGGCGGCGAAGGCGAACACGGGGTCGCCGCCAATGAAAATGCTGACCGGCATGCGCTGGCCGGTCTCGTAATAACGCCGTCCATGCCGCGCGGCGACCTTCTGGAGCTGCCAATGCATGCCGGTGGTGCGGTCGTCGTAAATCTGGATGCGATACATGCCCACATTGCGTTCACCGGTGTCGGGATCGTGCGTCACCACGCAGGGCAGCGTAATAAACCTGCCTCCGTCCAGCGGCCAGCATTTCTGGATGGGCAAATTGGCGAGTGTGGGGAGCGCGCCCGTCTCGGGCGCGGTCGTTGGCGTCCCGCCAACGACATTTTTGTTCTTCAAATCGTTTCCGGCGAGGCCGCCGGAAACTGCGGGCGAGACGCCCGCGCTCCCCAAAATATCAATTGCCTTCGGCCACGGCCCGGTGCGGGTTAGCAGAGCATCAAAACGATGCACCACTTCCTTGCACGGCCCAGTTTTCACCACCTTCGGTTTGGCGTGGCGCAAATCGAGAGCCTGGCCGAGCAGTTTGATGGCTTCACGAAAGCTGGTCGGCGGCTTGGCCTTCATCAGCGAGCCCAGCTCGGCAGCGACTTCATCCACGGAATCCGCGCCCAGGCTCAGGGCCATGCGTTTCCAAGAGCCCATCGTGTTGATGGCGAGCGGGAACGGCGAGACCTTGCCGTTGACGGTCGGTTGCTCGAAGAGCAGTGCCTTGCCGCCGCCGGGCAATTTCATCTCGCGGTCGGCGATTTCGGTGATTTCGAGTTCGGTGGCAACGGGCTGCGCGATGCGCTTGAGTTCGCCGGCGCGGTCGAGGTGCCCGACAAAATCGCGGAAGGATTCAAAAGCCATACGCGCGCGAGGTTAATTGAAAAGGCAGAAAAAAGCCACAGATGAACACAGATATGCACAGATTGAAAATCGCTCACCCGATCCGGGTTGAATCTGTGATTATCTGGGGCGAGAAATTATTTCGACAGCAAATCGGTGACCAGAGTAAATAATCCAAAGCAAAATCTTAAATAATGATTCGGAGCCTTAGGGCAGCTTTAACCGGGTCCCACTGGCTTAAAAGTTGCTAATACAAAACACATGAAAACTCAGCTTGCCAGATACACCTGCGGACTTGTCCTGATAGGTGCGGCCACCGCAGCCACGGCGCAGGTCACCACCGCGGTGTCCAATCTCGGAACCCCCGGTCAATTCGTTTACGTTTACAACGGACAATGGATCGCCAAGGAGTTCACCACGGGCGCCAGCACGGCGAATTTGTTTTCGGTGGATTTGGAAGTCCAAATCAGCGGCGCTCCTTCGGGCTTTGGAGTGTCTTTGTATGACAACGTGTCCGGACAACCGGGAACCAGCCTGGCTGCCCTGACGGGTCCGACACCGGGTGATCTGACCTATACCGACCTGAGTTATGATGCGCCCGCGAACACAATTCTGTCCGCCGACACCAGCTATTGGGTGGTTTTTTCCGCCACGGCGGCGCCAGATTTTGGCAACGCCTTCGAGGTCGGGAGATTGCCAAGCTCGGACACCAGTTACTCCGGCCTGAGCGGCTGGAGCATCATCCCCGGTGACGCCGCTCCGGCAACGCGGGCGGCTCATGGAACGTTTACCCCGGCGACAATAATCCGATGTTCCAGGTCAACATTGGTGAAGTTCCCGAGCCGGCCATCCTGGCGTTGTCCGCCTTGGGCGGGCTGCTGCTTTTACGCCGGCGGAAATGATTTATTTCAAGCCGTCACAACCGCGACTGCGGTAATCCGTTTATTTCGGCAGCAAATCGGCAACCAACGCGCGCTCTTCCTTCAGTTCGGTGACCGTGGCGTCAATTTTGGCACGGCTGAATTCGTTGATTGGCACTCCTGGGACGATTTCCAGTTTCTGGCCGTTGCTGCGAACCGGGAAAGAACAGATCAAACCTTTTTCAATGCCATAACAGCCGTCGGAACAGACACAGACACTGTGCCAGTCGCCAGCCGATGCCGGCGTGACGATGGAACGAACGCTGTCCACGACGGCATTAGCCGCGCTGGCGGCACTGGACAAGCCACGCGCCTTGATGATGGCCGCGCCGCGCTGCTGGACGGTGGAAATAAATTCGCCTTTGAGCCAGGCTTCATCGGTAATGACGCTGGTGGCGGGCTGGCCATTGATTTTGGCATTGTGAAAATCGGGGTATTGCGTGGCGGAATGGTTGCCCCAGATGGCGACATTGCTGACGGCGGTGATGTCCACGCCGGCCTTTATGGCGAGCTGGGCCTTGGCACGGTTTTCATCAAGGCGCGTCATGGCAAAGAAACGGTCGCGGGGAACATCCGGCGCGTTGTTCATGGCGATGAGGCAATTGGTATTGCAGGGATTACCGACGACATGGATGCGCACGTCGCGCGCGGCATTTTTTTGAATCGCCCGGCCTTGGCCGATGAAAATTTTGCCGTTGATGCCAAGCAAATCCTTCCGCTCCATGCCGGCCTTGCGCGGGACGCTGCCGACCAGCAACGCCCAGTTCACGCCGCGAAAACCCTCGTCAAGGCTGGCCGTGGGCACGATGCCCTTGAGCAGCGGAAACGCGCAGTCATCAAGTTCCATCACCACCCCGCCGAGCGCGGGCAATGCGGGTTCAATTTCGATCAGATGCAAAATGACGGGTTGGTCCGGTCCGAACATCGCGCCGGAGGCGATGCGGAACAGCAGGGAGTAACCGATCTGGCCGGCGGAGCCGGTGACTGCGATTCGAATGGGTGTCTGGTTCATAAAAATTTTTCGATGCAAGTATGTTGACGCAACCGGGTTGGCGCAAGCGCGGAACGGTCGTGTCATATTTTTCTTGGCAAATTTTTGTTTCGGGCGTAGAAACGGAGTGTTCTTTGAAAGAGACGGGTGTTTGCCCGTCACCATCGCAGTCAAATGTCTGGGAACCCGGTGAAAATCCGGGACGGTTGCGCCACTGTAACGGCTACAAATTCCAAGGCCACTGTTTCGCTAGCGAAGCGGGAAGGCGGAATGAGGTTGGAGGCCGAAGTCAGGATACCGGTTTGGCTGTGCTCGTCGCGGTTGTTGCAGCGGCGGTCTGGGACCGTCGTGCAATGGCCGGCTTCTCCGTCAAAGAGAAGGATGAGGCCAGCCTGTCGGACGGTTTCCGGCGGGATTCGTTGGATGCCTTCATTCTCCGTTTTGCGGAATTGAAGGCGTTTTTGTTTGTATCGTCCTCATCGTCGTCCTCGTAATCGTAATCGAGGACGAAAACGATGGACGAGAACGAGGATGATTCAGTTTCGCGCTGGTCTCTCAAACGTAAGACCGTTCCGTGAAAATATTCACGGAGCAAAATTGAAAGATCAGCCCATGAAAAAAATCTGTTCGCTGCTGGCCCTGGCCGGCTTGTTGGTTTCCGCGCGTGTTCACGCGATTTCCCTGGATGACATTCCATTGTGGACCGGTTCCGGCACCAATCGCGCCGCACTCGTCATCGAATGGAATTCGCCGGTACTGTTCAACAACACCCTCGTTCCCGCTCCGGTTGCGAACAAAACGCTTGTGTGGGGTTACCGCTTCAACGGCACGTCCACCGGAACACAAATGTTGGAGGCGATTCTCGCGGCGGACCCCAAACTGTACGTCGTGGCGGATGAATCTTACGGCACGTTTGTTGAAAGCATCGGTTACAACCTCAACGGCAACGGCGTCATCGGTGTCACCGACGGAACAAGCACGAATTATTTTACCCGCGGTCTTTTGACCAATGCCACGGTGAACGTGGATGCGGCGGTGCCGTTGAACAGTGGCGATTTGTATTGGAGCGGCTACTTCGGCCCCAATTGGCAGGTCTGGACCGAACTGGGCGACCGCGGCGGTTTTACGGCTTCGCCAAACCGGGGAACGAATGCTTATTGGAACACGGTTACCGGGGAACACGGTCAATGGGCATATGCCGATTATGGTTTGGATGATTTAACCGTAACGAATGGCTCGTGGATTGGATTTTCCGTGGCCGCCGCGGGTTATCCCACCGATACCAACGATCCCAACTATTACACCGATCTGGCTGTTTTTAACAACGACAAACAAGCTCCACCCTCGCCCGACGGCACTTACACGGCTTACGTCTGCAACACGAACGACTTTGCCGTTCAAATTGTCAGCACGAACAACATTTATCACGCAAGCCCTTACAATAACCCGACGGCGGTTCTGAATCGCCCGACTTTGAAATTTGTTGATTTCCTTGGAACCGGCACGACCAATCGCGTCAAAATCATCGAGCCGCCTTATTGGACGGCGCCCGACGGCGGCGATGTCATCACTGAAATTAGCAGCGGCGGTCAGATTACCTTGAAAATGGGACGGAAGATTTACGACGACCCGAATAATCCTTACGGCGTTGATTTCATTGTTTATGGCAATTCGTTTTTCCAGGCCTCGGGAATTTCCAGCCCGATCAGCGACGGCACCGAGCTGGATGGTGTGTTTTTGGGAAGTTCGCCCGTCGGTCATCCGATGACCGTTTCCGTCAGTCAGGACGGCACAAATTGGTTCACTTACAGCAACACACCGGTGCTTTTTCCCGACAACGCTTATCGCTGGGACGATACGAACGATTCGTGGACGGACGAAGAAATGAATCCGACCAAACCGCTCAATCCGTCTGTTTACACGAACAACTTTGGCGGCCAGTCCGTCGCCGGCGGCCTTGACCAATTCATCGGCGCGGCGGGCGGTAGCGGCTATGATTTGAAAGCATCCGGCATGCCCTGGATTCAATATATCCGGGTCCAGCCTGGCGCGGGCACCTACACAGTCATTGACGCGGTTGCCGCCGTGAATCCCGTGGTCGTCGGCGACGCGCTTTCCATCACACCGGCCAATATCGCCGCCGGCATTACCAATCTTTTATTCCAAGCACCGGACGATTTGTGTCAAAATTTGATCGCAATCCATTTTGATTCCGTCGGCGGTATCGCCAAGGTCAGCACCGTCGAACTGAGCGACTTTTCATCTTTCGCGCCAATTCCTGGCAACGTGTCCAGTGCCTATCAAATTACCTTGAAGCCCGTGACTGGGAACAATGCCATAAATTTTCAGGCGGACATTGGCTTGCGCGCTGGCGACCGTTACACCGGAAACGGTGGCGACTTGCGCGTGTTTCAATGGGCCGGAACCAACTGGATTTCACAGCCGTTCACCTACAATGCCACCAACGCCGAAGCCGTTGTCGGGGGCGTCACAAATTCGTCGGCATTTGTCGTTTCGCAAATAATTCCACCACAGTTGAGCATTCAACCCGGCACGAACGGATTAATTCTTCAATTCACACCGGTGCCAAACTGCACGCAGGTTTTGGAACGCTCAACCAATCTGGTGACCTGGACACCCGTGGTCACAAACATGCCGGCCAGCCTGCAGCCCGTGATATGGCAAGACCATGCCGCACCGCCCAAAGGTGCGTTTTACCGCGTGCAGGTGGATGTTCCTTGAGCCCATGCGCCGGAAAAGACATTGCAATGGGGAAGGGGGGGTGCGTTCGCCTCAAGGCAGCGCGCTTCCCCGAATCCCGGTTTCACCTTGATTGAACTGCTCGTGGTGATGGCTGTCGTCGCGAGTCTGTCCGCCATGCTCCTGCCCGTGTTGAGCAATTCCAAAGCGGCCGCCAGACGCATTCAATGTTTAAGCAATCTCCGGCAGATGGAGGTCGCGGCCCAGGTTTATGTGGGGGATAATCACGGTTCGTATCCCGTCGCCTACTGGTACGCCACGGAAAATGGCGTGAACATTTCCTATGCCTGGGATTTGACCACCATCGAGAGCAGCCCCTATCGCGTCATTCCCGGAGTGCTATGGGAAGGTCAAGGCAATGTCAAAATCCAGCAATGTCCGTCGTTCACCGGCAGCGCGGACTGGCTGACCGATCCCTACACCGGCTACAACTACAACACCAGTTACATTGGCCACGGCCAATTCGAAAGCATTCCCGAATCCGCCAAGGATTCCGCCGTGCGCCACCCAACCAGAACTGTGATTTTTGGCGACGGCCAGTATTCTGGCGGCGCGGACAAATTCATGCGCGCCCCATTTCCCAATCCCGGCGACGCCGGTTTCTGGGGACGCAATTCCGGCACGCAGGGTTTCCGCCATCAAAACCGCAGCAACGCCGCGTTTTGCGACGGTCATGCCGAATCGCTGTCGGCGTGCTGCACCAACAACTCCGAAAACGCCGCCGTCGCGCCCGGCACCGGATTTCTTTCTTCCAGCAACTCCATGTATGATTTGAATTGAAATTTTATGGGCCAACAAAGTTTTGGCCGGGCCTCGTTGGGGGGAAGGATTGGGTGATGTGTGCAAATACCGGTCTTGTCCCGGCTCGGTGAACCGCGGGAGAACAAATAAAAACGGATTCGGGGGGATTTAGGCGCCAATCTGTTTCTGGATCGCGCCGCAGATTTTCTGCGACCACTTTTCCAAAACCTTTGCGTCGCGGCTTTCGAGCAGCAGCCGCGCCTTGGGCTCCGTGCCGGAGTAGCGCAAAAAGACCCGCCCGCCCTGTCCGGTCAATTCCGCTTCCGCCTCGGCCACCAGTTTATTGAGGCCGTCCAGCTGCTCGAACGGCTTCTTCTCGCGCACGCGGACGTTCGTGATGAGCTGCGGGAAACGCGTCCAGCATTTCGCCAGATGGGAAAGCGGCGTTCCCCGGGCGCGCATGATGCGCAAAATCTGCAAGGCGGCCACGAGGCCGTCGCCGGTGGTGCCAAAATCGCGGAAAATCAAATGGCCGCTCTGCTCGCCGCCAAAGTTGAAGCCATTGCGCAACATCTCATCAATCACGTTTTTATCGCCAACCGCGGTGCGAACAACCTTGCCGCCGGCGGATTTGACCGCGACTTCCAACCCGGCGTTGCTCATCACCGTGGCCACCAGCGTTTTTTTTGCCAGCGTCTTTTGCGCGAGCATGTCCAGCGCGGCGACGGCCATGATGTCGTCTCCGTCAATCAGGGTGCCGAATTCGTCACACAGCAGGACGCGGTCGGCGTCGCCGTCGTGCGCAATGCCAACCTGCGCTTGGTGTTCGACCACGTGGCGGCAGAGATTTTCCGGATGCATCGAGCCGCAATCCTGGTTGATGTTCATGCCGTCGGGCTGGTTGCCATGGACGATGACTTCCGCGCCCAGCTCGCGCAGCACGCAGGGCGTGGATTTGTAGGCCGCGCCGTGCGCGCAATCCACGACGATGCGCAGCCCTTCAAGTGTCATGCCGCGCGGAAACGAGGCTTTGGCGAATTCAATGTAACGCCCCAGCGCGTCGTCAATGCGCACCGCCTTGCCGATCTCATTGGCGGTCGGACGGATGTTTTCGATTTTTCCGCTGAAAACGAGGTTTTCAATTTCATCCTCGATTTTGTCATCAAGCTTGTATCCGTCGGCGCGAAAGAATTTGATGCCGTTGTCGGCGTAGGGATTATGCGAGGCGGTGATGACAATGCCGGCGTCGGCGCGGAGGCTGCGCGTCACGTAGGCAACGCCCGGCGTCGGCAGCGGACCGATGAAAAGCACGTCCACGCCCATGGACAGGATGCCGGAGGAGATGGCGTTTTCGAGCAGGTAACCGGAAAGCCGCGTGTCCTTGCCAATGACGATTTTATGGCGCCCACGACCCCGCGGCTGCGATTCGAGATGCTTGAAGACATGCGCGGCGGCCCGGCCAAGTTTCAAAGCGGTTTCAGCGGTGACCGGCTCCACGTTGGCCGTGCCGCGGACACCGTCGGTTCCAAAAATTTTCTTGGGCGCGTTCATGGTATTCTATTCCGTGGCCGGCGAAAACGTCACACCGACTTTGGGCGGGTCAATTTTGTCAATCGCCACACCGGGCGGCACCGAGACATCCACCGGCAGGCGCAAACCGCTCGCGGCATCAATGCCCGTGAGATTCACAACCGCGTGAACCTTGTTTTCCTCCAATATCGCCAGGATTTCGGACGGCCCGCTCAATCTGACGGCGACGACTTTGGGAACGATTTGGGCATTATGCACGTCGGCGTCGGCGGAAACGGCGAACACCGGCAGATTCGTAAACGTTAGCGTATCCACCGACGAAAAGGGAATGACGGACACCGGCGTCGCGCTCATGGCTGCCGGCTCTTCGCTGAGGCTGCGACGGACGGTAATCCAAAGCGCCACGGCCAAAATCAGTGAAAACAATTTCCAGCCGAAATCCTTTGTGATCCAGTCGCGCGTGGCCATGCAATTAATTCTCCGTTTGTTTGAGCGCCGGAGTGGGTTCATCCTTGGTGACCACCACCGGGCCGGGTTTGTACCGCTCGCCCAGACGGGAGCGGAGCCATTCGGCAACGCCGCGTGATTTTGCGGGCTGCACGAGCACGGAGGTCAGGAAGGCCCGCAATTCCTCCAAAGTGACGCCGCGCACCAACTGGCCTTTGTAAGCGTGTGAAATCTTGCCGGATTCCTCGGACACGACGACGATTACCGCGTCCGTTTCCTCACTCAAACCGATGGCGGCGCGATGGCGCGTGCCGAGCGACTTGTTCAAATCCTGCCGCTGGGTCAGCGGAAAAATGCACGCCGCATAGGCGATGCGGTCGCCCTTGAGGATGACGCCGCCGTCGTGGATGGCGTTGTTCGGGAAAAAGATGGTTTCGAGCATTTCCGGCGTCGCTTCGCAATCCACCGGGACGCCGGACTCCACCGCTTCAAAAAGCTGGATGGACTGTTCGATGGCGATGAGCGCGCCGATGCGGACGTCCGCCAGCCGCTCCACCGTTTGAATGATGACCTCGATATTTTCGCGCTGTTCCCGCGCGCTGGCAAACAGCGGCAGGTTGCCGAGTTCGGCCAGCATCCGGCGGATTTCCGGCGCGAAGATGACCACCGCGCCCACGGCGATAAAGACCGAAGCGTTGACCAGCAGCCAGCGCAACACCCGCAAATCCAGCAAGGTGGTCACGATGACCAGGGCCAGCAGCAGCACCACAAAGCCAATCACGACCGGCCACCCGCGGGTGCCCCGCACAAACCGCGTGGCGTAATAGATCCCCACCGCGAGGATTAAAATTTCCAACGCGGGCCGCCAGCCGTTCTGGAGATAGGTCCACATCATTTTTTAGCCAGCACGGCTTCCGCCATGCGAACCGCCTGAACTGTTTCCGCCACGTCGTGCGCCCGGATGATTTGCGCGCCGGACACCACCGCCAGGCACGCGCACGCCAGCGAAGCCGGCAATCTTTCCTGCAACCCCGCGCCCAGTAATTGTCCGATAAACGACTTGCGCGAAACGCCAATCAGCAGCGGTCGTGCCATCGTTGTAAAACTCCGCAAGCGGGCGAGCAACTGCAAATTATGCTCCATCGTCTTGCCAAAACCAATGCCAACGTCGAGCACAACTTGATCCGCGGCAATGCCGCAGGCGCTCAACCGCCGCCGCCGTTCCTCGAAAAACTGGCCGACCTCGCGGACCACGTCCGTGTAAACCGGATTGTCCTGCATGGTCCGCGGCGTGCCGCGGGCGTGCATGCAAATATAACCCGCGCCCGATTCGGCCACCGTCCTCCACATCGCATCGTCCTCACGATGGGCCGCGACATCATTGACAATACTCGCGCCCGCCGCAAGCGCGGCGCGGGCCACGGCAGGTTTCACGGTGTCAATCGAAATGGGGATTTTCACGCGCCTCGCCAGTTGTTCGATGACGGGCAAAACCCGGCGCAATTCCCCGGCCTCGGCCACCGGCCCGGCTCCGGGCCGGGTGGATTCGCCGCCCACATCGAGAATCTCCGCGCCTTGCGCGGTGAGTTCCAACGCATGAGCCACGGCCGCGTCGGCATCCAGAAATTTCCCGCCATCGGAAAACGAGTCGGGCGTGACGTTGACCACACCCATGACCAGCGCCGGCCGGGGAAAGATAAATTCAAAATGGCGCGCGCGGAAAAGCATTTTCAATTTCGTTTTGTGGCGGCGGATACCGTCCGCTCATCATTTTGGGAAGAACAGTTGGAGCCGGCCCAGGCCGGCGGTCACGTTAAACTTTCGTTTTGAAATAAGCGATGGTTTCCATGAGTCCCCTGGCGAGCGGGACTTTGGGTTCCCATTTTAGAATTTTTCTTGCCCGGGCAACGTCGGGCTGGCGCTGTTTCGGATCGTCCTGCGGCAGTGGTTTGAAGGCGATTTTGCTGCGCGAGCGCGTCGCGCGGATGATTTCCCTGGCGAATTCGAGCACGGTCAGTTCGGCGGGATTGCCGATGTTCATCGGCTGGTCGTACCGGCTCATCATCAGGCGATAGATGCCTTCAATCAAATCGGACACGTAGCAAAAGCTGCGCGTCTGCCGGCCCCGGCCGAAGACGGTGACGGGTTTGTTTTTAAGCGCCTGGCTGATGAAGGAGGGGACCACGCGGCCATCATGCAGCCTCATGCGCGGGCCGTAGGTGTTGAAGATGCGGACAATGCGCGTCTCGACCTTGTGTTCGCGGTGATAGGCCATGGCCATGGCCTCGGCAAACCGTTTGGCTTCGTCGTAACAGCCGCGCGGGCCGATGGGGTTGACGTTGCCCCAATAATCCTCCGTTTGCGGATGCACCAGCGGGTCGCCGTAGATTTCCGACGTGGAAGCGAGCAGAAACCGCGCCCGCTTGTTTTTGGCGAGACCGAGCGCCTTGTGCGTGCCAAGCGAGCCGACCTTGAGCGTCTGGATCGGCAATTCGAGATAATCCACCGGGCTGGCGGGCGACGCGAAGTGCCACACGTAATTTACCGGGTCGTTGAGGAAAATGAATTCGGAGACGTCCTGCTGGATGAATTTGAAATGGGGATTTCCCCCGAGGTGCGAAATGTTGTCCACCGTGCCCGTGACAAAATTATCAATGCCGATGACTTTGTGGCCGCGCGCCAAAAGCAAGTCGGTCAAGTGCGATCCCAGAAATCCGGCGGCGCCGGTGACAACGGAGGTTGGTTGTTTTCCGCTCATCGTTGAGTCATCAAACCCTTGCATCGCCAAATCGTAGAGGGAAGCGGCTCGATGATTCAACGATTAAACGGTCCAAGGTTTCACTTCGCGCCGGTGGCGGCGAACACGGCGGGAATGGTGCGGAGCAAAATTTTCAAGTCGAGCCACAGCGACCAGTTGTCAATGTATTCAAGGTCAAGCCGCACCCAATCCTTGAAATCCTTGATCTGGTTGCGCCCGCTGATTTGCCAGAGGCAGGTGATGCCGGGTTTCACGCTGAGGCGGCGGCGGTGGGCCAAATCGTTGAAGCGCCTGACTTCATCCACGGGCAGCGGGCGCGGGCCGACCAGGCTCATCTCGCCGCGCAAAACATTGAAGAACTGCGGCAGTTCGTCGAGACTGTAACGGCGGAGAATTTTCCCAAGCCGCGTGATGCGCGGGTCGTTGGTCACTTTGAAGACCGGCCCGCTCATTTCGTTCATGGCCTCCAGTTCGTGTTTGAACTGCTCGGCGTTGGTGATCATCGTGCGAAATTTGTAGAGCGTGAAGGGCGCGCCATTCTGGCCGGAACGTTGTTGTTGGAAGAAGACCGGCCCGGGTGAAGTGAGCTTGATGGCGATGGCAATCAGCAAAAACAGCGGCGAAAGCAAAATCAACAGGACGAACGCGCCCGCCAGGTCCATGACATGTTTGAGGACGCTCTGCCACGAGGCTTCCGGGGTGGTGCGGAAAATCAACAGCGGGCGGTCGAGCAATTCGTCAAAGCTCGTGCGCGAGATTTGCGTCGCGAAAAAGTCGGCGACCAGCCAGACTTCAACGCCTTCGAGTTCGCAAGCGCGAATGACGTATTCCACCTGCTCAAAATAGGTGTGCTTGGCGCTGAGCAGGACGCCATACACCGAATAATGATGAAGCATGGACACAATTTGTTGCACGGGCGTTTCCAGCAGATTGAGTTCGGCCACAATTTCGACGCCTTCGTCCGTCCGATCCTTCAGTCCCTTTCGCATTTTGGCGATTTCCTGTTCCGTGCCGACAACAATGAAACGGCGCTTGTATTGCAACTGGGCGACTTTGCTTTTAAGCAGCAGGCGAATCAATTCTTCTTTCGAGTACACCATGCAGAAGCCGAGGCATCCGAACAAAATGAAAATGGCCCGCGCCACGATCAGGTGAAAAAGGTAGACCGTCAGCATCATGCCCACGGTGATCAGCACGCACCCTTTGAACAAAGGCCACAGAATGGCCCCGCGGTGGCATAGCGGAGAATGATCATAAAATCCCTGTGATTCGAGGACGAGCGGCGTGGCGGGAATCAACACGAGATAAAGCCACGCGAAGTTTTCCAACGGGCTGGACGGTTCCAGCTTCAGCCACTCGATGATGCCGGGATTGGCACGCAACGCATACGCCAGCCAAAAGGCGATTGCAAACAGACTGGCGTCCGCCAGCTGATGAATCACCGTCCGAATCTGACGATCACGTTTCAGCATGGCGGTCGAATGTTGAAGTGTTTTTCAAATTAGCCAGTTCACGCATGAATGCAACTTGTTAGCGGCTCAACTTCGGGCTTCATTTTACATCTGGCGGCAACTGAAATTCCGGCACGGAGGCGGCGATGAGTTTTTTCATCCGGTCAAAAGTGGCGTCTTCCTGTCCCGGCTGGCAAACGGCAAAATAGGAAACATAGGCCCAGCGTTGCAAAACACCCTTCGTTAACAGATCCCTCGTCAACCACCATATGCGCTGCCAATGGGTGTCCGTCTCTTCATTTTTTGCGACAAACCAAAACACGTACAGGCCGCTGATGGCCTGCTTCTGGCCATCGTTGTCCTGAATAAAATTTGTGATCGTCCATTTTGCAACCCGCAATTGGTAGGGATGCGGGCCTTGGATGGGAATGCCGACGGCTGTTTTATCATCAATGTGCCAGCCCTGTCCCGGCAGGCAAAACTCAGGTTTGTGGATGCTGGTTCGGTCCATGCCCATTAAAACAATGTTGCCATTCACCAAAAACTTTCCATCCGGCGCAACATAACGTCGTTGAGTGAAACTCGTGTCTTTGGGAAGCGTGTCTACGACGATTTTATCCTCCGGCACGCGTTCGGAGGTGTAATCAAGGACGTGCGGGGGCAAATCAAAAGTCATCTTTATGCTGCCGGGGATGGGCGTTGCCATGATGCCGGGCGTGCCCAGTCTTTGATTTTTCTTGAGCCACGTCAAGGCCCCGGCGGCGGCGCCGATCAACAGCAGCATGATGATAAAAACAAGGACTTTCTGGCTCTTCATGGCTGGTTTTTTTGGTTCAAATCAGTTTTTTCCTCCAGCCACCGTCCGACGAATAGCAATCCCAAGAAGGCTGGCAGGTAAGGAACGAGGCTGATGAGGGTGCTTTCGTGAACGTAGTTGCCCCATGATTGGCCGCCCATCACCGCCGCGATGATGATCAAGAGCATCCGGAGAAGATTTCCCAAAAATGCGAGGGGAATCGCCAGCGCCATCATGAACAACCGTTTCCACGGCGAACGAAACACCACAAATCCCCAAACCGTGGCGAACAGAAGGATTGCCGTAAGACTGCGGATGCCGCTGCACGCCGCCGCCACATCGTACTGATAGGTGCCCACGGGATCAAACAGTTGCGTGCCCATTCGGAGCACCCCAATCCCCAGAATGTTGTGTGCGACCCATTCCACCAGCACGGAAACGAGAAGGCGCAGAGGGAAGGTAATCGGTTCGGATATTGTGCTCAATGGCACGGAAAAAATGAAAAGAAAAAACGGGAAGAAACTGTGGCGCAGCCAGGCAGGTCCCCACGCCAACCCCATCAATCCGTAAATTCCGGTGAACAGCGCCACGATGGACAGGCGCGGTTCCTGAACCATATAACCCGTTACATGCAACACCAGTCCGAAACCGACAATCAGCAGCGCGGCGGGCCAGATTTTCAACGGCAATGCGAGCAATTCCCTGCGTTTCCACCAAAACAAACCAAGCACCAAAAAAGGCATCAGGTTTCCATCGGCGTCATCGCCGGAAAGGCCCCCGACGCTGTAGGCATTATACATCCAATGCAACAACGACGGACTGTGGACGTAACCAAAGATCGAATTGCCCAAAAATTGAAACAGCGCCAGCCAGGCTGCCAGCAAAATGAAAAAGAAACCCTTGTTTGGCAAACGCCGCCAACCATCCGCGAAATCAGCTTGAAATTCCGTTAAAACTCCGGGTTTGGCTGGTTCATTCATGTGGCAATTGGAAACTGTTAGATAGTTTATCGTGCTGTTTCACTCAATCAAATTATTCCACCGTCACACCGTTTGGCTCGGAGGCCCGTCCGCGCAAACCGTCCCAAAGCAGATAAAACAAAAACAGGAGGTTGTATTTGAAGTATCGCGACGCCAGCCGGCGCGGTTCGGAAACCAGCCGGAAAACCCAGGTCAGCCCCAGCCGCTGCATCCAGGCCGGTGCAAACCGCCGGCGCCCGGTCAACAGGGTGAACGCATCTCCCACCGCCAGAAACACCCCGCGGCGGTAAAGCGCCTGATTTTGAATGATCCAATGCTCCATCCGCACGCCCGGTAACGCGACCCAAATGAAATCCGGCGCGGCTTCGTTGATGGCTTGCGCAAATGACACCTCATCCGCCTCGGTCAACGTCCGAAAGGGTGGACTGACCGCTCCGACAATTTCGATGTCGGGTTGTAATTGTACCGCCAGGCGCCGCAGATCGGCGAGACAGTCCGCGGTATCCCCGAAAAAAAAGTGCCGCCAGGGGCGGGGCGTATTTTGCAACACATGGCGCATGAGGTAGGGGCCGTAAACGCGGTTGGACAACCCCGCCCCACGACGATTAAGCGCCCAGACAACGGGCATGCCATCGGGCAACACGAGGTTGAATTTTGCCAATACCCGCGCAAAGCCCGGATTATGCCGCGCTTCGGCGAGGATGTGAGTGTTGGCCGGACAGACTGCCGTCGGACGCGGTTCGCGCGCCAATTCCTTGACATGTTCCAGCGCGGAATCATAAGTGGCACAAGCCACGGGCACTCCCAAAATCTTTATGGAATTCACAAGGTTCGTTTTGCTACAATGGCGGGATGGTGGAGAATTGATTCTCGCCCACAGGCATGACTTAATCATGCGCCAAGCAAAGCCGGATTGCCAGAGGAAAATATAATTTCGGCGATCTCACGACAATGATGCAGAGGTTCAAGCGGGGGTGGTCCCGGTAAATGTTCATGGGGTCGCCGAACAAATTCGCCTCGGTTTCGAAATGAGATTAGACTCAGGCCGCATGGATACATCTCGAAACTTTGCAAACTTTGCCGGGTTGCCGGAGGGAGACGTCACGTGAAAGGCATTCCCAATGGCAGATGGTTCGGCTGGCTGAGTCTCGTGATTGTGGCGGGTTACTTGGTGGTGGGATTGTGGCCGTTCGCCTTCCGGCCGCCCAACCGGGTCAGTTGGCTGGCGAACCACGCCGGCTTGCATTTTGAGCCTCACGGAATCGCCTGCGATCCCGCGCCGCTGCCAATGCCGGGGTTGAATGCCGCCACCGGAAAGTCCGCAAACTTCACCTTGGAGCTGTGGCTCGCAGCGCAGCACGAACCCGCCAACAACGTGTTTGACATCCTGACGATCCACAACCCGAGCCTGCCTTTCGATTTCACCCTTTGCCAATGGAAGCAGGATTTTTTGCTGCGGGCGACGACCCGGCAAACGACGACGACAGGTAAAATTCCCGAGGTGGGCGTGGATGATGCGTTGCCGGAAGGAAAGCCCCGGTTCATCACGGTCCGGGGCAATGGCGCCGGGACTGATTTTTTCCTGGACGGATTGGCCGCCGGAAATTTCCCGCAATTCGTGTTGGACGCGGCGGCGTTGGACGGACAGTTAATACTGGGCAACAATGCCACCGGAAAACACTCCTGGACGGGGCGGCTGTTCGGATTGGCCCTGTACAACCGGGCGCTTAATACGGCCGAAATCGCCAGGCACCACACGCTGTGGACACAGGGCCACGCCGCGCAACTCTCGAATGCCCCCGGCCTGCGGGCACTTTACCTTTTCGACGAAGGCCGCGGGCAGCAGGCGGAAGATTCCTCCGGCAACCGGCACCATGTAGTCATTCCCATGGTTTTTCAGCCGATCCACAGAGAGCTGTTGATCCCGCCCTGGAAGGACATCGCTTACGACCGTCCGGATTATTCTGACATCGTCATCAATATCCTCGGTTTCTTGCCGTTCGGATTCTGTTTTTATCTTTATCGCTGTTCGCTCAGGCCGAATCAACGGGCCGCCAGCGCCGTGCTGGTGGTCTTCACCGGGGCTGCGGTCAGCCTGACGATTGAAGTCATTCAAGCCTGGCTGCCCAACCGGACGTCCTCCATTACCGACCTCTTAACGAATACAGCGGGAACACTGCTCGGTGTGGCCCTGGCCCTGGCCATCCGGCACACGGTCACGAACGCGGAATCCGCACCGGAGGTCCGGTAACGCGCAGGCGGTGGGTTATTTTGGCGGGGCGAGGCTGTTGACGAAGCCGGCTTGGGCGCGCCCGGCGCGGCGACGACGGCTCGCGAGGACGCTCACCCCACCCGGAAAAGTAAACTGGCCCATTCCCGGCGCACACCCAAAGTTGACAGGTTTGCCGCTGCCGACCATGCTGGCCTTCGGCCATGCTTGAGCAAACCGTCCAGATCGTTTCCAACGAGCGCGACACCGATGCTTATTTCCGCCTCGTCCTGCGCGCGCCGCAAATCGCGCCGCTCACCCAGCCCGGACAGTTTGCCCACATCCGCGTGCTGCCGCTGAAGGACGCCTTGCTGCGCCGGCCATTCAGCATCTTCCAGGTTTCCGGCGACACGTTTTCCATCCTCTACAAAACCGTCGGCAAAGGCACCGATGCGCTGGCCCGGTTGGGTGCCGGCGAGGAACTCAGCGTCATTGCGCCGCTCGGCCACGGATTTACCGTGCCCAAACGCGGTGGCGAGATTCCCCTGCTGGTCGCGGGCGGTTATGGCATGGCGGCGATGTATCTGCTGGCGCAACGTTCGCCGCAGAAAGGCATCGTGTTCGTCGGCGGCCGCAAACGAATTGACATTCTGTGCGAGAAGGAATTTCAGGCGCTCGGCTGGGACGTGCGCGTAACCACCGAAGACGGCAGTCACGGCAAAAAAGGATTGGTCACGCAGCCGTTGCTTGGCGAATTAAAACGAAAGATGCCCCACCGGAAAGTATTCGCGTGCGGCCCAACGGGAATGTTGAAAGCGGTTGGAAAAATCGCCGAAGAATTCAACGTGCCGGCGGAACTTTCGATGGACGAACACATGTGTTGCGGTGTCGGCGTCTGTCTGACGTGCGTGATTCCGGTCAAGACCGGCGACGCTTGGGAATACCAGCGTACTTGCACCGAAGGCCCGGTGTTTGATGCGCGACAAGTTAAGTGGGAGGTGGTCAAATGAAGCCCAAAGTGCCCAAGGCTAAAGCGACAAAGGCGGATGACGGCCTGAACCTGTCCGTCCAGATCGGCAAGCTGACGCTGCAAAACCCGGTGATGGTGGCGTCGGGCACATTCGGTTACGGCGTCGAATACGCGCAACTTCTGGACTTGAACCAGCTCGGCGCGGTGGTCGTGAAAGGCATCCGGCTGCATCCGGTCCGCGGCAATGCCACGCCGCGCACGGTCGAGGTCGCCAGTGGACTCATCAACGCCATCGGCTTGCAAGGGCCGGGCGTGGACGGGTTCATCAAAAAATACTGGCCGTTCCTCAAGGGACTGAAGGTTCCGACCATCATCAACATCTGGGGCACCACGGTTGATGAATACGCCGAAGTGGCGCGGCGATTTGACGACCTTGGTGGCGTGGGCGCGCTGGAACTCAACGTGTCCTGTCCCAACATCAAGGAAGGCGGCGCTCAGTTCGGCACGGACCTGAAATTACTCGCCCAAGTTGTCGCCGCTTGCCGCAAGGTAACGAATCTGCCGCTGATTACGAAGATGAGCCCGAATGTGGTGAACATTGCGCCTTTCGCCAAGGCTGCGGCGGATGCCGGCAGTGACGCGCTGTCCATTATGAACAGTTTTCCGGCCATGGCTATTGACATCGAGACGCGCAAGCCGAAGCTGGCGAACGTTACCGGCGGCTTGACTGGGCCATGCATCAAACCGATTGCCATCAAACTCGTCTGGGAAGCGGCGCAGGCCGTAAAGGTCCCCATCATCGGCATGGGCGGCATTCAGAACGCGGCGGACGCGATTGAATTCATGGTGGCCGGCGCGGCGGCGGTGGCGGTGGGCACGGCAAATTTCTACGAACCGCAAACGGTGTTGCAGGTCATAGCCGGCATCCGCGAATTTTTGCGAAGGCACAACCTCGGGGACGTGCGGGAGATGGTTGGCACCGTGCAAACGGCAAAATGATTCATTTACGAAAACAAACGGCACATTCAATGAGATTTTGAGCCCCTCACCCGTCCTGGCGGACACCCTCTCCCCGCACGGCGGGGAGAGGGATTGGGGCGAGGGGCACCGGGCTTTGATCAAAACATCGTTGAGCAATGGTGCAAACCCACACATTTCAGTCCGCAATTGATTCCATGTTCGAGCATCGTTCAAAACCATTGCTGCCGCGCCGTGAATTTTACGCGCGCCTTGCCCGGAGCGCGGGCATCGGCCTGCTGGTCATCGCGTTTGCGCTCGGTCTTGGGATGGTTGGTTACCGCGCCTTCGAGTCCATGTCCTGGGTGGACGCCTTCGTCAATGCGGCGATGATTTTGTCCGGCATGGGCCCGGTGTCATTGTTGCAAACCGATGGCGGCAAGATTTTTGCCGGCTGCTACGCGCTGTTCAGCGGCCTGGCGTTCCTGACCAGCCTCGGAATTTTCTTTGCGCCGGTGTTCCACCGGTTCCTCCACAAGTTTCATCAGGAGGAAGCCCAGCGCGCCGCAAAATTGCCGGACCAGCCCTGATTCTGTTTTGCGCTTTGCGCGCGTCGCGGTATGCTGGATTCATGTTGTGGGCTTTTACCAAATATCACGGACTGGGCAACGACTACCTGGTCATTGACCCGAAGAACCTGCCGGCGCCGCTGGCGACCGCGCAGATCAAGACGATCTGCCATCGCAATTACGGCGTCGGTTCGGACGGCATTTTGCTGGGGCCGCTCCCGTCAAAAAAAGCGAAGTTCGCGCTCCGTATTTTCAATCCCGACGGCAGCGAGGCGGAAAAGAGCGGCAACGGCCTGAGGATTTTTTCGCGTTATCTATGGGACCGGAAACTGGTCCGCGGCGATGAATTCGCGGTCGAAACCGCCGGTGGCCTGGTGAAAGCCACGGTGATGGAACGCGGCAAGGTGGTGCGCGTGGAGATGGGCAAGGCCAGTTTTTGGAGCAACGAAATTCCCGTGGCCGGTCCGCGCCGTGAAGTCATCAACGAACCGATCTACCTGCGCGCCGGCCAGCGGTTCAATTTCTGCGCGGCGACCATCGGCAATCCGCATTGCGTGCTGCCGCTGCCAAAAATCAGCGCGGACCTGGCGAAAAAACTGGGCCCGCTGCTTGAAACGCATCTGCGGTTTCCCAACCGCACCAACGTGCAATTCATGAAGGTGCTCGACCGCCACAACCTTCAAATTGAAATCTGGGAGCGCGGCGCGGGCTACACGCTGGCGAGCGGCAGCAGCAGCAGCGCGGCGGCGGCGGTGGCGCACAAGCTCGGCCTGTGCGACCGCGACATTTCCGTTCACATGCCGGGCGGCACCATCGAGATCGAAATTGGCGACGATTTTGCGATTCGCATGACCGGCGCGGTGACCAAGGTGGCCGACGGCGTGATCGCGAGGGAGATGTTCAGCGCGCCCATCGCGGCTTCGGAAAATACCGGCACCACCATGCTGTAGCGCGGCGAAGGCGCCAGAAGGGGAATGGCCGGGCTTATTTCGCCGGTTGCAATTGGGCGCGCAGGACGTGAATGAGCGCCTTGACCGTGAGTTCGATGAAGAGGAACGGCTTGGCAATGAAATCGTTGCCGCCGGCCATCATGGAACTGGTGCGGCTGTCGAAATCGCTGAGCGCGGTAACAAAGATGACGGGGGTTTTTCTGTATTGCGGCAAGGCGCGCAATTTGGTGCAGAGCTCAAAGCCGGTCATGCCGGGCATGTCCACATCGAGGAACACGAGGTCGAACTGGGTTTCGGTCAGCAATTTCAGGGCGGCGTTCGGGTCCGCGGTGCTGGAGGAAGGCAACTGCGCCTTTTCAAGGGCATAAACCACGGCGCGCTGTGAAATCGGCTCGTCATCCACCACAAGGATATTGACGGGCGGCGGGTCGGGATGGTCCGGGCGCTTGCCGCGCTCGAAGAGAAATCCGAGAAAATCCACGGCGGCGGCGACGGTGCGCAGGGTGGAGGTGTTGATGCTTCTCGGTTTTTCGTAAAGTTCCCTGAGCAGCGCCTCCACGGCGGCGGACATTTGCGCAACGTACGGGAACCCGGCGAGGCCGGCGTTGCCGGCAAGCGCATGGGTGCGGCGGTAAAGCTCATGGATGTCCTTGAGCTGGGTCGTCTCGTTGCCCGCCTTGATGAGGCCTTGCAAACCGGCGCGCAACGCGGCCAGGGTGGCGGGCTGATTGTCAATGAATGACTGCCGCAGTTCCGAGAGAAATTTTGTGTCTCCCTCGGCGTCGGTGAAACCGGGTTGGGCGGAGGGGGGGAGCGCCCGGCGTTGCGGCGGCCTGCGGCATGGAGCCGCTGTCGCCGATGCTCTGACGGACGACATCCAAGATGTCCTTGGGCGAGCAATTGGTCTTGGAAAGGCATTTGTTGGCGCCGGCCTTCCAGGCCTCCTGGATCATGTTGGTCAGGTAAGTATTGGAAAAAACGATGATGGGCACCTTGGCAAAACCCGCCTCGCTGCGGACTTGTTTGATGAAATCCACGCCCGACATTTTGGGCAGAATAAGGTCGAGCAAAATGATGTCAGGCAGAAACGTCCGCATGGTTTTCAAGCCGCTTTCGCCGTCATACACCACATCGGCCTGATAACCCTCGACCGCGAATTTATTCCGATAAATGTTCGCAATGATTTGATCGTCTTCGATGATGAGGACTTTTTTCATGAATGAACAGTGGTCGCCGCCGTTCCCGTCAAGGAAGGATGCTTGGCCAGGAAATCCTGGGTACATTTAAATTCGCGCGCGAGGCCGGCGCACAACTGATCGGCGTTGGTCAGCTGGCCGGCCTTGCCCTGCCGTTCCAATTCCCGCAGCAAGGGCACCAGCCGTCTCATGCCGAGGGTGGCGCTGGCGCCGGCGCAACTGTGCGCCACTTGCCGGACGGTCTCGGGCTGGTTGGCGCGAACCGCCGCTTCCAATTGCGCCAGTTGCCCGGTCGTTTGTTCGAAGTAAAGCGCAACCAGTTCCAGCAGGCTTTCCAGGCTGCCGCCGCCCAAATCCAGCAGCCGATCCATTTCCACCGGCGGCTCTTCCGCGTCCGGCGCCACGGCGGCGGGGGCGGCGGCTGCGGGCTGGGCCGCTGCCGGCTGATTCAACTGCGGACTCCAGCGTTCGATGACGGCGCGCACATCACTCGGGCGGATGGGCTTGGCGAGATAATCGTCCATGCCCGCGTCGAGGCATTTTTCGCGGTCGCCCTGCATGGCTTGGGCGGTCATGGCAACAATGACGATGCGGGAATTGAAATTGGCATGCGCGCCTTCCTGCTGGAATTTGCGAATCGCGCGCGTCGCTTCCAAACCGTCCATTTCCGGCATCATTACATCCATAAAAATCAGATCATAGGGCTTCTGTTCCAGCGCGTCGAGAGCTTCCCGGCCATTGGTGGCGAGGTCCGGCTCGTAGCCCAGTTGCTGCAAAATGCGCGTGGCGACCTTCTGATTGATGGCGTTGTCGTCGCACAACAATACGCGCAGCGGTTGTTGGCTGGCCAGCATCGGTTTGTCCGGTGCCGGTGGCGGCATTTTTTCAGGCGCGGGTTTGGTATCCGACAAAACACGGGTCAGGGTCTCGAAAAATTGCATAGGCTTGACGGGTTTGGCGGTGAAAGCAACGAAGGGAATGGACGCGGCGGAAGGCGCCTCCTGGCGCGTGCCCAGCGGCGTGAGCAGCACCAGCGGCAACGTCGCCAGTTTGGGCAGTTGATGGATTTCAGCGGCCAGCGTGAAACCGTCCGTGCCCGGCAGTTGCGCGTCGAGCACGGCCAGATCAGGCGGGTTGCCGTCCCGGAGGAAATTCATGGCCTGCTGCGCGTCCCCGGCGCTGTGGGGAATCATTCCCCACTTCGCCGCCTGCTCGGCCAGCACGCGGCGGCTGGTCGCATTGTCATCCACAATCAACACGTGCTTGTCCGCCAATTGGTCCTGCCGGCCGGCGAGTGCGAACGGCGCTGTTTCTGACTGCGCCACCACGCTGATGGTGAAATGGAACGTCGAACCTTCGCCCGCCACGCTTTCGGCCCACATCTTGCCGCCCATCAATTCAACCAGTTGTTTGCTGATGGCCAGACCCAATCCCGTGCCGCCGTAACGGTGCGCCGTGGAGGCTTCGGCCTGCGAGAACGGTTTGAACAGCCGTACCAGCCGGTCCGGTGGAATGCCGATCCCCGTGTCGCGCACGGAAAAATGCAGGTGCAACAGGGAGTGGTCCGGCTTTTCCTCCATTTTGGCCGAGAGCAGTTTGATCTGCATCGAAACCTCGCCGGTCTTGGTGAACTTGATGGCGTTGCTCAACAGATTCACCAAAACCTGTCGCAAACGCAACGTGTCGCCCTCCACTTGCAGGGGAATCCCGTCGTCCATCTGGTAAATCAGGTCGAGGTTCTTCTCGAACGCCCGCGCCGCCATCAAGTCCAGCGTTTCCTCCACGCACAGGCGCAGGTCGAACGGCCGCAAATCCAGCTCCAGCTTGCCCGCCTCGATTTTTGAAAAATCGAGGATGTCGTTGATGATGGTGAGCAACGCCTCGCTGCTGGCGTGGATGGTTTCCAGGTAACCACGCTGCTCGGCGGTCATCGGCGTTTCGAGCAGCAGACCGACCATCGCCACGACGCCGTTCATCGGCGTGCGGATTTCATGGCTCATCGCCGCCAGGAATTCGGATTTGGCGCGCGCGGCGGATTCGGCGGTGATCCGGGCCGCCATCAACTCGCGCTGGTGCTGGAGCAATTCGCCAAACTGCCGCTTGATGTTCAGCGCGGCATGCAGGCGCGCGCGCAGTTCCGCGGCGTCAAACGGCCGGCCCACACAGTCGTGCGCGCCCAGTTCAAACGCGCGCGTTCGTTCCGCCGGCGCCTCCGCGGCGGTGAACACAATGACGGGAACGGTTCGCGTGGCCGGGACTTCCTTGAGTTCCCGCAGCAGTTCCATCTCGGCGGCATCCAGCAGGACCAGGTCGGCGGGCAGGTCGTGGAGCACTTCAAACAATTCGTTGCCGGACGGCGCCAGCCGGATTGCGATGTCATCCGCCCGCAGCAGCCCGGACAACCGCGCCAGCAATTCGGCATCTTTGCTGACCAGAAAAATTTGGGCTGCCGCCTGTCTCATGGTGACAATTTCAATTCCAATCCGTGACGCGTGTTTGAATAAGCTTAATCAATATCAGTTTTGCCGTTTTGGCCAAGCCGATTTTTATTATTGCCGCAATTCTAATGCCGAAAGAAACGTTGCTGGCGAAAAGTTTTGACGATAAAATCCCTTCATGCTGCAATCGGTACTCGAACCCGGTACGGTCGAAAACGCGGCCTCATTTCGCGACAGCTATCTGGCCGCCTACCGCTTCATGTTGCTGGCGCGGTTGCTGGATGACAAGTTCGCCGCCCTCTGGCGCTCGGGCCGGATCCACGGCGGCGTCTTTTTGGGACGCGGCCAGGAAGCCTTGAGCGCGGCCACCGGGGTCTGTTTGCAGAAGGGGGACGTCTTTGCGCCGTTGATTCGCGATGCGGCGGGACGGCTGGCCTTTGGCGAGACGGTTTTGGACGCGGCGCGCGCCTATCTCGGCTCGGCGCTGGGGCCGATGCGCGGACGCGATGGCAACGTTCATCGTGGCAAGCCGCAGGAGGGTTACTTGCCGATGATCAGCCATCTCGGCGCGATGATTTCCGTCGTGAACGGCATCTTGTTCGCGCGCCGGTTTAAAAAAATCTCCGGCACCGTCGGCGCGGCCAGCATCGGCGACGGCGCGACCTCCACCGGCGCGTTTCACGAGGCGCTCAATCAGGCGGCGGTGGAAAAATTGCCACTCGTCCTGATTGTCGCCAACAATCATTACGCCTATTCCACGCCGACTTCGCGCCAGTTCGCCTGCCGCGATCTGGCGGACAAGGCGGCCGGTTACGGCGTGGAGGTGGATTCGCTGGACGGCACCGATTTGAACGAATGCTTAAAAAGCGTCGGGGGGGCGGTTGCCCGCGCCCGTTCCGGCAATGGACCACAACTGGTCATTGCCACGTTGCTCCGGCTGTGCGGCCATGGCGAACACGACGATGCCAGCTATGTTGATTCCAAGTTAAAAGCGTCGCTGGTCGGGCGTGATTGTTTGAAAGTGGCCGAGGAGCATCTGGTCCGGCAAAAGTGGGCGGATGCCGCGACGCTCGCTGCCTGGCGCCGCGAAGTCATCCATGAAATCGAGGAAGCCATCGCCCAGGTGCAGCGCGAGCCGGCGCCCGATCCGTTCGCCGAGGAGTGGCGGGCGATTGCAACCAAACATTTGAGTGAAGGACTTGAGCCGGGTTAAATAAGTGATTGGTTAAACCATTTACCATCCCGTGAGCCTCACCTATCTCGAAGCCATCCGCGAAGCGCAGGCGCACGCCTTGCGTGACGACCCGCGCGTGTTCATTTACGGGCAGGACGTCGGCGCGTTTGGCGGCGCGCACAAGGCCACCAAGAATCTGGCCAAGGAATTTCCCGGCCGCGTCCTGGATGCGCCCATCAGCGAGGACGCCATCATGGGGCTGGCCGTCGGCGCGGCGATTGAAGGCATGAGGCCGATTGTGGAAATGCAGTTCGCGGATTTTTCCACCGTCGGTTTCAATCAAATCGTCAACCAGGCGGCGACCCTTTTCTGGCGGACGAACGTGCCCTGCCCGGTCACGGTGCGCCTGCCGTTTGGCGGCACGTCGGGCAGCGGGCCGTTTCACAGCCAGTGCATGGAGACAGTTTATGCGCATTACCCGGGATTGATTGTGTTGACGCCCGCCACGGTCGAGGACGCCTACAGCATGTTGCTCGAAGCGGTGGCGATTGACGACCCGGTGATCTTTTGCGAGCACAAATTTCTTTATTACCATCTCAAGGCTGAATCGCTCCCGACCGAAGCCCTGCCCGTCGGCAAGGCCCGCATCGCGCGCGAGGGCCGGGACATGACCATCGTGGCCTACAGCGCCATGGTGCATGAGGCGCTGGAAGCGGCCAAGGAACTCGCGCCCGAAGGCTGGGAGGTGGAAGTGGTGGACCTGCGTTCCGTGAAACCGATTGACACCGACACGGTAATGGCCAGCGTCGCGCGCACGGGGCGGTTGCTCTGCGTCGGCGAAGCCTGGCCGTGGGGCGGGGTGACGGCGGAAATCATCGCGCGTGTGACAAGCGAAGGCTATGGCCTGCTGGACGCGCCGCCGCAACGGCTCAACGCCAAGGATACGCCCGTGCCGTATCACCCGAATTTGTGGACGGCCCATCGTCCCACCGCGCGCGCCATTGCCGCCGCCGCCCGGAAACTCCTGAGACTCTGAAAAATTATGCCGCAGATTCCCATCATCATGCCGCAACTGGGCGAATCCATCGCCGAGGCCAACATCATCGGCTTCCTGGTCAAGCCGGGCGACATCGTTGAAGCCGGCCAGGACTTGATCGAAGTGGAAACCAACAAGGCCAACATGACCGTGACGTCGCCCTGTGGCGGGCGCATCGAAAAACTCACCGCGCAACTGAACGAGAGCTACCCCGTTGGCGCCACGCTTGGCCGCATTGAAACCACGAACGAGGAAATCGCGCGGCTGGGTTTGGAGATTTCGGCCCCGCCCAAACCGGGCGACACCGAACGCGTTTCCAAGCAGGACACCAATGGCAGCCGGAACCGTGTACGGCCGACGGTGCGCGGCCTGCCGGTGCCGGCGAACGCCGCCGGCGCCAGTTTCCTTTCGCCGCGGCTCAAGGCGCGCATGACGGAACTCGGTTTGAGCGCCGCCGACCTCGCGGGCGTCGCGGGCAGCGGCGCGGCGGGACGGGTGACGGTTGAGGATTTTGAAAAATTCATCGCGCACCTCGAAAAACAGAAAATGAGCCAGGCCTCCACCATGCGCGTGGCCGTGGCCGACGCGATGCGGCGCAGTTGGACGCGGCCCATCGCGCACGTGGGCATGCCGGTCTGCCTTGACCCGCTCTTCGCCTACCGCAAGGTGGCGCGGCCCAAGCCCGGTCCGGCGCTTTGCGCATTGCGCGCGCTGGCAGTGGCGCTGGCCGAGAACAGCGCCCCGGCGGGCCGGCTGGTGGGAAGCAAAATTGTGCATCCCTCTTCGATTGACATCGCGTTCGCGGTTGAGGCGGAGGAAGGCGTGCTGGTTCCCGTGCTGCGCAACGCGGACAAACGGTTGCTGAAAGACCTGATTGCGCCTTACAACGAACTGGTGGAAATGGCGCGCGAACGCAAATTGCCGCCGGACGCCACCGGCGGCTCCATTGCCACCGTCACCAATTTCGGCACGTTCGGACTGGAATGGGCGACGCCGATTCCGCTGCCGGAACAGACGCTCGTGCTGGGCATGGGCGCGGCGCGCCACGCGCCCAGTTGGGATTCGGTCAAAGGCCAGTTCGTGCCGATCATGGAGGCGAACCTGACGTTGAGTTTTGATCATCGCGTAATAGACGGCGGCGCGGCGGGCCGGTTGCTTCAGCGCGTCGCCGATTTGATGTCAAAACCGGAGAAGCTCTGATAAAAGCAAGCTGGTAGCAATTGACAGCGAACGTGTGATATTACCCGGCGTCGGGAGGGAAAGCCCGTTAGGGCTGGCATTCAAATCGTAGCAGCGGATGTCAATCCGCTCATTATTCCGACGAGGGAGAAGTTTGAGCCGACTCACGTCGGCTGCTACGGCATTCTGAATTCCGCAAGGGCAACGGGTCGCGTGGCTCGGCGCACGAAGCTGGACGATGACGGAAATCAGATGAGGGCGGACTTGTTGTCGCGCTGTAGTCCGCCTTGGGGACGAAGGCGGACGGGAACTCTTTTCCGGTATTCATTTTGGGATGAACGACTGCCGGAGAGAATTTGGTTTTGACGCTCGCCCTCACCTGTTTCCTCTCCCCCCAGGAGAGGACAACGCCACGAACAGTTTCTGGCTGGCGAATGACCGTCCGGCAAATTCAGTCGCGCGAATTTTCAGAAAAGCGGCGAACGATTCTCCTTCTCCTTGGGGAGAAGGCCGGGATGAGGGAGGTCGTGAAATCAATAGCGGATTGGTCGCACGGCTCGGCGCACGAAGCTTGGCGATGACGGAAATCAGACTTGTCGCGCTGAAATCAAATGAAAGCGGAGGAAGGCGGACAGGAACTCTTTTCCTGAATTCAGTTTGGGATGAGCGGGGCAACGTGATCGGCATCGTGTCGGCCAAGCTGGATGCGGGGGCGGCGCTGGCGGCGAGCGGGGCGTTGCCGGAGAATGTGAATTACGCGGTCAAGAGCAGTTTTCTACTGGGGTTCCTGGAATCTGTGCCGGACGTGGATGCCAAGCTCAAAGCGCCCAACACGAAGGATGAAAAGTTTGAGGAGGTGGTGAAGTCGGCGCAGGACGCTGCCGTCCTCGTCCTTGTTTATTAGGTAGCAGCCGATGTGAATCGGCTCATCATTCCCTTCTGAAGTTGGAGCGAACTGACATTCGCTGCCACGGGCGGCGGTGCTGGTGCTGGTCTATTAAATAAGGAAGGCAGGAAATAAGGAACCGATTTTTCCAAATTCGCGGATGTTGCGCCGATTTCAGTTATTTTCCACGTTGAACGTCGCCACGATGGGCCGGTGGTCTGAAGCAACGCCCCAATTCGGCATCGTCAGCACGTAGGTCTCATTCTTCACCCAATTACGCGCCATGCCGGAACTGAGCAGAATGTAATCAATGCGGCTGTAGCTGTCTTCCTTGCCGTAATAATGCGTCCAGGTGATGTTGCGCGGGTCGAACCAGGGATTTTCCGCGGGCGCATTGTCGCCGTTACGCTCGGCGGGGCGCGTGTCAATGAGCCTGAACCGTCCGCGCCCGACGATTTCCTTCGTCGAATCGGAATCCTTCACGTCATTGAGATCGCCCAGCACAATCAGCTTCGCGTTCGGATGGGCGGCCAAATCCTGGTCCACGATGCCGCGCAGGATTTTCGCCTCCTGCAGGCGTTGCTCGGCTTCGTCGGCTTCGGGCGTGGGGCGGCGCGATTTCAAGTGCGCGGCGATGAGCGTAAAGGTGAAATTGGGCGCGGCGCGAATGTCCACCTCGGCAAAACCGCGGCTGACGCGGAAACGGCGGCCGTCGAGCAGGAAAACGTCGTTTGTGTGCGGGCGGCGCGCGATAATGGGCAATTTGCTCAACACGACCACGTGGATGTTCGTGTCCTCACCGCTGACAAATTCCCAATAGGGAAAATCCAGCCCTTCGGCCTTGAGCGAGGCGCGCAGTTCCATGAGCGCGCTGACGCTGCCCATTTCTTCGAGCGCAATCACGTCGGGATTCAGCGCGCGGATGCTTTCGCGGATCCTGGCTTTGGCGGCGGCGGATTTGACCTGTGAATGCGATTGCGTCGGCGCGTCCAGGTAATTTTCCACGTTGTAAGTGGCGACGCGGAAGGTGTCGGCGGCCAGAGACGCGGAACAAAACAGTGCCAGCGCCAGGCCGGCCAGCCCAAAACGTCGCCGGTGGCCAGAACATTTAGACGGAAATCTGAAAGCGAACGTGGTGTAATTCATGATTGTGAGAAATCAGATCGGTTTTGGTTGCGCCGTCAAGCCGGAATCCCATCGTTTCGTAAAAACTTCGCGCGGCGGTGTTCGAGGCCAAAGCCCATAGTGTGACCGCGCTGAAATTTTCAAGCCGGGCGGTTTCCAGGGCGCGGTGACAAAGCGCCCGGCCAGCGCCTTGGCGCCAATGATTCGGATGAATGTAAATGGCCGCGATTTCGGCAACGGTTTGTGGATTCGTATCTTTGTCGCGTGACGGAATCAAATCGCAGAATCCCATAATCTCCGAATCCAATTCCGCGACGAAAACCCCGCGCGGCTGGCCGGTCAAACGCGAGCGCCAGAAAACGGCGCGTTTCTCCACGTCCAATTTGTTCAAAAAATCGTCCGGCATTTGTCCGCGGTAGGCGGCCTGCCAGCTTGCAACATGAATCCGGGCAATTGTCTGCGCATCGGAGATGGTGGCTGGGCGGACTTGCATGAGGTCAGGCGAACTTTTCTTAAACGAGTTTTGGGCAGCTTAAATCCGCGTTTGGCGAAGCGCCAGCCGGATATGTTTTCAAGAGAACGTTTTGCCAAATGCGCCAAAGCTGCTAGTTTCCTTTCATGCTTCGAATCAGCCAGCGCGGCGGCGCGGTGCGCGCGCCCCGGAAAAAATTCGCGGCGCCCGAATTGCACGACAAACAAAGCGAGCGCGATCACCGCGAGTTGCGGATAGACAAGGTCGGGGTGCGCAATTTGCGGTTTCCGATCCAGGTGCGCGACAAGGCGCACAGCGTTCAGAACACGGTGGCGACCATCGGGATGTTCGTGGATTTGCCGAAGGAATTCAAAGGCACGCACATGAGCCGCTTCATCGAGGTGCTCAACGCGCACGGCAACGTGATTCATGTGGAGAACATCGGGGAAATTCTTCGCGCCATGCAGAAGAAATTTCACGCCGCCACGTCGCATCTGGAAATCGAGTTTCCCTATTTCATGGTCAAAAAGTCGCCGGTGTCGCGCCTGGAGAGTCTGATGGATTACCTCGCGCGGTTCGACGCGGCGGCCTGCGGCGATGAAATTGACTTTGTGCTGACGGTAAAGGCGAACGTCACGACCCTGTGCCCGTGCTCGAAGGCGATTGCGAAATACGGCGCGCACAATCAGCGCGGACTGGTGACGGTGGCGTTGCGGTTCACAAAGCCGGTCTGGATCGAAGACGTGGTGGCGATGATCGAAAGCTCGGCGAGTTCGGAGCTTTACGCGCTGCTCAAGCGGCAGGACGAAAAGACGGTGACCGAGCGCGCGTATGAAAACCCGGTGTTCGTGGAGGACCTGGTGCGCAACGTGGCGTTGAAGCTGAACGCGCATCCACAGGTAAAGTGGTACAAGGTCGAGGCGGAAAATTATGAGAGCATCCACAATCACAATGCTTACGCCTGCATTGAGAAGGGCTGATGTGCCCGAACCGAAAATTCCTGAAAATTGTTATGGCGTATTTATTTTTCTTTGTTACATTCCCGCCCCTTTAATGGACTGAAAGTTGCTATGAAAGCCGAACACTGTTTTTAATTGTGACAACGAAGAAGAAGGAAAATAATATGGGAACATCGCGTAGCAACTCGCAGATTTCCGCCACGGCGGCCGCCATTCTCGGCCAGCCGATGTCGAAATCCAGGACGGCCGTCGCGCCGAAAAAGGTCAAGCCCGAATGGCAGAAGTACTACCACCGGCTGCTGGAATTGCGCGACCAGTTGCGCCACCAGATGAACGGGCTGGCCAAGGATTCCGCGCAGGAAATGGCGGGTTACAGCCTGCACATGGCGGATTCCGGCACGGACAATTTCGACCGCGACTTCGCGTTGAGCCTGTTGTCGTCGGACCAGGACGCCGTTTATGAGATCGAAGAGGCGCTCAAGCGCATCGAGAAGAAGACCTACGGCATCTGCGAATTGACCGGCAAATCGATTCCCAAGGCGCGCCTGGAGGCGATTCCGTGGACCCGTTTCACCGTGGAGGCCCAGGCGCAACTGGAACGCGAAGGCGCGTTGCGTCAGCGCCGGCTCGGCCAGTTGGGCACGATTGACAGCGCCGGCGCGACGGAAGTCGGACGGCGAAGACGAAGAGGCCGAGGAGCAAAAGCCAAGGAAAAGGAATAATTTATGCCGCGCGAAACCATCACCATCGAATGCACCGAGGCGCGCAAGGAGGGCAAATCGCCGTCGCGCTACACCACCACCCGCAACAAGAAGTTGCAGACGGAGAAGCTGGAAATCAAAAAATACAATCCCGCCCTGCGCCGCCACACCCTGCACCAGGAAATCAAATAATTATGCCCCGCACGAACCAATACCGATAAATCAGACCAGCGCGGATCGCGCCGCACGATGGAACAGCGCACGCCGCGTCCGAAACCGAAAATTGACTTCACCGCCGACGCGCTTGATTTCAAGAACACCAATTTGCTCCGGCAATTTGTGACCGACCAGGGCCGCATCCTGCCCCGCAAATACACCGGGATGCCCGCGCATTACCAGCGCCGCCTGACCCGCGCCATCAAACGCGCGCGCCAGGTGCTGTTGATGAAGTAGTCTCCCGTGCGTGCCGCGCGTTTTGCCTGAGGCAGGGTTCAATGCCGGACGCAACCTGCAATACGCGGCGCTGGCCCGCCTTGCTTTTCCGAAAGCATCCGTGGGATTTTTGAATGGCAATGAAAACCCGCGCCCATTCCCATTCGCACAAGCGGCAGGAACTGTCCGCGCTAACCAGCCGTCTGCGCGGGCAATCGCGAAGAATCACCGGCCCGCGCCCGGCCATTCTGGAAATTCTGCGGCGGCAGCCGCATCCGATGACGAACCGGGAAATCTTTGCCGCAATGCCCAAGGGGCGGTGCGATCTGGCCACGATTTATCGCGCCATGCACCTGCTCGAGAAAATGGGAATGGTGAAGCGGTTTGATTTTGGCGACGGCGCGGCGCGGTTTGAACTCGTTGGCGAAAGCGACGACGGCCATCACCATCATCTGGTCTGCACGCGCTGCTCGGAAGTGATTGAGATTGACGAGTGTTTTCTTCGCGAAATTGAATCGCGCATCGCCGCCCAAAACGGCTTCAAAGCCGTGACCCACAAGCTGGAATTTTTTGGAATCTGCCCGGCCTGCCAGCGGTGATTTTTTCCGCTCCGTCAGGTTCGGTTGGAAACTGACTGGCTCTTTCTAAACAGATTGTGCAAAACCGGCCTCAGGCCATTTCTTCGCCCAGCCAGTCGCCAAGATGCAGATATTCTTTGATTTTCCGGCGTTCGTAGCGGTGTTTTCGCGCTTTTTTCGGTTGATGCTCCGTTTTGCGGAATGGATATTTGGGGTTGCGAATTGCTTCACCAATGATTTCCAGTGTCTTCATCATAGCTCTTTCCTTTCTCCCCCGAACTACAGCGTAAACAATGCCAACTGTTGTTACCTCTCTAAAAACTTATTGCAACTACAATAAATCAGACCGGCCCCGTGATTCCGCCGTTCAAAGAAATGTTAACGCTCAAAGCGGAACGAACCCGAACACCACTCATTTTCGCTCCGGCGGGCGAGCAATTTCAGCCCCAAGCCTTCATAAGCCTTTTGGACTTCCGCAAATTCCGGCTTCAAAATGCCCGCCAACACGAGCGTTCCAGCCCGGTTTAATTGCGCCGCAATCCGGCGCCGTTGCGCGATAAGCAATGTGGAAATCAGATTCGCGCACACCAAATCATATCGCTGTCCTCGCTGTCCGGGACGGATTGGCAGCTTGGTTACATCACTCAGCCGGATTTTCAGCTTTGGTTGGACGCGATTGGCGCGGGCGTTGGCGCGGGCAACACGAACCGCAGCCGGATCAAAATCAATGGCGCGCACGGGCGAATAACCCAGTTTTGCCGCGGCAATCGCCAGAATCCCGGAGCCGGTGCCGAGGTCCAGAAAGGATTTGGTGGTAGCGGCGCTTTGTGAAGACTGATTTCGGCGGCTACAAACCGCCGCTGCAATTTGATGCAGGCAAAACGCCGTCGTTGGGTGCTGGCCGGTGCCGAAACTGAGGCCGGGATCCAGGACGACCACTGCCTGGCCTTTGCGTGGTTTGCGTTTGTTCCAGCCCGGTTTGATCAGCAACGCGTCGCCGATTTCAATGGGCGGGAAATGCCGTTTCCACGATTCGGCCCAGTCTTCCCGCCGCATCCTGGCAATCACGATCTTGCCGGGACCGATTTTCAGTCCACAACCTTTGATGCGTCTTAATCCGGCTGAAATTTCTTCGCGGACGCGGCGGGGTGAACGCAATTTCTGCTTGAGATAAACCGTGACCGCGCTGAGGCTGGTTTCGGTATCACGATAAACCGATGCGGGCCGTCCGAGGATCACGCCCAACATTTCGGCGGCGGCGTCTTCCGCCTCAGGCGTCGTGGTGACGGAAATGTTCCAAAGCGATTGACGTTTCACATTCTTACCCGTCTCGTCCTCGTGCTCGAAAATCCGATTACGAGGAGGAGAACGAAGGACGAGGATGATTTATCCGGCTCCAATCCCGCCAGGGCGTGAAGTTGAGCAGTTCGATTTCGTTCAAATGCGGATGCAGGGCGATCTGGGTGACGCTGGTGTATTCGATCTCGAACGAATTGGTTTTCGGCAGCGGCAGGTCGAGCAGAATCGAAAGTATCATGCGGATGACGCCGCCATGGCAGAAAATGGCGGCGGTTTCGCCCGGATGGCGACGGATGATTTTAAACAGGCAGGCCTCGACGCGGGCGCGGAATTGGATGCCGTTTTCGCCGTTGGGCACGGCGCCCAGTTCAATTTCATCGAGCCAGTCGTAGGGATGAACGCCGAATTTTTCGCGCACCTCGTTCCAGTCAATCCCGACCAGTCGCCGAAATCCACTTCGCGCAGGCCGGGCAGGATGGTTTGGGCGGGCGCGCCGTTTTTCAGAAACGGCGCGAGGGTTTGCTGCACGCGCTTCATCGGGCTGGCATAAATCGCGGCGATTTTTTTGCCGCGCAGAAAATCGGCGAGCGTTCTGGCCTGCGCCTGGCCGCGGGCCGAAAGATTCATGTCAATCCGCCCGCCAAACTTGCGCTGGTAACGCCGTTCAATTTCGGCGTGGCGGATCAACAGCAATCGCGCCGGCGTCGGCGATGGGATTTTTCGCCGCGGAATTTTGGAGGATACCTTGCCCACGGTAATTCAGGCTGCGGCCAGCGCCCTTTCCTGTGCGGCCAGCAGTTCGCGGATGCCGGCCTTGCCGAGCGCGAGCAATTCGGCCAGTTGCGATTCGCTGAACGTGGCTTGCTCGCCGGTGCCCTGAAGCTCGATGAATTCGCCGGCGGAGTTCATCACCAGGTTCATGTCCACCGCCGCCGCCACGTCTTCGGTGTAACACAAATCCAGCAGCGGCCGGCCGTTGACGATGCCCACGCTGACGGCGGCGACGGCGTGCAAAATGGGATTTTCCGCCAGCCTGCCCGAGGCAATCATCCGCCGGACGGCGATGCACAACGCGACGTAGGCGCCGGTGATGGCCGCCGTGCGCGTGCCGCCGTCGGCCTGGAGCACGTCGCAATCCACCCAGACCGTGTGTTCGCCGAGCTTTTCCAGGTCGAGCGCGGCACGCATGGCGCGGCCGATGAGCCGCTGGATTTCTTGCGAGCGCCCGTCAATTTTGCCCCGGGTGCTGTCGCGCGGCTTGCGTTCCAAAGTGGAGTAGGGGAGCATGGAATACTCGGCGGTGATCCAGCCGCCCTTCATGTTCTGTTCCTTCATCCAGCGCGGCACGGTTTCCTCGACCGTCACGCCGCAAATGACGCGCGTATTGCCCCATTCGATGAGCGTGGAACCGGCGGCATGCGGCGCGATGTGATTTTGAAAGCGCAGCGGGCGAAGTTGATTTGCGGTGCGCCCGTCGGCGCGAGTGGGTTCAGCCATAAACAGGGCAGATGTTAAACGTGAATCGTTTCAAGGAAAAGCAAAACCGCCGCGAATAAACGCCAGCCGACAACTGAAACCAAAATATCACTGACGTCGTAATGCAAACGACGTTGGCGACGTGGGCGGCCTAAAATTTACCGGCACGCCTTGATGTTGCGGCGACGGCGAAACAGGTGCGAACGGCTTCAGACTTCTGAGTTTTTGTTGCACCCGGTGCGGCAACAAGCCGACTGACAACGCAACATGTTTAGGTGTCGGCGGCAGTGTGACCAGCAGCGTCGCTTCTTTGGTTGTAACCACCTCCCCGCTTATTTACCAAGCCGTTCAAAATTTTGATGGCAGCGTCACGCTTCACTGTGTAAGCCAGCCTAGTTCCACCAACGTGGTGCTCTGCACTACCAATCCGTCGCCACCTGTGAGGCGGCTGCCAATTTCCACAAACCTAGCTGGGACCAACGGCGATTGGCAGTTCACCGACACGAATACGGCAGGCTAAGCTCAGAAAGCAAGGTATGGGAGTTGCTGGTACAAATGTTGCTTTGTTCAGCCAACATGAACATTGCGATCCCATGCCGTTCATTCGCCGGAGCGGTCTGGACGGGAATGGTTGCGTTAATTTGCATCAGCGCGCAGTCACAGAGTCTTTTTGAGGCCGATGAATCCAGCGGCCACATTTATGAATTCGCGCCGAACGGAGCGCAAAGCACCTTCGCCTCGGGGTTGGCTATTCCTTTTGCACTAGCCTTTGACAACACGGGAAACCTGTTTGAGGCAGATGCCGGGAGTGGCACCATTTATAAATACACGCCGAACGGAACACAAAGTACGTTCTTCGCCTCCGAACCCTTTTTTCCTGTTGCACTAGCCTTTAACAGTGCCGGTGACCTGTTTGCCGGCTGTTTAACCGATGACAATGAATCTGCGACCGGCGGTTATATCCTTGAAATTACGCCAAGCGGAGTCAAGAGCACTTTCGCTTCCAGCTTTGGTGAGCCTCGGGGACTGGCCTTCCAGCCGGGGACTGGCCTTCCAGCCGGTACCTGAGTTACGAGGGGTTACTGCTGGCGGCACATTTCGAGTGACCGTTTCGATGCCGTCTCCTTATTATTCTACCATCATCCAAGTTTCGACGGATTTGGTGAACTGGGTCAACATTTACACAAACACTCCACCCTTCACGTTTACCGACGCTGTCGCGACGACAAGTGGCCGCTTCTATCGCGCGGTGCTTGGTCCATGAGGGAGAAAGGTTTCACCTAATTCTTCACTTAACGAGCGATAAAGGGGCGGTGAGGGGGCAATGAGCAGGCGTTGAACGGGCGGTGGGAAAAACGGCTTGAAACCCTGTAAAATCAAAGTATAGTAAGCCTTGAAACAGTGTGTGTCAGGCTCAGAACGGCAAGGCTTCCTCGTTCGATTCCGAACCTCGCCTCCAGTGATGGTCACTTCTTTTGTTCAGCTTCAATCCCGGCAAAAATGCTTTCCAAACTGTTCAGCGGCGTGTCCCGTTTGGGATTCAGCACCTGCTTCAGATATTCCACGGCGTCGGGAAGGTAGCGGATGGATTTGGGCAGGATGGCGCCGGCGGCGTTGGCGTGGCCGCCACCCTGGAATTTTTCCGCGACCTTGAGCGCCTCGCCATCGCGGCTGCGGAAACTGGCGAACACCACGTTCCCGCGCCGGAACAGCGTCACCAGCACCGGATATTTTACCGCCCGCTCCTCCAGCAGTTGGTGAACGACCAGATTATTGTTGCCGACGACGGTGTCCACGTAGCCGACGGTCGGGCTGATTTCGGTGACGTTATTTTTGCTCCACTCGAAGCCGAGCGGGTTTTCGATGCGCCGCTTGACGGCCATGACTTCGAGCAGCGGATGGTCGAGCAGTTTTTCAATTTCGCCGCCGATGAGGGCGTGCAGGTTCCAGAACTGGTAAATCTTGACGAGGTTCGCATAATCGCCCGGCGATTGCGAAATCGGGGTCGTCCTCCAGAAACAAATCGGCAACGTTGTTCAAATGCACAAGCCGGTCCAGCGCGGGCGAGCCGAGGCCATGCTCCTGGCAAAGTTCGTAGCACAACAGCGCGGCGGATTTGTTCACGTCATGCACGAGCCGGGCGTATTTGGGCGCGGCATCCGTGACATGATGGTCAACGACCATCCACTCCGCTTTGTCGAGGCGCGGCTCGAAGGTGAAATCCGCGACCCACGCGGCCTTTTCCCGCAACTCGCGCTGTCGCCATTGGTTGAAATGGTAGGCTTCGAGCGGCGTGTCCACGCCGTAAAGTTTTTTGGCGAGCCGTTGCAGCAACAAGCCGGACAGGAGCCCGTCGAGGTCGCTTTCGTGTGTGATGATGACTTCCGGTTTCAACAACTCCATCATGGCAATGGAAGATTAGTTGAATCCAAGAGGCATGACCAGCGGGGAATTGATAAGCTGACACTTTCCAAACTGGGGCAAACACACGCAGCGGCTTTTGGGAATAAGCCGCGCTTTTCAGTTTTTAATTTGCGGCGCTCTGCCGAGACGCCGCTGCGATCAATGGTTGCGAAACAGTCAGCCGACCGTTCAAGGCGGCAGCACGTGCCCCGGAACGCTGCATTGGGGCGGCACGCCAACGGCGTTGATGGTGTAAGTGCCGCCCGCCGGACAATGCGGAATCCGGTAGAGGTACGGTTTCAAGTCGTCCCACGTGGGGACATCGGTGGCTTGTTTGCCCTTTTCCAAGGCCCATTGCTGTTTGGCCGCGTCAATCTGGCGGAGGTTGTTGATGCAGGCATTGCGTTGCGCGGTTTCCCGGGCCTTCACGAAGTTGGGAATGGCAATGGCGGAAAGCATGGCGGGCACGGCCACGGCGGGCAGGAGCACGGCGTTGGCGTAACTCTGGCTGCTGTTGCCGACGGTCAGGCAGCCTTCCGGCGTGTTGATGCCGACGGAATAGGCAAAGGCGGGCCGGTTGCGGAAAAGGGATTGCATCCACTGCGCCATCCGCGGGTCGGACTTGGCGTTGGCGGCCATGGCCTGTTGCTGCACCTTCATCAAGGTTTCGGCGAACCGCTGGCTCATGTAACAGAACTGGTTGCCTTGATCGGGCAGGCCCTGCGCAAGATGTTTGAATTCGTCGGTGGCTTTAAGGCCGGGTTTCTGTCCGCTTTTCACGGCGAGCGCGTCGTCAATCAGCGCGTCGCTGGAGGCGATGAACAGGTAGCCGCCGCTGCTGGCGGCGCTGGGCCGGAGTTCGCCGATGAACGGCAGGGGCACGGGCATCGTCCGCATCTTGAGGCCGGGCTTGTCCACGCTGATGACTTGCGGGTTGGCTTTCAGCTGCTGTGTCAATGCGGTTGAAGATGGTGTCGTCGTTGACCTTCACGGCGAGCAACAAGCCGGGCGTGGGGATCTCCAACGCGCCGCCGGGCAGCGGCACGGGGATGTTGTTGGCCGGGTCCAGTGTGATGACCAGCCCGAATTCGCCGCCGAGCGAGTTGAGGAAGGCGTCCCATTTGACCTGGGTTTTTTGTTCAAATTGCGACGGGGAGTTTGTCGCAGCCATTGCTGTGCCTGCGGCAAATCGGACTGGGCGACTTCCTTTTGCGCGACGGTCCAGAGCACCGGCAGGTCCACGTCCGAGAAAACAGCCAGCGCCGTGTCGGCGGGCAGGAAATCAAGGCCGGTGAGCGGATGCGGTTCCTTGCCGGCGAGCTGCCAGAGGAAGCCGTCGCCCTTGCCGGGATAATGATGCAGCAGCGCCTTGTTGCGATACATGCCCTTCTCGATTTCCACCGAACTCATGCCCACGCCGCTGACGTCCTCGATGCCGCTGTCCTTGATGAGGCGGGTGGCGATGTCGAACGCTTTGTTGACGTTGGCGGTGTCTTCCGGCTTGAGGTTGGGCATGGCGAGAAACGTCTGCCGCCAGGCGCCAACTTTGGTGGAAAGGCCGTCGAGCCATTGCGCGGTGCCGAGGTACAGGTAGAAATTCCCGCCGGGATCGAGCTGGGACGTGACTTCGTTGAAACTGGTCTTTTCGACCGAGACGACGGCGGGCGTTTTGGGTTCGACAGCCGGATTTTCCCCGGTGGACGATGCGGGTTTTTTGCCGCAGCCGTAATTGAAGGTGGCAAGGGCGCCGACCAGGACGAGCACCGGCAAGCAAAGAAACAGACGATTTTTTTTCATGGTGATAAGTGCGTTTCCATTGGGGTGGACCTTTTTCCGTGTCCAGCCAAACATGTTCCGGGAAAAGGTAAAGCGGAAAAAGTGTCAAATCGGCGATGGTGCATCAGCCGGGCTGAAGAAAAATCAGATGGGTAATCAGGGCCAGCCACTAGCGCCGCGATGTCATTGGCAAATGCAGAATAATTCCTTTGAAATCCGCCGCTTTCTTCGCCAGAATCCGCATTCGCTTTGATGGGAGGGATGGCGTGTCGCCGTCCGCGAAATTTGGGTCGGCGATATGCCAACCCTCCCAAAAAATTGACATGAAACGCACGCATCATTGCAACGAACTGCGCCCGGCGCACATCGGGCAGACGGTCACTTTGTCCGGCTGGGTCCATTCCCGCCGCGACCTCGGCGGCCTGATTTTTATTGATGTCCGCGACCGCGAAGGCCGCACCCAAACGGTCTTCGACCCGTCGGATTTGCCGAAGGAACTGTTCGAGCGCGCCGCGGCGTTGCGCAGCGAATGCGTCGTCCGCGTCACCGGCAAGGTCCGCCAGCGCCCGGAAGGCACGAACAATCCCAAGATTCCCACCGGCGAAGTCGAGGTGATGGTGAAGGAACTGGAAGTGCTCAACGTGGCCGACGTGCTGCCGTTTCCCGTGGACGACCCGGAAGTCGCCAGCAAGGTGAACGAGGAATTGCGCCTGAAATATCGTTACCTGGATTTGCGCCGGCCGGAAATGGCGCGCAACCTCCGACTGCGCAGCAAGGTCGCCATCGCCACGCGGCAATACATGGACGAGCAGGGCTTTCTCGAAATCGAAACGCCGACGCTGTTCAAGTCCACGCCCGAGGGCGCGCGCGAATTTCTCGTGCCGAGCCGCGTGAATCCCGGCCAGTTTTACGCGCTGCCGCAGTCGCCGCAGCAGTTCAAACAGATTCTCATGGTCGGCGGCGTGGAGAAATATTTTCAGCTCGCCCGCTGTTATCGCGACGAGGATTTGCGCGCCGACCGCCAGCCGGAGTTCACGCAGATTGACATCGAAATGAGTTTCATCGAGCGCGAAGACATTTACGCGCTCATCGAAGGTCTGCTGAAGCGCGTCTGGAAAACCGCGCTGAACGTTGACGTGCCGACGCCGTTCAAGCGCATTTCCTTTGAGGAAGCGTTGAATCGCTGGGGCATTGACAAGCCGGACACGCGCTTCGGCATGGAACTGGTGGATTTTACGGAGGAATTCCGCGCCAGCAAATTCAAGGTCTTCAGCGGCGCGGTTGCCGCCGGCGGCGTGGTCAAGGCGCTCAACGCCAAAGGCCTCGCCGGCGTGACCCAGGGCCAGATTGACACCATGACCGAATACGCCAAGAGTTTCGGCGCCAAAGGGCTGGCTTACATCAAGGTTGAAGGCGGCGAATGGAAATCGCCCATCGTGAAATTTTTCAGCGACGCCGAGAAGGCCGCGCTTGCGAAGAAATTGGCCATCGAGGAAGGCGATTTGATTTTGTTCGCCGCCGACCAATGGCTGAACGCGTGCGAAATCCTCGGCAAAATCCGGTTGTATTGCGCCGATGTTTTGAAAGGGCAGGGGAAGCTGACGATTCCCGCCGACCGGTTCGATTTTCTCTGGGTCGTGGATTTTCCGTTGCTCAGTTTCGACAAGGAACAGAACCGCTGGTATTCGAGCCATCATCCGTTCACCGCGCCGGTGGCGGAGGACATTCCGTTGCTGAAGACCGACCCGAAAAAGGTCCGCGGCCAGCATTACGACGTGGTGGTGAACGGCGTGGAACTTGGCGGCGGCTCGATTCGTATCCATCAGCCCGACGTGCAGAAGACGGTGTTCGAGGAAGTGCTGCAAATTCCGCCGGAGGAAACGAAGCTGCGGTTCGGTTACATGCTCGAAGCCTTCCGCTACGGCGCGCCGCCGCACGGCGGCATCGCGCTCGGGCTTCGACCGGCTTTGCGCGATTCTCTGCGGCACGCCGAGCATCCGCGACGTGATTGCCTTTCCCAAAACCGCCAAAGGCACGGATTTGATGACCGATTCGCCCGCCGCCGTTTCGCCCCGCCAATTGCGCGACCTGCACATCGAAGTGAAGGTGGCGAAGAAGGAATAGTGGGTTTTTCTCTGTTAGGTTGAAATAGCGGTTGAGGGCCACCGCAGTCCAAGACGCTGGCGCGTTGGGGAGGTGAGGGAGACGATTGAAAAGGGTGGGAAAGATGGCTGAAAAGGGTTGTAAGGGGGGCCGGATTTTAAAAGCGGCAAAAGCGCGGCAGGGATGGTGCAGCCTTATTGCCGGCAAAAATCAGGGCCGCTCTATGGCCACCATCGAAGCGGAGAAGGGTGGCAAGCAAACTACAGCGTTGGGCCAGACAGCTCATTGTTTCCGCCGCGATTTTGGATGCGGGCCTTGCTCCGAAGCCCCCACCGCGTCTAAAAGCGATTCCGCTGCGGAAGGCGGCCTTGAACTAGGTTTATCGTTTAAGGAGAGCGCGGCCGGACGAAGAACGGGGTAGGAAAATTTAGGCCGGCCGCCTTTACCGGCGCGCCCAGGTGGTAAGACTAATTCAGGAGGACAATCTTTTCCCATCTGAATGAGCTTTTCCCTTAGGGCTTCGCGGATGAATTTCGACCGGTCAGAAAAACCCAGCGATTCGAGATTTGAATCAAGGAATTCCAGAAATGCCCCTTTTATTGGGAAATTTACCAAAGTCTGACCCGGAGCACGCCTACTTTTCATAACTAGCCCAGTGTCTTTAACAAACCCCAAAAAATCAATAAAAAAATGTTGACTATTGACTCTTTACTGAGTAAAGATACAACTAAGCATGAAACGCGGGGCAATTATGAAGGATTCGGCCGTTGGCCGATGACTTCCGATTGGACGACATCACCAACTTAAACGGCGAGTAGACGGGAAGGTTGGGGACTCGTCGAACTCGTCCCTCCGAAGTTTCGTGTATTTGGCCTTTTTCGCGGTTAATCAATTCCGTTCCGGTGGCGGTGCTCGTCCTGGTTTACTGATTTGGCAGGGGTCGGCGCGCTGCGCCGACCGGACGCCGCCGCGCGGCGTCCCTGCCTTCGGCTCGCGGGGGACGCTCGCTCCGCGCAAATCTTTGTGTCAGTTCGCCAATTTTGCGGATTAACATTGTCGTGTATTCCGGGTATTTAACGGTTGGCAATGAACGGATCAAAAACGAACTGGTGGGAATTATCTCTGCGCGTGCTCTTCACGTTGTCCATTGCCTACATTTTGTTGTCGCTGGTGTTGATGTTTCTGCAACGGCGGATGCTCTATTTTCCCACCAAACTCACGCCCGCCCAGGAGGCGCGGCTTGCGGCGGAAAACGGTTTTGTGCCGTGGCGGGACCCCGCCGGACAAATCATAGGCTGGGAATTGCCGGCGAAGGGGCGGAGCGTTGGCGCGGTTTTGATTGTCCACGGCAACGCCGGGTGTGCGGTTGACCGGAGTTACCTGGCCGATCCGATTCATGCCGCCGCGCGGGTGGATGTGTTCGTGCTCGAATATCCCAGGTACGGCGCCCGCGCGGGATCGCCCGGTGAAAAGAGTTTTCTGGCGGCGGCGGACGAGGCGTTTGCGACGCTGACGAATCACGGTCCCATTTATGTAGTTGGTGAATCGCTGGGAAACGGTGTGGCCGCCCATCTGGCCAAAACCCACAGCCGCCAGGTTTCCGGCATGGTCCTGTTCATGCCTTACAACCGGCTGACGGCCGTGGCGCGGGCGAGGCTGCCGCTGCTTCCCGCCCAGCTGTTGTTGTGGGACCGCTTTGCCCCGGAGGACTGGCTGGAAAACTACAATGGCCCGATCAAATTTGTTCTGGCCGGGAAGGACGAGATCATTCCGATGAAATTCGGCCGGCGGTTGTTCGATTCGTATAATGGCCCCAAACGCCTGCAGGTTTTCCTCAACGCCCACCATAACGATGTGGCTGAACAATCACCGGCGTGGTGGAAGGATGTTTTTGAGTTTTGGCGGCAAAACGCCAAACGGTGAACACGCTAATGTTTTTTCAGGAAGCCCGTCAGGGCTGGCATCTTGTAGAAATGCGCCGCAAAAATTTCAAAGCTTTATAGTGCATGGTTAGTAAACATAAAATCCATCTGGCGTCTGGCGTCTCGAAGATGGGGAGAGTGAACATCGAACGCTGAACATCGAATCAAAGGGGAGCCGGCGAGCGTGGCCGTATTACGGTTCGCGGGATTTTAACCGCAGAGGCGCAGAGGCGGAGAGGATTTTAATTTTGTGGTAGGGACGCGCTGCCGCGCGTCCCGGCTGACCAACAGGTCAGCCCTACCTCTCGGTCGCCTCGGCGAGGCGACCCTACCTAAAGTTTGAGCCGACTCACGTCGGCTGCTACGATTAAGAGTTGTTGACTTGACATCCGTGGGCATTCGTCGCATAATGTCCAAAGATGTCCAGAGTGCATTTCGCAGGTTGGGCATTGCGAACAGATGCAATTGACAGTCAAAGACGTAGCCGGTCTTCTAAATATTTCTGAAAAGACGGTTTATCGCTGGATTGATGAACGAAAACTGCCGGGCTATCGGTTGAGTGGACAATATCGGTTCAACCGCGCCGAACTGCTGGAATGGGCCACAGCCAATCGCATCAACGTTTCGCCACGGATTTTTGAGGAACCGGAAAACGGCTCCGTACCGCTTCCCGAATTGTCCGACGCCTTGGAGGTGGGGGGGATTTTTTATCGTCTGGCCGGCCAGGACAAGCCGGCCGTTCTCCGCAGCGTGGTCAAAATGCTGCAATTGCCGGACACAGTGGATCGCGAGTTTTTGCTGCAAGTGTTGCTGGCGCGCGAGGCTTTGGAATCCACCGCGATTGGCGATGGCATTGCCATTCCACATGTCCGCAATCCGATTGTGCTGCATGTGCCGCGGCCGATGGTGACGTTGTGCTTTCTGGAAGCACCGGTGGATTTCGGGGCATTGGACAACCAGCCGGTGCATACGCTGTTCACGCTCATCAGTCCCACGGTCAAGGCGCATTTGCACCTGCTCTCCCGATTGGCTTTTGCCTTGCGCAATCCCGATTTCAAGGCGCTCATCGTCCGGCAGGGCAGCCGCGATGAAATTGTCGCCGCCGTTAAAAAAATGAGCGACAGCCTGCGGGTTTCCAAAACGACCACGAAGAAGGAGGCGATTCAGTGACGTTGTTGCTGCTGGCGATGGTCATCCTGCTCGCGGGCGCGATGGCCGTGTTGCTTTTGAGTCGTGTTGACCGAAATCTTTCCTGGTTGGGCGCGGGTTTCGTGGTCGTTGCGGCGGGGTTGGGTTGCATTCCGGCGGTCCAAGTTTTACTGGGCGGCGCGGTCCTGCAATTTCGATATCCCTGGCCGGTGCCCTACGGCGAGTTTTTCATTGAACTGGATCCGCTTTCGGCGTGGTTTCTGGCGCCGACACTTTTGCTCTCGGCACTGGCAGCAATTTACGGTGTGGGCTATTTGCGATCGTGGCAAGGCCGCCGCTCGCTGGGTCCGATTTGGTTTTTCTACGGCCTGCTGGTTCTGGGCATGGTGCTGGTTCTGCTGGCGCGCAATGCCGTGCTGTTCCTGTTCGCTTGGGAACTGATGGCGGTGGCGTCGTTTTTCCTCGTGACGTTCGAGCATGAACGCCAGTCCGTGCGGGAGGCGGGCTGGGTTTATTTCGTTGCCACCCATCTGGGCACCGCGTTCCTGCTGGCGTTTTTTCTGTTACTGGCGCGCGAGACCGGTTCCATGGATTTCAACGTCTGGGCGGAGAAAGGCATCCACACGCAAGGATTGGCCGGCGTTCTGTTTTTGCTGGCGGTGGTCGGGTTTGGCACCAAGGCCGGATTCATGCCGCTGCATGTGTGGCTGCCGGAGGCGCATCCCGCCGCGCCGAGCCATGTGTCGGCGTTGATGTCGGGCGTGATGATCAAGACGGGAATTTATGGATTGTTGCGCACATTCACGTTTCTGGGAACTCCGCCATTGTGGTGGGGTTGGGTGCTCATTGTCATCGGACTGACTTCGGGCGTGCTGGGCGTTTTATTCGCGCTGGCGCAGCATGACCTTAAACGCCTGCTGGCGTATCACAGCGTCGAAAACATCGGCATTATTGCCCTGGGCCTCGGTGTTGGCCTGCTGGGCATGAGCACGGCTTCACCCATGTTGATGGTGCTGGGCTTTGGCGGTGCGCTGTTGCATGTACTCAATCATGCGTTGTTCAAGGGGTTGCTCTTCCTTGGCGCGGGCGCGGTGGCACGCGGCACCGGAACGCGTGAAATGGATCATCTCGGCGGACTGCTGAAACGGATGCCGTGGACGGCGGCGACTTTTCTGGTGGGCGCGGTTGCGATTTCAGGATTGCCGCCGTTGAACGGTTTTGTGAGCGAGTTCCTGATTTTTTTGGGCGCATTCAAGGGAGGTATTTCGACAGGAGGAGAAATCGCCGTGCCGTTGCTGGCCTTGATTGCCGGTCTGGCGCTCATCGGCGGTCTGGCGGTGGCCTGTTTCACCAAGGCCTTCGGCATTGTTTTTCTCGGTGAGCCGCGCAGTGAACACGTTGCTCGCGCACACGAGACAGACTGGACCATGCGACTGCCGATGTTGTTGCTGGCGGCCGGGTGCGTCGGCATCGGTTTGTTGGCGCCGGTTGTGGTAGGCTGTTTGCAGCCGGTTTTGGAGCGTGTGACCGCACAGCAGCCTGAAATCGTTGGTGAAAACCTCGCCCTGGCCACAAGCCCGCTGACCTTCGTGGTGATCGGGGCCGTTGCTTTTCTGTTTTTGATGCTCGCGCTGATTTTTCTGCGGCGCGGTCTGTTGTCGGGCCGCCGGGTGGAGGAGAGCGCGACGTGGGGCTGTGGTTACGCGCAACCGACAGCGCGGATGCAATACACGGCCTCGTCTTTTGCCCAGCCGTTGATGGAACTGTTCAGAACGCTGCTCGGCACGAAGAAAACGATTTCCATGCCGGGCGGCCCATTCCCGGCGGAAGCCGCGTTGAAAACCGGGACGCCTGACATTTCCCACGAAGAAATGTACCGGCCGATGTTTGAGCGCGGCGAGGCGTGGCTGTCGCAGTTGCGTTGGCTGCAACACGGCAACGTTCAGCTTTACGTCCTCTACATCGCCGCGACCTTGATGGTGCTGCTGGTCTGGAAATTTCACTGACCATGAGCACCGCTTCCTTCATTCCGTTGCTGCTGGCGCTGGTGTTGTCGCCGTTGTTGCCGGGCGTCATCAACCGCACCAAGGCGTTCTTTGGCGGCCGGCGCGGCCCGCCGCTGTTGCAAACCTATTTCGATTTATGGAAATTGCTGCAAAAAGGCGCGGTTTACAGCCGCACGACCACGTGGCTGTTCCGCGCCGGGCCAATCATGGGACTGGCGGCGGTCCTGGCAGCGGCAATGCTGATACCGCTGGGCAATTTCCCGGCGCTCATCGCGTTTCCGGCGGATTTTCTACTTTTTGCCGGTCTGCTCGGCATGATGCGGTTCTTTACCGTCGTCGCGGCGCTCGACACCGGTTCGAGTTTTGAAGGCATGGGTGCCAGCCGGGAGGTGTTTTTCTCCGCACTGGCCGAACCGGCCTTGCTCGTTGCGCTGGCCACCCTGGCGCGGCAGGCAAACAGCCTTTCGCTCTCAACCATGTTGAGACCGGCAACCGCGGCTCATTGGCTGCATTTTGGGCCGGTGCTGGCGCTGGTGATCATCGCGTTGGTGATTGTATTGCTGGCGGAGAACGCGCGCATCCCCGTGGATGATCCCAACACCCATCTCGAATTGACCATGATTCATGAGGTGATGGTGCTGGACCACGGCGGGCCGGACTTCGCGTTCATCCTTTACGGCGCGGCACTCAAGCTTTGGTTGTTCGCGGCGTTGATCGTGGGGATGTTGCTGCCGGCGACGGACAATGAATGGTTGAACCTGCTGCTGGCTGTGGGTGGGATGCTGGCCGTGGCTGTGATGGTTGGCGTGATTGAATCGGTCATGGCGCGGCTGCGTCTGGTGATTGTGCCGCAACTGCTCGTGGGCGCCGGTGCGCTGGCGGCCGTGGCGTTTTTGTTGGGACTGCCCTGAACCTTATGTTCATCACCAATCTTATTCTCGTGGTCGTGGTGCTGACCAACCTGAAGCTGCTGGGTTCCAGCCGGCTGGGCGCTTCAATTCGCGTCGTGGCAGCACAGGGCATGGTGCTCGGGTTGTTGCCGATTCTGGCGCATTGGAACGAGTTGTCATTGCATTTTGCGCTGCTGGCGGTGGGAACCATTGCCATCAAAGGCATCGTGTTTCCGTGGTTTCTTTTCCGGGCGATACGCGAGGCGGAAATCGGACGCGAAATCGAGCCTTATGTCGGCTACGCCACGTCGCTGGTAATGGGCGCGGTGGCTTTGGGCGCGTCCTTCTGGGTGTGCACCCGTTTGCCGATTCCCGAAGACATCGCCTCGCCGTGGCTGGCGCCGGTGTCGTTTTTTTCAATCTTTGCCGGATTGTTTCTCATCGTCAGTCGCAAGCGCGCGGTGAGCCAGGTGCTGGGTTTTCTCGTCCTGGAAAATGGCATTTACACGTTCGGGGTGGGGGTTGCGGCGCGGACACCGTTCCTGGTCGAAGTGGGCGTGTTGCTGGACGTGTTTGTGGCGGTGTTTGTGATGGGCATCACCATCTTCCACATCAACCGCGAGTTTGATCACATCAACACCGACCGGTTGAGCGCACTGAAAGATTGATATGATTCTCGCCCTGGTCATTCTTCCTTTGCTTGCCGGTCTGGCGGCGTTCGCCTTGCCGCGGCCGGCCATCCGGCGCGGCTTGCTGGTCGGGACGGCGCTGGCGCAGGCGGTGCTGGCCGCCGCCTGCTGGAAATGGGCGCCTGACCCGGCGTTGGGCGGCTGGCTGGCGTTGGATGCGGCGGGGTTGTTGTTTCTGAGCATTACCAGCGGTTTGTTTCTGGTGGTGTCGTTTTATGTCATCGGTTATTTGGGCCAGGAAGCGAACCGGCGCGCCACCGATCCGGAGGAAGGATTTCTGTTCGACAACGCGCCGGAAGCGGTCTTCATCGGCTGTCTCCTGCTGTTTCTGGCGGCGATGACGCTGGTGACGGTGAGCCAGCACTTTGGATTGCTTTGGGTGGGCATCGAAGCGACCACGCTGGCGAGCGCGCCGCTGATTTATTTTCACCGGCACCATCGCTCGCTCGAAGCGACCTGGAAATATCTGCTCATCTGCTCGGTCGGCATCGCGCTGGCGTTGCTGGCCAATTTCTTTCTGGGTGTGGCGGCGACGCAAACAACCAGCGGCGGTTTTCCGATGGTATTGTCGGACCTCGTCACGCACGCGCGCGGGTTGCAAATGCCGTGGTTGAAGGCCGCCTGCCTGCTGTTCTTCGTCGGTTACGGCACGAAAATGGGCCTGGCGCCGCTGCACACCTGGCTGCCGGACGCGCACAGCGAGGCGCCATCAGCCGTTTCGGCGCTGCTTTCCGGCGCGGTGCTGAACTGCGCATTCCTGGGGCTTGTCCGGGTGCAGCAAATTTGCGTGGCCGCCGGCCTGGGCGATTTTGGCCGGGACGTGTGGCTGGCATTGGGGCTGGTTTCGCTGGTGGTGAGCGCGGTGTTTATTTTGGGCCAGACGGATTACAAACGGCTGCTGGCGTATTCGAGCGTCGAGAACATGGGCATTATCGCGGTGGGCGTCGGCCTCGGTGGCGCGGGCGCGTTCGGCGCGATGCTGCAAGCCGTGAACCATTCGCTCGCCAAAGCCATGTTGTTCCTGCTTTCGGGAAACATCATGGCCCGTTACCGGAGCAAAAGCATTGCGCGGGTGCGCGGACTGTTGATGGCCGCGCCGGCCACCGGACTGCTCTGGATGGCGGGTTTTCTGGCCATCACCGGCATGCCGCCGTTCGGATTGTTCCTGAGCAAATTCACCATCTTGAAAGCCGCGTTCGATGGCGGCCGGTTATGGATTGCGATTGTGCTGCTCGGTTTTCTGGCGGTCATTTTCATCGGCATGACAACAGCGTTTCTGGCCATGGTGCAGGGCGAACCTCCCAAGCAAGCGGATGGCTTGCCGAGTCGTAGTCCGTTGGATAAGGAACCAGTCAGCCCGCCTACGCCCACAGGGCTTCGGCGCGGCAGTCTTCGTCCTCGCTTTGCTTCGGACGAAGACTGGTGGCAAATCGCGCCGCCCGCCGTGCTGGGGTTGCTGGTTTTGTGGCTCGGAATGGCGGTGCCGGCCAGGCTCATGACCGTGCTGCATCAAATCGCGGCAACCTTGGGAGGCGCTCAATGAAAACCAGCGCGGTCAATCTCCTCCGCAACGGCGACGCCGTGGCGCTGGCGGAAATTCCGAACCTCGACGGCGCCGATTTCCGTGAACAGGTCCTGCAGGCTTGCGAGAACGGCGCGCGCATCGCGGCATTGTTTGGGCAACCGTCCGGCACCGGCGGCGTTCGTTTGTTTGCCGTGCTGGCCAACGACGCGGATGGACAATTGACGTTGTGCTCCACTGAAGTGGGCGACCGCTATCCGGCGTTGACGCCAGCCTGCCCGCAGGCGCACTGGTTCGAACGCGAAATCGCGGAACAATGGGGTGTTCATCCGGAAGGCCATCCGTGGTTAAAACCGATCCGCTTTCATCGTTCCTATCGCGAGGGACACGACGCCTGGAAACGTTCCGCAGAAATTCCCATTTCAGCCGGGGTCACGAATTTCTTCAAGATGACCGGCGAGGAAGTTCATGAAGTCGCGGTTGGGCCCGTTCACGCCGGCATCATCGAGCCGGGCCATTTTCGTTTTCAATGCCACGGCGAAAAGGTTTATCACCTGGAAATTTCGCTCGGCTACCAGCATCGCGGTGTCGAACGCGCGCTGGTCGGCGGACCGAACCAGCGGACGATTTCCTACCTGGAAACGCTGGCCGGCGACACGACCATCGGTCACGCGCTGGCGTATTGTGAAGCGGTTGAGGCGCTCGCCGGTTGCCGCGTGCCGGCAAGGGCGCAGGCGTTGCGCGCCGTTGCGCTGGAACTGGAACGGCTGGCCAACCATACCGGCGACCTTGGTGCGCTGGCCGGTGACGTCGGCTATCTGCCCACCGCAAGTTTCTGTGGACGTATTCGCGGCGATCTTCTGAACCTGACAGCGTTGATTTGCGGAAACCGTTTCGGACGCGGCCTGGTCCGGCCCGGCGGCGTTCTGTTCGATCTTGACGAAGCCCGGCGAAAGCAACTGGAAGAACGTCTGGAGCAGGCGCGCCAGGACGTGACCAACGCGGTGAATTTGCTTTGGGACGCGCCGTCGGTTCGCGCGCGGTTTGAAAACGCCGGACCGCTGTCGCGCGAGACCGTCCGGAAACTGGGCCTTGTCGGCGTGGCGGCGCGCGCGAGCGGGGTCGAACGCGATGTGCGGGCGCAATTTCCCTCGGGCATTTACCGCTTCGCCCAGATTCCCGTGTCATCGTATCACACCGGCACGGTCTTCGCGCGGGCCTACGTGCGCTGGCTGGAAATCCAGCGCTCGCTGGCGTTTATTTTTGATCAATTCAAGACGTTGCCGGTGGGACCCGTTTGCGCGGAGGCCGGCCCGCTGGCGGCGAATCGCGCCGTGGTGTCGCTGGTCGAGGGCTGGCGCGGCGAGATTTGCCACGTGGCGCTGACCGATGCGGCGGGAACATTCGCGCATTACAAGGTCGTGGACCCGTCGTTCCACAACTGGATGGGACTGGCGATGGCCTTGCGCGGCCAGCAGATTTCCGATTTTCCGCTTTGCAACAAAAGTTTCAACCTGTCGTACTGCGGACATGACTTATAAAAGAAATTTTGAATTCTTGGTTTTGAATTTTGAGTTGGCGGACAGTCAACGCGCCGGAAACTTAAAATTAATAATTCAAAACTCAAAACTATGTTAAAAGCGCTGCTGGCCCGGGCTCATCAGAAAAACCGCACCGTCGGTTTTCCCGATCAACCGCCGGTGCTGCCCGACCGTTTGCGCGGCCGGCCGGAAATTGATTCGGCAAAATGCCCGAAAGGCTGTCGCCTCTGCGCCGACGTTTGCCCGACGGATGCGATAACCGTGGATGCGAAAGGCGTGCGGCTGGATCTGGGCCGCTGCCTGTTTTGCCCCGAATGCGAGCGAGCGTGCCCCGAAGGCGCAATCCATTTCACGACGGAACATCGCCTGGCAACTTCAAGCCGCGACGCATTGATGCTGGGTGAAAAAGAATTTCAACTGGCCAAGGCACTCGACGAAAAGTCGCGCAAACTGTTCGGCCGTTCGCTGAAGCTGCGCCAGGTCAGCGCCGGCGGTTGCAACGGTTGCGAAGCCGACGTGAACGTGCTGAACACCGTGGTGTTTGATCTGGGCCGGTTCGGCATTCAATTTGTCGCGTCACCGCGCCATGCCGATGGATTGCTCATCACCGGGCCGGTCACACAAAACATGGAATCGGCTTTGCGCCAGACTTATGAGGCGGTGCCGTCGCCGAAGCTGGTGATTGCCGTGGGCGCGTGCGCGATTTCGGGCGGGCCTTACCTCGGCCACGCCGAACAGCGGAACGGCGCGGGCAGTGTCGTGCCGGTGGACCTTTATATTCCGGGCTGTCCGCCGCATCCGATTACGATTTTGGCCGGGTTGTTGCGCCTGTTGGGGCGGCTGGATTAGGCTTGCTGAATTTCACCCATTATGCCATGACTATACACGCTCGGTTTTATGAATGAACTACTTCAAAACTTAATTAAACTTCAATCCATCGAATTCGAAGAGATCAAAGAAAAAAACGCCGAGGCAGTGGTTGCGGAACTGCGCGGCAAAATTCCATTGCAAATCCTCGGCCACTACGACCGTCTCGTTGCCAAGGGGAAAAAGGGGGTCGCAATGGTCCGTGATCAGGTCTGCACTGGCTGCCACATGCGCGTGCCCATCGGCGCGGTTATGACCCTGATGCATGACGAGGACATCCAGCTTTGTGAGAGTTGCGGCCGATATCTTTATCTGGCGCCCGCGGTAAAAGCGGAACCCGTGGAACCAGCCGCCAGCCCGAAGCCGGCAAAGAAAACCCGCAAGCCGAAGAAATCTTCGTTGCCGGTTTGACCTTGCTGACAACAGACCTGGGAATGCCGCGGCGGACAAAGGAACCGCGTTGGTGTTCGTCCGTTATTCCTGGATAAAGTAGCTCAGGTTTTCCAGTTCGATGGCCAGGTTGACGTTGTTGACCATGACTTCTTCGGGCACGGAAAGGGCAATCGGCGCGAAGTTCAAAATGCCCGTGATGCCGGCGTGGACGAGCAGATTGGCGACTTCCTGGGCGGCGGCGGCGGGCACAGTCAGAATGGACATTTTGATGCCGTTCTGATGGACAAATTCGGCGAGCCGGTTCATTCCTAAAATCGGCTGGCGGATTTTTTTGTCGCGTCGGCGGCGCGGATCGGCGTCGAAGGCCGCCACGATTTCAAAACCTTCCCTGCCAAAACCCCGATACGAAAGCAGCGCCAGCCCCAAATGTCCGGCGCCGGCCAGAATCACCGGTTGCAGGCGCGAAGTGCCGAGTTCATCGGCGATTCTTTTTGACAAATCCGCCACATCATAACCGAGCCCCCGCGTGCCGAAGGTGCCGAAATAGGCGAGGTCCTTGCGCAGTTGCGTGGATTTGACGCCGGCGGCCCTGGCGAGCGCCTCGCTGGAAACCGTGCCGATGCCGTTCTCGCGCAGCCGCGCCAGGCAGCGGAGATAAATCGAAAGACGATAGATCGTCTTGCGCGGAATGATGGCACCCGTTTTCTTCAAGGCGCGCAGAAATTAAGCAAACGAATGTTTAAGAGCAAGTGCCCGAATAATGTGGTTCGGCAAGGGGGTTGCTTAAGGTATGACCATGTTTATTGGCGACTGGGTTTCGGGACCGGTGTTGCGACGGGTGAATGGCCTGAAGACAGCGAAAAACCACGCGATACGAGCGGGGGAAGACCAGTATTGCGTCAAAATCAAAACCAACCGGCGTTCGGCGGTGGATGGCGGGAATTGCCCACGCCGTGCAAAAAGCGACTCCGGGTTATGCTGAAAAAATATAAAGTCAACGGCGGTTTTGATGAGATGCTCGACGCGAAATGCGGCGTGCGGTCGCATTACCGGAAATTCCACAAATTGTTCGGCGGCATCAAGCCCGCGGAATTCAACGCCAAACGGCAGGCGGTGGACACGACGTTTCTGCGCCAGGGCGTCACGTTCAACGTCTATGGCGACGTTCAGGGCGCGGAGAAGATTTTTCCGTTCGACCTGTTGCCGCGCATCATCCCGGCCGCGGAATGGGAATATTTGGAGCGCGGCCTCGCCCAGCGCATCACGGCGCTGAACCTGTTTCTGCACGACATTTATCACGAACAGAAAATCGTGAAGGACGGCGTCATCCCGGAGTTTTACGTTCTGTCCGCGCGGCATTTCCGGCGCGAGTTCGTCAATTTCGAGGTGCCCAAGGGCATTTACATCCACGTTTGCGGCACGGATTTGATCCGCGACAAGGACGGCAAGTATCTGGTGCTGGAAGACAACGGCCGCTGTCCCTCCGGCGTCAGTTACGTTCTGGAAAACCGCCGCGCGATGAAGCGGGCGTTTCCGGCGATGTTTGAGGGCATCGGCGTGCGGCCGGTGGAGGATTATCCGCAGGAGCTTGTTGAAATGCCTGAAACACATCGCGCCGGCGGGCGTGGCCGATCCGACGGTGGTGCTGCTCACGCCGGGCGCCTACAACAGCGCGTATTTCGAGCACACGTATCTGGCGCGGCAGATGGGCATTGAAATTGTCGAGGGCCGCGATTTGTTCGTGCGCGATTCGCGCGTGTTCATGCGCACGACGAAGGGGCTTCAGCCGGTCCACGTCATTTACCGGCGCATTGACGACGATTTTCTCGACCCGACGGTTTTCCGGCAGCGATTCGATGCTGGGCGTGCCCGGCCTTGTCCATGCCTATCGCGCGGGCAATGTGTCGCTGGCCAATTCCATCGGCACAGGCATCGCCGACGACAAGGTGATGTATTATTTCGTGCCGCGGATGATCAAATACTATCTCGACCAGGAGCCGATCCTGCCGAACGTGCCGACTTATCTCGCCAGCGAGGAGGCCGACCGAAAATACATCCTGGAAAATCTGCCGGAACTGGTCGTGAAGGCGGCGAACGAATCCGGCGGCTACGGGATGTTGATGGGGCCGAAGGCGTCGAAGGCGGAAATCGAAAAGTTTCGCGAAAAAGTCATCGCCGAGCCGCGCAATTACATCGCGCAGCCGATGATTTATCTGTCGCAGCATCCGACGTATTTGCGACGGCAAGTTTGAGGGGCGGCACGTGGATTTGCGGCCGTTCATTCTGTCGGGCGAGCGCATTTCGATCATTCCCGGCGGCCTGACGCGCGTGGCGTTGCGCAAAGGCTCGCTGGTGGTCAATTCATCCCAGGGCGGCGGCAGCAAGGACACCTGGGTTTTATATGGGGATGAGTAGGAAATTTATGATTTACGATTTGCGATTTGCGATCTCGGGATGCGCGGATTCGGGCGATTGGAGCGGACTCCGGCGCTGGTCGCATCATTTATCATCAGCCATCAAGCATAAATGCTTTCGCCGCGTTGCCAATTCGCTTTACTGGATGGCGCGTTACATCGAGCGCGCCGAAAACATCGCGCGCATCGTGGACGTGAACCTGCAACTGCTGCTCGACCTGCGCGACCTGGACGAGAAACGGCTGGCCGAATACTGGCTGCCCATCGTGCAGGCGACCGGCGACGAAGAGGCATTTTTCAAATTGCACCCGCGCGCCACCGGCAAGGCGGTCACGGAATTTCTCGTGTTCCAGGCGGAAAATCCGAATTCCATCGTGCAGTCGATCTGCCAGGCGCGGGAAAACGCCCGCATGGTGCGCGACCAGATCACGCTGGAATTGTGGGAGGAGTTGAACCGGCTGTATCTGTTCGTCCGCTCGCCGCAGGCGCGGCAAGGTCTGGCGAGCGCAGCCCGAGCGAATTTTTCCAGGAAATCAAGGCCGGCTCGCTGCATCTCATCGGCATCATCGACGCCACCCTGGTCCACGACGAAGGCTGGTGGTTTGTGCAGGCCGGGCAGTTTCTGGAGCGCGCCGACAAGACCACGCGCATCCTGGACGTGCGCTACGAGACGCTGCCGGAGCGCGGCGCGCCGGAGGCCGTCAACCAGACCGAGGCGCTGGAATGGTCGGCGGTGCTGCGCTCGTGCAGCGCCTGGGACGCCTACAAGACGATTTACGGCGCGGACGTGCATCCGCGGCTGGTCGCGGAATTTCTGCTGTTGAACGACAATTTTCCGCGCTCGGTGCGCTTTTGCGTGAGCGAATTGAACCGCGCCGTCCGCCGGATTTCCGGCGTGGCGGAGGGCCATTTTTGCAATGACGCCGAAAAATTGACCGGCCGGTTCCTGGCGGAACTGCAATTCAGCACCGTGGACGAAATTTTTGACCGCGGCCTGCATCAATACCTCGACGAGGTGCAGATCAAGTTGAACGACATCGGCGCGCGCGCTGTTCCGCGCCTATATTTTCCAGCCGTTTGAAAATCCCGACGGCGACCACATGGTGCAGCAGGAGGAACAGCAGCAACAGTCCGCAATCATCCGCCAAACCAATCTATGAAACGCATCGGCATCCTGACCGCCGGCGGCGACACGCCCGCCTTCAACGCCACCATCCACGGCGCGGTCGATCGCGCGCCAACCAGCTCAAGGTCGAAATCGTCGGCCTCATCAAGGGGTTCAACTGCCTGTTCAACCCGCGCGTGCCGCACGTGCATCTGAATCCGCTGTTCCAGGAAATTCCCGAACTCGACCCCACCAAAGGCGGCACGCTCATCGGCTCGTCGCGCGATTATGTTGACCCGGACAAAAAGGACGAACTCGACATGGTCGACGTCGCGGTTGAAGCAAGTTGGGCATCGAAGGGCTGATTTGCATCGGCGGCGACGGCACGCTCAACGGCCTGCAACCGATTGCCGAGCGCCTGCCCGCCGTGCTGGCGCCCAAGACGATTGATAACGACCTGGGCCTGAATTATCCGAGCGAACCGGACGAATGGGTGCGGGTCAACGATGCCGCGGCCAAACACGGTTATCGCTACAAGCAGGCGCCGAGTCCACACGCGGTTTTTGATCTTGAACCAAATCGTCAATTACGTCACGCCCGGTTATGCCACGGCGGTTTTTGTGTCCGCCCAGCGGCGTCGAGCGCATCCGCACGACGGCGGAGAGCCATCGGCGCATCGCCATCATCGAAGTCATGGGCCGGCATTCCGGTTACATCGCGCTGGGCACGGCGTATGGCCAGCCGGACATCATTCTCATTCCCGAACATCCGCTCGACCTCGAACATCTGGTCCAGCGCGTCAAACACATTTACGACCTGCAGAAAAACGTCGTCATCGTTTGCGGCGAAGGCATCGTGGACGAACAGGGCCGCGAACTGGGCGCGGAAACCAAATCCACCGACCCCTCCGGCAACGTGGTCTTGAGCGGCGCGGCGGAGGCGTTGCGCGACAAACTGGTCCAGATGATTGGCGACCGTTATTTCCAGCTTTATCGCCGCGGCGAATCGGCCAAGGAAGCGATCTTCACCCGCAAAGTCGGCCACACGCAACGCGGCGGGCGGCCGATTTTGTTCGACCGGTTTTATGCCGCGATTGCTCGGCGCCAAGGCGGTGGATCTGCTTGCTGGAAGGCCGCAACAACGCCGTTTCCGTCCTGCAATACAATTCCGACCAAGGGTTTTCACGTGCGAAGGCTACGACGCGAACCGTTTCCGCGACCGCTGGGGCCTCATCCATGCGCGGAAGCTGCATCCGGCGCTTTACGACGCGAAATTGATGAAGCCGTCCAAGCTGGGCATTGATTATTTGCTGCCGATTTTCACCGACGCCATCGGCAACGACGACGCCGAGCACATGCGCTCAGACGTTGTTCGACCCCGGCAACCTGGCGCAGCCGTATCACTCCATCAACACGGACGTGCACAAACGCATCCGCTATCTGGAAACGGAGGCCGCGTGAGTTGCGCCCGCCGGTTTGATTCCCTACATCAACGTCAAATTGTCGTTGCTCGGCTTCCCGCCGGTGGCGACCGGCGAGGCGGCGCAATTCGGCGACATTGTTTCCGCGCTCATCGCGCAATACCGGGAAAAGGAGCGACTGCTGGCCAATCACCTTTGCCCCGCCGACCAGCGCATCCAGACTTTCTTCTACGATTATCTGCAGGACGTGCCGGTGACCAAGCTGCCGCTGCGCACGTTCACGCTGGACCGTCCCGGCATGGCGCGCGTGCTGTCGCTGCCGGTGGACCGCGACGAGTTTTGCTCCGACATTCATCAATTCCTACCGCGGTCAAGCAGGGCGTGCTGCACAATCCCAAAAGCGACCGCCGCACGACGCAGGGGATTTTTCACGTCGCCGAGGGCGGCCTGCCGATTCCCGACGACAAGATCGGCGTGCCGCAAGGCGTTTTCGGCAAAATGCTCAGCGCTCGCGCTTCAATCCGCCGCGCGAAATCATGCGCCTGCCGTTCACCGCCACGCAAGCCGCAGCCGGCCGAATGTTTCGTCTCGCTGCTGCTGCGCCCGGTTGTCTGCCCGGAAGTTCCCGGATTTACGCCGCGGAAAACGATGGAGATTCGCTTCTTCGCGCCGGGCAATCTCGTCAGCAACCTCGATTTTGTCGAAAGCATCTTTGGCAACGGCGGCGACCCGAACCTGCCGGAAAACGACGCCGGCCTGGACACCGAACATTGGACCGGCCACACCGGCTGCGTCATCCTCGCGCCGCACCTGATCAAGGTCACCAAGAAATCCGTCGGCCTGCCGCCACTGGGACCAGGCCACCGAACGCCAGCGCCGCGACGGCATGTGCTGGAAGGACGAGTGGGAACTCTACAACAACGGCGGCGCGTTCAAGCTCACCTGCCGCGACGAAACCGGCGTCATCGTCACCCTCATCGCCGACAATTATTACGGCTACTGCAAAAAGGAGGTGAAGACGCAGATCAGTTACGCGGCCAACCTTTTCGGCCTGTGCGAGGAGGAACACGCCGGCGGCGCGCTGGTTTTTCCCGGCTACGACCTGGGCGAGGAATTCAGCGGCGACATCCATGTCAAGCGCATGGGCCATTCCTTCGCGGAGGTCACGTCTCGCTCTACGGCGACGTCGATGGAGCTGAAGCCCGAAGGCTATGCCGTGGACAAAAAATATCCGGACATCATTTACGTGCCGGAGGATGCGCATTTTGATCTGCACAAACAAAAAATCTCCGTGGCCCGGCGGCAGGGCCGAACGTTCCATCAAATTGCTGCCGGACAAAACCTACGTCCGCCCGTCCGGCTACAAGGTGCGCATGGAAAAGCCCGGGCGCGAACCGCGCCTGGCGGCTGGTGGGCACGGTCGGCCGAAGGCACGCTCTGCCACAAACCCTGCACCGTTTCCGGCGGCGGCAAATCGGAAATTTCCAAGCCCATCACCGACGCGATCCTGACCGGCCCGGTCTTCGTCGCCGATTTCAAGAACGGATTTTGACCAGGTGGCCGAATTGATCGACCGCGATTACAGCGGACGCTTCAGCGATCCGGCGCAGAGCGATCAGCCGTCCGATTCTCGGCCCGGAACGTTCGCTCGGCTCGGTCATCAAATTGCTCACGCCCGGACGAACGCGACTACAAGCCCGAATACAACGCCTGGCTGGAAACCGTCCCGCAATATCTCAAGGAACTGGTGTTCGTCGTGAAACGCTATTACAAGCCGGAATGGGGCGACAACTGGCGCGACCATTTCAGCGTGGACATCATCAACGGCAAGCCCGGCCAACGAATTGAAATGCGACAACCGCAAGCTCGTCACCACCTATTTGCGCGTCGGCTTCGACGACGACGGCTCCTGGCGCACGTTCGGCTTGCGCAAGGATTTCAATCCGGCCGTGAAAATCCAGATCGAGGACGACATCACCGCCTCGGTCGTCGTGCCGCCGGGCGGCTCGAGGACGTGCCGGACGCGGACGACAGTGCGCGGTGAAATTCGTTCAAAATTGCGAGCAGCGGTTGTTCCAGCGGCCCGACGACGCCATCCATCGCGGTTACGACAAGCAGACCGAAGCCGACTTCGCCCAGCCGGACAATTTCTTCTCCAATTACGAGCCGCTGCCGCGCAAAGACCGCGCGCGAATTGATCGAGGACGCCATCGGCTTTTATCAATTCACCGAGCCGATGCAGGCGCTGATTCGAAAGCGTGGCCGACCGGCGGCGCCGGAGTTATTTTGTCTCCTCGGCGCAACCCGCGCCTGGTGGACGGCAAGCCGACCAAGAACCCGCGCTACCTGCAAAAGCGCCCCGACCTCGCCAATCCGCGCGAAAGTTATCTCGCGGAAATGGCCGCGCGCCTGCGCCGCCGGCTGCCGCCGGGCAAGCCGGTGCACAATCCCGTCGCCGCCGTGCTGCCGGGCCGCCGCAACAATCCGCCCGAGACCGGGCATCCGCTCGCTCGCCGTGCTACAATCCGATCCATTACTTCGAGCTGCCGGAACTGTTCATGGAATTCATTTGCAGCATGACCGGCAAATCGCCCTCCACGACCGGCGCCGGCTCGGAAGGCGCGCTCACCAAAGGCGCCGTTCAACGCGCTGCCGCCGATCATTGACCTGAACAACGCGCTGGTCTCGTTCATCCTCACCGGCCATCACGGTTTCGTGACCGCCGCCGGCTACATCGGCCCGAAGGTGCGCGTGGACCACGACGTCAGCCTGCTCGTGCCGGAAGTCTGGTGCCGCATGTCGCCGGAGGAACGCGACCCGCAATTTCTGATCGCCAACCGTTATCTCGAAAAGTGCGAGGACTTTGAGCACGCCGGGAAAAAAGTCCTGGCCAGCCGGCTCGGCTGGCGCATCAACGCCGTTTCGTCCACGCATTTTTTCGGCCGCGTGTTCAACCATCCCCACGCCGTTTTCACCGAGGAGATGCTCGAGCCGGAATTGCAGGGCCTGGACATTTTCGCCGACGGCATGGACAACATCGTCACCACGCAAAAGCGCGTGGCCAAAATGTATTTCGACGACGGCAGCATCGCGCAGGCCTGCCCGCCGTTGAAGGCGCTGCTGCACATCATGCTCAACGACGAATGGGAGGGCAAAGGACTGGACGATCCGGAATTCCGCAAAATGTTCACGCGCGAATCTTGCTGGCCAGCGACTGGTATGCCGCGCGGCTGGCGGCGAAGCAGAAGATTGACCGGCAGCTGTGGCGGCGGCACGTGGACTATCTGGACAGATTTTTGAAGCGCGCCAGCCACGCCGACGAGGCCGCGCGCCTGGGCATCGCCGACCGAGCTGGCGCGCGCGAGGAAAACTTTGGAGGAAGTCGAATCGCCGGCTTATGTGAAACAATTGGTCGGGCACGCTCGGCGCGGAGCCCATCGAGAACTGGCCATCGTAAATCGTAAATCCGAATGTCCATCCACGTCGCGCTCCACCACAAAACCCATTACCAGTACGACCGGCTGGTCAAGCTCGGTCCGCAGGTCGTCCGGCTGCGGCCCGCGCCGCATTCACGCACGCGCATCCTGAGCTACTCGCTAACACGTCGCGCCGGAAAAACATTTCATCAACTGGATGCAGGACCCGCAATCCAACTACGCGGCCCGCCTGGTTTTTGAGCAGCCCACGCGCGAATTTCTGGTCGAAGTGGATTTGGTCGCGGAAATGGCCGTGCTGAATCCGTTCGATTTTTTCCTCGAACCCCAGGCGGAGAAATTTCCGTTTGCCTACGATCCGGCGCTCGACCACGAACTCGCGCCGTTCCAGCGCAAATGCTGGCTGACGCCGCAGTTCACGGAGTATCTGGCGGCCCTGCGACGGGATTTGCTGGGCGAAACCCGGCGGCGCAGCAAACAGGAGCGGCTCGAAATTCCGGAAAAGGACAAGCCCCGCACGATCGATTTTTTCGTCGGTGTCAATCAACGGCTTTGGCAGGACATCAAATACACCATCCGCCTCGAACCCGGCGTGCAGACGCCCGAGGAAACGCTCGCAAAACTGAGCGGGTCCTGCCGCGATTCGGCGTGGCTGCTCTGCCAGTTGTTCCGCCATTGCGGACTCGCGGCGCGCTTCGTCAGCGGTTATCTGATCCAGCTCAAGGCCGATGTAAAATCGCTCGACGGGCCGGGCGGCGCGGAAAAGGATTTCACGGATTTGCATGCGTGGTGCGAGGTCTATCTGCCCGGCGGCGGCTGGATTGGACTCGACCCGACATCCGGTTTGCTCGCGGGGGAGGGCCACATTCCGCTCGCCTGCACGCCGGATCCGTCCAGCGCTGCGCCGATCACCGGGGCCGTGGACGAGTGCGAATGCCAGTTCAGCTTCGACATGACGGTGACCCGCATCCACGAATCACCGCGCGTCGCCAAACCCTACACCGAGGAACAATGGCAGCGCATCGAGGTGCTCGGCCAGGCGATCGACGCCGACCTGCAAAAAAATGATGTGCGCCTGACGATGGGCGGCGAGCCGACGTTCGTTTCCATTGACGACCCCGACGGGCCGGAATGGAACTTCACCGCCGTGTCGCACAAGAAGCGCATTCTCTCCGGCGAACTGATCAAACGGTTGCGCAACAAATTCGCACCCGGCTCGCTGCTGCATTATGGCCAGGGCAAATGGTATCCCGGCGAGCCGCTGCCGCGCTGGGCGCTCGCCGCCTACTGGCGCAAGGACGGTGTGCCGATCTGGAAGGATGATTCGCTCATCGCCGATGAAGCGAAGGATTACGGCCACGGCGCGCGCGAAGCGAAGGAATTGCTCACGCGCATCGCCAAAATCACGGGCGCCGACCCGAAATATCTCATCCCGGCCTATGAGGACGCCTTTTACTACCTGTGGAAGGAACGCCGTTTCCCTTCGAACGTCACGCCGGAGAAATCCAATTTGAAGAATAAAATGGAGCGCGACCGCATCGCGCGCCTGTTTCAGCAGGGACCCGGCGAAGTCGCCGGCTACGCGCTGCCGATCAAGCGCGCGTGGTATTCGCCTTCGCAAAGCTCCGGCGCGACCCGCGGCACGACGGCGGGCTTGCCGCGCCGCAGCGAAGCGCAGGCGGGCTGGATGTCCGGCGCGTGGTTCCTGCGCGACGATGACACGCTGTGGCTCATTCCCGGCGACTCGCCGATGGGCCTGCGCCTGCCGATGGATTCGATTCCGTGGGTGGCGGAAAAGGACTACCCGTGGATCTGGCAGCCGGATCCGTCGCAGCCGGAACTGCCGGAATTGCCCCGGGAATTTCCGTATCGCGCGCGGCCGGAAACGAGCGGACAAAGATTTCTCCGCGGCAGCGGCGCGCCGTTGCCTGCCGGTTACGGCCCGGGCCAGCGCGCACAAAAGCTTGGCCGGCTGGAGCCGGAACCGCCCTTGCCGGAACTGCCACCAGAGTCCGACCCGAACCGCCGGCCGGTGCCGGGCGAGAGCGCGCCCTGGATCATCCGCACCGCGCTCTGCGTTGAACCGCGCGAAGGCCGTTTGCACGTTTTCATGCCGCCCGTGGCCACGACGGAAGATTATCTCGACCTCGTCGCGGGCATCGAAACCGCCGTCACCGAAATGGGCGTGCCCATCATTGTCGAGGGGGAAACCCCGCCCCGGGACCCGCGCCTCAACAAGCTCGCGGTGACGCCCGATCCCGGGGTCATTGAAGTCAACCTGCATCCGAGCAAATCCTGGGATGAACTGGTGGCGCGCACGACCGTGCTTTACGAGGAAGCGCGGCAGACCCGGCTGGGAACGGAAAAATTCATGCTGGACGGACGCCACACCGGCACCGGCGGCGGCAACCACATCATCATCGGCGGTGAATCGCCGCCCGATTCACCGGTGCTGCGCCGGCCGGATTTGTTGCGCTCGCTGCTGGCCTACTGGCAGAACCATCCGTCCTTGAGCTGGCTGTTCAGCAACCTGTTCATTGGCCCGACCTCGCAGGCGCCGCGCGTGGACGAGGCCCGCAACGATTCATTATACGAGCTCGAAGTGGCCTTCAAGGAACTGGAGCGCAACACGCAACGGTTCGGTTACACGCCGCCGTGGCTTTGCGACCGGCTGTTCCGCAACCTGTTGATCGACGCCAGCGGCAACACGCATCGCGCCGAATTCAGCATTGATAAACTCTTTTCACCGGAGACCGCCGGCGGCCGGCTCGGCCTGGTCGAAATGCGCGCCTTTGAGATGCCGCCGCATGCGCGGATGAGCCTCGCCCAGCATCTGTTGCTGCGCGGCCTCATCGCCCGATTCTGGCAACAGCCCTACACCAACGGACTGGTCCGCTGGGGCACGGACATTCATGACCGCTGGATGTTGCCGCACTTTTGTGAAACGGATTTCCGCGACGTCATCGGCGATCTGCGCGCGGCCGGGTATCCCTTCGAATTCGAGTGGTTTGCGCCGCATTTTGAACTTCGTTTCCCGCGCCTCGGCGATCTGGAGCAGCGCGATGTGCAGATTGAACTGCGCACCGCGCTGGAGCCGTGGCACGTGCTGGGCGAGGAACCGGGCGGCGGCGGCACGGTGCGTTACGTGGACAGCTCGGTGGAGCGGCTTCAGGTCAAGGCGCGTGGGCTGGCGGGCGACCGTTTTGCCGTCACTTGCAACGGCCACCGCGTGCCGTTGCATCCGACCGGCATAAACGGCGAAGGTGTCGCCGGCGTGCGTTACCGGGCTTGGCAGCCGCCCGAATGTCTCCAGCCCACCATTGGCGTCCATGCGCCGCTGGCCTTTGACCTCGTGGACACGTGGAACGAGCGCAGCCTCGGCGGCTGCACCTATCATGTGGCGCATCCGGGCGGGCGCAGTTATGAAACGTTTCCGGTGAACAGCTATGAAGCCGAAAGCCGCCGGCTCGCGCGGTTTTTCCGGCATGGCCATACGCCGGGCAAAATGAAAATTCCGGCCGCGCGGAAAAATCCTGACTTTCCCTTCACGCTCGATTTGCGCAATGTCTGACCCGGACAACAGAACGAGCAACAGCGACAACCCCCCGATGTACCAGTCCCAATCCATGACGGGTGAAGCCGGCGCCACCGAAAACGCCGCGCCGGCCCCGGCCGGTTTGCTCGCCGGCTACCCGCGGGGCGCGGCCGCGTTCGACGAAATGCTGGCGGAGAATGGCCAGGTGCGTCCGCATTATGCGAAGCTGATGGATACGCTGGAGGAACTCAGCCCGGCTGAACTCCGCCAGCGCTGGGACACAAGCCATCGGTTCGTCCACGAACAGGGCATCACTTACAACATCTATGGCGATCCCCGCGGCATGGAACGGCCGTGGCAGCTGGATCCAATCCCTTTTGTCATGGCGCCGGAAGAATGGCGGACACTCGAAGCCGGATTGATTCAGCGTGCCACCCTGCTGAACCGCATCCTCGCCGACTGTTACGGGCCGCAGGAACTCATCCGGTCGCGCTGGCTGTCGCCCGCGCTGGTGTTCGCGCAGCCGGATTTTTTGCGTCCGTGCCACAACCTGCGGATGCTGGAAAACAACTTTCTCCATTTTTATGCCGCCGACCTCGCGCGCTCGCCGGACGGACGGTGGTGGGTGGTTTCCGACCGCACGCAGATCCCCACCGGCGCGGGCTACGCGCTGGCCAACCGGCTGGTCACCTCGCGCATCCTGCCGGAGCCGTTCCGTGACAATCACGTCCACCGGCTGGCCGGATTTTTCCAGCGAGGTGCAACACACGCTCGCCAGGCTGGCCCCGCGCAAATCGGACAACGCCCGGGTCGTCATGCTCACGCCCGGCCCGCACAACGAGACCTATTTCGAACAGGCGTATCTGGCGCGTTACCTCGGTTATCTGCTGGTGGAGGGCCAGGACCTCACCGTGCGTGACAACCGCGTTTTTCTGAAAACGTTGAGCGGCCTTGATCGGGTGGACGTGATTCTGCGCCGCGTGGACGACGATTTTTGCGATCCGCTCGAATTGCGGAACGATTCGATGCTGGGCGTGCCTGGATTGGTTGAGGCGCTGCGCGCTGGCAACGTCGCCATCGCCAACGCCCTCGGCTGCGGCCTGCTGCAAAGTCCGGCGTTCATGGCGTTTCTGCCCGGTCTGTGCCGGCACCTGCTCGGCGAAGAATTGAAACTGCCGTCCGTGGCGACCTGGTGGTGCGGCCAGGAATCCGCCCGGCAATACGTCGTCGAAAATCTGGATCGTTTGGTGGTTAAACCGGCGTTCCGTTCGCACCTGCGCGTTGCGGATTCCGGCAAACCCTTGAGCGAGGCCGAACGCGACGCGCTGCACCGGCATATTGAATTTGACCCCGACCTGTTTGTCGCGCAGGAACAGGTGGAATGTTCCACGGCGCCGTCCTGGAACGACGGCGGGCTGGCGCCGCGGCCGGTCGCCTTGCGGGTTTTTCTGGTGTCGAGCGACGGCGGTTATTCTGTCATGCCCGGCGGGCTGACGCGGGTCTCGCCCGACCCCGGCGCGTTCATTTCCATGCAACGTGGTGGCAGCAGCAAGGACACCTGGATCACGTCCGGGGTGCCGGTCGAGGAAACCACGCTGCTTTACGCTTCGAGCCAGCACGTGGAACTGCGCCGCACGGGCAACAATCTGCCCAGCCGGCTGGCGGACAATTTTTTCTGGCTCGGCCGTTATTCGGAGCGCGCGGATGAGACCGCCCGTTTGTTGCGCAGCACGTTGCGGCGGTTCAACCCGGAACGAACCGGCAGCGCGATGCCGCTGTTGGGACCGCTCCTGCTGACCTTGGAAAAACAGGGCCAGTTGCCCGGGTTGCTGGAGAAGACGGAATTGCGCCAGAATCCCGAGGCGTTCGAGGCGGAACTGCTCGCGGCCATTTTCGACCCGGCCCGCAGCGGCAGCCTGCGCCATATTGTGGATCATTTGCAACGGCTGGCCATGTTTGTGCGCGACCGGACCTCGAACGACATGTGGCGCGTCCTGAGCGGGCTTAACGAACGCCTGGCCACGCCGACGAGCAGCCTGGTCCTGCTCGCGGGCGATGCCTCCGGCGTGTTGAACGAGACACTGCTTGGCTTGGCGGCGTTCCACGGTCTGGCCCGCGAGAACATGACGCGCGCCCAGGCCTGGCGGTTTTTGGACATCGGCTTGCGGCTCGAACGCGCGATTTATCTGGGCACGCTGCTGGACGCCACGCTGCATTCGCCCAAGGCGGAGGATCCCAGCGTGCTCGAAGCCGTGCTCGAGGTGGCGGACAGTTCCATCACGTTTCGCTCCCGTTACAACCTGCTGCCGCATCTGCCGGCCGTGTTCGACCTCGTCCTGCTGGACGACCGGAACCCGCGCTCGGTGCTGTTCCAGATCAACCAGCTCGCGCAGCATTTTGAACACCTGCCGCGCGACCGTGAATCCATGGCCGGTTCGGGCAAGCAAATCCTGGCCGACTGCCTGGCCCGGCTGAACCAAACGGACGCGCGCGAACTGGCCGGTCCCCGGGAGGGCTGGGCGGATGGCCGGTTAAGCCATGCCATTGCGGAAACCCTGGGTGATCTGCCCCGGCTCTCCGATGCCATCACGGCGGATTATTTCGCGCACTCGACGATTTTCCGCACCGGCCGGGAAGGGGAACCATGACCTACGACATCGTCCATCGCACGCTTTACGAATATGCCGCGCCGGTCGCGGTGTCGCACCATGTGGCGCGGCTCGAACCGCGCACCACGACCATGCAGGAGCGGGACAATTTTTCCCTGAAAATCTTCCCCGAACCCGCCCTGCGCAAATCGCGGCCCGATTATTTTGGCAACCGGCTTTGCTTCTTCACCGTACAGCAGGTCCACAGCCGGCTCGAAATCATCACGGCCAGCCGTGTGACCCTGCATCCGGGAAGGCCATCCGGAAATGAACCATCAGTGACTTGGGAATCGGTGTCGGGAGTGTTTTGTGATCCGGTGTCGCCGGAGGTCGTTGAACCGTATCAATTCATCTTCGACTCGCCGCAGGTGCGGGCATCGTTTGACCTGGCCGATTATGCCGCCCAAAGCTTTCCCAAGGACACACCGCTGCTGGCCGGGACACGCGACCTGACGCGGCGGATTTTCGAGGATTTTAAATACGATTCCAAGGCGACGACTGTGGCGACGCCGCTGGAGGAGGTCTGGGAAAAACGCCGGGGCGTCTGCCAGGATTTTGCGCATCTGGGCATCGCCTGCCTGCGTTCGCTGGGATTGCCCGCGCGTTACGTGAGCGGCTACCTGCGCACCCGCCCGCCCCAAGGCCGGGAACGGCTCGTCGGTGCGGACGCCAGCCACGCCTGGTTCTCCGTTTTTTGTCCGGGACGGGGATGGATTGATTTTGATCCGACCAACAATTTACAACCGGCGGAGGGGCACATCACCGTGGCGTATGGCCGGGACTTTGGTGATGTGAGTCCCGTGGCGGGCATTTTGACCGGCGGCGGCCGGCACGATGTGAAGGTATCCGTGGATGTGGCGGAGGTCTGATTTTGTGCAAAAAATGAAATGGAAAATCAGCCATCGCACGCGCTACACCTATGAAACGCCGGTGCGCGACAGCTTCAATGATGTCCGGCTCGAGCCGTCTTCCAACGCCGGCCAGACGGTGGAATCCTTTTTGCTGCGTGTTTTGCCGGCGACCCGGGTAAATCGTTACGCCGATTTTTACTCCAATTGGGTTCACCATTTTGAAGTTCCCGAACCCCATCTTTATTTGTTCATCGAGAGTGAGGTTTGCGTGAAAACCCATCCGCTCCCGCTGCTGGCAGAGGATGCCGAGCCGTGTCTGCTCGAGAAACTGGGCAGTTTGCAGGGTGTCGAATATTGCCACGATTTTTTGCAAAGCAGCCGCTACGTGGAAAATGAGGTGGAAACCTGGCGGCTGGCGGTGGATGCCACGGCCGGCCAGACCGACGTGTGGCAATCCGCGCTGGCGCTCATGCGCTTCGTTCATGGTTTTTTGAAATACGAACCGCGTTCCACCCATGTTCACACCCACGTGCATGACGTGATTACGCAGCGCCGCGGCGTTTGCCAGGACTATGCGCATCTGATGATTGGCCTGTGCCGCGGCGTAAAAATACCGGCGCGTTACGTCAGCGGCTACCTGGCCACTGAGAACGCCAGCGCCTCGCACGCGTGGGTGGAGGTGTTCATTCCCAAAGCCGGCTGGCAAGGGCTGGACCCCACGCATAATCACCAGATTGATGTAACCTACGTGAAAATCGGTGCGGGCCGCGATTACGCCGACGTGCCGCCCGTGACCGGTAATTACCGCGGCACACTCAACCGTAAAATGGACATGGAAGTGGAAATCACGCCGGTGACGTAGCAATTTCCTGCTCGCCAAACCCGCCCGTTTTGCCGATGCTGGCGGTGGACTAAAGTTATGTTCACCGGAACTTACACCGCCATTGTGACGCCGTTCAGAAACGGCCAGCTCGACGCGCCCGCTTTGGAACGCCTCATCCGGATGCAAATCAAGGCGGGAGTGGACGGTATCGTGCCCGTCGGCACCACCGGTGAATCGCCGACGGTGGATTACGAGGAGCATCTCGAAATCATCGCGCTCACGGTGAAATTTGCCGCGGGCAAAGTCAAGGTGCTCGCGGGCACCGGCGGAAATTCGACCAGCGAGGCGGTTTATCTGACGCGGGAGGCCGAGAAAATCGGCGCGGACGGCTCGTTGCAGGTCGCGCCGTATTACAACAAGCCGACGCAGGAAGGTTTGTTCCAGCATTTCCGCGAAATTGCGCGCACGACCCGGCTGCCCATTGTACTCTACAGCATTCCCGGCCGCTGCGGCGTCGAAATCGGCGTTGAAACCGTCCGGCGTCTGGCGCGCGAATGCAAGAACGTCATCGGCATCAAGGAAGCCGGCGGCAGTTGCGACCGCGTGTCGCAATTGCGCGCCGCGCTTGGTCCTAAATTTGACATTTTGTCCGGCGACGATTCGCTCACGCTGCCGTTTATGGCGGTGGGCGCCGATGGTGTCATCAGCGTGGCGTCCAATGTCGTTCCGCGCCAGGTCGTGCAAATGGTGGCCGCGTTCCGGCGCGGCCAGATCCGGAAGGCATCGCAGTGGCACGCGAAGCTTTACCCGCTGTTCAAGGATTTGTTCATCGAGACCAATCCGGTTCCCGTCAAGGCCGCGCTGGTGATGATGGGTTTGATTGCCGAGGAATATCGTTTGCCGCTGGTGCCGATGAGCGCGGCGAACCGCGCGAAGTTGCGCGCGACCTTGAAGGTGCATGGAATTTTGAAATAATGGATAAACGTGAAACGTGATGCGTGAATGATTTATCACGTTTCACGCATCACGTATCACGAACATGGCTAGAATCATCATTACCGGGGCCAAAGGCCGCATGGGCCAGACGCTGGTTGCGTGCGCGAAGAATTTTCGCGAAGTGCAAATCGGCGCGCAAATTGACATGGGCGACGATCTGCCCGCCGCCGTCGCGCAGGGCGACGTGGTCGTTGATTTCAGTTCGCACACGGCGACGGCGGACATCGCGGGACTGTGTGCGCGGCACAAGAAAGCCATGGTCATCGGCACGACGGGACACACGACTGCCGAGCGAAACGAGGTATTGAAATTCAAAACCAGGGTTCCGATGGTCTGGACCGCGAACTTTTCGACCGGCGTGAACACGCTGTTCTGGCTGACGCGCAAGGCGGCGGAGATTTTGGGGCCGGACTTCGATTTGGAAATCACCGAAATGCACCACCGCATGAAAATGGACGCGCCGAGCGGCACGGCCAAAATGCTGGCGCAAATCCTGGCTGAAGTGCGCAAGCAACATCTGGACAAGGTGGCGCGGCACGGGCGGCTGGGCATCGGTGAGCGCGCGCCGGGCGAAATTGGCATTCATTCCCTGCGCGGCGGTGATGTGGTGGGCGATCACACGGTGGTTTTTGCCGCCAATGGCGAGCGCCTCGAACTGACGCACAAGGCTTCCAGCCGCGACACCTTCGCCAACGGCGCGTTGCGCGCGGCCATCTGGGTGGCCAGACAAAAGCCCGGCCTTTATGACATGCAGGACGTGCTCGGATTGAAGTAGTTTTCAGTTCTTAATTTTGAATTTTGAGTTGGCCGGCAAACCCACTCTGTGAACTCAAAACTCAAAACTCAAAACTCAAAACTTGCCGTTGTGGCGCTGGGTTCCAATCTTGGCGATTCGCGCCGGACCATCCTGGAGGCGATGGCGCGGCTGCAAAACTTTTCCGACCAGCCGATGCTCAAATCCTCGTTGTGGCAAACCACGCCGGTGAATTGTCCGCCGGGTTCGCCCCGGTTTGTCAACGCGGTTGCCGGCCTGGCGCCGCGAACCGGGGAAACGCCGGAATCGCTGCTGAAAAAGCTGCGCGAGTTGGAAAAGGAATTTGGCCGCCTGCCAAAAAAACATCTCAACGAACCGCGTCCATTGGATTTGGATTTGATTGCGTTTGGTTTGGAAACCCGCGACACGCCGGAACTCATTTTACCGCATCCCCGGGCGCATCAACGGCGGTTTGTGTTTGAGCCGTTGAATGAAATCGCGCCGGACTTGATTTTACCGGGACAGAGCAAAACAGTTGCGCAATTGTTTGCGGAACTTGCTTCCGACGAAGTTCTCCAACGAATTTAACGCCCGGACGCGCGAAGCGTCTTGGACTGCGGCGGCAAGCGGAGCGCGACGCCGCTTTCGGGTGAGGAGCGATCAATGACGGTGGAAACATTTTGTTGGGCGCGCGAATCAAAAGCGGTGTCGCGGCCACCGCAGTCCAAGACGGCAAGCGTTTTCACGTACCTGTGCGATCCGTGAGCGCTGAAAGATTCATGTGAATCGTGAACCACCCGCCGACTAGAGCATTTTCTATTTAGATAGACGCATATCGGGCATGACGAAAGAAGCCCCGGCAATGTTGAGCTGAGAAGGAGTCCAAGGCCGTGGCCAAGGCTGAATGAAGCTCACCCAAGGTCCGCGCCGCTGCGTGGCGCAGGTGTGCCTTGAGTTTGGCGAAAGCTAGTTCAATGGGATTGAGATCAGGGCTGTAAGGCGGCAGGTAGCGAATGCCAACTCCGCGAGCCGAGAGCAACGGGCCGATCTTTTGGATTTTGTGAGTGGAAAGGTTGTCGAGGATGAGCGTGTCGCCTGCACGCAGTTGCGGACCAAGCACCTGCTCAAGATAAACCGTGAACACCTCGGCATCGACGGGGCCTTCGACCAAAAAGGGGGCTTCAACGCTTTCCTGGCGCAAAGCGGCAATGAAGGTGGAGCTTTGCCAGTGACCGTGCGGGATGGTGCTGAGGCAACGTTGGCCAATCGGACAGCGCCCGTAACCGCGGGCCAGCTTGGTGTTCAGGCCGGTCTCATCGATAAACACCAGTTGGCGAACATCCCAGTCGGGCTGTTGTCTGCGCCAAAGTCTCCGAGCGGCTTTAACGTCCGGCCGATCTTGCTCGGCGGCGCGCGTCGTTTTTTTTATAGCTCAAGCCCAGTTGCTCTAGCCGATGCCACAAAGCGGTGATGCCAATGGAAACATGCAACTGCTCCAGACACCGCTTTTGGAGTTCGTTGAGCGTCAGATCGGCCTGGGCTGCAATCCAGCGGCGCAGCGTTCGGTCATGCTTTTCCAAGCGGGAGCGCCGGTAACCGCCGATCTTTTGGGGTCGGCACTGGCCCGTTAGATGGTGCTGCTTCCAAAAACGCTCCACGCTTTTGCGGCTGACGCCAAAACGCTGGCAAACGTCGCCGGTGCCCTCCCCGCGCTCTCGCGCGGCGATGATCCGCTGTCGTAAGTCCTGGCTCAAAGGCCGCATAGTTCCCTTTTCATGAAAAGAGAATAGCACCAATGGCCAAATGCGTCTATCTAAATAGAAAATACTCTAAACCCGATTTGTTCCTCCAAAAATCCGTTTATATTCGAGACCGACGTAGCGGTCGGTCATGCCGGCGAGATAATCGCACACGGCGCGATGCAGCCCGGTTTTGGATGCGCGCCGGCGCGCGCCGCTGCCAATTTCCTTCGGGTGCGCCAGGTAGTAATTGAAGAGTTGTTCGAGCATCTTGAGCGCGCGCCGGTTGGGTCCGAATACGACGGCGTTGTAGTATAAATTTTTGTAGAGGTAATCGCGCAATTCGAGGTTCAATTCGCGGCGTTCCGGGCTGTGCTGCACGAGCGCCTTGGGAAAAAGCCGGACTTCATCGGCGGACTGCACGCCAGCGGCGCCGATGAGCCGTTCGCTGGTTTCGACAACGTCATGGATTTGCAGGTCAATGATGGTCCGAATGATGAAGTAGCGCCGGCATTCGTCCGGCAGGTCGCCATGTCCCTTTTTTATCAGCCGCGCGGCTTGCGCCCAGAGGCGGACGTCGCGGCGCAGATTTTTCTCAGACAACAATCCGGAATCAAGCCCGTCGTCGAGGTCATGGCTGTAGTAGGTGATTTCGTCGGCCAGATTGGCGATTTGCGCTTCGAGCGAGGAGTTTTTGGCGTCGAACCCTTTTCGCCGGCCAGGATGGTCGTAGGCGGTGTAATGCTTCACCAAACCTTCACGTACTTCCCAGGAAAGATTGAGGCCGGGGAAATCCGGATATTTTTGTTCCAATTCCTCGACAATGCGCAGGCTCTGGCGGTTGTGCTCGAAACCGCCGTGGCTTTTCATCAAACGATTCAGGACCGTCTCGCCCTTGTGGCCGAAGGGGGAATGGCCGAGGTCATGGGCCAGCGCGATGCCTTCGGCGAGGTCTTCGTTTAATTTCAGCGCGCTGGCGATGTTGCGCGAAACGGCGGCGACTTCGATGGTGTGGGTGAGCCGAGTGCGGAGGTGATCGCCGGTGCCATTGAGAAAAACCTGGGTTTTATATTCAAGCCGGCGGAAGGCGCGCGAATGGATCACGCGGTCGCGGTCGCGCTGGTAATGCGTGCGCCATTGGGGCGGCGGCTCGGCGTAGTCACGTCCGCGGGTGTCGCCGCTGAACTGGGCATAAGGCGCGAGGAGTTGCCGCTCGATTTGTTCCAATTCCTGGCGGGTGCGGGGCATGGCTTAAGGTTGGGACCAGTGACGGGTGACCAGTGACAGGGAAGGTGTCACGGCCGCGAGAGGTTTTTTCCTGCCACTTTTCACCGGTCACCTGCCGTGTCAGTTGGCCAGCAATTTCTGGACGGAAATGCCGCGCAGCTCGAACAGCCGGTGAATGACGTCTTCAATCAGGTTGTTCGGGCACGACGCGCCGGCGGTGATGCCGACGGTGATTTTGCCGGCCGGCAGCCAGTCGCGGGTTTCGGTTTCCTTTTTGGCGTGCTGGTCATAATGGCAGATGAGCCGGTCCGATTCCATTTTGGCCGCGTTCTTGATGAAGTAAGTCGGCAGTTTGGCCTCGCCCATTTCGGCGAGGTGCGATGTGTTGGATGAATTATAGCCGCCGATGACAAGGAGCAAATCCATCGGTTCGCGCAGCAGTTTTTGGAGCGCGTCCTGGCGGTCCTGGGTCGCGCCGCAAATCGTGTCGAAGAACCGGAAATGTTCCACGACGTTTTCGGGGCCGTATTTTTTCTCCATGGCGGCCTTGAACCGGCGTTGGACCTCTTCGGTTTCGCCGCGCAACATGGTGGTCTGGTTCGCCACGCCCACGGCCTGCAGGTGTAATTCCGGATCGAAGCCCTGGGAATACGAACCTTCGAATTTTTCCAGAAATTCCTGCTTGTCGCCGCCTTGGAGGATGTAATGGCAGACATAATCGGTCTCCGCGAGGTTGAACACGACCAGGTAGTGTCCATTGCCGTAAGCGCGCGCCTGTGAACTGGTGGCCTTGGTTTCCTCGTGCCACGCCTTGCCGTGGATGATGCTCGTGACGCTTTCCTTGGAATACTGCCGGACGCGCTTCCAGACGCTCATCACGTCGCCGCAGGTGGTGTCCACGAGCACGCAACCCTTTTCTTCGAGCCGTTTGCGCGTGCCGACCTCGGTGCCAAACGCGGGAATCATCACCACGTCGCCGGCGTGCAGCCGTGTCATTTCCTCCTCCGTCGGCTTGGGCGAAATAATCTGGATGCCCATGTTGCGGATCTGGTCGTTGACCTCGGGGTTGTGGATGATTTCGCCGAGCAAATAAATGGGTTTGTCCGGCGGGAAATATTTCCGCGCGGCGTAGGCGAGGTCAATCGCGCGCTCGACGCCGTAGCAGAAGCCGAATTCCTTTGCGAGCTTCACGGTGAGGCTGTCGGCGGAAAGCACACACCCGCTGGCGCGGACGCGTTCAACGAGTTCGCTGCGATAGTGCGAGAGCACCTGGGCCTGCACGGCTTCGAGAATGTCGGGCCGGCGGAGGTTGACTTTTTTTTGCGCGGCGGGTGCTTCGATTGACATAACCAGAGAAGTGTAACACGCGAACGGGCATCGTCTAGTGCGAAAGCCGGCGGAAAAGCATTGCGGCGCGGGGATTTCATGCGATGATGAGGGCGTCGGAGCGTAGCTCAGCTTGGTAGAGCACCAGCTTTGGGAGCTGGCTGTCGCAGGTTCAAATCCTGTCGCTCCGACCATTTTGCTTGGTGTCTGAAAGTCAGGATTTGACGCATAAAAGCTAGTGTTTGCGGACATTTTAAGCCGCAAGCTACTTGGACTCACTTCGACCCCTTCCGGTCTTCTTCGGTTGCTTTTCAAGGCACCAAAAGGCACCGAACATGAAAATAAAGAAAACAGTCCATCACGGGAAAATCCGCTGGCGCGTCAACGATCCGCGCGGCACGAACGGCAAACGTCAGCGGAAATTCTTTGAAACCAAAGAAGCCGCCGAACGGTTCACCCGGCAACAAGAGGCCGACCGTCGTGCATACGGAATTCATTTTACGTCAATTCCGCCAAACGAACGCGCCGCTCTCATGTATCAAGTGGAGCGGCTACGCAAACTTGGCTGGAATTTACCTGCCGCTGTGGATTTCATTGAACGTCACGGCAAAATTCCGCCTTCAATTCCGCTCAGCACAGTGGTAACGGAATTTTTGAGCGCGAAAAAGAATGCCGGATTGCGCCCGCGTTACTTGGGGACGTTGTGCGCGTCTATTAACCGTTTTTTGGTAAATCGGCGCGAAAAAATAATGTCGGAAATTTCCGCTGCGGAAATTGAGGATTATATCAGCCACAACGGTTGGGCACCAGCTACGAAGCGCAGTTATTTAATTGACGTGCGAACGCTCTTTTCGTTTGCGGTAAAGCGGAAATATATCCGCGAAAATCCCGCACTCGCCGTGGATTTGCCGCGAACGAACGAAAAACCGCCCGGAATTCTTACCGTAACACAAGCGGAAAAGCTGTTATCCGCCTGTCTGGACAATGAGCCGGACAATTTGCCCGTTATTGTTCTTTCCCTTTTTGGCGGAATTCGACGGGCGGAAGCGGAAAAAATCAAGTGGGCGGAAATTGGCGCGGAATTCATCGAAATTAAAGCGGAAAACGCCAAAACCCGCCGCCGCCGGTTAGTTCCAATTTCCGCGCAATTACGCGGTTGGCTGGATTGCGCCCGCGAAATAGGCGGAAAACTGCCCGCCGTTAATTATGCGGAAAAATTGAAGCGGATACTGAACAAATCAAAACTCCGCGCGGAATGGGCGCAAAATGCGCTGCGCCATTCATTTGCCAGTTACCACTACGCCAAATATCGCAATGAAAATGAAACTGCTTCGTTAATGGGAAATTCGCCGCAAATGGTTTTTGCGCACTACCGAGAACTTGTCAGGCCAGCGGACGCGGAAGCCTATTTCCGCATTATGCCGCCGCCAGACGCCGCCGCCCGCGCCCGCGCCGCTCGCTGCCAGGCGCTACCGCTGGCCGGGAAAATCACTGAGGAAATTATGTCCGCTGCTTTTGGCGGCGGACGGCTGACGTTATCGCGCAAGGATGCTGTCGCAGCGCTTTGTGAACGGTCAGGCTGCAAAGCGGGCAGTGCTTACCTTGCCGAGTTGTGCAAAAGCGTCGCGCAGTTTTTTTGCGACTGGTTTTGGCGCATTGCGCGGAGCGGGCAATTCCAAAAAATTCAAATCAATCACCATCATTTCAAAACTTCCCTCTGTGCCGGTGTAGCGCCCGTAAAATGTTTTGAAAAATGCAACCAAAGTTGAATTGGCAATTGCAGCTAGAATTTCCGGCTCATCGGATTTGGCGTCAACCAGTGTAACATCATAAAGCCGACAATTTGCAGTCAGATTATTTTGGTTGAAAACAACGACGTGCCGATATTGTTGGCCTTTAGCCCAAACCAGATGCCCCGGCGTGGTGTAGGTCAAATCATACCACGGTTCACGATTTGCGCAGGTTGCGCGCTCCGGCACGGTGAGCGCGTTGGCTTTTTTATTTGTCGTCACCGGATGCGTTTCACCGTAGCGAAGATATTTTGCGACGTAAGAGCCTTGAAGCGCGGCTTTCGACTTGCTGACCATCAAAACAAGCGATTCCACCTCATCAGCCTGAATAAACGGCTTGTAAATCGTCATCATGCTGTGAAGTTCCGGCTTTAAGTATTCGCTTTCGACAGGATGAACCGTGCCGTCGCCTGCGCGGACAAGTTTCACTTCGCCGGATTCGACTTCCGCCCGCTTGCAATGCGTGTGCAACGGCGCGTTTTTCCAATCTTGCGCGGAATACTTGTCCAGAAATTCCCGCGAGCAATCGCGCGGCATGAAAAAGGCGTCGCAACCGCTTTTGACGCCGAAACGGATTGTGGCAATTTCGCCAAGCGGCACAAACCGGCTGGCGTGTTGCTGCATGATTCGGAAATAAAGATTCGGCGCGCGAAGATACTTGCCCCACTTGCCGCCGCCGTAGCCGCTCGCGGCTATTGTCTCAAATTCGCCGTGAATTGCGCTGGCTTCTTCTGATTGCGGAGCCACTCGCCGGTCGGCGTGGCTCAGCTTTGGAACGTTAGGCGACTTCGCGCATTTATGAAAAGACAGCCTTTATCCTATATCGGTGGTTTCCTTATTCTCATCGGAGTTGCTTTTCTTTTGCTGGCTGTATTTGGCATCCAAGCACTCGTCTCACACGATGAGTGGTTTGTGCCGCATTTTTTTGGACCACAGCATCCACCAGAGTATGGCTATGATCAGCTTTATGCTTACACCGTCAATCTTACGAAGCTGCGCAGTCAGGCAGAGCTTCGTTTTATTTACACGCTCGCCAGTTCATGCGTGATTCTCGGCGGAGTGTTGTTCGCGTGGGCGCGTGACCGCGTCATCGGTCCACGGGCCGTTCTCGCCGGCCAACTGATTGCCGGGCGTCCAGGTGAAGGTGGTATCGCCCAAACCATCCAGCATATTGGTCAGCCGGTTCAGGGCGTCATAGGCGAAATTGATGGACGGCGTATAAACTGTACCTCCGGAATAATCCACATTGGTCAAATTGCCAACCGGGTCATAGCGATAAACGGTTGTGCCTTTGGCGGCGCTCCAGCGATTCGTCAGCCGGTTGTCGGGGTCATACTGATAGACGAAGAGAATTTCGTTGGTGGCATCCACCTTGTTGGTCACGCGGCCGTACTGGTCGTAACTCCACGCGGTCGTCTGATTTTTGCCGTCGGTCAGGGTCAGCAACTCGTCAGCGGGATTGTAGGTGAACTGGAGCACTTCATTGTTCGCGTTGGTCTCGTCCAAGACCCGTCCCGCTGTGTCGCGCCCATACGTCGTCGGGCGGCCCAATTGATCCACATACTTTTCCAAGCCGCGTGAATCGTAGGTGAAACTTTCCAAGCCCGTCGCGCCGTATTTGTCCTGGCGTGCCACCAATCGGTTTAGAAAATCATACCCATTGGTCACCGTCACGCTATTGCGATCCGTGCTGCTGATCACGCGGCCGTATTGGTCAAATTGCCGGGACAAAAGTTGCGTTCCGCCCAAGGTGGCAGATTGAATTTGACTCTGGAAGCCGTTTTGATACCAGGACAAACCCAGTGCGTGGCCGTCGCCATCGGTGACAGTTTGCACGCGATCTTGGCCGTCGTAGGTGTAATTCACTTCATAGTCATCCGGGTAAGCCACGTTCGTCAGCAACCCGGCCAGATTGTAATAAAGCCGCGTGATCACGTTGGTGGCCCCGATCCAGCGGATGATTTCGTCGGGCGAACCGCAGCCACAGTAATCGTACGTGGTTACTTCGTTATCAGCATTGGTCACAGCCACGAGTTGGCGCACACCATTGTAGCCGTAATCCGGGCAAGGCGGTGGCGGAGGAGCTCCGTCGCAGCCGTCACGGTTGGCTGCGGGGGATTGAAGAACTCAGTGAGCACCTGTAGTCGCGTGGTCTGGGGATTCAGACCCAGTGACACCGGGTCAGGTGGCTGTTGTTGCAAGACAACATCCTGTTCAAACCCGGCCTTCGTGTAGGTGTAAAGCAGATCGGCGTCCAAGCCGCTGAACGTGTTGGTGTAGGTCACCTGATTGCCTGAGGAGAGAATCTGGCCCGTTGAGTTGGTCACCACAGCCAGGAGGACACTGTTGGTGCCATCAAAATAACTCAATCCAATGGGCTGGCTTTGCAGGGTTTCCCCGTCTGGCGTCACCAGTTTGATCACACCGTTGTAGATGTCTCCGGGAAAATAAACCTGATGCTGGCCGTTGGTGGCTGCCGCCGAACTGCCGTCGGGTGAAATCTCTATATTCTCTGTGCTGGCCACCCACTGTCCATTGACCAAGTGATTCAACCCAATTGCCAGTTCCACATACGCCTGGTTGGTTTGGTAAATGTCGTTGCCTTGGGCATCTACTGTTTGGATGATCTTTTGCCAGACGCGGGAGTTCGCCTCCGGTTCCCCAATGACGTACCTGGCCGGCAATGATGAGTCGACCACTGCGGTCGGGCTTGCGGTTTGCGCTTGAAGCAATGTACATACCGACAGCATCCCTAGAACGTAAATCGTTTTCATCGGATTGAATTGAGTTGAAACTTTGGAGGGCAAACCGCCACGCAGGTTTTCGCACCTTTCGGAATACACTCCTTGTATCTTTGAACAGCCGGTACAACCTTCTGTACGGCACCCACTGGCATTTTCCAAGAAACCCTAACTTCTACTGACCCAGGCTCACCAAAGCGACCCCAGCCTGACGACTCGTGATCATAGCTCTTAAGGCTGGTTCGACTATTTATCATTTCCCAGCATCCTGTCAAGTAATTTTTGTTATGTTGCCAATTTGTAACAGAAAGTCAGGGGAACGGATCCGAGTTGCAACCTACCCGAATCTCCAAATGCAACGTCGGCAAACCAGTATTCGATGTGTGAGAGGACAATAGTTAAAACGTCAGGTAAATATAAGATTGTTTGCGTCGCTACTCTGGCTGTGGAATTTGAATTTATGGGTAAGGTTGTCTGTTTAGCTGCCTTTCACAAAAAGGCAACGACTGAGAATTCGTTGCCTTTAGCTGTTTTGGGTGTCATTTCAGCGGTTTGTTGAATGGGTTATAACCCATATATTCGATGATGCGGGCGTGATAAGGAGCGGTTGGAAACAGCCTGTCGCATTCCCAAAGACTCAGAGACCTTGCGCTAACCCGCAGCATTTGAGCGGCTTCCGATTGGCGAATTCCTGTGCTAAACCGTTTCTTCTTTAGATGTTGGCCGAGGGTCGTAGGCTCCTTTGAAATTGGAAAACTCCGTGTCCAAACAGGCGCAACGTCTTTCCGGGGCACGTTTACACTGCGGTCGCAAAAAGGCAACATCGCGCACGCCGGATGTTGCCGCGCACTCGGGAGGTATGCGAGGCATTAAATCTGACGGCAATGAATTTAGCTCTGACTCAGCCGGTCATCACCCCAAAAAATATATTATTCATAGAAGGGATTTATGATTTGATGTGCCCGAACGACGATATCGAGGACCTCTGGCAGTTGTGGAGACAACCCGATATCTGGCGATTGCCGCACGGACACGTCGGCGTTTGTTGTGGGCTCGTGCCGGGATTGCCGGGGCGCATCCTTCGCTGGCTGGCACCGCGATTGAGAGCATTTAACCGCAATCAAAAGCCGCCTAACACCGCGCTGGCGCCAACGGCCACTGCCCCTTGAGATTTGGATTGAGCGATGAAAATTGGATGTCATTAATTGTATCCAGAACTTGGCCGCCGATGCCCACATATTGTCTTGATGACGACAAGATATTTGCTCATGGCGTCAGAAATGGCACATTGTGGTTGTGCCTAGACCGCTCAAACAACAGCCTGAGGCCGCTGACACAGCGGAGTTCACCATTACCCCGGCGTTCACTGAACGGCCGGCGTGGAATGCGATTGGCGACGGCTGGAGGCATTTGCATGGCAGCGTGCGCGGGGCAGGGGTGAGCTTCGAGTGGCACGACTTCAAAACGCACACGGAATTTGACTGGGGCAAAAGTTTTCATCCGGGCAGCGTCGAAGTCTGCCTGAATCTCGCGGGAAACGGAAACGTCGCCTTTAACGGCCAGGAAGCCGCGTTCACGCCGTTCACCGTTGGTTTTTACCGGCGCGGCGAGCAGCCGTTGCGCGCGTGGCGGCAGGGGGAGCAGCGGCATCAATTCTTGACGGTTGAGATGTCGTTCGATTTTTTGCGGCGGCACCTTGGCGACTTTGCGTCTTTATTGCATCCGCTGGTGCGCGAGGTTGTCGCCCGGCAATCGGAAAAATCCGCCGTGGTGACGCCGACTCGGTTGACGAGCCGGCAGCAGCAATTGCTGGCGAGCCTGCGCGAAGCGCCCGTGCTTGCGGCGGCGCAGGAGCTTTGGTACCGGACGAAGGCACTGGAACTGGCGGCGGAATTATTTTTCAGCGTCCCGGGCGAGCGGGAACTGTTCTGCCAGCGGCAGCAGCGGCTTTCCGCGGAGCGAGTCGAAAAGGTCATCGCGCTGCTTCGCGAAAAGCTGGAGGCCCCGCCGAACCTCGAAGAAATCGGCCGCGCGGTGGGGTGCAGCCCGTTTCATTTGAGCCGGACGTTTTCGGCGGCAACCGGCATGACGATCCCGCAATACCTTCGTCAACTTCGGATGGAGCGGGCGGCCGAGTTGTTGCGGTCGGGCAAGTTCAATGTCACCGAGGCCGCGCTGGAGGTGGGTTATTCAAGTCTGAGCCATTTCAGCCAGGCGTTCCACGAAACGTTCGGCTGTTGTCCTGGGCTTTATCCGCTGCGCACGCCGACGCAGAAAACTTCGCTGAAACGGCAGGCATAGTTTGAGGCGATTTCCGGGGCTTCAATTCACGGAAAAATCCCTGTTTTTTGTTGAAACCGGTTAAACGTGAAATATTTCACAAACTTTCTTGCAGGCGGAGCCGTCAATCGCTAAACATCTTGCCCAATGTTTGCGGAGCGATGGACAAAATTTGATTAACTGAGGGGTCGTTTCGAGATGCCAGCGATTTTTCCGAAGTGGACAAACCAGTTGCCTTTTTTGATCGCCGCCGGCGTTGTGCTGGCGGGCGGCGCCGTCACGGCTGGGGTCGCTTATTATTTCACGCCCAAATATTCGCGGGTCGGTTATGAGCCGGTCCAGCCGGTGCCATTTTCGCACGCGGTCCACGCGGGGCAACTGGGCATTGACTGCCGCTATTGCCATACCACCGTGGAAAAATCCTGGTTTTCCAACATCCCGTCGGCGTCCACCTGCATGAACTGTCATAATCAGGTGCTCAAGGACGACCCGCGCCTCGCGCTCGTTCGTGAAAGCGCCACGAACGGCGTGCCGATTCATTGGGTGCAAATCCACCGGCTGCCGGATTACGTCTATTTCAATCATTCCGTTCACGTGCGCCGGGGCATCAGTTGCGTGGAATGCCACGGGCGCATTGACCAGATGGACGAGGTGCGCCACGCCAAATCGTTTACCATGGAGTTTTGTTTGAATTGCCACCGCGACCCGGCGGCGTTCATCCGGCCCGAAAGCAAGGTCACGGACCTGGGCTGGCAATGGAGCACCAACGCGGAGGTTGCCGCCGAAATGCAGGCGACCAACGGCGTTGCCTTTGTTCACGACTGGCGCGTGCAATCGCTCGAAAACTGTTCAGCCTGCCACCGATGAAGAATTTACGATTTACGATTTACGATTTACGATTAATGCTCGCCAGCGGGCGTCGGGCGGGTGCTTTTTTCAATCATCAATCATCAATCGTAAATCATCAATCGGTCGCAAAAATGTTGTCCGTTGTTTGCAAATGAACCAAATCTCCACAACTTCAGCTTCGCTTGCGACAACGGGCCGCCGTTACTGGCGCAGCCTGGATGAATTGTCCGACACGCCGGAGTTCAAGGAATGGTTGCATCGGGAATTTCCGCAGGGCGCGAGCGAGTTCACGGACCCAGTTTCGCGGCGGCATTTCGTCAAAATCATGTCCGCCTCATTTGCGCTGGCGGGTTTGGGTCTGATGGCGACCGGTTGCCGGCGGCCGGAGGAGGAACTGGTGCCGTTCTCGAAGGCACCGGAGAACGGTTACGACTACGGGATGCCGCAATACTTTGCGACGGCCATGCCGACGCGCACCGGCGCGATTCCGCTGGTCGTCAAGTCCTACGATGGCCGGCCCATCAAGATCGAGGGCAACGCCCAATTCCCCGGCGGCAATGGCGGCACGGACCGTTATGCGCAGGCTTCGATTCTGAATCTGTACGATCCCGACCGCGCGCAACGGTTCGCCAGCGGCGGCAAAACGGTTTCGCGTGATGAGGCCTTGGTTTTCCTCGACCAATCATCAAAAAAGGCTGCCGCCGAAGGAGGGCAGGGGCTGCGTTTCCTGGTTGAAAGCAGCACGTCGCCTTCACGTCAGCGGCTCCAGCGTTTGATTGCCGACAAATTCCCTTTGGCGCGCTGGTTTGTCTATGATCCAATTGATACGGACATTTATCAACGCGCGGCCAGCCGGGCGTTCGGCCAGCCGCTCCGGCCGGTTTTCCACTTCGACAAGGCGAAGATCATCCTGTCATTGGATTGCGATTTCATCGGCGGTGAGGACGACGCGCACAATCACATTGCGCGTTTTGCCAAAGGCCGGAAGCCGGAAGCCGGCGGCCGGATGAGCCGGCTTTACGCGGTGGAATCGCTGTTCACTTTGATGGGCTTGAGCGCGGATCATCGGCTGCGGGTTCCGGCGGCTTTGGTCGGGCAGATTGCCGCAGCCATTGCCGCGCAGGTTGCCAATGCGTCCGCCGCCATTCCAGCAGGGATTAATCCCGAATGGATTTCCGAATGCGCGAAAGATTTGAACGCTCATCGTGGCGAGGTTTTGGTCGTGGCCGGCCAGCGCCAGCCGATGGAAGTCCATTTGCTCGCGCAACAAATGAATTCCATGCTGGGCAGTCTGGGCAAAACCATCGAATTTCTGCCGGTTGCTCCACCAACCGGAGACCGCATGGCCGAACTTGTCGGCGAACTGAACAGCGGCAATGTGGAAACGCTGGTGATTCTGGGCGGGAACCCGGTTTATAATGCGCCCGCGGATCTGGATTGGAGCGCGGCGCAGCGCAAGGCCAGGATGGTGGTCCGCCTCGGTTATTACGAGGACGAAACGTTTACCCAGTGCGATTGGCATTTTCCACAGACGCACTACCTGGAATCGTGGGGTGATGCGACCACCAGCGATGGCATGCTGGTGCCAGTGCAGCCGTTGATCGAACCGTTGTTCGACGGCATGGCGGAACTGGAATTTCTGGCGCGGTTTGCCGGCGAATCGCAGACCAAACCTCACGACATTGTGCGCACGACGTTTGGCGGTTCCGATGAAGCTTGGAAAACGTTTTTGTTCAGTGGGTTTCAGGCGGGTTCCGCCGTCAAGGCGATAACGGTAACCACCGCTTCTGCCGCCCCGGGCATCACGGGAATCGCCGTGCCTTCCGCAACAAATCTTGAGGTCATTTTCCATCGCGACGCGAAAGTGGACGACGGCCGTTACGCCAACAACGGCTGGCTGCAGGAACTGCCCGACCCCATCACCAAAATGACCTGGGACAACGCCGTGCTGGTCAGCCGCAAAACGGCGCGCGAACTCGGCGTGGTGAACGGCGACATGGTGGAAATCACGTTGAACGGCCGCAGCGTCAAAGGCCCGATCTGGACGCAGCCGGGCATGGCGGATTATTCGCTCGGTCTGGCGCTCGGTTATGGGCGCGAAAGGGCAGGGCGGGTGGGCAGTGGTGTCGGGTTCAATGCCTACAAGATTTTTACGGGAAAATACATTGAGACCGGAGCGACGATCCGCCAGACCGGCGAAACGCACGTGATTGCCTGCACGCAGGATCATTGGTCCATGGAAGGCCGGCCGGCGGTGCGCGAGGCGAACCTGAAGGAGTTTCAGAAGAACCCGGAATTCGCCCGGCAGATGCACGAAAAGGAACCGCCGGTGGTCGCGCCGTTGTATCCGAATCCGCTCGACGCGGCGAAGAAGACCGCGTTGCAGCAATGGGGATTGGTGGTGGATTTGACGGCGTGCGTGGGTTGCGCGACATGTGTGGTCGCCTGTCAAAGCGAGAACAACATTCCGATTGTCGGCAAGGACCAGGTGCGGCGCGGCCGGGAAATGCACTGGATGCGGATTGACCGTTATTACACCGCCGATCCCGCGCAGGAGACCTGGGCCGACTCATTGCTCAAGGACAGCGAGCAGCAATTTGAGAAGTGGATTGACGACGTGCAGGCGGTGAATCAGCCGATGCTCTGCCAGATGTGCGAGGCCGCGCCGTGCGAAAACGTGTGCCCGGTTGACGCCACGATGCACGACCAGGAAGGCTTGAACGTGATGGTCTATAACCGTTGCGTCGGCACGCGGTATTGCTCGAATAACTGCCCTTACAAGGTCCGCCGCTTTAATTATTTCGATTACAACAAGCGTCCGCTGGCCGATCTCAAGGGGCCGCTTTATCCGACGCCGCTGGCCCACAAAACCGACGGCAAATGGGATTTGTTGAACTGGTGGAAACATCCGGACACCAGCAGCATGAGGCCGGAAGACGAATGGGACTTGCTCAAAATGGTCAAGAACCCGGACGTGACGGTGCGCATGCGCGGTGTGATGGAAAAATGCACCTATTGCATCCAGCGCATCCAACACGCGGAAATCGCCCAAAAGGTGAAGGCCGGCCCGTCCGGCAACGTGCGGCTGAAGGAAGCCGAGGGCACGATCCCCAAGACGGCGTGCCAGCAGGCGTGCCCGGCGCAGGCGATTGTGTTCGGCGACATCAGCGACCCCGACAGCACCGTCACCAAATGGAAAGGTTACGAGCGCAACTACGCCGTGCTGGGTGATTTGCTCACGAAACCGCGCACAACGTATCTGGCGCGCGTCCGGAATCCGAATCCGGCGATGCCGGATTATCATGCGCCGTACAGCACTGAAGAATACGAAAATCATGGCGGCGAGTTCCATGCCGTTGAGAAAGGGAACAGTTAATGGCTGAATCCTTGACCCAACTGGAATCACTCGTTCCGCCGAAGGAATTGCGGCGCGGGCCGCAGGTGCCTCCGCATCGCAGCCTCGGCTGGCTGACGGATCATCTCACCGCCATGCCGGAAGGCAAAACGCCGCTGTGGTGGTGGGTGCTCTTTATTCCGGCGGCCTTTTGCGCGGCGGTGGTGCTGCCGACGATGTTGATTTACCTGATTTCGACCGGCATCGGCGTCTGGGGCAACAATGTGCCCGTCGCCTGGGGCTGGGGCATCATCAACTTCGTCTGGTGGGTCGGCGTGGCGCACGCGGGCACGCTGATTTCGGCGATGCTGTTTCTGACGCGGCAACATTGGCGCACCGCCATCGGACGCGCGGCGGAAGCCATGACCGTTTTCGCCGTCATGTGCGCGGGGCTTTATCCGGCCATCCACGTCGGGCGCGTCTGGTTTGCCTGGTGGCTGTTTCCCATCCCGCTCACCACGGACTTGTGGCCGCAATTCCGATCGCCGCTCATGTGGGACGTGTTTGCGGTCAACACCTACCTGATGGTTTCCACGCTGTTTTGGTATATGGGACTGATTCCCGACCTGGCGTTGATGCGCGACCGGGCGAAAACGCGGGTGCGGAAATTCCTTTACGGCCTGTTCGCGCTGGGTTGGACCGGCTCGGCGCGGCAGTGGCACAATTACGAAAAGGCCTACCTCGTCCTGTCCGGTCTGGCCACGCTGCTCGTGTTCACGGTCAGTTCCATCGTGGGCATGGATTTCGCCACGGCGCAGCTCGCCGGCTGGCATGAAACCATTTTCCCGTTTTATTTCGTGGCGGGCGCGGTCTTTTGCGGTTTTGGCATGGTGCTGGTGCTGCTGATTCCGCTGCGCACGTTATGCCATCTGGAGGACATCATCACGATGCGGCACATTGACCGGGTCTGCAAAATGACGCTGATGATGGGCTGCATCATGGGTTACATATACGCGATTGAGTATTTCATCGCTTGGTATTCCGGCAGTCCTTACGACTCGTGGGTGTTCGGCCACCGTTTGTTCGGCCATTATTACTGGTTCGGCGGCTGGATCATGATCGGGGTGAACGCGCTGTTGCCGCAATTATTCTGGATCAAAAAGGTGCGGCAAAATCTGAAGCTCATCTTTGTCATCGCCATTTTAATCAACATCGGCATGTGGTTTGAGCGGTTCGTCATCATTGTCGGTTCGTTGTATCAGAGTTTCCTGCCGGCCAACTGGCGCGCGTTTTATCCGACGTGGGTGGACGTCGGCACTTACGTCGGCACGCTGGGCGTGTTTTTCACCATGTATCTTCTGTTCGTGCGGTTCCTGCCGATGATCGCCGTTTCGGAGGTCAAATCCATCACGCCGCAGGCCGACCCGCATCATCCGCTCGGCGGCGCGAAAGGAGGCCAGCCATGAACCCAAAACCCTACGGTCTCATTGCGGAATTTGACTCGCCGGCCGCGGTTCTGCGCGCGGCGGAAAAAGTCCGCGCCGCCGGTTTCCGCCGTTGGGATGTTTTTTCACCGTTCCCGGTTCACGGGCTGGACAAGGTGATGGGTTTCAAGAATTCGCTCGTCGGCTGGTTTGCGCTGGTATTTGGCGGCGGCGCGTTCATCGGGTGCATGGCGATGATCTGGTACATGAACGATTATAGTTACCCGATTCTCGTCGGCGGCAAACCGATGTTCAGTCCGCCACAGGCGCTCGTGCCCTCGTACATTTTGCTGGTGCTGGCGTCGGCCGTGGGCGCGTTTGTCGGCATGGTGGCGTTGAACCGGTTCCCGCGCCTTTATCATCCCTTGTTCAAAAACAACCGCTTTGCCATGGTGTCGCGTGACAAATTTTTCCTCGTGATCGAGACGGCCGACCCGAAGTTTTCCGAAACCGAAACCCGCGCGCTGCTGGAGTCCGCCGGCAGCACGCACATCGAACTGGCCCTGGAATAATGCGCTATTTCCTGCTCATATTTCTGACCGTCGTGGCTGTGGTGTTTGGCATTGCCGGACTGCGCGGGCATCTGTCGCGCAAGCCGCCCATTGAGATCATCCCGGACATGAACCGCCAATTCAAACTGCGCCCCGAGACGGTGGACAACTTTTTTGCCGACGATCACACTTCGCAATTGCCGCCGCCCGGCACGGTTGCGCGCAGCCAGCCGATTCAAAGCGACGACGGCCCGGTCTATGCCTACGAAGATTCGCCGGTCAACACGGGTCTTGTCACCGGCACAACCAACTTTGTAGCGACCAATCCGCTGGCCGTTACGCCAGGTTTGCTTCGGCAAGGGCGCGAGCAGTTTGAAATTAATTGCACGCCCTGCCACGGCGCGCTCGGCGACGGCAACGGCATTACCAAGAAAATCGGCGACATGCCGGCCGTGGCCAATTTGCATGACCAACGCATCGTGGAAATGACCGACGGCGAGATTTTCAACACCGTCACCCACGGAAAGGGTTTGATGGCCGCGTACGGCCCGACGGTGACAGTCAGGGACCGCTGGGCCATCATCGCGTATTTGCGGGCCTTGCAACTGAGCTGGCTCGGTTCGACCAATGATTTGCCGCCGGACCTGCAAACTGCGCTGAAATAGCGACCATGAATTTGTCAAACGAACCCAACCAACCGCCGCCGCTGGATTTGTCCGGGTGGCGGAAGCTGCCGTCCGGCTTGATGGTCGTCGGCGCGGTGCTCTCGGTGATTGGCTTGGTGAGCAACCGGGCGGAGTTCGGTTATTCGTGGCTGCTGGCGTTCATGTTCTACCTGAGCATCGCGCTGGGCGGTTTGTTTCTGGTGATGATTCATCATTTGACCGATGCCGGCTGGTCGGTCGCCACGCGGCGTTTCTGCGAACACATCGGCGCGCTGTTGTTTCCGTGGCTGGCGATTCTGTTCGTGCCGGTTTTGCTGCTCGCCCCGAAGATTTACACCTGGATGACACTGAATCCGCAAAGCGACCGCGCCTTGAGCGCGAAGTTGCCGCTGTTCACCTGGCCGGGCTTTTGCGCGGTGTCGGTGATTTTGTTCGGCATTTGGTGGCTGCTTTCATCGCGGCTCCGGTACTGGTCGCTCAAGCAGGATGAAACCGGTGACGCGCATTGCACTCATCGGATGCGGTTCCATTCGGGGTGGGGGATACTGGCCTTCGCGGGGACGGTGACGCTGGCGTCCATTCTGTGGATGAATTCGCTGCAATATCAATGGGACTCGACGATTTACGGCATGTATTTCTTCGCCAGTTGCGCGTTTGTCGGGACGGCGACAACGTACCTGATCACGATGATCCTGCAACGGCAGGGCGTTTTGGCCGGCGTGCTGCGCGACAACCAGTTTTACTACCTCGGCACGCTCCTGTTCGCCTTCACGCTGTTTTATTCCTACGTCGGCTTCGCGCAATACTTCGTCATCTGGAACGGCAACATACCTGACGAGACCTTCTGGTATCTCATCCGCGAGCGCGGCTCATGGTGGGGGCTGGACATGCTGATCATCTTCGGCCATTTCCTGCTGCCGTTCCTGGTGCTGCTGCCCATCTGCGTGAAATCCAATTTCAAAATCATGTTGTGGGTCTGCCTGTGGTGCTGGGCGATGAACTTCGCGGACCTGGCCTTCAACATCCTGCCCGCACTGCATCCGCACGCTTACCCGTTCAAATGGCTCTGGCTGCAATTCGGCTGCCTCGCGTTCATGGGCGGACTGCTGGGCCGGGTCTTTCTGAAGAATTTCAACGCGCACGCGCCGTTCCCGAAAAAAGACCCGCGCCGGCTTGAAGCCATGGGCGTCAAATATGAAACGCCCGAGGAAATTGCCGCGACGATGCCAACGCTGGGAGGCCGCCAATGAATCCGGAAACCACCAACGCGCGTCCGGTCTGGCACGTGGGCCTGGGCTTTCTGGTGGCGAGTTTCCTTTTTGCCGCTTTCGTGTTGGCGGTGAGACATTCTATGTCCGTGCCGGCGATTGACGCCGACCGTGGCGCCGTGTTCGCCAAGGACCTGGCGGAAATCCGCGCGACCGAGGCGCAGGACCTGAACCATGCCGGCTGGATTGACCGGCAACGCGGCATGGTGCGCCTGCCGATTGCCGTGGCCATGAAAATGGCCGCGCAAGAATGGCGGAATCCCGCGGCGGCGCGTTCGGACCTGATTGCCCGCGAAGAAAAGGCAAGCGCGCCGGCACCCGCCGCGCCGCCCAAGGCAAACCCATTTGAATGAGCGTGAACGAAAAATTTGACAGTGGAACATCTTCAGGTGGGGCGAGCGTCCCTGCAAGCCGGCTCGTCAGCAGCCTCGCCCCACCGGATGAAGTTTCTCCGGCGGAAATTGACCGTTCCTGCTGCGTGCCGCTGCTGGCGCTCTTTGGGGGCGCGGCGCTGTGGCTTGTCGTCGGCTCAGTGCTCGGCCTGCTCGCTTCGATCAAATTTCACGCGCCGGATTTCCTCGCGGATTGCGCTTGGCTGACCTACGGCCGGTTGCAACCGGCGGCGGACAACGCTCTGCTCTACGGCTTTTGCCTGCCCGCCGGTCTCGGCGTAACGTTGTGGCTGCTGGCGCGAATTGGCCAGACACCGCTGCGCGGGGCAATCGTTCCCGTGGTTGCGGCCAACCTCTGGCACCTCGGCGTGTTTGTCGGCCTGGCCGGCATTTTGATTGGCGACAACACGGGTTTCGCCTGGCTGGAATTTCTGCGCGGCGGTTCCGTGCCGGTTTTCTTCGCCTATCTGTTGCTGGCATTGTGGGCGATGATGATTTTTGCCGGGCGGCGCGAACGCGGGTTGTATCCGTCGCAATGGTTTCTGGTCGCCGCGCTCTTTTGGTTTCCGTGGATTTACTCGACGGCCAATCTGTTTCTGGTCGCCTGGCCGGTGCGCGGCGTCGCGCAGGCCGTCATCGGCTGGTGGTTCGCCGATAATCTGCTCGTCGTCTGGACGGGGCTGGTGGGGCTGGGCGCGGCATTTTATTTTCTGCCCAAACTGAGCGGGCGGCCGTTGCAAAGCCATTACCTTGCGCTGTTCGCGTTCTGGACGTTCATTTTATTCGCCACCTGGTGCGGCATCCCGCCGGGCGCGCCGGTGCCCGCCTGGATGCCAACGTTGAGCGCCGCCGCCACCGCTTTGCTGGCTGTGCCATTGCTGGTCATTGAGCTGGTCGGGTGGCGGACGGTTTGGGGTTCGGTAAAGTCCAAATGGGACAACGGCCCGTTTTGCTTCATCGGCTCCGGCGTGGATTGTTTCTTGCTTTCCGGCCTGATGCTGATGGCGATGGCCTGTCCGAAAATCAGTCCGGTGACCCAATTCACCTGGTTCGGCCCGGCGGAAACGCAATTGCGCCTGTACGGCTTCTTCGCCATGACGATGTTCGGCGCGGCCTATTACATGCTGCCGCGGGTCGTTGGCATTGAATTTCCCTTTCCCAAACTCATGCGCGTGCATTTCTGGGTTTCAATGTCCGGCATCGCGTTGCTGGTTGTGCCACTGGCCATCGGCGGCTTCATACAAGGTGTGAAACTGCAAAATCCCAACATCGCGTTTGCCGACACCACGAAGGCCATGCTGCCGTTCCTGCGCGTCAGCACCACCGGCCTGCTGCTCATGCTGTTGGGCAACCTGCTGTTTTTTGTGAACGTCATGGGATTGACGTTTCTTTGGAAGATCGCGCTGCTCAAAAAATTCATCACGTTTGTGAAATCGCCGCTGGAAACAACGTCCGCCTCCGCTTCACTGGGGCGCGACGGGGAGGTGCGGGCATGAAAAACGGTTTTGTGGTTTTCCTCACCTCGTTGGTCGTGCTCGGCGGTTCGTGGTGCGGTTTGGTGCTCGCGCCGACGTTGCAGCTGGGCGGCGAGAAACAATCCACCATTCTCAATTCATCCGATTTGTACCCGGTTGGCCGGCCCGGCCAGGCGAACCAGGGGTTGCAGGTTTACCGCGCCAACGGCTGCGCCGCCTGCCACACCGAGCAGGTTCAACAAAGCGGCGTTGCGTGCGACGTGGTGCTGACCAGCGCCGGCAAAAATCCGGCGGCGGCAACTAATGCGATGGCATCCCTGAAATTAAGCGGACTCGACAAGACAGCCGCCGATGATGCCGTGGATAAAATCACCGCCGCCGGCGGCAAGGCCGAAATCCACATCCTTGCCACCGGCCCGGACATTACGCGCGGCTGGGGCCGGCGGCACAGTGTGGCCGAGGATTTTCTTTACGACGACCCGGTGCAACTCGGCAGCATTCGCATCGGACCGGACCTGGCGGACGTGGGCGCGCGGTCGCCGGACGCCAACTGGCAGTTGCTTCACCTTTACGCGCCGCAAAGCGTCGTGAAAGGTTCGGCCATGCCGCCGTTCCGCTACCTGTTTCGCGTCCAAAAAATCGGCCGTGGACCTTCGCCGGACGCGTTGAATTTGCCGAAGGGATTTGCGCCGCCGCCCGGCTATGAAGTCGTGCCGACGGCGCGGGCGCGCGAACTCGCGGCCTATTTGTTGAGCCTGCACACGGATGTGCCTTTGCACGACGCGCCTTTCACCCAGCCGATTGTCGTTTCCAAACCATGAGTGACGAATTGAAATCCAAGGCGCTCCAAAAGCCTGACACCGAACCGGCCGTCTCGCGTTCGACGGTGCCGATGTGGATTATTGTGCTGACGCTCGTGCTTTTGTTCCTGGGCATGGTCTATTTTGATCATCACAGCGGCTGGTTCAATTCCCAGGTTTACGCCCCTTACGCCTCCGCTGAGGAACTGGAATCGTATCAGCCGAGATCCGGCGAGGCGGCCATGCTGGCGCACGGCAAGGCGCGTTACGATCAGGTTTGCGGCCTGTGCCACGGCCTCAACGGCGAGGGCAAGCCTGGTCAGGCGCCGCCGCTGGCCGGTTCCGAATGGGTCAACACCAAGGGCTTCCAGCGTCTGGCGCACATTCCGTTGGAAGGTCTCAACGGCCAACTTTCCGTGAAAGGACAAACCTGGTCCCTTGCCATGCCGCCGATGGGCGCGGCCATGTCCGACGCCGATCTAGCCGACGTGTTGACGTACATCCGCAGTTCATGGGGCAACCAAGGCGGCCCGGTGACCGCCGCCGGCGTGAAGGCCATCCGCGACCAAATCGGCTCGCATCCGCAGATGTTGAGCGGCGAGGAATTGAAGGAAATGCCGGAGTAAAATAAATTGCGATGGCGGGTTCCCTGGATCTGAAATAAATCAGCCTGGCTTCGCGCCCAAGCTGTTTGCGCACGGCCACCAATGCATCGGCACGCTGGTATCGAGTGGGATCCCGCAATGCGGGATGAATTACGCGGTCAAGAGCAGGGAGGGACGGCATGTTGCCGTCCCCAATTTCAGGGACACCGACACGGCGTCCCTCCCATTCCTCGAATTGGTGCCGGACGTTTCGGCCAAACTCAAAGCGCCGAAGTCTTTGCAGACGGCCACCCCGAAGTTTGAGGATGTGGTAAAATCGGCACAGGATGCGGCGGTTTTGGTGTTGGTGTATTGAATGAGGAAGGCAGGAAACAAGGAAACGATTTTTCCTGATTTCATGTGTTCCCTATCAAATCCAAAGGCGGCGGTGCTGGTGCTGGTCAGACTGAAGAACCACTGTGGCAGAATGAAGCGAAATATCCAAACACCGGCCTCGCGACTTTGGTTTGACGATTCAACGGGGGGCTGTTAAAGGTTCCATGTGATGCGTCACGTGTTTCAATCCAAATGACAACCGCCAAACGCCCCCAATTTTCCCGCATTCTCCTGAAACTCAGCGGCGAGGCGCTGGGCGGCAAAAGCGGCGTCGGCATTTGCCCGGAGGGGGTGCATCACATGGCGGAACAAATCCGCGAGGTGCGCGAACTCGGCGTGCAGGTGGTGGTGGTGGTCGGCGGGGGAAATATTTTTCGCGGATTGCCGGGCAGCGAACGCGGCATCGAGCGCGCGACGGGCGATTACATGGGGATGCTGGCGACGATCATCAACGCGCTGGCGTTGCAGGACGCGCTGGAGAAACTCGGCGTGCCCACGCGCGTGCAAAGCGCCATCGCCATGTCGCAGGTGGCCGAGCCGTTCATCCGCCGCCGCGCGGTGCGGCATTTGGAAAAGGGCCGGGTGGTCATCTTTGGCGGCGGCACGGGCAATCCCTATTTTTCCACGGACACCGCCGCGGCCTTGCGCGCCAATGAAATCGGCGCGGAGGTGATTTTGAAGGCGACGAAGGTGGACGGCATTTACGACAGCGACCCGAAGAAAAATTCCAAGGCGAAACGGTTCGCGCAAATCACGTACCTTGAAGCGCTGCAAAAGCAGTTCAAGGTCATGGATTCGACGGCGTTCTCGCTGTGCATGGACAACAAGATGCCCATCATCGTTTTCGATTTTTTCCAGCCGCACAATCTTCGCCGCGTGATGATGGGTGAAAAAGTGGGCACGCTCGTCACGGGCTGACTCAGCGTCTGACAGGCGAACAACCGGCGGTCATCGGGATTTCCCGGATTGCAATTTCCCCGAAATGGGCGGATTGATGTTGTATGAGATTCGCCTCCCGCCAGGATGCGGGGCGTCAGTTGGGACAGCGCCTCGAGCAACAGGGTACGGGAGTGGACTTGGTCCTGGGGTTGCCGCGCGGCGGTGTGGTGGTGGCCGCCGAGGTGGCGCGCCGGTTGCAACGGCCGCTCGACGTGCTGGTGGTCCGCAAGATTGGGCATCCGTGGCATCGTGAATTTGCCGTGGGGGCGCTGGCCGAGCCGGATGTGGTCATTTTTGACGAGGCGACCCTGGCGGAGGTTCCCGCGCCGCGCGGTCAACTGGACAAAGTGGTCGCGGAGGAAATGGCCCGCCTGCGCGAGTACCGTTCCCGCTTTCACAGTTCTGATTCGCCATTGCTTCAGGACAAGAGTGTGTTGCTGGTGGACGACGGTCTGGCGACGGGCGCGACCGCCGAGGCCGCGGTGCTCTCCGCCAAACGGCAGGGCGCGCGGCGGGTGACGATGGCCGCGCCGGTGGCTTCGACGAGTGCCGTCGAGCGGTTGCGCCGCACGGCGGATGAGGTGGTGTTGTTGGTCGTAGATCCCGGTTTCGACGCGGTCGGCCAGTACTATGATGAATTTTCCCAAACGAGTGATGAAGAGGTCATCGCCCTGTTGCACACCGCCGTGCCGCCGAGTGAATGAACCGGGCGCCGGCCTTTTGCAAAGTCCAAATGCCTGAACTTCCCGAAGTTGAAGTGCTCGCGCGGCATCTGCGCCCGTTGCTGCGCGGCAAAACCATCCGCGGCGTGAACGTGCGGCGCGCAGAGGTACTGTCCCCGACTTCCCTGCGAAAATTCCGCCAGACTTTGCCGGGCGCGAAATTCACTGGTTTGTCGCGGCGCGGCAAGTACCTGCTGTTTCAACTCAAAGGCAGAATCCCTGGTGAGCGGGTGACGTTGCTTGGACACCTGGGCATGACGGGACGGATGTTTCTCGCCGGCAAGGCCGGGCGTCTGCCGGCTCATGCGGCGGTGGTTTTTGATTTGGGCGGAGAAAATTTCATCTACGAAGACACGCGCTATTTTGGCCGCCTGACGCTGGATGTTTCGGCGGTCGAGAAATTGGGGCCGGAACCGTTGAGCGGGGACTTTCAACCAGCGGCGTTTGCGCGGGCGTTGAAACGTTCCCGGCAGGCAATCAAAATCAAATTGCTGGACCAAACGCTCGTGGCCGGCATTGGGAACATCTACGCCAGTGAAGCGTTGTTTTGCGCGCGGCTTTCGCCGAAGCGGGCGGCGAACCAATTGACGTCCGGCCAAATCAGCCGGCTTTGGCGCGCAATTTGCAAGGTCCTGACCGAAGCCATACGCTGCGGCAGCACCGTGCCGTTGAATTTTGCCGGTGGCAAATCGGACGGACTTTTTTATTTTGGCCGCGCGCCGGGCGCGCCAGATTTTTACGACGAGCGACTGCGGGTTTACGACCGGGAAGGGCAGCCCTGCCCGAATTGCGGCCGGCCGATCAAGCGCCTGGTGCAGGGCGCGCGAAGCACATTTTATTGCCGGCATTGCCAGGAGGGCGATGAATGAAATTGACGCTGCGCGACATGGCCTGTAAATTGCGCTCCCATTTACGTTCCAGAGTAGCTCAATGGTAGAGCAATCGGCTGTTAACCGATGGGTTGCAGGTTCGAGCCCTGCCTCTGGAGCCAATAAACCCAAGGAAATCGAGGTTTTTGGCGGTTCTGACACAGCCCTGACACAACAAGTGGCTGAAACCGAAGATGCGAAAGTGAAATATCCCAAGCGCATCAAATACCGTGGCAAAGTTCTCGCCACGATCTACGGCAAGTGCAAAGGGCGCCATTCTTACCGCGTGGCTTGGCACGTGGCGGGCCAGCGGCGCATGGCGTCTTTCCCATCCTATTCGCTGGCCAAAGGTCACGCTGACGCTCTGGTGAAGGATTTGGCTAAAGGATCACAAGTCACCGCGCTAAATCCCGCACAGGCCCGCGGTGCGTTGGCCGCGCTGGAACGGCTCGCCGACTTCTATCGCGCCACGGGCCGCCGGGTTTCCCTCCTGGCGGGCATTTCCGAATTTGTTGAGGCATCCACGAAGTTGAACGGGCGCACTTTGGGCGAAGCGGTCACGGGTTACTTGCACACAGTCGCCACTGTAAAACGCAAAGACATCGGTGAAGCAGTCGCGGAATTTTTGCAGGCCGATGCCCCACGCACAAAAGCCAACAATGGTCAGCGGGCGCAACTTTCGGCCAAGTATGCCTACAACCGGAAAATCCAGCTCGACAAATTCGCTGCCACGTTCCCGAACACTGCCGTCAGCGAATTGAGCAAGGAGCATGTGGATAAATTTCTCGGCTCGCTGGAGGATTTCTCGGCGAAGTCGCGCAACCACTATCGCGCCGCCGTCCGGCAATTCCTGCAATGGGCTGTCCGCAAGGATTATCTTGCCCCAACTCACCGCCTTCTGGAAGCCGACGCCATGCGACCGGAGCGGGCAAACACCGCTGAAATCGCCTTTTACACGCCGCGCGAGTTTGGCGCATTGCTTGAAGCCGCCGACGCGAGCCTGCGCCCGATGATCGCCATTGGCGGGTTGGCCGGACTGCGCACGGAAGAACTGTTGCGGCTGGCTTGGGGGGATGTCTGGCGCGTGCCGGGACACATTGAAATCACGGCGGGCAAGGCCAAGACTCGTCAACGGCGGCTCGTTGAGATTTGCTCGGCGTTGCAGACGTGGCTTGAACCCTACCGCGAGCACAAGACGGGCAAACTCTGGACGCGCAATCCGAATGGTTTCCATATTGAAATGCCTGCGCTGTGCAAGCGGGTGGGGATTGACCGCAAGGCTAACGGGCTGCGCCACGCTTTTTGCACATATCACTTCGCTTTGCATGCCAACGAAAATTTGACTGCGGCGCAAGGGGGCAACTCGCCGGCCATGATTCATGCGCACTACAAAGGCTTGGCCACAAAGAAGGAGGCCGAGCAGTGGTTCAACGTGCGTCCCGCAAAATCTGCTGCGAACGTTGTTCCCTTTCCGAAACAAGCGGGCGCATGAATAATCCAGTCGAACTCCGATTCCACGCCTGGCACAAGGATGAACAGGTGTTCACACTTCACGGTTGGCGAGCGCGCGAAGGATTGGCTTTTGCGATGGATTCGGAAGGGCAGCGGCATGTCCTGCGTTTCATGCCACTCACGGGCACGGGTGGAGATGAAGCTTGGCATCCCCCGCCGTTCCCGGAGGAGTTGCCGACCAAAATCGAGGAGATTCGATTGGTCCCGCCCCCCTGCCGAGCCAATGCAACCGAGGCTGAATGGCTCAGGAAAGAATCCGCCGCGAAGAAACCGCGTAGCGGTATCGAACCGATGCAGGTTTCTCATCACCTTGCTGCGCAGCCGTGGGAACTCGCCCGACTCTGCTACGACCGTGAAGTTCTAACGCCGCAATCGGAGGACGATGGCCCGATGACGACCCGGCTGGATGAATTCAGGATACAAGTGCAAGGAGAATATGAAGCCCGCAGGATGGAAATGGCGACGCTGATCAGTCTGCTGGACGAGGGCCAGCCCACCGTTGGTGTTGCGCGCTGCCGAACCGTGACGAAAATCAACAGTTCAAGGACGCCAGGGTATAGGGCATAGCCTCTAGCGCCGTCACGAACCTACAGAGCCAGAAAATGTAGGTGGATTCGGTGGAAAGGGCCTTGTGCTGGCGACGGAGCACACAGCGTAGTTGTTCGATGGCTAGGTCTCGTTTCATAAATGAATCGAGAGCCTGACAGAAGCCCTTGGACAAATGCGGTCCAATGGACTGAAATTAAACGAACCATTGGTTCGTTTATTCAAAATGGGTGTGTTGAATATGAACAGGTTAGAAGATTTGAACTTGCCTTTAACGATTTTTGTGATAAATGAACCAACAGTCGTATATTGAGGCCACATTTTGTTGATTGCAAACGACTTAAAAAATGCTGCTTGGGTTCAAAGTCCGGTTTGGATATACAACCAATAGTCGTATAATAACAAGTTAGGCATCACTGCCATGCCCGCAAGATACTCCAAGACATTTCGCAGCGGCACACCGGAATATCCGACGCCACGCTTGCTTGTGGAGCGCATGGTTGCCGAGTTGGTTAGCTCCAGGCAGTGGGGTTGGGTCACGTTCGAGACGAGGCCCACGAAGCATTTCGTGGAGGTTGCACTTGAGGGCGACGATGAGTTGGTCATCAATGCGGCGTATGGATTTTCCGAGGATTACCAGACATTGTTTGCCAGACAGCAAGTGACGGTTCCAGATGGCTGGCGAGTTACCAAGTTTAAGAAGAAAGATTGGCTTGGAGCAGGCACGATGCTCTTGACAACAGGCATTCGTGACGTTGACCGGATTGCGGAGTTTATTGACCGACTTTTTCCGGCACTTTACGGCGAGCAGGCGAGCTATCAGTTGAGCGGGATTTTTCAGTCATCACCGTGATGCCTAACACCGCGCTGGAGCCAACGCCGACTGCCCCTTGAGTTTATGGACGGTTTGAGTTATACAACGATTATCGAGCTTGCGGAGCCACTCGCCGGTCGGCGTGGCTCAGCTTTGGAACGTTAGGCTGCATCGAACATCACACCAAATCACACTATGGAAACAAGAATACTTGGTTTATTGATAGCATCCACGCTCACGCTCGCCTTTTCCGGCTCACGGGCGGCAGAGAGCATCGTTACACCAGCAATGGTTGGCCATTGGGAAGGAAACGCCCGGATCGTTTCAGCTTGGTGTCACCAAACGAACCTTCCCGTTAAGGTGGACATCCACGCCGATGGAAGCGTGACTGGCACCGTCGGGGATGCCAAGCTCACGGAGGGTCGTTTCGAGTCGAATTGCGGTTGGTTGGGCCGTAAGTTGAATCTGTATTCGGACTATATTATCACTGGAGGTCTTGACGGTGCCATCGTCACGGCGGAGAACATCACACGCTCCAGCGTAAAGATGCCGCTTAACTTTAGCGACGGCACATTTGCAGGCGGAGTCAATACGAGCGGTTCAGGGCTTGAAGGCTCTGATGGAAAAAAAGGAGAAGGACATTGGCTCGCCGCTGGTGGTTTAACGCTGACTCGTTCACCATGATGCAGCCTAACACCGCGCTGGAGCCAACGGCCACTGCCCCTTCAGTTTCGACCAACAAATGAAATTTGATTGTCACGGTTGCATTTCGGAGTCACTTTCCAGTGGCCGTGGTTCAGCTTTGGATCGTTAGGCGGCTATGCAAACACCATCGTTCAGACTACTGCGGCGTGTGATTGCCTACTTGATTGGAGCCTTCCTTATCGGTTGGGGTTTATGCTGTCTTGGTTACGAGGGTTTGTTTCCGGCACGGATGATGCCCGTGCTTTCATCCTTCGCCCAGGATGGGATCAGCCCCCATCGCATGAGCTTTACCGCCGGCTGGTGTCGTTCATGATAAATCACCGGCGCCATTTGTGTCGGTGCGATGTTGTAACGGGGCGCGAAGAACGGTACCCGCGCCATGACGACGCCCATCAGTTTGATCAGCTCGCTAAAATCTTTCGCAGCCGTATATCGCCCACACATGCCAACAGATTATCACACACCCCGGACAATGGCTGTCCAACCAAAAAACTACGCGGGAGTATGTAGATAACGCAAATTGAGGCTTTCGGCTCCAAAATGGCGTTTTTGGCTAGTAAATCAAATCACGCTGTTGAGGCTGTTGTCCAACATCGCGCTCCTCTTTTGCAAACCCCTTTTTCGAGAGTGCATAAGGTGAATTTGAAATCAAATAGCTAAAAAATCGTTGAAATCGTGCTGAAAAAAGAACAAAATCAGCAAAGAGCCCATGCCGGTCGTGGGCGAGATTTAAATGGCAAATTCCGGATAAAATCAGTAAAGGGAAACAACAGGAGAACTTCCATGAAAAATACACGCAGAGCTTCAATCGCCGCAACCGCCCTGCTCGGCTTATGCCTGACCCGTCCGGCCCAGGCGCAAATCTTTGTCGCGAACAATAACGATGGCAACAACACGATTGGCGAATACAACTTGGATGGATCGTCGGTCAATCCCTCGCTGATCTCAGGGCTGCGTCTCCCTATTGGCCTAGCGGTGTCTGGAGGCAATATCTTTGTCGCGGACTATGGCAACGGCCTCGCTGGCAACGGCGCGATTGCCGAATACACCACGGCGGGCGCGACCGTCAACGCCTCTCTGGTCTCAGTGCTGTATGAACCATGGGGCATCGCGGTGTCTGGAGGCAATATCTTTGTCGCGAACGCTGGCTCCGGCACGATTGGCGAATACACGATTTCCGGGGAGACCGTTAATGCTTCCCTAATTTCCGGGTTGAATTACCTCTATGGCATCGCGATTTCGGGTAATGACGTGTTTGTGGCAAACGGGGTGAGCGGCTCGATTGGCGAATACACGACTTCCGGGGAGACGGTCAATGCATCGCTAATTTCTGGATTGGATTACCCTGAAGGCATCGCGATTTTTGGAAACGACCTGTTTGTCTCGAATAGTGGCAACGGCACTATCGGCGAATACACGACTTCCGGGGAGACTGTCAATGCGTTGCTGATTTCTGGCTTGAATGGCCCCACTGGCATCGCCATCGGTCCAGTGCCAGAGCCCTCGGCCGGCGCGTTTGCAGGTGTGGGCGCGGCAGTGTTGTGGCTGTGGCGCCGTCGCAAATAGCGAAGGTGATGTTTTGTTCAGTTGGATGATGAGAAGCACGAAAATAATCTATGGAATCGCCTTGGCTCTTACGTGTATTTTGGCAGCCACACTCAAGGCGCAAAATTTATACGTCACTTCTTTTGCCAACGGCACCACCGGCAAATACACGACCGCAGGGGCGACAGTCAATGCTTCCCTGATTTCCGGATTGCAGAGCCCCAGTGGTATCGCGATTTCCGGGACCAACCTGTTTGTTGCAAACTTTGCAAGCGGAACGGTTGGCCATTACACGACGGATGGCGCGACAATCAATGCTTCGCTGATTTCCGGGTTGAATCTCCCTTGTGGCATTGCGATTTACGGGAACGACCTGTTTGTTGCGAATAGTGGTGGCGGCACCACCACTGGCCAACAACTCAGCCTCCGCACCAAGGACGAAGCGGAAGCCCACACTTTGCTTCACTCGAAAAACGAAGCGCACCGGCAACCTGTCCTCAATCTGCGTATTGCTCAGACATATCTGACCGCCACCGACCCCGAAGTGGCGAGGCGGACATGGCAGGTGCCGATGGATGAAATGACCAAGACCAAGACCGGCTCTACGCGCCACCGGCACGAAGTAGCGATGAAGGACAAGGCGTTTGACCTGATTCGGAACCTGCCGATTCTGGAAACCCACTCGGCCCACTTCCTGAAAGTGTTGGAACTGGGCACCGTCTCGACGAATGTTTACTTGCGGCGGATTCACAACTTTGCCTTGGACATGAACTGGCTGCCGTGGCCGGTGTTGCCGAGGAAGCAGTGGCCGCAAGTGCGCTTCAAGGAAAAGCGGGCCATCACGCTGGAGGAACACCAGCGCATTATTGAGGCCGAAGTGAACCCGGAACGCAAAAACCTTTACCAGTTGTGCTGGCACTTGGGCGCGAGCCAGGGCGACATTGCCAACTTGAAAGGCGAGGACGTGGACTGGAAGAACAGCACCGTCAGTTTCATCCGCAAAAAGACCGGCGTGCCGGTGCTGGTGCATTTGGGAGCAGAGGCACTAAACCTTTTCAAGGACCTGCCCGCCGAAGGTTTGTTGTTTCCGTATCTTGCGAGTGTGCGCGCCGGCGACCGCGCCACGGAGTTTAAGCAACGGTGCAAGCAACTGGGCATCCAAGGGGTTACACTCCACAGCTACCGGTACGCTTGGGCCGAACGCGCCAAAATGGTTGGCTACCCGGAACGGTTTGCGCAGGAGGCTTTGGGACATAACAGCAAGGCGGTACATCGGGCCTATGCGAGACGGGCACTGATGAAGATTCCCTCACTGGAAGAATACGAGCAACGGGTGGCCTAACGATCCAAAGCTGAGCCACGCCGACGGGCAAGTGGCTCCGCAAACTTGATGATCGTTGTATAACTCAAACCGTCCATAAACTCAATGGGCAGTCGGCGTTGGCTCCAGCGCGGTGTTAGGCTGCTTGGATTCAAATTGCAAGTGCGACAAGCTTGGTGGGTGAAATATCATCAATTAAGGACCGAGGAGCGGTATGAGATTGCCGCAATGCGGCGGCAGAGTTTGCGGATGGCAGCGATGGCGAAACATCTTGGGCGGCATCGTAGCACGTTGTATCGGGAGGTGAAGCGCAATCAGTCCGTGCACGATGGCTGCTATCGCCCCAGCCATGCAGTGGAGAAAGCCAGCGGACGGCAGCGGCGTTCCCGCCGAAACTGGCGGTATGGGCCAGCGGAGTTTGCGCCCATCGAGGCGATGATCCGAGAGGGATTCAGCCCGGAGCAGATCGTTGGGCGACGAAAGCGTGACCGGGCAGCGCCCGCAGGTGGCCGCGCTTGATCAGGTTGAGGACCGTTTTATAGTCCACGCCCAACAAAACCGCGACCGCCCCGGCGGTATGAATTTTTACAACGTCACTCATGCTTTTGGGCGTGGCGGCGGCGCGACCACATGGACACGCCACCGCACACGCGTTTTCAGCGCGGTGAGTTCAAGGAAACCGATTTGGCAGAAGCACACAGCCCAACCATTGCAACAATGGTCGGGCTGGAGAGAAGACCGTTTTTTTGGTAGTTAAATTTTTATGGCGAGACTTTAGTAAATTCGTTTAGGCGCGGATTTTATTCATTTAATTTTTTGGCCCTTTTTTTTGTTTTAGATTTTAGTTTTTATTTCGGGCACTTTTTTATCGTTCACATTACCGCTTATTTTTTCGTAATAGGCGTCTCTTGTTCGTTTATTTTTTTGAGTCACGGTTGACTCTCACAAACAAGTTTCAAAGAACAAACCACGCCGGAGGAAATTCATCCTCCACTTGATCAGACACCGGAGGTGCAAAATAGTTTCAAAAAAGTTTCAGAAACCCTCATTTTTATTGGATTTTTTCCATTTGGTTCCATTTGAAGTAATTTGCGGGGTGGTCGCGACCAAACTTCGCCGCCTGCATTCCGCGTCAACCTGGCCTCCGTTCCGCTGTGTGCTCGTTCCGTCGCGTCAAAATCCCCCCGGCCCCCGCGCCAGACTTTCAGCCAACTGGCTTGACGCCGTAAGCCGAAAGACTGGTTTGCCCCAAGCCACCCTCGCGACCGAACTCCGCCACCGCTGCACTGCGCCCAGTTTGCCGCTCCATTCCGGCAGCAAAGTTTCGTCACTCCGGGGAATTGATCAGCGCGACCAAAGCGGCTTCGGATTCTCCGCTGTGCTGGCTCCGAACCCAAAGCCGCTTTCGTCACGAAGGGCTGGCGCACCCACCACCGACCTTGCGTTGAACAACATTCGCTATCATCATCGGCGGCTCAATTTTGAGCGTGTGGCCTGGCATCCGATGCGGATGCTTTTAGCGCGGACGCCCCACCCCTTAATTTTTCGTAAGGTTTTTTGGCCATGCACCGGCCAACATGAAATCTCATGTTGAAATGCGTTGATGGATTCAACGCCATTCAACACCAGTGGCGGCGACAGCACCGCGCAAAATCATAATCGCCATCTGGTTTTGGCGCAGCCAGCGTAGTCACAGGTGGAGGCCGCAGGCACAACCTTGACGACGCGCAGCGAGCCATAAAATTAAAGGCGATTCGCGCGGCAGCGGGATGTTGAAATATGTTGAACGCCGTTGATACGCCCTGTCAAATTGCGGCAAAATGCGGCAAGTTTTCATGTCCAAAGGCGACAAATTGCGACAAATTCGTTGCCGCTTTTTGTCGCTTTTTGCCGCTCGTTTTCGAGCCGCAATTTTTCCTACCGAACCTGGTAGGGGATGGTGTCTCGGTGCAAAACCTCATTCCTGGCATGTTGCATTAACACTATTTCGCGGTTTCCTCGGTGTGAATATTTTTCTGGAAACAGCTTGAGTCCGCGTGACCCTGGGTGATAATTCGCATATGATAATTGCCACTGATAGAAAAGTCAACCATGCAGAGCATGATGCACACACTGCATACCTGTCACCTGTTAGTTTGGAGGGAGACAGGCACAGGGTATTGGAACTTGATCGAATCTATCACGCAGATGCATTTGAGATGTTCCCCCACATAGAGGACGGGAGCATTGATCTGGTTGTTTGCGATGGCCCTTACGGAATCACCTCTAACAAATGGGACAGAATCGGTAATATTCAGGAATTCAACTTAAAGCTAATCAGTATCTTCGCCGCAAAGCTGAAAGATGGGGGTGCGCTTTACCTTTTCGGAAAGCAAGATTGCATTGACTTTATTGACTACCGACCCCTTTTGAACTTGCGCTCAAAGATTGTTTGGTATCAACCAAGCCGTCTTGCCCAAGGGCGGATCAACTATACGAATAACTACGACATAATTTGCTATTTTATCAAGGGCGAAAGACCGAAGACATACGATCTCAATGCCATTCGCGTAGCCCAACTCGTCGAGCTGCAGCACCGTCTTCGCTGCGAGCGTGTTCCATCCGTTACCAACGGAAAGTTCGGCAAGACAAAGTTCAATGGAGATGGCAAAAACCCTGGTGATGTGTGGGGCGATATTAAGCAACTTACCTACAAATCGAAGGAATTAGTAAGCCGTAATGCACTCAACACGATCCAGAAGCCTGAACAACTGATGGAAAGGGTGTTAAAGGCTAGCTCCGCAGAGGGCGATCTTGTCTTGGATCCGTTTACTGGTGTAGGCACATGTCCTGTTGTGTGCAAGCGGCTTGGGCGACGTTTCATCGGTATTGAGAAAGATATTTATTTCGTAGAGGCGGCAAACAAGAGACTTCAAGACGTCGCTTGCGATTTTGCTGGAAGACTTTTCTGATTATGGCACAAGAAATCTATCGCAGAATCATAGAGTTGGTTCTAAAGGCAGCGGACTTGGCAAGGTCTATCGGCATCAACAACTTGCTTCAGCCTGGGCTGGTGAAAGAGATGATAATCGCCGATATTCTCGGACACGAACTTATTCATTCCAAGCGTGATGCGGATGCTCACGCTCCAAACAACCCTAGCGAGAAGTTCGAGTATCTATCCTGCAAGGAAGGAGGGTCTGGCCAACTTGACAGAATGTTTAAGGAACCTGCATATAAGCGTGCCGACTCTATAAGCCGGATCACGCGTAATAAAAAAATATACTTTGCGGTGTTCTACGCTGAAAACCAGACGAAATGCAAGGTCATATATGAGATTGAGCCACAGGTCATGGTTGAGGAAACGGAACGACAACTCGACCGAAGCGGAAACGAGATTTCACACGTGGGTTTCTCTGAAAATTGGGCAAGCCGTAACGGACGAATCGTTTATCAGGACAACTGCGGACACCAAAACGGACACCAAAGGAGTTAAAACGGGTATAGCTGGGTTAAGCCGATTATGCTTGAGTAGCCAATGAATTCGGGTATATTTGAGGTGCAACAGCGGGGTAAATCGGCCGATTCCGACCCTCGCCTCCAGACCTAACCGTGAGTGCGGCAAAGGTTTGTGAGACTTCCCCAAGCCGGTGCCAGCAGGATTGCCAGCAAAACGTTACTCTGCCAGAACCCAGCGTAACCCTGGCTAACTCGCCCACTACTCGCTAACGAGGCCCGAATCAATCGTTGTAACCTCATCGCTGAATAAAACAGTTATGAGACAACGATACCGGCTCTACCGCCGCAAACAGGGCGGACGCTACTACATCCACGACGATGTGACGGGCAAGCAGGACAACTTGCTGGCCTTTGTTGGAAGCGGCCCGTTCTATCCCGAGACAACCAATGATGCTGTGAACAGCGACGCCACGTATGAAAATTCGTCCAGTCCGGGGAGCGGCGTGGCCACGCCGCCGGGCAGCCCGGGCACACAATTCACCGTGGGGCTTTATGGTGACACGAACGCTGTTTACGAATACATCTCCGATGGGAATGGGAACCAGGGACGGACATACGGAATTGGCGTGGACATTTTGCCCGTTTCGCCGTGACCATCCCGTCGCAGCATTCTTGACAAAACTTCAACTTGCCTTAAATAGGCCACGCCATAGCAGAAATCGGAGGGCATCTCTGGAAAACGGCCATACCAGGAGATGAGTCTCGTCAACTGAAACCAAGCAATTGATGCGACGGATGATTAATTTCGGGAAAGACCCGCTGCGTATTTGCGCCTAAAAAGGTTCGGAAAAGGGTTCGATCCTGTAGGAAAAGGATAATCCGCGTATAGCGCCCCCCCGAATCCAAGTTTGCCGGGAATCGAGAGGCCAAGTCTAGGACACCTTCAACAGCCTTAGGGTGGAAAAACAGCGACCAGCAACCATAACCCATTGCCCAATGTTGATCAGAAAACGATGTCAAAAAGCCCGCACCGATTCTCCACCGAAGTGGCTTATGCCCGGGTAGGTACCCGGAACGGTTCGCGCAGGAGGCTTTGGGCCACAACAGCAAGGCGGTGCATCGCGCCTATGCAAAACGGGCGCTGATGAAAATTCCTTCGCTGGAAGATTACGAACAACGGGCAACGTGAAACCAGCCCGCAGCCTATCCTCACGTTAGGCGGCACAGCGTAACGGTTACACATCCGTCATCCTTCTGGGAAGGTAGCCTTCACACGCTTGGAAACACTAAAATAGCAATACCAAATAATAAAAACAAATGCGGAATAAAATAAGCCGTCTTTCACTTGACCGCTCACAAAGCGCATACACTCATCAGGCAGACCGAAACCCATGTAAAGAAATGCAAGCGAACCCAATGACCATGCCAAACGTATGATCAAGTAACGCTTCACGAAACGCACAGCTCCGGGTCGTAGTCTTCTCAAATTCAAGGCCGCGATGAAACCGAATATGAAAATCCCCAAGTTGCCAACGAAGACTACGAACGGCAGGTAACCAATATTACCATTTAAATCCTTGTCCCACACGTTCATCACCGTCGTCATCAGTTCTACGCCATAAATAAGCATAAATAAGGGGGCTATGAAAAGTCGGATGATGCAAAAAACGAGCAGCCAACCACTGTAGCCTTTGTAACGGTTAACAGACGGGTTGGTGGATGCTGGTGGTAAAACTCCTTCTGATTTAGCCGTGATGTTTGATGGATTTTCGCTCATATCCGCAATGTAATATTGTGCCGCCTAACGTCAAATATAGGCACAGCCACAGCAGCCGGGCCTCAAATGGAATGATGATAATCAAGTTTTGGATCATGGTCAAAACTGAAAGGCGCATGGCTGTTGGCTGCTGGTAAATTGAAAAGCGGACGACCTGCTGGATCGAACAGTTGTGGCTCTCAGTGAAGGAGCAAATTCGTATCCTCCAGGCGTCCGCTAAATTGTTAAACCGATTAACCACAACCAAAGGTATGTTATGACAGACACCCCTTCTATAGCATGGCTGGGCTTGGATGCCCACTCCAGAAATTGCGTGCTGGCCCAACTCGACGACCAGGGCAATGAAATCAATCACTGGCGTTTCCCAACGGACCCACGGCAACTCCTCAAACATCTCCAAGCCATCCCCGCCGCCGTCAAACGTCTCATGCTCGAAGAATCCAACCTCGCCCGCTGGATCAGTCAGCTCCTCAGGCCGCATGTCCAACAGCTCATCGTCTGTGATGCCCGCCGCAATCGTCTCATCAGCCAGGATGCCCATATGCGAAACACGCGGAAGTCACGGTGCCGTCGCTGGCGGATTGGGAAAAGGATTGGCAGGAAAATCCGCAACGCAGCGCGCAACCAAAGTTGCTGCCGGTGAATTTCCGGTCGCCGTCGGCTACCATCACTTCGCGACTGACGGGATACCAACGTAAGTAAATCTTGCAGTGCTGAACTCAAAATAAGTTGCAAAAGTTCTTGTAATAAGCTGGGGAACTTGGTAATAAGCCCCGTTGTGAGGAGTTTTGGTCCGTTGGCCGTGAGCCTCTAATCCTTGATGACGTTGTAGTAACAAAGTGAATTACGGCTATCAAAAGTATGAAAACTAAAAACGACCTTTGTAGTCTCAAGTCGGAGAAGCTCGTATCTCGTAACCAATGGGGTATGAAACTGATCCTATCCAATCCCATTAAATTCAAGCGGCCGGCGGCGCTGGCGCTGGCGCTCCTGGCCATGTTGGCAACCGCGTAACCGCCTAAAGCGGAACGGGCGGTCGTCTTCACTCCAACACAACATTTATTCACTGCCTGATTCACGAGTCGGCGTCACTGTGCCCGCATTTTATTTTTGCAACCAAACCAAACAACCATAAATTAAAAATGAAAATAAAAAGCATCCTGACCATGTTCATCGCGCTGTCAGCCAGCGCTTACCAACTCATCGCGCAAGGCGTGACCTTTACGAACCAAACTTTTAGCGTCGGCAGTCAACCGGCTTTCGCCGCAGTGGTTGATATCAATGGTGACGGCAAGCCGGATTTGATTAGCGCAAACACCGGCGGAGGAGCTGGCAACACCCTGACGGTGTTGACGAACAATGGCAGCGGTGGTTTTGTTTTTAATGCCACTCTTACCGTGGGCAGTAATCCGCAGTCCGTTGCGGCGGCAGATGTCAACGGCGACGGCTATATTGATTTAATCTGTGGGGATGATAATAGTAGCTCTTTGACTGTGCTGACGAACAATGGCAGCGGTGTCTTCGGCTTCAATGCTACACTTACTGTTGGCGGTAATCCGCAGTGCGTCATTGCGGCGGATGTCAATGGCGATAACAAACCCGATTTGATCAGTGCAAATAACAGTTCCGCCTCGCTGACGATCCTCACCAACAATGGCAGCGGTGTCTTCGGCTTCAATGCCACGCTCAGCGTTGGCAATACGCCATTTTCTGTCATTGCGGCGGACCTCAGAGGCAGTGGCCATTTGGATTTAATCTCTGCAAATTACGGCGGCAACTCGCTGACGGTATACACAAACAATGGCAGCGGTGTCTTCGGCTTCAATGCCACGCTGAATGTGGGCAACTCTCCGACGTGCGTCATTGCGGCGGACCTCAGAGGCAGTGGCCATTTGGATTTAATCTCTGCAAATTCCGGCGGCAACTCGCTGACGGTATACACGAACAATGGCAGTGGTGTCTTTGGCCTCAATGCGACAATCACAACCGTGGGGAGCAGGCCATTTTCCGTTGCGGCGGCAGATGTCAATGGCGACGGCAAGCTGGATTTAATTTCTGCAAACAATACCGCTGGCACACTAACGGTGTTGACGAACAATGGCAGTGGGGTATTCGGCCTTAATACCACGCTCACCGTAGGCAATGGGCCTTATTGTGTATTGGCAGCGGATGTCAACGGCGATGGCAAACCGGATTTGGTTTGTGTAAATAATTTAGACTCCACACTGACGGTGCTATACAACACGACCGTATTTCCCACACCGCTATTGGGCATTGGGGCTTACGGCAACCAATCGGTTCTCTTTTGGCCAGCATCAGTCACGAATGTTGTCCTGCAAACCACCACCAACCTGTCGTCGCCAAACTGGGTGACTGTTTCCAACGGCACGCCGTTCACCGCAATTGGATTCACCAACTCGTCACCCGCACAATTCTTCCGTCTGCATTGAAGCCAGTTGCCATGTCTCTCATCAGCCGCTGTGGGCAACTGTGGCGGCTGTTCTACACTTTTTCAAATGAGCGATGCCGGTTGTTGACGAGCTTTTTCTAGGGCGAAGCAAAAGAACAGTCACGGTCGCCTCTTTGCAACGAAATCGGCGTTGGTCCTGTGCCCCAAACTAGAGTATTTTCTATTTAGATAGACGCATTTGGCCATTGGTGCTATTCTCTTTTCATGAAAAGGGAACTATGCGGCCTTTGAGCCAGGACTTACGACAGCGGATCATCGCCGCGCGAGAGCGCGGGGAGGGCACCGGCGACGTTTGCCAGCGTTTTGGCGTCAGCCGCAAAAGCGTGGAGCGTTTTTGGAACAGCACCGTCTAACGGGCCAGTGCCGACCCCAAAAGATCGGCGGTTACCGGCGCTCCCGCTTTCCGACAGCACGTCATAAGAAAGGACCAGACGATGAAAGGCAAAGGGTGGACAGCTGTTGCGGTCGTGGTTCAATGCGACAATTGCCGGCGGATTCGTCTGAGCCATTCGCATTTTCCAAATTGTCACCGTCTTGTTTCTGAACCGTCTTTGACGAAATCCGATAAATTTGGTTTGCTGTCCGTGTTCAGTTTGGGCAAGAAAGCAACATAATGGTTCTAGAGGCGCTGGCGACCAGCAGCATCCGCCAGCGCCCTTCTTGTTTTGAAACCAGATTAAACAAAAAAGCCAGCGGGCGCTGACAGGGCAACTCGCTGGCCGGACTTCAAAGAGCTGGCTAACGGGTAAAACGCCGGGTTTGGCCTTCCAAACGCTTCCGCGTAGAACGCGGTGCGCGGATTGAAACCCCGCACTCTTCGTCAGCTCTCGCACCGGAATCATATCAAAATCCTGCATCGGATTTCAAGCAGTTTCTGAACCTGCGTAAAAAAAAGCCGTTTGAGCGGGTTTGTGTGAGCGGGCGCGGGATGCCGAGCAAGAGCAATCCCGTGCCGGCTCGCCCGCTCATTCCACGCCGAAGTCTTGCCGGTTCGCAGTTCTGAAAAGGGTGGTGTCAGGCACAAACCGGATTACACTCCATCCTGCGGGAGTTTGACGAATTTGAACCAGTATTCGTGGAGGATCTTGACCAATTCCACCAGTGAATTGAACGTCGCGGGTTCCGCAGTGAGGGCTTCTTTCTGTGTGTTCAACTCCCGAAGGCTCGAACCGGTCGGTTTGTATAGTCTAGCCAATACACGGTATCATGCCAGGCCAATACAGCCTAGTAGTCCAAACTTGGACACAAAAATCACGCGGCACCCGACAGACACGGCGCTGACACTCTGGTAAAGGCTACGCCAAGACTTAGGAGGGGTATCCGGGACCGGAGGCACCTTCGTTGAACTATAAGGCAGAAGTGCGACCGGATAAAATAGGTGTTGTAAATGAGCCGGAACCGGCCGCTTGGAGTTGCACAGAAGTGAACGGAGAGCAGGTCACGTGGTCGGTGCTCGGCTTGGTCTTGGCGGCAGCCATTGTGATTGCCGTGCTGATTTTGTCGAAAATTCTGTGAACATTTCAAAACCTGAATTTTGGCCCGGAGTTCTTTTTGGACTTAAGTAAAACGACAAAAGAAACTAAAAACTTAATATGATAATCAAAATTCAAAACCTGCTGCTCACTGTGGCATTGTTGGCCGCCACTATCCAAGTCGGCGCCCAAGGCACGGTGTTCACCTACCAGGGCCAGCTCCAGAACAATGGCAGCCCGGTGATCGGCATCTACAACTAGAACAACCGGGTAATCTTTTCTGTCGTAAGACCTCAACCGGCACTATGCGCCATGACAGCATGGAACAATTGGCAACGCATCGAGCATATCCTCCTGTCTGCAACTTCCGTGCCTACTCCTAGCGTGCTCCCTCCGCCGGATATGCTTGACTGGCTTTCCACGATGCCAGTTGGCTGATTCAAAGACAAATTGAGCGCCAAATTGCGTGGTAAAGTGTGTGATAAACTGTGTGAGAAAGTGTAACGACGGAGTAGGGGAGGTGTAGCGACAGATTATGGTTGTGTAATGGCGGAGTCGTGCTATCGTCAAAAGAACCAATGCGTTGAGCGTTGTGAGTCATGGACGCTTTGGAAGTTATTGGTGCTCTTTAAGAAGGATAGATAGGGCTTCAGCGGCAGACTCGTTACGAGCCCTGCCTCTGGAGCCAATCCGTGCCATAGAAAGAACCTCATTTCGGCGGTTTCCGCTGAGTCCAATGGGGCAAGTGTATTCGATTTCCGCCTCTGAATCCTTAATGTTAATGCGCCGGATGAAAGAGTTTAAAAATGCCTTTCTGTGCATTATGCTTCCCTCGTTTAACGTGCTTCGCAAATCTTCGACATAGGCCGTGATGGTTTTGCCATATCACGAGTTATCCCCTTGGCACAAACGCGATTCGATATGGTTTTCCGCGTCCCGAATTGCCAAGTGAAACTGTGATTTTAAAAGTTCTTTCTATGGCATGACCTAGGGAGCCAACTTCACAACTCGTCGGCGGACAATGACAGCTTCAAGCTAAAGGCTTAAAAATTGCCAAAAAATGGTCCAAACAGGCCACCCGTTAGAAGAATTGTCAGAAGATATTCGCCGGTGCGACGTGCTGGTCACGTTTCCTGTAATTTCTTCCACGTGTCTGCCAGAGGCCATTAAAACCGGGGAAGGTGTGCGGCGGATATTTAATTGATTCCAGGTTTAACGGAACGTGGTTGTCCGGGCTGCGTCAAACCTGTTACTGCTTCCCGTTCAGAACCTCATGCAAGGTATTAAGCATGGTTGCGGCAGTGTAAGGTTTGGGGATGAAATGCAAGACGCCGGAGTCCCTGGCCTTGGCTATGCCGCCTTGAGAGGCCTGCCCGCTGGAACTGATGATTTTGACATCCGGATTCATGTTCTTAAGTGCAACAATGGTGGCTGGACCATCCATGATCGGCATCACCATGTCGGTGATGACCGCGCTGATTTCCTCCTGCCGGGGCGCATAGAGGGAAACCGCTTCCGCGCCATCCGCGGCGAGCAGGACGCGATAGCCGAATCGTTCCAATGTTTTCCGCGCGATATTGCGGATGGGCTCCTCGTCATCCACCACGAGCACCAGTTCGTCGTGGCCGCGCGGCAACTGGGGTGCCTGCGCGGTTGCGTTTGCCTCGACCCCCCGGCTTGGGTTGGCCGGAAAATAGACTTCGAACCGGCTGCCCTTGCCCGGGTCGCTGTGGCAGTGGATGAACCCGCCGTGGTTCTTGACAATGGCCAGGGTCGTGGACAAACCCAATCCCGTGCCCTTGCCGGGTTCCTTGGTCGTAAAGAACGGATCAAAAATCTTGTCCTGAATCTCCCTGGGAATTCCCGTGCCGGTGTCCGTCACCGTGATATGCCACATACGGGCCGGCTTTGGCCTCCGGATTCATCCCGGCGTAGGTTTCGTCGAACATGATATTTTCCATCTGGATGGACAGTTGGCCGCCCTGGGGCATGGCGTCGCGCGCGTTGACCGCGAGGTTTAACAGGACTTGGTGCAGTTGCGTCGGGTCGCCGGTAATGGTCCACAGGTCGGCCGCCGTATGGCAGGCAAACTCCACCGACTTGGGGAAGGTTTCGTGGACGATCTGTTTGATTTCATGGGCAATATGTTTGGGATTAACCGCAATCCGTTCGCCGGTGGCTCCACGCCCGAACAACAGCACTTGTCTGACAAGGCGCGCGCCGCGCTCGACGTTGGCTTCCAGGGCCTGCAGCAATTTCCGCCCGTCTTCATCAGTCACCTTGTCCTTCAACACCTGGACCGCGACGAGCAGAGGGGTCAGGACGTTATTCAGATCGTGGGCGATGCCGCCTGCCAGCGCGCCGATTCCTTCCATGCGTTGGGAACGCAGAGACTGGATTTCGAGGTTCTTCCTTTCGGTGATGTCGGTGTTGATGATGAGCCGGGACTTCGGACGACCCTGCTCGTCACGAATGACATTGCATCGTCCCTGAACGGTGATGGTTTTGCCGTCCTTGGTGGTTTGATGCAATTCACTGACCCATTCGCCGCGGTTGTTCAAGGTTTTGATGGTATTCGCCAGTTGCGGCGTAATCACTCCCCGGCAAAGCATTTCGATCACCGATTTGCCGATGGCTTCGGCGGCCGTCCAGCCGTAAATCCGCTCGGCGCTTTTGTTCCAATAGATGATGCGGTCGTTTAAATCCATGACGAAGATGGCATCCTGTGCCTTGTCCAACAACGCGGCCTGTTCTTGGATGTGTTCCTCCGCCTGCTTGCGCCCGGTGATGTCGCGGGACAAGCCGAAAGTTCCAACGATTTCCCCTTTCTCGTTGAGGAGCGGCATTTTGGTGGTGGAAACCCATTCGATTCGTCCGTCGGGCCAGGTTTCCTTTTCCTCCTTTCCCACCAGAGGTTCTCCCGTGCGGATGATGGCTTGTTCATCGTCATAGGCCGGCTGCGCATGTTCTTGGCTGAAGAAATCGAAATCGGTCTTGCCAATCGCTTCCGCCGGATCGCTCAAACCCAAATGACGGGCCTGCGCCAGGTTGACCTGGATAAAGCGGCTCTCCCGGTCCTTGAAGTAAATCCCATCCGGAACGTTCGCCATGAGCGCGTGAAGCAAATTGCGTTCTTTTGCCAGTTGCTCTTCCGCCTGCTTGCGCCAGGTGATGTCCTCGTAGGTGCCCAGCACTCCCATCCCGCGGCCATCCTGGTCAAGCAACGGCACTTTGCTGGTCGTCAGCCATAACTTGGTTCCGTCCAACCGGGTTTGGAGTTCGTCGTAGTTAAGTTTGGGCTTGCCCGTGTCAAGCACCTGTTGGTCGTCGTCGCGGTAGTAATCAGCCACCGCCTTCCAGGTTGTCTCGTAGTCGCTCTTGCCGACCAGTTCATCGGGGTCGCTATAACCCGCATCGAGAGCAAAGCGCTGGTTGCAACCCAGATAGTTCAAGTTCCGATCCTTCCAGAAAACCCGCTGTGGAATGGCATCCAATATCAAGCGGAGCATCTGGCGGGATTTGAATAATTCAACCTCCACGCACTTGCGTTGAGAAATTAGAAAAGCGGTCAGCCACAGCACACCAATTCCCAGTAAACGACTGGTGAACGCCAAGTGAGGATCAACTCCCGGCGGCGAAAGAAAGAACCCGCCCAGCGTCAGCAATGACAAAACGGCGGCGGGCAGATAGGAGAAATAACGGCCGCCGACATAGACCGACAATAGCAGCGGAATAAAATACCAAACCCAGTCGGCAACGCCCAGTGGCGTCATGAAATCCAAAACCATCCCTACAGCGGCAAGCGCAGGCATTGCCACAAAAACCACCGTCTTTTGTTGTCTGGAGGTCATCAATGTATCACGGTGCCTTTCAATGGGACATTAAACTAAGCAGTTAAAATGCCTAAAAATGCGTTATTTCTCTTAACTGCGTTCAAGCGCGGCTTTCTTGCGTCTCATAATTTGTAAGCTTCCTTAATTCAATTGCTTAAACAGGATGGCCTTCAAAAGAACAAACAGGTTTGAGGACAAAAAACAGTAAAAATGGACTTTCAACCGCAGGTCAAACACTGGTGGCCGGCATTGGAAATATCTACGCCAGTGAAGCGTTGTTTCGCGCGCGGCTGTTCGCCAAAGCGGGCGGCGAACAAGTTGACGTCCGGCCAAATCAAACGGCTTTGGCGCGCGATTCGCAAGGTTCTGGCCGAGGCCAATGAGCGGGCCTGTGTGCGTGCTTCAGCGCAAAATTCTAAATGCCGCCGGGGCCATTCCGAGGACGTTGCGAAACACGCGGGAGAAGTGAAACGGATCAGCAAACCCCGTTTCCTCGGCCGCCTGCTTCACCAGGACGCCGGATTGTTGCAAACGCTCAGCGGCATGGTTCATTTTCAGGCGCAGCAAATATTGGTAGGGACTTTGGCGGTCATACCGCCGGAACAGGCGGCAGAGATAGGCCTTGCTGGCGTGACACTCGCCGGCGATTTGTTCCAGCGTTCGCAGACGGAGGAAGTGTTGCTCGATGTGCCGGCGGCATTGCTGGTAGGTGGTGAAGGCAAGGGTTTCCGTTTCTTCCAGCGGAGCGTTGGCCCCGGCCATCTTCAACGCGAGACATTCCAGCAGCTTCGCGCACAACTCCATGCTCCGGCGTCCGATGTGCAAGCCGCTTTGAATCAGTTCGTCAAACAAAGGAGCCAATATGTGGGGCGGAAAGACCTGCGTCACGCGTCCGGGCGGAAGCCCGCAGGAGCGCAGCAGGTCAAATGCGTTCCCGCCCGCAAAATCCACGAAGTATTTGACAAGCGGGTCCGCGCGGTCGCCGGTGATGTCGTGCGGCACGCCCGGGCCATAGGAAAAAACCCGTCCGGCCCGCAGGGAATGCGCGCGTCCCTTGAGTTTCAATTCCCCGCTGCCGCGCGCGACATACTCGATGGAATAAAAGGGGAACGTGACGCGGTGAATGGCGTAATTGGCCGTGCAATGTTCGAGGCCGCCGCAGACGACGGCGAGTTTCTGATGTTTCGGCGGCTTGAGATCGAGGTAAAACCGCCGCACCGCGGCCACGTCGGATGAGAAAAAGGCCGGCGCGCCGGTCCTGCGGGAATCCGCCTGGTTGCGGGTCTTCATGCCATAAAGTCAATAATATCCAGCTATCGGTCAACTATAGCCATTCGGGACGGGGTGTTCCAATGCAATTCTAATGCGGCGATGATTTGAGAGATGTTTTGGGCTGGCTCAGGTCAATGCAACAAAGCAAATACAAATACATTTATGCCGGAAAGAAAACGCGTTGTGGAAAGGGACGCCCCGCTGAAGCAGGACGATTTGATTGTCATCACCGGCGCGGGCGGATTCATCGCGGGCAACCTCGCGCTGCATTTCATAAAAAAAGGTTTCACCAACATTCGCGCGGTGGACCAGAAGCCGCTCTACGAGTGGTATCTGCAGGTGCCCGGGGTTCAAAACCTCTGCCTGGATGTGAGCCGGGAGGACCACTGCGAGCGCGTTTGTGAAGGCGCGGTGGAGGTTTACAACCTGGCGGCGGACATGGGCGGCATGGGCTTCATCGAACGTTTCCGCGTTGAATGCCTGCGCTCAATTCTCATCAACACCCACATGGTTGAGGCCGCCTGCCGGGCCGGGGCGCGCCGCTATTTTTTCTCCAGTTCCGCCTGCGCCTACAACACGCTGCTCCAGCAGGACCCGAACGTCCGGGCCTTGAAGGAATCCGACGCCTATCCGGCCATGGCTGAGCGCGGTTACGGCTGGGAGAAATTCATGTCCGAGATGTTCTGCCAGGAATACTGGCACGAGCGCGGCATGAAAACTTTCATTGCCCGCTTTCACAACGTCTATGGCCCGCACGGCACGTGGGACGGCGGCCGGGAAAAGGCGCCCGCGGCGCTTTGCCGCAAGGTCATCGAGGCGAAGGACACGGGCCAAAAGGAGATCACCATCTGGGGCGACGGACATCAGACGCGCAGTTTCATGTACATTGACGATTGCGTGAAGGGCATTGACAAAATTGCGCATTGCGATGATTTGATCGCGACGCCCATCAACCTCGGCTCCAGCGAACTGGTTTCCATCAACGAATTGCTGACCCGGATTGAAAAAATCGCGGGCGTAAAGATGAACCGCCAATACGACCTCGACGCGCCGCAGGGCGTGGCCGGCCGCAACTCGGACAACACGTTCATCCAGAAAGTGCTTGGCTGGGAACCGAAAACGCCGTTAAACCAAGGCTTGGCGGTCACCTACCAGTGGATCGCCGGACAATATAAAAAGCGCAAGGCCGGCAAACGCGTCGGCATCGGTTGATGAAAGAAAGCGTCTTGCCCGTAGCCAAGTTGTTTGGCGCCATTCCCAACCGCCTACAACTGGCGGGCGGTTGGATTGATCAGCCGTTTGTCTCACGGCACAACCCGAAGCCGCCCGGCTCGATGGTCGTGGTGCAAATTGAACCCAACTTCCTTCCGATGGACCGGTCCGGCCTCGCCAGCGGCACACGCGCCATTGCCATGAAAATCTGGCGGGGCCGGCTGCCAAAACGTCCGCTCCACGAATTGGCGCGCGAGCTTTACGAGGCGGAAAATCAGGGCAAAGCCGAACCGAGCGGTTCGCAGGACATGATTGGCTTGATTTACCCCGGCATCAACCGGCTTGACTACGACTTCAATTTTAATGGCGGCATTTTTCCCGTCCATATTGAGTCATGCCATTCTTCCCGCGTCGCGCGCTGGCTGGACAACGTTTTGCATTTGATTCCCGTCGAACCGCGGCCCGATGGTTACAGTCCGCTCGGCATCAAAAATTTGGAACCGAAGTGGGTCGCCAAGCTCGGCCAGTCGGGCAGGGATTGCTATGAGGCCATCGTGCGCAGGGATGCAAAGGCACTCGGCGCGTCGTTCAATTTGAACATGAAATGCTGGGAGACACTTTTGCCACACGTTGTCCGGCATCCGCTGCTGCGCGTCGATTTGATGCCGCTGCTCAAGGCGTACCAGCAACAGTATCCGGGCGCGATGTATTCAGGCTGTGGCGGCGGGTATCTGATGGTTGCTTCCGATGAACCGGTTCCCGGAGCATTCAAGGTGAACGTTCGCACCGCAAACTGATGACCCTGCGAAAACACGTCCTCATTGCCGGCGGGTTTGACGACGTTCGCGCGCGCGACCTGCGCTTGCTCGAAGAAGCCGCGAAGCTGGGCGAACTGATTGTGTTGCTCTGGCCGGATGAGACATTGCAGAAACTCACCGGCCAGGCGCCGAAATTTCCACTGGCCGAACGCCGGTATTTCCTGAATGCCGTCCGTTACGTCAGCCGCGTGATTGAAGCCGATGGCATGGCCAGTTTCGACACCTTGCCGGGAAATGTGAAGCCCGGCGTCTGGGCGGACGTTGAGGCCACGGCGAATCCGGCCCGCGAAAGATTTGCCGCCGAAAACAAAATCACCTATCGCGTATTCAAGGCGGACGAGTTGAAAGGTTTCCCGGAACCTCCTCCGCCGCCGTCCGCGCCCGGCCGGAAAAAAGTTGTGGTCACCGGCTGCTTCGACTGGTTTCACTCCGGCCACGTCCGTTTTTTCGAGGAGGTTTCCGGGCGCGGCGATTTATATGTCATCGTCGGCCACGACGCGAACATCCGGCTGCTCAAGGGCGAAGGCCATCCGTTGCTGCCGCAGGCGGAGCGGCGCTACGCGGTCGGCTCGATCAAATACGTAAAGCAGGCGCTGATTTCCAGCGGTGACGGCTGGCTGGATGCCGACCCGGAAATCCGGGAGTTGAAGCCCGACATTTACGCCGTGAATGAGGACGGCGACCAGGGCGGCAAGCGCGAGTATTGCCGAAAGCTCGGCATTGAGTACCTTGTCCTTAAACGCACCCCCGCGCCCGGTTTGCCCCGGCGCACCAGCACCGACCTGCGCGGGTTTTGAACCTAGTTATGATTAAAACTGGAATCCTCAATCCGGCGATCAACTCGCTGTTAAGCCGGGTTCGTCACACCAACACCCTGGTCATTGCGGACCGTGGTTTTCCGTATTGGCCGATGATCGAAACCGTGGACATTGCGCTGGTGGATGATGTGCCGACGGTGCTGCAGGCGTTGGCGGCGATCCGTCCGAACTTCCAGGCCGGCAAGGCGTGGATGGCCCAGGAATTCTTGACACACAACCACGGCAGGATTCACGCCGCCTTTGCCCGGGCGCTGCGCGGAATTGAGTTGACCCATGTACCGCACATCGAGTTCAAAAAACGTGTGCCCCGGGCCATTGGCCTGGTCCGCACCGGCGACACGACGCAATACGCGAACATTATTCTTGAGAGCGCTTAGAACATTTCGGGGCGGCCAATCCAACCAATAAAAAACATGATCACACCTGTTCAAAACTCGAACTCAAAGTCCACGGGCGGCGGCTTGTTTCGCCTGCCAGACGGCCGGAATTTATTTTTCACCTTTGCACTGGTTACCTCGTTGTTTTTGTTGTGGGGCTTCTGCAACGGCATGATTGACATCCTGAACAAGCATTTCCAGGACGCGCTGCACATCAACAAGGAACAGTCCGGCCTCGTGCAATCAGCCAATTATCTGGGGTATTTCCTTATGGCGATTCCCGCCGGCTTGATCGCGCGAAAACTGGGATACAAAGGCGGCATCCTGGTCGGCCTCGTGCTGATTGCCAGCGGTGCCTTGTGGATGATTCACGCGGTGGGCATCGGCACCTATTCGGCGTTTTTGCTGGGATTGTTCGTCGTTGCGGCGGGCATGACGTGTCTGGAAACCATCGCCAATCCTTACACGACCGTGCTCGGCGCGCCGGAACACGGCGCGACGCGCATCAACATCGCGCAGACATTCAACGGCGTGGGCTGGATCCTCGGCCCGATCGTGGGCGGATACTTCGTTTTCGGAGGCGGAGGTGGATCGGGTGCTGCCACGGGCGCTGCCGCTTCAGCTACCAATGCCGTGGCAGCGACCACTGGAACGGTGGTCACAGCCACCAAGGCAGTGGTGGCCAATACCACCAATGCCAATGCCGGCCTGTCCGCACCCTATCTGGGCATCGGCATTTTAGCAGCCGTGCTGATTGTCATCTTTATCGTGTCCAAGGTGCCGGATTTGCACGCCGAGGATGAAAGCAAACAATCCACCGATAAAAAAACCAGCCCAAAACCTTCCGGCGGCCAGTTGGCGGGCATCGGCGTCGCCCTGGCGGTTGTGTGGGGCTTGCTGTATTTCTTCATCGCGCCGATTTTGGGACTGGTTTGGGCGCTGCTTGACCTGCCGGAGAATTTGCTCGACCCGACCAAATACGGTCTGATCGCCGCCGCCTACATCGGATCGTTCATTGTCGTCGCAAAAAACTGGGACATGTTCCGGCGAAAACATTTTACGCTCGGCGTCGTCGCGCAATTTCTTTACGTCGCCGCCCAGACGGGCATTTTCAGTTTTTGCGTCAATTATATCATTGAGAACGACCCCGATGTGACGCCCGCAAAGGCCGCCACGATGCTGGGCGCCATTGGTTTTGTGCTGTTCACGGTCGGACGCTTTTGCGGCAGCATCGTAATCAGCCAGTTCAAGCCGCACCTGGTGCTGGCGACCTACGCGGCCATCAACGTGGTGCTGGCGGCGGTCTGCATGGGGGGCGGCAAACTGGGACTCTATGCCATGTTCGGCACGTTTTTCTTCATGTCGGTGATGTATCCGACGATTTTTGCGCTGGGCATCCGCGGCTTGGGCGACTACACCAAGCTCGGCTCATCACTCATCGTTATGTCCATCGTGGGCGGGGCGATTGCGGCGCCGTTCATGGGTCATATCGCGGATATTCATTCGATGCACACCGGCTTCGTCGTGCCGTTGGTGTGCTTTGTGTTTATTGCCTTCTACGGCGTGGTCTGGCAGGTTTTGGAAAACAAGGACCGCAAGGTGTAACTTGGTTCATCCTTTTTTTAACGATTTATAACGCATTCCCCATGCCTGCCACAGGCGATAAACCGGACAATGTATGCGTCTGTTAGGGCGATTCATTGAAACTCAAGAAATCGGTTTTTCATCCTGGCTGCCGGCATAATCGGACGGCAAAATCCTCCAAAACCCGGGAATTTTCCGCAATGAGCGGCACAAAACTGGCTGATTAATCGCCGAAGTGCGCATGAAATTCAGCATTGTCACGTTATTGATTCTCCCGGTCAGCTTCTGGTCCGCGCCGGAAATCCGGGCGCAAACGAATACCAATGTGCTGGTTTCGCCTTTCCGTTTCAGCCAACCGCAACTGGTCAATGGCGGTGAAATCATCACGCGTGAGGGGGTGGCATACGAAGGTGTGGTTGTGCAGAAAGTGGTCCCAGATGGTTTGGTGGTTAGATACTCGGTGACCGATGGTGGCCTCGGAATTGCAAAGCTTAATTTTAAGGATTTGTCCGACAACTTGCAGCAGCAGTTTGGATATAATCCAACGAATGCGGCAGCTTTTGAATCCGAAGAAATGCAGGCGGAGGGAGAATGGCGGGCAAAATTGATTGCCGATGATGAAAGAGCTCAATCAGAACTTCTGGCGGGTGAGATGGTCCAAGCGGAAAGCCAGGCCCGGGTGGTGGGCACGGGTTTTTTTGTCACGGACAATGGCTATCTGCTCACCTGTTTTCACGTCGTGAACAATGCGACCAGCATCTCGGTGGGCACAACGCAAGGGTTGTTTCCCGCTGAGTTGGTGCAATCGGACCCGGCAAAGGATGTGGCTTTGCTCAAAGTGGCGGGGTCGTTTGCCTCGCTGCCTTTGGTCTCCGGCAACAACGTGGAACTGGGCGAACCGGTGTTCACCATTGGTTTTCCCAATCCCAAAGTACAGGGCTTGGAGCCCAAGCTGACCCGTGGCGATATCAGCAGCCTGGCGGGAGCGCAAGACGATCCGGACGAATACCAAATCAGCGTGCCAGTCCAGCCGGGAAATTCCGGGGGGGCCTTGATTGATGAAAACGGCAATGTCGTCGGCATCGTTGCCGCGCGGCTTTCCGACTTGGCGGCGGTGGCGACTTCCGGCATGACCGCCCAGGATGTGAATTACGCGATCAAAAGTTCCTGCGCCAGGAAATTGCTGGATGCCGCGGTGGGAGGGCCGGCCAGGCTCAAACCACCCTATCCGCCCGACAACCGCAGGTTTGAGGACGTGGTTCAGGCAGCGCAGGACGCCGTGGTGCTGGTGCTGGTAAAATAAAAATAAATCCAGCGAGAAGCTCGTCCCTCGATTCTCAAGTCCCCGATAAGCGAACAAAAATTTCCCCCGCGGATCTGGACTGCTCCACGGAGTACGTTGCCATTCTCGTCAGCGCGGGGAAACTGCGGGCGCTGGGCAAGCTCAGGCCCAATGCCGTGAAATACTTCAGCTCCATAAAATGGATCACCTTGCCGGCGTAAGAATGCCCGCCGCAACGGTTTGACCATCGTAGAATGGTTGGATGCGGTCGTTGTGGTGGTTGATCTACCATCCAGTTTTCCACAATAGGAAAACAATGCCTAGCTCGGTAAAACTCAAAATAGCTGGTGTGAGCAACGCCACAATTCCCCAAAGAGTGACCTTTCCAAAACGGAGGATGCCCAGCAATGCCAGCACCGCCATAAACGGAGCGATGCCCAGCAGAATTAAAACCCTAATGGGAAAGTGCGGGCCGGATATGCTCCAGCCCGCGCCAATGAAAGCCAAAAGATAAATCGGCAAAGCGACAATGGGAGCAAGCCACACAACGAGCCACGCGGTGAGCGGGAAAACCGCCATAGGACTGCTTTTCATTGTGAACGTTTTACCTGCTTGGCCACGCCGGGGGAATTATTTTCAGAATGCATACTGCGTGTATAACATGATTCGTTCCTCATACCGGTTTTCGATGTCTCCCTGGCTTGATTGGAAATTGTCCCGGCCGGTGCTGGCCGTGAGATAGACACTGCGCTTGCCATGAACATAGGCGAGTGTTGCGCCAACTTTCGGGAGGGACCAGCTATTCACCTTCCAGTCGGGATATTCCACCGCCAACGCGGTGATCAAAGCCTTTCCGTCAATATAGATGGGATTTCGCAGGATGAATGACGGATTATGGGCTGTCACGTCCAGTTCGGACTTGTCACTGAAAGTGATAAAACTTTTGGGGTTGGGGCTCATCACATCTCGCAATCCAACGTGGATGCCGTCTTTTCTGGCATAAGCCACTCCTGGATTTCCCGCAATCACCGGGGACAGCGGAGAGATAATTCTTTTGTCATAGGTATTATCCAGAAACGTTTCCCGAAAGAATCCGATGACGCCGTTCTGATGATAGTTTGCCCCCAGGTAATCTCCGAGGGATTGAACGGCCGTCCTTCTAAAGACAGATACGCCGCGACGGGTGGCCAGTTCGTCGGGGCTGCTCAGGACTGCCGGATTGCGATTCATGTATAGCAGGGAATCCTCAGTGAGCACCCTGGCCGACATCAGGACTGATTCCGCTCTTTCGGTTCCGACTTTTTCAAGAATAAAGGAAAGGCGCTTCTCATCTTTCTGCTCAGGTTCTGGTTTCAGCTCCAGGTTGGTCCCGTCCCAAGGGGGCCTGATCCATATCAAGACTGCATATAATGAATTGCTGTGATTATTTTGCTCCGGATTTGGGCGGACTGGAATATTGGGATCGGCTGTGAATTTAAACAGGGAGGCATATTGTTGTGCCTGGGATTGCATGGGGGAGACTCCCAAAAACGCGGTTAAGGTCAATATCCCCAGAGGTCTTAAATTTTGAGACACCATAGCGCCTCCTTCACAGCAGTGTCGGTGCCAAGGTTTTCATGGGGGAAAAATACCGCCAACGGGTGGGTAGCGCTATTAGGTGTTCCACCCAGCCCAGGCAGTAATCCGATGATATTGGCCACCGAAAAACAAGGGGATGATTCGTCGGCGAATGGTTCCAACCCGGCCAAAAGAAGCTACAACGAAACCTTTAACGATTTCTTCAATAACCGAGCAGAAAGGGTGCAGGTGGCGGGTTAAGTCCGGTAGTGGGGGTATTGTTTTGGAGGAATCTCCAACAAGAACTTTGTGAACAAAGCAGATTATTCCTGTAAGCTTGCAAGCCAGTCTTGATTTATTTTGCCGCCGACTGTTTCTGGGCGATCCGGATGACCGCGTTAAATGCGGGTTTGGGCTGGCAGTTGCGGTCAAACAAGAGTGGATACGCAGTCCGGCCGCTGACCGGCCACGTGTTCAACCAGGAATCGCCATCGGTCACGCCCCAAAAAGTGACGCGGGAAATGATGTCGTGATTCGCCACAAAAACCCTGAACAAATCCGCGTAGCGTTCAGTTTCCGCCCGCGCCACGGAGGCGGGGAGTCCATGGGTGTAAGGATTCAACCTGGCCTGCAGCGCAAAGTTCATCGAGACTTCCGCGCTTTGTGAATGCGTCGCCGGCGGGAGCATGTCCAGGTCCAGCTCGGTGATCATGACTTTAATTCCCAAACCGGCAAAGGCTTTGATGGTTTCGTCAAGCTGCGCCGTTGACGGCCAATCCATCTTGTAATGGCCCTGCAACCCGACGCCCGCGATGGGAATGCCCGCCGCCTGAAGTTTCTTGATCAACGCAATGGCACCGGCGCGCTTGGGGACGTTTTCCAGCGAGTAATCGTTGTAGTACAATTGAACATGCGGGTCGGCTTCCTGCGCGAATTGATAGGCCATGAGGAGGTAATCCGGTCCGATGATTTTTTCCCACGGCGACTCGCGCAAGGTGCCGTCTTCATTTAACGCCTCGTTTACCACGTCCCAGCCGCCAATTTTTCCCTGGTAACGGCCAACGACGGTGAAGATGTGATCATGCATCCGTTTGATGAGCGCAGCGCGGCTGATGGGATTTCCCTTGTCGTCCTGAAAAACCCATTTCGGTGTTTGGTTGTGCCAGATCAAATTGTGGCCGACGATGAACATGTGGTTCTTCAGGCCAAATGCGACATACGCATCCGCCGGCCCAAAATTGTAGTGGTCCGGTTCAGGATGAACGGATTCCCATTTCAAACAATTTTCGGGACTGATCGAGTCGAACTGCGCCTTGACGAGCGCGGTCTCTTTGGCGTTCTGACCGGTGAACTGGGATTCGTTTAGCGCCGCGCCGATGAGGAAATCATTTTTGAAAGCTGCTTTCAAAGTGGTTTGGGCGTGAATGCCGGCGACCGCGGCAAGGCAGCCAGCCAAGATAAATGATACGGGCAACAGATTTGTTTTCATGGGATTTCGGTTTATGCCGTTGGAGTTGCAAATGTCTTCCGGCGCTCGGCCAATTCATCGGCCATCTGGATGGTCATGCGCATGTTAAGTTTGTAGATGACCAGCAAAACTGTGCAGACGGCGAAAATCAAACCGACCCCGATGCCGCTGCACACCCGGAACCCATGCACGGCTTCGGGCGCGTCGGGCAATTTGGTGTTGTAATTGAAAACGCCGGCCATGATCCACAAAAACGAAGAGGAACCGAGGGCCAGACCGCACTTCAGGGCAAAACCGATGGTCGCGAAAACGATGCCGGTGAAGCGCCGGCCGGTTTTCCATTCGGAGTAGTCGGCCACGTCCGCGTAGATGGCCCAGATCAGCGGGATGGTCGGTGCGTAACAGATCGCGATCAGAATCGTCAGGCCAACCATGCCGTTCACGTTGGCCGGGCCGAGCAAATAAAACGCCAGGGTGCCCAGGGCGGCCAGCCCAAACCCGACCACGGCGACGGCCTTTTTGCCGAATTTCACGGAGAGGGCCGGCGACAGGAGAATGACAATGATGGTCACGCCGGTGCCAATCATGTTGATGATGCTGTTGAAGACGTCCGCCACGTTCGAGTTCGTCAAATTTGATTTGTCTCCATGCACGATGTAGCCGAGCCATTCCAAAATGCCGCCGGACGCCGCAGCGCCTGCCGCGAGCGGGGGCGCGGTGAGTCCACACTTTTGCAGCCAGTCGAACATCGCGCCCTTGTCCGCGTAATGGTGATAATAATTATAAAGCGCACCTCCCCGGAAAGCCAAAAGACCGAAGTGGCACAGCGTCATCAAAAACATCACCATCCACGGACTGTTTTTGAGCAGATTCGCGAAATCCTGCCGGATGTCCGATTTTTGCTGTGGCGGTGGTTGAATGCGTTCCCGGGTGGTGGCGAAGGTAATGAGGAACAACACGAGGCACAGGATGGCCCAGAGGGTCATGGTCATTTGCCAGCCATACTGCCGGTTGTGACCGACGGCGAACTTGGCAACCAGCGGCAGCGTGAAACCGCCCACGATGAACTGCGCCGCGTTTACGGCAATGAACCGGAACGAGTTGAGTTTCGCCCGCTCGTTGACATCGCCGGTCATCACACCGCCCAGCGCGGCATACGGCATGTTGTTCATGGAGTAAATGGACATGAGCATGATGTTCGTGATCGCGGCGTAGGCAATCATGGCGCTCATGTTCCAGCCCTTGGGCGTGGTGTAGGCGAGGACCATGACGACGCACCAGGGGACGGCGGTGAACAGGATCCACGGGCGAAACTTGCCCCAGCGGCTTTTGGTGCGGTCGGCGAGCACACCCACAATCGGATCGGCGAAGGCATCCCATAGACGCGCCACAATCAGAATGGTTGCCGCCGCGCCGACCGTGATGCCGAACACGTCCGTATAGAAATTCGTCTGGAAGAGAATCATCGTCATGAAGACGAAGTTCGCGGCGGCGTCGGCAGCACTGTAACCCGCCTTTTCAATGAACGACAATTTCTGATGGAAGTGTTGTTCCGCCATGGGTGGGTTGGGTTGGGCAGTTTACTTCGTCACCGTCAAAATCACCTTCTGCAAATCAGGGTTGTTCGAAGAATTGCCGACCATGATTTCAAACTCGCCCGGCTCCACGACGAATTTCATGTGGAGGTCATAAAACGCGAGTGATTCCGGCGTAATGTCGAGCGCCACGGTTTGAACTTCGTTGGGACGCAATGAAATTTTCCGAAAGCCCTTCAATTCCTTGACCGGCCGCGTGACGGAACTGACACAATCGCGGATATACATTTGTACAACCTCGGTGCCGGGACGTTTGCCGGTGTTCTTCACGTCCACAAGAACGCGCGTTGCCTGGCCGGCGCGGATTTTTTTCTTCGCCAGCCGGACGTTTTTGAAGGCAAAGGTGGTGTAACTCAGGCCAAAGCCAAAGGGATAAAGCGGCGAGACACTGTCGAAAATATAACCGCGCCGGGCCGAGGGTTTGCAGTTGTAATACATGGGGAGATGACCTGCCGAGCGGGGAATCGTGATGGGCAGCTTTCCGCCTGGATTGTAATCGCCGAACAACACGTCGGCGACCGCGTGGCCGGTTTCCTGGCCGAGATACCAGCATTCAAAAATGACCGGCACATTTTCCTGAAGATACTGGATGGACAGCGGACTGCCATTGAAAAGAAACACAATGACCGGCTTGCCGGTGGAAAGCATCGCCGTGACCAGTTCCTGCTGTTGTCCCACCAACCTGAGCCGGGTGCGGTCGCCCATGTGTTTCAACGACCAGGCTTCGCGCGAGGTTTGTTCGTTGCCGCCGATGGCCAGCAGGATGACATTCGCCTGTTGGGCGACCTTGACTGCCTCATGAATCTGTCTGCGGTCGTCCTCGGGATGGCTGAGCGTCACCAAATCCTGGTTCCACGAACCACCCACGGTGATTTTGCAGCCTTCGCAGTATGGCACCTGCACCCGGTCGCCAACCTTGGCGCGAATGCCTTCCAGCAGTGAGGTGTAAAATTTTGGCTTGCCGCTGTAACCGCCAAGCAATTCGCGGTCCGCGTTCGGTCCAATGACCGCCAGCGTTTTAATTTTGCCGGGGTTCAGCGGCACCAGATTGTCCTTGTTTTTGAGCAGGGTGATGGTTTCGCGGGCGGCTTCCAACGCCAGCCGGGAGTTTTTTTCGCTGCTCACGATCCGTTCGGCTTCGCCGGGGTCCACATAGGGATCATCAAACAATCGCATCTTGAATTTCCAGAACAACATGGGTGCGACCAGCTTGTCCAGCTCTGATTCCTTGAGCGCGCCCTTCCGAACCAGCTCAACCAGATGCAGGTAACAATCGGGTTCGGGAAATTCGATGTTCACGCCGGCGCGCACCGCCAATGCGCACGCCTCCTGTTTGTCCCTGGCGATGGAGTGGCCGTGCGTGTCCGGGCGGTAACTCAATTCCCAAATCGCATAGTAATCCGAGACGACAAAGCCTTTGAAACCCCACTCCCGGCGGAGGACATCGCGCAAGAGCCATTCACTGGCATGCGATGGCACGCCGTCAATTTCGTTGTAGGAGGCCATCACACTGATCGCGCCGGCCTTTTGGATCGCCACTTTGAATGGATATAAGAATGTTTCGCGCAGCAGGCGCGCGGAGACGTTCACCGGCGCGCAATTGATGCCGGATTCCGGCTGGCTGTGTGCCGCGAAATGTTTGAGCGTGGCGATGACATGCTTTTTGTCGTTGAACGAACCATCACCTTGGAATCCGCGCACGGCGGCAACACCAAGCTGTGCCGCCAGATAAGGGTCTTCTCCAAAGCATTCCTCGACCCGGCCCCAGCGGGGATCACGCGCCACATCCAGGACCGGCGTAAGCGCCTGGTGCGCGCCGCGCGCGCGCGTTTCCTCGGCGGTCATCGCATAGAGCAATTCCACCAGTTCGGGATTGAACATTGCGCCCAGGCCAATGGGTTGCGGGAAGCTGGTGCTGCCGACTCCGGCGTGGCCGTGGAGGCATTCCTCATGAAACATCACCGGAATTCCCAACCGGCTGTTTTCGATGAAAAATTTCTGGATGGCGTTGGTCAGCACGGCCATTTCGTGCGCGTTCTTGCCCTTGCCCGCGTCACTGGGGCGGCCCACCTGGCCAAGACCGTGACCGTGTTTGAATGCGGCCCTGGCCTTCTTGAGATCAAAATTCCCCTCGGCATCCACCAGCGTCTCGGACTTTTTTTGCCAGACACACATCATTTGTGCGGCTTTTTCCGCAAGGGTCATGCGTGACAGCAGGTCCTTGACCCGCCGTGAGGCGGGCAGGGCGCGGTTTTTGTAAACCGGCAAATGGGCGGTGGATGGTTTTTTCATGTCACGGTTTTACCAAGGCTGGCCGATGATTTTGTTGGAGGTCAAATTCATTCAACACTATTTCATCCGCCATTTCACGCGGGAATAGACAATTCTACGATTTGCATAAAAATCCTTCAAAGAAAAGTGTGGTATCCGCGTAAACCGGTGCCACCATGATTCCCTGCGCTACACAGAAATCGCCAGAGCGGGAGGTGTTTTCCGCATACCAGGCTGCCAAGGGCAAAACTTTGGCGGACGAAAGCAGGAAGCAAAAGCCAAGCGGCAGGAACATCTTGCGGATTGGGCGGTTGCAGCGGGAATTCACGGGCCTTTGTTTTATTTTTGCTTTGTTGCGCGGTATTCAAACCAGTCGAAGTCCGCCGGAACACTATTGGTCTGTCCGTTGCCGGTGGCGTACATGCCAATGTACACGCCGGTAAAGCCGTCGATTTTTTCCGACGACAAATTACGAGTCAAAGCCGTGCCGAGACTTTTCGCCGGGCCATGCAAAGACTGGTAGAAAAATTCGTACGACAACGGCAATGCCTGCACTGACAGGATCACGTCTCCCGGTTCAATAGGCTCATAACGAACCGGCCCGCTGGTTTTGCCATCCAGAACTTTTCTGATGAAAACCTGCCGCTGGCCGTCACGGAAGGTGATTCCAAGATCGTAATGGTTTTGCGAGTTGCCGCGCACCACCAGTCCCGCTTCTTCATTTTCATGGCGCGGATCAAAGGAGAGCCGTGTTGCAGCGCGGCAGGCGAGGGCGGTTTGGCGGCGCCCGACAAAGGCCGGGGAATCCACATCGTTCATCGTGACCGCCGAACCCCAAAGCCGCAAATACCCCGGGCGTTCCGTGAGGGAATAGTCACGCGGATGGGGATTCCGCAAAAAGTTCCATTCCAACTGGAGGTTCGTGCTGTCAAAATTGTCCCGGGCAGGTTCCGCTTTCCAGGGATGTTGGGGCAGGTCCGGCGCCGGCATGTTCAGTTGAACGTCACGAACCACCGGCCAGCCGTTTGTGTTCCAGGCGACCGAAGTCAAAAAGGTTTCACGGCCCAAATGATGAAACTGGCCGCCTTGCGGGCGGATTCCCAAACAAACCATCCACCAGCCGTCGGGCGTTTCAACCATGTCCGCATGGCCGGTCGCCTGAATGGGAGCCTCCGGTTGATCGCGGTGTGTCAGGATGGGATTTGCCGGATCGCCGGCAAACGGCCCCCCCGGAGAATCGCTGCGGGCGATGTTTTCCATGTGGCCATAACTGGTGCCGCCCTCGGCGATCATCAAATAATATTTCCCCTGGATTTTGTACAGGTGGGGGCCTTCGGGCCAGACGCCGCCGGTTCCCTTCCAGATTTCCTTCAAAGGGCCTTCGAGTTTGCCGTTCGGCAAATCAATTTTGGCCTGGCCGATGTAACCGTCACCCATGCCTTCATGCCGGGTGTAATAAACCGTTCCGTCGTCATCAAAAAAAAGCGAAGGGTCAACGCCACGGTGATCCACCCAAACCGGGTCGGACCACGGGCCGGCGGGATTTTTGGCCGTCACGAAAAAATTGCCGCTGGTGTCCACGAGGGTGGTGATCATGTAAAACGTGCCGTCGTGATAACGCAGGGTCGGAGCGTAAATGCCGCCGGAATCCCGCGCATGGTCGAGGTTCAACTGGCTTGTGCGCGTGAGGCAGTAACCGATTTGCTTCCAATGCACGAGGTCCCGGCTTTGAAAAATGGGAACGCCTGGAAAATACTCAAACGAGCTGTTGACCAGATAATAATTGCCGCCGACACGGCAGATGCTCGGATCGGGATGGAAACCCGGAATGACGGGGTTTTGAAAGGTCTTCGTTGTGTCTGCGGGGTAAGCAACTTCCAAGAGTCCGGCCACGGCAAGCAGGGCCAAAATCATTTTGCCGAGCGCCGGCGGCTGTCTTTTAACGGGTCCCGCGAGGCGGCCTTGAGGAATTATTTTCATTTGCGGGAAAAGCATATCCTGCCGGGGAATGGATGAAACGATGAATTTATGAACAGCGCTGGGCCACCGTTCAGAATACAAAGATGTTGAGATTTTTCTGCCGAGGCGGACAATCTTTCTCTTTAACCAATTATGAACCTCTCCAACATAAAGAGAATTCTTCCAGCCGTGCTGGTGGTCTTGAATTGTACCGCCGCTTTTGCGAGCGATTTGACCCTCTGGTACCGGCAGCCGGCACGGGTTTGGACCGAGGCGTTGCCGGTCGGCAATGGGCGGCTCGGTGCGATGGTCTTCGGCGGCATCGAGCGTGAACAACTTCAACTCAACGAGGACACCCTTTGGGCGGGCGGACCGTATGATCCCGACAACCCCAACGCGCTCGCGGCGTTGCCGGAGGTGCGCCGACTGATTTTCGCCGGGCAATACGACGCGGCGGCCCATCTCATCTCCATGAAAATGATGGGGAAACCGTTGAAACAAATGCCGTATGAAACGGTCGGCGATTTGTTCCTGGCTTTTCCCACCAATGGCACGGTCACGGATTACCGGCGTGATTTGGACCTCCACACCGCCGTCGCCAGCGTGAGCTATACGGAAAATGGCGTGCATTTCCGGCGGCAAGTTTTTTCCAGTCCGGTGGACCAAGTCATCGTCGTCCGTCTCACCGCCGACCAGCCGGGACAAATTTCCCTTGCCGCAAGCCTGGCCACGCCGCAACGGGCCTCCCTCGAAGTTGAAAACGGCGGCACGCTCGTCCTGCGCGGCATGAACGGTTCCAGCGAAGGCATCAAAGGCGCGCTGAAGTTTCAGGCGTGTGTCCGGGTGCTGCCGCAGGGCGGCAGAATATCTGACGGGACAAATGAAATCTCCGTTGCCCATGCCGACTCCGTGACGCTGCTGGTCGCCGCCGCGACGAGCTATAAAAATTATCACGATGTCAGCGGCAACCCGGAAGCCATTGTCAAACAACAACTCGCCGCCGCCGCCGGAAAATCCTTCGCCGATCTGCTCGCGGCGCACATCGCGGCGCACCGGCGGTTGTTCGACCGCGTCTCGCTCACGCTGGGCACCAACACCGCCGCGTCGGAACTGCCCACGGACGAACGCATCGCCAACTTTGACCGGGGCGACGATCCGGAACTCGCCGCGCTGTATTTTCAATTCGCGCGCTACCTGTTGATTTCCAGTTCGCGTCCCGGCACCCAGCCCGCAAACCTGCAAGGCATCTGGAATGATTCCATGCATCCGCCGTGGGACAGCAAATACACCATCAACATCAACACCGAGATGAATTACTGGCCCGCCGATCCGTGCAATCTCGGCGAATGCCTCGAGCCGCTCACCGCGATGGTCCTGGACCTCAGCCGTACGGGCGTGCGCACGGCCAGGGTGATGTATGGCGCGCGCGGCTGGGTGGTGCATCACAACACCGATTTGTGGCGCGCGACCGCGCCGATAGACGGGCCAATGTGGGGCATGTGGCCGATGGGCGGCGCGTGGCTCCTCCAGAATCTTTGGGAACATTACCAGTTCACCGGCGATAAAAAATTCCTGGAAAAAATTTATCCCGCGATGAAAAGCTCGGCGCAATTCTACCTCGACACGCTGGTGGAAGACCCGTCGAACCATTGGCTCGTGACCTGTCCCTCCTTGTCGCCGGAGAACACGCATCCCGACGGCCACACCAGCATCTGCGCCGGGCCAACGATGGACATGGAAATTCTGCGCGACCTGTTCACCAACTGCATCCAGGCCTCGGAAATCCTCGGCGTGGACAAAAAATTCCGCGCGCGGGTCGCGGCTGCCCGCGCTCGGCTCGCCCCGTTCCAGATCGGCCAGGCGGGACAACTTCAGGAATGGCTGAAAGACTGGGACCTGGCGGCGCCGGAAATTCATCATCGGCACGTCTCGCATTTGTACGCCTTGTTTCCCAGCGATCAGATTGACTTTTACCGCACGCCGGAACTCGCCGCCGCCGCCAAAAAATCGCTGGAGATTCGCGGCGACGAGGCCACCGGGTGGGGCACTGCCTGGCGCATCAATCTCTGGGCGCGCCTGCACGACGGCGACCATGCGTACAAAATTTTGAAATATCTGCTGAGTCCCGGGCGGACCTATCCCGACCTGTTCGACTCGTGCCCGCCGTTCCAGATTGACGGCAATTTTGGCGGCGCTTCCGGCATCACCGAAATGCTGCTGCAAAGTGAGAACGGCGAAATTGAATTTCTCCCGGCGCTGCCCGATGCGTGGCCGGACGGCAGCGTAAAAGGTCTGCGCGCGCGCGGAGGCTTCGAGGTGGACATGAATTGGAAGGACGGAAAACTCGTTTCCGCGACCGTGACATCGCTTGCCGGGAATCCCTGCCGTCTGCGCTATGGGAAAATCCTCAAGTCCGTCACCATCGCAAAAAATTCAACTTTGCACCTCAATAATGAGCTCCAATAAAGTTGTTTGTGTGGGGAAAAGCACTTTTGCTGTGCTGCTGATTTGCGCTGGGAGCGCGGTTTTCCTCGTACCCCAATTCGTGCAGGCCGCCGGTCCGGCGGCGGACCTGCGCCAGACGCTCAATTTCAACCGCGACTGGAAGTTCCTGCTGGGCGACCACCCCGGCGCGCAGGCGGTCGGCTACGACGACGCCGGTTGGGAGGACATCGGGCTGCCGCACTCGTTCAGCCTTCCGTATTTCGCGTCGCCGGAATTTTACGTCGGCTACGGCTGGTATCGGAAACATTTTGACGTGCCGCCGCAATGGTCCGGCAAACGGATGTTTCTCGAATTCGACGGCGTGTTTCAGGTTGCGGAGATTTTTGTGAACGGCCAGGCGCATCGGCGAACACAAGGGCGGCTACACCGGATTTTCCTTCGACATCACCCGTGCGGTGCAAACCGGCAACAACGTGGTCGCCGTGCGGCGTCAACAACCATTGGGACCCGCAGCTCGCCCCGCGCGCGGGCGAACACGTTTTCAGCGGCGGGATTTATCGCGACGTGCGGCTGGTCGTCACCGACGCCGCTGCACGTCACCTGGTATGGCACGTTCGTCACCACGCCGGAGGTTTCGAAGGCGTCCGGCACGGTGAACGTGAAGACGGAAGTCCTGCAATGACGGCGCGGCGGTGAACAAATTGCGATGCTGAAAACGGATATCCTCGCTGCCAGACGGGCAAACCGTCGGCAAGCATGACTTCCACGCAGTCCATTCCCGCCGGCACGACCTTCACCTTCGATCAAACGAGCCGGCCCGTTCCCCGTCCCAGGCTCTGGCATCCCGACCATCCGTTTCTTTACACCGCGGTGAACACGGGTGTTTGACGGCTCCCAATTCGGCGGACCATTACACCACCGCTTTCGGTTTCCGCTGGTTCAAATGGACGGCGGACCAGGGATTTTTCCTGAACGGCGAGCATTACTATTTCAAGGGCGCGAACGCGCATCAGGACCATGCCGGCTGGGGCGACGCCGTGGCGGACAGCGGTTTCGACCGCGACGTGAAACTGGTGAAGGACGCGGGGTTCGATTTCATCCGCGGCTCGCATTACCCGCACGCGCCGGCGTTCGCGGCCGCGTGCGACCGGCTGGGCGTCTTGTTCTGGTCGGAAAATTGTTTCTGGGGCACGGCCGGTTTCAAGAATCCGTGGGGCAGCAGCGCCTATCCGCCGGAAGCCGAAAAATCAGCCGGGCTTTGAACAGAGCGTGCGAAGACAGCCTGCGCGACATGATCCGCATCAATCGCAACCATCCGAGCATCATCGTTTGGAGCATGGACAACGAGGTGTTTTTCACGGACCCGTCCACGCTGCCCAAGGTGCGGACGTTCCTGAGAGGCTTGGTGGCGTATTCGCATGAACTGGATCCGACGCGGCCGGCGGCCATCGGCGGTTGCCAGCGCGGCGACATTGACAAGCTGGGCGACATCGCCGGCTACAACGGCGACGGCGCGCGGCTGTTCATCAATCCCGGCATTCGTAGCGTGGTCACCGAATACGGCTCGACGATGGCCGACCGGCCCGGCCCCTACGAACCCGGTTGGGGCGACCTGGTGACCGGGCCGGGCGACAAGTCGAAGCCCTTTTTCTGGCGCTATCCGTGGCGCAGCGGCGAGGCGCTCTGGTGCGCGTTCGACCACGGCAGCATCGCCGGCCGGCGTTTTGGCGCGATGGGCATGGTGGATTATTTCCGCCTGCCGAAGCGAATGTGGTATTGGTATCGCAACGAATACCGGCACATCCCGCCGCCCGCCTGGCCGGTGGGCGGCGCACCCGCGGGGTTGCGGCTCACCGCCGACACCACCACGCTGAAATCTGTGGACGGCACGGAGGACGCCCAACTCATCGTCACGGTCGTGGACGCGCACGGCACGGCCTTGAGCAATTCGCCGCCCGTGACGCTGGCGGTTGACTCCGGGCCGGGCGAATTTCCCACCGGCCCTTCGATCTCCTTCGCGCCGGATTCGGACATCGCCATCCGCGACGGCGCGGCGGCGATGGAATTCCGTTCCTATTATGGCGGCAAAACGGTGATCCGCGCCACGTCGCCCGGACTCAAGGATGCGACCATCACCCTCACGTCGCTGGGCGAACCGAAATACATTGCCGGTGTCACCCCGCCGGTGCCGGCGCGTCCTTATGTGCGGTTCGAGGGACAGGCTGCGTCCGGCGGAACGGCGCCGCCGAATTCGATTTTTGGTCTTGAAAACCCGACGCGAGCGAGCAGCGAAGCGCCCGGCCACAAAGCCAGCCTCGGCAACGACGGCAATCCCGCGACCTTCTGGCAGGCGGACGACAACGACACCAACGCCTGGTGGCAGGTGGATTTGGAGCGCATCGTGACGGCCAACGAAACCACGCTGGTATTTCCGACGGAAGGCAACTGGCGTTATCGGGTCGAAATCTCCGATGACGGCAGCAGCGATTGGAAGCTTGTCGCCGACCAGACCCGGACCGCCAGCACTGAGAAAGTCCGGATCGATAATGCGCCGCACGGCTCGCGCGGGCGTTTTCTGCGCGTGACATTTACCGGCCTGCCGGCGGGACAACCCGCCGCGCTGGCGGAAGCGGACGCATTGGGCACATTGAAATAATTCCGCGTCCCGGATTTTTTCCGCCCAAGTGTCTGCGGAACTTATGTTCAAGCCGTGCCTGGTGTAAACCGGGGGCAATTTTTTTATTTGACAGGGATTTTCAACGCGCGACCGTTGTAAACCGCTTCGTCGTCGGGTGTTTTCATGACCGGGCCACCAGCGCCGCGGATTGGTGAAACAAATACGATTCGAAATTTCCTTCGCTTCAACATTCCGGTGAAATTTCCATGGAGTTTGCCGATGGCGAGCATTTGGGGTTTCTTGTTCCATGAGATCGGAATGGTGGTAAAAACACCGCGCTCATAATCGTAATTATCGCACTCGTTTTCCTGGTGGTGGCTTATCCGTTCAGCGATTACCCGCCGCCCAATGTGTTGTCGGATCGTGACCAGGCTTGTTTTACTGCTTGAAAATCAAATACTAACAGTGTGCCACTTTCACAACTTTGCCATCAGCCTGCCGAAAACAGTCTGTATGGATTTATTTGTTCGAAGCCCGAACTTTATTCTTGACAGTACGCTTATAACGGATAAAGTTCGTCTTACAAAGCAACTACCTCCATTACAGATGGCATTTTGTGCGCAAAATTAACCTGAACAATTTTCAGTTGGCGAACAACGATACCGTCCGCGACATCAACAGTCGCATCATGTTGAATCTGGTTCGGCGGCATCAGCCGGTTTCACGGGCGGATTTGATGCGTTATTCGGGTTTGCAACGCAGCACGGTGTCCGTGATTGCCGGGCGGCTGATCGCCGAACGGTGGTTAAGGGAAGGGGCCGTCGGCAATTTGCCGCGCGGCCGCAAACCGACATTCCTTCACCTCAATTCCGATCGGTGCGGGGTCATCGGGGTTGATGTTCAGCCGGCCAGAACCGTGCTGGCAGTATCCAACCTGGACAGCCAGTTTTCCGCGCTGGAATCCATGCCCACTGCCAGGGACCCGGCCGAGTTTATCACCCGTGTAAGCCATCGAATCACGGATTTAATCCGGGCGCATCCCAAAAAGTCGTACGAAGGCGTCGGCATCAGTTTGCCGGGACGGATTGAGGTTGGGTCAGAGCGGCTGATATTTGCGCCGACTTTGGGGTGGAGTGACCTGGATCTCAAGATGCCCATTGAGCGTGAAACCGGCCTGCCGGTGATGCTCGAAAATGCCGCCAACGCTTGTGCGCTGGCCGAATTGTGGTCGGGACAGCATATGGATGGCGTGAACAACCTCGTGGCGGTAACGGTTTCGGATGACATCAGCGTGGGCATGATCATGAATGGCCAGTTGGTACGCGGTTCAACCGGTGTGGCGGGGGAATTTGGCCATGTCTCCCAAGTGGCGGACGGCCCGAAATGCCGCTGCGGTAACAGCGGGTGCTGGGAAGTCCTGGCCTCCAATGCCGCCGCCGTGCGGTATTATGCCGAATCCGCCTCGGTCCCAAAGGGCGCGATTGGTTCCAAAAGCGATATGGCCACGGTGCCCTTCGGCGACATTTTACGATTGGTGGAACAGGGCGATTCCAGAGCCATCAGGGCGTTGAATCAAATGGCGCATCATTTGGGGGTGGGCATCGCGATGCTGGTCACCGGCCTTGCGCCGGATGTATTATTGGTGGTGGGGGAAGTGACCCGTGCCTGGGACAGGGTCGGGCCAATTGTGGCCGAGGCGGTGAAACACCGTTCGTTTACCCGTGCGGTCACCCGGATCGTGCCCGCCGGTTCCGAGGCGCAATCCCGTTTGCGGGGCACGGTTGCCTTGGTGCTGCACAAACACTTTGGCGCGCCTTCGATCGCATGAACTCAAAATCACAAAAGTGGTTCTGGTTACCAATATTGTTCGTTGTCCGAACTAATCAAACTAAAAAGACAAGTTAATAACCAGACGATGTCAAAGCGATGAAAAGAAATGGCATTGAGCAGTTGGAGACGAAAGGCCATGGCGAGTTCGGGGTTTGGGCCGGGTGTGATGAACGGTATGCCGGCAACGGTGGATTGGAAATTGCGCGAAAAATCGAGCAAAGCATTTCTTACATGTTACAACACCTGGATCAGCCGCTGGACGTGGCGACCTTGGCCGCAACCGCAAGCTTTTCCCCGTCGCACTATTCGGCGTTGTTCAAACGGTGGACGGGATGTCCTCCCATTGACTATTTTATCCATTTGCGCATGCAGCATGCGTGTTGGCTGTTTGACAGCACCTCATTGAATGTGAGGGAGGTTGCGGCGGCGCTGGGATACGACGACCCCTTTTATTTCTCCCGGACGTTCAAATCGGTGAATCGAGTTGCCCCCAGTGAATATCGGATGTTGCCGGAAAAATTAAAAGACGACGTAAAGAAGGCGGCCCTGCCTTTTGCTTTTGCCGGCTCCAAGCCGGACGGAACAGGTCAGCGAGTATTTGGGCGGCCCATCCAGATTAACGGGTGTGCTGAACTCAGGCCGAAAGTTATAAGTTATGCCGCTGCTTCCGGTTTTGGAGTCGCTGGAAAAACAACTGAAATAAATGCTGTGCCGACGGAGCATGAAACACAGCGCGCTTGCCATTTTACCAGGCAAAATCTGTGTCATAATGAAGAACGAAATGAATAAAGAGGTTCCAATGCGCCGGTGGCGGGAAAGGAGCAGCCGTTCCTCTTCAGTGAAAGCCTTCACGTTGATAGAACTGCTGGTTGTGATTGCCATCATTGCCATTCTGGCGGCCATGTTGTTGCCAGCGTTGGCCAAGGCCAAATTCAAGGCCAAGGTTATTGAATGTACTTCCAATTACCGGCAATGGTGCATCATGGCCAATGTCTATGCCGGAGACAATCATGGCTCCATGCCGTCTTTTCTCATCGGGCCGCCTTCCTCCGGTGGAAATCCAACCGATGTTGCCACCAATTTTCTTTCCGCTCTGGCTCCTTATGGGATGACCGTCCCCATGTTTTTTTGCCCGGTCAGAACAGCGGATTGGAGCAGCGCCTGTACCTGGTTTTATTGGAATGGCCATCCGAGTCATCGGAGTACCATTGCCAACGTTCCTGAGCTTAATCAATGGTTCACGGCCTATGGCGTGGGTATCGGTGGCGTCGCTGGCCGCTCGGCAAACGGAGGGTATGCGAAACTTCTTCACGATTGGTGGGTGCCGCGACAGAATAGAGGCAGTTTGGCCGATCAATATTTTCCTCAGCCGGATCCCACCGGTGTTTTCTCCCCAGCGAATGAGCTTCCCTGGCCGGGCAAAACAAGCGACAAGACTGTAAGTCGGCAGCCTATTATTAGTGATTTGGCGGAGAACAACACCGGGAGTACCAACCTTAACAGCATCCCAAACACCGACGCTCATTTTTACAATGGAGTTCTTAATTCAATCAATGTGGGTTATGCTGACGGCCATGTGGCGACTCATAATGCGCACCAAATTACATGGCAATTCAGCGGTAACGGTGGCAAGGATGCCTATTTTTATTAAAACCCGCCGCATTTACCATGAAATGCTCATTTCCATAGTTTCGTCCATTCCACAACAACTGATAATAGTGTAAACTCCCGTCAATTCACAGTAACCATAAACAAGAAATGCCATGAAAAACTTCATAAAAAAATACGCAGTTGGAATGCTCGCCTTGCTGGCGTTGACTGCACTCTGTGTGTCAAGCCAGGCGCAGACAACGAACTTTGTGGTGGACGATTTCAGTCCAGCCGGAGTCAGCCCGCTGAATCCTATTAATTACGACTATTACCCCTATGGCACGAACATCTATTCGGCTGGCCAAATCACCAATGTGTGGATGAATTGGTATGGCAGCGCGCTTCAATCGGTAGTTTGGGATTCCGCGAACGACTCCAGCAATAATCCCGCTTCCGGCTCGATGAAAGTCAGCGCGACCTTCAGTCTGAACGATTACGGTCAATACATTCTTTTTGACAATTTTGGCACCTTTAATGTAAATGCGCAGCAATATACAAATTTGTCATTTGACATCCGATTTGACAAAAGCTCCGCACTGAGGACAAATGGCGATGGTTCGCTGGACTTCGGTTTCATGCAAGTTGGCACTTATTCTCCGGCGGGTGGGGGCAGTCAGGATTATTTCTACGGGTTTCAAATCCCGGCGACCAATGCACTTGGGCCCAATACCAACTGGGTTCATATGAGCATTTCCTTGAATCCACTCACCGATACGAACCTGCTTGATATGCAGGATATTATCTTCCATACCATCAATACTTACTACGGAAACACCTATAGTGGAACGCAGACTTTTTGGGTGGACAACATTCAATTTATCGGTACGGTTGCGGCTCCGACCAATCCGCCGCCGACGGTGAGCATGCAAAAGTCAACTCCGGCGCTGCGGATATTTGCCGGATCCGTCGTTGATACTTATGATCGTGAACAGCTTGCCTCGGTTGACCATAATCAATCCTGGGTGGGCGGCACCTACCCGGTGTCTTATTCATACACGCTGACGAGCTTTCCAACAATTCCCTCCGGTTCCTTGTTCCGGTTCCATATTTTCCTGGTGCCGGTGAATTCTGCTCCTCCCGGCCAGGGCTTTACCGGCAATCAATTCATCGAATATAATGCGTCAAATGATCTATGGCTGAACGTCAGTGCCACCAACCCGACGAATGTCGTGGCCAATGTTCAGTGGAAGACCAATCTGACGGCCGCTAATCCGAACAACACGGCGCTCCAGATCACCAACCCGACCGCCGTCGGCACTTGGACGTTGACGTTCAGCAGCGCCACAAGCGGTTCACTGACTCCGCCGGGCGGCAGCCCGCAGGCTTTCAGCATCCCATCCCCGGCAGCGGCTCAATTCGCCAATCCGCTGGTTGCATTCTTCGGCGTGCAACCCGATTCCGGTTATGGCGAAGGCCAATATGTGGATGTGACCAAGATTTCCACGACCGGCGTTGCATCACCGGGAGTTGCCATCAACGACAACTTCACGACGGATACCACCATAAAAACCGCGGTTTGGGATACTTCTGATTCCGCGCAGCCAGCCAGTCTGGTTCTGGCCACCACCAATACGCCGTATTGGGTGTATTGGACAATTCCCGACACCGGTTTTGCAAATGGTTTGGGTGTGGCTACCAATTTGACCACGGCTCCGTGGATGTTGCCGGAATTTTACAATGACTATAATGATGGCAATTACATTCCGGGCACGGCGCAGCAGGGCTATATGAGATGGACGTTGGTTCCCTCAACTTGTTTGCCGACGATAAGCGGGAAACAGGGTAGCGGTTTGCCATCCGGGGGGTCCAATCCCTATTCACCACCTACACCAAACGCATTTTTCAAGCTCTTTAATCCGCCGCTAAGCTTTTAATTAGTCAAATTGCAATCATGGGGCGCCGGCAATTTTGACCGGCGCCCTTTTTATTGGCATCCACAAAAAGGGCAAAGAATCGTAATATTGTCCATTCCACAAAGGCAAGGCGTCTGATAATATGTTCCAGTTAGCCAAAAAATTGCTTTAACAATATACGAAGAAGCCCTATGAAAAACTCAACTAAAACTGTTCAAGTGCTGGCGGCTGTCTTGGTGGCCGGTGCTATCGGCACAGCCCAGGCGCAAACAACCATTTGGTCAGATAACTTTGAGAGCTATACGGCCGGTACCGACGAACTGGTCGGCTATAGCGATACTTCGCCGTTGGCCAACTATTCAGTGACTGTGGCCGCAGGCACGGGCGTGGGTGGCAGCCAGGGACTGACATGGCAGGCAGATTTTCTCGGTTCCTACTCCGGCTGGATGCAGGCCCAAATTGGGTATTCCGGCGGCAATCCAAGCGGGAACACGGATCCGAATCTGAATGACTACACGCTGTCGTTCGACATGGCAGTCAGTGGCCCTACTTCCTTGAACCATCTCCAATTGAACCTTCAGGGATGGTCCGGTATTTGGTACAGTGGTAACATGACGCAGACAGGAGCCCAAAGTATTGATACCAGTTCGGTGACACCTGGATCCGGCTTCCAACTTATCACCGTGAATCTGGGCACTTTGTATGGCAACAGCACCGGCTTTGATCCCACCAGCCAGACGTATCAACTCCAGTGGCAGGTCAACGGCTGGGAACTGGGCAATGGCGGACCCGACAACGGGGTGGTGGTAACGATTGATAACACAGCCATCACAATGGTTCCAGAACCAGCAACCCTTGCACTGGTCGGCCTTGGGATGACCGCGCTTTTGGTTCGCCGCCGGAATCGCTAAATGACCAAGCGAACCGGAAAATGTCACGAACGGCGCCGGACAGATACCGGCGCCGTTTTTGTTGAAAAATATCAAAATAAAAGCAGGTCCGGTTTGATTTTGACCGAATGTCGTGCGTCTTTATATTATGATCCGTAACAACTCTGCAAGAGCATCATCCCTTTCAAAAAGCATAGGTATTTTTTTGTTGGTCTGGCTAGTCAGCGTATCGGTCCGGGCACAAACCGTTTATGTGGTTGACCAGTTTGATCCGTCCGGCGTCGGTGGCAATAGTTACTCCGGGGGTCAAATTGGCAATGTTTGGGGGAACTGGTTCGGAACTGCGTTTCAATCGTTGGTCTGGGATTCCACCAGCGATGCCAGCAACAATCCTGCTTCCGGCTCAATGAAAGTCACCGCCAATTTCAATAATAACCAGGGGGCCGATCAATACGAAGTTTTTGACGGCTATAATGGCATCTCGCCGGCGCTTAATGGCCTGCAATACACCAATTTTCAATGTGATGTCCGTTTTGCGAAAGGCTCGGCTGCCAGCGGCGGCAATTTCGGCTATTTGCAATTCGGCATCGCCGTTGGTGACAATCAGGACTATTTTGGCGGCATCAGTGTTCCCTCCAGCAACACCAACTGGGTGCATGTTAGCATCAACCTTAACGCCACGACCGACACAAACCTGCAGAATATCAATGACGTGCTGGTCCACATGTACAGCACTTCCTTGAGCGGGGTTTCGACCTTCTGGGTGGATAATATCAAGTTTGTCGGTGCGTCGCCCGTCACCACCAATTGTATTGTGGATTGGAGCGACGTTCATCAGCGGATTGACGGTTTCGGGGCTTCCTCGGCATGGGATGGCAACACTTGGAGCCCGGCGGAAGCCGATTTGTTTTTCTCAACCAATAGCGGTTGCGGCCTTTCGTTGCTTCGCAGCCGGATTGCACCCGACGGCACCACAGTTGAATCCGGCATCATGCAAATGGCCCAAGCTCGCGGGGCCACGGTGTGGAGCACGCCGTGGAGTCCGCCGGTAATTTACAAGGACACGAACTCGGTCAACGGCGGCGATTTCGTTTCCAGTCCCGCCAATTGCCAGGGTTACGCCGCCCAGTTGGCCGGTTATGTCACGAACATGGAAAACAGCGGCATCAACATCTATGCCATTTCAGTGCAAAATGAACCGGATGTTTACCAGACAAACTACGAATCTTGCGTGTGGACCTCGCAACAGATTCACGACTTTATTCCCTATCTGTCTGCCGCATTGTCGAACGACAACGTGGCCTCGACCAGGATCATGCTGCCGGAGGACGAGTTTTGGCAGTGGAATCTGGCCACCAACACGATGAATGATCCGGCCACTTCAAATCTTGTCGGCGTGCTGGCCGCGCATGACTACGGCGGTACGGTCGGGCCGGTTACCCAATTTGGCGACCCGTGCCCCAAGCCGGTGTGGGAAACCGAACATTATTTCGGCACGGACGACAGCATCACCAACGGCGTGGCGCTGGCGCAGGAAATATTTTCCTTCATGACCGTGGCTGGCGCGAATGCCTATCATTATTGGTGGCTGGAAGGCAGCGGCAACGGCTCGCTGGTCGGCAACAGTTGGACCACGCCCGCCAAAAGGATTTTTGCGATGGGCAACTACAGCCGGTTTGTGCGGCCGGGCTTTTACCGGATTGGTGTATCCAACAACGCCTTTACCTCGATCAGCGCCTACAAGGACGCCAATTCCGGCAGCTTCGCCATCGTTGCCATTAATGCCGGCTTCATGACCGTGACCCAAATTTTCAATCTGACAAATTTTCCCGCCGTCAGTTCAGTGACGCCGTGGATGACGTCCGGCGATCTTTCCCTGGCCAGTCAGCCGGCTGTCAATGTCACCAATGGGTCTTTTACTTGCGCTCTGCCGGCCATGAGCGTGGTGACATTTGTAGGACAGGGCAATGTGATGTCGTCCAACATCACAATTTCCAGTGCTTCTTACATTCCAAATGGGCCGGCCTTTACTCTCACTTGGAATGCGACGGCGGGGGCGACCTACTCCGTGCTCAAAACCAATGCCCTAAATGGTTCTGCCAGCAACTGGCCGGCGATTATAACGGGCTATCCTGCAGGAGGGGCGGCGGGCGGCCCGCTTTCATATACGGATACAACGGCCACCATCAGTCCGTCCTTCTACCGCGTCAGCAGTCCGTGATTCGACTGAACCCTGCTGCTGTCCCCGCCTCCAAAACGGTTTAACCGTCGAGCGTGTCTGAAAACCCGTGGCAGCCGGTATGATTGAGCTTACGGCAATGGCGGGCCGACCTTGATGCGGAAGAATTGCGCCGGCAGCGTACCCGCATTGGTGTCCGTCCACGAGAAGGGCATGGGCGGCGAGTTGGTGATCAAGAGCGTGCTCCAGCTCATCAGGTCCGAAGAAGCCTGCACGGCATAATCAGGTCCGGTCTGGCCGCTGACCTGAAATCCCAGCTGGCCGTTGTTTATCGTGACGGATGCCACCGACGGCAGGGTGAGGGGATTGACCGTGATGGTGAAGCTCTGCGTGGCGCTCAGGCTGGGCGAGCCATTGTCGGCGACCATCAGAGAAACGGGATTGACCGAGTTGGCGTTGGACACTGACGGGCGCCAGGAGAAGGCGCCGGTGTTGGTGTTCAACGTGGCACTGGCCGGCGCGCTCAACAGGCTGAAAGTCAGGGTTTGAGGCGGTTGATCAGTGTCGGTGGCGCTGGCGGTGAAGGCCACGGTTTGCCCCACATTGACGGTTTGATTGCTGATGGGCGCCAACTTCGGTGCAGTGTTGGCCGCCATAAAACTGGCGCTGACTTCTGTGGAGTTGGCTCCCTCACCCGCCTGATTGAAAGATGAGACGACATAGTAATACGTTGTTCCATTGACTAGGCCGGTGTTGGTGAATGTGGTATCGGTCAGGTTGGTGAAAATAACCGTGTAGGAGCCCATGGAAACCAGTGACCGCTTGACATAATAACCGCTGGCATTCGCCACCGGGTTCCAATTCAGGACGACCTGTCCATTGCTTGCACTCGCGTTCAATCCTCCCGGGGCAGGAGGAATGGAAGTGACGGTCAGGATGAAATCGTCGTAAGCCGCCCAAGTGCCGCTGGTTTTGCCGCTATTTTTCGAGGTAACAAACGAGACGCCAATGTATTTCCCGGCATCGGCGGCGCCAGCGGTATAGGTGAGCGTGTAGGGCGTGTAGGTTCCGCCGGGCATGCCATTGGCTTGAAGGGCAAGCTGGACGGTGCTGGCGTAAGCCGTATTGGTGGCGGTCGCCCGCAAGAGCGTGACGGTTTGCTTCGGATCACTGGCGTTGGTCCCTGCATAAGGGCCGGAACTGGTGCCGTTCCATTCGCCCTGCGACCACCAGGTGAGAGTGAACTGGTCGCCCGTCTGGATTAGATAATTGCCAACAAGCTGGTACGCGCCATCGTCGCTCGATTGTCCGTATCCCTCCCATGCACCGCTGTGGCCACCAGGCTGAACGCCGGTGTCGGTGTAAGTGGTTCCGGAATTGGCCCAGCCCGGAACGGTGGCATAGCCGTTTTGGATTTTTGCTGTGCCGGGCAGCTCAAATCCGGGATTGATCAGAAGGTTGGTGCTGACTATGGCCGTCGGCTTCGCGCTTACCCATCCACTGTTGGCGCTTTCACCGCTCGTGTTGAGCGCCGACACCTCGAAGTAATACGTTATGCCGTCCGTCAACCCCGTGTTAACAACGTTGGTGGTGGCGGTATTGGTCACCGTTGTGTAAGAGCCGCCACTGGTGGTCGAGCGTTTGATGTTGTAATTGGTTGCCCCCGAGGAGGCCATCCAGCTTAATGATACTTGCCCATTGCCTGGTATGGCTGTGAGGCCCGTGGGCACGGCCGGCAAAGATGGATTCTGCGGCGTGGCGCTGACTTCCATTGAGTTGGCGCCGGTGCTGTTTCCATTGGCCGTGACCACATAATAATACGCGGTCAGATTGGTGACGTTGTTGTCGGTGTAACCACAATTGACCCCCCCAATGTTCCCGGCAATGAGCGTGTAGGGGCCGCCGCTGGTCGTGGCCCGCCACAGGTTGTAGGTGGTCGCGCCCGGGACAATGTCCCAACTGACCGCCACCTGCCCGCTCCCTCCGACGGCCGCCACGCCGGTGGGGGCGGCCGGCGGCGGCAGGGTGGCCGCTTCGGTAATGGTGATATTGGTGGAAGTCAGACCCGGCGAGGTGGTGGCCAGCACAATGGAGCCGGGCTGGTTGGTGGATTGCACGATGACCTCGGCCAGACCGTTGAATACCATGCGCTGGCTGGCCTTGTCCGCTTCGTGCGAAATGGGATTGCCGTTGCCCACGCCAATGATCGCGCCGCCGCTGATGGAAAAGGTGATGTTATTGGTTGCCGTCGGCACCACGTTGCCCTGCGCATCCAGCACTTGCACCGCCACCACCGACACGTCCCGGCCATCGTCCAGAATCGTGCTCCGATCCGGCAGCAACGCGATTTTCGCCGGCGCGCCCGTCGTGACGACTGTATTGGTAATAACCGCCACATTGTTATTATAGCCGATGGCTTGAAGCGTCCCGGCGGCGTAAGTCACATTGTCCCATTCGACGTGGCCCTGCACAGTGAGCGTCTGTTTTCCCTGGCTGACGCCGTTGACGAACAATTCCACCGCCTGGCAATTGCCGTAGGCCCAGACGTTGATTTTCTGGCCCGTGGTCCAGTTCCAATGCGGAAAGACGTGGAGCACAGGTTTGAGCGTCCAGTTGGCCTGGTAGTAATAGAACAAATCCTTCGGGAAGCCGCAGGTGTCCATGATGCCAAAGTGCGAGTTGATACAAGGCCAGCTGTATGGTGTCGGCTCACCGCGATAATCGAACCCTGTCCAATTGAATCCACCCGAAGCCCACGGCCGGGCGGTGTAAATCTGCCACCAGGTTTCCGCCGTCTCACCCCAGCCAACCCCGGAATTCTGGATGTCGTAGGAGGCACAGTAACAATTGGCCGTGTCATTGGTATAGATGCCGCGCGTCGTGACCGTGCTGCCCACTTCCGTGCCAATGATGGGTGCGGTCGGGTTGCCGGGATGGTAGGAGTCCAGGTTGCCCGGGATGTTGTAGTTGAGACCCTTCACGTCCAGCACGTACGCAAAAGTAACCCCCGACAATGAACCGTTGATGGCCGCGGTGCATAGCCGCGTGGAATCCAATGAATGCACCAGGTTTTGCATCGCCTGGATGACGGCCGGGGCCAATGCACTGCTTTGCATGGTCCATTCCTCATTGCACAGCGACCAGCAAAAGACACTGGGATGGTTCCGGTCGCGCAGGACCATGCGTTGGAGCTGGCCCAATGATTCCGGGTCCGAACCCATGCGCCGCGTTTCGTCCAGCACCAACATGCCCAGCCGGTCACAGGCATCCAGCAGTTCCGCCGTCGGCGCGTTGTGCGAGGTGCGAATGGCATTGCACCCCATCTCCTTCAATTTCTCGATCCGGAAGTATTGCAGCCGGTCCGGCAGGGCCGAACCCACGCCGGCCATGTCCTGATGGTTGCACATCCCTTGAATCTCCACGTGCTGCCCGTTGATGAACACCCCGTTGGTCGAATCAAACCGTACCGTCCGAATGCCGAAGGGCGTGTTGTAAACGTCCGCTGCCACGTTCTGATTGCTGACCGTGGAAGCCAGATTGTACATATAAGGCGTCTGCAACGACCAGAGATTGGCGCTGGCCACCGACACCGTTTGCGTCACAATCATTCCTTGGCCCGCCGCCAGGCTAAAGGGTGTCGTCGTGGCGACGACCGCGTTGCTGTTGGCGTCCTGGATGGTTGAAGTCAAGCTGCCATTGACCGTCGAGGAGCCGCCTTGGTTGGTTACCGTGGTTTGGATGGTCAGAGTGGCGTTGGAACCAACCAAGGAACTGGTGGCCACAAACGTTCCCCAGTGATCCACATGCACTGGATCGCTTTTCTCCAGCCACACGTGGCGATAAATGCCCGCCCCTTCGTAAAACCAGCCTTCAAACCGGCTGGCATCCACCCGCACCACCAGCACGTTGGTCCCGCCGGCGATCACATTGGTCGTCACGTCAAAGGATATGGGCGCGTACCCGCTGACGTCCCGCCCGATGCACCGCCCGTTCAGCCAGATCAACGCGTTCCGATATATGCCGTCAAATTCCAGCCACATTGTCTTGCCCGCATCCCCCGCCGGCAATGTGAACGTGTGCCGATACCACGCAATCGTGTTCGTACTGGTCCCTCCGCTGAATCCGGCCTTGTAACCGTGATCCATAGCTGCGCCCGAACTGAAAGGCTGTTCCACCACCCAATCATGCGGCAGATTGAGCTGGCGCCAGGTGCTGTCATTAAAACCGTTTGTCACATAAGACACGTTCTCCCCGGCGTGCGTCGCCACCGGATCGGGTCGGGACGCCTCCAGTGTCACTTCGGCAGTAGGGTCTTGCAACTTGGTCAGGTCGCTGATTTCGGGATAGACGGTCACGTTCGTCGTGACATCCACCGGATCACCAATCTGAAAGCGCCAGCCGGCATCCATCAGATCCCGTTCACGGGCGGCCGCAGTGGTAAGGGAAACACCGGCCAACAGTCCAAAAATGCTGAGATAGCCGGTTAATGTCAGAAACTTGCCGAGGTACAAGGCGCCTGATGGTGTTCGTTGCATAGAATTTACTTCGCTTTTTGATGATAGTGATTCCCCCCAATGAGAACATTTATAGGAGAATACGATATTTACAATTCGCTCTATCACTATAACTCATAACACCTTCAGAGTCAAGATGGATTTTATGATAAGTGTTTGCACTGAAACAGGTAAGACAACTAGAGTATTTTCTATTTAGATAGACGCATTTGGCCATTGGTGCTATTCTCTTTTCATGAAAAGGGAACTATGCGGCCTTTGAGCCAGGACTTACGACAGCGGATCATCGCCGCGCGAGAGCGCGGGGAGGGCACCGGCGACGTTTGCCAGCGTTTTGGCGTCAGCCGCAAAAGCGTGGAGCGTTTTTGGAAGCAGCACCATCTAACGGGCCAGTGCCGACCCCAAAAGATCGGCGGTTACCGGCGCTCCCGCTTGGAAAAGCATGACCGAACGCTGCGCCGCTGGATTGCAGCCCAGGCCGATCTGACGCTCAACGAACTCCAAAAGCGGTGTCTGGAGCAGTTGCATGTTTCCATTGGCATCACCGCTTTGTGGCATCGGCTAGAGCAACTGGGCTTGAGCTATAAAAAAAACGACGCGCGCCGCCGAGCAAGATCGGCCGGACGTTAAAGCCGCTCGGAGACTTTGGCGCAGACAACAGCCCGACTGGGATGTTCGCCAACTGGTGTTTATCGATGAGACCGGCCTGAACACCAAGCTGGCCCGCGGTTACGGGCGCTGTCCGATTGGCCAACGTTGCCTCAGCACCATCCCGCACGGTCACTGGCAAAGCTCCACCTTCATTGCCGCTTTGCGCCAGGAAAGCGTTGAAGCCCCCTTTTTGGTCGAAGGCCCCGTCGATGCCGAGGTGTTCACGGTTTATCTTGAGCAGGTGCTTGGTCCGCAACTGCGTGCAGGCGACACGCTCATCCTCGACAACCTTTCCACTCACAAAATCCAAAAGATCGGCCCGTTGCTCTCGGCTCGCGGAGTTGGCATTCGCTACCTGCCGCCTTACAGCCCTGATCTCAATCCCATTGAACTAGCTTTCGCCAAACTCAAGGCACACCTGCGCCACGCAGCGGCGCGGACCTTGGGTGAGCTTCATTCAGCCTTGGCCACGGCCTTGGACTCCTTCTCAGCTCAACATTGCCGGGGCTTCTTTCGTCATGCCCGATATGCGTCTATCTAAATAGAAAATGCTCTAAATGGCCAGAGTGACAACCTGGAGTGCCCGGTATAAGAGTGAACTGACGTGGGACAGACAAACCCAAATAGCTTTCAGGCTGCATCCGCCGGGCGAGGCGATAGACGCAGCGCAACCACCAGCGTCTTCCTCCCGCAGGGAGTGGAAGCAATGTCCCGGCGTCTTTTTAAAGAACCGGCGTATGAAGTCTCTGCAAACAAGGACACAGCGTAGCTGCGGCGCCCCCGCCGCCCTTGAAACAAGGCTTTTGAGGAACGTGACGAGGGCGTCGCATTTACTTTTCGGCGGCCGGGTGTCGCCGCCACACCGTTTTGCAGAGATTTCGCGTATCGCTTGAGCTTACGGCAATGGCGGGCCGACCTTGATGCGGAAGAACTGCGCCGGGAGCGTCGCCGCATTGGTGTCCGTCCACGAGAAGGGCATGGGCGGCGAGTTGGTGATCAAGAGCGTGCTCCAGTTCATCAGGTCCGCGGATGCCTGCACGGCATAGTCAGGTCCGGTCTGGCCGCTGACCTGAAATCCCAGTTGGCCGTTGTTCCAGACGACTGACGATACCGTCGGCAACGTCAGCGGATTGACAGTGATGGTGAAGCTCTGCGTGGCGCTCAGGCTGGGCGAGCCACTGTCGGCGACCATCAGTGAAATGGGATTGACCGTGTTGGCGTTGGACACTGACGGGCGCCAGGAGAAGGCGCCGGTGTTGGTGTTCAACGTGGCGCTGGCTGGCGCGCTCAACAGGCTGAACGTCAGGGTTTGAGGCGGTTGATCAGTGTCGGTGGCGCTGGCGGTGAAGGCCACCGTCTGGCCCACATTGACGGTCTGATTGCTGATGGGCGCCAGTGTCGGCGCGGTGTTGACGGGAAGAAAACTGGCGCTGACGTTGTCAATCACGGAGGTGCATAACTCCGAATTGTTATGCGAGCACACCACCAAGCCGACATAGGCGCTGGCCATGCTGATGTTGGTCGGCGATCCAATCTGGGTCCAAGTATTGCCGTCGGCGGAATAATAGGCCGTGAAAGTGTTGTTGGTGCGGGTCAGCCGCACCCAACTGGGTGCGGCTCCATTGACTGTGCTGGAGGCCGCACTGGAGCCGGCACCGTTCCGCCAAATGAACTCGATCCCCGCGGTTGGTTCAACATCGACCATCGCAAAAGAAGAATTAGCGGTGAGCGTTCGACGGATCATCACAGCGGCCTTGGCGTTGCCGGAAGTGTTTTGCACGCTTAAGACCTGGGCGCGGGTGTCGTAGTTGGTGCTGGCCGAAACATAATCATAGACAAACTGAAATGCGTCGGTGGTGTTCCAGATGTCCGCGCCGGAACCGGAGATGGTGAATTGTCCGCCACAGTAGGAAGCACTGCCCGGCAACCCCACCGCGCCAATGTCAGTGTTTAACCAGGGAGAGGGAGGAGCCCCGCCCGTCAAGGAGGCGCTGGCTTCAGCCGAGGGCAGGCTTTCGTTGCCGACATTGGTGATGGTGACCACGTAAAAATAAGGCTGGCAGGCGGCCACGCTGGTGTCGGTGTAATTGGTGGTGGCGATGGACGAGGCGATGATGTTGTAAGGGCCTCCGCTCACCGTGGAACGCTTCACGTTGTAATTGGCGCCGGGCGAGCCGTGCCAACTCAACAAAATCTGGCCGCTGCCGGCGGTCGCCGTCAGGCCGGTGACAATGGCCGACGGCGTGGCGCTGACTTCCATTGAGTTGGCGCTGGTGCCGTTGTCATTGGCACCGTTGGCCGTGACCACATAATAATACGTGGCCAGGTTGGTGACGTTGGTGTCCAGGTAACCCAGGTTCACGCCGCCGATGTTTCCGGCAATCAATGTGTAGGGACCGCCCTCGGTCGTGGCCCGCCACAGGTTGTAGGTGCTGGCACCGGGAACGATGTCCCAAGTAACCGTCGCCTGCGTGTTTCCCGCGACGGCAGCCACGTCTGTTGGCGCGGCTGGCGGCGGCAGGGTGGCGGCTTCGGTAATGGTGATATTGGTGGAAGTCAGACCCGGCGAGGTGGCGGTCAGCACAATGGAACCAGGCTGGTTGGTGGATTGCACGATCACCTCGGCCAGGCCGTTGAACACCATGCGCTGGCTGGCCTTGTCCGCCTCATGCGAACTGGGATTGCCGTTGCCCACGCCAATAATCGCGCCACCGTTTATCGTAAACACCACGTTATTGGTTGCCGTGGGCACCACATTGCCTTGCGCGTCCAGCACTTCCACCGCTACCACTGACACGTCCCGGCCGTCCGCCAGAATCGTGCTCCGATCCGGCACCAGGGCGACGGAAGCGGGTGCTCCGGTGGTCACCACGGTGTTGGTGATGACCGCCATCCCGTTGTTATAGCCGATGGCTTGGAGTGTTCCCGGCGCGTAAGTCACGTTGTCCCATTCCACGTGGCCCTGCACATTGAGAGTTTGACTGCCTAAACTGACGCCATTGGTGTACAATGCCACCGTCTGGCAATTGCCATAGGCCCAGACGTTGATTTTCTGGCCCGTGGTCCAGTTCCAGTGCGGAAACACATGCAACACGGGTTTAAGGCTCCAGTTGGCTTGATAATAGTAGAAAAGGTCTTTCGGGAAACCGCACGTGTCCATGGCCCCAAAATGCGAGTTGATGCAGGGCCAATTGTAAGGTGTCGGCTCACCCCGATAATCGAACCCCGTCCAATTGAACGCACCCGAAGCCCACGGACGGGCAGTGTAAATCTGCCACCAGTCTTCCGCCGTCTCACCCCAGGTCACCGGGTCGGGCAGACCGCTCATCGTGATAATATCGTATGACGCCACATAGCCGTTGACCGTGTCATTGGTGTAAATGCCGCGCGTGGTCACGGTGCTGCCCACTTCCGTCCCGATGATGGGCGCGGTCGGATAGCTGGGGTGATAGGAGTCCAGGTTGCCCGGAATGTTGTAGTTAAGGCCCTTCACGTCCAGCACGTACCCAAAAGTAACCCCCGATAATGAGCCGTTGATGGCCGCCGTGCATAGCCGCGTGGAATCCAATGAATGCACCAGGTTCTGCATCGCCTGCACGATGCTCGCGCCGGCGGAATCGGTTTGCATGTCCCATTCCTCATTGCACAGCGACCACATGAACACCGAAGGATGATTCCGGTCGCGCAGCACCTGGCGTTGCAGTTCGCCCATCGGTTCGGCATTGGTCCCCAAGCGGCGGTTTTCATCCAGCACCAACATGCCCAACTGGTCGCAGGCGTCCAACAGTTCGGGCGCGGGCGCGTTGTGGGACGTGCGAATGGCGTTGCACCCCATCTCCTTCAATTTCTCGATGCGGAAGTATTGCAGCCGGTCCGGCAGGGCCGAACCCACGCCGGCCATGTCCTGATGGTTGCACATCCCCTGAATCTCCACGTGCTGCCCGTTGATGAAAACGCCGTTGGTGGAATTAATCGAAACCGTCCGCACGCCAAACGGCGTGGTGTAAACGTCCGCCGCCGCGCTCTGATTGCTGACCGTGGAAGCGAGATTGTACATATAAGGCGTCTGCAACGACCAGAGGTTGGCGTTGGCCACCGCCAGCGTCTGCGTCACCACCAACGACTGGCCGGCGGCCAGGTTAAGGTTGGATGTCACCGCCGTCACCGCGTTGCTGTTGGCGTCGAATATCGTCGAAGTCAGGCTGCCATTGACCGTCGCGGCGCCGCTCTGGTTGGTCACTGTGGTCTGCACGGTGATCGTGGCGTTGGAACCGGCCAGCGCCGTGGTCGCCACATAGGTTCCCCAGTGCGCCACATGCACCGGATTGGCCGCCGTCAGCCACACATGCCGGTAAATGCCCGCCCCTTCATAAAACCAGCCTTCAAACCGGCTGGCATCCACCCGCACCACCAGCACATTGGTCCCCCCGGGATTGGCGTAGGGCGTCACGTCAAACGAGAAACTGTCGTAACCACTGACGTTGCGGCCCAGAATATGCCCGTTCAACCACACCAGACAGTTCCGGTAAACCCCGTCAAAATCCAGCTCCAGCGCCTGTCCGGCATCGTTGGCCGGCAGCGTGAACGTGTGCCGATACCAGGCAATCGTGTTCGAGGTGGTCGAGTTAATCATCCCAGCCTTGTAGCCGTGGCCTTCATCCGCGTTGGGATCGAACGGCAGCCCCACCACCCAGTCGTGCGGCAGATTGATTTGCTGCCAGTTGGTGCCGCTGTCGTTGTAATTGGTTTGCACAAACGAAACGTTTTCCCCAACGTGGTTGGCGACGGGGTCAATCCGGATGGTTTGCAGGTAGGTTTCTGAATTCGATCCGCTGAGTTCCTGAGGATCCCAACTCCCCCGGCTGCCATCGTCCAGCTTGCTCAAATCAGGAATTTCCGGATAATACGTGACATTGGTTTCCGCCGAATTGGTCAGCACGTCCGGCGGATCTCCCAGTTCAAACCGCCACCCCGCATCCAGCGAAATCCGGTTGCCGGCAACCGCCGTGGTAAAGGAAACCCCGGCCAATAATCCAAAAACGCTCAGAATCCTTATAAATTTAAGATATTTGATTAAAGACCGGCTGCCAAGGGGTGTTCGTTGCATAGGATTTGCCTTTGTCTCGGATAATATTACTTCCCGCCCGTGTACTTATTCACGCGGGTGGACACGCAACAACTTTAAATATCATTAAGGAAAAGTCAAGCCGGATTTTCTGTTAAGTATTTGACCTGAGGCAACTAAGGACAATTCGCCATAACGCCGGCAGTCTTGACGTCAAGCCGCTGGTATCCAAGCTTTCAAAGTTCAAGAAGACAACAAGGTACCCTCCCGTCTGCAAAAAAACTGCCCCATTAGACAAAATCTCGTGAGTAAGCCGTCCGCGCTCCTAATTTCTTCGCGTACATCCGCCCCGTCTTCGACTCCACAACGTCCACGATTACCTCCGATTAACCGGAGTTCCCTTCTTACCCTGAGATTTGATCAACAGGAATTTTGCCCGTTTGCAGGAACCAGATGCGAACTTGTTTCCGCACCTTATGCCTTGCCTTGTGATTTCCATTCCCAATAAGGCGAGCGTATTTTGGCCAATGCCTCCTTGACCGTCAAACCGCGAGAGGCCCTGGCTTTGTTCCTTTGCTTTTCCGCGTTCCATAGCTGCAACTCGTGCTCCGTCAGCCGGTGCGGTTTGCGATAGCCAACTTTTTGTCCCAGAAGCAGCACCAAATATCCGCCCACACCAAACTGCGTCGCCTTGCCTAGTGTTTGTCCCAACCACATGCTCGGACCACTTTCCCCGTAAACTTCCAGGAAAGCCGCCGCCCCTGCCAGGTCCGTTTCCTCGTGACAGTGCCGCCAAAAGGGCGTGTCCAGTCGTTTGTTAAACTTGTAGTGCACCGCCAGAAAGTCCCGGATGTCATCCCACGTCCTGGCCTGAAAGGAATTGAATTGCTGTATGGTCGCGGGGGCTACTTCGCGGTCGCACTCCTTGAGCGTGTCCGCAATGGTGATGCATTCGAGCGCGATGCCGCCCAAAGCGGTGGCTTCCAGCGGCTCGACAAAGCCCGCCGCGTTCCCCACCGCCACCACGTTCTTCACCCAGCTATTGCGATAACGTCCGGAGATGAAGCGCACGACCCGCGTCGGCCCGACCTTTGGATTCTTTGCCCGGAACTCCCTTTCCGCCTCATCATCCGGGATGAAAGCCGAACTGAACACGTAGCCGCGATTGATCCGATGCTCGTGTTCGATCTGCCAGCACCAGCCGCAGTCCATGGTTTCACACGTGGTGTAGGGTTTGATCAGCATGTCCTCCGGGTCCTTGCGGTCCCATCCGCCCACCACGGCCCGGTCGCAGAACAGGCTTTTTTGATAACTCACGAACGGCTCGCCCAGTGTCTTGCCCAACAGCAATGATCCAAAACCGGACGCGTCCACATAAAGGTCGGCCGTCTCCCTCCGGCCCGAGCCCAGCAAAAGGCCGGACACACCGTCATCGTTTTGTTGCACCTCCTTCACGGTGTCATCAAGGATGTTTATCCCCAACGCCGTGGCAAACTCCTCCAGGAAACGGACAAACTTCTCGTTTTCGACATGATAAGCGATGCGGGTGTGAAAGATGGGACCGCCATTGGGCGCTTTCTCGAAAGCCCGGTCCTGGGACATTAACGCGGAAACCAGGTCTTCATATTCCATGTCGTCCCAGCAATAGCACGCCTTGCTCTTTTCCGTGCCTTTCAGGTCATCGAGCAACTGGCGGGAGAAAGCGTAATTGAAATAGGGCCGGGGGCCCCATAAAAACCGGAGTCCGAGTTTGCACGTGGGTTGCGCCGTGGCGAGAAATTTCTTGGGGTTCATTCCAAGATAGTCGTGAAGAAACGCTGTCAAGACGGGAGTGGATCCCTCGCCGACGCCGATGATGCCAATGTCTTTGGAGCGGATGATCAGCACCTCAAGGTCGCGCAATTTGCTTTTCAGGGCCAGGGCGGCAATAAAACCGGCACTGCCGCCGCCCAGGATGATGATTCGTTTGATCATGCCGCCGTTGTCGCCGAAGACCGATTTTCAATCCGAGGCAGTCTTGGTTTCTGCTCAACGACACGCCTTGCCGCCAAGCCACTGCCGATTCGGAAGTTCTTGCCCATGATGATATGACTGGAGCGAAGAGTGCGCAAAAAATTTCTTGGTTGCCACAAAAAAGCCCTCGATTTTTAATCGAGGGCTGTAATCCGAAAAATACTTAAGCGGCAATTTTAAGCGCGTCTGCGACGACTGGCAGTTATCATGCCCAAAACGCCCAAACCCAGCAACGCCATTGTGGCCGGCTCCGGTATTGGGTTGGATGAAAGCTCGAACACGTAGTCATAGGCCCCACCACTCGGATCCACAACATTGCCGAATGTTCCGGAAGTAGTACCATTGTTAAAGGCATTCCCCGACCCGATTTTTGGTACGAGGCTTTCCGCCAGGCCATACCATACTCCACCGCTTCCATATGTGAAGTCGTCTAGAGTGCTAGTATCAAACGTCAAGCTAAACGCATACGTCCCCGCAGACAGCGCAAGCGGACTGGCGAGGTTGAATGAAAGAAAGGTCGAACTGCTGTTTGGGGACCAACCTGTCACTGATTCATTGGCAATCTGAGTGATGGTGCTTCCACTGACACTGCCGATTTGGATATCCCACTGAATTAAAGGGGTTAAACTTGCTCCAATACTTCCTGAAGAGAGGGAAGGCTGATATTGATATTCTCCAACAAGTCCATTAGCTACATTAGGCGCAGAACCCGTCCAATAGCCATCGTCACCGTTTCCCTGAACCGTTACTGAAGCCAGAGTCTCGGAGCTCCCGATGGTAAACACCTCACCAGGATTAACGGCATTCAGGTAGTCATGGGAACTCGCACCAGGAGAGCTGCTCGTAGAGCCGCCAGTCAATTGCGAGAGCCAGACCCCAGACGAGGGGGCTATTGGGCTTTCAAAGAGGGATTGGGCCATGGCACTTGAGCCATAACCGGCCATGATAGCTGCCACCGTCAACCATACGGCGCGGTTGTTTCTTAGACAGGACAGTTGTTTATAATTCGTATTCATAATTGTGGGTTCGCTTTTTTTTATTTTACACCCAACAACTAAACTCTTTAGTCATCGTGATTGAGGCCATGCTATCACCTACTTTCTAACGAGTCAAGGAAAAATGTGCATATTTTGTATTCCGCATAGCAAGATACGGCATGTTATCTTGGCTAATATGCAATTCTGCAGTTGGTTATTTGTTTAACGTATTTGTAGTCAGCGTGTTCTGTAAATTAAAACAGCCGGTCCTAATTCTTTTATTTCCAGCTTTTTCTCCTACTATTCCCCGTTTTACTCCGATTTCTGCTCAGTCAGATGCATTTTAGGCATTTCCGAGCAACCAGGCCATTCACATGTTTTTAAACTGTCCATTCCAATACCAATAGCAGTCGGTTTATCCGTTCAATGCCGTGGTTTCCTGCCATGTTCGTTGCAGAGACTGCTTGCGCAAAGAGCATGGGCATTTAAATTTAGCCACCAATGAAACAACCGCAGTTGGTTTCCCACGTATCCTTGAATCAATTGGTTCAGGCGGCCAATGAGGCCTGTAATCGGTATGATTTTCAACAAGGTGTCGAAATTTTCGAGCGCGCCTGCAAACTTGATCCAGCTGATTGGCGGCTCCGGTTCCTGTTGGGCCGCACTCACTGTTTTAATTGCGACTACGCGGCGGCCGGGCGCTGCTTTAAACAGGCTGTGCTCATTTCACCACAGAAAGCGGAGGCTATGGTACTCGCCGGGCGGGTATACTTTGATTTCGGCAAATCTCAAATGGCCGAAGATTACTTCCGGCGCGCGGTCGAACAGAAAGAGGCCACGGCGGAAACCATCGCGAGACTGGCGGAACTTTACGAGCACCTTCACCGCACGGAAGATGCCACCGCCATGGTCGAGCGCGCCCTTCATTTGGACGACGCCTGCCCTTTGGCCCGCCTGACCCAGGCAAAATTGCACCGGCAGGCGGGGCGGTTGGCCGAAGCCGAGCGGGTGCTGCGCCCCATCCTGACGGCGGCAAATCGCGAGTGGCGAGTCCAGGGCTTTTTTGAACTGGGCGGGATTTATGACCGTCAGGGGCGTTATGACGAAGCCATGACCGCATTTTTGGAAGCGAAGGCGCTGTTGAGCGTGGACGCGCCGCCCCTGCTCCCACAATTGCAATCAATGGTCAGCAAGATGAAGGAGATGCGAAACAACGTCTCGGCTGAAATGTTACAGCGCTGGTTCGATTTGGGCCGGGAACTTCAACCAGCCCATCGCCTGGCATTCCTGGGCGGACATGCCCGTTCCGGGACAACCTTGTTGGAACAGGTGCTCGATTCGCACCCCGACATTGTCTCGGCGGAGGAAATGTTTATTTTTTATCATCAGGCCTACGGTTTGCTCAAGCGCAGTTTGCCGCAAGAATCATCCATCCTGGCGCAACTTGAAGCGGCGCACACCGAAACTCTGCGCCAGGCTCGCAAGAACTATTTTCGTTCGATGGCAATGCACCTCGGCCAGCCGGTTGGCCATCGTCTGCTGATTGACAAAAATCCCGGTTTTCAGGAGTTTATCATTGCCTTTGTCCGCTTCTTTCCGGAAATAAAACTGATAGTGGCTTTGCGGGATCCCCGCGATGTCGTCATGAGCGTTTTCATGAAACCGCTTTGGCCCCTCACCACAATCGGTTTGAACTTTCTGAACCTTGAGGACACCGTGGGAAGCTACACTCAGAAGATGGGAATGTGGCTGACGGTAAAGCCGCTGATCAAAAACCCTTACCTCGAAGTGCGCTACGAGGACACAGTGAACGACTTGGAATCCGTTGCGCGCAAGACACTGGATTTTCTGGGCGTCACCTGGGATGCGCGCGTGCTCGCCTTTAATGAACATGCCCGAAAAAAAATGGTGCGCTCACCGACTTACGCGGACGTGGTTCAGCCCATTTATAAACGCGCCGTCGGGCGCTGGCGAAATTACCGAAAATATCTCGAACCGCATTTGGATAAATTGGAGCCTTTGGTCAAGGCGTTTGGATATGAATAGCCGGCAATGGGTGCATCTAGACTGTCCTTGGTAGGGACGGCGCGCTGCGCCGTCCGCGCCGCGTCCAGCGGCGCAATGGTTTGCACAACGACTTGGCGCTCGTTCCGCCCGCTTGTGTGCGGGCGGGGGCATCGCAGCGCGATGTCCCTGCCTGCCTCAAGGACAGTGTCAAGATGCGCCCGCTGGCAATGCGACAGGTTTTTCGATGTCCATTCAACTGGCTGTAGGCCCTGAATCTTTGGCAAATCACTCTTTAATATGCTTAAGCTGCTGATTGGAAAGCAGTTGGTAAATAGGGTGCCAACTGCATTTCCTGGCGTATAGCACTGTAAAAATAACTCATATTCTTCAACCCCTAAAAATCAACGGCTTAAAACGCTTGTCTCAGTTGTTTGAGTCTTAAGACAAACCGTTTATTGTCGCGCTAAAAGCAATATAAGGTAATATGCTTTATGTTCATTATTTTTTAAAGAAAAGTATTGACAGTCCATGGAGAATCTTCTAAAGTGTCTCATCGCGGCTAGAAAACCGTAAAAAGTAAAATAAAAGCGAACCCAAAATTATGAAAACCAGTAATCAACAATCATTTCTTAGAAACAACAAAGCCATCTGGATGACAGTGGCCGCAATCGTGGCTGGCTATGGCTCCAGTGCCGTGGCCGCCGGGTCCATGTTTGAAAGTCCCATAGCCCCTTCGGCTGGTATATTCCAGTCGCAGTTGGTTGGCGGTTCTACGAGTAGCTCTCCTGGTTCCAGTGCCCAAGACTATCTAAACGCCGTTAATCCGAGTCAGACGTTTAGTGTGAGCAGTGCCCAGAGCTTGGCTTCAGTAACAGTTTTGGGAAACGGTGACGATGGCTATTGGACGGGTTCTACCTTCAGTTCAGTTGCTGGTGGGTTGGCTCCGTGGCATTTCCAGCCTACCCTCGTTGATGCAACTTATGGATTACAAAATTTTCTTAAATGGGATATTCAAATCGGCAGCGTCAGTGGAGGCGTCATCACCCCGCTAGGTGGTGGCACTCAAGTGCTGAGTCCGGGATGGGCCCCAAACAGCAGTTCGGACTATATTTCGTTCAACCTCGCCAATTCGATTGCGCTGTCACCGGGGACAACGTATGCGTTTAGCTTGACGTTGGATCCTAGCACTTTTGCCAAGTTTCCAGGCGGCGGAGTATGGTATGGACTGCAGGAAAGCCTTGTGCCCGAAGCGGGCGGGACTGCATTCGACAACGGTAGTACTGCCGGAACATTCGCCAATAATGGTGTGACTTCACTTGGCTACAGCTATGTGTACGAGCTTTCAAACGTTCCGATACCGGAGCCGGCCACACTCGCCCTGTTGGGCTTTGGCGCTCTCGGTGCCGTGATGGGCTTGCGCCGCCGTCGCGCCTGATTGGTCAAATCATAAGTTTTGAGTTCAACCGGAGGGAGTTTTCCCTCCGGTTTTTTTGTTTGTATTCTCAGCCCACTACCACGTTCCGGGCGCATTCGGCGATTTCCATGTTTTGTGATTGAATGGCAGACTGTCTGCTTCTATTAGAATGTTGTCCAATGAACGTGACTTTACGCAATGCCTTTGCGCCAGCTAGACGGATGGCGTGGTTGAATGTGTGCATCTATGCCTGCTTTTTCCTGTCCGGCGCCACTTCATTGGTTTACGAAGTGTTGTGGAGCCGCGAATTTGTCACCGTTTTCGGCAACAGTTCCTACGCCATCAGCATCGTCCTTTGCGCCTACATGGCCGGGCTGGGCCTGGGCGGATTGGCGGGCGGGCGGCTGGCGGATGGGATGAAGCGCCGGACAATGTTTTTTGGCGGGTTTCAGGCTCTGATTGCGGTTTGGGCGCTGGCGGTTCCGTTTTTGCTGGCGCGGCTTCGAGGGATGACACCCGACTTGTCCGCATGGTTATCGGACTCGTTGTTGGTCAGCACGCTGATCCGGTTCACCTTGTCCTTTGCGATCCTGTTGGTGCCGTGTTTCCTGATGGGCGCAACGTTCCCATTGCTGGCGCGCGCGGTGACGAGGTCGGACCAGTTGATTGGGCGGCGCATCGGAGCGTTGTATTGCTGGAATACGCTGGGTGCCGCGTTCGGTTGCCTGGCGGCGGGATTCTGGATGATTGACACGCTCGGTCTGCGCCTGACCAACCTGACGGCTGTGGGGGTCAACGTGGCCGTCGCCGTTGCGGCGTTTGCATTGTCGGGGCCGATTGGCCGCGCGGCAGCGCTTGAACCGGCGGGTGCGACTCCATCCGAAGCGACCGGCCAGGCGAAACCGCCAGAGCCGCTCGAATTAAAACAGACAACCGCGTTGGTACTGTTGGTCGTGGGATTTCTCAACGGGATGGTAAGCCTCACGTGCGAGGTCTTATGGGTCCGCTACCTGTTATTCCTGAGCACCAAGGCCTACGTGTTTCCCACAATTCTGTGCGTTTTTCTTCTCGGCTTGGGGCTTGGGGGGTTGGTTTACAGTGTGTTGCAACGGCGAGTCGGACTTTCAATCCGCGCGCTTGGGATCATAGAAATGGCCTTGGGCGTTTCGGTGCTGGCAACATTCGTGGGCAGCGCGTTCATCTTCGCCTCCGGCCCGCCGGAGCCGGTGTCGGTCAAGGGCATGGCCCTTTTAACAGTGTTCGTGCCGACGGTGCTGATGGGTGCTGCTTTTCCGTTGCTGTGCAGTGTGTATGGGCGTCACGTGGCGAGTCTGGGCCGGCGCGTGGGCTTGCTCTTTGCGCTCAATACCGCGGGCGCGGTCATGGGATCGCTCCTGCCGATATTCGTGCTGGTGCCGTGGATCGGAATCCAACGAAGCCTGTTGCTGGCTTCCCTGGTGTACGGCGGGATGGGGCTGGCACTGTTGGTTTGCGAAAGGCCGACGACGAACCGATTGATCCCAACTGCCGCCGTGGTGTATGGCGGGACGCTGCTGATTTTTCTTGCCGCCGTGCCTGCGAACTTGTGTCAACGCGTGTTTCTGGCCAAGGACTTTGTGCTCGCCATGAACACTGACATTTTTTATTACCAGGAAGGCCGCACTGGCACAGCCACCTTGGTGCGCGACCGGGTGGACGATTGCAAGACGCTCTGGTTGAACGGAAATTCCGAGGTGCCCTTGGGATATAGCGACGTGCTATGCTTCAAAATGCTTGGAGATTTGGGCCCCATGCTTCAAGCCAAACCGGACGACGTCTTGATGATCTGTTTCGGGGGCGGCATTGCCGCCGGAACAACCACTTTGATGCCCGAGGTAAAGTCCCTCACGATCGTGGATATGGAAAGCTGCATGGTGCGGGCCGCGGAACTGTTCTCGAAGGAAAATAACGGCGTGCTGCAAAACCCCAAAGCTCATGTGGTGATTGACGACGGCCGCAATTACATCCTGACCGCGCCGCGCAAGTGGCCGGTGATCATTTCCGATTCCACGCATCCCAAGAGCGCGGACAGTTGGGTGCTTTATACGCGGGAATTCTACCAGTTGGTGCATGATCACCTGACCACGAACGGAGTCTTTGTTGAATGGCTGCCCCGGCACGGGTTGACCACGGCTGAATACAAGATCATCGTGCGCACCTTCTTGTCGGTGTTTCCCCACACCAGCCTGTGGGTTACCCAAGGCATGGACGCGGAAGGGAGCTGTGTGCCCTATACCCTGCTGGTCGGGACCTCCCAGCCGTTGAGTATTGATGTAACCCAACTTGGAGCACGGCTCCGGGAGGAACCCGTGCGGCGGGATTTGGAGCGGTACGGACTCGACACCCCGGCGGGCTTCCTCGATTCGTTTCTCTGCTCGGAAATCACACTCCGGCATTGGGTCGGGGAAGGACCGGTCAACACCGACAATCTTCCCTATACCCAATACGAAACACGTTACTCCAAGGGTGTAAAAAATGACCCGGCGGAATTTATCGAGCCGATGGAGGACATCTGGCCTTGTCTGACCAACCTGGGATCGGAACAGTCCGCGGAGCAATTGCACAAGGAACTGGAGTTGCGGGCCAGGGCCAATCGTTTGTCCCTGCTTGGACGCTGGCAGCAAGCCTATGCTGTGCTGCCACAGGACGTGCGCTACCGGGAAATGCGCCGTCTTTACGATGAACAGGGACCGCGTTACCGGCAGGCGCTGCTGAAACTGTACTGGAATGATCCCAACGCCTTGGTTTCCCTGATGGCTCCCATGGCCGCCGGCCCGCCCGATCCGGCGGGTCTTGAGTTGATTGCCAAACGGGCGATGGAACTTGATCCCGACAACGTTGCCGCGCTGAATTACCTTGCTTCAGTGGACATCGTTGACGGCAACGTGACTGAAGCAGATGATTATCTCAGGCGCGCGCTTCGCCGCGACCCGCGGTCCGAGAACACGCTCAACAACCTTGCGGTGCTGTTGGAAGGGACCGGGCGTCACACTGAAGCACTGGAGGATTGGCACAAGGCCGCCCTGGTCTCGAACAGTCCAAAGGCGGTGGATATGTGGGGATTCTGCCTGGCCCATGAAGGCCGCATGGACGAAGCCGCGCGGTGGATGGAACGCGCCATCTCCCTGCAACCGGCTTATATTCCGGCCCAGCTTCATCTGGCCCTGTTGTTGATCGTGACCGGCCAAGGGGCGGAAGCCATACCCCATCTGCGCTATGTGTTGAAAATGGATCCGGAGAACCAGGACGCCCGGCAAATGCTGGCGAAGGTCCGCGGGCCATAGAACGGAACCGTTCTCTCCGGGCGCGCCCCACCGTCTGTTCGGTGGCATTATGGCCGGAATTGAACCAGGCCGTCCAGGTCCGGTCTTTCCAAAGAATCAGGAGGACAACAGGCTGTTTCCCGATCCGCTGAAAACCACCACCGCCGTTTCCGCTCCAGATTATTTTCTTACCAGGATTTCACCGGAGTTTCTAACGCAGATTCATCGCTGAGTAGGACGGCGATGAACCGGTCATGGCTCGTTCGTTCGCGGGCCCTTCGGGGAATGGAATTTCAAGACGGCTTCGGTGCGGGAGCCGACGTGAAGTTTGCGGTAAATGTTTTCGAGGTGCCAGCGCACGGTGCCGGCGCTCAAACCCAGGCGGCCGGCAATTTCCTTATTGGCCAATCCCAGCGCAAGCAGCTTTAGAATTTTCTTTTCACTGGGCCGGAGGGCCTCCACTTCCGGCGCGGTTGGCGTTGGTTGCCGGAGGGCGTCAATGACTTTGCGCGCGATTTCGCGTGGCAGGGGAACGCCGCCGAGGTGCGCTTCGCGGACGGCGGCAACCAGGTCTTCGGGCGCGCAGCGTTTGAGCAGGTAGCCGCAGGCGCCGGCCCGCAACGCCGCCAAAATGTGTTCGGTGTCCTCATGCACGGTCACCATGACGATCTGAGCTGAAGGCAGCAGTTGTTTCAATTGGGCGGCGCATTCGATGCCGGACATTTTTGGCAACCCGATGTTCATCAGCACCACTTCGGGCTGGTGTCCGGGCAGCTCCTGCAAGGCTTCCTCGGCGGTGGCACAGATGCCTGCACAGTGGAAATCCGGCGTGCTTTGGACGAGGCGGGCCAGGCTTTCCCTGGCGGTCGTTTTGTTTTCAACAATGGCAACGCGAATCATAACGTCAATTTGTGCGGAATCGAAGTGCGATTAACATTGCCAATTGACCGGGGAACGGGCAAGTTTTCCGCAAGATACATTTTCTTAAAGTTAAATGTATCACCAAGCCTGACATTTGTCAGGCTGGACAATTCCAGTAAATTCGGATACTTTTAGCGAAAGCTAGACCAAAACCCAAACAAAGTGTGCCAGTAGTATTGGCTGTTGGAGGGAAAATTACCCTCTTGCATGAGAGCTGTATGACGAATGATCAAATGCCCAGTAACTGTTCGAGTTCCACGCAACCCAAAATCTAAATCTTATGAAAAAAACCTTTTTAAAATTCTCATTGGCTTTCCTTTCGCTTGCCATGACGTCCAGCGTAGCGCTGGCGCAATGGGGCCAGTTGTATAATGGCGGCTTTGAACTCGGGGAAACCGCGAAAACGACCAACGGCTTCGCAACCTTAGGCGGCCCGCAGGATGCATGGGCGAATGATGGATTAACTTATACGAATACAGGTGTTGAGAACGCGAACGCGTATGACGGCACATGGCGGGTGTTTGAGATGGCGGGTGATAATGGCTGCTACCAGATGACGGATGGCAACCCCGGCTCTTATAACATGACGCCTGGCGATCAGATTACTCTTATTTGGTGGGCAATAGCTTCCAATGACCCGTCCACCGGGAACACCAACCCTCCTGTGTCAGTGGTTAGTCTTATCAGTTGCACCCCAGCCAATTTCGGTGGTCTGGCCAATGGTTCGTTGGCCGGCACAACTACCCTTATAACGACGAACATTGCCCTTCCGGGAATTTGGACAGAATACACGCTTACTTATACGGCTAACGGGGGCGACAATGGCAATAATGTTGGCGTGGATTTTTATACCACAAACCTTTATGGTTTGGTTACAAACTCCTTTGGAGCGTATGATGACTTTGAATTAGTGGTGCTTCCCGCTGGCAGCATACCTGAAATTCTAACTCAACCGGTCGGTGCGACGGCCTATACGGGTGCCTCGGTTTCGCTCACGGTGGCGGCGGCTGGTGCGACGAGTTATCAATGGATGGCAGGCGCGACGGGCAGCCATACTTATACCAACTTGTTGAATGCCGGAATATTCTCCGGTGTCAACACACCCACTTTGACGCTTACCAATGTGCAGCCAACCAACAGCGGGGATTATGTCGTCGTGGCGTCCAATGGGAGCGGCTCGGTGACCAGTTCAGTCGCCAATATAACAGTGGCAACCATCATTTATCAGGAAACCTTCACAGTGCCGGTGGATGTTAATCAGTCAATAACCAATGTTGGCTGGATCAATGAGCTCTGCGGTGGTTTCGGACACGACTCGCGCATTTTCTCCGGCCCTACGAACGGCAATCCGCAAAACGGTGTCTCTTGGCCTGCGAGCGCCGTTTATAGTTTCAATACTGGGCAAAGCAATTGCAATGGGGCTTTTTACTTTACTACCGCCACCGCGAACGGCGGGCCGTACGACGTCCGCAGCGGAGATGGGGCAGGGCCGATCACCGGTAAATTGGCGTTCCCCGGAATTAATCTGTCATTCGCCCAAAATCTGTCTTTCTCAATAGCTGGCAATAACGGTGGAGGGGCCAACCAGCCGATATACTGGGCCGTGCAAATGAACCATGGCCAATGGTATGTTTCAACAAATTTTTTCACGGATACCGGCTCCACCTTTCAGACTTTCTCCTGGAAATTTAGCAACCTTGCCAGCGCGTGGAATCTATTAACCGTGAGTGGCCATGATGTTGTGCTTAATGGCACCAACGTTGTGATTGGCGGACCGGCAGGCGCCAATTTGACCGGCTATATTACGGGCGCCGGTATCGTGTCCCACTGGATTACGTCCGGAGGAAATTTCCAGTTTAACAATTATAAGGTTCTGGGCGCGATACCGCCCAGCATCTATCCGGTCATCAATTCGCCTCCGTTTACCTCAACAAACTATACGGGTAACACACAGATGTTCACTGTGGCGGCAACCACCAATACGCTGACCACCGGCTTGACCTATCAGTGGTATTCCAGCCCGGTGGGACTGGGGACTTTCACGCCATTGTCAAATGTCGGACAATACTCCGGTGTTACCAACACCACGTTGGTGATCTCCAATGTGACCGCTGGCGCCGATCACTTGGATTATGAGGTAATTGTGTCAGATGGCGCCGGCTCGGTTACCAGCACCCCGCCTGCAACGCTGTGGGTGGTTGATTCGGTGCCGATCATCTCGTCTGATACCACCATTTATCCCGATAATTGCCCTGATCTTGGGGGAAGCCCTTGGGTTATCCACACTGGCAACAACAACGTAATGAACTTTACGGCGTCGTTCGTTGGCAATCTGCCGACAAGTTACCAGTGGCAGTACAGCCCCACCAACACTGGCGCGAGTGTGACGAGTATTCTCAACGCGACCAACAGCGCCTACGCGCTGTCCAATCCGACGACCAACGCCAGCGGTTATTACCGCTTGACTGCCACCAACAGTCAATCGGGTGGTATTCTGAGCACCAGTACGTGGGTTCAATTGACGGTGCTGTCCAACGCCCCATTGCAATGGTCGGCTAAAGTGCCTTTCACAGGCTTGACGGCGTCCAACATTCTGTTTGGCGTGCCCGGCACTTACTTCGAGGCGGAAACGTTCGGTCTGAGCAGCAACGTGACGGTGACAGAGGGCGGCACCAACTTCCTGTTTGACAGTACTGGCGGTTCAGCCACCGAAGCTAACGGTTATACCCGTTGGAGTTCGCAGTACAACGGGACAACGGGCGACCCGAACATGGACACGGTTTTGGGTTCTACTTTCGAAGGTGTCGGAACCATCACACTGAATAACCTGACGGTGGGAACAAATTACTCAGTGCAGTTGTTCGCCTTTGATGATAACGAAGGGCCCAGCCGCCAGGGGAACTTTATTACATCCACAAATGACACGAGCGACGTTTCTCCATCATTCAACATGGGTGATAATGTATATCTGGTGGGGACCTTTATGGCCACCAACACGACTCAAACCGTGATTTTGAATGGAGACGCCGGTCTTTATATGAGCTGTCTGGTCGTTCGCTACGCGGCGGCGGCTTCGCCGAAGGCGACGTTGGGCATCCTGAAGGTCGGTTCCACCCTGCAAGTGGGCTACACGAATGGAATCCTCGAGCAGGCCACCAATGTGCAGGGTCCGTGGACGACGAACAGTACACCTTCGCCGTACACGTTCACGCCCACCAGCAATGGCCCGGCCATGTTCTTCCGCGCCCTGTCCACTCCGTAAACGGATAATGACAGGCAACGACGGATGTTAATTCAAACAGGGTGGCGTCGGGCCACCCTGTTTAATTTTTTAGTTGAACGCAAACCCAACTCCGGTTAGTTTGATTAACATTATGACGAAAAATAAAACCATTGCTCATTCAGCCCGATTGAACCAACGGCATGAAACCTCGCGGTCCGCTTTTACGCTCATAGAATTGCTCGTGGTCATTGCCATCATCGCCATCCTGGCGGCCATGTTGCTGCCGGCCCTGTCGAAAGCACGATTGAAGGCCTTAAGCACCCAGTGTCTCAGTAATGAACGGCAACTGTCGCTGGCGGGACTCATGTATGAAGATGATCATCATGGCGTTATTGCTTGGGGGAACGATCCGAATCAGGTCGGGCAAATATGGCTGACGTCCATCCTTGGATACCAAAAGAACCCGAACGTTCGAGTATGTCCGGTAGCCTCGGTTCCGAATCCCCAGCCGGGCGGGGCCAACGGCAATTACCAAGGCACGGCCAATAAAGCCTGGACTTGGGATGTTTACCCCAACCCAAATGTTTTATCCGGAGCCCTTGTTCCTACCAATGGCAGTTATGGCTTGAATGGATGGCTTTATCAATGGAGCGGTGCCTTGGAATCAGCCGCGGAAACAGGAAATTGGCTGTTATCTTCTGCAGGGACGAATTTCTTCGGCTCAACCGCAGATATTCACCACGCTTCCCAAACCCCCATGTTTGTGGATGCCTTGTGGCCGGATATGTGGCCTTATGCGCAAGGTCCGGATAATTTGCCCACGTGGTGGCTATACGATGAGAACTACGAAGTGGGCAATAATACATTCCCTTACAACGGCATGGGACGTTGTTGCATTCAACGTCATGGCGGACCACCCCTGACAGGCTTCGTGGCCGTAAAACACACAGTGCATCCGCTTCCAGGCGGAGTAAATGTCAGCTTTATGGATGGTCATTCGGCTTACACCAAACTGGATAATCTCTGGCAGCTTTACTGGAATAAGAACGCCGTGCCGTATCCGCGGAAGTGAGTGGGATTACCCCAAACCGCCCGTTATTCATCAGCAATAATGGTAATGAATAACGGGCGTGTTTGTTTTCAGGCGGAATGTATATCAATTGTCCCGGTGGTGTGGCGATCAATTCGGGCAGATTGGTTTGATTTTGGGACAGGGCTTTTCCACGGAAAAGCACCATGTTTGCCATCAAGGGTGCGGCATTTTTCACCGGAATAGATGATCGTCATTTTACTTGTTCCGAAATGCTTGTTATGGTTTTTGGAAGTCCCCTGGACCTGCCGGGCAGTCGGTTGAAATTCCGTGGTGTGAACCGCCCAGACTTATCCAGGGGCAAGCGTGCGATTCACATGAACCCATGCAGGGAACTGTCGGAACTTTGTCCGAGAGCCTTTGGAGCGCACGCGGGTACCGGATATTGACTTGTGGGACGGGATGAAACCGACGTTCGGCTCCAGGCCAGGAGTATGAGACGTAAAATTACCGCTTCCATTCGCGTTGGCTATTCGGCGGCGAAGGTCCCTTGGAGCGGCACAGGCTGACCCGCAATCAAGCTAAAGCGTCATACTATTTTGCATTCAATCTAACATTAACAATTTAGTATTAACAATCCAATCAAAGCCGGTGAGGGATTCGATTGCGGCGGGGGAGGATTCCAGCGGGCGCAGGCGGTGTGCCAGGGCGTTTTCGACCGCGTCCATGGAGTGATAATCGTGATTGCCAAAAGGCTGCCGGCGCACTTCACGCCAGACCGAGTTCCTCGGGGTTGCATTGCGGGCTGTAAGCCGGCAGTCTGTCTAAAGTCAGGTTGTCGGGATGCCACCAACGCCTTGGCCTGATGCCAGCCCGCCTGGTCCAAGAACATTAAAATATGTTCGTCGGGATGCCGCCGGAAGACTTCCGCCAAATTCAAAGACATGGCCGCGGTGTCGGCGCGCGGCAGGATCAGGCTGATGAGTTCCCTGTCGTGCGGACAGACGCTGCCAAAGACATGTGTGTATTGGCGCATCCGATGGGTGGACACTTGGGGACGGCAGCCGAAGGGAGCCCAGCACCGAATCGGATCGCTCAGCCGGCCAAACCCGGGCTTTCATCCTCAAACATCAGCCGCAACGGTTGGTGTGGGTGCCCAGCCGCCACCGCATCCACTTTGGCCTGAAGTTCTTTTAAAGGCGGCCCGGGCCGCCGGATTGTCTTTGGGATGCTTGGGGCGGGGGGAGTCACCCGTCGCCACTGGTGCCGCGCCAGCAGGCCGCCCCCGCGCAAGTATTCCCGACCAGACCTGCCGGCACATGGCTGACGCTCAAACCCCACCGCTTGGGCAATGGCTTCGGTGGGCAGCTCCTGGCTGGCGCGCAGCCACAGGCATTGGAGCCGTTGAAAGGCCGATTTGCGGGAGGCCGCCAGCATCGCGCGATGGATTGCCAACCTGCGCGGCGGGAATTTCAGTTCGAGGGCGCATAGATTGCCCTCAACCTCTATTAATAGCCGATTGATTGCACGTTAGCATTAGAACTCCAAGAGATGTTCGGCGTCAAGCCATCACGTGGTCTGGGGGTGCGTTTGCGTCAGCTCGGCTGCGAGCTAAAAATTCATAATATATCCGCAAACACGACGAGACTCAGCGTTGGCGCTTCCATCGCGAACTGGCAACGCTGAACGGCCAGCCCGTCTTTTACCTGGAAGGATTGTGGTGTGCATAACTGCTTGTATCGTGAGCAGGATCATGCAGCCGGCGGCGAACGAATTTAACAGGCCGTGGCGGGCCAAAAATTGTTCTCAAACTGTTTGAGTTTCAAGGCGGTCAGCTTATGGCAATGGTGGCCCGACTTGGATGCGATAGAATTGCGCGGGCAAAGTCGCCGTATTGGTAGTCCATTGGAATGGCATGGATGCCGAGTAGTTGATGAACACCGTGTTCCAGTTGATCAAATTCGTGGAAACTTGCACGGCATAGTCCGGTCCGGTTTCACCATTGACCCAGAATGCAAATTGTCTGTTGGTAAACGTGATGGAAGACAGGGTTGGCAAGGTCAGCGGATTAACGGTCACGGTAAAGCTCTGGGTGGCGCTCATGCTGGGTATGCCATCGTCGGTCACCACCAGTGAAATGGGATTGACGGTATTGGCGTTGGTCACGGTCGGGCGCCAGTAGAAGGCGCCGGTGTTGGAGTTTACCGTTGCGCCGTTGGGTGCGCTTGCTAGGCTAAAGGTAAGTGTTTGCGGCGGAGAATCCGTGTCAGTGGCGCTGGCGATAAAGGCGGCGTACGCGCCTACGTTGACGGTCAGGTTGTTAATCGGCGCCAGCACGGGTGGTGTATTATTGGTTCCAGCCTGCGGGATGATCATATCCACTATTGTGTATGGCGGTACCGAGACGGTAAACGAACTCCCCAGATCGGGCACAGAGTTGCTGGAAGGAGGATAGCTCGGATAGTCATTGGTACCGATGAAATCGGCGGTGCCGAATTGATACTTGATGCCCGTATTGGCGAGCGTCGGCCCATTGTTGATCGTCACGGTGGCGGGGATGGTGAGTAACGGGTCCAAGTTGACCAGCATGACGCCCGTGCTTCCGTCCTGTCGTGTCGCGGCATGGACACGCAAGTCACTTTGAGCGGACGTGGTTTGGAGGAACGTGTCGCCGACGTTTGCCAGCAGGTGGGCCATCATGGCGCCGTAATAAGCGTGGCCTGCTGTATCGGTGGCCGTGAGCATGTCATTGTGCAGTATTTGGTAGTCCACATTGACGATGCCGTTTTCGAGCCAGGTCAGATAATTATCCGCGGCAAAAAGCGAAACCGGCGCGCCGATGGTACCACTTGCGGCCCCGGTTTCGGTGACGGTGATTTTCATTTGCGCGGCGTGGGTGGCGCCAACTGTGTTGTTCAATTCCTGTAAAGTGTTGGTGACGATCGCGGGAATTCCGGCCGAAGCGGCCAGGACTGAAGCGGTGTCGGGGCCGGGATACCAATGGATAATGACAAAGTCCGCATTGGTGCCAACCGCGTTCAACAACGGGGTGTTAAAAGGAGAATCATTGCCGGGCATGAATGTGACCCCGCAACTGATGGTGGGGTCCTTGCTTTTCATGGCTTGAATGAATGACACCGCATTTGAACCGTAGGCGGCAGGAGAGAGGGCGGGCTGGCCGACCCGGTCGGCGGGAGTTTGATCCAGAAAATGCAGGTCGTATTCCCAATCCAGAGTGGTGCCAAAGTAACCGTTGCCATTCACCTCATTGCCAATTTCCCAGTATTTGACGTCCCAATCATTAGTCACATTGGCGTATGCGACCCAAGCCGCCGCCACATTCGTGTCGCCGCCCGCATTGTTGGCCGGGTTGGAGCCATAATTGACGGTAACGATCGCTTTGGCACCCGCCGGGATGACGTCATAATTCATTAAATTGTTGAAACTATCTGCCGAATTGACATAAGCGCCGTCAATGCCGCTGTTATTCTCCCAATCATAAACATCCGCATAAGAACCACCCGGGGTGCGAATGGCCGTGATTCCGACGGCACTTAACATGGGAGCCACTTGCGGATCCAACAAGGAGCCATCATAAACGGCGCTGCACACGCCCAAACCTTGTGGCGGCATCGTCGCCATCGTATTTGAAACATTGACGGTGACGCTCACGGGCGGAAGAACGGTCACGGCGACCACGCTGCTGGTGGCGCTGCCATAACTGTTGGTCACGATGACGTCATAATTAATGGTGCCGGTGCTTGATACAGTCACCGTCGCATTTGTGGCCGTGGCACCCGGGATATTGGTCAGGCTGCCGCCGCTGCCGCCGTCGGTTTGCCACTGGTAGAAAAGCGGTGTCGCGCCCAGTGCGCTTTCCGTAAGAGTCACCCTCTGGCCGACATAAACCGTGCTTTTCGGCGCGACGTTGGGTGTATTGGCGGTGGGCGCGCTGGCCGTCATTCCCAAAACAAACACGCCGTCATAACTATGACTGCTGCCCAAGGTCATCGAGCCGCCGTTGGTGGTTATCAGAGCGATTTCACCACCCGAATAGGCGTTCGTGGCAACGGCCAGAGCGCACCAGCCGCCGCTGGATGGCTTTATGCCAAAGGAATATGCGTAAGTCGTGTATGGGGACAATGGCACTGCAAGGTTGTTGCATTTCAACCAGTCGCCATCGGTAAAGCCCGGATTGGCGAACGTGTAGGACTGGAACAGGGTCGCTGTGCTGCCGGAAACCGTGTAAAGCCTGAGATAATAGGTTGGCGTGGTTCCCGGAGTACCATAGCCGCCGCCGGAATCCAAGCCGGCCGTTCTGATGGCCACCGAGGTCAAATTGGTCGAAGTGCCGGTCGTTGTGAACGTCTGGCCGGGTGGAGCGGCGTTGTCCGTGTAATAATTCAGTCCGTCAGGCTTGCCGGCGGGAGAATGGGCGGCGGTGTTCCCGTTGGTGCTCAACTGGTAAATGTCGGACGGTCCTGGAGTTGGGTTGGCGGCGCCTATATCCACAAGAGTTTGCGCGTGGGCAAATCCGGCCAGGGCGACGATGGCGGCAAACATTAAAGTGATGGTTCGCATGTTTTTTTCCTTAAGAAATTGAAGCAAATGTTGGGTCTGGGCTTTTTTATGCTCTTATGGACGTTAACTCTGATAAATACCATATTTTATGTCTTATTGTCAATCATTATAGTTCGGCGGCAACAAGCACATTTGCGACTACGAATTTGAAACGTCACTGTCGTACCCGCTGGTAATAGCATAGGCCTGTTTAATTGTCTTTCCCGTGTCAGGGGGGAAATTTACAGGGAAGTTTGTCTTGACTTTCCAATGCAATAAGCAATAAGATTTTCTTAAAATATCTCATTATTTGGTGAATATATTTACAGCCTGAAATTGACGTTATTAAAAGGAAAATTCTGTGCAACGAACAAGGAAATCCCGATTGATGGGCAGTTTGTTTGTAACCTTCCGTCTGTTTTTCCTAATTTAAAGGTGAAGACCACTCATGCCAGAGCAAAACGATATGAATGATGCACTGTCAAAATAATGCGGTTTATCCAGAATGAGCGGTTTTATGAGCGTTCATTGCAAGCTTGACGTCAACCACAGGCGCATTAACACGGTTACCCTGGATGTGGTGCTCAAGCGTGGAAAAAATGAAAATATTTGTCTCTTAGTTTTGGTCGGCGGACATGTACTGATGGAATCATGCATGATGACATGGAATTGAAATCAATGAGAACTTTATCCTGCCCTATCATTTCAAATATTGTCCGCGCTGCAGGCATTCTTGGCCTATTGAGCGGTCTGTCGCTGTCCCCCGCCTCTGCCGGCCAGCGGACCCCGCTGGATTCGGGCTGGCGGTTTGAACTGGGAGATCCGCCCGACGTGCTGACCAATTCGGCGGAAACCAATGTCACCTACTATCCGGAAATTCCTGATTTGAGCAAGCTGGACGATGGCAGCCGGGGGAGTTGGGATCCGCAGGAACTCACCGGACCGAATTCAGAATCCTACCTGGAGACCATCCGGATTGACCCCATCGCCAACCACGTTGGGGAAAATGTTTCGTTTGTGCAAACCAATTACAACGACAGCGGCACCAACTGGCAGCAAATCAATCTGCCTCACGATTGGGTGGTGGGACTGCCTTTTGATCAAAATGCCGCCCAAGATCACGGATACAAGGCCGGGATCAACAATTCGCCCAGCTCGAACACGATTGCCTGGTATCGGCACACGTTTACACTGCCGGCCAATGACGCCGGGCAGGCGCTGTGGCTGGATTTTGACGGGGTTTACCGGAACTGTCTGGTGTGGTTGAACGGTCATGTTCTGGGCCGCAACGTCAGTGGTTACGACAGTTTCTCGTTTGACGTGACGCCCTACGCCAATCCCGGCGGGACGAATGTGTTGGTGGTGCGGGTGGATGCCAGCCGGTTTGAAGGCTGGTTTTACGAAGGGGCCGGCATCTATCGCCACACCTGGCTGACGGCGGCCAATCCGGTGCACGTCGCCCACTGGGGCACCTTTGTGGCCACTACTTCACTGGCCGGTTCCAACGCCACGATCACCGTGCAGACCACAGTGACCAACCAAAGTGGGGTGACGACAACCAACGGTAGTTTGACTTCGACCATTCTTGACGCCAACAGCAACGCGGTGACGGCGGTGACGTCAAATCTCACCCTGCCTGCCGGCCAAGCCTTGGTTGTGACGCAAATACTCGCGGTACCGAATGCCAATTTGTGGTCGTTGCAGACGCCCTATCTTTACAATCTGCAGACCACGGTCAGTAATCAGAACGTGGTCGCCGATATTTACAACACACCGTTTGGCGTGCGGACGATTTCAATTGATTCAACCAATGGCGTTTTCATCAACGGGCAGCACGTGGAAATCAAGGGGATGTGCAACCATCAGGACATGGCCGGCGTGGGTTCGGCGTTGCCGGACCGGCTGCAATACTTTCGGATTGAGAAGCTGAAGCAGATGGGGGTGAATGCCTATCGCACGTCACATAACCCGCCCACGCCGGAGCTGTTGGACGCCTGTGATCGTTTGGGCATGTTGGTGCTGGATGAGAATCGCCGCTTGGGGACCAATGCCGAACCGATGGGCGAACTGCAACGCCAGGTGCTGCGCGACCGGAATCATCCTTCGGTGTTCATGTGGTCGCTGTGCAATGAGGAATGGGATATGCAAACCGATCCCGCCGGCGCGAGCATCGTACAGGCGATGCAGAACCTGGTGCATTTATTGGATTCCACGCGGCTATGCACCGCGGCCATCAATGGCTCATTGTCGGGGGTTACTTTTGGGTACGTGCTGGACGTGGAGGGCCTTAACTACAACATTCCGGGCAATCTGGACTCCTACCATCCCGGCAACCCGACCGCGCCCATCATCGGCACGGAAGTGGGCAGCACCGTGACCACGCGCGGCATCTATACCAATGACACGGTCAACGGTTACGTGGCCTCCTACGATATTATTACAATGAGCGGTCTGCCCAACCCGGTAACTTGGGGTGAGACGGCGGAAAGCTGGTGGCAGATTTATGCTACCCGACCGTGGGCTTCGGGCGGCTTCGATTGGACGGGATTCGATTATCGGGGTGAGCCGACACCTTACAATTGGCCCTGCATCAACTCGCATTTTGGGCAAATGGACACGTGCGGTTTCCCGAAAGACCTTTTCTACTATTATCAAGCCAACTGGAGCCTTAAACCCGTGTTGCATGTGTTTCCGCATTGGAATTGGACGACGGGCCAGAGCATCAACGTCTGGGCCTACGGCAATTGCCAGGCGGTGGAATTGTTCGTCAACGGCGCCAGCCAGGGAAAACAGACGCTCAATGTGCAGGGCCACGTGGAATGGGACAACGTGACTTACGCCGCCGGGACGCTCCAAGCCATCGGCTATGACAACAATGTGGCGGTCATCACCAACACGGTGGTGACCACCGGAACACCCGCCTCCGTCGCCCTGGTGCCGGACCGGAGCACGATTCTGGACGACGGCCTCGACGTGTCGGTGGTGGCGGTGGAAGTGCTGGACGCACAAGGCAACGTGGTGCCGACGGCAACCAACAACATCACCTTTTCCATCAGCGGCGGCGCGATTATCGGCGTGGGCAACGGCAATCCGAGTTCGCATGAGGCGGACAAGGCCAGCCAGCGCATGGTATTCAACGGTCTGGCCGAGGTCATCGTGCAATCCACCAACCAGCCCGGCTCCATTGTGCTGACCGCCACCTCGCCGGGTCTGACTTCCACCAATATCACCATTACCGAAGCGGCCATCCTGCCGGCTCCGCCTGCGCCCACGGGCGTGGCCGCCGTCGCAGGCAGCGATGGGCCGGTGACGATCAGTTGGGACATGGTGCCCGGTGCGTTGACCTACAATGTGAAGCGGGCCACCAACAGCGGCGGGTCTTACACCGTGGTTGCCCCGAACACCGGCGGCAATGGTTTCACGGACACCACGGTCAGCAATCTGGTCACCTATTACTATGTGGTGACCGCCGTGAACGCTTACGGAGAGAGTATGAATTCCCTTGAGGTCAGCGCGACGACACATTTTCCATCCGTGCCGGCCGCGCCTACGGGCCTCACGGCCATAGGAGGCGATACCCAAGTGTCGCTGGGGTGGACGGCCTCTTCCGGGGCGACCAGTTACAATGTCAAAGCCTCAACCATCAGCGGCGGGTCATATACGAACGTGTCGAACGTGGCCGCAACCAACTTCGTTGTTACCGGTCTGGTGAACGGCACGCCTTATTACTTCGTGGTGTCGGCAGTGAACATCGCCGGCGAAAGTGCCAATTCCAGCCAGGCGAGCGCGACACCGACGGCCTTCGTCACGGGTTTGACCGCCGCCGCCGTCAATGCTCAAGTGCAGTTGCATTGGAACGCGCACGCCGGAGTGACTGGTTACAACCTGAAACGTTCGCTTGTCAGCGGCGGCCCTTACACCACCATTGTCAGCAACCTCGTTGCCACCAACTATATCGACGCCACGGTCGGCACCTGCCAGACTTATTATTATGTCGTCACGATGACGGTGGGGGGTGTGGAAAGCGTGCCGTCCCCGGAGGTTAGTGTCACGGTGCCATATCTGGCGACGCCTTTCACGAGCAGGGACATCGGCTTGGTGGGCGCGGCGGGCAGCGCCTCGTCCTGCGGCGGGCCGTTTACCCTCACAGGTTCCGGCGCCGACATCTGGTACGCCGCCGATGCCTTCCAATTCGTTTATGTCCCGATGAACGGCGACGGCGAAATCCGCGCCCGCGTTCTCAGCGTGCAAAACACTTCCGCCAACGCCAAGGGCGGCGTGATGATCCGGGAAACCCTCTCTGCAACATCCAAACTTGCGCTCATGGACGTTGAGGCATCGAGTGCGAAGGGAATCGAATTCATCTGGCGGACCACCACCGGAGACGATACTGGCTCCAGTTCCTTTACCGATAATATCAACGAGCCTTACGTCGCGCCCTATTGGGTGAGACTGACACGCACCAACAACGTTTTCCGGGCCTATCTGTCGCCCGATGGCATCACCTGGACCGAGGTCGACAACCCGCTCCCCATTTCCATGGCTCCCACCGTTTATGTGGGCCTGGCCGTGTGCTCGCATAATGCCGGAGTGCTGTGTACTGCGGTGTTCGACAACGTGTATATCTCGTCCATTATCAACAATACCGCGCCCACGCTGGCGCCGATAGCGAACCAGACGGTCAATGTGGGCCAGACGCTGGCTCTCACCGCCACCGCCACCGATACCGATTCACCGCCCCAAACACTGACCTTCGGCCTGTTGACTGGCCCGGCCAATGCCACGTTTGTTCAAATCAACAACACCAACGCCACCTTCAATTGGCGGCCGGTGGTGACAAACGCCAACAGCGTCAACCCGGTCAAGCTGAAGGTAACGGACAACGGCAGCCCCACTTTAAGCGCGACGCAAAGCTTCACGATCACGGTCAATCCCCTGGTGTTGCCGACAGTGCAACCGGCCGGCTGGAACAACGGCCAATTCACCCTGCGTGCGACGAACAGCATGCTGGGACCCGATTATGCGGTGCAGGCGTCCTCGAACCTGGTGAACTGGAGCACATTGTTCATCACCAACTCACCGCCGATGTCCTTCCAATGGACGGACACGAACGCGCCAACGGCCCGGGCGCAATTCTATCGCCTCAAGGTCGGCCCGCCGTTGCCGTAACGGCCTCGGGACACCCCAAGCATTACAGAACAAAGAAAATCTATGAAACCGATTCGATTTTTCCCGTTGGTGGTGGCGATTTGTTGGCTCGTGCTGCCTGCGCAGGCAACCCTCACCTTGTCCCCGCTCTATTCGTTTACCAGTGCCACCACCTCGGGCGAAAATCCGTACTGGCCGCTCGTGCAGGCCGGAGATGGCAATTTTTATGGGACCACGGAACAAGGCGGCGCGTACACTTACTATGGCACGGTGTTCCGCATGACCCCGGGCGGGACGGTTACCTTTCCGGTTTCCTTCAACTACAGCAATGGCGGCTATCCTTTCGGAAGTATGATGCTGGGCGGCGATGGCAATTTGTATGGCACTACGGCCATTGGCGGGGCGTCCGGGGATGGCACGGTGTTTCGGATGGCCACCAGCGGCGCGCTGGCAACACTGGCCTCCTTCAATGGCATTAACGGCAATGAGCCAACGGGCGAGCTGGTTCAAGGCCAGGACGGCAACTTTTACGGCACTACCATCAATGGTGGGAGCTCCGGAAATGGCAACGTTTTCAAAATGACTCCCGCCGGTGTGCTTACCAACCTCGTTTCATTCAACCTGGCAAATGGCGGCACCCCTTACGCCGGTCTGGTTCAGGGCGCCGATGGCAACTTGTATGGCCGGACGACGGTAAACAGCGCTGGCGGCGAGGGCACGATCTTCCGCATCACCACAAACGGGGCTTTGACGACTCTGGTTTTATTCGGTCCTAACGCGGGTTTCAGCTTTGGAAATCTGGTTCAGGACGCAGACGGGAATTTTTACGGCACCACGAGCGATGGCGGAACCAGCGGGTCCGGTACCGTCTTCAAAATGACCCCCGACGGAGTGCTCACGAACCTGATCTCGTTCAGTGGCGCGAACGGCTACGGTCCTTACGGTGGACTGACGCTGGGTTTGGACGGCAATTTTTATGGAACGACCGAAGAAGGCGGTGCGAACGGGGATGGCACGGTATTCTCCATCACCTCCGATGGCACCTTTACCACGCTGGGCGCGTTCGCCGGCACTACGGGCTATCCTCTGGCTGCGCCGGTGCAAGGCGCGGACGGCAATTTGTACGGCACGACCCTGGGCGGAGCCAACGGCTATGGTGAGACCTACGTGCTGACGATCGCCAACCAACCGCTCCAAATCACTTGCCCGCCCAGGTCCCAGACGGCGTTTCTCGGCCAGACGGTGAATCTCAGCGTCGCCACTTTGGGCAGTTTTCCGCTGACCTATCAGTGGCAGGAATCCGGCACCAACCTGGCCGACACCGGCAATCTCTCCGGGAGCAGCACCCGGGTATTGACCTTGACCAATGTCACCGCCACCAATGCCGGGTTTTACTCCGTGATCGTAAGCAACAGTTTTGGAGCAGTCACCAGCGCGCCCGCGTTCCTGACCGTGACCTCCTCCGTGCCGATCATCACCGTCCAGCCGACGAACCAGACCATCCTCTCCGGAGCAACCGTAATGTTCCGGGTGGGCGCGGTTGGAAACTTTCCGCTGTTCTATCAATGGCAACTTAATGGAACCAATCTTACGGACAGCGCCAATATCATCGGTACCGCCACCACCATTCTGGCCATCGCCAACACCTCTTCAGCCAACGCCGGAACGTATTCTGTCATAGTCAGCAATTCCCTGGGACATGTGTCGAGCGCGGGCGCCGTGCTGACGGTGTTGAACATCACGCTGACCAACCTGTACTCGTTCACCGGCGGCCCGGACGGCGCCAACCCCAACGCGCTGGTGCAGGACACCAATGGCATTTTCTACGGCACAACCCAAAATGGCGGCGCCAATGATTATGGCACCATCTTCCAGATCCAGCTGATCGCCAATGGCGCGCCCACCAATCTTTACTCGTTCACCGGCGACGGCGACGGAGGCTATCCGATGGCCGGGCTGGTGCAGGGAGCGGATGGGAATTTGTATGGCACGGCTTCGGTGGGGGGCACCGGCGATTGGGGAAGCGTGTTCAACATCACCCCGGACGGCACATTTGACGCCCTTCATTCATTCACGGGCGTGGCCGATGGCGGTTTTCCCTATGCGGAGCTGGTGCAAGGCGTTGATGGCAATTTCTATGGCACCACCCTTGAGGGCGGCAATGGCTGGGGGACGGTATTTAGAATCATCCCCGGTGGCTCCGTGAGCAACCTGTATTCATTTACCGGGGGCGCTGATGGCGGTTCTCCCGAAGCCCGGCTGGTGCAAGGCGTTGATGGCAGTCTCTATGGCACCACCTCGGAGGGCGGCGCCAGCAGCAGCGGTACCGTGTTTAAAATCACCACCAACGGCACCTTCACCAACCTTTACTCGTTCTATGGCAGCTCTGATGGGGGCTTCCCTTACGCGGGAGTGATCCAGGCTGCCGACGGCAATTTGTACGGGACCACCACTGGCGACGGCCAGTATGGCTATGGCACGGTCTTCAAAATCACCACCAACGGCGCGCTCACCACCCTTTACTCTTTCACCGGCGGCAGCGATGGAAGTTTTCCCAGCGCCGAGTTGATCCAGGCTGGCGACGGGAATTTGTACGGTACGACGGCGTATGGCGGCACCAACAGCGACGGTACGGTGTTCGAAATCACCACCAACGGTGCGCTGACGACCTTGATTTCATTTAACGGAGCTAATGGCGCGAATCCCCAGGCGGTGTTGGTGGAGGGCACGGACGACAATTTGTACGGCACGACGCAAAATGGCGGCCCGATGGACAACGGCGTCATTTTCAGTCTCTCGGTGCCCTCACTGTTGCCGACGCTGGCCTTTAGAACCCCCATCCGGCTGACCAATGGCACGATCACCTTTGCTTGGAACGCGGTTGACGGTCAGACTTATCAACTGCAATCCATTAACAATTTGGCTTCCACAAACTGGGTCAACCTCGGCAGCCCAATCCTCGCCACTAATGCTGTGATGACAACCGGGGATGTCATCGGTCCCGACTCGCAACGGTTCTACCGGGTGGTGCAAACCACGCCCTGACCGGCCGGTTTTCATTTTTCCGCAGGAACGACAACGGACTGGCACGACTTCTAGAGTATTTTCTATTTAGATAGACGCATTTGGCCATTGGTGCTATTCTCTTTTCATGAAAAGGGAACTATGCGGCCTTTGAGCCAGGACTTACGACAGCGGATCATCGCCGCGCGAGAGCGCGGGGAGGGCACCGGCGACGTTTGCCAGCGTTTTGGCGTCAGCCGCAAAAGCGTGGAGCGTTTTTGGAAGCAGCACCATCTAACGGGCCAGTGCCGACCCCAAAAGATCGGCGGTTACCGGCGCTCCCGCTTGGAAAAGCATGACCGAACGCTGCGCCGCTGGATTGCAGCCCAGGCCGATCTGACGCTCAACGAACTCCAAAAGCGGTGTCTGGAGCAGTTGCATGTTTCCATTGGCATCACCGCTTTGTGGCATCGGCTAGAGCAACTGGGCTTGAGCTATAAAAAAAACGACGCGCGCCGCCGAGCAAGATCGGCCGGACGTTAAAGCCGCTCGGAGACTTTGGCGCAGACAACAGCCCGACTGGGATGTTCGCCAACTGGTGTTTATCGATGAGACCGGCCTGAACACCAAGCTGGCCCGCGGTTACGGGCGCTGTCCGATTGGCCAACGTTGCCTCAGCACCATCCCGCACGGTCACTGGCAAAGCTCCACCTTCATTGCCGCTTTGCGCCAGGAAAGCGTTGAAGCCCCCTTTTTGGTCGAAGGCCCCGTCGATGCCGAGGTGTTCACGGTTTATCTTGAGCAGGTGCTTGGTCCGCAACTGCGTGCAGGCGACACGCTCATCCTCGACAACCTTTCCACTCACAAAATCCAAAAGATCGGCCCGTTGCTCTCGGCTCGCGGAGTTGGCATTCGCTACCTGCCGCCTTACAGCCCTGATCTCAATCCCATTGAACTAGCTTTCGCCAAACTCAAGGCACACCTGCGCCACGCAGCGGCGCGGACCTTGGGTGAGCTTCATTCAGCCTTGGCCACGGCCCTGGACTCCTTCTCAGCTCAACATTGCCGGGGCTTCTTTCGTCATGCCCGATATGCGTCTATCTAAATAGAAAATGCTCTAAATTAGCCGGCAGTTCACACTGGCATGGTCACAGTTTTTGGAAAAGCGGTGGATTCCCTCCACATTGTTCCGCGATCCGGAAACCAGGCGTGCCGGTGCGAATGACAAAATCGTCATTTGCCGTTCAGCCGGCGTTCATGACCATTTTGTTCAATGACGTGCCACCCGCACCCGGCCTTTGGATGTTGACGCCGGGAGAGCCCGGGAGCAAAAGAATGGCAAGAAGTTTGATCAACAGAGTCAATTTATGAAAAGAATTCCAGGGTCGGTCGTTTTGGGCTTGGTCTTGGCAGTGACAAGCCATGCCGAAGGGCCTTATCACTTCATCAAGGAAATTCCCATCGGCGGCGAAGGCGGGTGGGATTACCTCTCCATTGATGCAGCGGCACACCGGCTTTACATTTCGCACGCAACGGAAGTCGTCGTGATAGACCTCGGCGATGACAAAATTGTCGGCGAAATTACCAACACACCCGGCGTCCACGGCGTCGCCATCGCGCCGGAACTCGGCCTCGGCGTCACCAGCAACGGCCGCGAAAACAAGGCCTGCATTGTGGATTTGAAAACGCTGCAAACGCTGTCCAAATTGGACACGGCGCAAGGCCCGGACGGCTTCGCCTACGATCCGGCGCGAAAGGAAGCCTACTTGTTCTGCGGCCGCGCGCGCGCCGCGACGGTGGTGGACGTGAAAGGGCAAAAAGTGGTCGCCACCATTCCACTCGGCGGGCGGCCGGAATTTGGGGCGGCGGACCCGGAAGCCGGCCGGGTCTATGACAATCTTGAAGACAAAAGCGCGGTTGCCGTCATTGACGCGCGCTCGCATCAGGTTGTCACCAACTGGCCGGTTGCGCCCGGTGAAAGCGGCTCCGGCATGGCGATTGACGCGGCGCATCACCGCCTCTTCATCGGCTGCCGCAACGGGAAAATGGTGATGATGGACGACAGCAACGGCCAGGTGCTCGCGACCGCGCCCATCGGCGAAGGCGTGGATGCCTGCGCGTTTGATCCGGGAACGCAACTCGCGTTTGCTTCCTGCGGCGATGGCACGACCATGATTGCGAAAGAAGCATCACCGGACAAACTCACCATCGTTCAGGTTTTGAAAACCGAACCCGGCGCGCGGACGATGGCGCTGGATCCCGTGACGCACAACATTTACCTGGCCACCGCCAAATTTGGTCCGGCGCCGGAACCGGCCAATGGCGAACGCCACCGTCCGCCCATGATTCCCGGTACGTTTAAGATTTTGGTTTACGGAATGAATAAATAATTCCTCGATTTTTCCATGCGCATTTTGATGCGGCGGCAGAAAATCAAGAAGAGCGCCGGCGACGCGCCGTAAACAAATTATGGTTTATTCCGCTGCCTTGATGATTCCGTTGCACGAAGCAATTCCGCAATCAAACCGTCCGTCGTGTGTTCCCCGGCTTCGAGCGCGGGAGTTAATCCCAGGGCACGAATGGCTTTGCTCGTTTCCGGGCCAATGGACGCCAGTTTGATCTGCGGAAATGTTTTCAACAGCTTCGGCAGGTCAAAGCGTGCGTGAAAATGTTCCACCGTCGAGCCGCTCGTGAACGTGATCCAGTCCGCGCCGCGCTCGAGTAAATCGGCGCCCGCGCCCGAAGAGTCTTCGGTCTCGGCGACAGTGTGGTAAATCGCAATGTCATCCACAATCGCGCCCAACATTTCCAGTTCGCGCGGCAGGTCGGGGTTCGCTTCCCCGGCGCGCAGCAGGCACATTTTCAGATTTTCAACGCTTTGTTCCCTGGTAAACGCCCCGGCAATTTTGACGCCGAGCGCCTCGTCCGGCGTCAAGTCCACCTGTAAATGCAATTCGCGCAACTTCGCCGCCGTGGCCGGGCCGACGGCCGCGATGCGCGCGCCGCCGAGGTCGCGCAAGTCCTGAAATCGTTTGAAAAAAAAGTCAAAAAACACCGCCACGCCGTTTGCGCTCGTAAACACCAGCCAGTCGTAGGCGTTCAATCCCAGTAACATATCCACGATGTTCTGTTTGTCGGATGTCGGAACGATCTTGATGACCGGAATATCCAGCACCTCCGCGCCAAGGTCAGCCAGCCTTTTGGGGAGGGACGGCGTGCCCCCGTCCCTCCCAAATGGGCGGGTGACGACGATGCGTTGGCCGAATAACGGCCGTCGCTCAAACCAGTTCAGTTTTTCCCGCAGCTTGACCACGTCGCCAACAATCGTGAGCGCGGGCGGAACGATCTTTTCCTTTGCCGCAAGCGCCGCTATCGTGGCCAGCGTGCCGGCCGCCGATTTTTGTTTGCCCAGCGTGCCCCATTGGACGATGGCCACCGGCGTTTCGGCCGCCATACCCTGCGCGATCAGCGATTTCGTCCAGTCATCCAGATTGTCCGTGCCCATGAGCACAACCTTCGTGCCGGGAATTTTGGCGATTTGTTCGTAGTGCAACGCCGTGGCCGCGTCCGCCGAATCGCTGTGGCCGGTGAAGACCGTGAAGCTGGAGCAATGTTCGCGGTGGGTGAGGGGAATGCCCGCGTAATTCGGCGCGGCCACGATGGACGAAACGCCGGGCACGACTTCAAAGGGAATTTTCGCCGCCGCCAGCGCCTCGGCTTCCTCGCCGCCTCGGCCGAATATGTAGGGATCGCCGCCCTTGAGCCGCACAACGCATTTGCCTTCGCGGGCCTTGGCAATGAGCAGCGCAATGATTTCCTTCTGCGGCATCGCCATTTTTTTGCCGCGCGAAATCAGTTCGGCGGAAGGCGGCGCGAGCCGGAGCAAATCCGGGTTCACGAGCGCGTCGTAGAGCACCACGTCGGCGCGCCGGAGCAATTCCGCGCCGCGCAACGTGAGCAGACCCGCGTCGCCCGGCCCGGCCCCGACGAGATAAACCGCGCCTTTGGATTTCACCTGCACAGTTTATTGAGACCAGCGCATTGGGCAATGAAAGAGGCAAAATCGTAGCGGCGTCTGGGTAGAGCGCCGTAAACCTAAAAAACAATGAATACGGCTTCCTACCTAAAGCCGCTATGCCAGCGCCTTAAGTTGTTCCTCGGCCTTTTTGATGTCTTCCAGCGTGCCGGTCTGGAACCAAGGACCGTGGTGCGGCAGGCAGAAGAGGCGGTTTTGGGCAAGCGCCTGGCGCCAGAGAACTTTGACGGAGAATTTTCCGTCGGGCGCGTTGAGCAAAATCCGGGGATGAAGAATCCCAATGCCGGCGATGATGTAGGGTGCTTCCCCGGCGTTCCAATCGAAGGTATTTTCGCGTTTGACAAATAGATGGTCTTCGCCCTTGTCATACCCGATGGCCCTGGCTTTGGATTGGGTGAGGAGCAGGACATCCATTTTTGCGTCGTCCCAATGCCGGGTCAGGCGGTCCAGCGCGCTTTCGCCTTCATCCAGCCAGATGATGTCGCTGTTGATGGTGAAAACAGGTTCGTTGCCCAGCAACGGCAGCGCCTTTTTCAGTCCGCCACCGGTTTCCAGCGGCTCCGGTTCTTCGGATATTTTGGCGGTCAAGTTTTTAAATCCCGCCAGCCAGGCGATCAATTGCTCTTTGAGATGCGAGACGTTGATGACGACCTCCTCAATACCGTAGGCCTGCAACTTGTCGAGTGCGTATTGAATCATCGGTTTGCCCGCGACCGGCACCAGCGGCTTGGGTACGCGGTCGGTCAAAGGTTTCAGCCGCGTGCCGTAACCGGCGGCCAGCACCATCGCTTTTTTAATTTTGCCGCGCATATTGGTCAAACCACCGTTTTACGTGGCCCAGCATGGGATGGCGCAATGCTTTCCGCAACAATTGCTCTACGCGCGGCGAATGAAGCTGTTTGTAATCATGCTTTGCCTCGTGCCGGCTCAACCGTTCAAAGATGGCCAGCACCCGCGTGTGCCGTAATGCCGCCAGAATGGCCAGGGAAGTTTCAAAGGCGTTTCGGTCGAGCGCCGGGAATTGTGCCAGATAGCGCGCAACCATTTTTCTCATCAACTCTTCCGGGACATCGTGCCGTGCGTCTTCCAGCAGCGACACCAGGTCATAGGTGACCGGGCCTTGATATGCGTCTTGAAAGTCCAGCAACCCGGCCTGCCGGGTGCCGGCGCGTCCGGCCAGCAACATCAGATTGGCCACATGATAATCGCGCAGCAACAGCGAGGCGGGCGCCTGATGCGCCACGGGCAATACTTCGCGCCAGGCTTTTTTGAATTCGGCCCGGCCGGTTTCGGAAATTCCTGGAGTGCGCCAGTCCAAAAAACGCTCGATGTCTTCCAGCATTTTTTCCGGATGATACATCCGCAAACCATCGGGGATGGCCTGGGGATGTTTGTGCAAGGCGATTAGAACATCGGTTGCCAGAGTGAAAAGCTTTTCCGGTTCCGCCCCGTCATCCAGCAGGCGCGCAAAGGTCGCATCGCCAAAATCCTCCAGCAATAGGAAACCTTTGGCTTCGTCCCGGGCCAGAATGGCCGGCGCGCTAAAACCGAGTCGCAGCAGATGTTCGTCCATCCGGACGAACGGCGGAACCATTTCCAGTGCTCGTGAGGCGTTCATGAAAATGGCGCTTGGTCCGCCCTTGCGGAGGCGGAAGTATTTCCGTGGCGAGGCATCGCCGGTGAGTGGGTCGGCGGCGACATCCCAACCGGCAGAATCGAGAAACGCGCGCGCTTTATCGGTCAACGTTGTGTCAGCCACGGCGGGAAAGATTACAAGTACAAGCAATGGTGGCGACAAAAAACCAAATTGCGCTTTGAACTCGCGGCGTGGCCGCGTATAAATTTCGCGTGGCTCAACCAAATCAGACCGACATCAATGCCGCCACGCGCTTGTGCGCGGTTTATGGTTTTCCCATCCGCCATTCCGCGTCGCCCGCGATGCACAACGCCGCGTTTGCCGCGCTGGGCCTGAACTGGCGTTATCTTGCGTTCGAGGTTGAACCGGATAATTTGCGGGCGGCCCTCGCCGGCGCGAAAGCCATGCGTTTTGCCGGTTTGAATCTCACCGTGCCGCACAAGGTGTTTGCGATGGAAATGCTCGATGCGCTGGATGAATCGGCCAAGACGTGGGGTGCGGTCAATACGGTCCGGTTCGAAGCGCGGGACGGCAATGGGCCATGGCAGCCGCTCTGCCACTTTCCAGATGCGGTTCCCGGTGAAATCCGGTCGCAGGGCTTCAACACGGATTCCGACGGGGTCGCCCGTGCGTTGCGTGAGGATCTGGCCCTGGACCTGGCGGGCGCGAAAGTGTTGCAGCTCGGGACCGGCGGGGCAGGGCAGGTGGCCGCCTTAAGGCTGGCGCTGGAAAATGTTTCCGAATTGTTCCTGACAGATTACGTAAGCGCCAAGGCCGAGGCGGTGGCGCAGGAAATCCGCAAGCGGCATCCGCGGGTGAAGGTGGAAGTTGGCTTTCCCAAGGGGCCGGTGGATTTGTTGTTAAACGCCACCCCGCTCGGTTTGAAGCCCGGGGACCCGCTGCCCTTGGACGAAAAACAATTTTCCCTGCGCCAGGTGCGCGCGGTTTTCGACATGATTTACAATCCGGCGGAAACACCATTGCTGAAAGCGGCCAAGGCCGCCGGTTGCAAAACGGCCAACGGCCTCGGCATGTTGTTGCATCAGGGGGCGAAGGCGTTTGAAATCTGGACGGGCCAATCCGCGCCGATTGACGTGATGCGCCGTGCGTTGGAAACCGCAGTCCTCAGTTTACAGTCTTGAGTCCACAGTCCGCGACTGCATTTGATCAACCGCCTTTTCTTGACTGTGAATTGTGAATTGTGAACTGTGAACCGAATGATATGAGCAACATCCAGAAGTTCAAGGACATCCTCGCATGGCAAAGGGCGCGGGAATTGACCAAAGAAGTTTACGCTCACGCCAAAGCCGGTTCGTTTGCAAGGGATTTTGGATTAAAAGATCAGATCCAGCGCGCCGCGGTTTCGATCATGGGAAATGTCGCGGAAGGATTCGACCGGGGCGGCGACAAGGAGTTCATCCAGTTTCTTTCAATTTCAAAAGGGTCTTGTGGCGAAGTAAAGTCGCACCTTTACGCTGCCTTGGATCAGAAATACGTTAATCCCACGCAGTTCAACCAGCTTTACAACTCGGCTGACGAAGTGGGCCGGCTTCTCGCCGGGTTTATGTCGTACCTGAAACAATCCGATTTGCGAGGCAGGAAATTCAAATGATGCACGCAGTCCACAACCCACAGTTCACCGTCCACGGTCTGTCCAGCGGATTTTTCCAAACCTTTGGAGTTGTGTTTTTGACTGTGGACTGGAGACCGTGGACGGTGGACTGGTCATTGGTGCCGTTCCATTTCTGGTCGCTGGTGTTCTTCGTATTCGGCTGCATCGTCGGCAGTTTTCTGAACGTGTGCATTTACCGGCTGCCGCTGGGAATGAGCATCGTCATGCCGCCGTCGCATTGTCCGCACTGCCAATATTCCATCCCGTGGTATCTCAACGTCCCGCTGGTGACGTGGCTGGCGCTGCGCGCCCGATGCAAAAACTGCGGCGCGCCAATTTCACCCCGCTATTTCATTGTTGAACTCCTCACGGGCGCGGTCTTTTTGAGCTGCTGGCTGGTCTTCGGCGGAACGTCGCCGGTCATCGCCATCATTTACGCCATGCTCCTCGCCGGCTTGATTGTGGCTACGTTCATTGATTTCGAGCACTTCATCATCCCCGACGAAATCACGTATGGCGGCATGGCCGTCGGTCTGGTCGCGTCGTTTATGTTTCCGCCGCTGCACGAGGTTCACACGCTGACCGCCGGGATGTGGCAAAGCGTGCTTGGCATTTGCGCCGGGGCCGGAATCATTTACGCGATTCTACGGCTGGGGAAATTGTTATTTGGCCGGCAGCGGTTGAAATTGCCGTTGGACACAAAAATTGTTTTCACCGAAACGTCCGTGCATCTGCCGGACCGGGAAATTCCGTACGACGAATTGTTTTACCGCCAGTCGGACGTGATTGCGCTGCGGGCGCGGACGGTGGAACTCGTGGACCGCGGTTACCGGGACGTGATGGTGCGGCTCGCGCTCCGGTCGGGCTGGCTGGAAATCGGCGGGGAACGAATCAATCCCGACGACGTGCCGTACCTGGAGGCGGTCAGCGCGGAAATTGTGTTGCCGCGCGAGGCGATGGGCCTGGGCGACGTGAAATTCATGGGCGCCATTGGCGCGTTCATCGGCTGGCCGGGCGTGCTGTTTTCACTGATGATCAGCTCGATGATTGGCGCGGCAATGGGCATTACGCTCATCATCATGCGGCGGCGCGAATGGTCCTCGCGCATGCCGTATGGACCTTACATCGCGCTCGCGGCGGCGATCTGGATTTTCGGCGGAAAGAAAATCGTCCATGCGATTTTTACGATGTGAACACCCGCTTGGCATTTTGATAAGTCTCAAACCAATTCCGCTTCCAACTGTTCCAGCGCATTGCGCCTGAATTCCAAATTAGGAACAGGAACTTGCTGTCGTGCCGGAAATTCATCATAGGTCCGGCCATCCAATTCCCGGCCGGCCTCGGCTTTGCGGACACCACCCCATTGTTTAAAAAAGAAAGCAACTTTTGCGCGGCGACATTGTGCCCGGATGTCCCGCACCCAGCCGGCGTCCATTGGCCGCGCGCCCGGTCCACTTTCGCCGCCCACGATCACCCAATTCATCCCTTCCAAATTGAACGGGCCGAGATGTTCCAACAACGGTTCAATGGAAAGAAAACGGACCTGTGCCGGCGAGTTGCGAAGCAAATCCACGCGCGGCAGGCCGTGCCGGCGGTTTTCCACGCTCACGCCCCACCAGATATGTAATTGCTCCGCCGCGAAACGGAGTTTTCCCTTCAACAATTTTTGCATCCGCCCGGCGCGCTTGGTGAGAATCTGATACGTGTGCCAGTTGGCGGCCTTCATCACGCGTGCTACCTTGACGATGTAATCGTCCGGCACTTTTTCGTGGAACAGATCGCTCATGGAATTCACAAAAATCATCCGGGACGCTGACCAGCGCAGGGGATCGCCCAATTTTTCCGGCACGAGGCGCAAATCGAAGCCAAATTCAAACGGGTGGCCGGGCACGCCACGAAAGCGCTCGGCAAACGTCTCGGCGTAGCAATGCAGGCAGCCGGGGCTAATTTTGGTGCAGCCACGAACCGGATTCCACGTCGCATCCGTCCATTCGATTTTGGATTTGTCGCTCACGGATTCAAACAATAATGGAGTTTTGCATGAAAGGTAGGACAAATACAGTCCCAGCCATTGCTCAGATGCCAAACTCCCTTTGACCAGTTTCACTGACCTTTAAGATTTTGTTCCAGAAATCTTCGCCGCGCGAATGCCGCGTGAATAATGTAAAGCGATAAAGAGGATTCTGTTCGGGAACGGACACATGGCGTGTGCCGATAAATCCCTGGTCTTTTTTGAACTTATTGCAGAAATATTCAACGGCTCGACGACCAAATTCACCGAAGTCGCTAGTCTTCCATTCTCGCCAGTTTTGGTCGCCGAGGAAATTGTCGAGCGCGGTTTCGCTACCCACTGCCCTTAGGTATTGAGGCAGATTTCGGACGATTCCGAGCCGGTATTGAATCGTTACCAGTAAATCTATTCTCGGATTCTCCGCCAGCAATTGCATCGCTGGCAGCGGCACGTCAGAAATTCCTATCGGATCAACAAAGGCAACAACGAGCGTGGAAGCATCAAATCTTAACTGACCAGAGGCGACTCCATTTAACCAATCGTCGGGAATGATTTTGACCTTGCGGGCCTTGGGATGTTTGGAAACGCGTTCATCCAAAGCGTTCAGAAGGTTCGGATCTTTCTCGATAAAAATATAGTTCGCGAAATCGTGTTCCAGCGCAACCAAAGGCGAACCGGAAAATTCTTCATTTGTGTCTTCGATTTTGCATCGCCCCGGTCCGGCCATGAGATCCAGATAAACCAAGCGGAATTTATTCCGCATCGAAATGGTAGTAATGCCGCAATAGTTTTTTAAAAAATAATGTTTGCGCTTCGCCCATTCTCCACTCATACGAATGGGCAACCCATCGCCGGAAGAGAGAATACTTTGCATGGCAGTTTGAAACCCGGTGCGGCTGATTGACAGGCTGAATACTCCCGCCATCAAACTTTGTCCAGCGATTTGATTGGACGGAACCTTCGGTGAAGCGGACGTCGCGGCGCGGCGTCTACCGTCAGGCTACCTGAACTGCAAATAAGCGCGGCTGCCGTCGCTGCGAACGCCGCCGGTCTGATCTTCCGCCAGGAACAGCCGCGAAGCCTCCACTTTGCCCGTCGCCAGAAGGTAAGCGCGCACGGCCTTGGCGCGGTCGGCCGCGAGCGCGGCAAAGTCGTTGTCCGTGACGGGAATCGTCGCGAGCAATAAAACCTCCTTCGGGTCGGCGGGTGGCGCGAGTTTTGATAGCGCAGACGCAGCGGTGCCGGAAGTTGGCGGCGCAGAAGGCGGCAGACCGTTCATCAGAATCGTCGCGCCTTTTTCCATCTGCGGTGTTTGGGATTGAATTTGAGCCACGGCAGCCGTGAGATTTGTATTCGCGGCGACCAGGGCCGGTGTGATTTTTCCGTCGGCCCATGCTTCGTTGTAAAGTTTTTTGATCAAACCCGCGCGCTCCGCCGGCGTCAGCGTAATCTGATCGGGGGTGGTTGTTTCCCGTTGGGATTTGCGGAGCGACAGCCATTTCTTTGTGCGAAGCTGTTTTTCCAGAAAGACGCGCTGCAAACCGTCGTGGTCGTTGACCGGGTCCACACTGCCGGAGATTTCCAGATTGAGTCCCGGCCGCGCATACAGTCCCTTGACCAGCGTATCGAGTTTTTGTTTGTCGGCGGGCGTCAATTCCGCGCTGCCCGGCGCGAAGTCCTGATAGCCCAGTTCCTCGCCCCCGCCGCCGAACGCGGCGCCGAGCAGTGAGAACGGCGACGTGGCCACCTTTTCAAGGATGTTCACAATAGCGCGGGTGACGACCTTGCCGATGCGGAATTTCGGGTCATTGAGGCTGCCATCCACCGGCACGTCTAAAACGATTTTTCCATCACGGTCCTTGAGAATCGCAACCGCCAGCCGCACGGGCAGATGCGTCGCATCTGGGCTGTTCACTTTTTCGCCAAAAGTGAACTGGTCCAGCGTGATGACATTTTTAGACTGCAATTTTTGCCCCACCAAATCGTACACCAGGTCCATGTTCAGTTTCCCCATGGCAATGCGGTAGCCCGCGAATTTTGCCGCGTAGGGGCTGGCCGGCGTCAAGTCCACGTCCTTCACCGAAACCTGCAGGTGGTTCGTTTCCGTGCCGCTGAACGGATTGATCTGGCCGGTGATGTCCACCGGGCCGACGCCGTCCACGGCCGCGCGTAGATTCACGTTGGCGTGCTGAAGTTCCTCGGAAGAAATGCCTGCAATCGTTCCGTCCACCCGTTGAATCGCCAGATTCACGTTGGGCGTGAGCGAACGGTCGGTGAACCTGACGGTGGCATTGGAAATGACAATGTTGCCGATGGAAATTTTCGGCAGCGGCGAGGCCGCGGAGTTCGTGACAGTGGAATTCTTGGCCACAATGACCATGTTTGTGGTAACGGGCGCGTTGGTCTCCGCCGGGTGCAAGGCCGTCAGCAAATTGATGGTATGATTGGTTTCAACGACGACGCGCGCATACGCGTTGTCCAGGGTGATTTCCTTCACGGCCACGGATTCGGGGTTCAGGTTGGCGTCAATGCCGCTGAAACGCAGCGAATCCCACTTCAACAAATCCTGGGCCGTGACGCCGTCCACAGTGCGAAAATCGTCGAGCCGCGCGTTGCCGGTGAAGGTGACCTGCGGCAGTTCGTTTTCCGGCGTGTGCAGATGGATTTCGCCGTCCAGCCCGAGCCGGCTGCCGAGGATGAAAAGGTTCAGCTTGGGTTCGAGATACGGATCGAGCGTGCCGAGGTCGAGATTGGAGAGCGACAGTTGGATGTCGGCGGTCGGCGGCGATAACGAGGCGGCGACTTCCGTGTGGATGGCGCCGTTCGTGTTCCAGCGCAAGGACAGGTCGGCGGTCAGATTCGTGCGCGGCAGGTTGGAAATATTTTTGGCCGTGAACGTGATGTCGTCCAATTCCAGTGTGGCCGGGCGCGAATTCACGAGGTCCTCGAGGTGCAGCGCGCAGTTGGTGAAATTCACGCTGTGAACCGTGGCGTTCCACTGGTTTGTGCTGTTAAGCAGCAGGGCAACGGCGTTGGTGACCGAGCGCAGCAGCAGCAAGATGCCGCCCGGCGCGTTCGCCGCGGTCGCGACGGGTTTGGCGGCCTCGACGACGTTGATGGTGTCATTCTGGTTGCGTTCCAGGAATAGTTTCGCGCCGCTGGCGGAGACCAAATCCACTTCGGCCTGCCGCGTTTCGAGGTCAACGCTCGCGCCGGTCACCGCAAAGTGCGCCAGTTCGACGATGTCATTGGTGCCGCCCGGACCGGCGAGCTTGAAATTACGAAGGGCGAAGGCGGTGTTGGTGACGGCGGCGACGCGGTTGCTCGCGCTGAGTTCAAAGCGGTAATCCGACTTCACCCCAATCACGCCGCTGCGGATTTCAAAGTGTACAAAATCCTGATACAGCGGCGCATATTTGTTGAGGGTAAGGTCGTCGAGGGTCAACTCGCCCTGCGAACGCAACGGGTCCAGGTAAAAAAATCCGCTCCAGGCGAACCTCTCGCCCGCGTCGGTGGTGCCGGCGAACGAATAGGGATTTTTGTTGTCCGGGTCGGTGCGGAAATTTTGCAGCGTCACGTTAAGCGGGCCGATGGTCCGTTTGAACGGCTCGCGTGTGGTGAAGTCAGTGAACGAGGCGGACGCGCCGGTGATTTGCAGCCGGCCCACGCGCAGCGCGAGCGGTTTGGGCGGCGTGGCCGGCGCGGCAGCCGGTGCGTTCGTCGAAAATTTGGCGACGAGATCAGAAAAATTCAACGTGTAATCATGGTTGATTTGCACGCGGGCATAGGGTTTGGTCACGCTGATTTCCTTGAAAACCCACGCGTGGCCGAAGAACGACGAAAGCTGGAAATTCACATAAACCTCGTCCCACGAGATGAACGGCTGGCCGTCCTTGTCCTTGATGAGCAGCCCGCGCACGGTGGTCGAGAGGACGAAGGGATTGATTTTAACTTTTTGGATCGAAACTTCCCGGTCAAGTTGCTTGGACAATTGTTTGACGGCGATGGCGCGGACAATTGGCGGCAGGATGAGAAAGCCAAGAATCGCGTAAAAAAGCAGCAAACTGAGAATCCAAACCACCAGTTTGCGTCGGCGGGGCGGAACCGAACTCCAAAAGTTTGCCTTCATCATACCGCGGCCGGAGCATCCGCCGAAACTCACGCCCCGTCAATCCTTTCCACTCAAATCGCGAAGTCGGTGTACTCCGGTTTCACGGCTTCGGTCGGCGCGGACAACATGCCGGCGGCGGCGGTTGCGTTGGTGCCCTGTTCGATCAAAATGAACGAGCCGGTCAGCCGGTTGGTGGTGTAGCCATCAAACACAATCGGCTTGGAAATTTTCAGGCGAATGACGCCAATGTCGTTTATGGCCAGCGCGGGCGGTTCCGGCTCCGCCTCGAATGTGGCCATGTTGATGCGGCTTTCCAGTCCCGTCACAACAGCCTGCACGGTCTGCGTGGCGTGCTTGAGGAAAAACTTTTTGCCGGATTGCAACGGCCGCTGGTGCATCCAGCAGACGCGCGTGTGCAAATCCGTGCCACAACCGGGAAGATTTTCCAGCCCCACAATCATGTCGCCGCGGCTGACATCAATGTCATCCGCGAGGCAAAGCGTGACGGATTGCGGGCAAAATGCCTCCGCCAGCAGGCCGTCGTAGGTCCAAATATCCTTGACGGTGGTTTTCAAGCCGGCGGGCAGCACAATGACCGATTGATCCTTGCGAACGATGCCGCCGGCGATCTGCCCGCTCAAACCCCGAAAGTCATGCAGGCCGGGGTCGCGGGGATTGTGCGGGCGATTGACCCATTGCACCGGAAAACGCAGCGCGTTCAGGTTCCAATCGCTGGCGATGTGGACCGTTTCCAGGTGGCTCAACAGCGCCGGACCCTGATACCACGGCATGTTTTGGGACGGCCCGACAACGTTGTCGCCGTTGAGCGCGCTGAGAGGGATGAATTTTACGTCGCGAAAAATGTCGAGCCGGGGAATAAAGGCCTCAATCGCGTCGCGGATTTCCAGGAAGCGGTCCTCGCTCCAGTCCACCAAATCCATTTTGTTGACGGCGATGACGAGATGCGGAATGCCGAGCAACGCCGCCAGGTAAGTGTGGCGCCGGGTTTGTTCGATGACGCCCTGCCGCGCGTCCACGAGCACGACGGACAGATTGGCGGTGGAAGCGCCCGTGACCATGTTGCGGGTGTATTGCACGTGGCCGGGCGTGTCGGCGACGATGAACTTGCGCCGCGGCGTGGCGAAGTAGCGGTACGCGACGTCAATCGTGATGCCTTGTTCGCGTTCGGCGCGGAGGCCGTCGGTGAGGTTCGCCAGATTGATCTGGCCGCCGCCGGTGATGTCGGCGGAGCGTTCCAGCGCCTCCAACTGGTCTTCCATGAGATTCTTCGAGTCGTACAGCAGACGGCCGATGAGCGTGGACTTGCCGTCGTCCACCGAGCCGCAGGTGTTGAAACGCAGGATTTCAACGGGATGTTGCGTATGTGTCATTGCAATGAACGGGAAATTGTAGTTGCGGCTGTGATTCAACCAAGCGAAAAAATGCGGCGAAATTGTGGGTAATGAAATGTGATTCCAAGGTCGTGCGTTCAAATCGCACGGAAGCCAAAGTGCCGGCCTATTAACGTGCCGTCAGAATTCAGGCAACCCGTGTGGCTGAAACGAAGAGTAAAAATCAATTCTCCGCCGAATGCAATCCGCCGGTGCCGGCGCGGAAGGCGATGTTCATGTGTTCGGGATTTTCCGGATTTGCCTGCGCGCAGTTCCACAGGCACGCGCCGCAGTGGACGCACTTCTCGCGGTCGAAATTGGGCACGCCGTTTTCACCCGGCGTAATCGCCTGGCCGCTGCAAGCTTCGATGCAAATTTTTGTGCAGCATTTTTCACATCGTTCCGGCTGGAGAAAGACGACATGGTCCGCGTAACCGCCCGGCGCCTGCACTTTGCCACCCATGAGCAGCGCATCCTGATGCGACACGAGCAACTGGCCGTCATAAGGAATCGCCGGCCAGCCGGTTTTCTCCATCAATGCGCCGTGCAGCGAATTATTTTTGGCTTTGCACTCGGCCCGGAGCTTCGCAATTTCCTCCGGCGTCACGCGGCCGCGATAATATTCGTCAATGCCGGGAATGCGCTTCCATGGCGGCACGGGAGCACTGCCCAGGGAGAACCGTCCATTTGTCAAACCCGCCAGCGCCATCCCCAGCAGGCCGCGCACGACGCCTTTCGAGAACCCATCGCGGGATTTTTCGGCGATGACAGATTCCTTGTCCAGCCAGCTGGCACGGCGGCGTTTGACGTAGGTTTCATCAAGGTTTTGCCTGGTGAACGGTTTTTTTGCCTTGAGCAATTCGAGCACGGCTTCGGCTAACAGCGTGCCGCTGGCCCAGGCTTCGTCCACGCCGCTGCCCGTAAGCACGTTCGTGGTGCCGCTGCCTTCGCCGATGCGCGCGTAGCCGTCGCCGGTGAGACGCGGCTCGCCGCGCCGGCCGGATTCGCCAAGCGACTTCGCGCCCCACGACCGGAGCCTGCCGCCTTGGAGGAAACGCCAAAGATACGGGTGCAGCATCCAGTGCTGGAGATAGCGATAAGCGGTGCGCATCGGGCTGTCGAACCACGATGGCACAAAAATACCGAGCGACGCGACGCGGTCGGGATGGACGTAAAGAAATCCAAAAATCTCCGGTTCGGGATAGCCGAACGTGTGCAGCACGATGCCGGATTTGAGCGGCGTGTCGCCGGGCAAATCCACGACGAATTTCATACCCACCGCCCAATCACGTTTGTAATGGCCTTCGGGCAGGCCAAAATGCGCATCCAGTTGCTGGCCGATGTGGCCGACCGGTCCGTCGCCGACGACGGTGAGCGCGGCGTGAACATCCATGCCGGGCGTGAAGCCGTCGGAAGGACTGCCTTTTTTGTCCACGCCCTGATCAAGCAGGCGCACACCGACGACCTTGTTCTCTTCAACGAGCGCCTGCGACACCGGGGTCCCGGGCCAGACTTGCACGGTGCCGGTGCTTTGCACCTGCGCGCCGACCCATTGCATGAATTGGCCCATCGAGAGAATCATGCCGCCGTGCTTGTGCAGAAACGCGGGAGTCCACGGAAGCTTCAAGGCGTGATGCTCAAATGGAAGCATGAATTTCGTCGCGCGAATCAAGGAGTCCGCGAGGCGCAATGTCATCGCGCGGCGGCTCGCGCCGACCGGGTCGAGCAGGTAAAGAACTTTTTCCCCGCCGACCGGCGCGGCCATCGGGATGCCGGCTTTTTCAATTTCGGGAAAGCTCGCGCGCAACGCCCGCGCCCGCGTGACGATGCCGGAGACGCCGAAACCGATGTCATCCGCGCGTTCGTAGCAAAGCACCTGCGGCGGCATTCCGGGCGTGGCGGCACTTTCAACGGCGGGCGTGCCGTCAGCATTGACGAGCTGGCTGGACAGCGTGGTGAGAAACCCCGCCGTGGCCGGTCCGAATCCGACGCAAACGATGTCCACGTCCATGCGCGGGCGGGCGATGGTGGTTTGATCTGTCATTGGAAAATCACCGGTTATTTGGGTGGCAGCCGACGTGAAGAGGCTCTGACATTCTTGATTTGAGCCTCGTCACCTCGGCCGCTACATGGTTTTAGGTCGGCTTCGTCGCGAACGTGAAATCCAATTTCCCGCCGTTTCGGTTCCGGCGCGGGCGGCGGCTCCATTAATTTTTTAATTTCATCGAGGATGTGGACGATGGCTTTTTCGTGATCGTCCAGCCGCGCGGTTAATTTTTGTTCCAACTCGGCAAGTTTTGCGGAGAGTTCCTTGTTTTGCACCAGCACTTCGCGCATTTTCACAAACGCGCGCACGACGAAAACCCTCATCTGCACTGCACGCGAGCTGTTTAAAGCATTTGCGGCCATAATTGCGTCATGGTCGGTGAAGGCAATGGGAACATGACGCCGTCCGCCTTGTCCTTTTGAGGTCACAATTTGTGACCTCAAAGATGCAACTTCTTGAGGCTTAAGTCGAAATGCAAAATCTCTTGGAAAGCGATCCGGGTTTCTTTTGATAGCCTGATTAATCTGTTTTGTCGGCACGCCATAGACGCGTGCCAAGTCTGCGTCCAAAATAACGCGCTGACCGCGAACGAATTGAATCAACTCTTCAACCGGCACAATTTCCAAATTGCCTTGGCTGCGTTTCATGGCTCTTCGCACCGCTTCTGATGTGGCAGTTTGCAACATCAAAACTTCGTTCAAGCCGGATAATCCAGCGCCTCGCGCGTCATCACTTTCGTCAGCGATTCGGCGGCGCGGTCCTTGGCGAGGCGGCAGCCGGTGAGACAGCCGTCCAGCTTGGCGCGCAGGCGGACGAAAGTCTTCAAGCCCGGCAAATCGCACGCACGGACCGGCCTTCAAGGGATGCGGTTCGCCGGCTTGCGTAAACATCGGAGTAGGCGCGGGCCGAGCCGTCTATGCCGGGAATGAGACCTTCGAGCGTTTCCAGTTCGTCGGCGCAATAGCAGGCATGGCAACTTGTCTCGTCCCACGCCGGATGGCGATTGTAGCCGTGGACAATTTCGGCGCAAATGCGGCCGGCTTCACCCGCGGCGCGCGCGGATTGGACGTGGCAAAGATCGGTGAAGAACGCCACGGTGCCCGCCAAGCCGTCGGCGAGCGCCGGATTTTCCGCGCCCTTGGTTTCCAGTTCCATCACGTCGAGGATGAATTGCCGCGCCGCCAGCAGCCAGCACAGCGCGTCCGCGAGCGGGAACGTCACGCCCTGCCGCGTTTTGTGATACAGCTTCGCGCCGTCGGCGTCGGCGGCGGTCTGAACGTGATTGAGCGTCCACAGCCAGAGTTGCATGGCGGTGGCGAGCGTGCAGGCGCCGGTGCCGGGACGGTCAGACGCGATGCGGCGCATCTCGGCAATCCAATTCTTGAATTGCGCGAGAAACAGCTCGTTGGTCATGGTGATGGAAAGCTGCAATCGCTGCACCGCTTCCGGACCTTCATAAGTCGCTTCGAGCTGGGCGTCCATCCATTTCTGGCCGAGAAAGCCCGGACAATCCTCGGTAATGCCGTAGCCGCCCATGAGGCTGACGGCTTCGCGCATCATGTTCGCGCCATGGCCGGTGTTCCAGAGTTTGCACGCCGGGCAAAGCACGTTGGCGAGTGAGTCAAGAACGGAAAATTTCACGAGCGGATCGGCTTCCAATGTTCTCCGCGCGCTTCAGATCGCGCTGGCCGACGGGCTGGGAATTCAGTCGGACCAGTTCCATCGCCTCCTGTTGCTTCTTCGCCAGTTCCTTGAGCGCCGCGCGGCCGGTCAATTTTTTCTCCGCGAGCCACTGGTCTTTCTGTTTTTCCAGCGGATCAAGTTCGTCAAACAACCGCGCGGCGGCAAAGCCCAGCGACGCGCTCGCCTCGCCGGTCGCCCAGATGTCCACCAGCCGGTGCAAGGCGTCTTCCTTTTGCTGGATGCCGAGTTCATAACGCGGCGTGCCGGGCGCGCCCTCGCCGCCACGGAACCGGCGGCGCTGATAAAGAATGACCGGCTCGACAGCGGAGAGCAGTTTTGCGGCGGTCATCAAACCGACCGTCACGCGCGTGCGGCGGAAGACGGCCTCGATGATTTCGCCATGGGAATAATTCGGGATGATGACGCCGTCCTTGACCGTGTAACCGCCGACGATGCGGCTGGCGGGAACTCTTAAATTGAAGACCGGATCGTTCGTCGAGGAAAGCTGGTGGACCAGTTTTTTCGTCGGCGTGCCGCGGTCGAACATGCCGGGATCGTCTTCCTCCAAAATCACCATGCAACTGCCTTTGATTTTCGGGTCGTCAGAATCCACGGCGACGGTGACGACGTTGGCGAAACCCATGTTCGTGATGAAACGCCCGCGCTTGTCCACTTGCAGCAGCGGCTCCTGGCCGTCCTTCCATTCCGCAATGCTGACCTTGCCGGCCAACATGCCGGTTTCGACGCCGACGAACGGCAGCGGTTCGGTGAGCGCAAACGCGGCGCGCACCTGCCTCCGGTTTTCGCCCGGCTTGAGCGGTGCGGCGGCGGCGATGTATTTTGCCTGTTGCTCCGGCGTGCCGCGCTCGTGAATCGGCGCCAGACCGAGGTTGCCCGCGAGGCTGCCGGTGGCCGCGCCGGCGTCCACCCACGCCAGTTCAAACGCGATGAGCGCCAGCACCAGATTTTTCGGCCCGGCGACAAATCCGCCCTGTTCCGGGTCCAGAGAGGCGGCGGTGATGCCGCTTTCGTCGTAGTGCTGGAGCAGGCTGTTCTTCTCCAGGGTCCACTCGTGAGAATTGCGCCCGCCGGCGGCGACAAGCCGGGCGACCGGTCCGCGCGCGACGTTGCGCGAAGCCTGGACGAGCATTTGCAATTCATAGCGGTCGGCAAACCGCCACATGAGCTGGCGAATGTCGTCGCCGGGAAGGGTTTGAAGGGACGCGTATGATTTAGTTTCGGCAAGCGCTTCCATAAAAATTGCCTTTGTTCAATGTGATCGTGACATTGCCCGCCCCACGTCTGACGATAAATTTCAGCATGGGCATCGGCGGGCCGAACGCCAATCCAGTTTTACGATAGAAATGTCTAGTTTTTCCAGGGTAAAAATCTAACCAATTAATGCTCATTGTACGAACAAAATTGTACTGGCTCATCTCCCGGTTGCCAGCGGGCGCCGCAAGACATAACCTTGGCCCGTGATTGCTCTGCTTGATTACGGTTCCGGCAACCTGCGCAGCGTCCACAAGGCGCTGCGCAAGGTGGGTGCGGATGTGCGCATCGTGCAAACGCCGGACACAATCGGCGATGCCCGGGCGATGGTGTTGCCCGGCGTCGGCGCGTTCGATGATTGCATCCATGCCCTGCGCAAACAGAAATTGCTGGAGGCCGCGCGCGACTTCATCCAGTCCGGCAAACCGTTTCTCGGCATCTGTGTCGGTTATCAGGCCTTGTTTGAAAAGAGCGAGGAATTCAACTCCTGCGCCGCCGGGCTGGGGATTTTCAAAGGCAGCGTCATCCGCTTTTCGGGAAAAAATGGATTGAAGATTCCGCAAATTGGCTGGAACCAGCTTGAAATCACGAAGCCGGACTGTCCGCTCTATCGCGGCGTGGCCAGCGGCAGCTACGTTTATTTCGTCCACAGCTTTTATCCGCAACCGCTGGACGCCGGCATCGTGGCCACGCGGACGGAATATGGCGACACCTTTGCGTCATCCGTCTGGCGCGGCAACGTTTTCGCCACGCAATTTCACCCGGAAAAAAGCCAGAAGGTCGGTCTGCAATTGCTGAGGAATTTTGTGGAACTGGTGAGGTAAATGGCAGGCGGATGTCGGTTTGTTCCGGCCGCCTGCCGCCAACATTATTTAAGCCGGTCGGCTCTGGAAATGATATTTGGCGAATTTCAATCAGCCACTGGCAGCTAGCTGCGGATAATTCCATCGCCCCTCGGTCGGTTACTTTGCCGACCAAGGTGCGGCCGCCGGTTGTCACGGTGGAAATGCCTCATAACCATTCCCTGCATTCTTTTACGAGCACCGTTGCCCACCCATTCCTGGCACCGGCAAATTATTCCTTGTAGGTTCCGGGGAGAATTTTATAGCATGAACAACGAAGCGATTTAAAGCGCGCGGTGGAGACAATCGGAACGGTCAGCCGACCGGTCATTGTTCAGCGGGTTGATGATTCGTTCATGAGCGATTCATTTCTTTGCGCGGTGTTTGTCGCGGCAAAAAGTGGGAACATGCGCGACGTGATTCAGGATAAAATTTCCGCTGAGACATATGAAAGATTCCAGCCCGGCCGGGCAGAGAAAAAACATCCGCGTTCTTCTGGTGGATGACCATCCCCTGGTAAGGGAGTCACTACGGCGCATCATTCAACAGGAACCGGATTTGTGCGTTTGTGGCGAAGCGGACAACAGCAACCAGGCCCTGGAACTGGTGGCGGCAACCGAGCCGCACTTGGTGATTTTGGACCTGACCTTGAAGGATTCCCACGGTTTGGAGCTTGTCAAAAATCTGAGTGACAGTTATCCGAGCGTTCTGGTTTTGGTGTTCTCGATGCACGAGGAGACTTTGCATGCCGAACGGGTGATCCGGGCAGGTGCGCGCGGATACGTCGCCAAGGAGGAGTCGCCCGCAAAAATTCTGCTGGCCATCCGCAAGGTTTTGAGCGGGGAAATTTACTGGAGTGAAAAGGCCGCCAATTGGGTGGCATCACAAATTGCCGGCCGCCCGCGCCCGTCGTCCAGCTTTTCGGTGGACTTGCTGACGGACCGGGAATTGCAGGTTTTTGAACTGATGGGCGGGGGACAAAGCACCCGGCAGATCGCCGCGATGTTGCACATTGACGCGAGCACGGTGGAAACCTACCGGGCGCGGATCAAGGAAAAGCTGAATTTGAAAAGCTCCTCGGAATTGCTCCAATATGCCATTCGCTTTCAGATGCTGCCCAAAGACAAAAACGGATGAGTGGTTGTTACGAATCCTCCGCTCAACGGCCACAGCTGAAAATATGAGGAAAAATTGCGTAGCGAATATCACTACATTACAATCAGCATTATTATTACAAGATAATAGCGTTGATCGCTGTAGATAAACTCCGGGAGATGTGGTTTACTTGTTTGCGAGTTGAATTGTTAATATGTGTTATCAGATGGAGGGGCTGGATAAATTTGATCAGGCTCAGAATGGCGGCAGGCGCCAGCAGGGGGGAATTGTGCGCGAGTTTTCCGTTTGTTGCGGCGGGGCGTTTCATCAGCAGTTTGCCAATGGTAATACTTTAGCGGACGCCATGGTTCGCTTTAAGTATTAACAGGCCAGGAGACGTAATTCAATGATGTTCAACCCTCTCAGGCAAACGGATTCTTCGGCTTGGTATTGCGCCCGGACGAAGCCGAAGCACGAGCACATTGCGACCGCCAATCTGCGCAAGAATTTGAAACTGGAAGTGTTTCATCCCCGGTTGCGCATCGAGCGGGCGACCCGGCGCGGCGTGGTGCGGGTAAGCGAGCCGTTGTTCCCCTGTTATATTTTCATTCGTTGCATTGTGGAGCAAAGCCTGAACGAAATTCAGCGCACAAACGGGATTGTCACGGTCGTCCATTTTTCCCATCGAATTCCCAAAATCGCCGACGCGGTGATTGATGAATTAAAAGAATGTTTTGCGGGCGGGGAAACGATGACGGTGGAAGATCGAATTTCGCCGGGGGACGAGGTGCTGCTGGCGGATGGCGCTTTTGCCGGGATGCATGCCTTCGTTTTGCGGGTCATGCCGGCCAGAAGGCGGGTTCAAGTGCTGTTGGATGTTTTGGGGCGCCCGACACCTGCCGAGATAGATGAAAGCTCGGTTGTCTTGGAACGAAATGTCGTGGCGGACTTGGTGCCAACTTTGGCGGCTCCCCGCGCGGAGGGCTTTGCGGTTTCAGGTTGAAGTTGGAGCAAATAGAGGGGTTCTCCGATAATTATCGTATGGAGAAGGGGTTGAGACTGTTGGTGAAAAATACTTAACGCCAACAAGTGCGGAGCTTTGTATAAAAATGGTCACAATCAAAATAAATGGCATGTGCTGCGATGTTGTAATTGGGCTGGTTAATCCTTTTTTTGGCATTCGCCATTATTTTCAAAGAATTTTCAATCTTGCCGCCTGTCCTTGTAGTTATGGATTTCAATAACAAAACCGACCAATCACCGGAGGTTCCCTCAATCAACCCGGCTTGGATTCCGCGTTGGAAGCGAATTCTGGACGTTTCAATCGTGCTGCTGGTGCTGCCGCTGGTTGTGCCGTTGGCGGCGTTTGTCGCCGTGTTGATCCGGCTGGTTTCCGCGGGGCCGGTCCTGTTTAAACAGGACCGGGTTGGTTATTTGGGGCGGCGATTCATGTGTTTCAAATTCCGGACCATGTTTGTGGGCGCGGACGCGGCAATGCATCAAGGGCACCTGCACCGGTTGATGGATTCAAACACGCCGATGACAAAGATGGACTCGCAGGGTGATCCGCGGATTATTCCTTTTGGCCGGTTGCTCCGTTCGTCCGGCTTGGATGAATTGCCCCAGTTGATCAATGTGCTCCGGGGTGAAATGAGCCTGGTGGGGCCGCGTCCCTGCCTGCCCTACGAATACGAAAAATATCTGCCGTGGCAAAGAGAACGATTTAGCACATTGCCCGGGCTCACCGGGCTTTGGCAAGTCAGTGGCAAAAACCGGACCACGTTCGTTGAGATGATCCAACTGGACATTAAATACGCTCGCGCGAAAAGTGTATGGCAGGACCTGGAAATAGTGTTGCGAACGGTTCCGGCCCTGATTGTCCAAATATGGGAGGCGCGCCAGCGGAAAAGATTCTCTTCAATTTCAGTTTCGTCAAAATCGATTCTCCCCGAAAACCGCATGATCCACTCTTATTCCTTGCACAAAATAGGCATTGCGGAAGTGGTGCGTGCGGAAAGGCACGGACACGCGAACGTGGAAGACATCAAATCCCGGTTGTAATATGTCAAAACAAATAAAAGTCGGAGTTGTCGGCTGCGGCTATTGGGGCCCCAATCTGGTGCGTAATTTAAGGTCCCTGCCCGATTGCAGTCTGAAGATGATGTGCGACGTCAGTGAACGGCGCCTGGCGCATCTTAAATCATTGTATCCGGAGGTGGAAGGGTTGACGGATTACCACCACATGCTGAACGGCGCCGGACTGGATGCGGTTGTAATCGCTACGGCGGTCAAGTCGCACTACGCAATGGCCAAGGCCAGCCTGTTGTCCGGCAAACATACCTTTGTCGAAAAGCCGATGGCGTGCTCTTCCGCAGAATGTGAGGACCTGATTGAGATTGCCCGGAAAAAAGGGTTGGTGTTGATGACCGGGCACACGTTTCTGTATTCACCGGCGGTGGGGAAGATCAAGGAAATTGTGAAGTGTGGTGATATTGGAGAGATTCGCTACATTTGCGCCCGGCGGCTGAACCTTGGGCTTTTCCAAAAGGATATCAATGTGGCCTGGGATTTGGCGCCGCACGATATTTCCATCATCCTGCATATCATGGGAGATCGCCCCACCGTTGTGAATTGCCAGGGCAGCGCGCACATCACGCCCGGAGTGGAAGACGTGACCACGATGTGGCTCGCTTTCCCCGGGGAACGGTCCGCCATCGTTCACAGCAGTTGGCTGGATCCGAGAAAAATCCGGGAAATGACCATCGTTGGCAGCAAGCGGATGATTGTTTACGACGACGTTTCACCGCTGGAGAAAATCAGAATTTTCGATGCGCGGGTCGAACGGCCGCCCCACTACGACACGTTCGCCGAGTTTCATTATGCCTACCACTATGGCGATGTTTATATTCCCTATCTCAAACAGGAGGAGCCGTTGAAAAATGAGTGCCAGCATTTTCTGGATTGCATCAGACATGGAACGCGGCCGCTGACGAGCGGTGAAGACGGTCTGGAACTGGTCCGCATTTTGGAGGCGTCCACCGAATCCTTGAAAAAAGGCGGTGCGCCGGTCACACTTTCAGTTCAGCAAAACGAAGACAATGGTGCGATGTCACCTTCCGAAATGTCGCTGCGCCTGTCATTGTTGAACTACGATAAAAAAGATACAAAAAAAGTTCCAAGCCTGCCGGGTCGAAAATCGCAAGTAAAGCTCCGGACGCGAGGGCGCAGGTTGGTTAGGTGAGTTCTTCGCCGCATTCGTTTCAGCGGATAGCCGCGGACGTGAAACTGGGCAAAAATGTCCGGCTTCACGATTTTGTCAATCTTTACGGCTGTGAGATCGGGGATGACGTGAAGGTTGGCCCGTTTGTGGAGATTCAAAAGGGAGTCAAGGTTGGAAGCCGCTGCAAAATTTCCAGTCACACATTCATTTGTGAAGGTGTGACTTTGGAGGACGGGGTCTTCATCGGCCATAACGTCACTTTCACCAATGATCGTTATCCCCGCGCCACAAACAGTGGCGGCGGGCTGCAAACGGAAGCCGATTGGGAATGCATCCCGACATTGGTCAAACGGGGCGCCTCCATTGGTTCCGGCGCCACGCTGCTGTGCGGGATTACCATAGGTGAAAACGCATTGGTTGGGGCGGGCAGCGTGGTGACAAAAGATGTGCCCGCGGGCGCGGTGGTGGCCGGCAATCCGGCCCGGGTCAAGAAATTGATTTCACTGGAAAAATAATCCGGTTCCCCGGATAGTGTGTTTTGAGATGAACGAAAATCGGCCAGATTCGCAAAGTGTAGGTATTACTCCGGGGGATGTTTATTTCATCATCTTTCGACAGAAGTGGACCATTCTTGCCTTTTCTGTGTTGGGAATTCTGGCGGCCGTTGTGCTTCTCTTTGTTGTTAATCCGCCGCAGTACCAATCCCAGGCCCTGATTTCCATTCGTTACGTGGTGGAGGGCAAATCACTGAATCTTCCCGGCGATGAGCAGAATGTTGTGTCTCTGAATGAGCGGAGCGACAGTGTCATTAACACGGAAGTGCAGATTCTTAACAGCTTGGATTTGGCCGGGCAAGTGGTCCAGGCAGTGACGCCGGAAAAGATTTTGGCCAATGCCGGCGGAGGCGCAGACACCAATCGGGCCGCGTTTCTGGTTAGAAAAAACATGACCGTGGAACAGATACCTGACAGCAGCGTAATTCGAATCAGTTATCAAAACACAGACCCCGAGCTTGTGCAACCCGTTCTGAGTGAAATTATTGACGCCTATATTACAAAGCACGTGCAGATGCACCAAGGTTTGGGAGTGCCCAATAATTTTCTGACCAATGAGATTGCCCGGTTGCGCGGGCAACTTGCCCAGACCGACAATGAACTCAGCAAAATAATCAGTGCCGCGGGTGTGATTTCCGTTGATAACACACAAACGGCCTATGCCGAACAAATCTCAAAGATTCGCCAGGACCTCTTTGACGCCGAGGCCGATCTGGCAGAACGTCAGGCCATGGTGGAAGGGTTGACCAAATCGTTGGGCGCCAAGTCGGCGGCCACCAACGTTGTGTCGGCAACTGAAACACCCCCGGAACAGGTCGCTCAGTACAGAAGGGTTTGTGCGTTGCTGGCCTTTTTCGAGGACAAGGAACAGAATTATCTGACGCAGCAGGGTTTCACCACGGAAAATGTATTGGTCAAGCAAGTCCACGAACAAATTGTTCAGAACGAGGCGCTCAAAAGGAGTCTTGAAGAAAAATATCCCGGACTCCTGGCGCTGAACGTGACTCCCTCAAGCCCGGTCATCAGCCAGGCAGGAGAAATTCCCATGGATTTGGAAACCGAAACTGAACAAGTTTTGGCGCTCAAGGCTAAAATCCAGGTGTTAAACCTGCAATTGAATCAAGTCTGGGCCGAGGCGACGAATTTCAGCAAAGTAAAGGCAACCATTTCCGAACTGGAACAAAAAAGGGACCTTGAACAAGCCAATCTTAAATACTTTATGGGTAATTTGGAAGAAACCCGTATTGATGAGGCTTTGGGGGCAGACAAAGGCGCGAATATCAGCATCATCCAGGCTCCATCACCGCCCACCAAAGGGTGGTCAAAACCATTCAAGAAGAAGGTGGCCATGGTGGCGGTTGGAGGTGTCCTGGCCGGGCTGGCTTTGGCATTTTTTATCGAGTTATTTTTGGACCGTTCCGTAAAACGTCCGTCGGAAATCGAAACGAAGTTGCGACTGCCTCTTTTTATTTCCATACCGGACATAACGGGGAACGGCTATCGCCATCTGGCGACCGAACGGAACCGTTTGCTTTTGCGGGACGCCGATGGTGGCCGGCCTGAAGCTTCTGGAGAAGGCGCGCCTCGTTCGGTGGTCGGCTTGGAATCTTTGAATCATCAGCATCCATTGCGCCGATTTTACGAGGGACTGAGAGATCGCCTGGTTGTCTATTTCGAAGTGAGGAACCTCGTCCACAAACCGAAGCTGATTGGGGTGACAAGCTGTGCCAGGGGTGCAGGCGTAAGCAGCATCGCGACCGGCCTGGCGGCTTCCCTTTCGGAAACGGGAGAAGGAAACGTACTTTTGGTGGACATGAACATTGAAGGAGGATCGGCCCAGCAATTCCACAGGGGAAGCCCCGATTGCGGACTGGATTCGGCATTGAAAGCCGAGACGAAGGAAAAAGCCCTGGTCCAGGAAAACCTGTATGTAGCAACTGAGCCGGTGCGGACCGAAGAACTGACGCAGGTTCTGCCCAAACACGTTGCGGGGCTGATTACCAAAATCAGGCGCAGCGATTACGATTATATTATTTTTGACATGCCGCCGGTGGCCGAGATCACCGCGACGTTCCGCCTGGCGGGACTCATGGATATGACGTTGCTCGTCATTGAAGCCGGGAAAACCAATCAGGAGGTGGTCAAGCGGGTGACGGCGTTGCTGGCCGAGTCAAAAGCCAACGTCAGCACGGTGCTCAACAAAACGCGCACCTATGTCCCTCCCCGGTTGCATCAGGAATTTCTGCACGACGCCTAAGCCGTTCTCGCTCGCCGCATGAATCCACAAAATAAATCTGACGGGAAAATGCCGCCCGCCGGCAAGAAAATTTGCATGCTCGTGTACTCTTTTTACGAGAGTGACAACCGGGTGATGCGTTATGCGCGGGCGTTGGTTGAGCGCGGGGACCAGGTGGACGTGATTGCCTTGAGGGACGGGAGGCAACCGCCGGCCTTTGAAGTGGTTGACGGGGTCAACGTCCATCGCATTCAGCGGCGGCTGCGGAACGAGAAGAATAAATTTGCCTACCTGTACCGGCTGTTGAAATTTTGCGCGAAATCCTCTTTTTGCCTCAGCCGCTTGCATTTAAAACGCAAATATGACCTGGTTCATGTGCATAATGTCCCGGATTTTTTGGTGTTCAGCGCCTGGGTTCCCAAATGGATGGGGGCGAAGATCATTTTGGACATTCATGATATTTTGCCGGAATTCTTCGCCAACAAATTCCGCAAACCAGAGGACAGCATTTACGTCAGGCTCCTGAAAATCGTTGAGAAACTTTCCGCCCGCTTCGCCAATCATGTCATTATCTCAAACCATCTTTGGCTGGAAAAGGCCGCGGCGCGTTCGGTCTCCAGGGACAAGTGCTCGGTCTTCATCAATTACGTGGACCTGAATCTTTTCCGGTCCCGGCGGACCCGCCAGGACGGCCGCTTCATTCTGCTGTATCACGGCGGGTTGCAACGGCACCAGGGTCTTGACCTCGCCATCCGCGCGTTTGACCAGGCCTGCCGCCGGATGCCGGAGGCCGAATTTCACATTTACGGCGGCGGCAGCATGAAACCGCAGTTGGAGGCGCTGGTTCAGGAACTGGGTTTGAAGGACCGCGTATTTTTGCGGGAAAGCGTGCCGGCACGCGAAGTCGCGGACATTGTCGCGAACGCGGATTTGGGCATCGTCCCGAAACGCGCGGACTCTTTTGGCAATGAGGCGTACAGCACCAAAATCATGGAGTTCATGGCCGAAGGCGTGCCGGTGATCGTCTCCAAAACCAAAGTGGACAGCTTTTACTTTAATGACTCGGTGGTGCGTTTCTTCGACTCGGGCAACAAGGATGATCTGGCCATGGCCATGCTCGACGTGATCAAAAATCGCGGGCTGCGCGAAAAACTGGTCCGCAACGCGGGTGAATACGTTGCGCAGAACAATTGGGGCACTCAAAAGCACAGGTACTTGGGTCTGGTGGACTCCCTCGTCTTTTCTTCGGAATTTCAATCCGCAAGCTTGTCCAAGGGGTCCACGGTTTATCCGTAGGCGTCTTTTCCGGTGGCGCCGGTGATTTGTCGTATGCGATTGGATCGAGCATTGTCGCTTTATGCGTTCCGTCCTTTGGTGGGAATGAACGCGGTTTCCAGGAAGCGCGCGCTGCCGATTCTGATGTACCACAGCATTTCCGACGACGTGGAGCCGGAGTGTTCGCCGTATTACAAAACGGCCACCAGCCCGGCCCGGTTTGCGCAACACCTGCGCTGGTTGAACGATGAAGGTTTTCGGTCGGTTGACTTGGAGGAGGGCGTTCGCCTTGCGCAACAGGGAGGTTTGGAGCGGGAGAAAAGGGTGCTCATCACCTTTGACGACGGGTTTCGGGATTTTTACGACTCGGCGTTGCCCGTTTTGAAATCCCACAACCACACCGCCACGGTGTTTCTGCCCACGGCTTTTATTGGACCGGGCCGGCAATCATTCAAAGGCAGGGAGTGTTTGACGTGGAAGGAGGTTCGCGAACTGCGCATACAAGGCATTCAGTTTGGCTCGCACACCGCCAGACACCCCGTTCTCTACGGGAACTCCTGGGTGGAAATCCAAAATGAATTGTCATCTTCGAAGAAGAAATTGGAGCAGGAGCTTGGCGGGACCGTCACAAGTTTTGCCTACCCCTATGCCTTTCCCCAGCAGGACCGGCGCTTCACGGTCGCGTTCAAAAAACTATTGCAGGAGCAGGGTTATCGGCATTGTGTCACCACGATGATTGGCCGGGTCCGTGCCGGTGACGATTTATTCAGTTTGAAGCGCCTGCCGGTCAACAATTGCGACGACAAACCGTTATTGCTGGCAAAGTTGAACGGCGCTTACGATTGGCTGGCCTATCCGCAAAGCTGGTTTAAGTCCGTTCGCCATCGCTTGGGCCGCGCTTTGCGGAAGGAAGCCGGCTTGTATCCGGTGGCGGAATCTCTTTAAAGGCGGAAGCCGTTCAAGTGCGGAACCGGAGTGGAGGACAGAGGATGGAAAAAGATTCTTCCGAGGTACTGGTCTCAATCATTATCGTAAGCTGGAATGCCCGGGACTATCTCAAGCAATGTCTGGAATCACTGACTCCGGCGGTTTGCCGGTATCCCATGGAAATTATTGTGGTGGACAATGCCTCTTCCGACGGATCGCCCGAACTGGTCAAAAGCAACTTTCCGCGCGTGGAACTCATCCGCAATCCGGCCAATCTTGGATTTGCCAAGGGAAACAACCTCGGAATTGAGAACAGCAAAGGGCGGTACCTGTGCCTCATCAATTCCGATGTCAAGGTGCTGCCGGATTGCATCAATCGCCTGGTTGATTATTGCGAGCAACATCCTGAAGTTGGCATGGTTGGACCGCGCATCGTCGGTGGCGATGGCAAATTGCAACGGTCCTGCCGCGGATTTCCCTCCTTGTGGAACATGTTTTGTCGCGCGTTCGCGCTGGACACCATTTTCCCGCGGTGCAAACTTTTCACGGGATATTCGCTTTCGTACTGGCCGCAAGACAGCACGCGGACGGTGGATATTCTAAGCGGCTGCTTTTGGCTGATTCGCCGGGAGACGCTGTCCCGGGTGGGGCTTTTGGACGAAGCCTTTTTCATGTATGGAGAAGATATGGATTGGAGCAAGCGATTCTGGCTCGCTGGTTCGAGCCTGGCATTTGTTCCCTCGGCTGAAGCCGTTCATTATGGAGGCGCCAGTTCGTCCAATTTCCCGGTCCGGTTTTACATTGAAAAGCAGCGTGCCGATTTGCAGTACTGGAGAAAGCACCATTCCCGAATCGCCACGGCGGGTTACTTCCTGATTTCGTGTTTGCACCTGCTGCTGCGGACCATGGGCTACTCGCTGGCGTTTATGTTTCATAATGGCGCACGGCAGAACTACCACTACAAGGTGAAAAGAAGTCTCGCCTGTCTGAAGTGGTTGTTCTCCGAATCGGTCATGGCCCTTTGAGCGGGCGTGTTTTTGAGAATTCGCGCGGATACGCGACCTGAAATTATCGGGGAACAGAATGAATGATTTCCAATACGTTTTGCTGACGGCGGCCAAGGATGAGGAGGCCTGCATTGGCGAGGTTATCCAGGCCGTGCTGCGGCAGACGGTTCTACCGCTGGCTTGGTTCATCATGGATGACGGATCCACCGACCGGACGGCATCCATCGTCAAGCAGTTTGCCGCCGAGCACCCGTTCATCCATTTGCAATCCGCCAGTTCAAGGAGCGGGCGCTGTTTTGGTTCGCAATATAAAGCCATCTCGGCCGCATACGAATTGGCCAGGCCGCTGGAGTTTGGTTTCGTGGCCGTGCAAGACGCGGACCAAGCGCCTGCCACAGAAGATTACTACCAGTCAATTCTCGAAGAATTCCGGAACAATCCGCGGCTGGGGGTTGCCAGCGGGTTTGTTTATGAACGCCCAAATGGAGTTTGGGAACTCCGGCGGGACAATTCAAGGGATTCCGTGGCTGCCAGCGCTGTGTTCCGCAAAAGCTGCTTTGATCAAAGCGGCGGCTACACGCCGCTGCATTACGGAGGCTCGGACTGGTTGATTCAACTCGATGTCAGGATGGCGGGTTGGGAAATTCTAACCCGGCCTGATCTTCACATTCTTCATTATCGTCTCACGTCAAGCGCCGGCGGCATATGGCGCGGGAAATTCCGGGCCGGCATGATGGATGCTTCGTTTGGTTCCCATCCGCTTTTCGAGTTGGTCAAATGTTGCCGTCGGGCAGCAAGCCATCCGTTTGTGATTGGCAGTGTCGTGCGCTGGTGCGGTTACTGTTGGTGGAGGTTCAGCGGACGGGACCCGCTCATCGCGCCCCAAAAGGTCGCTTTTCTCAGAAAAGAGCAAATGACGAAGTTGCGCCGGTCGCTGTGGCCTTTTAAGGGAAAGCGGTCCGGCAAAACCGGGCGTTTTGCAATGAGTAAAAAACGAACGACCGCTTGAGATGAACGATCAAACAACAGACCTGATACCAGCGGCCCTTGCAGTCCTGCTGGTGATGGCAGCCTTGACCTGGGTGTTACCCCGGCGATTGGCGTTTTGTCCCTTGTTGTTTTTGACCTGTATCATGCCATTGGGGCAGCAACTGGTCATAGCGGGATTGAATTTCACCATTTTCCGCATCGTGATGCTGGTGGGGGTCGTGCGCGTTCTCGCCAGGGGAGAAGCCGCCCAATTCAGATGGACCCGCTTGGACAAGATATTCGCGTGGTGGGTGTTGGTGTCGGTGGTTTTTGGGACCTTGTCGAATCCTTCGATCTCATTGTTTGTGAACAGAACGGGTGACGCCTATAATGCGATTTGTTCCTACTATTTCTTCCGCTGCGTTATCGTGGATTTTGAAGACATCGTGACCGGTGCGCGAACGTTATTACTGGCCAGTTTGCCGCTGGCGGTGTCCATGCTCTATGAGGGCTGCACTGGGATCAACCCCTTTGCCGCGTTCGGAGGGGTAACCTTGGTGGACGTGTTGCGGGAAGGACACATACGCTGCCAGGGGCCGTTTCGAAACTGGATTTTGGCCGGAACTTTTGGGGCCACACTGGTTCCGTTGTGCGTGGCACTCTGGTATTATCGTCCGCAAAATCGCCGGCTGGTTGTGGCCGGGTTGATGGCTTCGGTCGTGGTTACTGTTACAGCGCGTTCAAGTGGGCCTTTGATGGCGCTGCTTGCCGGCGCGGGCGTCCTGATGTTTTGGAAATGGAGACGGTATTTGCGCCTGTTGCGCCGGGGAATAATCGCGGCGATTATCGTCTTGGCTTTGGTGATGAAGGCCCCGGTTTGGTATTTGATCGCCAAATTAAGCAGTATCACCGGGGGGGAGGCTGGCATCGCGCATGGTTGATCAGCCAGGCGGTTGATCACTTTGGCCAGTGGTGGTTGTTTGGGACCACTTACACGGCCAATTGGTCACCGGCGGGTGAGGTGATTGCCGCGGATCCCAATATGATGGACATAACCAACCAATATATTTTGGAAGGTGTCAACGGCGGGGTATTGAAGCTGGCGCTTTTCCTGGCAATTATTTTTGTGTGTTTCAGGGGAATTGGCCGGAGACTTCGTGCCGAGTCGCCGGAATCGCCAGCGGCGTTTTTCATTTGGGCTTTGGGCGCAACCTTGTTTGCGCACTGCCTGTCTTTCATTTCCGTAACGTATTTCGACCAGATCGTCATCATCTGGTATTGGTTGTTGGCGGCCATTTGTCTGGTTATCTACAGCCCGCCCCGGAGTCATGCGGCGGTTGAGGTGGTGGCAAAAAGCGAGGAGGAACGCGATTTTTCCCAGATTGCCGGTGCTTTTGAAAATGGCAGCCCAACTTCCTAAGCTGGCTTATGTTGTTTCACTCCGGACCGATGTTCGGGGTGCTTCGCCCAACTGACGGTGTCCATTTTTTCAAAAACTGCCCGATTAAAGGGCAAGATATTTGTTATGCGCATGTAAATAAGGTTGTGGCATGGGCCGTGCTTTTTGGAACATCCTCTTGTATGAGTGGCAAAGTGCTTTTACGACTTTGCCACTTGTTCGGGGGCGGGCTGAATCGAGTCAGATTTTTTGACTCGACCCGAGAGGTACATGGTTTGAAGAAACAAATGTCGTTATATGTTCAAAAGCTTCAAGTCGGCTCTTCTGCTGGTTTTATTAAATGCGAATGTTCTGTCCGCCGCGACTTATTACGTATCAAAAACCGGGAATGATTCCAACAACGGAAGTCAGGGCGCGCCGTGGCTGACGGTAAGCAAAGCCGCAAGCACGGCCTCGGCCGGCGATACCGTCAACCTCGCCGCCGGCACCTACAATGAAAATGTGGCGTTTAACAATTCCGGTGGCGCCAGCAGCCCGATCACGTTTCTGGGCGCCAACGGTGTGGTGATCGCGGGCAATATCACATTATCGGGCAATTACATTACCCTGTCCGGCATCACCTGCTCGCCGCCCTCGGCTGGCGGTTTTTGCGCCGTGGCAATGAATGGAAATTATGATACCTTGACCAATTCGCCTGTGGCCAATTACGGAGCCGTCGCCTCCGACCAGGCGACGATGGTCAACCTGAACGGCAACTACGATACGGTGATCAACTGCGTCTATGCGAACATGAACGACATTGACGTGTTCCACATCTGGGGCAACAACCAACTGATTTCCGGGTGCGTGGTGACGAACGTGAACGAGGTCAACTACGCGGAGAACCACACCGACTTCGTCCAGACCTGGGGCAGCAGCACCTATAATGTGTTAATCAAAGACTGCCTCGTCATCAATTCGACCTGCCAGGTTGGGAACACGGAGATGGACATAAATAGTGGGACATTTGGATGGATATTTGAAAATTGTATATTCCGAAATATCAGCAACTGCTTTTTCAGTGGCATCCCCAATACTGAATTCTACAATTGCGTTTTCGATAATGTGGGCGCGAATCAAGGCGAGGTGATTTATTTCTACAGCGAGGGCGACAGTGGTAATCAGCGTTCATCGGCCAATGACGCGGTAATAAACTGT